>CAXXFP010000008.1:0-73139 GCA_963678505.2 Oscillospiraceae bacterium | reverse complement strand
GTTTAATCAGACTGTTTGGCGAAAACCAAATTCCTTGTACCGGGTATTCTTAATCAACCGTCATCTTTTGATTGTGTTTATTTTATGCAAACATTTTTTGCGCAGCGGTTTGTGTGCAATTAAAATATAGAGTTGCATAAAATAACTGCGAAAGAAAGCGTTAAACGGCTTATCGTTTAAATAACAGGAATACCCGGTACTGCAAAAAAAGAAAGAATACTTTTCAAATACAGCTACAAAATAAATGCGGCAATTTGAAATCACACGCAAAAAGTCCCCGGACTTTTTGCGTGTGATTATTTGCATTTCAATTTACTTTTTCTACCCCGAACAATGTATCTTGCCCGTTGATATCCCATTCTTTTTTATATCCGGCAGCTCGTCCAAATACAACGGCGTCAGACAGGGTTTCCTTTGCGATCTGCGCCTGATTGTTTTTCAATACGGATTGGATCGCTTCGTTTTGCGCAACATACAGCCGGATATGATCTACTACTTCGAACCCGGCCTCTTTGCGCATGGTCTGCACCTTGCTGATGATCTCGCGCACATAGCCTTCTTCGATCAGATCAGGAGTCAATTGCGTGTCTATTATCACCGCATAATCCGCCGAGGTCTCCACAATGTACCCGGGCTTTTGGGTAGGCTCGATCAGCAGATCCTGCTCGGCCAGATCCACCGAAATTCCGTCCGCTTCAAAGGAGTATGTGCCTCCGCTCCGGACAATATTTACGATCGCCAGCCCGTCCGCGTTTTGCAGATGCTCGCGGATCCGGCCCAGAAGCTTGCCATATTTCGGGCCCACCGTTTTAAGCTGCGGCTTTACGGTGTACGAGATAAATTCTTCTGCCGCCGCTCCGAGCTCCACTTCCTTCACATTCAGTTCGCCCCGGATGACGTCGATAAACAGTTCTCCCAGCGAATCTACGCCGCTCAGGTAAATCTTGCCGATCGGCTGCCGGTTTTTGATGTTTGCCGTGTTTCTGCACGCGCGCCCCAGCTGTGCGACATTGAGTACGGCGTCCATATCACGTTCCAGTTTTTTATCTATCATGGCGCTGTCCGATTTTGGATACGCACAAAGATGAACGCTCTCGGGCGCGCTTTTATCCACTGTCCGAACAAGATTCTGATAAATGCCCTCGGCCATGAAGGGCACAAAAGGCGCGATCAGGCGGGTTAAAGACTCCAGCACCGTATAGAGCGTCATAAACGCGTTCTTTTTATCTTCTTTCATCCCGCTTCCCAGTACCGGTCACGGCAGCGGCGCACATACCAGTTGGAAAGTTCGTCCACGAAACCGGTTCAGCTCGCGCGCGGGCTCCACGATCCGGTAACTGATCCAGGTGGTCGGTCACGCTCCTGCAATCAGTGAACCCAGCCGGGACAGCACCCATTTATCCATGATGTTTTCTGTTTTCAGCGTATGCGCGGTCGGGTCGAATTGGTCGATCTCGGCATACAGGACATAAAACGCATAGGTGTTCCACAGCGTGCCCATGAATTTACGCTGCGCGTCCGACACCGCCTCGTCGTAAAAACGGCTGGGGAGCCAGGGTGCGCTCGCCGAATAGAAATACCACCGCACCGCGTCCGCGCCCTGTTTTTCCAGCACGGACCATGGATCAACCACGTTGCCCTTGTGCTTGGACATCTTCAGGCCGTCCTTGTCCTGCACGTGCCCCAGCACGATGCAGTTTTCAAAGGACGCGAACGGCCGAAATATCAGCGTGCCGATAGCCAGCAGGGTGTAAAACCATCCCCGCGTCTGATCCACCGCCTCGCTGATGAAATCGGCCGGGAAGTGGCTTTTGAAATTCTTCTTCGTGTTCAAAGGGATAATGCCACTGGGCGAAGGGCATGGAACCGCTGTCGTACCAGCAGTCAATGACCTCGGGATACGCGCGTTCATGCTCGCCGCCGCATTTCTCGCATTTAATTTTTATCTGCGTCAATATAGGGCTTGTGCAGCTCGATATCCGCACGATGCGCCGCCCAGTTCCATCAGTTCCTTTTTACTGCCGATCACATGAATATGGCCGCATTCGCATTCCCACACCGGCAAGGGGCGTGCCCCAATAGCGCTCGCGGGAGATGCCCCAGTCGATCACATTTTCCAAAAAATTACCCATCCGGCCGGATTTGATGTTTTCTGGCATCCAGTTGACCGAATTATTGCTTGCGATAAGCTGACTCTTTCACCGCAGTCATTTTAATGAACCAGGTACTGCGCGCGTAATACAGCAGGGGCGTGTCGCAGCGCCAGCAGAACGGATAGCTGTGCTCGTAGGCAAGTTCGCTGAACAAGCAGGCCCCGGCTCTTTCAGGTCTGCTATGATATGCTTGTCCGCTTCCTTCACGAACATCCCCGGCCAGGGAGTCCGCTCGTCGAAGGTGCCGTCGTCCCGCACCAGCTGTACGAAAGGCAGGCCGTATTGTTGCCGCCGACCCGCGCGTCGTCCTCGCCGAACGCGGGCGCGATATGCACGATGCCCGATCCTTCGGACAGGGTGACGTAGGGGTCGGTGGTGATATACCACGCTTTTTTGTCTACCGTTTGCTCAAACGCATACAGCGGTATCGTATTCCTTGTGTTCCAGAGCGCTTCCCGGATAATGTCTCAAGTGATCTTTCGCTTCTTCCCCCAGCAAGCCGGAAACGAGCGCGGCCGCCATGATAGAGCTTTTCGTCCCTTCATACTCCACCAGCGCGTATTTCTGTCCGCCGCGTTCACGCACAGCGCCACGTTGGAAGGCAGCGTCCAGGGCGTGGTGGTCCAGGCCAGGAAGCTCGCGTCTTCTCCGGCTTTGACGCGGAAACCGTACGAATATGGACGTTTCTTTAACATCCTTATACCCCTGCGCCACCTCGTGGGAGGAAAGCGCCGTCCCGCAGCGCGGGCAATAAGGCACCACCTTGTGTCCCTTGTACAGACAGGCCTTTTTTAAACACTTCCTTTAAGCGACCACCAGACGGATTCGATGTAGTCGTCTTCATAGGTAATATAGGGGTTTTCCATGTCCGCCCAGTAGCCGACCCGCTCGGACATCTTTTCCCATTCGGCTCTTATACTTCCAGACCGAACTTTTACACTGATGCCGATGAAGGGCTCCACCCCGTAACATTCAATCTGTTCCTTGCCGTCCAAGCCAAGCGCCCGTTCCACTTCCAGTTCCACCGGAAGCCCGTGCGTGTCCCAGCCCGCGATCCGCAGCACATTGTAGCCCTGCATTGTTTTATACCGCGGAAACAGATCCTTGATGCAGCGCGTGAGAATATGCCCGATATGCGGCTTTCCGTTTGCCGTAGGCGGGCCGTCGTAAAAGGTGAACTCCCGGCCGCCTTTATTTTTTTCACCCGAACGCTCGAATATTTTATTCTGCTTCCAAAACTCTATGATATGAAGTTCCCTTGCAGTAAAATTCAAATCCGTAGATACTTTTTCGTACATTCAAATATTGCTCCTTATCAAAATAAACCAACTCTCATTATATTCATATTATACCCGCATGTAAAGGCTATTTTCCAAGGTTGCGCCTCCGCTCTTTAATCTTTTTTTCATATCCTTCGTCCGAAGGATGGTAGTATACAGTTCCCTTAATATCGTCCGGCAGATACTGCTGGTCAACATAATGCTGTTCATAATCATGGGGATATTTGTAGCCCTCCCCCTTTTTCAGCTTTCCCGCGCCCTTGTAATGCGTATCCGCGATATGGGAGGGAACGGGAGCCTGGGCTGCGTTCTCCGCGTCCGAAAAGGCCTTGTCCACCGCCATTACCACCGAATTGGATTTGGGAGATTCGCAGATATAGATGATGGCCTGCGCGATGTTCAGCCTGGCCTCGGGCATTCCGTTAGACGCGAGCGCATGCATGGCCGCCACGGCCTGCACAAGTGCGGCAGGGTCGGCCAGCCCCACGTCCTCGGACGCATGGGCGATCATCCTGCGCACGGGTATCCTGGGATCCACCCCCGCATACATCATCCGGCAAACCAAAAAAGCGCGGCGTCCGGATCCGAGCCCCGCAGCGATTTGCAGAATGCCGACAGCATATCGTAATAATCCCCTTCGTCCATCCGCACCATCCTTTTTTGGATGGATTGTTCGGCAATCTCCAGAGTGACCCGGATTTTGCCGTTTGCGTCCGGTTTGGTGGTAAGCACGGCCAGCTCAAGCGCATTCAGCGCGCAGCGGATGTCCCCGTTTGCGACGTCCGCCCAATGGGAAACAGCCTCCTCGGCGATATCGATATCCATATTGCCAAATCCGCGTTCGGCATCCTTTACGGCGGCAGTAATTGCTTTTTGAATGTTCTCTTTGGATATGGAAGAAATTCGAACAGGCGGCAGCGGGACAGTATTGCGCTGGTCATCGCAATCATTGGATTTTCGGTGGTAGACCCGATCAGCTTGATCGTACCCTTTTCCATTGCGGGCAGTATGCTGTCGGATTGGGCCTTGGACCACCTGTGGCACTCGTCCAGCAGCACAAAGCTTTCCTGCCGTACATCAGAAGGGAATCCTCGGCTTTTTTTATAATCTCCCGCACGTCCGACACCCCGGATGTTACGGCGTTCAGTTTATAAAAATCGCTGCCCGTGGTATTCGCAATAATCTGCGCCAGCGTACTTTTTCCAACGCCCGGCGGCCCGTAAAATATGCAGGACCCCAGTTGATCCGCCTGAATCGCACGCCGAAGCAGGCGCCCTGGCCCCACCAGCTGCTCCTGTCCCAGGAACTCGTCCAGCGTCCGGGGGCGCATCCTGTCCGCCAGCGGCGATTTTTGCTCAGCATTTGTCCAAAACAAATTCACACTTTACCCCCGCTTTCAATAAAACTATTATAACAAACAAATTTTAAGTTGAAAAGCATAGGAAATACGATTATAATTACGATTATAATCAGTTTGTTATTTATTTCACTTATATGAGGAGGAATATGAATGGAAAGAGTGTATAATTTTGCTGCCGGACCCGCTTGTCTGCCTGAAGAAGTATTAAAAAAAGCGCAGGCAGAATTTTTGGTTTACGGCAAAAGCGGCATGAACGTAATGGAAATGAGCCACCGTTCAAAGGATTATATGGATATAATCCAAACTGCAGAATCAGACCTGCGCGCGCTTTTAAAAATACCCGGCAATTACAAGGTTTTGTTTTTGCAGGGCGGCGCATCCACGCAGTTTGCAATGGTGCCCATGAACCTCATGCAAAAAGGCAGGGCGCATTATGTAAATACCGGCATGTGGGCTAAAAAGGCGATAAGCGAAGCAAAAAAATTTTTGAATGTTAATGTTGTGGCAAGTTCGGAAGATAAGACCTTCTCGTATATTCCATCCCTGGATTCCTCCATGTTCACCCCGATGCCGATTATGTGCACATCACTTCCAACAACACGATTTACGGAACGCGTTACACCAAGATTCCGGACGTGAACGGGCTGCCGCTGGTTTCGGATATGTCTTCCTGTATATTGTCCGAAGTAATCAATGTATCGGACTATGGGCTCATTTATGCGGGCGCGCAAAAAAACATCGGCCCGGCCGGCGTTACAATCGTAATCATAAGGGAAGATTTAATCCGGGAAGACCTTCCGGTATATGTTCCGACAATGCTGAAATACAAGATTCATGCGGATGCGGATTCTCTGTACAACACCCCTCCGACCTATGCGGTCTATATGTCCGGGCTGGTGTTCAAATGGCTGCTGGATCTGGGCGGCGTTCCGGTCATACAAAAAATCAACGAAGAAAAAGCCGGGAAATTGTACGACTATATAGACAATTCCAAGTTGTTTAAGGCAACCGTAGCGCGCGAGTTCCGCTCCATCATGAATGTTCCGTTTGTTACCGGGAATGAAGAAACCGACGCGGCATTCATATCAGGCGCAAAGGCGGCGGGCCTTACAAACCTCAAAGGCCACCGGTCGGTCGGCGGGATGCGCGCAAGCATTTACAACGCAATGCCCCTGGCCGGAATAGACGCGCTGATTGGATTTATGAAGGCGTTTGAACTCCAGAATAAATAAAGGAGGACGGATCATATGTATACGATTCAAAAATTAAATACCATTTCGAATGTCATATATGATTATCTGCCCAAGGAAAAATACAATGTTTCGTCCCACCACGAGACATGCGACGCATTCATCGTGCGGAGCGCGGATTGCCATGAAATGGATTTCTGCGATACCCTCGCGATCGCGCGGGCGGGAGCCGGCGTAAACAACATACCGCTGGACAAATGCACCGAACAGGGGATCGTTGTGTTCAACACCCCCGGCGCAAACGCAAACGGCGTAAAAGAACTGGTGATCTGCGGCCTGATCGCCGCTTCCAGGAACGTGATAGATGCGATTGAATGGGCAAAAACATTAAAAGGCAGCGGCGACGACGTGCCGAAGCTGGTAGAAAAAGGTAAAAACCAATTTGTTGGCCCCGAGCTCAAGGGCAAAACGCTGGGCGTAGTGGGCCTGGGCGCGATCGGCATCATGGTAGCGAATACGGCGGCCGCGATCGGCATGAAGGTGATCGGCTACGATCCTTTCCTCTCGGTAGACCGCGCCTGGTCGATCTCCATGCATACCCAGCGGGCGAATACCTTGGAAGACCTTTTATGCCAAAGCGATTATATTACGCTGCATATCCCGCTCATGGATAAAACAAAAAATTATATCAGTTCTCATGAATGCAGCAAAATGAAAAAAGGTACGGTTCTGCTAAACTTTTCGAGGAACGGCCTGGTAAAGCACAGTTCGCTTTTTGAGGCCATCGAAAACGAAACCATTTCCAAATATGTGACGGACTTTCCGGTTGATGAATTGCTGGATCGCAAAAACATCATCGCCATCCCCCATCTGGGCGCATCCACGCCCGAAAGCGAGGACAACTGCGCGATGATGGCGGCGCAGCAACTTTCCGATTATCTGGAAACGGGCACCATCCGGAATTCGGTGAATATGCCCGATTGCGTGGTTTCTCCCCTGTCATCCGGATACCGGATCACGCTGATCCATAAGAACCTGCCCAATATGGTCGGGCAAATCACAAATATCGTGGCACGGAACAATCTGAACATTTCGGATATGATTAATAAATCCAAAGGCGAAATCGCCTACACCGTGCTCAACACGGACGACCCCATACCCGATGCTGTGCTGGAAGACATTAAGAATATCGCGGGCATCATTAAGGTGAGAAGAATCGAATAACCGTTCCTTAAAACCAACGGGGCTGTCTCAAAATGAGACAGCCCCGTTTTTCGTACCCTTTCTTTTAAGGAGGCTCTGTTAAACAACAGTATTGATTTTCAAACTTTTTCTAAAAAAATTTTGATATATCTGTTATTCAAAAGCTGATTTTAAAAAGCAAACAGCAGACTGTCCTTTATATTTTTGCGAACTTTTTGTCAGAGAGGGCGAGGAAGTTCCGTATCCTCCCCTTACGCCCTCTCCGACACCTCTCCCGTAACCCCTTCAAGCGGCCTGCAGGGGCCATGGGTCATGTCTCCCCAAGCCTTCTCCAATGCTTGCCCAATGGAATGCGTATCTCTTTCAGGCTATATCTTGCATCCGTTTTATTCGTATATCCATGCTTTCTGTTTTAATCAATTTTTAATTGGTTTTCTTTTGGTCATACCTTTTCTTTTTTCTAAAAGAAAAGGTATGAAATATCAATATTCGTCTTTAACAGAGCCTTTAAGGAAAAAAGAAAGAGTACACCTAAAGAAAACCAATTATATAACGCAGCAGAACCTACTTCAGTCAGATATTTTGTACAAACGCCAGCGCTTTTGCGTATTTGTCCGCGCACATAACCCGGCTATGATATCCACATGCGTTCCCTGATTAAACAGCGCTTTTGCCTGAGGATATGCGATCGCACAGCCAAGTCCGCCGCCGATTACGCAGACACGCTTCATGTCCCCCAGATGGGACGGGCTGCCCAAAGGCCCCGCAAAGTCAAGAATATGATCTCCCGCTTCAAGCGCGCCAAGAAGCGCCGTCGTCTTGCCGACCACCTGAAAAATGATGGTAACCGTTTCATTTTCGCGGTCATAATCCGCAATCGTCAGAGGAATGCGCTCACCGGTTTCATTGACCCGCAGGATCACAAACTGCCCCGGCTGCGCATGACGCGCCACCATGGGAGCATGAACGACCATTTGCTTGACCTGCGGCCCTAAATCCTGTTTTTTTAAAATTTCGAACATCCAATCACCTCGTACATGCTTCTGCACGGCTCACCTGATAAGGAATAACCCTTGTGCAGCCTTTTATATCATATAATAAATATCAGTCAAAAACAATAATAACTGCATATTGAATAAAATGGAAGACGTAACTTCAAGCAGCTGCGTAAAATTTTATATTTCAATAAAAATGTTTATTTCGTGTTCATAAAACCGGCACGCTGCACAGACGGCATCCAATGCCCTCTTGTGTTTGACGCAAAAACCAAGGGCCTTCGCGTCGAATCCGCCCGTGTTTTAACCCATGCGGCGGGTTATTATGTTTTCCGGCGCTCATGCCTCCGGGAAGACACCTGATGCGCGGATCGTTTTTCTAAAGCCCGGATAATTCAATTTAAGGCGTAAAAAGCCTCTTTGACCTGATGGTCAAAGAGGCTCGGGCGCATCTGAAGTGCAGGCCGTATCAGTTTTACAGGATAATGCAGATCAATCCGCCGTTTCCCTCGTTTATGATGCGCTGCAGGGTCTCCTGAAGCTTGCCGCGCGCGTCGTCGGGCATGCGTTTGAGCTTGTTGTTGAGGCCCTCGCTGACCAGCTCATGCAGTGATTTTCCGAATATATTCGATTGCCAGATTTTTCCCGGGTCACCGTCAAATTCCTTGAGCAGATAGTGAATGAGCTCCTCGGATTGTTTCTCGCTTCCCACAATCGGGGAAACCTCGGTTTCGATATCCGCGCGGATCATGTGTATGCTCGGCGCGCTTGCGCGCAGCTTCACGCCATACCGCCCGGACTGCTTGACGATTTCCGGCTCCTCCAGCCTGAGTTCATCCGCGCCCGGCATCACGATCCCGTAGCCCGTCTCGCGGACATCACGCAGCGCGGCTTCTACCTTGTCGTACTCCCGCTTGACGTCGGACAGCCCCGTCAGCAGCGACATCAGGTCCCCGTCATCGGATATCTCAAAACCGGACTGTTCCCCAAGCGTCTGATAAAAGAGCGCGCGCGGAAGCTCTATAACGGCGGCGGCAACCCCCGTTCCAAGGTTGATGCCGGAAACATGCGCGGAGCTGATGTCTGCGTTTTCCCGAAGGCCTTCTACCATTGTTTCCACGTCATGGATACGCCGGATTTTCCCGGCGCCCTGCAGCATGGCGTCAAACAGGCCCTTTTTGATCGGGTGCGTATAGGAAAGTGCCTCCACCCACGGCGGCAGAAAAATGCCCAGCTCGCATATGGGAAACTCAAACAGCACGCCTTTGATAATGTCCGACACATCCCGCTGGTCCAGATCCATGCAGTTGACCGAAAGACAGGTCACATCGTATTTTTCGGAAATTTCCCGGCGAATGTCCATCGCCCGGTCAGACTCGGGGAATGCGGAATTTACCAGCACAAGAAACGGCTTATTAAGCTGCTTAAGCTCGGTAATGACCCTTTCCTCCGCCTTCAAATAATCCTCGCGCGGAATCTCGGTGATGGTTCCGTCCGTCGTGATGACGATTCCGATGGTCGAGTGCTCGGCAATGACCTTGCGGGTTCCGATTTCGGCTGCCTCGGTCACGGGAATTTCATAGTCATACCATGGGGTAGTCACCATTCGCGGCAGATTGTTTTCAAACTGACCGATGGCGCTGTCAACCATATAGCCGACGCAGTCAATCAGGCGCACATTAAAGGACGCCCCGTCTCCGACATGGATGGAAACAGCCTCCTCGGGTACAAATTTCGGCTCGGCAGTCATGACGGTCCTGCCCGATCCGCTTTGCGGCAGTTCATCCCTGGCACGCTCCCTGCGATACACATTGTCGATGTTGGGTATGACCAGAGTTTCCATAAAACGCTTAATAAAGGTGGATTTCCCCGTCCTTACAGGCCCGACAACACCTATGTAGATATCACCCTGCGTACGCTGCGCGATATCTTCATATATTTTACTGCTATCCACGCACATTCCCCCTTGCGGACTATCGTTTCAATAGAATATATTGACCTATGTCCACATATAGACCAGAACATGAAAAAAAACTGTGCCGTAAACGTGCATACTGTGGCTTTGCCTGATTTCCCGCGCTTAACAGTACGACAGGGCCTCCGTTTCACCTTGGATCTTTGATGAACCGGCAGGTATTGCGAAAAGCCGCTGAGGCTAAATTCACAGACTCAGCAGCGAGCGTTTCGATACGCTGCATAGAGAATATCCAATATCTCCCAAACCAAAACCCGGCAGTATTTGGCCCGATACCCCGGGATTCAGGGCCGATGCGGCGTACCGTAAAGTATCTGAAGCGCATGTTGATGTAAATGACGGTTTTGTGCGCATATTTTCCGCAATATGGCCGCGGTTTCTGTGTTGGCAGACACCGCGGCCATATGTACCGTTATTTTTATCTTTTTCTGGGGATGAGCAGCATATGTCCGGCTTCGGGAACCTGCGTATCATCCAGGCCGTTTGCCGTTAAGAGGTCTTCAACCGTTGTATTGTGCCGCTTGGCAATGCTCCAAAGCGTGTCGTCCGGCTGCAGCTGACGCAGTACGACTGAGGGCCGGTCTGCCGCTTCCTTTGCCACAGCGTTGTTGACCCTGACCCCAAAAACAGTTGAAACGCGCTGCGTACTTCTTGTGGTAAAGTCAAACAGCATCGAAAACCGCGCCTCAATGCCGCCTGCCGCTGCCGCTGCAAAGGCCTCTCCGGAGAACCTTGCCGCAGCGTCATATTGAGCTCCGTCGGGCAGCTCGATCGGGCAGTAAACGGGAATGTGACGGGTTGCGCTGTGCGGCTGTCCGTCATCCCCCATGTACAGGACGGACACCTGCGTATCCACGCGCATCTTTGCCGATGCTTCATCCTGCTCAAGCATAACAGGCTCGCTGATCACGCCGACATGAAGCACGGAGGCTGCCTGTACTTCGGTTTCAATGATTTCTTTCGAACTGACGGTTTTAGAAGCGCGCTCGATGAGCTGTGTGAGCATACTCGGACGTGAATCCGCGGCAAGCTCATAAACTGTGCTGTAGATATCCGCTATGGCGTCCACCGCGCGCACGGCATAGGCCACAACCTGCGCGGTAATGCTCATATTCACCGTAAAAACACGTGAATCCGGTACGCCGCCGGTTATGTGCATTTCTATGCTGCCCAGCAGCAAACTGAATGCGCAGTCGCAGTTTTCTTCAAGGCCCTCCATATCGATAATCTGCGAAAAAGGCAGCTCATGCTCCACAGGACATATTTCATACGCGTCGGTCGACGCACCGCTCAGGTAAATCGTTTTTACGATCGCAACACCTTTGAAAACGACCTTATTGCCCACTACGCGGCTGTCCTGTGCAAGCAAAATGACGTCATTTTTCAATATTTCCGACGCGGCCGGTTTAGTACCCGGTATTTCAAGCTCGTCAACAAGTGTAAACGTTTTATCCTTTACAGATATCGGGACATAAAGATTTTTTGAATTTTTCAGCATCTGAATTCCCATGTCCGCCGCATTTTCAACACTTGATGCAATTTCAAGCATTGTTTCCCCATAAACCTTCGCACCGATGCGCACCTCGGCGCGCACGAACACCTTGCGCGGGTTTACCATTCGCGCTTCCACCATACCCGCGGCAATCGTTACAGTCAAATGATTTGCAGGACTGATATCCGCATGTTCAAAGGAATGGGAAAACGGGATCTGGAGCTCAAGCCTGTTGATTCCTTTTTCCGTTTCGGGGATATACAGCAGATTTGCCTTTATGTACCCCGAAACCTCCAATTTTCCGTCCCGAAGCTCCTTCTCCTTTAAGCATGCCACGCCGCTGCTTTCGACAATCCTTAAAATATCGGGATACATATCCGGAACGATCATGTCAAGCGTTTCTTCCTTGACGGTGCTTGTGTCGGTTATGACTTGATAAAAATTCAGCTTATTCTTTTTCAGCTGGCATTCCATGCTATCCTCTCCTCATTGCTAATTCAATAATGAGTATATTGTCAGGGACGGGCGGATATGCCCCCCGGCAATGAGAAAAGTTGGACATCATGCTCATTTCATATGAAAAAGCGCTCGTAAAAGGCGTACAAGATAGCGGGGGGATTTCACAACGACAATCTTCATGCGCACTGCCTCCAATTTAAGTTCGAATTATGCACAGCCCAACGCAAATCGTTACGACCGACAGGATGAATACCAATACCCACGAAGGAAAAATTGTGGCTATCAGCACGCCGAAGCCAAGTGAGGCGGCTATGTATCCGACACACCTTCTTATATGTCTCACGATCAAAACCGCCTTCCGCAGCGATGCATATGGGGCTAATACAGTATACGGGAGAAAATTCCGATTGTGCCGTATTTTAAAACAAATGCACATTGAAATTTAAAAAATCTCAATGTGCATCACAATTTGTTTATTTTTACGACAAAGTTATGCTTTGTCCCGGCTGCGTATGATCAGTGCCGCGCCCTTTTGCGTGCTCACGCTTACGGGTACGGAACCTACCGGCTCATTGCTTATTCCGAGCGTTTCCGACCTTAAAACCGTCGCGTTATCAAGCGGATACCGAAGCCCCTCAAGCGTCACGCCCGACAGCACGCTGTCAAGCGCGATGACGGAAAGATACGCAAAATCTCCGCACTTCTCAAAGGTGATCGTGCCGGGCAGATGATAATGGATTTCATTGAGCTCATCTGCCAATATCCCCTTCGCGCCTTTTAAGCTGAGATACTCAAGCAGAAAAACATTGCCGATAAAATGGTCGAGTCTGCCGCCCGTACATCCAAACAAAACAAAACTGTCCATGCCCGCGCTCAAGCCATAATCAAGACAGGCCTGCAAATCCGTCATGTCCTTTTCCCGCGCAAGCCGGACGCACGCGGCCCCCTCCGGGCAATCAATGCCGCCTGAGTCGCCGTCGCCGATGACCGCATCCACACGAAGACCCGCGGACAGGGCGTTTTTCAGTCCGCCGTCTGCGCACAGCACCCTGTAAGAACAGTCTGCCGGGATGTAACCAAAAATAAACCCCGGATTTTTAATTTCTGCCGAACCGAAAACAAGACAAACCGGCTTATTTGCCGTATCTGGCGATTTTACCGGCGTCGTTATACATTCTGACATAGCTTGCATACCTGCTTTGTTCAATTTCCCCTTCGTCGACCGCCTCCCGTACGGCACATCCGCTGTCGTTTACGTGCGCACAGCCGATAAAGCGGCATTTTCCGATATACGGTGCAAAATCGATAAAGGTATCCTGCAGCTGCGTCCGGCTCTCGACGTCAAATTCCTCAAAATCGAAGGCGGAAAACCCGGGCGTGTCCGCAATGAGCGCTCCGCCCGGCAGCTTATAAAGCTCGACATGACGCGTCGTATGCTTGCCGCGGCCGAGCTTTTCACTCATCTGGCCCACCGCAAGCGTAAAGCCGGGTTCAATGCAGTTGAGAAGACTTGACTTTCCAACACCGGAATTGCCTGTAAAGGCACAGACCTTTCCGGAGAGTTCCTTCATCAGCGGCTCAATTCCCTGTCCGGTTTTCGCGCTGACGCAGAACACGGGAAAACCCGCATGCGTATATATTTTACTCAGGACATCGGCAGGCGCCATATCGCATTTATTCAGGCATAAAATAACTTCAATCCCCTTGAGCGCCGCCATTGAGGTCATGGCATCGATGAGACGGGGCTCCGTCACGGGCTGCGCCTGCGACGCGACAATAACAAGCCGGTCAATATTGGCGACCGCGGGGCGTAAAAAGGCGTTCTTTCGCTCACAAATCCGCTCCAGGGCGCCGCTGTTGTCCGGAAGAACTGAAATCTCCACTCTGTCGCCCGCAAGCGGAGTCATCTTCTCATGCCGCAAACGCCCGCGCGCCCTGCATTCAATGGTGCCTGAGCCGATATCCACCGTATAGAAGCCGGAGATGCTTCTTAAAATGATTCCCGTTTTATACTCACCCATGAAATCCTGCTGCCTCCGATTTTTGTGCATGAATCATACAACTGCGGCAGATTATGGGCTAAAGGTTTCCTCCCCAGTATTCACACCGTCTATATACACACGCAAAATCGAGCTTTCCTTGACCTTAAATGAAATGTTAAAGCTGCCCTCGGAGGTTTCATGAATGGCTTCGTGGATGACCGTATCGTTAAGTTTTACCGTAACGAGCACAGACGCCGGCGATGAAGGCAGGGTGATTTTTCTTACATATGTTTTGGAACTGGGCTCAGACGATTGGGTCGGTTCAACCGAGGGCGACGGGGACGGAGTCGGATCAGGTCCAAGGCTTACCTGGAAATCTATGGCGGTTTTTTCATCGATCTCCGTCTTGGGCTGAATGCTCTGCCACACCACTTCACGGGCCGGCTTATCGCTCTTCACGGCGCTGACAACTCCCGGGATCAGATTCAGGCTCGTCAGTACGCGCACGGCGTCGGTTTCCGTCATTCCGGAGAGATCCGGCGCCTTGACCTTTTGAATCTTCTTACCTTGGCTGACTATGAGCGTGATATAATCGCCCGCATGCACGGTCGAATTCTTTTCGGGATCCGTACGGATCACATAGTCCGCAACAATATCATCGGAGGCTTCATATTGCGGCGGATTGAAATTAAGCCCCAACTGAACGAGCTGGATCTGGGCGGTTTTATAATCCGTTTTGCTCAGATCCGGAAGCGTCAGCGTCTGCGTTCCCTTGCTTACGGTT
Organism: Oscillospiraceae bacterium; assembly: GCA_963678505.2. Lineage (GTDB taxonomy): Bacteria > Bacillota > Clostridia > Oscillospirales > JAVBQB01. The sequence continues at coordinate 58,266 of CAXXFP010000008.1, read as the reverse complement.
ACTTTAATGGATTGATCCTTTTTGATTTTGCGACCGTACTGGGGAGTCTGCTCGATAATGATGCCTTCTTCATATTCACTGTTAAACGCACGCGGATTTTCTACAATGGTTATGTTTTCATAGTCTTTATTCTCAGAAAGCTCCTGTTTTGCTTCCTCGATGTTCTTATAAAGAAGATTTGGAACGTCCACCTCATCCACAGAGGAAAAGCCGTTTCCGCCGACAAAGGTGATGAGCATATATGCCATACCGATAATAAACATCAGTACGGCCGCCACTCCCGCGGCAATGGAAATGGTTCCGTTTTTCCTGCGTCCGCCCTGGTCCGCCTTTTCATCCGGTTCGGAATTGACCCCGCGCGCGGGCGCCGTTTTTCTTCCGGGTGCTGAAACCATGCCCGCCATCTGGATCTTACGGGTCGGTTCGCTTTCATCCCGGCCCGCATCCTGATCGGTGACATTGCCGTAATCAAAGCTGATGGCGGGATTTTTCCGGAATTCCTCCAGATCATGCAGCATGTCGTCTGCGGACGAATACCGCTTGGACATATCCGGCGCCATGGCCTTCATCGTAATGGCCTCAAGCGGAACGGGTATATCGGGATTTACCTCGATGGGCGTCAGCGGCATGGAATTAATATGCTGTATTGCGACGGATACCGGGGAATCCCCCTCAAAAGGCAATCTCCCCGTAATCATTTCATAAAGCACGACACCGACCGAATAGATGTCCGAGCGCGCGTCAATATGGCTTCCGCGCGCCTGCTCGGGCGAAATATAATGCACCGAGCCGAGCGCCTCCTGAGTCAGGGTGTTCTGCTTGGATGTAAAGCGCGCAATGCCGAAATCGGCCACCTTCACGCTGCCGTCACGCAAAATCATGATATTGTGCGGCTTAATGTCACGATGGATAATCCCCCGGCTGTGCGCATGGCTAAGGGCTTTCACAATCTGTGTGGTAAAGTGAAGCGCCTCGCGCCAGCTCAGGATCCCCTTTTTCTGCATATACTGCTTAAGCGTGATCCCATCGATGAGCTCCATCACGATGTATTCGACTTCGCTTGATCGGCTGACGTCAAACACGGATACAATATTCGCATGCGAAAGCATGGCGACGGCCTGTGATTCCGCATGAAAACGGCGCTTAAACTCAGCGTCCTGCGCAAACTCATCTTTGAGAATTTTGACTGCAACAAGCCGGTTTAAGCGATGGCAGCGCGCCTTATAGACGACGGCCATTCCGCCCGTGCCGATTACCTCTATGATTTCATATCGATTATCAAGCATTTTTCCTATGTACTTATCCATTGAAACCCTCCATCGCCTCTCGAGGTTTGTTTAGAAAAATCAGAATGAAATGAGTACGATTGTAGTATTGTCCGGCCCGCCGCGGGAATTGGCAATACCCAAAAGACGCATGCAGCACTTGGAAATGTCCCCGCCGTTGAGAACCTCGTATAAAATTTCCTGATCCTCCACCGTGTTGGTCAGTCCATCCGAGCACAGCAGCAGAAACGATCCGGCGTCAAACTGCCTGGAATAGTGGTCCGGCTCCACCTCAATTTCGGTGCCGAGGGCTCTTGTGATCAGATTTTTGCTTGGGTGCATGCGCGCTTCCTCATATGTAAGATCTCCGCGCCGAAGCATATCCTCGACCACGGAGTGATCTCTGGTTATTCTTGTTATTCCGTTATTGTCGATAAAATATGCGCGGCTGTCACCGACATTGACAATTTCAGCGTGATTTTCCGAAAACAGCGCGCCCACCAGCGTTGTGCCCATCCCCATATACTCCTCATTGCTTTTGGAGTGGTCAAACACGACCCGGTTGGCCCGGTAAACCGCCCGGTCGGCAAGCGCCTGCATGTACTTAGAACCCATCGCAGGCTTCAGGCCGCTTTTGATCTCTTCGATAAAGGCTTCCGCGGCCAGTTCGCTTGCGACGTTGCCGGCACGGGCGCCGCCCATTCCGTCGCACACCACACAGATGCCCTGCTCTTCCTCGTGCAGGACATCAATGTAAAAAGAATCCTGGTTTTGAGGGCGTACAACGCCCGTATCGCTTATTCCCCATACATTCACGGCAAATCATCCTCTTTTCGCGCTGACTATGCTGCGCCTGAGCTGTCCGCAGGCAGCGTCGATATCGCTGCCCATTCTTCTGCGCACGGTTACGGTGATCCCGCTTTTTTCCAGAATACTCTGAAAGGTATGCACGGCCTCCGGATCAGACGCGTCAAAGCCGCTTGAGGCAACTTTATTCAAAGCAATCAGATTGACGTGGCCTCCGCTGCCCTTTAACAGCTTTGTCAGAAGCTGCGCCTGCGCGGGAGTATCATTGACTCCCTTTATCATAGCATATTCATACGATATGCGCCGCCCTGTTTTTTTATAATACGCGCGGCAGTCGAAAATAAGCTGCTCGACACCGCAGGCCCTGTTTGCCGGCATCAGCTTCGAGCGGGTTTCATCATCCGGCGCGTGAAGCGAAACGGAAAGCGTAATCTGGAGATTCTCCCCGGACAGCTTTTGTATGCCGCCCGGCAGTCCGCAGGTGGAAAGCGAGATGTGCCGCATCCCGATGTTCAGCCCGAGGGGATGGTTGACAAGATGCAGAAACTTCATGACGTTTTCAAAATTGTCCAGCGGCTCGCCGATTCCCATAAGCACGATATTTGAGATATCCTCGCCGGAATCAGATTTCGTAAAAAGCACCTGATCGAGCAGCTCCGACGGCGTCAGATCCCGGTCAAAGCCCAGCCCCGAGGAGGCGCAGAACGCGCACCCCATCCGACACCCCGCCTGCGTGGATATGCATATGGAATTTCCGTGCTTATAGTGCATCAAAACGCTTTCAACGCAGCTGCCGCCGCGCAGCTGCCAGAGATACTTGATTGTTTTATCTATCGCCGAAACGCGTTTGCTTCGGATTTCCGGAACGGTAATATAACAGGTTTCGTCAAGCTGCTCGCGCAGCGAAAGCGGGAGGTCTGTCATATCCGAAAAGCCCGTCACCGCGCGGTGAAGCCATACAAATATCTGCTGCGCCCGGTATTTGGGCTGATCAAGCGAACTGAGCAGAATCTCAAGCTCGGCGACATTCAGTGATTTGATATCGGTTTTATCCATTGTTTTTCCTCATCAGAGCTATAAAAAATCCGTCGGTGTCCAGTTTATGCGGCCAGAGCGTGCAGTGGCCGTCTGATGCCGTACCGATCCCCGGCAGTGTAAACGGCTCGGGTGAAAACCCGTCGGCCGCATCCAGAAATCGCCGAATAACGGCTTCGTTTTCTTCTTCAATGAGCGTGCACGTCGAGTAAAGCAGTTTCCCGCCGGGCTTAACATAGGCGGAGACGTTTTTTAAGATTTCGTACTGGATATCCGGCAGCCTTTTTACAGCCGCCTCTTCCTTATACCGTAGGTCAGGTTTTTTCCGTATCACGCCAAAGCCCGAACAGGGCACGTCCGCAATGACAAGGTCGGCGAGGTTATGAAGCTCCGGAACATCCTTTGATGCGTCGCATACGCGGGCGTCGATGATCTCGATTCCCAGTCTTCGCGCGCCGGAATCAATGAGTTCGATTTTGTGCGCGTGAATATCAAAGGAAAGGATTTTTCCGGTATTGTTCATGTGCATGGCGCTGGCGAAAGCTTTGCCGCCGGGCGCGGAACACGCGTCAAGCACCGTCTGTCCCGGCAGAGGAGCGGCCGCCATCACGGCCAGCTGTGAGGAAGGGTCCTGCACCATCATCAGCCCCTGCTTAAAGGCCTCCAGCTCCTCCACATTCCCCGTATGGCTCAGTTCAAGGCACTGCGGCAAAAACCCGTGGGGGGCATGCTGTACGCCGTCACGGTCAAGGGACGCTTCCAGTGTCCGAATATCGCAGCGGAGACTGTTCACCTGGGCCGTCAGCGGGGGGATGCGGTTATTCGCATTGAGCAGCTGCTGCGTTTCCTGCGCGCCAACCCTCTTTATAAAATACTCCACAAGCCATTTTGGATGACTGTAAGAAACCGATAAGTAATGGGCCATATCCTCCCGCGGAACCTCGGGCATCGTTTTAGCGGCCGACACCGCGCGCAAAAGCGCATTCACATAGCCGGAAGCCCTAATATTTGCGTACTTTTTGGCCAGTCTGACAGACTGGTCGACAGCTGCCATGTCGGGTATGCGGTCCATAAAGGCGAGCTGATAAACACCGAGGCGCAGGATATCAAGAACCATCGGTTCAATCCGACTGAGGCTCACGCTGGAGAAATGACTGATGTAATAATCGCACAAATACAGGTTTTGCAGAACCCCGTAGCACATGCGGTAGGCAAGCGCCGTATCCCGTCTGTCAAGCCCCGCCGCAGCGGCGGCCTGCTTAAGCCATAGATCCGACCAGGCTCCGTTTTTTCTGAAAGCGCCAATACATGAAAGCGCCGTTTCCCGTGCTGTTTTATTCATATGTCACCTGCTGCGGCGACTGCTTCTTCCGGTGAAGAGCAGTATAAGCCGCAAAAGCTGGGCAACGGAAACCGCAAGCGCCGCAACATAGGTCATCGCGGCCGCGCTGAGCACCTTTTTAGCGCCGGGCAGTTCATCCTCGCTTAAATAACTGCCTTCTCCCAGCACCTCGATCGCGCGTTTTGAAGCGTTAAACTCAACGGGCAGCGTAATAATCTGAAATATAACCGCAAGAGAGAAAAGCACAATGCCAAACGCAAACAACGTCTCGCTGTTTAACACAAGCCCGATCAGAACAAGCGGTATGGCAAGCGATGAGCCGATTTGCGTTACCGGAATGATGAGGCTTCTCAGCCGGATGGGTGCGTAACCGGTCTGATACTGAAGCGCGTGTCCGGCTTCATGCGCCGCCACCCCGACGGACGCCACCGAGGTTGACGAATAAACTGCGTCCGACAGCCGGATCACATGTTCCCGCGGGTCATAATGGTCGCTTAGCTGCCCGGAAATGCGCTCGATGCGCACGTTATAAACGCCGTTACGCCGTAAAATCGCGCTTGCAGCGTCCGCGCCGGTCAGCCCGCGCCGGTTTGTCATCTGCGAATACCGGCTAAACACATTTTTTACGCGCGCCTGCACAATCATTGCAAACACAATCGCCGGAACGACAAGCGCCAGATAGTAGCTGTCAAAATAGAAACCCGGATTATTCATGTTAACTCCATTTCACAAAACAGCCGGGCGTGTTCCCGAACGCTTTATATATCAAAATGAATCGCAGAGCCGGACGTTTAAGCCGGATGAACCTGTGTGTATCACTCTATACCGCCGGCACTGTCAAACCGGACTCCCTCTTTGATGGCATGCCCGCGCATATATTCCCCCGCGTTCATCCTTCTGCCGCCCTCCGCCTGAAGCTGGGTAATCAGCAGTCCGCGGCCGTCGCCGCAGCAAACCGCAAGCCCCTGTGCGGGGACATTGCTTATCAGTGTTCCTGCGGGCAGATCATACTGCCCGTCAAGCAAAAGCGGGGCAAAAAACTTTATCTGTTTTCCGCTTATAAAAGTATAAGCCCCGGGCCATGGATCCATCCCGCGGATGAGATTGCGGGTGTGTGACGCCGGCGCGTTCCAGTCAATCAATGCATCACTTTTCTGTATGCGCGGCGCGTAGGTTGATAATCTGCCTTCCTGCGCGATACGCGGTGCGTTTTTGCTGCATATATCCGGCATCGATGCTGATAAAAGCGAAGCGCCCAGCGCCATGAGCTTGTCATGCACCGTGCCGCCCGTATCCTCTGATTCAATTTTAACCGCTTCTGAGAAAATTATATCCCCTTCGTCAAGTCCTGCGGACATATGCATGACGGTAACTCCCGTTTCGCTCTCTCCGTTTATCACCGACCATTGGATGGGCGCCGCGCCTCTGTACTTCGGCAGCAGGGAGGCGTGCAGGTTTATGCAGCCATAGGGTGGAAGCGCAAGTACATTTTCCGGGAGAAGGCAGCCGTAGGCGACTACAATGATGATATCCGGATGCAGCTGCCTGAGCAGCTCCAACGCCTGTCCGTTTTTAAAGCCCGCCGGCTGATAAACCGGGATATTACGTGACAAGGCCTCTTCCTTTACAGGCGTAAGCGTCAGCTTCATTCCCCTGCCACGGGGCTTGTCAGGCCGTGTAAACACCCCGCAGACCTCGTGACCGTCCTCACAAAGGCGGACAAGCGCCGGCACGGCAAAGTCAGGCGTTCCCATAAATACGACTCTCATATGCACCCCGTCTTTACTCTTCGGTATTTTCGTCCGCGTCCTCCAGTTCGTCCTCGAGATCAATGTATTCGATGACGTGTTCGGTATATAAAACTCCGTTGAGGTGATCGATTTCATGGCACAGCGCACGCGCGCAAAGGCCTTCTCCAGCCATTTCAAAGCGCTTTCCATTGCGGTCAAACGCCTTCACAACGACCTTCATCGGACGGGAAACGATGCCACACAGCCCCGGAACACTCAGGCAGCCCTCCGGCCCCACCTGTTCGCCCTCGGTACTGACAATTTCAGGATTTACAAGCTCGACATAGCCTGTGTCATCCTGTGAAATAACCAGAATGACTCTGCGCAGCACACCCACCTGAGGCGCTGCAAGTCCGGCTCCGTTTGCGTCCTTCAGCGTATCCAGCATATCGTCTATGAGCATATGCAGGCGTGCGTCATATTTCGTGACCTCGCGCGAATGCTTTAAAAGCGTGTCGTCTCCCCGTGTGAGTATATTTCTTAGTGCCATTAAAGTCACCCGGCCGCTGCCGCTGCGGCAAATGCTGAATGCTGCCCGTCGGCGGATTTAAAGGCAGCCATTATTAAGTCATTATTCCGGATTGATATCCGCAAAAATGTGGAGGTTTCGATTGCTTTTATCGCTTTTAAAATGTACCAGCAGACGCGATACCAGGCTGCGCGCCGCGCGGTTATTCCGGCAGCACAGGGTAAGCCGGTAGCGATAGCGGTTATTGAGCTTCGTCACGGGTGCGGGAGCAGGCCCGAGGATGCGCACATCCACATCCTTGATCTCCAGCAGGCACGCGTCGGCGGCCGCCTTGAGCCTTGTACAGGCCTCGAGCACCGCGGTTTCCTCCGAGCCGAACACAGTAAGGACAAATAAATCGGAAAACGGCGGGATCTGGTGTGCCCGTCGAAGACCGATCTCGTTTTCATAAAATCCGTTATAATCCTGCGCGGCGGCGTATAAGATGACAGGGTTTTGCGGGGTAAAGGTCTGAATGACGGCGCGTCCCTCGCTGTCGCCTCTGCCTGCGCGCCCTACGACCTGCGTAATCAGTGAAAACGTACGTTCGGAAGCGCGGAAATCATCCACATACAGAGATAAATCCGCGGCCAGAACGCCGACAAGTGTGACGTTTTCAAAATCAAGACCCTTTGCAACCATCTGCGTGCCAACCAAAATCGGAATTTTTTCATACCGGAAGCGGTCAAGCAGCTGCTCATGGGAATTGCGCGCGGAGGTCACATCGGTATCCATGCGCAGTATTTCAACACCCGGAAAAAGGACGGCGAGCTCCTCAACCACCTTTTGCGTACCTGCGCCAACATGCTTGAGCTGCCCCTGGCATTCCGGACAGTTCTCGGGCACCTTTTCGGAATAGCCGCAGTAGTGGCACATGAGCCTGCCGTTGACAGAATGGTAGGATAACGTTACGCTGCAGCGCGGACAATACGGGATGAATCCGCATTGGACGCAGGCAATAAGTCTGCTGTTTCCCCGCCTGTTAATAAAGAGTATGCTCTGCTTTTGATCGTTTATGTTTCTTTCAAGCTCACGATACAGCAAAGCGCTGATCGTGCTTCCGTTGCCGTTTTTAAGCTCCGTACGCATATCCGCAAGCTCCACGCGCGGCATATCAAGCGTATTGTAGCGCCCATTGATCGTATATAGACTGTACGCGCCGGTGCGCGCGCTGTGCATGCTTTCCACCGACGGCGTGGCGGAACCGAGCAGCAGCACGGCGCCGTGCTGCACACAGCGGAATTTTGCAACCTCACGCGCGTGGTAACGCGGCGCGTTCTCCGATTTATAGGAGTACTCCTGTTCCTCATCAATGACGATCAGCCGGATATTATCAAGCGGAGCAAAAACTGCCGAGCGCGTGCCGACGACCACGCCGACCTCGCCGCGGTGTATCCGCTGCCATTCATCGCTGCGCTCTCCCTGACTTAGTGCGCTGTGCAAAACCGCCACGCGCTGACCAAAGTGAGCCCAGAATATTTCCATCAGCTGCGGGGTAAGCGCAATTTCCGGCACTAGAACCATGGCCTGGCCGCCGCCTGCGAGGATGTCCTCTATCAGTTTTATGTAAACCTGAGTCTTTCCGCTGCCCGTTACGCCATATAGCAGCGCGGCGGCGGCGCCCGCTTTGTTTATAAGTTGCGCGATCCCGCGGTAGGCCTGTGCCTGCTCATCATTAAGCATTACCGGCCCGGCCTGAATAACTTCTTTTTTGCTTACAGGACGTCGGTAAACCTGCCGCTGCTCAATGCAGACAAGTCCTTTCTTTTCAAGTGAAAGGATTGTCTGCATGGACGCGCCCGTCATATAGCAAAGCTCCTTGGAGGAAACGCTTCCTAGCAGCATCAGCTGCTCAAGCACAGCCGCCTGCATCGGCGCTGATTTTCCGATGCGCCGCGCGTATTCTCCGGCTTCTTCACCGGACACTGACAGGCTGACGATCTTCACCATTTTATCGGAAACCGCTTGCTCAATCTGCGTTTCCGTATGAATGATACCGCTTTCCTCCAGCCGTTTTATAACGCCGTCCGGTTCCACGGGGGCGGTAAGTTTGATGATATCGGAAAGGGAAAGCCCGTTTTTCTTCCTGAGCAGATTCTCAAGCAGCATGACAGCCGCAGGATCGTCAGAGAGCTCCTCCAGCGCCTGCCGCGCGCGCGTTTCATCTTTTATTGTCACCACGCGCTCGAATGTATTCCATAGCCCGGCGGGCAGCATCGTGCGCGCCGCCTCAAAAACAGTGCAAAAGAAACGTTCCCGCATCCACAGCGCAAGCTTGATTGCCTTGTCGTCGAGCAGCGGGACATCGTCGAGCAGACGCACCACCGCCTTGGGCATTTTCAGCTGCGTTTCATCAGAAATGGACAGGATGACCGCTTCGGTTTTTTTGTTGGAGCGGCCAAACGGAACCAAGACCCGCATGCCCGGCACAGCTGTTTCCCACAGCGCGGGCGGCAAAATATAATCGTACGGCTTATCCATGGCATAGGTGGCCGACGCAACGGCAACTTTTGCAAACCGGCTGCCCTCCACTGTATATTACTCCTTAGACTTATTCTTAACAGTCAGCGTTCCATCCGCTATTTCAAGGATCGCCATCTTGACCGGCTTTTCGGTCAGCGGGATGCGCTGTTCGTCCGCCTGCGTGGCAATCTCCCTGGCCCTTCTTGACGTAACGTTGACCAGCAGATACCGGCTGTTGATTTTTTCCAAAAGTGTGGTCATGGAAGGATATAGCATCATAATAAAGTCCTCCTGTATTTAATTGTTTTGAAAAGTCGTGTTCACTGGACAAATCCAAAGATGCGCGTTCGGCGAGAAGACAACAAAGTCTCGCAGTAAAGAAAGCAATAAAGATATTATTATCGCCATTGCGCAAGCCGTAAAATAATTATGCTTTATTCGGCAGGCATGATTTATGCCTGAACCTCAATATCCGCTTTTCTGCGTGAAGTTTTGCAGTTTTCCGCGCAAATTATCGCCATAATTTCGGCTACGGCGCGATCAACGCTATCGTTAATGACAATATAGTCATAGTTTTCCATGAGACAGTATTCATCCTTTGCCGTGCGCAGCCTACCCTGGATGACTTCCTCCGGCTCGGTGTTTCGCCTGCGCAGCCGCTTTTCAAGCTCCGAAAAGGTAGGCGGGGTGATAAAGACCGTGACGGCGTCGGGCATTTTTCGCTTAACCCACATGGCGCCTCTGACTTCAAGCTCCAGAATCACATTGATGCCCTGTTCGAGTTTTTCAACCACGGGCTCGGTGGGCGTGCCATAGAAGTTTCCGACGTACTCCACATATTCAAGCAGCTTGCCCCGCTCAATCATATCCTTAAAGCTTTCTTTGCTGATAAACCGGTAAGAGGTGCCGTCTGTTTCTCCGAAGCGGGGTGCGCGTGTGGTGGCGGAAACGGAAAAATACAGGTTTTCACACTGCCTGAACAATTCTCTGATCACTGTGCTTTTGCCGGCTCCCGAAGAACCTGACAAGACGAAAAGAGCGCCTTTATGCTTATTCATCCTCGAGCACATCCTCGCCGATGCCCTCATCCTCCCTGTCGGTCAGCCTGTGGGCAACTGTTTCCGGCTGAATTGCCGATAAAATGATGTGTCCGCTGTCGGTAATGATGACCGCGCGCGTGCGTCTGCCATACGTGGCGTCTACCAGCATGCCGCGATCGCGCGCATCCTGAATCACACGCTTGATGGGCGCCGACTCGGGGCTGACAATGGCAATCAGCCTTCCCGCCGATACCATATTCCCAAAACCGATATTGATAAGCTTCATAAAAACCTCCGAAAATTATTCGATGTTCTGAACCTGTTCCCTGATTTTCTCAATTTCAGCCTTCATATCCACAACGAGCCGGGATAGTCCGACATCGTTTGCTTTTGAACCGATCGTGTTTGCCTCCCGGTTAAGCTCCTGGATCAGAAAATCCATTTTACGGCCGACTGCGCCGTTTTCCCGGGACATAGCGCTCAATTGGGACAAATGACTTTTTAAGCGAACGGTCTCCTCGTCTACGGCGACGCGATCGGCGTACAGCGCCGCTTCCAGCAGGATCCTGTGCTCATCAATTTCTGCGTTTTCCAGCACATCCTTCATACGCTGAAAAAGCCTCTGCCTGTATTCCGCAACGGTTTGCACCGCAAGAACCTCTATTTTTTCAACGATGTCCGCAATCGTCTGCGCGCGCTCCAGTATATCCCGGCTCAAACGCGCTCCCTCATGTTCCCGCATACCGGAAAATTCCACAAGCGCGCTGTCCACAACAGCGCCTATTCCGGATTTGAGCGCATCCGCGTCCTCCGGCTCCTTTTCGATATAAAACACATCCGGCAAACGCGCGGCGGAAGAAACCGTCAGATCGTTTTTCAGCCCGTAGAGTTCGGCCATCTGCTTTGCAGCTGAAAGATATCCCTCAAGCACCGGGGAGTTGAGGGATATCTGAACATTATCGCAGCGATTGTGGTCGATGGTCACATAAACGTCTACCTTGCCGCGTGTTATGGATTTTTGCACTCTGCCTTTGACCGTATCCTCCAAAAAAGCATACATTCTCGGTGTTTTGACCGAACAGTCAAAATACCGATGGTTGACGCATCGAAGTTCAACTGTGACGTCCAGATTTCCGACTGTGCTCTGGGCGCGCCCAAAGCCTGTCATACTTTTCATCATAGGGTCAACTCCATTCATGCAATATGGCATTATATCAAATATCTTCTGTTATTGTCAATTATCTTTTGTTTTCTCGCTTAAATACGCTTTTTCAGAATATAAGAGTAGGCATGAATTAACTTTGAAAAGCCAATGTCATAAAGCACAAACATGCAGTTTCCTATCAGCAGTATACCGGCTATGTACATGGTAAGCCCGGACGCCGCCCGCGCAAACACCACAGGAAAAAACAGCAGCAGAACAACCGCACCCGTATTAAAGGTCAGCAGCTTGAGCACCCACTCAAAAAAAAGACTGTTCAGCCTTTCAATATAGCTTTTGAGCATCGGATAATAGCCAAACAGGAAAATATATATCAGCGCGCCGCTCTTTTCCGGAAGAAGGAGCAGAGAAAGCAGCGCCGTTACCGCATATGTATAAAAACCCGACGCCGTTTTAAATTTTATGACTGCGGCGGCGGGCAGCAGACCGGCCAGCGCGATCATGGCCAGCTGCAACGTAGGCAGCAGACCGGATACATACAAAAACGTCACGGACAGCGCGGAAAGCATCGCCGAATGTGCCATCAGGCTGGTTTTTTTGTCCATTAGTTCACTCCCGTTATTCCGGCGGAGATTCTCAGCAACAGGATATCAGGTCGCCACCGGCACATTCGCAGCAGCAATCCGCGCAAATCAGCGACGAGCACAGGTCGCAGGGGCTTCCGCCGAAACCCATGCCGCCCGGCGCGCTCCTGTACGGGCTGCCGCCCGCGCGCATCATGCTCAGCGCCTGCGCATATTCACGGTTTCCGGGATCCATGGTGCAGGCGATATTAAAATAACGCAAGGCCTCATCAAGCCAGCCCTTTTTGTAGAAAAGGCTTCCCATCAGGAAATTCCACTCGGCGTTTCGCTCGGTTATGGCGCCAAGTTCCCTTTCCGCCTGCACAAGATTGTTTGAAGCCAGCAGCGCGCGAATACGGGAATACATGCCCGAACCGCCATTGGCGCCGCGATAACCGTCCGAACCGTTATTATACCCATCTGAAGACGAACTGCCCCCACCCTGTCCGGAGCCGCGCTGCTTGTTGATGGTGTCATATGCTTCGTTAATCTCTTTCATCTTTTCCTGTGCAAGGTCCGCAAGAGGATTATTGACGTAATTGTCGGGATGATACTTGCGCGCAAGATCGCGATAAGCTTTTTTTATTTCCTCATCGGATGCGTTTTGTCCGATATTTAATGTTTTATACGGGTCGTTCATGTTTTTCTCCCTTTTTCCAGGTGCCTGCAAGCACCTGCTTTTGTACAAATGGCAAGCCGAGAAAGAGGATGTTTTGCAGGATTTCACCGGAATGACCAAAATCGATCAGCTCGTAAGCGTCGCAGGCAAGATTCAGGGAATGTGCGGACGTCACCCCGATCTGATCCCGTATCTCAACGGGAATCTCCCCGCCGGTAAGAGCAAATCGCTCCGCGATCGGATTATACAGGCCCCGCCTAGCGTCGTCCCGACAGTCGTCGAAAGCGTCCATAAGATATATCCAGCGGCCGATGTGATAAAAAAGCTCCTTTAACGGGCGTTTGAGCGCATCCTGATCAATGGTGTCCGCGGCTGCGCTCAAACAGGAAGCAAACGTGTCGGCCGGCTCATCGATGGACGCGCATCTGCCGGCTTCCAGGTGTTTGAGCTTAAGCAACGCTTCCCTGACGTGCCGCTCATATTCCGGCAGAACGCCCGCCGCTTTTTTATATGCGGGCTTAAAAATAAGGCACAGAAAACCAAACACGGCCTTATCCGGAAGGTTTCCGTCCTCCACACGATCCTTTAGCTTCCACCAGGTCAATATCATGCTGATTGCGGCGGCCTTATCATAGGCGCAGCTTTGTATTACGCAGCATTTCCTGCGCAAAGGGCTTGCAGGGCAGCGCCGCCACTCAAAGCTTTGTTCATCCTGCACGCCCGACAAAACCATTGCGAGAAAGGTAAAATCATAATTGAGCAAATAGCGTGACAGCGCGCCGTACTGTCTGCCGAGCGTGTGGCACATTCCGCAGTAAACCGCTTTGAATTGCTCAAATTCACGCACCTTCATTTCTCCGCGCAGCGGCCTGACATAACCAAACATGGATACCCTCCAAAAAGAAGCTTACATCTCTGAATTATATCATATATTGACGCGCAGCGACAGTAGGGCATGCACATTTAACAAATTGCTCATAAATTCTGTGTTTCTTCGCTCAGTACCCGGGTGATGATCAGCAGCGTTTTTTCATTGCCCGACCTTTTTTTGCTGACTGCAAAAGCGATCAATACACTGAGGAGAAATCCTGCTCCCCCGAGCAGGATTCGAACGTGCTCAGAAGACACAAACAGCCCGGAAAAGCCATAAAACACAAAGAAGAGAACAAACGGAAGAAGGTATACCAGCGCGGCAAAGCCAAGTATAACAGAGCTGCCCGACTCCACCGTCACAACATCGCCCGCACATGCGTGCGCATCGTTTCTTGCAACGGCGCAGATATGCATGGCGGGCGTGCACCCCACCTTGCAGGTTGCGCAGTTTTCCCCGCAGGCACTCTGCCTTAATACTGAAACCTGCGCCATGTTATCATCCATAATTTGCATCACTTTTGCGCGTTGTATCATATTCTTCTCCTGAAAGCTGATCGCTTTGCATCCATTACTTTTACGGCATCCTCGTATATTATATAGCGTTCAAAATAAAATATCAATTCCGGCGTGATCCTCGCTGCAGCAAGCATGGAATTCCTCTGTAAAGGTAAATAGCTCTTCATGCGATTATTACATGGAAACCGCACTAATCCCGGCTAAAACACCCGGCCGTCTGATAAAACGACCGGGTGCTCATAGAACATTGAAAATTACAGCTTATCCTACGATTTGCTGATTTCTATCGCGACCTTATAGCCATCGCCCACAACGACGCCCACGTCCGTAAACCCGTCGAGATAAACCTGGGCGGTCACCGTATGCTGGCCTACTGGCAGGTTTAAGTCTTCAAGATCAACCACGGCGCGAAGATTGAACGGCTTAACAAGAGAGACCCTGTCCGCCGCTCCCCGTACAAGCACGGGCAGTTCCTTTGTAATCAGCTGCGCCTTATAGCCCTTGGGCACATGAACAAGCTGGATTTTATCCGTATTGAGCGTCTGCGTCTTCAGTCCGTTTATATTAAGTGTCAGCTCCGCCTGCGTCACACCGCTGAGATTTGTTACGTCGTTTGGCAGCAGGATCTGGAAGGTCTGCTTTTCGGCACCCATAACCCGGGAAAGATCCACCGAGCCCAAAATGATCTGATTGAGTCCGTCCAGCACATCCGTGCTGCCGGAAATCTCGATGCTCGCCGGGCTGATCGAATACTCAATATTACTCAGTCCGACGCCCCCGCCTTCGACAAAATTGACGGACAGGGGGACAGTCTTTGTCTTCAAAACATCCATGCTCACCGTAACCTGGCTTACATCCGCGGAAAGAAGATTTGATTCTACGACCTGCCCGTCATTCCCGATAAAGCTGTAGTTAAGCACGACATTTGACACCGCACTGTCCAGATTCTCGCGTTTTAAAACCACCAGCGCATGCGATATGCTCGAAACAAGCTCCCGCGGGCCTGTTATTTTTATTGTGAGCGGATTTGCGACCGGCTCCTTTGCGAGATAACCCGGAGCGATGTTGCCTTCAAGCTGAACCCTGACGTCGACATAGGCGGTGGAAAGCGTATCCACAGACAGCTTCACAAAATAGGGTGATTTATCCAGTATGGAAATGCCTGAAGGCAGGGTGATATCATAAACGTGGTTATATTCGCCCGATGAGGTGATATCGGAAACGTTAATATCGGCCTTTACATTCTCGTTTTTATCGATTTTTGCCAAATCGCTGCGCCTTCCGCGAACGCGCACACTGATGGTGGTGTCTAAGCCCTTCACGATGGTAAGACTCCTGTCGGTCATCACGTCAAGGCCGGTGAAAGTGAGGTTAATATTTCGCACCTCAATATCATTTTCCGGATTTTCAACGCCGACAATATAAAGCCACATGACGATCGCCAACAAAATGGAGATAATCCGCAGCACAATATTTTTTTCTTTAATCCACTTACCCATTGTTTTTCACCTTGAAGATGTTTAAAAAGTTAAATAATCCGGCTTTTTTAACTTCTTCGTTTGCATTGGTCAGTTCATTTCTTAAGAGCTTCTCGAGCGTTTCAGACGCAAGATGCCGCTTTAGCATGCCGCCGACGGCAACGGAGATGGACCCCGTTTCCTCGGACACAATCACGGCAACCGCATCGGAATGCTCGCTGATGCCCACGCCCGCACGGTGACGCATACCAAGATCCCTGCTCAGGTTAACGTTTGAGGACATGGGCAGCATGCAGCCAGCCCCCGCGATGCGGCCGTTTTGTATGATCACCGCGCCGTCATGAAGCGGCGCTTTCGGGTAAAATACATTTTTTAACAGCTCGCTTGTGACCTGCGCATCCACGAGTGTGCCCGTATTGATAATATCCGCGAGATGGGTCTGACGCTCAAAGATAACAAGCGCGCCTACACGTTTGAGAGAAAGTGCGCCGCAGGCCTCCACCGTCTGCAAAATGGCTGTATCCAGCACCCCGCCGGAAACGGCCTCCCTGCCCAGTATATCCGGCAGCTTGCTGCGCCCCACCTGCTCAAGCATTTTGCGAAGCTCTGGCTGAAATACGATAACCAGCGCCAGAAAGCCAAGCTGCATGGTGTTGTTGAGAATAAAGCTCAGTACATGAAGATTGAGCATAGCCGCCAGCGCCGCCAGCGCGACAAGCAGAATGATGCCTTTGACAACCTGCATGGCGTTGGTATGCCGAAGCAGGGAAATAAGCTTGTACACAACATATGCGACAATCAGGATGTCGATCACATCCAGTATGGAAACCATTGAAAAGGAAGTTCCCATACTCCTTATTATTTCTCGAAGCGCATCCATCAGCAGGCATCCTTCTACATATCGTTTGGAAAATACACTCTGTTGAGTATATATTAACATACTGTAATATATCGTGTGAATACTTTTTTACATTATATTTTCTTTTCCTGTTTTACCAAAACACAGCAAACAGTGAAAACATCAAAAAGCCTGCGGCGCGCACAGCCCCGTCTATTTCCATTTCAGCGCCTGATGAACAAATCAAAATTACAACAGCTGCAATGGTTAGATGGTATTTTTGATTTGCAGGAAGTCAATCAATGCATCCCGAAGTGCCAAAACACATTTGTATTTGCACTAAAAGTCGGCAACACGCGGTCTTTTAGTGCAAATACGATTCGAATATTGCATTTGTTCAGTGGACATTATTTTAGCGTCGCGAGTACGCTTTCAAGCATTCGGATATCATGATTTGTGTTAAAGCAGGACACGCTGGCGCGCACGGTCCCCAGCGGGAAGGTTTCAGCGGTTTTATGCGCCAGGGGCGCACAGTGGAGTCCTGCACGAACTGCGATATCATTTTCCGCCAGCCGCCGCGCTGCCTCTTCGCTGTCCATTTTATCAACGGTAAAGGAAAGAACACCTGATTGGCAGAACAGATGATCGGAATGGTATGCGTATATATGCCTCAGGTTTCCCAGCGCCTCCACCGCCTGCTGCAGCAAAACGGCATTATGCGCAAAAATTTCAGACACGCCTTTTTTATTTATAAATCGAAGTCCCTCGCACAGTCCCGCAATACCCGGCGTGTTCTGAGTTCCGCTTTCAAGCCGGTCCGGGAGGAAGTCAGGCATTTCCGACAACGCGGAATTGCTGCCGGTGCCTCCTTCAAGCAGGGTCCTTACGGGCGTATCATCCGGACATATCAGGATCCCCGTCCCCTGCGGCCCGTAAAGCCCCTTATGGCCGGGCATGCAGATGAATACGCGCGATTTTAATTTTTCCGCGTCGATGTCAAGACATCCGGCCGACTGAGACGCGTCGATTACCAGCGGCACGGCATATTTGTGACAGAGCTCGTCAATTCGCTCAATGGGAAGGATATAACCGAAAACATTTGAAACATGTGTGCAGATGACGCAGCTTGTCTGCCGGCTGATGGCCTCCTCAAAGGAGAAAACGGCCATTTCCGGTTCAAACAAAGGCGTATACGCTATGTCGATTGAAATATTCTTTTCTGTTTTGAGCACTTTAAGAGGACGCATGACCGCATTATGCTCCAGGCCGGACACCACCGCGCGTCCGTTTTCGTTTAAAAGCGATTTAATAGCAATATTCAAAGCATGCGTTGCATTGTGCGTAAAAATGATACGCTCGGGATTGTTCACATGAAACAGTTTTGCGGCTTCTTCCCGGCAGCTGTAAACGACCTGGGCGGCATGCATGGCCGCGGCATGCCCCCCTCTGCCCGCGGTTGCGCACTGCGCAACCGCCTGTGCCATGGCACGGGCAACCAGAGGCGGCTTTTTCAGAGTGGTGGCGGCGTTATCAAGGTATGTCATATTTGTATTCCTCATAGCCGCCGTCGTCGTTTTCTTTAAACACCTTGCTTTGACGTATCCCGCAGCGGTGCAGTTCCCTAATAGCCTCAATAATATCCTGTGCGCGCACCTTCAGCGTATACCCGCAGCCGGTTCCCAGTATCCTTCCCTGCAGGCGCGTAATGGTGCAGCCAATGCCTGCTTTTTCAAGACAGCGCTCCATCCGTTGTGAGTTGGTCAGTGATTTTGATATGATAAATAGTGTATTTATGTCAATCAATCCCTTTAACCATGAAAATAAGTTCCTCGCTTTATAAGGATCGGAAAAGCAAATAAAAATATAAGCCGTGGCAGACGCGGCGTATCGATGCGACGGCGTAACCAATAAAAAAACAACCGTCCGTCTTCTGCTTTATACTATGCAGAAAACAAACGGTAAGTGCGGTGGATTGAGCGTGTGTTTAGCCTCCGGCGCTGATAAAAAAACACCTGGGGAATAAGGCGGATTTGCCCGAAGCCGTTGATTATGTTTTCTCAAGCAGACAAACGGCGTGCGCGGCAATCGCCTCAAGCGCTCCGGTAAACCCCAGCCCTTCCTCTGTGGTGGCCTTGACGTTTATGCCCTCAGCCGGCAAGTCAAGCGCTGCGGACATTTTAGCGCGCATTTTGGGAATATAATCCTTCAGTTTGGGCTGCTGGGCGATTACGGTCGCGTCGATATTGATAACTGTAAACCCGGAGTCTTTCAGCTTCTGCCCCACCTGTGTAAGCAGGCCGATGCTGTCAGCGTCCTTGTATTTTTCCTCGCTGTCGGGAAACTGAGCCCCAATATCCGCAAGCCCCGCCGCACCGAGCAGCGCGTCCATGACGGCATGGGTCAGCACGTCCGCGTCCGAATGACCCAAAAGTCCCCACTCAAAGGGAATCCTGATTCCGCCGAGTATAAGCTCCCGGCCAGGCACCAGACGGTGAACGTCGTAGCCGTGTCCTATTCTCACTGATTGAGCCTCCATTCAAGCAAAGCCTGCGCAAAAACCATATCCTCGCGCGTTGTAATCTTGATATTTGCATAGTCTCCCTCGACCACAGAGACCTTCATGCCCATGGCTTCCACCGCGGCGCATTCATCCGTAAGCGACAGTCCCGACTCGAGTGCGCGTGTCATTGCGCCCTTGAGCAGTGACGCCTCAAAAATCTGCGGCGTCTGAACGGCAAAAAGGGTGCTTCTTTCCGGCGTGGATACGATCAGGCCATCCCTGCACACCTTAATGGTGTCTTTGACGGCAACCACAGGCGCGGCAGCGGAGTTTTCAGCGGCGCACCGGACAACCTGCGATATGAGCGACGGGGACACGAGCGGCCGTGCGGCGTCGTGCACGGCGATGAGCGTTTCTTTTCCGGAAAGCTCCATAATGCCGGCCATAACCGACTCCGCTCTCGTCTGTCCCCCGCAGACAACCTTTGTCACCTTATCGATCTCATATTCCCTGCAAAGGCTTCCAATGGATAAAATGTCTTCCTGCCGCGTTGCGATGACAATTTCATCGATATCCGGGCAAGCGTTGAGTGCGGATAGGGTGAAAACAATGACGGGCGTACCGTCTATATCCATCATCAGCTTGTTTTCCCCGCCCATGCGTGCGGAGGAACCCGCTGCAGGCACCACTGCCGCACAGTAAAAGTCCCGCCGCGTTCCCTTATCTGGCTTAAAAAGCTGTTTTAATATCCCCATACTCTACCGCCTCCGATCCGCGGGCACCGAAATCCCCTGTATAAAAAAAGCCCCCAGGGCTTAAGTGTTAACAGCTTATTCCGCGATCCCGCGCCTTATGCAAGCGCTTTGTTGATGCTCGTTTCAACCTCGGCATAGCTCAGGCTCTTGGCCAGCACGATTTCGGATATAAGTATCTGCTTTGCGGAATGCAGCATTTTGCGCTCGCCAGTGGAAAGGCCGCGAACGCGGTCTCTGGCCATCAGCCCTTTTACGACCTTTGCAACCTCAATGAGATCGCCGCTTTTGATGCGCAGCATGTTTTCCCTGTACCGATGGTTCCAATTCTGCGTCATGTCGATCTCAATTCCTGAAAGAGAGCACATGATTTCCTCCGCGCGATCGGAATCGATGACCGGACGCACGCCGATTTCATCGCAGCTGACAATCGGGATCATCACAAGCATGCCGCCGACCGGAATTTTCAGCACATAATACTGCCTGCTTGTGCCGTCGACCTTCTGTTCGATAATATTTTCTATTACGCCCGCCCCATGCATAGGATGGACGATCTTGTCCCCTATACAATACATAAAAATAGCCTCCCAATATTTGACTGAACCTATTGACTACCCCACTTTTCTTAGTATATACTATTTTGTTAAAAATTACAATACCATCCGGCGGATTTGCCATGAACTGCGGATGTTTTTCGTGAGTCCCCCCTCTTATATGGTGCTTCAGCGGGCTTTTTTAGCACGCAGCTGTGACGATGTACTTCAGCCAGGACGCCTAAGACGGTACGGGTAGGCGTCCATTACGCAAAAAAGGACCGGGGAAAGCGAAGCGCTTTCCCCGATCCTGCCATGTTTTTGAGTTTTTTAATAATTATAGCCGATATCCACCGCTTTGAGATTGAGCTCCAGCAGTTCCTTTTTACTTGCCGGCACAACCTTAAGCATCGTGTTTTTGATATGGTCATAGGGACACAGCTGTGTCTCACGAATGACCTTTCCGATCATAATCATGTTAGCAAGCCCCTTGAGGTTGTTGTCCATGGCAAGCTGCGTGGCCGGAATGAAGAAGCTGTCCACGTCCGTCCGGCCCGCTGCGCGCGTAATCAGGGAGCTGTCAACAAAAATCTTTCCGCCCGGGGCAGCACTGCCTTCATACTTGTCATAAGACGGCAGATTCATGACGATGAGGATATTCGGCTTGGATACGATCGGCGAGCCAATAAGCGTATCGCTGATAATTACGCTGCAATTGGCTGTGCCTCCGCGCATCTCGGGGCCGTAGGATGGCAGCCATGTGACCTCATGATCGGCCAGCATGCCTGTATAGACGAGATATTTACCGGAAAACAGAATGCCCTGACCGCCGAAACCCGCAATCAGTATCTGATGGTTAACGCTCATAGTTACCTCCATAATTCCGTAATTTTTCAAGTAATACGCAGGCGGACAGCTATTCCCTGTCCTTGTATACGCCCAACGGGTAATACGGAATCATATTTTTCTCCAGCCAGCCGAGCGCCTCGTTCGGCTCCAGACCCCAGTTGGTCGGGCAGGTGGAAAGCACTTCGACAATCGAAAAGCCCTTCCCGGCTATCTGGTTTTCAAACGCTTTTTTAATGGCCTTTTTAGCCTCGCGAACATTTTTTACGCTGTTTACCGCAACACGCTGCGCAAACTGCACGCCGTCAAGCGTGGAAAGCATTTCGCACACGCGCACGGGATACCCCGCGGTTTTTACATCGCGGCCGTACGGCGAGGTCTGCGTGACCTGTCCGGGTATGCTTGTCGGTGCCATCTGTCCGCCCGTCATTCCGTATATGGCGTTATTGACGAAAATAACCGTGATATTCTCGCCGCGCGCCGCAGAATGCACCGCTTCCGCGGTACCAATCGCGGCAAGGTCGCCGTCGCCCTGATAGGTAAATACAATGCTCTCCGGCCGTGCGCGCTTAATGCCGGTGGCGACGGCCGGCGCGCGGCCATGCGCGGCTTCGGCCATGTCGCATTCAAAATAATTATAGGCAAACACGGCGCAGCCGACCGGCGCGACGCCAACTGTTTTTCCCGTGATATCGAGTTCATCCATGGTTTCCGCTATCAGGCGATGGATGATGCCGTGCGTGCATCCGGGACAGTAGTGGAGCACAACATCAGACAGCGCCTTCGGCCTTTCAAAAACAATGCTCATGCTTTTGCCCCTCCTATTGCCTGTTCGATCTTACTAAGTACTTCCTCAGGCGTGGGAACCATGCCGCCCGTCCGGTTGCATAAAAGCACGGGGCGCGAACACTCGATGGACAACCTTACGTCATCAATCATCTGGCCCATGCTCATTTCCACGCTGATAAACGCTTTGGCATGCTCGGCAGCTTTTTTGAGCGCCTGTTTCGGAAACGGCCACAGTGTGATCGGCCGCAGCATGCCGGCCTTGATGCCCTTTGCGCGCGCCGCGATGATCGCATTTTTTGCCACGCGCGAAGACGCGCCGTATGCAACGATCACGACCTGCGCATCCTCAAGCATAAAGGAATCGTAGCGGACTTCCTTTTCTGCGACCTCGGCATATTTTTCAAACCGTTTAAAGTTGAGCTGTTCAAGCTCTTCGGGCTGCAAATAAAGAGAGTTTACGATATTCTTCTTGCGCTTGCCGTTCGTCCCGGTCAGCGCCCAGTCCTTTTGCCCCTGCTCCTGTGTGATCGGCTCAGGAAACGCAACCGGCTCCATCATCTGCCCGAGTATGCCGTCCGCCAGTAGCATGACCGTCATGCGGTAGCGGTCGGCAAGGTCAAAAGCGTCAAAGGTAAGACCTGCCATTTCCTGAACGGTGCTCGGCGCGAGCACGATCAGATGAAAATCGCCATGTCCCGTGGAACGGGTGGCTTGGAAATAATCGGCCTGTGAAGGCTGAATGCCGCCAAGCCCCGGTCCGCCGCGCTGAACATTTACAACCAGCGCGGGAAGATCGCTTCCGGCAAGATAGGAAAGGCCCTCGCTTTTGAGTGAAATTCCGGGGCTGGAAGAGGATGTCATCACGCGCACGCCGGCGGCCGACGCGCCGTAAACCATATTGATGGCGGCTATTTCGCTTTCAGCCTGAAGAAATGTCCCGCCGATTTTGGGCATGCGCTTGGCCATATATGCCGCAAGCTCTGTCTGCGGAGTAATCGGATAACCGAAGAAATGGCGGCAGCCCGCACGCAGGGCCGCTTCCGCGATTGCCTCGTTGCCCTTCATTAATACTTTGTCAGTCATATGCCTTCGCCTCCTTACTTTTCTACCCGAATGACCGCATCCGGGCACATCGTTGCGCAGAATGCGCAGGCAATGCATGCGCTCTGGTCGTTTACCTCGGCCGGATGAAAGCCTTTTGAATTGATTTTTGTGGTCGAAAGCGCCACAATTTTCTTGGGGCAGGCTTCAACACACAAGCCGCAGCCTTTGCATCTGTCGGCGTCAAATGTCACCTTGGGCATCTTTTTTACCTCCCGTTAAACATTCCATTTGGATTTGTGCATGATATCAATGGGAAAAAGGTTTTCCACCTTACCCTCGAGCGGTTTTACAAGATCTGCGCGCACCGAGGTAAACAAAATCGGAAGATTTGTCCTTTGCGATATTTCGTCAGCATAGTCAAGCGAATCAAGAATATGCTCAGGCGCTGTTTCGCCGCCGAGATTTGAGTTGTTTACAATGCCTGTAAACAGTATACCCGCGGCAGTTTCTATCTCGCGCATGATCGTATAGGCGCCGTCCGGGTCCGCCGTAAGGGGTCTGTACCGGTTGATGACCAGCAGCATTGCCGCGCTTTGCTCCGCTTTCAGCTTTGCAGCGTACCGGCCGAGCGCATATGCGCCGCGATCGTCTCCGCCGACATCCACCACCGAATAAAGCGCGGGATTGTCAAAAATCATGTTGGCCTGCGCAGGAAATGACGGTACGTCCACATTAGAATTGGCATACGCCGACGATATGAACAAAATCCCTTTTTCATTGAGCAGAGCCTCGCTGTCCTTGCTCCTGAAATAGGGATTTACAATATCCAAATCGACAATCGCCACTTCATTCTGATGCTCTTTTACATACAGCGCGTAGTTTACGGCCAGATTGGTTTTTCCGCTGCCGTAATGCCCCGCGAAAAGAGTTATTCTGCAAGGTTTCAACATATTTCACCCGGCCGATCCTATGAATTAATAAAACCACTATTGTGTTTACTCTATATTTTAACAAACCTTATGCTCAATTACAAGGCAAATATCGATAAAAAATGTATAACAACTGTTTATTATAAAGCGGTAAATCCATGAAATATACAAAACGCCGCGGCTATTTCAGCCGCGGCAGAACGCTTCAACTACGCCGGCACATTGCATCGGTGTATTGGCATCCCCGTTGATCGAGCCGAAAACTTCACGCTTTCGGCTCGATATCCCGGTTGCGCCGCGCATGCGGCGGGTACTGTTTTTTAAATGCGTATGTTCCCGAAAAAAACGATTTGATTGCAATGCTTTATAAAACACTTACGCCGCGGCTGAATCAGCCGCGGCGCAGGAAACATAAAAAATTGTCGCTCTTTATGCAGCCATGGTTAACTATGTCTTTTTTTACCAACCGTCTATGTGTGTTTAGCAAAGTATATACCTATGCTTTGCAGGCTCACGCACCCTTGAGCTGCAAGGAAAGCCGGTCTGCGATCATTGCAATAAACTCTGAATTTGTGGGTTTTCCCTTTGTGTTGGACACCGTATAGCCAAAGTAGCTTTGCAGCGTCTCAATATCGCCCCGATCCCACGCCACCTCGATGGCGTGGCGGATGGCGCGCTCAACGCGCGACGCAGTTGTGGAATAGACCTTTGCAACGGTGGGATACAGGATCTTAGTCACCGCATTGATGACCTCCCTGTCCTTGATGGCCATGATAATGGCTTCCCGTAAGTACTGGTACCCTTTTATGTGCGCCGGTACGCCAACTTCATGAATAATGCCTGTTACCAGCGATTCTATATCAAACTCCAACCTCGCAGCCCGGTTCACCTGAAGACTTTGAATAGGCAGCTGACCTCTTGATTTAATTCCGACCTGTCGGATCCGTTGCGTAAGCGTTGTCATATCAAACGGTTTGACCATGAAATAATAGACCCCCAGTGCCGCCGCTTCGGAGGTAGCGTGATCGTTTGCAAAGCCCGAAAGTACGAAAACAGCCGGTTTGTGCTTTAAGTTAAGTGTGTTGATCGCCTTGATCGCACCAAGTCCATCCAGGTGTGGCAAAACAATATCGATGAGTAAAACGTCAGGCTGCAGCGCCGATACCATTTCAACCGTTTCAAATCCGTCACTGGCACATCCGACAACCTCAATCTCGTTTTCGTTGTCGAATGAATCGATCAGCAAAGATCTGAAATCCTCACAATTGTCAGCAATCAATATCCTTGTTGTGCTTTCCATTTTTACACCTCGCATTTTTTCGCACTTTTAGTTAAAAGATACGGTGGGATTTTTCTGCCGAATTTCACAATAAATGCGCACTTAACTATGTTTAAATTAACACAATTTTGTATTCTTTGCAATAGTAATAAGGAAAATATTGGTATTTTGTTGTTTACATTTTACGACAAAAATGTCCTCAATCAGTTAATACGTAGTAACCGAATGAGGACATTTTGTTGTAAGCGCTCGATAAAGAAACTAAATAAACTGTACGCGAAGGCTTATGCTGCGGCCTTTCCTTCGGAGTATGCCTGCTCAAGCATGTTTTCTATAAAAATTCCGTAGCCGCGTTTGGGGTCGTTTACCAGCACATGCGTCACGGCGCCGACAAGTTTCCCGTTTTGAAGGATTGGGCTGCCGCTCATGCCCTGAACAATACCGCCTGTTTTCTCCAGAAGTTTCTCATCTGTTATTTTAATCATCATATTTCTGGACGGTTCATCTTCTTGAGAATAGATTTTTACAATTTCCACATCATATTCTTCGACCGTATCCCCGTAAACATTTGATAAAATTGTTGCCGCACCGGCTTTTACCTCATCTCTCGATGCAAGGGACATCTCTTCATTATTTTTCACAAGACTTAAATCTGTCAATTTTCCAAAAATACCGCTTTCACTATTGGCATAAAGCGAACCTGCGTCCTGGTTTAAGTTGAATTCTCCCCTCAATTCGCCCGGCTCCCCGGATACGCCCATGCGTACGTCGGTCACTGTTGAATACATGATGGAGCCTGTGGATAACGGCATGAGCTCCTGCGTATCCACGTCGCTGATGCCATGACCGAGCGCACCGAAAATTTTGTTCTCCGGATCATAAAACGTCATCGTTCCGATCCCGGCTATACTGTCGCGCACCCAAATTCCCAGTTTATAGGTGGAATCCGTCTTGCATTTGACGGTTTTGATTTTGACCTGCATCGGTTTTCCTTTTCTGCGTACACGCACGGTCAGTTCATCGTGCGCCTGAACAGCCTTTATGACCTGCTCAATGGTATTCACCTTGCCGGAGTCTATATGCGTGATGATATCTCCTTCGGCAAGTCCTGCGTCGAGTGCCGGGCTTGCCTGACCGCTTTGAGTCTCGACCATGCTCACCCCGATCACCATTACGCCATCGGTAAACAGCTTAACGCCCACCGTGTGGCCAACCGGAACCAGCTTTTTGATTTCATTGCCGCTTATCGGGGCAGCTGATGCGTGAAGTCCCGCTGATATCGGCAGGACAGCGGCCAGGATCAATGCCGCCGGTACTGTCACAAAGCACCGTCTGATCGCATCGCATTTTCTCCAGTGTTTCTCCATTCCTTCACCCCTTTTTATTTTTTTGACGCAGCCATTTTTTGCGTCAAATATAATATGGCCTTTAATTAGATTATAAAGCGAGGTGAATTTTGCAGCTTTAGGGCAATCTAACTTGTCTCATTTTTCCACAATAGATGCCCGTATGTTTATACCTGACCTGATTAAACAAATTTAACAAACTTTCATTAAATTGTTTAGTCTCTGGAATTATTATGATAAAATAAGATATCTTTTTATCATAACGGAGGCAAACATGAAGGTGGCGGTTGTTGGCTCGCGCAATCTCGGTGAGGGGTGCTATGCGCTTCTTGTTGAGAACATCCCTGCCGGATGCAGCGAAATCATCAGCGGCGGCGCGCAGGGCATTGACGCGTTAGCCGAGCGATATGCCGGTGAAGAGGATCTCAAGCTCACTGTTTTGTCTCCGGAATATGAAACATATCAAAAATCCGCTCCCCTTGTCCGTAATGCGTTGATTGTTGAGCAGGCCGATTATGTGCTGGCTTTGTGGGACGGCACCTCAAAAGGGACGCTCAATATTATTATGACCTGTCTAAAGCAGCATAAACCCATTCGGCTTATGCTGGTAAAACCTGATTAGTTTTAATTATGACCGTAAAAAGCAGCGGTGCATACAGACATATGTCTGCATGCACCGCTGCTTTTTGCTATATTTTTACAAATCCAAAACACGATATACAATGACTGCCATCTGTGCGCGCGTCAGATATCCCAGTGGGTTGAGCTTTGCGTTGCTGCCTTCGATCACCTTCGCGCGGATGAGCGTTGCCGCCGAAGTCACGGCGTAGGCGGATAAGCTGCTTTTGTCGGAAAACGCGGTCAGGTCGCTTTCCTTTCCGGAGGTTAAGGAAACGTCTGAAACCGTAAGCGTTCGCATGATCAGCACCATGGCGTCCTGCCTTGTCAGCGGCTGTCCGGGTCTGAATTCGCCATCGGATCCCTTGGCGATTCCAAGCGCCTTTGCAGCCGCAATGGCCGCGTAGTAATAGCTTCCCGTTTTTACATCCGTAAAATTACTCGTCGCGCTGCTTGAAGTCAGCTTAAACGCCCTGTACAGCATCAGGATGAAGTCTCCGCGTGTAATGGAGCTGTTTGGACTGTACAAGGTGGAACTGGTGCCGGATATCACGCCTTCTTCATACAGGTAATCGATCTCATCCATCGCCCAGGATAAGCTATTGGTTACGTCGGTAAAGTATTCCGAGCTGCTGCCTTCACTTACGGTGATCTTCACCGAACCGGTGTAGGAATCTCCGTCGGTGTTGTAGCCCGTGTAGGAGATCGTCACCGTCCCGGTGTAGCCTGTTTTGGGCACGAACGTCACCTTGGATAAATACGACGACGCGCTGCGGTAATACTTTGTGCTGGCAGACACCGCGGAGTCATAGCTTGAGGAAGACGTATAGTTGTAATAGAGCTTCCCGTACGTGCTTGAAGGCAGCGTAAACTTCACATAGTAGAGCGTTTCATCCGTCGCGTCCTCGCATACGTCGTTAAAGTCCGAAGTGTCAAACGTGATTTCCTCGTCCTCATCGGTCGTATACGTGATGGTATCGGCGTCGTCGTCATCTCCAACGGTAATCTTCACCTTTCCCGTAAAGGAGTCTCCGTCGGTATTGTAGCCCGTGTAGGAGATCGTCACCGTTCCGGTGTAGCCTGTTTTGGGCACGAACGTCACCTTGGACAGGTACGACGACGCGCTGCGGTAATACTTCGTGCTCGACGACACCGCGGAGTCATAACTTGAGGAGGACGTGTAGTTGTAATAAAGCTTCCCGTACGTGCTCGACGGCAGCGTGAACTTCACATAGTAGAGCGTTTCATCCGTCGCGTCCTCGCATACGTCGTTAAAGTCCGAGGTGTCAAACGTGATTTCCTCGTCCTCGTCGGTCGTATAGGTGATGGTATCGGCACTGCCGTCATCTTTATAAATAAGCTTGACACTTCCTGTGTAGCCCGTGCCGCCTGCGTCGTAGCCTGTGTATGTGAGCGTCACGGTGCCTGTATAATCGGTTTTTGGCACGAACGTCACCTTGGACAGGTACGGCGACGCGCTCACATAATATTCTTTGCTTGCAGACACAAGCGAATCATAGCTGGATGCGGAAGAATAATTGTAATAGAGCGTTCCGTAGGTGCTCGACGGCAGAGTAAACTTCACATAGCTGAGCGCAATGGCCGTTGCGTTGTAGTAAACGGTATTGAAGCTCGATGCGGAAAAGGTCACTGCCGTGTCCTCGTAATTGGTATAAGAAAGGTCGCTGATGGAAACGACTTTTTCCTTCACCGTAACACTCAGCACCGCCGAGCCTGCCAGGCCGTTGTCATCATAGGCATCCACGATATAGGATACTGTGCCGGCGGCTGTCGCAACAAAAGTGAACTTTCCTCCGGTGATATCCGTAAGGCTGATTTTGTCTCCAAGCGTATATTCGCTGCCGTTTAAATAAAGCGCCCCAAACGTCGGATTGCTGCCTGAAATAACAACACTGTTTAGCTCTGTACCGTTATTCTTCGTGTACTTATCCGTAAAGTCCGACTCAGAAAACGTAAGCGCATCCGGCAGACTGACGCTTTTGGATATCGTTCCCGAAAACGTGGGCGCGACATACGCCGCCCTAGCGACGCTGATACTGTAATCTGAAGTATAAAACGCCTCATCACCTGTTTTTTGATATGTGACCGTCATGGTTACCGGCTCCCCGGCGTCGGTTCCACTGCCGATATAGGCGATTGGATCCACAAAGCTGGCCACGGCGCTGGTATAGCCGGAACCGAAATAAATATTCAGGCCGGATGGCAAATTGACTGAATCGCCGGCATAAGCATATGGCACTGTCAGAACAGCCGATGTTTTCCCCGTCACATCAACCGACGCGACGGCCGACTCATGATAGATCGACGTAAGCACCGTCTCGCTATCGGCAGCAAAAGCTTGCGCAGGCAGCAGCCCGACGGCAAAAACAATTGCCGCGAAAACCGCACCGGCCGATTTCAATGTTTTTTTCATAGTACCGCCTCCCTGATGTATTTGAGTTTATGTGATAACATTTCCAATTTATACTCCGCAGGCAAACATATGAACTCGATTTTAATAATAGTTACGTTATGTGAAAACTGGATGAACTTCGGCCTTATCCATATCATATCACAAAAACGTCAAAAAAAAAGGAAGATGCCCCGTTTGAGGCATCTTCCTGAAGTATTTTGTGCTTATGCTTTTCCGTTGCAGCCAAGAACATCGGTAATTTTGCGGGCAACCATCGCCTTGATGGCTGCGCGGGCGGGAGTCAGATACTGGCGCGGATCAAAATGACTCGGGTTTTCTGCAAAATGCTTGCGGATAGCCGCAGTCATGGCAAGGCGCAGATCGGAATCAATGTTGATTTTGCAGACGGACATACGCGCGGCCTGCCGCAGCATATCCTCGGGGATTCCGATGGCGTTGGGCATCTCGCCGCCAAATTTGTTGATGGTTTCAACAAACTCGGGAATGACGGAGGAAGCGCCATGCAGAACGATCGGAAAACCAGGCAGCCTCTGCTGAACTTCTTCAAGGATGTCAAAGCGCAGCTGCGGATTTTGGCCGGGTTTAAACTTGTACGCGCCATGGCTTGTCCCGATGGCGATTGCAAGGGAGTCGACATTGGTCTTCTCAACAAACTCCTGAACCTGCGACGGCTTGGTATAGGAGGCGTCTTCTGCGCTTACGCTGACGGCGTCCTCAATACCGGCCAGCCTTCCCAGCTCGCCTTCAACCACGACGCCCTTTGCGTGCGCGTATTCGACAACCTGCTTTGTCAGCTTGATGTTGTCTTCGAAGCTCAAGTGGGAACCATCGATCATAACGGAGGTAAAGCCACCGTCTACGCAGCTTTTGCAAAGTTCAAAGCTGTCGCCGTGATCCAGATGCAGGCAGATCGGCAGATTTGTTTCAATCAGTGCCGCTTCAACAAGCTTAACAAGATAGGTATGGTTGGCATATTTGCGGGCACCGGCCGAAACCTGAAGAATGAGCGGAGCGCTGAGTTCCTTGGCGGCCTCAGTAATCCCCTGAATAATCTCCATGTTATTGACGTTGAAAGCACCGATGGCGTAACCGCCCTCATAAGCCTTCTTAAACATCTCGGTTGACGTGACTAATGGCATAATTACAACTCCTCATTCCAGTCTGCCCCATATAGAAACAGCCGGATTTTATATTGATACCTGATCGGTTAGTATTGTATCAATTCCCATCTTCAAAATCAAGTGTTAATCATACACGAAAATACCACGCAAAAATCAGATAATCCTGCAAGAGAGTCCTTTTACACAGTCCGCAAAATGAACGCCTGCCATTTTGGAAGGTATCGCCCTCATGGAATAGGATATATGGAGGCGGTTGAATGTACATTTCAGAAAACAATGCATACGCCTTAACGTGATATGACGTAAAAAAACCACATGCAGGCGTAATGCCTGTCATGTGGTTTTCTTTTTGCTTCATCCTGATGCTGCGTTAAGGCATAATATTTTTAGATTTTCTGGTGACATTCTCGCTTAGCTGTACATTCCGTTTTGCGCCATATAGTTGTAAATTTGCTCGCCGTGCTGCTGCTCTTCTTTTTGTATATGATTGAGGATATTTCTTACATTTGTGTCTTTAAACTCAAATACGCAGGTGTTATAAACGGACGACACATGCTTCTCGGTTGTCAGCAGGTCGGTGCAAAGAAAACAGTCCTTCTGCTTATTGGCGTCTGCTGACGCCGCCTGATAAGTCGGCGTAAAATTCAACTGTGCCTGTTTCTCCCCGCCGGACTGCATCGCCGGAACAGTCCCGCTCATGATTTGATTGATCGTATCCAAATGCTGCTGCTCCATCTGTCCGATCTGCGCAAATATCCCCTTGAGCTGTCCGTCGTGTGCGTCTGAGGAATACTTGCCGTACTTTTCCACACAGGTCTGCTCCTGCTCTTTTAAATCTTTCAGGAGCAATGTTTCTTTCTGCGTTAATTGCATTGATCATCACCTCATTCGTAGTTTGTTATAATTTTTGAATTTTATTCCAAAAAATTCATTCTAAAGCGCTTCCTTCCTCGCCGGAAAAAGTGTCCTTTATCGGCGCATGGAAAGATATGCTTTTATTGTGTCATTCTGGATGCAGTCCGTAATTGCGAGAATCAATCGTCCGCCCAATTTTAAACGGCTAGTATTTACCAGCGATAACTCCCTTTTTCCAGTACATACTAATTAATGCATGATGAACAAATCAAAAATACAACAGCTGTATTCGTTTAAAAGCCTAACAGGAAGTCAATCAATGGTTTACGAAGCGCCAAAAGTCCGCAATATGCGGACTTTTGCAAATGCGATTTAAAAAACGCATTTGTCCTACGGACATTATTTGCATTAAATAATATCGAGGTTATTAATTTGGGTGATATAAAATTTAATACGAATATCATTAAAAACATCAATCGGATTAAAAGCGTATTAGGCAACAGCAATGATCTTTTAATCCGGGAGTTTACTATAAAAATGAAAAAAAATTTAAACCTTGCAGTTTTATTTATCAGCGGATTAGCGGATGAAAATAAGCTGGACAACTTATCTTTAGAACTGAATGAATTGATAAATTCAAGGAATTCCGATAATCAGAACGCCTTGGAATCATTTTTTAACAAAGATCAAAGCACTTTGGAATGCTGCTTTAACAGATTAAAGACTTCACTTCTGTGCAGCTCTAAGGTCGTTGAAGGTTCTGATTATGAAACTCTTTACAGCCAAATATTATCCGGCAATACGGTCATATTAATTGATGGATACAGTAAATTTCTGGCTATACACACGTACGGCCCGAAAGGCAGAAATATATCGGAGCCTACTTCCCAAACCGTCATAAGGGGCCCAAAAGAAGGCTTTACAGAAAAAATCGACATGAATATCTCTCAGCTGCGAAGAAGAATAAAAGACAAATCGATGAAAATCGAAAATATGACCATAGGCAGTATTACAAAAACCGATGTGGCCATTATTTATCTGGATCAAATCGCGAAAACAGAGATTATTGACGAGGTCAGAACGAGATTAAGCCGTATCCAGGTGGATGGAATCCTTGAAAGCAGCTATATCGAAGAATTGATAAAGGATGACCCGTATTCTGTATTTCCAACCATTCTCAATTCGGAAAAGCCTGATTCTGTTGTAGCGGGCTTACTGGAAGGGAAAGTAGCAATACTGGTTGACGGCACGCCCTTTGTGTTAACCGCTCCGGCTTTTTTTACTGACTTTCTGCAGGTAAGCGAAGACTACTATCATCAGTTTTTTGTTGCATCCATGACACGCATATTCAGGCTCATTTCCTTTTTCCTTACACTTTGCGTACCGTCAACCTATATCGCATTAACAACATTTAATCATGAAATGCTTCCGACTGCTTTATTAATCAGTATTGCGGCACAGCGCGAGGGTGTGCCTTTTCCTGCTTTTGTTGAAACGATACTGATGGAATTAACCTTTGAAACATTGAGGGAAGCGGGAATCAGGATGCCCCGTGCAATAGGGCCTGCCATATCGATTGTGGGAGCGCTGGTTTTGGGGCAGGCCGCGGTTCAGGCGGGAATCATTTCCGCCGTTATTGTTATTATCGTATCCGTTACCGCAATTGCAAGCTCTGCGATTCCAAATTATTCAATGTCAAATGCAATAAGGATTTTAAGGTTTATTCTGATGCTATTGTCAGCCACCTTTGGTTTATATGGTATTTTTGTCGGGTTAATCATTTTGACGCTTCATTTAAGTAAGCTGAAATCCATCGGGGTTCCCTATCTATCCCCCATTGCTCCAAGAATAGCGAAGGAAAACAAAGATACCTTTGTCAGATTTCCTTTATGGAAAATGACTTATCGCCCGAGCGCAACCGCGAAAACTAAAACCCCCAGAATTAAAATGAAACAGCCTGTAATGTCAGGAAAAAAAGAAGATCAGGAGCTTAACTGAGTTTATTTTTCAGTCAATGTGCATGGCGAAGAGGAAGACGTTGTGAAATTTAAAATAAAATCATGTATAACAATAATAATTTCAATGACGCTGAGTTTATGCCTGGTCGGATGCTGGAACAGCCGGGAACTCAACTCACTGGCGTTTATGATTGCAATGGGAATTGATAAAACCGAAGACGGCATACTGCTAACCGTTCAGGTTTTGAATCCGCGTGCAATCGCCTCACAGAAGACAGTAAATGAGCCCACAGTCGTTGTATATACGGAAGAAGGCAAAGATACCATTGAATTAATTCGAAAAATCATTACCCAAAGTTCCAGAAAAATAAATGCAACCCATTTGCAAACTGTTATATTCGGCGAGGAATTCGCAAAAGAGGGAGTTTCCGATGTGCTTGACTTTTTGTCGCGTGAGCATCAAGTCAGAACCGATATGTATTTTGCCGTAGCAGAAGGATTAACCGCAAACAGTGTTTTAAATAATTTGACCAAGCTGGATACCAATCCATCCGTAAAGCTTTATTCTTCCATAAAAGCTTCAGACGAAATATGGGCAGGCACCAAATCTGTAAAAATCATCAGCCTGATTAACTGCATCATATCTGATGGTAAAAATGCGGTGATCACCGGAGTCCATCTTGCCGGTGACAGTCAAGCAGATGATACGCTGGACAAACTCAAGGAGATAAAAGCCGACCCCATAAAAATCATGGATTTGGCGGTGTTTCAGGATGACAAACTGGTGGGATGGCTCGATGAGGAGGAAAGTAAGGGATATAATTATATTATAGGGCACGTATCGAGTACAATGGGATATGTTGAAGATAAAAATACCGGCAAAATAACAACTGAGGTGACAAATGCAAAATCAAAACGAATAGTCTCTTTAGTAAACGGAAAACCCGTTATTACCGTGAACATTGATGTCAAGGCAAACATTGAAACGGCATCCGCCGTTTTGGATATAACGAAAGCTGAAAATCTTAAAATAGTGGAAAAACTTGCCGAAGATAAAATAGGCGGAATGGTTAATAGAACAATAAAAAAGGCCCAGAAAGACTTGCACAGCGATGTTTTTGGCTTTGGCGAGGTCATACACAGAGCTTACCCGAAGCTATGGGCCACGCTAAAGGAGAACTGGGACCGCGAATTTACAGATTTGCCCGTGCACGTAAACGTAACTGTAAAAATAGAAAAAACAGGCACGATTTCAAAGTCGTTTTTTCTGAAGGATCAAAAATAATATGGGTTTGCTTTCAATTGTTTTAGTGTCGGCTTTTTCCGTCATCCTTTGCATCGTGGAAATACCGAAAATGTGGACAGGCAAAGAATATAAAGAACTGGCTGTTTTTTCGCTCATACTTTGCTTTGGCATCGTCGTTGCCGTCTTAAAAAGTCTTGATATGGATATCCCCAACCCGGCGGATTTTGTAGCTGCAGTCTATTCGCCTGTTGTTGCCTTAATCAAAGGTGCTTTGGAGTAAAAAACAATGAATAAAATAAAAATAAGTAATTTCCAGCTGTTTGCGTTAACTGCAAATTTTACGCTTGGAACGACCGTCATTGCGACCGCTTCCGGCATTGCAGAGTTAGCAGAGCAGGATGCATGGATTTGTGCCCTCATTACGCCTGTAATCGGGCTTCCTTTTATTTGGATGTACTATTATCTGGGCAAATTATACCCGGGTAAAACCTTTGTGGATATGTTCAGCTTGGTTTTCGGCAAATGGCTTGGCTGGATCATATCCGCCTCTTTTGTGCTGTTTATATGCTTTTTTAGTGCGGCAGCGGTCATATCCTATATCGGGAATTTTGTGCAGACAGAATATATGAGCGAAACGCCTTTATATGCGTTAAACTTTCTCTTCGCAATCGTGCTTGTAATCGGTTTATTATATGGATTGGAAGCGATTGCACGGTCGGCCGAAGTCTTTTTTTATATTGTGACTGTAATGATTGTTTTGGCAATTCTGATGACGATTCCAAACATACATCCTGAGAATCTGCTGCCTGTTTTTGAAAAAGGGGCCGTTCCTGTTTTGAAAGGGTCCATCCGCTTATCCAGTTTTCTGACCTGGCCTTTTATTATTTTAATTATGATTTATCCGATAAACACCGATCATACCGTGAAAACGCGCAACTCCTTGTTTTTAGGATATCTTTGGGCATCGGCATTTAATTTCATAAGTACGATCATGGCTATCCTGGTATTAGGCAGTACGATTACCGCAAGATCCCAGTATCCAACCTATCTGATGGCAAAGGGGATCAGTATCGGAATTATTGACAGAATAGAAGCGGCTGTATCTTTTTCATGGATTTTAACCGAGTCTGTTCGGATGATATTGTACTTTTACGCGGGAGTGATCGGCCTTTCCCAGTTATTTGGGCTTAAAGATCATAAGAAAATTGTATTGCCTCTTGGGCTTGTCATGCTGGTTTATTCCGGAGTTGTTTATCCGGATGCCGCGTATCAGGCAAAGTGGGACAGTACAACATGGATTGCACTGATCGGCACATTCGGTATCATTCTGCCAATAGCAATGTTAATTATATCGATCATAAAGAAAAGAAGGAAAGCCTTGCATTAAATACGGAGGCGCGGCATTCTCTGCCGAAGTTTCACTTTGTGGCGCATGGGGCTAAGCCTGCCGCTTAATCAGAATCTATGTGTCTATTCTTATAAGCTCTGTCAGGGCCTTATTTCTGTAATTTAAATCCTTTCTCGTGCTAAACCCCTTGTGTTCCCAAAACGTATTCCCGATCTCATTCCTTTCAAAAACCACAAGCGCAACCTTGTGAATGCCTTCGTCCTGCAAAGCTTTTAACGCGGCGTTAACCAGAGCAGAACCAATACCTTTGTTCCTATTTGCTACTAAAACCGCCGTATGGTAAATAGTACCGCGCCGGCCATCGTGGCCGGATAAAATGACCCCCGCGATTTTGCCGCACGTGACCGCAGCAAAACAAGTATTGGGATTTCGCTTCAAAAACCTTTCAATTCCTGCCTGCGAATCATCTATGTCGTTGAGCCCCATTCCGGGAGTTGACATCCATAAATCATACATTTCCTTGTAATCATCAATGGACAGTTTTCTTATTTTCATATATTTATCCTCATAAATTTCTGTTTATCCGTATGCATCGTAGCCTATATATCCATAATACCATGCTTTTTCACATTAAAAAAGACATACCCTCCCCTGAGCGGAAGATATGTCTTTGTGGATATTAAGTTTTGTCGGGTGAAGCCGACGGAGTTTCTCCGGCCACTGTCAGAGAGCTCCACGAGAGCGCCTATGTCCGCACTGAGGAGCGGCGCAGGACCGGCCAGTGGGCTTAGCGCTTTTAAAACCGAATCAGGTACGCTTTAGCAGTAATTGAGCCGCCAGAGCAATTCCATCCGCATCTAATCCATAGTGCTTAAGCACATCTTCCTGTTCTCCGGGAACCACGTGCTCGTCGGGGATTCCAAGAATCTTGACGGGAACAGGGTAATGTTCTGATACCGTCTCGGAGACTGCTGCGCCAAGACCGCCATATATCATGTGCTCTTCAACGGTAAGTATGTGGCCGGTATCCCGAGCCGCCTGAACAATTGCCAATACGTCCAGCGGTTTAATCGTATGCATATCCAGCACTCTGGCGCTTATATTTTTTTCGCGTAACTGATCTGCAGCGCATATTGCTTTATACACCATTTCACCGGTGGCAATAATGGTTAAATCTTTCCCTTCGCGCAGACAGTTCGCTTTTCCGATTTCGAAATGGGCAGTTTCCTCAGTATATACATCCGGTACCGGTTCTCTTCCCATGCGCATATAAACAGGGCCTATGGTTTGTGCAATTTCTTTTGTAAGCCATTCTGTCTGCCGTGCATCACATGGCAGCAAAACCGTTAAACCATGAATGGCCCGCATAACAGCAATATCGTGTATAGCAAAATGTGATAAACCGAGAGCGCCATAGCTTATTCCGCCGCTTACGCCAATCAACTTAACGTTTGTGTTAGAATAAGCAACATCTACCTTTACTTGTTCAAGGCTTCGGGAACTTAAAAAAGGAGCCGGTGCGCATACAAAGGGAATTTTGCCGCATGCTGCCAGTCCTGCGGCCATTCCCACCTCGTTTTGTTCCGCAATGCCTGTTTCTACAAATTGCTCCGGTAACGTATTTGCGAACTCATTTAATGTAACTGAACCGCGGGCGTCTGATGTAACGGCCAATATATTTCTATTTTCAAGCGCCAATGATAATAAGGTTTTGGTAAAAATCTTCCTGCAAGCATATTTGTTCATTTTTGATATACCCCTCTAGCGGCATCAAGCTCTCTTACTGCCTGAATATATTGCTCGGCAGTCGGAATATTGTGATGCCATTCGGTTTGATTTTCCATAAAAGAAACACCTTTTCCTTTTACGGTATTCGCTAACAGCAATTTGGGCTTGCCTTTTATTTTATACAGCGAATCAAATGCGCTCACTATCTCTGCCATGCTGTTCCCGTTGATTTCCATAACATGAAATCCAAAGGCTTCCCATTTTGCTTTCAGGGGCTCCAGACGCATGACTCGTTCCGTTGGACCACTGATCTGTAAGCTATTCCGATCTAAAATCGCATAGAGGTTGTCCAAAGAATAACTTGCTGCAAACATGGCAGCTTCCCATATGGAGCCTTCATCTTGCTCTCCATCACCCATTAATGCATAAACACGGTAATCCTTATGATCCATTTTAGCTGCGAGAGCCATTCCGCAAGCACATGAAAGACCATGTCCTAAGGAACCTGTGTTCATCTCAATACCGGGGACCGCTCTATTGGGATGTCCGATCAAGCGAGAACCAAATGTTGAAAATTCCTTCAATTCCTCACGATCGAAAAAACCTTTGTCGGCAAGCGTATAAAGATACCCTTCAATGCAATGACCTTTACTTAATATAAATCTGTCTCTGTTTGGATTACCTGAATCAGTTGGATCCGTGTGCATCAATTTATAGTATAGGGCAACAATAATATCTGCGCTTGAAAAAGTACCTCCTATATGGCCCGCTTTACTGTGATATATCATATCAAGGACCCCTCGGCGAACATCTAAAGCTTTTAGTTCAAGTTCATCTACGTTCATATTCAGACCTCCGTTATTTCAACTTAGTTAAGCGCAGTTAATAATGCTTAATAATTTTTACTTATTATAACATGTAATCGTGAATAAAACTAGTAATAATTTTATTATTTTTGTTTTATTAAAATAATATAAATACATCCATGACTTTATGTGGTATACTGTTCACATAATCCAGCGGTAGAAGGAAATTAAATATCGATTGACGTACGAATAAAATTATTCTAATATAGAATAAAAGAGAAGAGTAATTATTAAAAATAAAACTTTATAGTAGGTATATTAATGATGAGTGTTAAAAATGGGGAAAACGGAAAGTTTTTTAAAGCAGCCCGTATTTTGAAAATCAAAGAAATAATTGCTGAAAATAAGCAGGTTAATATCAGAACACTAAGCAGCCTTCTTAGCGTTTCAAATGTGACGATCCATAGTGACCTAAAGCTTTTAGAACAAGACGGCTTTCTGTACTGTACGCATGGAGGCGCCGTTTTACGTGAAGCCGCAGCTGTTCCAATAAAAGATACGGCTAATATGGAAGGGGCTTCTTCGAAGTCTTTTCCCGATAAAATAACTGAGATTGCCACAATTGCTTCCGATTATATTCCTGATGATTCGTGGATATTTCTTGGCTCGGGCAGCACATGCTGTACTCTGGCAGAAGTACTCAGTCAGCGGAAAATGAATATCGTTACGAATAACCTTAAAGCAGCTACATTGCTGTCAAAGAGCTCTACGGTCAACGTACTGTTAACCGGCGGCAATCTTTTTAAAAACAATGCTCCTTTTTTGTATGGAGACCTGTTTTTTAATTCGCTTGGCAATATCCTGTTTGACAAAGCCTTTGTCGGAGTGTCCGGTATTGATAAAGATTTTGGGTTCTCTGTTTCCAATGCTGTGGAGTGCAGTATCTTTACAAAAATCAAACAAATTTCAAAGGAGACCATTATAATTGCCGATTCGTCAAAATTCGGAAAAACATCATTTATGGGAATAGGTTCTATTAATAATGCCGATACGGTTATTACTGACAAAAACATTTCTGAAGATTATCGGTCATTTTTGAAGCTAATGGCCTGAAGCTGCTTACATAATAATACATCACGGTTATAAGAAATTTATAATTAATGTGTGCGGAATAAATTGAAATGCGATTTATTCCGCACACATTGGCTGTACCAGGTTCCTCCAACTCGCCCTGCAGACCGTTTCCCAAAACCATGCCACCATTTCCCTGCCCCGCGTCTGTCCCCCAGTGACATCGTTGACGCGGGTGCCCTGCAATAGCTCCGGTAATTTCTTTGTTCTCTCCGTTTCTAGGTTATCCTACGCTTTGCCCTAACGAAAAAAGCCTCTGAGTTGGTGCTCCATACACCAACTCAGAGGCTTTTTAAAATTTCGGGGTATACTCTCCTGATCTCAGCTGTTTTCTTTATGTATTCCAGACTTTCTAACCGCTTGCTTCCATCCTTTATATAATAATGACCGCTTGTCATCATCTATCGAAGGATCAAATCTTTCTTGTCCATGTTTTAATTTACAAAGAGCTGCCTTATCCTTATAAAGTCCAACCGCAAGCCCTGCCATATAAGCGGCGCCAAGCGCTGAATTTTCCTCTAATTCACTTCTGATAATCGGTATATTTAACAAATCAGATTGAAACTGCATGAGCATATCATTACGTGCAACGCCGCCATCGACGAGAATATAAGGAATTGTGCAATTTGATTCCTGCAGCATCGCCTCGGTCATATCCTTCATTTGGTATGCTATGCTTTCTAAAACTGCGCGTACCAGATGAGATCTTTTCGTACACCGGTTTATTCCTGTTATATCAATCTCACCGCTGCAGGATGGAACCAGGTAAACCCCCTCGTTATCGGCAATCTCAAGTGCTACTGCTGCAGATGATTTTGCGTTTTGTAAAAGGCACACATCATTCACCAGCCACTCAACCAGGTCCCCTGCATACATAACGGTTCCTTCCCAAACATACGTCACATCTTCGTTTTCCATCCCCCACCCCACCGTAGTTGTTACATTTTCAGGAGGAAGTATAGCCTGGTTTCCCAGATTCATAAGTATTGAAGCTCCGGTGCCGTATGTGATTTTTACATTTCCCTTCTCAAATCCGCACTGAGCGAACAAAGCGGCCGCGCTGTCACCCATCACCCCGGTAATCGGCAATGATGGAAGGCCGTCAACATCAACAACCCCATAGTCTGCATCCGCATTCTTCACTTCCGGCAGCATACATTGGGGAATATGAAAAATGCTTAGCAGCTCTTCATCCCATTCCAACGTATTCAGGTTAAATAGATGCGTATTGCTGGCGTTGCAATAATCTGTTGCATGCACTTTTCCGGCTGTAAATTTCCAAATAAGATAGCTGTCGATTGTTCCGAACAACACTTCCCCACGTACTGTTCGGTCTTCCAGCCCCTCAATAT
The DNA here is from genome assembly GCA_963678505.2 of Oscillospiraceae bacterium. Lineage (GTDB taxonomy): Bacteria > Bacillota > Clostridia > Oscillospirales > JAVBQB01. The sequence continues at coordinate 17,292 of CAXXFP010000008.1, read as the reverse complement.
TTTCAAACAACCATTGTAACTTTATCGCAGCAGAATATGCTGAAGGATCTGAACCACATTTTTCTCTGATCATTTTCGCCTGTGCTTTGGTTATATGTTTATTTATTTCTTCGCCGCGATTACATTGCCAGCCAACGATATGATAAATTGGATCCCCCGTCTGTTTATCCCAGATAACAAAAGCGCCGGTTTGATTTGTGATTGCCAGGGCTAATATGGATTCTTTATCAACATTGGCGGTTTTGATCAGCTCTCTTATTGCATCGCAGGTTAATGAAAATATTTCTAAAGCATCTTGTTCAACCCATCCGGGCTGAGGATAGTATTGTTTGTGAACACAGGATATTCCGTGTACCAATATGCCCGCTTCATTAAATAACAAAACTTTTGTCGCGGAAGTTCCTTGGTCAATGGCAACAACATATTCATGCTTGTTCAAAATAATACACCACCTTTGCTTATACTTTTAAGAATTTTTATTTTTTTGGGTTTATCATATCATTTTAGTCAACGTATATCAATATTATTTTGTTTTATTTAATTATATTTATGTTTATAAGATTTAATGTACATATTATTGACAATTCCAGTTTGTAGTGGTACATTGAGCTTAATAGTTATTTCCAATATTTATAATTATAAAATTAGGGGGTTTCGCTTTGAAAATCAGTAAAGAACAAATTGTTCAATTAAGCCATCCGTTGCTCAGCGAAAGAGAAAATTTCCCATATGAAGCACGATTGGGCGAAGAGAGTCGTTTATCCCCCGTTGACAGCTGGTACATTGAGTGTATTGCTACCCTTGCTTCTCACGCAGGTACTCATGTGGAGGTTCCATATCACCATAAAATAGACGGCGAAGACTGTATGACATTCCCATTGCATAACTTGATTGGCGAGGCTGTTGTAATCAATTGTATGGGCAAGGAACCTGGCGATCCCATTACATTGGAGGACGTAAAAAAAGCCGAAAGCATTATTCAAGAGGGTGATATCGTCTTTTTACATACCGGCTATGATGCTTATTTTCGCAGTGCAAATTGGCAGCCGTATCCATATCTTACAAAAGAAGCTCTCGATTGGCTTTTACAATACCACCCAAAGGTGATCGGCACAGACGCTTCAGGTGTTGAGATTTCTGACGGATATGATGAACACAATAGGATGCATGAAATTTATGGGGAACCGATTCATGTTACTTGCTTTGAAAACAATGTAGCAATCGTAGAATCCCTGACCAATCTTGCTCAAATCGAAGGCATGCGTACAACTGTATTTATTTTAGCACTACAAATGCAGGGCATGGACGCTTCTCCTGTCCGTATTGTGGCAATTAAGGACCTTTAATTAATGCCGGCTCAACAGTGCTAAGGTTTTTATCTGGAGTAATTTTGTGCGAAAATGATATCACGGAGCAGACGAGGCTCACGGGAAGCCCAAATCCATGCGGGCGCCGAACCAGCCGCGCGTCAATTCGGAGCGAAGCGGAGAATTGCCGCAGGCGTAATTCATTTATACTGAGTGTTAAGTTTTGTTATTTGGAGCCGCCGAAGGCGGCAGAACCCCAAAAAGGAAGGACAGGCGTTGCCTGTCCTTCCTTTTTGGGGTTTCGGTATTCATATCGCATTTTCGGCACAAATGCAGTAAAGTCAAGGCTTCACAGGCTAATCGAACAGCAGTATTTATATCGATAGTCAAAGAAATCAGCAAAATTTCAAGAGCATTCCGTGACTACGGGATGCCCTTTTGCCATTTCAGGAGGTGGAAATTGCATGACAAATGTACTTGCCGTTACCAACCAAAAAGGCGGCGGCAAGGCAACCGCTTACGCCAATCTCGCATCGGGCTGGCCCGGGAATAAATAAGCTTTTAAACGACAGCTCGCGCTAAATACGTGGGCTGCTTTTGTTGCCAGAGTATCGACTATTTTATTTCAATTTCAAAATCATAAATAACATACAGAAAATATGATTATATTGCTTGACATGGAGTTCACTCCAAGTTGTATGCTATCTGCATGGAGCACAAAGTTTCGGTGTAATCACCGGGTCGAAATCCAATGAGGGTTGAATGCATATTGCTTTTCCAATGGAAATGTTGTTGCAAAGAATATGATAAATTGGAGGGAATCTAAATGAAAAAATTCGGTTTTGGATGTATGAGGCTTCCCATGAAAAACGGAGATGTCGATTATAAGCAGTTCAATCAAATGATAGACCGCTTTATGGAAGCCGGATTTCACTACTTTGATACCGCCCATGGCTACATAGGCGGCAAAAGCGAAACCGCGATCAGAGACTGCCTGGTGAGGCGTTATCCAAGAAATTCCTATATTTTGACCGACAAGCTGACCCAGAACTATTTTCAGAAAGAAGAAGATATCCGGCCTGTCTTTGAAAATCAGTTGAAATGCAGCGGCGTAGAGTATTTTGACTACTATCTGATGCACGCTATGACTGCCGAGTATTATCCGAAATATGAAAGATGCCGCGCTTTCCTGATAGCAAAGCAGTTGAAAGAAGAAGGAAAAATCAGACACATCGGCATCTCCTTTCATGACAAAGCGGCGGTTCTGGATCAGATTTTGCACGAACACCCGGAAATTGAAGTGGTACAGCTCCAGTTCAATTATGCTGATTACGACGACCCTAGCATCGAGAGCTATAAGTGCTACCAGATATGTGAAAAATACGATAAACCAGTCATTGTTATGGAACCCATTAAGGGCGGCGGCCTTATAAACCTCCCGCCCAAAGCAAGAAAAATTCTGGACGATTTAGACGGCGGAAGCTACGCCAGCTACGCGATTCGATTTTGCGCTTCTTTTGAACGGATTATGATGGTTCTCAGTGGTATGAGCAGTTTAGATCAGATGGAAGATAACCTCAGCTATATGAATGACTTCAAGCCTTTTTCCAAAGCGGAATTTCAAGCAGTCAAGCATGTGCGGGAAATCCTGAAACATCAGGATACCATTGCCTGTACCGCATGCAGATACTGCACCGACGGCTGCCCGAAACATATTGCGATTCCGGATTTGTTTTCCTGCTTTAATGCAAAAGAACAGTATCATGATTGGAACAGCGATTTTTACTATGGTGTTCACACGGCGCACAACGGAAAAGCATCGGACTGTATTCAGTGCGGAAAATGCGAGCAAGTGTGTCCGCAGCATTTGAAGATCCGGGAGTATTTAAAGGAAGTTTCCGCAGTTTTTGAGCGGTGAAGTAGAAACGGAGGATCATTTATGAAAGTTATAGCCATCAGCGCCAGTCCGCGGATCGGGGGAAATTCAGATATGCTGTGCGACCAGTTTTTGAAAGGCGCGGAAGAGAGCGGACATGAAACAGAGAAAATCAATTTTGGCAGGATGAAAGTTTCCCCCTGCACAGCCTGCTATGCCTGCCGCAGCAACCATATCTGCGTCCAAAAAGATGGAATGGAAGAAATTCTGAAAAAACTGATTGCCGCCGATGTGATCGTTCTGGCAACGCCGGTTTATTTTTATTCGATGGATGCGCAGATGAAAATATTTATCGATCGGTGCCTGCCCCGCTATCAGGAAATCAAAGACAAGAGCTTTTATTACATCATTACCGCGGCAGACCCTCAGCAGACGGCGGCGGATGAAACAATAGCCGGGCTGCGGGGTTATCTGCGCTGCCTTCCGGGTGCAAATGAAAAAGGGATCATTTTCGGCGTAGGGGCATGGGATAAGGGCGATATCATCGGTTTGCCCGCAATGCGGGAAGCATACGAGGCCGGAAAGAATATATAACGTATAAATTTAAGGGAGAAATAAGAAATGGCAATAACAGAACGCGCAAAACAGTATCACGAAAGAATGTTTCCAGACTATCATTCCAAATTCCTGGAAACCGACCCGGAATTTATTGAGCGTTTTGATAACTTCGCGTTTGACGAGGTCGTGAACAGCGATGATCTGGACGACCGTACCCGCATGATCGCAATTCTGGCCACCCTGATCGGCTGCCAGGGTATAGACGAATTCAAGGCGATGGTTCCCGCGGTGCTCAACTTCGGCGTAACCCCGGTCGAGGCAAAAGAGATCGTTTACCAGTCTGCCGCTTATCTCGGCATTGGCCGCGTTTTCCCTTTTCTGCACGCCGTAAATGACGTGCTGACAGCCTGCGGCGTGGAGCTTCCGCTTCCCGGTCAGACTACCACCACCAGGGAGAACCGCCTGAAGGCAGGTATCCAGGCACAGGTCGATATTTTCGGGGATGGAATGAAAGCGTTTTACAAATCCGGGCCGGAGGAAAGCCGCCATATCAATTACTGGCTGGCCGATAACTGTTTTGGCGATTATTATACCCGCACCGGTTTAGATCATAAACAGCGTGAGATGATCACTTTCTGCTTTCTTTCCGCGCAGGGCGGCTGTGAACCGCAGCTTAGGGGCCACGCCGCTGCTAATATGCGCCTTGGCAATGATAAGCGTTTCCTCATCAAAGTCATTTCACAGTGCCTGCCCTTCATCGGTTATCCCCGCAGTTTAAATGCGCTGCGCTGTGTAAATGAAGCGGCGACGCGAGGAAAATAATAAAAATTGAGGAGCTGATTCTGATGAACAAAAAAGAAAACCCCAGTGTATTCCCTATGGGAAACGAGCTGCCGGAAATATTCAGCAAGTATTTTATCGGACAGGCCTATTTACAGCCGCTGACCGACAAAGGCGGCCCGATCGCAAATGTTACCTTTGAACCGAAATGCCGAAATAACTGGCACATCCATCACAAAGGAGGGCAAATACTCCTGGTAACCGGCGGAAAAGGCTGGTATCAGACGTGGGGCGAACCGGCGCAGGAACTGCATCCCGGCGACGTGGTAAATATTCCACCCGAGGTAAAACACTGGCACGGGGCGGCAAAGGACACCTGGTTTTCCCATCTGGCTGTCGAAATTCCGGCAGAGGGTGCGTCCAGCGAGTGGCTGGAGGCTATCAATGATGAAGAATACAACAAACTTTAATGACAGACAGGAGAAACCTTTATTATCTTAGAAGAGTGCATTTAAAGACGGAAAAGTCAAATGAAAGAAGTAATGATCTGGACCGGTGCCGATCAGATTGGTGTGGTTATTGCCAGAAGAATCGGTTGCGGCAAAAAGATTGTTGTTGGCGATAAGAAGCTGGAAAATACGCAGACTATCGCTAAAATTATGAATGATGCGGGATTCTACGTAGTTCCGATGGAAATGGATCTATCTTCCAGAAATTCCATTCGGTGAAAATAAAAATCAGAATCCCATTTTGCTGTTAATGTGCCTGAACAAGGAGCTTCCAATGAGTGATTGGAAGCGGCAAACGATGAAGATTACAGCAGACTTTGATAACAGAAAGGAAATATAATATGAATAATTTTGTCTACGACATCCCCACCCGCGTATATTTCGGCGAGAACCAGCTGGGTAACCTTGGATCGGAGCTTAGCCGCTATGGGAAACGCGTATTGCTGTGCTGCGGCGGCGGTTCCATCAAAAAGACCGGCCTGTATGACAAGGTCGTCGCGGAGATCAAGAACGCGGGACTTGAGTTGTTTGAACTGGGCGGCATCGACCCCAATCCAAGGGTGTCTTCCGTCAATGCGGGCGCTGACATCTGCAAGAAGAAACGTATTGACGTCCTTTTGGCAGTAGGCGGCGGCTCGGTGATTGACTGCACGAAATATATCGGCGCGGCAGCTTATTATGACGGCGACGCCTGGGATATCCTGCTCCAGAAGACGCCTGTGGAAAAATGCCTACCGGTGATTACCGTCCTGACCCTCGCCGCCACCGGTTCGGAAATGAATGCCGGAGGCGTCATCAGCAATCCCGAGACCAAGGACAAGATCGGCCTTATTTTTCCGCCGATGCAGCCGAAGGTTTCTTTCCTCGACCCTACGAACACGTATACGGTCAGCCCTTATCAGACTGCCTGCGGCTCGGCGGATATCCTGTCCCACATCATAGAGGTATACTTCAACATGAACCAGGATCTGCAGATGCTGGACGGCGTGATGGAAATACTGATGAAAACCGCCATCAAATATGCCCCCATCGCCATGAAAGAGCCGGACAATTACGAGGTCCGCGCCAATCTGATGTGGACTTCGTCATGGGCCATAAACGGCTTTGTCAACGGCGGCAAACGTCAGGATTGGAGCTGCCATCCGATGGAGCACGAGTTGTCCGCCATTTATGACATTACCCATGGCCTGGGGCTTGCCATCCTGACCCCCCGCTGGATGGAGTATACGCTCAATGAAACTACGGTGTCCAAGTTCTATCAATTCGGAGTAAACGTATTTGGCATCGATGCGGCTCTGCCCCAGATGGATGTTGCCAAAAAGAGCATTGAGCTTGTCAGCGAATTCCTGTTTAAGACATTAGGCCTTAAGAGTACCTTTACAGAGATCGGTATTGACGACACAAACTTTGCTGTCATGGCAAAAAAAGCAGTTATGGGTGGAACCATGTATGCATTCCAGCCTTTAGCTGCTGAAGATATTGAAAAGATATTCAGAATGTGCCTGTAAACTTATGATCAACAGCGCAGTCATTTCTTTTCCTGAACGTAAAAAAATTGTCAACCAACTGCGTAATATGCAATTGTTCCCAAGTCTTGACTTGGAGTGGGCTCCAAGTGATATAATATTGGATATCAGAAGGTGAAAGATATGACGATCGCAGAAGTAAGCAAAAAATTTGATCTATCACAGGATACGCTCCGTTATTACGAACGCATTGGACTGATTCCAGGTATAAACCGAAAGAAAAGTGGAAACCGGAATTATACCGAAGAAGATTGCAGGTGGATAGAATTCATAAAATGTATGCGCAACGCCGGGCTTCCGATTGAAGTATTGATTGAATATGTTAATTTGTTTCAACAGGGGGACTCGACCATTGAGGCCAGAAAGGAACTTTTGACCGAACAGCGTAATCAGCTGATCACAAAAATGGAAAAAATGCAGAAAACGCTGGAACGCCTGAATTTCAAAATTGAAAGATATGAACAGGCAATTGTTCCGATTGAAAATGAATTAATAAAGCCAGCGGATTAATTCAGCGCAAGTCTTGAAGCAGCAGAGCGACCGGAGAGCATATGAAGCGCACCTCCAAAGCTAGACAGTATGATATTGGACCGCATGGAAGAGGTATAATAAACTGGACACCAAGTTAAGAGAAAATGAAAAGGTGGTCAGGTTATTATGAGGCGGGCAGTCTATGACAAGCAGTTTAAAATGACAGCGATCAAGCATGCACAGGATGTAGAACAGTCTGTAAATGAAGCAGCCCGGGAGTTGGGTATCAGCGGCATCACTCTGCGCCGTTGATTCAACGAATATGACAAATATGGAGAAAGTGCGTTTCCAGGCCATGGGAACGCACTTTTCAATTCTACATATGAATTAAAAAAACACAAAAAGAGAATGAAGAGCTTATCTTGGAGAATGAGATATTAAAATTTTCCAGACCTTCTTGAAGAAAAAGAATGCGTAAGGTTTCAGCTTCATAAAGAATACCAAAAGAAATATAATATCACGGAGGCGTGAAAAATTCTAAAATTCTCACGTTCCAGATATTATGAATGCCAATAATCGAAAGACTTAAAGTGATTATTCTTGCCATGTCCCTTTTAGATACTTCCTGCCGATTTGCAGCAGTGTTTTTTCAAGCGCATAAATTAATAGATCATACTTGCGTGCAACTGCGGCTTTACTGAGACCGCCGAACATCAAATCATAAATAATTTCTCTCTGCATTACCGGCAGAGATGTAATAAATGATTCCACTGTCATCCTGCTTTCATCAAGTTCCGGCCCATGTAAAATGTCATAACGAGTCCAATCTTTTTTGCCGTTGTTCGTAACTATCGCAGAATCCAGAGAACAATCATGCCCATAATAGCGCGGCGGTGCCATGCGGTTTTTCTCATCCATGTATGGAACCAGTGTGTCTCTGAGATCATCGAGAAAATGCCCGCTGTTGACTGGCAAACTTCGTAGTGCACAAATGCAAAACAGCAGTGCCTCCGCTTCCCGGACTTCAGGCTCAAAATTAAGCCACCTGCTGTTGCATAGCTTTTTTATGTACGGCATCAGGAGGATCAGCTTTTCTTCTTCCTTCAGATCGACCGTTGCACAGGCTTTCATAGCTTCTCAACCTCCCTGCGCAGGCTCTGCAAATCATCCTTCTTCGGCTTGCGCGGCGGCTTTTTCATGTTAACCTTGGGCAGCATGGGTTTATCCAACGTTGCTATCCAACAGTCGTCTTCCTTGATGGCAGTATATCTCGCCGGAATACGAACACCCATAGAAACGAGCGATTCGATAAGATCCCTTCCTTTGACCGTTCCGCTCTTTGGCAGTCGATATCCCGTGTTAGCTTGTTCCCGGATACAGAGTATTCGACCGGCATCCTTTGCACCGATAACAACATACTTCGGCATTTGTTCCATCAGCTTGGAATTTAGATTCAAAACGTCTTGATTTGGAATAGTAACGGCGAGCGTAATTTTGGGCTTTGGAGAGAACCAGGTGAATTCGGTAAAATTGATGTTCGACATGATATTTCTCCTTTGATTTATTTGCCGGAGTTTTCCCGGCATGGAAACATCATATCAAAGATGTGCTTATGTGTCTAAATATATGGTTTTGCTGCACCAAAACAGTTGCGTCCTCCCCCCCCAAAAAAAGATGTCCTGCGGTTTTTACCGCAGGACATCTTTTTTTGGGGAATAAATTATGGTGCCGGTGAAGGGACTCGAACCCCCATGGTTTCCCGCGTGATTTTGAGTCACGTGCGTCTGCCATTCCGCCACACCGGCAGGTGCTTATTTATTATACAGTAAAAGCAAAAGCTTTGTAAAGCGTAATTTCATAATTTGCGTGACCGGTAAAGCATATGATCCACAGCGCTTTCATGATTTATTCCGGCAGAAATACATGCCGGCGAGGCACTGTATGTGCCGCGCCGGCTTTGCTTATGCCATTCAGTCCGCTAACTTCAAAAACTGCGAGGCCGACTTTGCCATCAGCCGTTTTGTGCCAACCCCGTCAAACGCGATCTCCAAAAGCGCGTCTCCGCCCATAGGCTGCGCCCCCACCACAAGTCCGCGGCCAAAAGCCTTGTGCTCGACCATATCCCCCTTTTTATAGGGAATAGCCGGACTTTCTCTTTGCTGAGGACGCGCCGTGTTTTTGGCGTACGTGTCTGCCGCATTTACGGTTATACGCGCGCGTCTCTGCATGGGCCTGCCCGCATAGGGGCTTACGCTGTCCGGCTGAACGTCGGCCGCCTGCTGCGCCCGCCACATGTTTGCGTCGATCTGCTCGCCCGGTATTTCCTCGATAAAGCGCGAAACGCGATTGTGCATGGTCTGTCCGAACAGTGTACGCTCGGTCGCGCAGGTGATAAACAGCTGCCTGCGCGCGCGCGTGATGGCTACATAGCACAGCCGGCGCTCCTCCTCGATCTCCTCCGGGTCCGCGATGGAACGCATGCCCGGGAAGATCCCCTCCTCGGCGCCCGCGATGAACACCACCGGGAACTCAAGTCCCTTTGCCGAATGCATGGTCATCATTATTGTGGCGTCAGCAGCTTCATCGTAGCGCTCGATGTCGGTAAACAGTGCAACTTCATCTAAGAAGCTTCCCAAGGAAGATTCTTCGTTATCCTTTTCGTAATTGATCAGGCTGGACTTAAGCTCCCTGACATTTTCAAGACGCCCCTGCGCTTCGATATCCCCTTTTGTCTCCAGCGCAAGCACATAGCCTGTCCTTTCCATAACCGCCTCATAAAACTCCGAAAGCGGAACCTTTTCCGACAGGGCGCTCAGTTCTTCAATCATGCCCGCAAAGGCGACCAGCGTTTTTGCCCCGCGTCCGAGCTCCGGATAGCTTTCCGCCTGTTTTAAAACCTCATAAACAGGCTTTGAGTCCCTGTAAGCAAGGTATTCGGCTGTTTCCATGGTTTTAGCGCCGATGCCGCGCGGCGGCGTATTAATAATGCGCTTGAGGCGCAGATCGTCAGTATGATTATGGATTAAACACAGATAAGCCAGCATGTCCTTTACTTCCGCGCGATCGAAAAAGCGGATGCCGCCGACAATGCGATACGGGATGCCATTGCGCTTAAACGCATCCTCAAGGCGGTTTGACTGGGCGTTCATCCGGTAAAGGACGGCAAAATCCTTCCAGCTCATGCCCTTTGCAACACCCTCAAGCATTTGCCCGGCGATAAACTCCACCTCGTCATGCTCGTTCATGCCCTGAAACAAGGTGATGCGCGCGCCGTCCTCATTGTCCGTCCACAGGCTCTTGCCCTTTCGGCCCAGATTGTGGCCGATAACCTTGTTGGCCGCTTCAAGGATGTTTTTTGTCGAACGGTAATTCTGCTCTAGGCGGATGACCCGCACGTTATGATATTGCTTTTCAAAGCTGAGAATATTCTCCACCGTCGCCCCGCGAAAGCGGTATATGCTCTGGTCGTCGTCGCCCACGACACAGATATTTTTATATTTTCCGGCAAGCGTGGATGCCAGCAGATACTGGAGGTTATTCGTATCCTGGTACTCATCGATGAGCACATAGCGAAACTTCTTCTGGTAATAGTCCCGAACATCCTCATATTTAAGCAGGAGCGTGACCGTGTGCAGAATAATATCGTCAAAATCCAGGGCGTTTGCTTCCCTCAGACGCTTCTGATACTCGGCGTATGCGCGGGCAATGCGGCTGATGCGGTAATCGCCTCCGCTTTGATTTGCCTTTTCAAACAGCTCGGGCGACTGCATGGCGTCCTTTGCGCGGCTGACATACCCAAGCACCGAGCGCGCAGGAAACTGCTTTTCCTCTAAATTAAGCGCCTTGATAACACTTTTCATGACCCGTTCGGAATCGCTCGAGTCATAAATGGTAAAGCTTTTTTCAAAACCCAGCCGGTCGATATCGCGCCTTAATATCCGGACGCATGCGGAATGGAAGGTCGACGCCCACACATCCAGCCCGGACGGCCCCAACATGCGCTCCAGACGCTCTTTGAGTTCGTTTGCCGCTTTGTTTGTAAAGGTAATGGCAATGATCGACCACGGCGCAGCGGGGTCAAGCGCGCATAAACGGGCTGCCCGCCGCTCATCCTTGCCGGCCGGATCCTTCAGGTAGTCCTCCAAAAAATCAAGATCCTCCTGCGAAGCGCTTTCAGGCACATCCTCGCTGTCGGACGCGCGCCCATACTTAATCAGGTTTGCGATGCGGCTGATGAGCACGGTCGTTTTTCCGCTGCCCGCCCCGGCAAGCACCAGAAGCGGACCCTGTGTCGCGGAAACAGCCGCTCGCTGCATGTCATTTAAGTTGGGAAAATCACGCTCTATGAACGCTTTTCGAGCCTGTATGTATCGTTTATTAAAGCTAACGCTTATCATATCCGGGCCTCCGTCAATTTCTGTCTGTCCTACTATTGTATTACATATACGGATTCCGGTCAATCAAAGAGTGCATAAATCGCACAGGGCGTCGGGTATATACATAAATTAACTGCCTTGAATAATGCACAAAACGCCCCGCCTGTTACGGCGGGGCATGCAAAAACACATTAAAACTCCCGTATGGAATATCGGTATTTGCCTGAAGCCTCGGGAGAAATTGAATCGACCCGGACAACCCTTATTTCCGTTCCGGGCAGCAGCATACCCGCCTGCTGCAAAAATGTCTGTGTATCCGTTTCCCGGCTGGCTGTATTGTCGTTATATGCAATTTTCAGCACTGCTTTCTCAGGGGATTCCTGTATGATCTGAAACTGGGCAACTGAGTCCAGCGCGCGCGCCACCTGATTAAACGCGTTTGCATGCACATATCTCCCCTGCGTCGTAATGAACATGCTGTCCTCGCGGCCTTCGATGTGCGCAAGCACCGGAAGGTTTATTCCGCACGGGCAGAGTTTGTCGCTCAGCGCCGCCAGATCGCCCACCTTGTAACGAAGACGCACGGCGGAAAAATTGTTTAAATCTGTTGTCAGCACGCTGCCGCATTCACCGGCAGGCAGCGTTTCGCCGGTAACCGGATCAACGATCTCAATGAAGGTGTTTTCTTCGCTGATATGCATGGAACCGCACGGACACTCATAGGCAAGGATACCGGCGTCGCGCGCGCCGTATTCGTTTACAACAGGGCATCCAAAAGCGGACTTTATACTTTCCCGCTGATGCGCATGCAGCGTTTCCGCCGTGGATACAACCGCCTTGAGTGAAATGTTCAGGCGGTTCCCCGCGGCCAGCATCAATTCCGATATCATAAACAGGGCCGATGCGTAGCCATACACATATTCAGGCATAAACGCTTCTATCCTGCGGATAACCTCCCCAAGATCTTTAGGATTGAGCGTATAGGCGGACAGGATAATCCGGTTTTTCAAAAACCGTTCCCTGCGTGCAAAGCTGCGCTGCTGCGCATGGTTTAACTCAAACGGATTTCCCCAGATCATCACCGACCGACTGCCCTGCGTTATCCCCCACCAGCTCAGTCCGCGCCACCTTGCCGCTTCGTAGCTTTCCACTGTATCCCGATCCATATAAAACGCGGTCGGCTGGCCCGTTGAGCCGCCGGTGCGGTTTTTAATCAGCATCGCCCGGTCTGCCTTCTCGCTTACATAGCTCTCCGCGGCAAGATTAAACGTTTTCTTATCCAATACCGGAAACGCCCTGAGGGCGGACACCGGATCTTTTTCGATTAGCGCTTGCAGCGGTAAACGGTGTTTATACGCCGGAACGGTTTGTATGCTGTGCAAAAGCAGCTTTTTTAGTTTTTCCTGCTGGTTTGCCTGTATCCGGGCAACCTCAAGGTCTTGACTGATGCAAAGGTCTTTGCATTTTCCCCGTATTGTATTGCCTCTAAAGCGCTCCATCAGCGGGTAAACGGCGCCTTCTATCAGAGCTTTGTTGATGTCCACGTGCCTTTGGGGCCTGCCGGGCTGCATTTTTTCAAGCAAGGGCTAGATCCTCTTTTCTTTTTTCACGGTATGCTGTCCTTACATCTTTCCACAAAAATATGAATTCTATATGATGAACAACACATAATTAATGTCCACTCAGCAAATGCCATTTTCGAATCGCATTTGCAAAATTCGGCATGTTTCTGACTTTTAGCGTCAAAACGAATGTGGCTCGGCACTTCGTGATATATTGATTGCACCCGAATAAATCAGAAATACCATCAAACCAATTGCAGCTGTTGTATTTTTTGTTTTGTTCGTCAGGCATTGATTGGTTGGACGAGTGCAGACTGTAATTGTTCCCTAAAATTGGCAATATAAAACGCCCCGCGGTTTTTAATACGCAGGGCGGCGTTATTTTTTTTGCGTCAAAATTATTATCGCATGTATTCGCGAAGCGACTCTACGGCCCGCCGCTCGATGCGCGACACCTGAACCTGCGAAATCCCCAGTACGCGCGCGGCCTGCTGCTGCGTAAGATTTTTAAAATATCGGAGCAGGATAACCTTGCGCTCCCTTTCCGGCAGGTCGCTCACCGCCTCATGCAGCGCGATTTTTTCAACGATGCCTTCCTCTATCCCCGGCGTGCCGAGGGCATTTTCCAGCGTCAGCCCGTCCTCTCCGGATTCACGCTGAAGGGAATCGACCGCCATGCCCGCCGTTTCCGCCACGGCGATATCCTCGGCGGAGAGCCCCGTTTCATGGGAAAGCTCGGATAAAACAGGCTCACGGCCCAGCTTCTGCTCCAGGCGTAAGCGCGCGTTTCTGATCAGCTGCGCCTGCTCCTTTAGCCCGCGGCTGACCTTGACAGTTCCGTCATCGCGTAAAAATCGACGGATCTCTCCGGCAATTTTGGGTACGGCATACGTTGAAAACTGCGTTTCAAAAGCCCCGTCATACCCCTTGAGAGCCTTGATGAAGCCAACGCAGCCAAGCTGATATAAATCCTCCGCGTCTGTTCCGCGCCCGAGAAAATGCCGCACAACGCTCCAGATAAGTCCCGAATTTTCCTCAATGATGCGCGCGCCGGCGTCTTCATCTCCGCCTTGCGCCAGGTATACAAGCCGGATCAGTTCTGCACTTGTATCCTTTGTCAAGCCTTACCGCCCACTCTCGCACATATACGCTTGCGCATGGTTACGGTCGTACCCTTTCCCACATTGGATTTCACCTTTAATTTATCCATAAAACTCTCCATGATGGTAAAGCCCATGCCGGCGCGCTCCTGTCCGCCCGTTGTATAAAGCGGAAGCATCGCGCGTTTGATATCTTCAATTCCGCAGCCCCGGTCTTTTACCATGACTTCCAGCACGCACCCGTCAAAAATGCGTGCGCGCACACAGATGGTACCGAGCTTGTCCGGATACGCGTGGACAATGCAGTTTGTGACCGCTTCGCTTACGGCGGTCTTGATATCGTTGATTTCATCGAGAGTCGGGTCCATCTGCGCGGCAAAGCAGGCGACCGAGGTTCTGGCAAAGGCCTCGTTTACCGAACGGCTCGGGAATTCAATATGGATTTCATTTGCGGCTTTCATATGTATGGCTCCTTCCATTACCCAATCTTTATAATACGATCGATACCGGCGGCGGGATATAATGCGTCCCGCCTGTTTTGACGCGCCTTTTATCGTCATTTCCCCGCCCAGCTCAGACACCTTTCGAAATGTGCTCAGCAAAACGGCAATACCGGAACTATCCATAAACGAAATGTCCGACATATCCACCACGCAGGCTCTGGGCAGCTTGGAATCAATAATTTTCCCGATTGCGTTCATAGTCGGCCGCGCAGCATGATGATCCAGCTCTCCGATGAGTGAAATCGTCACGGTATTTCCGCTTTCACAGCAGTTTATATTCATACGAACCTCCATTTCGCCGGCATCAGACGGCACAAGCGTCGTTTACGCCGGCGCCCTGTATCCTTATATTTTATTCAGCCAGCTAAATTATATTATTTTGCAAGGAATATTTTTCCAAAAAAATACCGCATATGGAAATAGTATTTCCACATGCGGCAATTATAACCTAAGCAATATGACGAATTTTGCAGAATTCTGTTATTCGTGTTGTAATAATTGCTTGATTTCTCCAATTATGTAAAGCGATCCGCAGGCGAGAATCACGTCGTCCTTCCCCGCAAGCCTGAGCGCTTCGCCGACTGCATCCTTCATGCTTTCATAAGCCCGCGTAACTGCGCAATGCCCGGACGCCGTGCGTGCGACCGTCTGCGCATCCAGCGCGCGCGCGCCGTGCGCGGACACTCCCAGAAGCGCCGCGCAGCGCTTTGCCACCAGCGGAATGCAGGTGTCATATTCCTTGTCCTTCATCATGCCCATAATGGCGATGATCCTTCTGCCTGCAAAAAACTTGTCCAGTGCGGCACAAAGAACGCGTACGGCGTCGGCGTTGTGCGCCCCGTCGATGATACAAAGCGGTTTCTCTCTCACGATTTCAAGCCGGCCGCCCCAGCGCGTGGACGCAATTCCCTCCCGCACACACACATCCGGTAGTTCATATCCGGAGTCGCGCAGAGCCTCGACAGTCTCCAAAACGGTCAGCGCGTTTTGAATCTGATGCGCGCCAAGCAACGGAATGTGAAGGTTTTTCCCTTTATACTCAATATCCGTTCCGCCGAGGTTCTCGCTGACCACCCTCAATCTGTCGGCATCAGGCATGTACAACCGGACGCCGGTCTGCGCACATGTCCGGCGGATCACGGCCATCGCCTCTTCCGGTTGCCCGGCACAGGTGACCGCAAGGCAGCCCGGTTTGATGATTCCGCATTTTTCTGCCGCGATTTCTGAAAGCGTGTCGCCTAAAATACTCATGTGGTCCATGGAGATGGATGTGATGACCGCAATGTTCCCGGCGGGAACGATATTGGTCGCATCCCACCTTCCGCCCAGTCCAACCTCCAAAACAACAAAATCGCAGCGCATATCGGAAAAATACCAGATGGCAAGCGCCGTGATAATTTCAAACTCTGTCGGCTGCATGCCTCCGGCTGCCATGAGCGCTTCAATTTTTTCCTTGATCGCCGACATACGCCGGCTAAGCTCCTCTTTGGATATCATCTGCCCGTCAAGCTGTATACGCTCGCGAAAATCCTCCACAAACGGCGAAACATACATCCCCGTCCTGAATCCCGCGCGGCACAGGATACCCGCCGTCATCGCGGTCGTGCTGCCTTTTCCGTTGGTTCCGGCAACGTGGATGAATTTAAGCATTTTCTGCGGATTTCCCAGGCAATCCAAAAGTTCGCTGATCCGGGCAAGCCCGGGGCTTCGAACCGAACTTCTCCGTTGCATGTATATAGTCAAGCGCCTGCTCATAGGTCATCAAAACGTTTCCCTCTTTTGAACGCGCAAATAACGTGTACAGTATTTATACTTTACATTAGTTTGTGCTTAATTTTTGAATTGCTTCAGGCTTTCGTCAATCTTAATGAGCAGCGCTTCAAGCTTTTCCAGCCGTTCTCGCTCCGCCTGAACAATTTTCTCCGGCGCTTTTTCAATAAAACCTGCGTTTGAAAGCTTTATCTGCAGCTTTGAAAGCTCGTCCGCCGCGTTATTGCGCTCCTTTTCAAGCCGCTGTGTTTCTTTCTCCGTATCGACAAGCTCGTGAAGCGGTATAAACGCCTGCGCATCCCCCGTGACGGCGGAGACCATGCCCGAGGTATCCTCCGGCGCTTCGGAGATGATCTCAACGACAGAGGCATAAGCAAGCCTCGACAGAAACGCAGTGCCGGCTTCAAATTCATTCTTTTTGTCCGTTACGATAAACAGTTTGGTCTTTTTGGAAGGCGGCACATTCATTTCGGCACGTCGGTTGCGCACGCTGCGGATGAGCGCCATGATGCGCTCCATGGACGCCTCTTCCTGTGGAAAATCAAGCTCCGGCAGATATTGCGGCCACTTTGAAACCTATCAGCGCATCGCCCTCATGCGGCAGGGCCTGCCATATTTCCTCGGTGATAAACGGCATAAACGGATGCAGCAGCTTGAGAACCTGCACGAGCACGGTGTTTAGCACGCGCCCCGCGCGCGTGCGTTCCTCTCCGCCCTGCTGCAGGCGCGCCTTGACAAGCTCGATGTACCAATCGCAGAAATCATCCCAGATAAAATCATAAAGCTTCTGCGCCGCGATACCCAGCTCATATTTGTCTATGCACTCGGTGACCTCGCGTGTCAGGCGGTTAAGCCGTGAAAGGATCCATTTGTCCTCCTGCTCGAGCACATCGGGCAGCGTGGCGTCCATATCCCCGTCAATATTCATCAACACAAAACGGGAAGCGTTCCAAA
>CAXXFP010000007.1:0-102313 GCA_963678505.2 Oscillospiraceae bacterium | reverse complement strand
GGCGGAGTTTTATGAGCTGATGTCCGTATTTTTTGAGCTCAACGACCGCTATGTCACGCTCAAGCAGAAAACCCAGCTGTTAAACGAGGTTGTCGAGGGCATCTCCGCCACCAGCCACACCGTCAAAAGCGTGTTTGTGGAGCTGCTGATCCTTGTGCTCATTCTCGTGGAAGTGGTCATCATGCTTATCGACCTGTTTATGTGAGGCCGGTTATGGTATGTAAATGCTATAAACTGTCCCCATCGCTGGAGCTGCAGACAGTCAGGCGGTATTTCGGCCTTGAAAAGGCCGACGCCTGGCGCCGGTGCGCCGTGCTGTCGGGGGATGCGCTGGCCCGTATTCTGGAATACGACCCGGGACAAAGTCGTATACATTTTTTCGATTTCGGCTGTTTGTGCTTTACCGATCTAAATGACGACGAGATCACGCGTTTTCTGCGTCAGGCCGCTCCCTTGTTCCCGTTTGGCAGCCCCGCCGCGACGTCGGCCGAGGTGCTGACCGATAAAATGATCAACATCCCGTCGCTTGACGAAGGCTGCCTGCGCGACGTCGTGCCCGTGATGCTTGCCCGCTCCGTAGAGCTTTCCTGCCTGAATACCGATATCAATGTGTTGCTCGACGACAGCGAGCAGCTCATCGACCGGCTGTCGCACAACCGGCGCTGGCTGCACCGGCGCATGATGGCACGTCTGAATATTCGGCTGCTTCGTTTTCAGTATGAATATGTCCGCAGGCTGGGCGCACTTGAAAATAACGACGGGTTTGCCATGCTGGGTCAGATGAAAGCTCGTACGGCGGTTTCAGATGTACTTGAACTGACCGGCCGGCTGAGTGCCTTTGACGGAAAGCTGACGGAGCTGAGCCACATGATTCATTTTTACCGAACCGACCGCTTTTCCTCTACCATGATCGGCTGTTCGTGGATTGAAGTGGTCATGCTTACGGCCTTTCCTTTTTTGGATGTGATGCCGCACGGCATGAACCTGCAGACAGTGATGGAAACGGTGCGCAGCCTTGTCGGACAGCTTTTAAACGGTTAAATCCGGCGCATTTGCGTACAGGCGAACCGCACTGTCCGAAAAATGACCTTTCAAGGCACAAAAACGAATAATATCATTCATGTATATAAGAAAATGAATAAAATCAGGCACAAAGGTGTTGACAAAGCTCCTGGTAAATACTATGATTTACTAGGTGGGTAAAATGGCAAAAAATGTAGAAATAAAAAAGAGGTCTGCCGAAGATATAGCCCTTTCAGAGATAAGAAGGATACGCTTTTGCAAGGAAAAAGACGCAGATCAACTGTACCCTGCGTTTGCATAACGACGATGTAAGCCGGATTAACTTCAGTCTTCCTCCTTCAGACGCGCTGCCTCTAAAGGATTACGGATAGGGGTAATCCGGTTATTTTTAATAACGGGGGTTCCGGCCAATAGGTATTTGAAAAGAGGCTTCTATGACTGATTATGAATCTATTCTAAAAGTCGCGGACAGGTATGACGGCCTCTTTGACTGCGTTCGTGTTGTTGACATGGACGACAGAAAGCTGATTCGGGAAAAATATAAGGAGCCTGCGGAAATTCAATTTCCCGCGCTTGACATGCATCATGAACAGACGATTTTTCGCCGGGCCATGGCGTCGAACGCGGCGCTTCATTACGTTAAGCACGAAGGCGGACGTGTCTTTATGTGCATCGTTATACCCCTGATTTTGCAGGAAACCAAGGTCGTCATTGAGCTTCTCTCGGACATTACCGGGAGGCTGTATGTCGACAGCGCGCCGTATGTGGACGACCGGCTCAAATCCATTGTGATGATGCGCAGGCTTGCCGTTACCGACGAGCTGACCTGCCTGTATAACCGCCGGTACATCAATGAAAGACTGCCCATGGACCTTCTGACCTGTGCGCGGCACAAGCGGCCGCTGTCGGTTATTTTTGCCGATTTGGATAGCTTTAAGACCGTAAACGACAGGTTTGGGCATGTCGCGGGGGATTATGTGCTGTGTGAGTTCGCGCAGGAGCTGAGCCGCAACATCCGTCAGGACAAGGATTGGGCGTCAAGATACGGCGGGGATGAGTTTCTGCTGTGCTTAAACGGCGTGGGAAACGCCGAGGCCATTGAGGTGGCGGAGCGGATCCGCAAAGCGGTCATGGTCAGGACATTTTCGTTCAGCGGTCATGAGATCCGGCTTACCTGCAGCTTCGGGGTACATACGGTCAGGGAATTTGAGAAACTGCCCTCGCTCGAGGAAATCCTTGACGCAATCGACGTAAAGCTCTATCAGGCAAAAAGCTTGGGAAGGAATATGACGATTTAACATGGCCTGCTAGCAAATCAAAAAACCATCAAACCATTGCAGCTGTTGTTTTTTTGATTTGCTCAGCATGCTTTTGCGGCATACACCGCAAAAATTTTGCTGTCAGGATTTGAAACAGTCGAATCCTGACAGCAAGGTTATCAAGGGGTCATACCAAAATACATTATTTTGCACAAAAAGTCCGCAGCATGCGGACTTTTGCGATTTTTCAATCGCATTTGCGCAAAGGACAGAAATTACGCGTCAGCCTCGCTGCCGAAGGGACGGAAAACCGCCGGAAAACGTTCGGTTTATTGAGAGATATGAGGCCATTCTTCCGCTTTGCTCCAGAATGACATGGTATCCCCATAAACCATTTGTTTCCCGGCGGTGTTATTTTTCGCGTCAGCCGCGCAGCGGTGAAAGACGCGTTTTTGCCCCGAACGATGTAAGGATATGCGCACGATGTGTATGTTATTTGATCAGATCCGCGAGAAAAAACTTATAGCACGAGCCAACCAGGTACTGCCTTCCCACATGCACAAGCTCCCCAAACTGGTCGTAGATGCGCGAGTAGATGAAAAACAGCGGGTCCGAGCTGTGAACGCGCAGCGTCTTTGCAAGCTCCCCGGAAGCCTTTACAACCTCCAGATAGGAACCTTTGGATGCGGATACTACAATGTTCGCTTTTTCCTCAATGAGCTTATACAGAGACTGGTCGAGCTTTTCGTCCATTAAAAACGCATACTTCGGGTACGGATAGTAGTTGTTTTCGCTGGCGTATGGGGTCCTTGAGGAACCGCGCACGCGGTTGATGAAAAGCACCTTTTCACCGGGCTTGAGGCCCATCTCCTGGATCATCTCTTCCGTTGGCTCCAATATTTCCTGCTTGAGCACCTTTGAGGTGGGTTTGATGCCGATGGCCTCGCAGGACTCGGTAAAGCTCATCAGATAGCCGATTTTGCGCTGTATTTTAGGCTTGTTGACAAAGGTGCCCTTGCCCTGCATTTTAGTCAGGTAGCCTTCGCTGACCAAATCCTCGACCGCCTTGCGCACGGTGACGCGGCTGATGTTATAGGTTTCGCTCATTTTAATTTCGGTTTCAATTTTATCGCCATAGCTGAGCGTGCCGTTTTCAATGGACGCTTTGATTTCCTCTTTAAGCTGCTTATACAGCGGAGTGGAGGATTCCTGCTGTAGTTTCATATTTAACCTTCTTCTAATCACACATCAAACGGTGTGTCGATTCGCAATTGCTTGGATTAAGCTGCTACTATTTTATCAAATTGCAGCGAAAAATCAATCGGTTTAAGGCTTTTTATTTATAAAAGAGATATCTTGGGGTTCAAAGAGTATAAATCGGGCTTCCATACACACAGTATAAATAATGTCAGCACGAATAAAGTGCATTGCGATTTATTCGTGCGGCGTTTAGCCGCGCCACAGGCTTAAACCCCGAAATTTATGCCTGTGGCAGTATTTTTCATTTGTTGAGTGGACATTAAACAGGAAAAAATGCACGAAAGCTCCGACGGGCTGCGCGGACAGTTTCGCGTTTACGTCCGCTGGGGACGGACGCAAACAGGAGGAAGCACGACTTATTACGAGAAAGAAAAACGAGTGTGTAAATTTTATCATTTTTGTACCAAAACATGGCAATTTATGTGATAACAGACCATATTTAAAAGAATTATTGACAAAGAAAACGGCTTATAGTAAACTTACGACAGGCAAAGAAGTCTTTAAACCTGTTTTAAAGCTTCCTGTCTTTTTTTATACCCAATCGCGCGAGCAAACACAATTTTACTGCCGCAGCGATGCGGGGATCACGCACGCATGATATGAAATGCCGCTGTAAAAGGATTGCAGCCGGTAAGACAATTTTCGTTACCCACGTAAACTGGCGGGCTTAAGAGCAGACCGCGCGTAAAAAAGCGGGATACGAGCAATATTTGGGAGGTCATCAAAAATGATCAATGAAAAAACGGCGAAGCTGGTCACCGAGATTCCCGGGCCGAAGTCCCGCGCTTTGCTTGAAAGGCGCAATGCCGTGGTCGCGCGCGGCGTAAGCTACGGCACAGAAGTTTTTGCGGAAGAAGCCAAAGGCGCGCTGATCAAAGATGTGGACGGCAATGTGTTCATCGATTTTGCGGCCGGTATCGGCGTAATTAACGCCGGGCACTGCGACGACGAGGTGGTTGCCGCCATCCGGGAGCAGGCGGGCAAATATATTCACACCTCCTTTAACGTGTGCATGTACGAGCCGTATGTGGCGCTGGCGGAAAAACTGACGCAGCATACCCCCGGCAGCTTCCCAAAAAAAGTAATGTTTGCAAACAGCGGCGCCGAGGCGGTGGAAAACGCCGTCAAGATCGCGCGCAAATATACAGGCAAGCCCATGATCATCTCGCTTGAGTCGGCTTTTCACGGCAGGACATACATGGCAATGACGCTAACAAGCAAGGTAAAGCCCTATAAGGACGGCTTCGCCCCGTACTGCTCGGACACTTTTAAAATCCCGTCGCCGTACTATTACCGCAGCGGCTCCTCCCTGTCGGAGGAAGAGTTCGGCTGGGAGTGCGCACAGAATTTTGCCTGCCAACTCAAAGGCGAGCTTTCCCCGGATATGATTGCCGCGGTCATCATCGAGCCCGTGCAGGGCGAGGGTGGATTTATCGTGCCTCCTAAAAGCTACCTTGCGCGTATGCAGGAAATCTGCCGAGAAAACGGCATCGTGCTTATCATCGACGAAATCCAGTCGGGTTTCGGGCGCACGGGCAGGCTTTTCTGCTGCGAGCACTCGGGAATCGAGCCCGACCTGATTACCATGTCAAAATCCATCGCGGGCGGGCTTCCCCTCAGCGCCGTGGTGGGAAAGGCGGAAATTATGGATGCCCCGGGCCCGGGCGGCATCGGCGGTACGTTCGGCGGAAACCCCGTTTCCTGCGCCGCGGCGCTCAAGGTCCTCGAGAAGATGGAAAAAGAGGATCTGTCCGCCAACGCCATGCATATCGGCGCGCTGATATGCAGCCGCCTGCATGAAATGCAGGCCAAATATCCGGTCATCGGCGAGGTGCGCGGTCTGGGCGCGATGCTTGCCATCGAATTTGTGATGGACCCGGCCACAAAGGAGCCATATAAGGAAATCGTAGGCAAGGTTATCTCCGCCTGCACGAAAAAAGGCGTCATCCTCATGAGCGCCGGCCTGTTCGGAAACTGCATCCGGTTTCTGCCGCCGCTTGTCATGACCGACGAACAGGTGAAATACGGCATGGACGTGCTTGATGAGGCGATCAAATTAAGCCTTTAGCCGCTCTATGGCGAGCTTGAAGACCGCAAAACGGAGGCTTGTCCTGTCTTTTCGCGCCGTGAATAGTAATAATGTCCACGCAACAATTGCGAATTAAAAATACCATCAGACCATTGCAGCGGTTGTATTTTTGATTTTTTCATCAGGCATTAAATAAAGGGGAATAAAACCAATGGACTTTGCCTATCACCTGCCCGTTAACCTGCTTTTCGGGCGCGGACGCATCGGTGAGATTGGCACGCAATGCGCAAAGCTGGGTAAAAACGCGCTGGTCGTTGTCGGAAAAAGCAGCGCGCGCAAAACCGGGCTGCTTGATCGGGTGCTGAGGCTGCTGGGAGACGCGGGCGTCAAGAGCGCGGTTTTCGACGACGTGGAGCAAAATCCGCTGACGACGACCGTTTACCGCGGCGCCGCGCAGCTTAAGGAAAACGGCTGCGACGTTGTGGTGGGCGTGGGCGGCGGCAGCGTCATGGATGCGGCCAAGGCCATCGCCTTTCACGCGAGAAACGCGGGCGACATTTCCGACTACATTTTCGGGCGCAGGACGGGCGCGGACGCGCTGTCCATCCTGCTTGCCCCCACCACCGCGGGAACGGGCAGCGAGGGCAACTGCTTCGCTGTACTGACCAATCCCGAGACAAATGATAAAAAATCCCTGCGCACTCCGCTGATTTTCCCTAAGGTGTCGATCATCGACCCGGAACTTTTGAAGACCATGCCGAAAAAGGGACTGGCCTCGGCGGGGTTCGACGCGCTCGCGCACAATATCGAGGCGTATCTTTCAAACAGTTCCCAGCCGATGACCGACCTGATGGCGCTTGAGGGCATTCGCCTGCTGAGTGGGAATCTCCTGAAGACCTATGAAGACGGCTTAGACGAGGAGGCCTGGGACGCCGTGTCCTTTGCAAGTACGCTGGGGGGCATGGTCATCTGTACGGCGGGCGTGGGCGTGCCGCACGGCATGGAGCATCCGGCAAGCGGTCTGTATTTTGACCTCATACACGGACAGGGGCTTGCGGCGCTTCTGCCGCCGTATCTGGATATAAGCTGGAGCTATGCTCCGGAAAAGTTTATGCAGGTTTCCCGCCTGCTGGGCGGCGACGGCGCTGAAGACTGCGCCGACGCGGTGAGAACGCTGCTTGAGCGGCTTAACCTGCGCGTGACGCTGTCCGAGCTGGGCGTTCGGGAGCAGGATGTGGATTGGATGACACAAAACTGCATGAGGGTTTCTGCGGCAAGCCTGCTAAACAGCCCCATGCCCATGACGCAGGAAGCGGTTAAAACGCTTTATCTTAAAGCGCTGTAAACGGGCGGGGAATGCAGAAACGTCCGTGCGCGCCGCGATCCGCGCCATGTCACGGCCGGTTTTGAACGGATTGTTGCCATATTGACATAAAAAGCCGTGCCGGGAATCCGGCACAGCTGAGTGCGCCGATAAAGTCGGCACGCTGCATAGTGGGTACTCACCCCTATGGTCGAGCGAAAAACCTCTGGTTTTCCGCTCGTTACCCCCGGTTTGCCATCCATACGGCGGATTATGGCGTTTTTATCGACGCGCATGCCACAAAAAACGAATGATGCGTACACACGGATGTTTTTTGACAGTCTGAGCCGTGCCGGGGATCCGGCACGGCTTTTCCGCGTGTGTTTTCAGGGAGTTAGGGTGCATAGCTGCCGCGCTAGCCTCGCCTGCGCGTCTTTGCGCGTATTTTCGGTGATGCGGGGATACGGGCCGTACTGGAGCAGATTATAAGCGGCGGAAATATTGGCCATAAAGACGGTCTGCAACGGGTCAAAGCCCTCGCACCAGCCGTACAAAGCGGCGGCGGTCGAGCAGTTGCCGCACCCGGTGGCGTCTACCAGCTCGCCCAGCGTTACGCTCGGCGCAAAAAAGCTCCGGCCGTCAATAAGCAGATAGGCTCCCTTTTTCCCGACCCGGAAAAAGCAGGGTACGCCCAGCTCCAAAATTGCCCGGATGGCAGAAGCCTCGTCCGGCTGGTCAAACAGGCACAGAGCCTCGGGAAGGTTGATCGAGTAGATATCCGTCTTTTGGAGGGTTTCAAGCACGCGCGACCTGCGCGCACGCTGCATTGCGGCGGAGGTGGGCAGCTCCCACATGATTTTGGCCGCGCATTTTTCCCGGATGAGGGAAAGCTGCGCCCAGATATCACTTGTTTCCCCCGCTTCAATATATATGCCCCGCGTCTGCCTGTCGCAGTGCGCGGCAATCTGCTCTGCGGTGAGGACGTCCAAGGCGTCGATTTGCTTTTCCATAGCCTGCCCGTAGACCGAGCGCTCGCAGTGCAGCCCCGTTTCGTCGTACACGAGCGTAGTGTACTGGGTGTGCGGCAGGATGCAGCGCAGCCCGTCGTATGCGCAGCGGTTTGCGTCCATCCACCTGCCGTAATAGCGGCGGAAATCCGGGCCGACGTTTGAGACAAACAGGCAGTCATCTTCCCAGAGCTTGATGCCCGCCACGCAGAAAACCGAGCCGCCGATTTGTCCTTTACGTTCGCGCCCGTCGGCAAAAACGATATCGTTTACAATGGAAGGCCCGGCAACAATGTATTTCATTCCTTAAGCGCCTCTTTTTTATATCAGTTAGTGCCTGCCCGGCGGTGCACAGCGTTACTCCACATGCTCGCCGCGGGCTTTTTGTACCGCCGCCATAAAAATCCGTACATGCTCCGCGCACACGTCGCCGGTGTCCTTGTGCGTATCCTTAAAATAGCTGCCCACAATCGCGCCGTCGGCAAGCGCAAGCTGCGCAAGGGCGTTTTCCGGGGTCATACCCGCCCCGATAATCAGCGGAAAAGCGCCGAGGACACGGCGAAAGGCGCGGATTTTTTCAAGATCGGTTTCCTGACCCGTCGCGTCCCCGGTCACCACGACGGCGTCGCATCGCCGCATACCTGCCCGCAGGTCTTCTTCAAGCGTCCGGCCGGACAAATAAGGCTGGTATTTAAACCGCACGCCGCCCAGTACGCAGGCGGAGCACGCGGCGCGCGCACGGGCGAGACATTCGTCAAACGCCGGCTCGTCCTGTACCGGCAGATGCCCGGAGACGGAATCGAGCTGGATAAAGTCCAGGTCATAGCTGCGCGCAAGCGCAAACCCCAAAGCGTTGTCGTGCAGCACATTGACGCCGCACAGCGCGGCGCTCTTATGCAGCTTTATGTATTTGAGCACCTGCTCGACCTGCGCGGGGCTGCCGAAGTAGTTTTCCACCAGCAGGGCGTCGACCCGGTTATCAAGCAGGAGTTCCGCCTCCCGCACGGCAAGCGCAAGCACCTGTTCGTCCGTGCCGCCCTTGAGATGAAGCATACCGATAATCGGTTTTTGCGTTTTAAGAAGAGCGAGAAACCGCTCGCGTTTGTTCATAATATTTGCCGGCCCCCTGTTTTATGGAGAATGCCGGACAGGCCGCGACGGTCTGCCGGCGCTGTTTTTCGTATCCGAGGTGAACGTACCACACCGGATGCGCGTTGTCAATCACTTTTGCCAGAGACCGCCGGCATACGCGGCGGCGGGAATTTTTTGAAAATTAGGATTGACAGGCCGGGGTCACGTTGATATACTACAAGATGTGAAATGAATCTAAATGAATCATTTTGAATCGTTTGAGGCGATTGTAAATTACCATGCAGTTGCCGAGGTCAAGCGAAATAAGGAGGAGACTACATGTTTAATTTTGATATTCCGAGATACGAAGGCGTCGTAAACGCAGCGCTTGCGCTTCGCGGCGACATTGAGCGTGCCGCCGATGAAATCAGCAAAAAGGGTTATAAAAACATCTTTTTCATTGGCTGCGGCGGAACCTACGCCCATTCCCTTCCGCTGAAATACATGCTCGACTCACAGTCTGAGATTGAGTCCTTCCCGGTCATCGCGTCCGAATTTATGCTGATGAACCACAAAAAATTTACAAAGGATTCCGTTTGCGTGTTCTCCACCCGTTCGGGCAACACCAAGGAAATCGTCGCCGCGGCCAAGTTCTGCAAGGACGCCGGCGCAACGGTCGTCATGTATGTTTCAAACGCCGGCACACCGGCCTGCGAATATGCCGACTATCTGTTTCACAGCTTTGCCGAGGATGATAACCTTGCCGAGGCCATTTATCTGGTAAACGTCCCGTTTGTCGCCCGTATGATGTACAATAAGGGCGAGTTTAAAAACTACGACCGCTTTATCGAGCAGCTCTCCAAAATCACGCCGTATCTGGTTAAGGCAAAGGAAAAATACGAAGACAGATGCAAGGCAATGGCCGAAAAGCACAAGGATACCGACTATCACATGGTTATCGGCAGCGGCTACATTTGGGGCGAGGCGTATGACTACGCCATGTGCATCCTTGAGGAGATGCAGTGGATCAAAACCAAGAGCATCCACGCCGCCGAGTATTTCCACGGCACGCTTGAGCTGGTTGAAGAGGATACGAGCCTGATCCTGCTTTATGGCGAGGACGAAACAAGGCCGCTCATGGACCGCGTGCTGAAATTCTCCAAAACAATCTCCAAAAATATCAGTATTTTCGATACGAAGGAAATCGAGCTTCCGCTTGACGAGGAGTTTCGAAAGTATGTTTCCCCGCTGGTCATTTATACCATCACCGAGCGGCTGAGCTGCCACCTCGAGCATGTGCGCAACCACCCGCTGACGACCCGTCGGTATTACAGACAGATGGAATATTAAAATCCCACACGCTCAGGGCGCGCCGAAAGGCGCGCCCTGAGCGTATAATAACAACAGTGTGTATATCCGGCCGTTTTTCCGGCGGTCTGTGCGCGATTACAAGTACCCGCAGCGGCGGCAAAAACGGAGAGTCAGGCTGAAGACCGGAGGTTTTGGGCCTGACTTGGGGGCATTGGGAATATGCGGCGCGTCGAAAAAACCGGCGCACCCCGGCACAGAGTGAAAGGGCGGTTTTGATGGACGAAATATTTGAGCAGCTGCGCGAGCTTACCGGCATTTCCGGCCTGTGCGGTCATGAGGAAAGAGTGATCGCGTACATGGTGAAAAAACTGGAGGCGTTTACGGACACGGTTACGGTGGACTATTCCGGCAACGTGACGGCGACCTTTCGGGGCACGCAGTCACCCGAGATGAGTCTGCTTGCGCTGGGTCATATGGATGAAGTTGGCCTCATGGTCAGGAAAATCACTGAGGACGGGTATCTTCTGTTTGAACGGCTGGGCGGGCCTTCGGAAAAAACGCTGCGCTCGCAATTTGTAGACGTGTTTACGCTTGATGAGGAGAAATCGTATCCGGGCGTCATCGGCACAAAAGCGCACCACCTGACGCCTGACGACGAAAAGCTCAAGGTGCCCGGCAAGCTGGATATGTATATTGATATCGGCGCGGCAACCAGGCAGGAAGTTCTCGCACTGGGAATTGAGATCGGCAGCACCGTGACCTATCAGGGAAATTTCAAACGGCTGGGTGCAAGCCGCGTGGCGTCAAAAACGCTGGATAACCGCGTGGCTGTGTATGCGCTGCTGCAGCTGGCCGCGCATTTAAAACAGTGCCCGCCAAAGATCACCGTGCATGTGGGATTTTCCGCGCAGGAGGAGTTTAACGTGCGCGGCAGTCTGCCCATGGTGCACCGGCTCAAGCCGGACATGGTCATCAGCCTTGACTGCTCCGTCGCGTGCGACACGCCGGATCTAAAGCTGCTGTATGACGTTTCGCTTGGGAAAGGCCCCGTCATTTCGCAGATGAACAGCTACGGCAAGGGTCCCTCGGGCGGCCTTATCCCAAATCCGCGCTTTCGCGCGTTTATTGAAGCGGCAGCCGTAAAAAACGGCATTCCCTTCCAGCGCGAGGTGGTCAGCGGCGTGCTGTCCGACGCGTCGTTTGCATCCATGGAGGGCAGCATGGGAACCATTGCCGCGCATATTGCCTATCCGATGCGCTACGCCCATTCCCCCGTCGAGGTCGCCGATACAAACGATATTAAGCAGATGATCCGCCTTTTAAGCGCAGTGGCCGACGAGCTGGATTCATCCTGCGATTTCAGCAGATATAGAAAATAGCAGACCTGCGCACAGAGAGCGCGGAAACGCCCGGCGCAGGATCGCAGCAGGCCGCGCATTTATTCACAACGCTTTTTGGCGGCTTGTTTATTGTCTGATGGACTTTTTGATTTGCCGGGATGCAAGGGTTTTAAAAAAATAACATAGCGGAGGTGTTTGCGTTGAGTCGTTGGATTCTTGCCTATGATCTGGGGACGACCGGAAACAAGGTCAGCCTGTATTCCGGTGAGGGGAAGGTCCTTGCCAGCGCGTTGGCGGCATACCAGACAAGCTATGGAAAAAACGGAGAAGCGGAGCAGGACCCGGAGGACTGGTGGCGCGCGGTCGTCAGCGCCACGCAGGAAATTGTCGCCAAATACGAATGCCGCAACATCGCGTGCCTGAGCTTCAGCGGACAGATGATGGGGCTTGTGTGCGTTGACCGCGCGGGGCGGCCTCTGAGAAACTCGCTCATCCACTGCGATCAGAGGGCAACAAAGCAAAACGACCGCCTGCTAGAAAAAATCACAGACGCCGATTTTTATCAAATTACAGGGCACAAGGCAAGCCCGAGCTACCCGCTGCAAAAATTGATGTGGGTGAAGGAAAACGAACCGGAAATCTATAAAAATACCTACAAGGTAATTAACGCCAAGGATTTTATCGTATTCAGGCTCACGGGCAATCTGATGACAGACTATACCGACGCGACCAGCACAAACATGTTTGACATAAGCCGCCGAACCTGGTCGGACAAGCTTCTTTCCCTGGCGCAGCTGGATGCGGATAAGCTGCCGGAAGTCAAGCCGTCGACGCATGTGGCGGGCTTTTTGTGCGAGGGTGCGGCCGGACAGCTGGGGCTTAAAAAGGATATTCCCGTGGTGCTCGGCGCGGGAGACGGGATGTGCGCATCAATCGGCTGCGGCGCTGTCAGGCCGGGAAAAGCCTACAACTACATCGGGTCGTCCGCCTGGATCACCAGCATCACGGGCAAGCCTGTTTTTGATAAGCAGATGCGCCTTGAAACCTGGGCGCACCCGGACAGCCGGTATTCAAACGTGGGCGGTACCATGCAGACGGCCGGCGCGTGCTATGCCTGGGCGGTGCGGCAGCTTTACGGGACGCAGGAAAATCCGGAAATCGCGGCAGAGCTGTCACAAACCAGGCCCGGCAGCGGCGGGATCCTGTTTCTTCCGTATTTGCAGGGCGAGCGCGTGCCGTTCTGGAATCCGGACGCAAGAGGCGTATTTTTGGGGTTAAGCACAACCAGTACGCGCGCGGACATGCTGCGCGCGGTTTTGGAGGGTGTGGCCTTTAACCTGAAAACGATTTTGAATGTGTTTCAGACACATATCCCCATTGCGGAGCTTACGCTCATCGGCGGCGGCGCGAACAACGAGTTGTGGACGCAGATGATGGCGGATATTTATAATGTGCCGATTCTCAAGCCGAAGAATCTCAGCGGCGTCACCTCCGTCGGCGCGGCAATCATCGGTGGGGTGGGCGCGGGTATATTTGAAAGCTTCGACGTTGCCGAGGATTTTCTTGAAATCGACAGCCGGCAGGTTCCGGACCCGGATAACAAAGAGATATATGACCGGCTGCACGAAGTGTTTTTAAAGAGCTACGAGTCCCTTGTGGATGTGTTTAAGCTCCTCAGGGACAACAGAAAAAGCGGCGGATAAAGGACACTCGATGGGTGCGCTTGACAAGCCGCCGGCAAAAAGCTATACTCATGCGGGGAACGCGCAGTGACCCAGGCGCGAGAGAAATCAATGCCTTTGAGACAGGGCAAAACCGGATATTGACGGCGGGGTGATCGCTTGATACGGGATGAAAGACTGGAAAAGATAACCGAATATGTGCAAAACAGGCACTATGCCAGCGTGCGTGAGCTGATGGAGCTGCTCAAGGTATCCAAGGCCACCGTGCGCCGCGACCTTGAGCTGTTAAGCCGGTCAAACGCCGTCCTGCTCACACGCGGCGGCGTGACCTGCGAGGGTAAGGACAAAAACAAAGAGCTTGCCTACAATGAAAAGCGCTCCGCAAACACCCTGGAAAAAAACAGGCTGGGAGAAGCGGCGGGCAGGCTGGTTCGGTCAAACTCCACAGTTATTCTTGACGCGGGCACCACCACGCGCGCAATCGTTCCCCATATCAGGGAGCTTACCGGACTTAACCTCGTCACAAACGACCTGATGATTGCGGCCGACCTCAACACCTGTGAGGGCGTCAATGTTACGGTCACGGGCGGGCAGCTGCGCAAGGGCTTTTTTACGCTTCGCGGGTATATGGCGGCTGATTTTGTACGCAGCATGCGCGCGGACCTTGCCTTTGTGGGCTTTGACGCGCTGGATATGCGCGCGGGCTGCTTTATAACAAACGCCGACGAAGTTTCGCTGAAAAAGAGTATCATTGAGGCGGCGGACAAGGTGGTTGCCGTGCTCGATCACACCAAATTTCACGCAACGGCATTTATTTCCGTCTGCCCGCTCCATGACATTGACGTCGTCGTTACCGACAGGGGGCTTGAGCCTGATCTGGCGCAGACGCTGCGGGAAATGGGCATCGAGGTCATATTGGCATAGGCGCGCACGCAATTTGATTTGTTTATAAAACGCAAAATAAAACTGAGAACGCCTTCGGAAGTACTTCCGAAGGCGTTCTTTTTGTTCGTTTCTCTGGGCGGACATTGAATTTTTGATTAAAACAGCTCTTTTTCGTCGCAGATCCGGTTTCTCCCCCTCGTTTTTGCGGCAAGCAGTGCCGCGTCGGCTGACCGGATACAGGCTTCAAGGCTTTTGCCTGCGCAGTGTGAAACACCGGAGGAAATTGTGACGCGCAGCTTTTTGTTATCGTAATAAAAGTCTTTTTCAGCAATCGAGGTGCAGATGCGCTGTGCGATTTGACAGGCGGTTTCCGACGGTGTCTCAGGGAGCAGGATCAAAAACTCTTCTCCGCCCCAACGCGAAACGCAGTCGCCCTGCCGAACCTGGTTTTCCATAATCTGTGCCAGATGGATAAGCACATAGTCCCCGCATTCATGGCCGTACCGGTCGTTAAACTTCTTGAAGAAATCGATGTCCAGCATAATGATCGACAGGTTGTCCGCCCCTCGGCCGGAATACGTCTCGTTGAGCTTGTCGTAGATGAACCGCCGGTTATAAAGGCCGGTCAAAGGGTCGTGCTGCGCCAGAAACAGGATTTCTTCGGCCTCCTTTTGCGTGACGGTGATGTCCATGGCCATCGTCGTCCAGCCAAGCTCCTTACCGTCGGAATCGAGCAGTTTGGTATTATACCATTCTCCGATGATCTTTTCGCCCTGCTTGGTCAGCGTTTCCACAATAGTCGGGCTGAAGGATTCCTTGACGTAGGCGTTGAGGACGGAATTTCTAAATTCTTTCCGTTTATCCTCTGGAATGAGCAGCTCGAAAACGTTCTTCCCGATCACCTCGGAGGGATTGTAGCCGAAGGTTTTAACGGACGCGGGATTCCAGCTTACGATGTCAAAATTGTTGGTCGATTCGATCGCGGCAATCGGCATCAGCTCAAGGTGGAGCCGCAGCCTGTGTTCCGAGTCGCGCAGCGCCTTTTCCGAGAGCAGCTTTTCCGCGCGCAGATGGTTAAAGGTGTTTGCCAGTTCGCGCGTTTCACGGGTTCCCTTAGGGGTAAGCTCGGGCAGCGCGCCTTGGGTGGAAGTGTTGAGTGTGGAAATGTAACGTTTGATCGGGAGTGAATTCAGGAAATAATATAAGTAAAGCAAAGCAAAGCTGGTCAGAAACAGGAAAATGATGGCGGACAGGAACAGCCGGAACATATTGGTCGAGGCGGCCTGCGCGCGTATGAGCTCATTGTTTGCCCGCTGCTCGGCCATCTCGCGGAATTTCGTCGTAAAGGATTTAATATCCGATTTTATCTGGCGGTATTCGCTGCCGAAAACAAGACTGCGCGCAAACTGTATTTTCTGCGGTGATGTCAGCGCCTGTTGCTTGGCAGTCAGCTCCGGCAGATAAAAATCCGGGTCAACCGTATAGACGCCCGGGTCGAAGGCTTCGACTACAAGACGGATTGCATTAAGCTGAATTTGTGTCAGTGCGTCGAATTTTTCCCGTGCGGCGGAAAGGACGGTCCGCTCATGCATGTCCAGATTTAGCTCGGAAAGCGACTGAAACGTGTTTTCTCGCTCTACATGGGAGGTAAGCTCATTTGCAAATAACTGCAGATCCAGTCCCTGATTCGTTACAGCAAAGCTGCGCACGTTTTCGGTGAGCAGGTCGCAGGTGTTTTCCATGTTGTTGACCAGCGTGATGAGGTTACTGTTATATTCAAAACGCTCCTCGACATTGTTGGCATTGACATAAAGGCCCTGTCCGCATAGGGCCAGAATGATAAGGTTGGCCGCGATAATCCCGCCTATGATACCGTTCATCGTGCGAAGCTTCACAAACAGCCTCTCCTTTTTCCCCACGTGCCGGCTTATCGGCCGCAAGCCCCGTTTCACGTGAAACGGAAACAATTCCGATCTGCGTAGTGGGTATAAATAGCCAAAACTATCATTTTGCCAGAATAAAATTATATCATATCGTCGAAATAAGAGAAACAGGAAAATGCCCTTTAGAATATCTGATAACCTGCCTGTGCGCTGAAAATCTGCTGCGCGGACAGGATAAAGTCCCGCGCGGCGTTGGAAAGATACTTATCCCGCAGGTAGCCGATGACCAGCGTGCCCATGGTGGACGGGTCGTTGAGCGGGAAAAAATCAACCGGCGTAGCGGCGTCCTGTATGGCGTACAGACCGAGATTTTTTAAAAACATTTCCGGATATACCGTAATGCCCATCCCCTTGAGGCTTAGTGCCAGCAGGGTTTCGCTGTTTTCGGTCTCGAGGACGATGTTGGGGGTGATGCCCAGCTGCTTTAAATAGCGGTCGATGATGGTGCGTGTGCGGTTTCCTGTGGTCATCATCAGAAATGGGCTTTGCCGGAAAGCGGAAAGATCCGCCGACTCGGTAAACCTGCCGCGCATAAATTCCGTTTTCTCTCCAAATATTTCCTGCATGATTTTTCTGGGGACCACAAGAAACAGCCGTTCGTGGAGAATTTCCACCGTTTCCACGGAGTTTAGAAGAATGGGGGCAAACCCGATGAGCAGATCGATGCGCCCGTGAAGCAGCATGTCCTCAAGCATGACTGAGTTACCCTCTTCAAGCTTGATTTCGACCAGCGGATGCGCCTCCTTAAAGGCCGGCAGAAATTCGGGCAGAAAGGCGCGCCCGCGCGTGT
Source organism: Oscillospiraceae bacterium (assembly GCA_963678505.2). GTDB lineage: Bacteria > Bacillota > Clostridia > Oscillospirales > JAVBQB01. Next base: position 85,410 of record CAXXFP010000007.1, on the reverse strand, counting down.
GCGAAATGCCGATTTGCAGCTTGCCCCTGCGATGATGGTTGATATCGTCTATTTCGCTGATGATCTGGCGGTGCATATCAAGAATTTTTGTTGCGGCCTTGACCAGCCGCGTGCCCGCGTAGGTAAGCGTTAGCGTCGGTGAACGGTCAAACAGCCGCGTGTCGTAGTATTTTTCCAGCTTGCCGATGTGGTTGCTCAGCGCCTGCTGGGAAATAAAAAGACGCTCGGCCGCCCGCGTGATATTCAGTTCCTCTGCAACCACCAGAAAATAGGTCAGGTTTGTAAAGTTAATATGAAGCCCTCCCGGATAAAAAACCGCACATGCCCGCGCCTTTTGAAACAACCGTTTTATTGTGAATGAGTCCTTTACAGGCGCGCTTCCGATGTGCCTATCATAACAGTACAACAAATGTTGACGAAAAACAACCCAAATATCCCAATATATTCAGCAAATTGCAGAATTATCTATGCTTTGGCTCAACCCGGTTGAACCTTAAAATCGCTTCAGTCCGAGAAAAGAATCAGTATTCCGTTTGGTCCGGCATAAAAAATGCAGGCTATTTCGCTATAAGCGCACATAAAACAAGTAAAAAGCTGTGGATAGCATAACACAATACTTGTTTTATCTTGTGGCTATACGGTGATAGTATCGTAGGTGGAAGAAAGATTTACCTGTACACCCAAATTGATACTCTGAAACGGAGGCCTGCTTGTGGCGGCGCCTGCAATAACAAAAAAACTGGTTTTTAAACCTGAGTGGTGCAAGGGCTGCGGCATCTGCGTAGCTTTTTGTCCCCGGGAGGCATTAATTCTAAATAACGGCAAAGCGGCCTTTGCAAACGCGGAAAAATGTACCGCATGCGGACAGTGCGAGCTGCGCTGTCCGGACTATGCCGTCTATCTTGTAAAGGAGGATGGCTGTGAGCGGTGATCTTACGCTGATGCAGGGCAACGAGGCCTGTGTGGAAGGGGCAATCGCCGCGGGCATGCGCTTTTTCGCGGGCTACCCCATTACGCCGTCGACCGAAATTGCCGAGGGCGCGGCGGTCAGACTCCCCATGGTCGGGGGAAAATTCATCCAGATGGAAGATGAAATATCCAGCATGGCGGCCGTAATCGGCGCGTCGGCTGCGGGGCTCAAGGCCATGACCGCCACGAGCGGGCCGGGCTTTTCGCTCAAGCAGGAAAATATCGGATATGCGGCGCTGGCGGAAATTCCCTGCGTCATCGTCGATGTGCAGCGTTCGGGGCCGTCTACGGGGCTCCCCACCTCCCCTTCCCAGGCGGATGTGATGCAGGCGCGCTGGGGCACGCACGGCGACCACCCGGTGATCGCGCTGTGTCCCTCCTCCGTGGAGGAAACCTTCGCGCTGACCGTAAAGTGCTTCAACCTTGCCGAGCAGCTGCGCACGCCGGTTATTCTGCTCATGGATGAGATCGTCGGGCATATGCGCGAGGGGGTTCGCCTCCCGTCTGCCGGCGAGTTTGAAATTACTGACCGCAAACGCCCGTCGACACAGGATGCGGGGCGGCTCCCCTATTATGTGGAGCCGGGGGAAACTGTGCCGGTCATGCTCCCGTTTGGGCAGGGGCAGCGTTATAACATCACGGGACTTATCCATGACGAATCCGGCTTTCCCTCGTCTTCTCCGGAAGTCGCCGCGCGCCTTTGCACGCGCATCATGGAAAAGGTGTCGCGCTATACCGCGCATATTATCGACTATCAGGAGCTTTATACCGAGGACGCCGACGTTCTCGTCGTCTGCTACGGCGGAACGGCGCGCAGCGCGGGCGCCGCAGTCAAGCAGGCAAGAAAGCAGGGCATCCGCGCCGGAATGTTCCGGCCGATATCCATATGGCCGTTTCCCGAGGAGCGGCTGCGCGCGCTTTCCACACAGGTAAAGCACATCGTTATGGCCGAGCACAATTACGGGCAGATGGTGCTTGAGGTCGAGCGTATTATCAAAAATAACTGCACGCTTTCGCACATCGGCAGAGTCGACGGCACGGTCATCCCGCCCGATGAGATTTTGCGGGCAATCGGGGAGGGCGCAAACAATGGCAAGTGTGCTGGTTGAGAAATATTTTCGTCTCCAGACGCTTCCGCACATTTGGTGTCCCGGCTGCGGAAACGGGATTTTGATGCGCGATGTGGCGCAGGCCATCGAGAATCTGGGACTTGATAAAAACCGGGTGTGTATCGTTTCGGGAATCGGCTGCTCGGCAAGAGCGGCCGGCTATATGGATTTTAACACCATGCACACCACGCACGGCCGCGCGATCGCCTTTGCCACGGGCATCAAGCTTGCGCAGCCGCAACTGACCGTGATCGTCCTCACCGGCGACGGAGACGCGTGCGCCATCGGCGGCAATCATCTCATCCACGCCGCCCGGCGCAATATCGACCTGACGGTGATTGTGTTCAATAACAATATTTACGGCATGACCGGCGGGCAGTACTCCCCCGCTACGCCGCACGGAGAGCTGGCGACGACCGCGCCGTACGGAAATATCGACCGCGATTTCGACATTCCCGCCCTTGCCAAGGCAGCGGGCGCCACCTATACGGCGCGCAGCACGGCCTATCATGCGCCGCTGACCATCCGGCTCATTGAAAGCGCAATCAAAAACAAGGGCTTTTCTCTGGTTGAATGTGTGACGGACTGCCCCACCTACTACGGAAGAAAGAACAAAAAGGGCGGCGCGGTGGAAATGCTGACCTGGCAGAAGGAGCATGCCGTTGACGTGAAGGCCGCGGCGGCTATGGATGAAGAGGCGCTCAGCGACAAACTCGTGATCGGGCAGCTTTACAGCGACACACAGCCCGAGTTTACCGAACAATACCAAAAAATCATTGACAGACTGGCGGGAGATCACAATGAAAAGTAAACTGGAACTCAGGCTGACGGGGGCCGGCGGACAGGGCGTCATTTTAGGCTCGATTATTTTAGCCGAGGCGACGCTCATGGCGGGCAAAAATGTGGTGCAGTCGCAGTCCTATGGCCCGGAGGCGCGCGGCGGCCTGTGTAAAGCCGAGGTCATTGTCGACAGCGAGCCCATTGATTACTCAAAGGTGGAGCATCCCGATTTTCTGCTGGCGCTTACGCAGGAATCGCTCAACAAATACGCCCCTCAGATATCCGCAAAGGGCATCATCATGGCCGACGACAGCCTGCGTATTCCGGAAAGCCTTCATGCCGGGCGCGTGGTGCGCGTACCCATCCTGAAAACCGCGCGCGAGGTCGTCGGCAAGGCGGTCACCTCCAATATTGTGGCCGTGGGCGCCATCAACGAGGTGCTCGGCCTTGCTTCCGAGGAAGCTCTTGAAAAAGCGGTGCTGCTGCACGTTCCCAAACAGACCGCGCAGCTTAATTGCCGCGCGCTGCACGAGGGCGTGGAGCTCATCCGGAAATCCGGCGTCCGCGGGCAAAGAGACAGGGTTTCCGCGTAACTGAGGAGGAGCCATGAAAATACACGAATATCAGGCCTGCGCGCTGCTTACACAATATGGCGTGGCGGCCGCGCAGGGCACGGCCGCGTTTAGTGCCGAAGAGGCGGAAAATGCTGCCGCCGCGCTTGGCGGCGAAAGTTTTGTCGTCAAGGCGCAGGTGCATACGGGCGGGCGCGGAAAAGCCGGCGGCGTAAAGCCGGCGCATTCCCCCGAGGAGGTCGGAAAGCTGGCGCAGGAAATGCTGGGCCGCCGGCTGATTACCAAACAGACTGGCCCGGAGGGGAAAACCGTGCGCGCGCTTTATATTACGCGTGGGGTAAGCATCGAAAAGGAATATTATCTGAGCTTTGCCGTTGACGGGGACGGCGCGCGCATCGTGATGCTGGCGTCAAACGCGGGCGGCATGGAAATCGAGGAGGTCGCGGCGAAAACGCCCGCGCTGATTTTAAGGCAGGACATCGACGTTACCATCGGGCTGCGGGCGTATCAGGCAAGGCGCATGGCGCAGCGGATCGGCGTTATAAAGGAACTGACGGAGAGCTTTGTTTCGGCGGCGCTTGGGCTTTACCGGCTGTTTATCGAAAAGGACTGCTCATTGGTCGAAATAAACCCGCTCGCGCAGACCGGCGACGGGCGTCTGCTTGCGCTTGACGCCAAAATAAGCTTTGATTCAAACGCAATTTTTCGGCATCCCGACATCGCGGCGCATCATGACCCGGGCGAGGAGGATGAACGTCAGCTTCAAGCCGCGCAATACGGGCTGAGCTATATTCCGCTGGACGGAAACATCGGCTGTCTGGTAAACGGCGCGGGCCTTGCCATGGCCACCATGGATATCCTTGCGCATTTCGGGGGCCGGCCGGATAATTTTCTGGATGTCGGGGGCAGCGCGACGCAGGAAAAAATTACCGGCGCATTCAAAATTCTGCTCAATGACAGCCGCGTGCGGGTACTGCTGATCAATATTTTCGGCGGCATCATGAAATGCGACGTGATTGCCCGGGGTATTGTGGCCGCCGTGGAAGAAATTAAGCTGACCGTGCCGGTGGTCGCGCGTCTGGAGGGCACCAACGCGCAGCTCGGGAAAGAGATTCTGGAAAAATCCGGGCTTGACATCATCAGCGCCGCCACCATGGAGCAGGCCGCGCGCACGGCGGTGTCGCTCTGCGCGCAGGAGCCCTGCGGGAGGTGCGTATGAGCATATTGGTTAGTCACGACACGCGCGTGCTCGTTGCCGGCATTACCGGTTCGCAGGGGCGCTTTCACACGCAGCAGATGCTCGATTACGGCACCTGCGTGTGCGCGGGCGTCACGCCCGGCAAGGGCGGCGCCGAGGTGTGCGGCGTGCCGGTTTTTGATACGGTGGAGCAGGCTGTCCGGGAAACAGGGGCCAACGCCTCGGTCATCTATGTCCCGCCCGCCTTTGCGTGCGACTCTATTTACGAGGCGGTCGACGCGCGCCTGGAGCTGGTCGTATGTATCACGGAGGGAATTCCGGTGCTGGATATGCTGCGCGTAAGCCGGTATCTGGAGGGAAAGGCCACGCGCCTGATCGGGCCGAACTGCCCCGGCGTTATTACGCCCGGCGCGTGCAAGGTCGGCATCATGCCCGGCAGCATCCACAAAAAAGGGCATGTGGGCGTGATATCCCGTTCGGGAACGCTGACCTACGAGGCGGTCGATCAGCTGACGCGCGAGGGCATCGGCCAGTCGACGGCGGTGGGCATTGGCGGAGACCCGGTCAAAGGGACGGGCTTTATCGATGTGCTGAAGCTCTTTAACGACGACCCGGACACCCTTGCCGTCGTCCTCATCGGAGAAATCGGCGGTACCGGCGAGCAGCAGGCGTCCCAGTGGATCAAAGACAACATGAAAAAACCGGTCGCCGCGTTTATCGCGGGGCAAACCGCGCCCGCGGGAAAACGCATGGGGCACGCGGGCGCGATCATCTCAAGCACAAGCGGCACGGCGGGCGAAAAAATGGAGACGCTGCGCCGTAACGGCATATTCGTGGCCGAAACGCCGGATCAAATTGGGAAAACCATGGCAGACGCGCTCAGACAGTCCGGTCTGTTGGAGAGCTGCCTGACGTAGCGGGCCATATGCGCGCAAAGTCAAAACCGGTGCGCCCGGATGCAAGCAGCGCGTATACGCGTGCATGCATGAAAGTTCCGCTGGCGCGGCGAATACTGAAAAACTGACGGAGGGAAGCCCGTGTCTGAAATCCTTGAAGCGGCCATGGTCATTTGCTTTGGTATCTCGTGGCCGATGTCCATCCTCAAATCGTACCGTTCGCGCACCAATAAGGGCAAAAGCCTTGTATTTATTATTTTTATCCTGCTGGGCTATGCAGCGGGCATCGCGAGCAAGCTGTTGTCCGGAACGATCACCTATGTGCTGGCGTTTTATGTGCTCAACCTGATAATGGTGGGGATCGACTGCGGCCTGTATGTCCGCAACAGCAGACTGGATAAAAAAAGCGCCGCAGGCGCGGCGCGTAACTCAAACTAAAACAGGGTGATAGCAGCCCCCTGTTTTATACCATTCCTTCAGGATACGGCGCCCCGCGGGATAGGCTAATCCCATGGGGCGCCCTATCTTTTGCGCTTATTCGGGCGGCTGCGGCGGTTCAGCCTCGGATTGCGCGCGAATCCATTCGGGCACGTCCCTGCCCTTCCAGCAAAACAGATGACTTTTTGCGAGCAGGTAATAATTGCGGTAATTTTCGACCGGGTCGCCGCTGATGCGATACTGCACGTCCATCACGCACTGAAACGGCGTTTTGGGGACATCCGGCAGTGCCGGAGTAATCATGTTCTCCATGATATCCTCGCATTTATGCCGCCTTGCGTACCGGTAGGTATATTCCGCGCACAGCGCAAGGCCCAGCTGACGAAGCCACAGCCAGTTATGGACCGATTCCCTACACCAGACACAGCACGGATGATTTTGATGGCTGAGCTTATATGGAGCCAGCCCGCTCTGACCGGTAAAATAGTAAGCAGAGCTTAAAATCTGCGCGGTCTCGGTGCACATTTTCACCACATGCCGGTCGGTGTGGTGCTGTGCGCACAGGGTCAGATCCTCATCCAGATAGAAAATGTTCATTTGGCTGTCCCCTCCCCTGTTTTAAAATACATGCACGCCGGATACATGCGGGCAGATATCCGCACCGGCTTTAAAATTTGCTCGCAGGGCATAAATGCAGCTGCCTGAAAATGCGTTTTCTATGCTTATTATATAATGTCCACTGAACAAAAGCGAATTGCCAGTCGCATTTGCCGAAAGAGCAATATTTGCTCTTTCGGACGGTAAAACAGGCATGTTTTACCGTTTCGTGATGCATTGATTACTGCCTGTTACCATTTGCGCGCACACGCCGCAAATGGTAAGTGCAAGGGTTTTGCGGCAGAAACTGCGAAACCCTTGCACCTGAACAATAAAAAATGGCCCTTATTCGCTGCGCAAAGCCATTTTTTTATTGTTCAGCAGACATTATATAGAAAGTTTTACAGGAAGCAAAGTAAAGCCCGGGTGCGGCGTATTGTTTTTCAGACGCTGCCGAAACCCAAGAGGCGGGCGGCAAGCCCCCCTCCCTTGCTTTTACCCATTTTTCAGCAGGCACATGGATTGCAAGCCGGAAACTGGGCAAAAAAATACACCCCGAAGGGTGTATCATCTCGCTCTATTTCAGCAGAAGTTATCTCTGTTTGGAGAAACAATCGCTGCAGTAAACAGGACGGTCATCTCTCGGCTGAAAAGGAACCTTTGCTTCACATCCGCAGGACGCGCATGTCGTGGTGAACATTTCCCGCTGAGGAGCGCCGCCGTTCTTTCTGGCGTTACGGCAGGGCTTGCATCTCTGGGGCTCGTTTGTAAAGCCTTTTTCAGCATAGAAATCCTGCTCACTGGCAGTGAAGATGAATTCTGCTCCGCAATCTTTACAGGTCAGGGTCTTGTCTTGATTCATACCGTGATGTACCTCGTTTTAAAATATATGCCGAATATAAAGCCAGCACTTTCTTTATTATATAGGCCGCCGGGCACAATGTCAACAAACAAACGAACAAAAAGACGAAAGATGACCCGGCTGAAGGCCAAACTTATGAAAAAAGCCTCCCAAGCGGCGCGTGTTCACGCCGCTTGGGAGGCTTTTTGACAGAAATCCAGCCGTAGCTTACAGGGAATTATCTAAGCCGCTGCCGTCGGTTTCGCCCAGCGTGGTTACCATGCCTTTGATCATCGCGCCCTTTTCAATGCTGATGGACACCGCGGAGATATCTCCGGTAATATAAGAGCCGCTTTGGATGGTGACGTCCTTTTTTACATTGATATTTCCGCTGATCCTGCTGTTAAATTCAAGCTCATTGGCCGATACGTTTCCGACCAGGATGCTTTTATTGATGACTGTAAGTTTTTGTGTGGCCCAGACATTTCCTTTTATTGTGGCGTTGGAGATATCCACGTCTTTTCCCTTGATATTGCCTTCGATTTTACCGGACACCTTGATGCCATGCTGGCTTTCAACATCTCCGATGATTTCGCCGCTGATATCGACATTGGACATGGACACAACCGTTCCGACAATCTTTGTATCCTTTGTGATATACGAGGTTTCGATCACCGGCTGCTCATATGCGGTGTATTCCGGGCCGGAATCCTGCGGCACGGTGGCAGTCGTAATAGGCGTGATTTTTTCCGAGTCAGCCTCCGCCTGCTGCGTAACGGCAGAAAAACGATAGTCGGCGCCCGCAGGGCCGGCTGCTTTCGCATTTTTATAAAAAGGAAATACCTCATGAACCGCCTGGTTAAAATTATCCTTAACACCCATAAAAAGATCTCCTTCTTACTTCTTCAGGCTAAAAACGATCGGTTTAACGGTATTTGTCAGCTTGTCAAACACATATCCGTCGTCTTTCAGAGCCTTGATAATACCGTCCAGCGCGGACACGGTTTTTTTCGATATGCCGTCGTGAAACAGCACAATGGATCTTGAATGCTGGGCAGTCTCGTGCAGTACGTTTTGGGTTATGCTTTTCACGGTGGCCTTGGAGAAGGAATCCTTTGCGTCGACATTCCAGTCATAGTAGGTAAAGCCGCGCCTGGTCATTTCGTCAATAAGCTCTTGGTACACATCCTGATTATACCCGTTGACACTGCCGCCGGGAAAACGGAATAGATCGGCCTTGATCCCCGTTTCGTCATAAATAAGGTTGTACATCGCATTAAAATCTTCAAGATAGGCGTCTACCGAGCCGTACACCTGCTTATAGTCATGGGTATATGTATGAATGCCGATGGAATGATCCTCGTCGGCAATGCGCTTAACCAGTTGTTTTGAGAACTTATCTGTTTTTCCGGACAGGAAGAAAGTCGCTTTGATGTCGTTATTTTTGAGGATGTCCAGGATGTCGTCTGTCATATGCGAGGGACCGTCGTCAAAGGTAAGATATACGCGCCCCTTCTCCGCCGCGGTCAAAGACGGAGCCTTGCTGTAAAGCGCGGGGTATAAACGCTGATAGGGCTTGTCGGGAGCGACGGTTGGGGGCGTCTGCGCTTGCACGGGCGCCGCATGCGGCGTTTGAGCGACTTTTGGCGCAGGTGAAAGCGCAGACGGAACAGTAGTTTGCGACGGCTCGGCCATCTCATTTTCGCCGAGCGGCATAATTGCGGCCGGGCTTAGTGCGGCGGGAGCGGCGGCCGGCACCTGATCGACGGCGGGACCGAAGTCGTAGGCTCTTGCGAAAACGGTTGTCTGCAAAACGTTGAAGAGAAAGAGTGATATCAATATTACAATCAGTATAAGCGTACTGATAATCAAATGCTTGAAAAATCTCACGCTGCCCAAATACATATCATTCCACCAACTTAACGCATAGATGCAGAAGAAGCGCAGGTAAGCTTTTACAATAGACCCATTATAGTATGATAATGGGAATAATTCAAGGAATTTGTCGATTTATGTCGCAAGATGCCTTTTTCAGCGCCTGTGACACAATAAGGCGTGCCGCAAAAAATGGGTTTCCCGATTCACGAATGAATCAGCTGTCGCAAAAACAGACCAATCTCCGCGCGCAATTGCCCCGATCCCGGAGTGACTCTAGAAAAGTCGGCCGAAAAAACACGGGCATCAAAATACAAGGAGGTGATCAAAAACAGGAAACAGCTGATTAAAGTTCTGCGGAAGGCAGGTTATTTTTTCACACTGCTCCTTAAACGCGGCGTCGGACAGGCCAATATCGGACAATGCGGCCTTATTTGTCAGATACAGCATGAGAAGCACCAGCGCGCTTTCTTCTTCGCCGACGACAGAGGCGTTTTTCCACCAGGCCAGGGCGGGCGGCACGTCGTTTTCGATTTTATTGAAGACGTCGACCGCCTGCGTCCAATCCGGCTTAACTTTGTTGCCTTCAATATAGCACAAGGCAAGATTTATGCACCGAAAGGCATCCCCGCGGTTGCTGCTTTTTTCCTTTAAAAGCGTTAAAAGCGGTATTTTTATCGTGTCGCTGTGCTGCTTTCTTTTGATATAGGCCAGATGCTTTGCCGCCGGGTTATCATAGTCCGCTCCGAACAATGCTTCATATAAATCATACGCGATGAGAAGCTGGGCTTCGGCCACCGCGGTGTTTCCCGCCAGCAGGTCGATTACTGCCTGCGCGCAGAGGGCTTGCGCCCGGCTGTATTTCAGATACGGCCTGTTTTCGGCAATCAATTTCTGCTGCGCGTCTTCTGGCAGAATTTTCAGCAAATTTTCAATGGCGGAGAATAAACCGGCAAGAAGCTCCGGGTTATCGGTGTGCGACAGGCACAGCGAGAGAATGCCGCGGTACCATTTCTCTTTCTCACCCATGTCTGCCGCGGTAAAAGCCAGCAGATTCATGGCGAAAACAGCATGCCTTCTGGCAAAAACACAAAACGGGATCATTTTTTGCAGAGTTAAAATCTCAAAGCAGTATTTTTTTGCTTCGCCCAGCTCCTGCCGGCCGGTAAAAATATAAACCATTGTGGATAAAATGTCGATAAAGGCAAGCACACCCGCACAATTGTCCGCGTCCGGCTGCTCCCCGTATTTAAGCGCGGCCTTGCACAGCCGCAGCTGTTCGGCAGGCTCGGTTAATTCCTTTATTTGCGTCTGATACGCTTTTAAAATCAGCGAATAAAACGCGGGGTCGTCACGTCCGGACATTTCCTCGATATAGGCGACGAAGCGGGACGGATTGCTTCCGGATTGCGTAAGTGCGCGCAGCTTAGTCTCATAAAACCGTTTCTGAAACCGCTTATCCTCCGGAAATATGTAAGACAGCTCCTCAATGTTATCAAGCAGGGCTTTTCTTTCCTCCGGCGACCTGGACTTTACAAACATTTCATAAAGAGCGGTGATGGCCGCAAACGCCGCCCCGGCGTTATCCTTATGAAGAAAGCATCTTCCGGCGATCTGATCCTGCAGGGCGGCCCGCTGCGCGCCGGATGACAGCTCCGCCCGGATGTGCAGGGCCTTAATTTCCAAATCGAACAGAGCGGAGCTTTTGCGGCAGATAAAAAGGATTTGGTCGCACATCGGTAAAATGCGCTGTGCATATGCCGGGTTATGTACGGGAAGCCTGCTCAATATTGCGGACAAAACCTTGGCGGCGTCTTCAACCTGCGTGAGCAGATGCAGCATCTTTTCGAGATACAGCAGGGTGCTGGTGCACAGTGCCAGCGTATCCTCATCGGGGGACATGCCGGTTCTGTCATTGAGCAGAGGGCAGATGATCTTAAATAAAGTGTGGTAAAAGTCCTCTTTTGATAAAAAACTTGTATCCTTCAGTACATCTGTAAGTTCCGAAAGCGCATGGATACTTTTCGAAACGGCCGCGTTTTCCATTTTCTTAATCAGGCGCTCCACATCGGAGCCCGCGTCCTGCTCAGCGCGGCTCATGCGCTTTGCCCAACGCTTCAAATAGAAGATATCTTCATCCTCAGGCAGCGACTGCGCAAGGGTGCGCTGATAGTACGCATCCCGGTCAAAATAGAGTTCGGGCGGTTCGATCGCGAAACTTGAAATCAGCGCGCTGAAAACATCCGATGCGGGCAGCAGGTCCTCCTGCGCGGCTTTCCCCAGAAAACAGTCCGCGGCGCTGCTGCAGTCGGTCCCCTTTTCCGGCAGGACAAAGATGACATTGCCGTTATTGGTCAGCCAGTCCGGAAGCGTGTCGTAGGCTTTTTGGTTATAGCAAAACCATAAAACGCTGTACCGGAGGGGATGCCGCAGCTGCTCCTTCAGGCGGGTCATGATTTCGTCGCCTTCGCCGCCGCCGTAACCGATAAAGATGGGCGTTTTGCACTTATAGAAAGTGTCCAGAACATCTTCCATATGCTGTATTTCGTCAGATGCGGCGCGTAATTGAGTATTATTTTTGCCGAAGCTGTAATAATGATAGGAGCCGCGCACATAAATGAGCTGAATTTCATCATTTGACGGTGCGATGCCCGCGCAGTCGGCGGGGGCGTCCGCAATGAAGACGTCGCGCGCCCCGAGCAGCTCCAGCGCCTGAGACAGCTTGTCGTCAAAATTTGACGACAGAACCGAGGTGGCGAGTGTCTTTGCGCACAGAATCTGCCCCAGCAGCAAATTCGCCGCCGAGATCCTCGCCGGCCTGACCAGCTCTTTTAAGTATTGCCGGCACTCGATTTTGCTTTTAAATGCGGACTGGAGCCAAAATGAATACAGCTCACCCGTCTCAACCGAATACTTTTCCGTCTGGGCCAGTATTTGATCGAACCGGCCGGCGTCGGCCTGTCCCCGTTTCTTTGTGAGCAAAACTAAGCCCTCAATGAGCGCGTTCGCGTCTTCTATTTCCGGCGCGGAAACGCCCGCCCCGATCACAAAAAAATAGGGGGGGCTTTCGCTGTTTTGTTTTTTCTCTTCGGACATCGTTTCCCGGATCAAATCCATCGCAGCTTTTAAATTGATGATGTTTTTTCTCATATCCGCCATCCTTATCCACTGTGGTATATTCCGGCTTCCTGACGCCGTTTGAGGCGCTCGCGTTCATCCGGGTACGGCTTGAGGGTCTGCATCATTATATACCAACTGACAAATATCGACAAGAACGCAAACGCGCTTCCCGGGTATCGGCTTTAGAAGCCGGAGGGGAAAATGCCCCGCAGACAGGAGTGGAAATTTGACATTATGTTAACTCGGTGGTATACTAAAAATTAGCAATCGACAGATGACTGCGCCAAAAAAGTAGATAAGACCAGGACAAGTCACTTTTTTGAAGTGGCTTTTTTTGATAGATCGGGCTATTTACCGGAGTCATGAATGGCGTTTATTCAAAAAAATAAAATTAGAAGGCGGCGGTGCAAAATGGGAGACAAGAATCCGAAAAAACAGAAAAAACAGAAAAAAGCAATCGTGAAAGTGACCGAGCAGCCTGTAATCGCAGTGGAAACTGCCCCGGCGAAGAAACCTAAAAAGCATTAATAAAAAGAATCGGACGAATTACTGTTGCGCATTATTTTAATGGCGGGGGAAAATGCTTCGCCATAAGAAGGTGTTTAAGAGAGTTCAAAAAAGGAGTTAACATAATTGGAGAAGAAAAGAGTCCTGGTCGGCAGTCCGGTCTATCAAAAGCCGGAAATATTGACCGCGTTTTTGGCGTCCCTGAAAAAACTGAACAGGGATACGATTGCGGTAGACTATATGTTTGTTGACGATAATATCGATGAAAGCGCAAGTAAGCTTTTAACCGAGTTCGCAAGAGAAGACTCCGCGGTTATTATTATCGACGGCAAAACGCAGGGAGTATATCTGTGTAACGATGAGTCCCATCTTTGGGATGATGACTTGATGCTCAAGGTGGCCAATTACAAAAACGCCATCATTCGGTACGCAATAGAAAATGCGTATGATTATCTGTTTTTCGCGGACTCCGATCTGGTTTTACATCCGAACCTGATCGAGCACCTGAAAACCGTCCATAAGGACATTGTCTCCGAAATATTCTGGACCCGGTGGCATAATGACCAGCCGTTGGAGCCGAATGTCTGGCTGTTTGACGAATATGACCTGGTGCCCAAAAAATTAGGTGAAAACCTGAGCAAAGAAGAAAAGGATATTCGGCAGACAAGGTTTTTAAACCAGCTCAGGATACCGGGCGTGTATGAAGTGGGCGGTCTGGGCGCCTGCACGTTAATCAGCCGTGCCGCACTGATGCGGGGCGTCAGCTTTGAACCGATAAAAAACCTGACTATACACGGCGAGGATCGGTTTTTCTGCATACGGGCGGCCGTGCTTGGGATTGACCTGTTCGTTGATACGCATTATCCCGCATACCATATTTACAGAGAGCAGGACTTAGCCGGCGTGGCGGCGTATGTAGCGGACACGCATGCGGAGCTTACCTTTGTACGGCAGACAAAAAAACAGGGCAATAAAATCACGCTTTCCATGATCGTAAAAAATGAAGAGCAGCGCTATCTTTCACAGGTTCTGGAAAGCTTGCGCGGACATATTGATCAAGCGGTCATTCTTGACGACGGCAGCACGGACAATACGATCAAGCTGTGCCGGGACATACTCAAAGATATTCCCCTGCACATCGTGCAAAATGAGCGGTCCATGTTTGCGCAGGAGGCACAGCTTCGAAAAAAGCAATGGAATGAAACCGTTAAAACAAATCCCGACTGGATTTTAAATCTGGATGCGGATGAGGTATTGGAAAACGGTTTTTGGGAGCATGCGCAGGCGCTCGTCAATGATCCTGATTACGATTTTTATTGCCTGCGGCTATATGACATGTGGAATGAGACCCATTACCGCGAGGACAGGTATTGGAGCGCGCATAGCGTCTACAGACCGTTTCTGATGAGGTATCAGCCGGATTATATGTACAAATGGAACGAAATCCCGCAGCACTGCGGGAGATTTCCGATGAATACCTTCTCCTTCCCTTCTGCGCAGTCCGAGTTTCGCGTACAGCATTTTGGCTGGGCAACCGCGCACGACAGAACACAGAAGAGCAAAAGGTATAAGCACTTAGACCCGGATGCCATTTACGGAATCCGGGAACAATATGATTCGATCCTGGATACCCAGCCTAATTTGATCGAGTGGGAAGCGGGGGAAGTCAAATAAAGAGTGTGAAGAAGATCAATGTTGGCGTCGGCTTTGTAACGGGGCGCAAGAATTTTAAAAACGTAGTCAAAACATATGTAAACAACTGGAACGAATCCGGACTTGTCGACAATGGAAAAGTTGCGCTTCATCTGTTTGTGGCGTACGACCTGAAGTACAAAAGTACGATGGCGAATGATTACAAAATTACGGACGAAGAAATATTGGATACGGTCGATTCGGCCTATTACCTGGGGAATTCCGCAATAACCAACGAAGCGCAGTATCTGGTGGGGAAAAAAGTAATCACGTCCGAAGAGGCGGGGCTGATATTCGGCGAAGGCTATGCGATGAAGCGCAATGCCGTTTTATATTTTGCGTTAAAAAATAAAATGGACTACCTCATTTTCTTCGACGATGACGAATACCCCATAGCAAATATAAAAATCAACAACAGCATTGCATGGAAGGGCCAAGAGGTTTTATCCACGCATATCAAGAATATTGTGCATGCGGATATGACGCACGGGCATCACTGCGGATATATTTCCCCGATTCCGCAATTGGATTTCAACGAAAAGCTCTCCGAAGACGATTTCAGGATTTTTATTGAATCGATCAGCAATGATATTATCAACTGGGATTCAATCAAAGAAAAAATGAACGACGGCGGAGTTACGTATGCCGATATTGATGTCATTGACAGCAAAATTACCAAGGTTGTCAAAGAAAAAAACGGAATGAAATTCATATCCGGCGCGAATCTGGGCTTTAACCTGAAAAATCTTGACAAATTATTTCCGTTTTATAACCCGCCGGGAGCAAGAGGGGAAGACACCTTTTTAAGCACCAGCATTTGCGACTGTACAATAAGGAAGGTGCCCTGCTATACCTTCCATGATGGGTTTACCACGTATGAGCATTTGCTCCTGGGCGTGCTCCCCAACAGATTAAAAGCGATGAGGGCTGATTTGGGCGTCAATACCCAGAGATTTTTGAAGGCGTCAATCGGGTGGATCAGATACAAGCCACTTTTGCTTTATATCACGCAAAGGGAGACGTATGAAGCGGAAATCCTCAAAATGAAAAAGGATCTGGAACATGTGCTTCCCAGAATCTGTGATTATTTTCAGGAGGATGGGTTTAAAGATATTTTGGAGGAGCTTGATTTTTTCCATACGCATGTGGACGAGCATTATATGGATTTTGAAAACACAAAGTCCGCCTGGCTTAAAATAATAAAGCATTTAAAGACAGACAAAATTAGGGTCCAGGCGTGAGTGAAGCTGTCTTGGGCCGGTAAGTATCCAAAAAGCCTGTAAGCGTTAAGCTTACAGGCTTTTTGGATACTTAAGCGGCGTAAAAATACACGTTTTCCTCGCCGCTTATCAGTCTCACAGGAAGCCATGGGGATCAGGCGTTTTTTATAACGGTCAGTCCTAAAGGTATGAAGGCCGGCAGTTGTAAATTTCCCACAACTGCCGGCCTGGAATTATTTACTGGGGACCAACTGAATTTTTACTCCATCAAGCGTTAAAGTAACGCCTTTGTCCAGCACCGCGTTTTTGAAGGTCTGCAAATACATATCCGTTCCGGCAGCTTTGTTTTGATCGGCAGTACCCATAATGACGTTGAGTCCGCCGTTCATCGCGTTGTCTGAAGAAACGTTCCCCCCGCCTGAAACAACGCTCAGATCATAGACGCCTGCGTCAAAGTCTTCTCCGGCAATAAAATTTCCGTTTTCAAGCGTTACTGTTTTTGTAATAGACTGTTTTCTTGCCGTGAGCGGTTTGCCCGATGCAGCCGAACAGGTTATTTTCACTTTAACTGCACTGACAGACAAGACAACGCCCTCGTCCAGGGAGATGTTGGAATATTTTTGCTCATAAAGGTCGGTTCCAAGGGCGGTGTTTTTATCCTTGGTGCCCATAACCGCGTTGATTCCGCCGCTGAAGGCGTTGCTTGACGATACGTTCCCGCCGCCCGAAACAGCCTCAATATCATATTTACCGGCAGGAAAATCGATGCCGGAGGTATAGTGGCCGCTGTCCAGCTCCTGACTCACACTGATCGTTTCAGGCGCTTTTTCCTGCTCCGGCTGCATGGAGGGCGCTGCTGCCGACCCCGGTGTCGAGACTTTTGGCGTGACGGCTGCTTCGTCGGCATCCTTGCCGCGCGTTCCAAAAGCCACAACAAGGATCAAGATCACAATGAGCCAAAACCACCATCTTTGATAGAACCTTTTTTTAGGCTTAAACTGCTTGTCCGTTTGTCATCTCTCCTTTGTATAGATATTTTATCCATAGCGGAGAGAATTTACTATTTTTATTTCGGAGAATAATGCGTACGCTTAAACATATAGATATTCCTGGGGAGGACAGCGCTTTTATCCGGAAGAGGCTTTGTAAAACCCGTCAAAGGCGGCGGCGCATGTTCTATCTGGCGGGGAAACGGAGGAAAACGGTCGTGCCCTCGCCGGGAAGGCTCTCAAACGTCAGAGGATACGTTTGCCCAAAGTACAGCTGGATGCGATGGTTGATATTCTGTATGCCGTAATGGCTTCCCGGCATGTCCGCTCCGGGAAAGTGCAGCGCGTTGAGCTTTTCAACAAGCGCATTTTCCATGCCTACGCCATCATCGTGTATGCCAAACAGGAGCATACCATCGCGTTCCGAGCCCGTGATGGTGATCGTTCCGGATTTGCTCTTTTTACACAGGATGCCGTGGAGTATGCTGTTTTCGATAAGCGGCTGGAAGGTTATCTTCGGAAGGTTATACTGCAGCAGACCGGCAGGCACGTCAATGCGCAGTGACAGAGAGCCGGGATACCGAATTTTCTGAATATCACAGTATGCCTCGACCAGCTGCAACTCCTGCCATATCTGATAAATATCATTGCCATGGTTTAAACTGAGCTTATAGAAAGCGGTCAGGGACACGATCAGCCTGTCAACGACCTCGGGTTCCTTGGAAAACGAATATGAATTGATCAGATCCAGCGTGTTATATAGAAAGTGCGGATTGATCTGCGCCTGGAGAGCCTTCAGCTCCGCGGATTTTAAATTGGCGCCGGATAAGTAGGTGGATTCGATGAGCAGCTTCATTTCGTTGGCCATATAATTGTAATCGTCAATCAGACTGCCGATTTCATCCCGCGTTGCGCTTGATGGAATGCTTGTCAATTTACCGTCCTTGATGCTCTTCATCCCATTGGCCACAATGGATATTCTCCGGGTAATGCTGTTGGAGAAAAAAAGCGACGAGATAAACATTAGTACGCCGATAAAAAAGGCCAGGGAGATGAAATAGAACGCCTGGCTGCTGTTTTTCGTCATGGAGCTTATGCTGTCAAGCGGTACGATCGTGATCAGATACCAGTTGTTCTTTTCAAAGGAGCGCACGCCCCGATAGCAAGGCGTACCGTCGATGCTGATGGTATCCCAGATGGTCGTGGATATGCTGCTGTGCGCAACAGGCTCGGCGGCCACCATTACCGGCCCGTTTTTTGACGCGCTCGCAACGACTTCTTTTTGCGCTGTCTGGATATAGGTGGTGCTGCCGTCAATAACAAGCGATTTTTGCAGAATCTCCTCCACATTGCTTTTTAAAAAATCAAATTTTATGATAGACATGGCGTTGCGATAGTTTCCCATATCGACGGCTTTTATCACATAAGAAAGCGTGTTTCCTGCGTTGCGAAAATAAAGCTGCGCGGGGGCGGACGCGTTATCGCGCGAGGTCAGCCACGCGCTTCTTGTAGTGGCTTTGCAAAAGCTGATATACCAGGGGGTATCCGCAAGCGTTCCGATGCCGGAATACTTGATGTTATCGATGATATATTTATAATCATCGTTTATGTACATGTGCAGGCGCTGAATATTCTGCGAGCTTTCAATGAAGTTTATGTTGTTTGCCAGAAGATCCTTGACGGCTTTTTGCTGGCTCATATCCAGCGCGCCTGCCGGGTTTCGGAAGTATTTGATAATGTACTTATCATTTAATAGAAGCGACGCACTTTTCCGGATGCTGTTCGTTTGCCCGGACAAGACGTAATACGCCTGGTTAAAGGCAGTCTCAATGGATGCGGTGGTCACTTCGGATGAAATTCGCAGGATATTGGAGGTAAACAAAAACTCAGCGAAAAAAAGCGGCAGGAAAACAGAGAGTACAAGAATGAAAATCAGCTTTGTATGCAGCTTTAAATAGTGGTGCCGGTTTTGAAAAAACCGCAGCAGGCGATTGAGAATCCTCATTGCATACTTCCTCTGTACTCGGACGGAGAACAGCCCATATGCTTTTTAAACTGGAGAGAGAAGTAGTTTCCGTTTCGGTAGCCCACAAGCTTTGCCACATCGCCCACCTTACAGGTGGGTTCTTTGATAAGCAGCTGTGCTTTCTGCATCCGGCACTGAAAAATAAATTTGTTGATTGTCAGTCCGGTCGTTTCCTTGAAAATGTGGCAGATATAGGTCGGAGAGAGCCGGCTGCATTCGCTGATGGACGTAATGGAAAGCTCCGGATCCCAATAATTGTTCCGGATGTATTTAATAATGCGCTGTACGATCACATTTTCATACTGCCCGCCGTTGAGGCGGCTAAAGTAGTCGCCTACCCCCTGGATCAGAAAATCACGCAGCTGATCGATAAAGGAAAAACTATTAATATAAACCCAAACGTCCTGCGCCTGTCCAACCTCTTCAAACACGTCAAGCAGGTTGTCCTGCGCGGCATGGATCAGTGCGCAGGCCAAGGCGTAATAATGGCGTAAAACATTTGCGCGCAGCGTGTTTTGATACTGCTTGACCTCTGCCGTAAAATTATGAAGATATAAAACTGCCTGATTGCCGGTTTCTTTTTTGAGAGCATGCGCAAATTCGGCAACCTTGTCCTGCGTAAATTCATAGGGTCTGACAGAGCTGTTTTTATAGTAGCACACACAGCCCGCCTCCTGAAAAAAGGCCTGCTGGATTGCCAGAGCGGCGGTTTCATAGGAATGCGGAAGTTGCTGCAAGGATCGGACGAATTCTCCGATGCCGATGACCGCATCCACGCAGTAACAGATGGTTTTTTCCAAAAGCAGACTGCAAAATTTAGATACGGCCTTATAGTCGTCGAAGCTTAAGCCGGTTGAAACCGCGGCCAGATGCACGATCATGGGATTTTGGCTGCAGGTACAGAAAAAGTGAAAGTCAGGCAAGGCAAAGCTGCGCTGCATTTCATTTACGCAGTTTGCCAGCTTTTCATAGAGCGAGAGTTCTTCATATGAGCCTGAAGACGAGGTGATTTTGACCATGACCGTGATAAACATGGAGCAGGCCGCCAGGCCGGGCGTGTTTTTTAAAACTTCGGCAAAACCCTCCGGGTCCGCGTGGGTCAGCAGCAGGGCGGTCTTCTCGCTTTTTAAAAGCTCATCCTTGAGCGCGAGAGACTGGAGAATGTCGTGGTGCAGCCGTTCATCCCGTATGGCTTTTACCGTGATTTGAAGCGCACTAATGAGCTCGGATATCTGGATCGGCTTCTCGATATACCCGACTGCGCCGAGACTGATCGCGCTTTTTAAGTATTCCTTATCCGTATAGCCGCTGATGAAAATGATCTTTATATGCGGAAACCGCTGTGCAATGCGGATGGCCATATGTACCCCGTCGAGCACCGGCATACGCACATCGGTAAGCAGAATATCAGGCGCAAAGGAGTCGCACTTTTCCAGCGCGTCCTCGCCGTCATCGGCCTGAACAATTTCCGAAATACCATAGTCCTCCCAGCAGACACTTTTAAAAACTCTCTGCCTGGTTGCAATCTCATCATCAACAAGCAGCAAATGAAGCATAGAATCCCTCCTGTGCAATACTTAAAAATGACCCTGACCGCCCGAATTAAGTCTGGAAAACGGCAGCGGCGTGCGCATACGCAAACCCCATCATGCGGCCGCTGTCATTAATTCACAAAAAGAATAGAAACCTCTTAAAGCACACTCGTTTAGTATGCTGCATGGCAATATTATACAATAGGATTCACGGAAAAGCTACAGACGGAGACATATCGCACAATAATATAGTTAACCGCAAAAAAATAAAGAAACATAAAAGGCTCTATCCAATATAATCAGAGGGTGATTGTGTCTATGGGAAGTATGGCCCGCGAAAGAGCGCGGCGTTACGGGGAAGCCGGACATACATATAACAATACAAAACCGGGCCGCGGGCAGAGTACATATTAAGGGAGAGGATGTTATGACGAAAAATCCCGTAAAACCATCAAAAGGCAGGGGGCGGCGGTTTTTAATCCGGCTGTATCAAAACAAATATCTGCTTTTGATGCTTTTGCCGGCACTGCTTTATGTGTTGGTGTTTTCTTATTTGCCCATGACGGGTCTGGTAATGGCCTTTAAAAAATATAACTATGCGGGCGGAATCTTCGGCAGTCCGTGGGTCGGGCTGGATAATTTCAAGTTTTTGATTATTTCCAAAAAACTATGGCCTTTGACGCGCAACACCTTGCTTTACAATACTGCGTTTATTTTCGTTGGAATTTTCGTTGAGGTAGCCTTTGCAATTGTCATTAACGAACTGAAAAACAAATATTTTAAAAAAGCTTTTCAGTCGTTTATGTTTCTTCCCTATTTTATATCCTGGGTGGTCGTAGCTACCATTGTGCAGGCGCTGTTTAGCTTTGAATACGGTTTAGTCAACAGAATCATGACGGATTTCGGGTTAGACCGGATCAACGTGTATCAGGACGCGAGCTTATGGCCGTTTTTGCTGGTGCTGTTTAAACTGTGGAAGGAAACGGGCTACGGAACCGTAATTTACCTGTCGGCAATCGCCGGGATTGATCAGGAGCAGTATGAAGCGGCGGAAATCGACGGCGCCAGTCTATTGCAGCGGATCAATTTTATTACGCTTCCGGCTTTGGTTCCGACCATCATCATCATGTTCCTGCTGGCTGTCGGGCAGATTTTCCGCGGAGATTTTGGTCTGTTTTATCAGCTCATCGGCAACAATGCGCAAATTTTGCCGACCACGGATATACTGGATCTGTTTATATACCGGGCGCTCATTACGACAAACGATTATGGGATGTCCAGCGCCGCGGGTCTGTATCAGTCTGTTCTGTGCTTTATAACCATCCTTTCGGTCAACGGACTGATTAAGAAGTTTCAGCCTGAGTATACCCTGTTTTAAACAGCCTTGAAAGATCGGAGGAGTGCGCGGCTATGAATGCAAAAATCAGAAAATCCCGGGAATCTATCATTTTCAGCTGTATCGGATACGTCATTATTTTTATTTTCGGCATGGCCTGTCTGCTGCCATTTGTTCTGATTATCGTATCGTCCTTTACAAGCGAAGCCTCTTTGATGAGAAACGGGTACAGTCTTTTTATTCAGCAATTCTCACTCGATGCGTATAAAATGGCGTTTCATTCTCCCGAGAAAATACTCTGGGCGTACCGAAACACGGTGTGTGTAACCGCTATTGGAACCACGCTGGGCGTACTGATAGCCACCATGACGGGATATGTTTTGCAGCGCCCGGATTTCCCGTGGCGAAACGGGTTTTCCTTCTTCTTTTTCTTTACCACGCTGTTTAACGGCGGCCTTGTCCCCTGGTATCTGCTTTGTACAAGATATATGGGCTTTAAGAACAACTATATTTCGCTGGTGCTGCCGCTGCTATTTTCCGTTTGGAGCATGATTATCGCAAAGAGCTTTATGAAGAGCATACCCTATGAAATCACCGAATCGGTCAAGGTTGACGGAGCCAACGACTTTGTCATATTTTTTAAAATAATCCTGCCGCTGGCAAAACCGCTGGTCGCGACCCTCGGGTTATTTACCGCGCTTTCATACTGGAACGACTGGTACAACAGCATGCTGTTTATCAATAAGGATCAAATGAAGAGCCTGCAGTATTTTTTGCAGGAGATGATCAATAGCGTTCAGGCAATGAAAATGCTTGCCACGCACGGCTCTACATCGGCACTGAAAAATATGACCCTGCCTCATGAAACAATGAAAATGGCCATGACCGTGATCACCACCGGCCCGATTATTTTCCTGTATCCGTTTGTGCAGAAATATTTCGTCAAAGGACTGACCATCGGTGCGGTAAAGGGGTAAAATGAACGGGCAATGCGCAGCTCCAAAGAAACCGGATGAAAAAGGGATCTATCCTGCGCGGGGAGAGTTCATTTTACCAAAGGAGGTGAGCTGGCGGTTTTAAGCTCAAGCGTCTGGCAGCTTTTTCAGCCTGTTTTTCACATTTTGCCCGGACACGTACTTCTTCAGTTATCTGCTTATTTGAAATCTGACCCCGTGTTAACAGGCGCTTGCTTCCGCAATAGAAACTGCGTAATTTCCCGGGATATGCGGCACAAGCGGAGATCGCGAAAGTCACAGAGGTGTTCATTATTTGAATGGGAGGTAAATATACAATGAAAAAGTCGATCGTTCTTTTTCTGGCATTGGCAATGTCTCTGACCGCCTTAACCGGATGCGGCACTCAAACTACGACTGAAGAACCGTCAGCCGTCCCATCGGAGCAGGCGGTATCCGCGTCCCCGGCCGGAGATTCATCGTCCGACGCCAGCATGGATGAGCTCTGGGCAAAAATTGATACATCCAAAGCCGCTACGGTCAATATGTATGTCGTGGCAACCGAACCGGTGGCGATGCAGGAAATTGAGGATCTGACCAACGTAAAGATCAATCAAAAAATTAACACAACGCTTGATATCAGCTTTGTTACCCTGTCCGAATACGAGACAAAATACCCGCTCCTTCTGGCCGGCGGCGACGACCTGGATCTCGTCTATACCGCCAACTGGTGCTATTATAAGCAGGAGGTCGATAAGGGCGCATATCTTGAACTATCCGAGGATTTTCTGAAAACGAATATGCCCGTAACGTATAGGGACATCGCTCCGATTGCCTGGGAACAAATCAAGGTAAACGGGAAAATTTACGCCGTGCCGCGCAACGACGCGTCTCTTTTTGCCACGGGGGGTGTAATTGTCCGCAAGGATATGCAGGAAAAGTATAGTATTCCCGAGATCAATACCCTTGATGATTATGAAAAGTATCTGTTGGCAGTCGCGAAGAATGAAAGCGCCTCCGGCATGTTTGCCTTCTACGGTTCTTCATACAGCATTCTGCGCGGAATATTTTTACCCCAGAAGGAGAACTGGCAGTATATCGGCTCCTCGTCGCACGATATCTATTGGGACGCGGATGAGCCCGCTTCCGCGGATTCCATTTTCCTGATCTTCCAGCGTCCGGAATATTTAAGCTATTGCAAAAAGATGGCGGAGTTTGCCAAAGCCGGCGTCTGGCCGTCCAATGCAATCACGGCAAACACCTACGTCAAGGACTGGTTCCGTGAAGGCAAAAGCGCGTCGACCTACGCAAACTATTATGACGACGACAGCTTGCTCAAGCAGTCACGTGAAAAGGGCGTTGAAGCCGAGTATTACAACGTATTCCCGGATAACTATCTTGCAAAGCAGGATGCATACGCCGGCGACGCCATGGCCATTACCGCCTTTTCAACCCAGCCGGAGCGCGCGGCGCTGTGCCTGGACGTAATCAAAAACGACCTTGAGATCAACAGGCTGCTTGCCTGCGGCGTCGAAGGAAAGCACTATATCTATAACGCCCAGGACAACACCTACACAACAGGACCGTCAGCCGCGGATTATCCGCTTGATTACTGGACCTGGGGAATCCGCTCAGTCCTCCTGCCCAAACCGGGCGGACGCGAAGAGTGCATGGTGAAGGCTGCCGAAGAAATCAATGCGGCAAAAATGCCGGATGAACAGTGGCCGTTTAACGGATTCTATTTTGACACCGCCAAGGTTTCCTCTGAAGACGCCGTTATTTCCTCGCTGGTTACGGAATATGCCGCGTCCTTTGATCTGGGCGTTTTCGGCGACGATACGGAAGCGAAATACAACGAGTTTATGACAAAGCTCAAGGAAGCCGGGCTGGATAAGTTCATGGCTGAGTATGTCAGCCAGGCCCTTGCAAAAAGGTAGAGGCAGCCGCAAGTGTGAACAGCTTTCAAGCCAGATAAAATGAGAAAGCTCTTTTAAACTGCTGCCTGCCGGCCTTGATAAGGCCAGGCAGGCAGCAGTTTAATATCAAACGCGAAGAGGTTGCGTCCTGTATAGATGAATGCGCCGATATGCGCGGGAGGAATCATGCGGCCCCGCACATAACGGTCGGGTAAACAGGAGGAAAGCATGAATACGAAAATCGTGAAAAGAATCGGAGCTTCATCCTTTATTCAAAGCTTTTTGGGTTTAACGGGGAATACACGCACATCGGTTATTTTTGAGATTGCATTTGGGTTATCCAGCGTTTTGTATAATTTCTATTTGAGCCTCTACATGAAGGCGCAGGGGATCACAAATGTGCAGATCGGATATCTGATCTCGCTGGGGCTCTTATTTAACGTCGTCTGCGCAATTTTCGGCGGCTTTATCACAAACCGGCTGGGGCGAAAAAAAACCACATATATTTTTGAGCTGATCGCATGGCCCGGCTCGGTTATTATCTATCTGCTGTCCAATAGTTTCTGGATGTTCGCGCTTGCGCGGATTATAAACAGCGCATCCATGATTTCCACGATGGCGTGGCACCTGATGATTCTTGAGGACGCCGACGACCGGCAGCGCATCCATGCGTTTAATCTTTTGACGATTATCAATATGGCGTTGGGAATTATCACGCCCATCGGAGGCGTGATCGTAAGCGCCTACGGCGTGGTCAATTCAGAAAGAGGCTTTCTAATCTTCGCCGCCGTGGCCATGATTACCTCCATGACCCTGCGCAACAGGGTGTATACCGAAACCTCGGTGGGGCAGGAAATTTTAGAACAGAATAAAAACGTGCCCGCACGCCGCGAGCTCAGGGGCCTTGTGCAGATGGGCGCGTTAAAGGTGCTTTTTTCAAATCCAACCATTGCGCTGACCTTTATTGCCCTGCTTTTTCACAGCATGTTTTTTACGCTCGGCTCCACAATGAGCCTTTACTTCGCCGTTTATTTTACCGAGGTTCTAAAGTTTAGTCAGGCCACCGTATCCGTCATTGGCGGACTTAACTCCGCGGTGCTCCTGATCATATGCATATTTGTAAATCCCGTTCTGAGTAAAAAAATAACAGGGCTCAGCAACATGGTTTTAACTATGATGATAAGCATCTTTTTAAAAATTATCTATTCAGTTTTCGCAATTGCTATGCCTGCGGGTAATTTTGTTTTTGCCGCGGCGGCAATCATCATTTACAGTACCGGGTTCGGGATCGGCAATGTTTATACCGAACCCATCCTGGCAAAGGTTACCGAAGGAATACAGCAGGACAGGGCGGGGCTATACTCGATTGACTATACGCTGTCCTCAATTTTCAGCATGTCCATCGCGTCCGTGTCGGGGTATCTGTACGGCCTCAATCCGCACTCCATTTATATAGTATCCATTGTTGTTTTACTGATCAGCGTATTCCTGCTTGGCACGGTGATGCTGATTTCCAGACGTAATAAATCAGCTGCCGTCTCGTAGCTTTCCAGGCGTCGGGCTTTGTCCTAAGCACGCAAAAGCCGGGAATTATCTTCTGCTGTTTTTACGCAGTGTGCAGGACAAAGCAGACGGTGAGTGGAGCCGCCCGCAGGACGCATTTCCGGCGGCCGGCCTGAGGATCTGCATTTATGAAAGGGTTTTTGCATAATCACCCGGATACTATCAACAATAATACCAGGGTGAATTTTTCCGGCGGCATCGCATAAGCCGGGCATATCTTTTTGGGAAGTCTGCGGTGGCATATACCGCAGCACAGGTAATCCCGGCCGGACTTTGAAGGGCGCAGACCCAATAAAGAGCTGCGGAATGCGCAGGTGAAAATCCCCCGCATTTTAATTGATGTATTACATCATGAATTTTATGAGAGGTGACAAATGAAATCAAAGTACGCATATATTGCGTTAATTTGCATGATCATGAGCAATCTTTTGGTTGGCTGTAATAACAAGGTAAGCGCTGACCTGGAGAATGACCTGAAAATGAAAACGGCTGAGATTGAAAAACTAAACAGCAGTAACACCGCGCTCAATGCTGAAAAAATGGCGCTGGAAAACGAAAATGCCGTACTGAAAGCGCAGCTGCAGCGCACCGATGATTCCTTAATAAACAAGGCTCTTCTCATCGCGCAATTGCTCAAGGATAAAGACATGGCAGAATTATCAAAGCACGTTCATCCGGTTAAGGGCGTTCGGTTTTCCCCATATGGTTATATTGACACGGATAAACACTTAAATTTTACGCCCGAACAGATAAAAGGCTTGCCTGAGGACAGTCAAAATTACACATGGGGAAGCTATGACGGAACCGGCGACCCGATAGATATGCCCTTTTTAGAATATTATAAGACGTTTATTTACGACGCGGATTTTTCCAATCCGCAGATAATTGGCAATAATGCGGTAATCGGTAAGGGCAACTCACTGATCAATATCGCCGAGGTTTATCCGGGCGCCGCCTTTGTGGAGTTTCATTTTGCCGGGACGAATCCTGAATACGAAGGGATGGATTGGAAAAGCCTCAGACTTATTTTTGAAGAGTATAACGGAACCCGGTATCTCTGCGCGATCGTGCATGACCAGTGGACAATATAGAGCAGGATCGGAGCCGCAAAAAAGGATATAAGCCCTCGGGCTTATGTCCTTTTTTGCGGCGGTCTTAGAGAACAGGTCAGGGGATTATAGATGCCCGTTCTTTGCGTCTGCTCTTTTGACGCGGTTATTTTTTCTGAACAGGGATCCAAATTTCGCTGTAGTAGTTTTCGTCCTGATTTCCTTTCGGATAATCAGCCAGACTGGTGTACATTTCAATATTGTAACTTGCCGCGATTTCATAATCCTTACAATTGGGCAGCCATTCCGAGAAGATTTTTTCGTTCACAGCCTGCAGGGCTTTCGGCATTGCACCCTTGCAGGCAAATACAGCCCAGGTGTGTTTTGGAATAATCCTCGTAACAAAGCCGCTTGGCACCTCTGCCGACGGATCATAATTGTCTGCAATCAGATATTCAAACTTATCCGAGCCCGCGCTCTCATCGATGCATACCCCATATATTCCGCATACGATTTTGCCCTGTCCTGTTTGGTAGTGCTCCGTCCAGAACTGTGGGATTTCTGCTTTTGCAGTATCGTATTTGAATAACCTTGATGCGCCAATGACTGTAAATGCATCCTTTTCAACGATTTTGTAATCCATAATATAACCGCCTTCCAATGAAAATTTGATTTTGAGAGAAGCAAAGGACTTTATCATTGCTCCGTCTCTCCGAACAGCAGTAGGGGTCACGCCGTGGAAACGAGTGAAAGCCTTCGTGAAGCTATCCGGTGAATCATAACCATACTTCAGCGCGATATCGATAATTTTTGCATCCGCAGAAACAAGCTCACTGCCGGCAAGCGTAAGCCTGCGCTGCCTGATGTACTCTCCGACTGTATAACCGCAGAGCATTGCAAATCCCTTTTGAAAGTAAAACGGAGACACAAATGCCTGTTTTGCAATATTTTCGATTGTCAGCTCTTCGGTTATATTTTCTTCGATATAGCGGATCGCTTCACCGACCCCTTCGATCCATCCCATAATCGTCCCCCTGTCTGTGTATATATCTTATCTCTTTACGGCGGTTATGCCCGACTTTTCGTGTTAAGTTTTGTCTGAAGGACTATCCTAATAGTCCAAATTGAGTATATCATAAGCATTATATTAGCAAAAGGACTCAAACCACGAGGGTTTAAGTCCTTTTGTTTCGGTTTTGGCTTGGCGGAGAACATTACCGTCAAACAGGACCCTTTCCTGGCGGTGTTTTTTATTGTCAATAAGCTGTAGCAGTGTCGTAAGCAGTAGACCAACTTTTATTAAGGCGCGGCAACTTTCAATCAGCGCGCGCCCAATAATCAAAAACCCCCAAGGCCTTGATTTGTCAAGGCATCTTGGGGGTTCTGGCGGAGAAGGAGAGATTTGAACTCTCGCGCCGGTTGCCCGGCCTACACCCTTAGCAGGGGCGCCTCTTCGGCCACTTGAGTACTTCTCCGAATAACAAAACGGGGGGTATTCAGTTTTTGTGCATTGCCGTCGGGGGAACAGTCCGATTCATATATGGCGGAGAGAGAGGGATTCGAACCCCCGGCCCTTTCGGGTCACTGGTTTTCAAGACCAGCTCCATAAACCGCTCGGACATCTCTCCATTTCGACAATGATGAAATAGTAACACAAAAATGCCCGTTTTGTCAATCGTTTCAGACGGGAATATCCGCAGGCCTCACGCCAAAACAAAATTAATTTCGCCGGTGGAAGGGCTTGCCGATACGCATTTTACGGTAACGGCCCGACCGATCGAATAGATATTGTTCTTGCCGGAGCCGGACAGCGTCATCGTTTCTTCATGATAGGTGTAATAATCGTCATCAAGGCTTCCGATTTCCACAAGCCCTTCCACGGTGTTTTCAAGCTCGACAAATAATCCGAAGGACATCACGCCGGAAATAACGGCCGGATACTCTTCTCCGATATGGCCCTGCATATATTCAGCCTTGTAGAGCTTTTCAATGTCGCGTTCCGCGCTGTCGGCGGCAACCTCCCGGTCGGAAGATGAGAGCGCCGCGCGGGCGGCAAAGGCTTCCTGCTTTTTCAGCAGTGTCTCGGAGGCTTTACCCTCGATCAGCGTCTTCAAAAACCGGTGAACGATCAGGTCCGGATAGCGGCGGATCGGTGAGGTGAAATGACAGTAAAATTTGGCCGCAAGGCCGAAATGGCCCAGATTCTGCTCACTGTAGCGCGCCTTCATCAGGCTGCGCAGCAGCATGGAGGAAATCTGGCGGCGCTCCGGCTTTTGCTTTGAAAGATCCAGAATCGCCTGCAGCGCCTGCGAGGTCATTTCCCCCGAGGTCACGGG
Organism: Oscillospiraceae bacterium; assembly: GCA_963678505.2. Taxonomy (GTDB): domain Bacteria; phylum Bacillota; class Clostridia; order Oscillospirales; family JAVBQB01. The sequence goes on along the minus strand of CAXXFP010000007.1, from coordinate 55,896 downwards.
ATATCCGTTGGACGCGGCGAAGCTTTTAAAAGCCGCCATCTTATCCGGATCGGGCTTTTCATGCACGCGGTAGACAGCGGGATATTTGCTTAAAAACAGATGCCGCGCCACAGTCTCGTTGGCGCAGAGCATGAATTCCTCGATGATACGCTCGGAAGCGCCGCGTTCACGCGCGAGGATATCGATGGGTGCGCCCGATTCATCGCATTTAACATAGCTTTCCACCGTTTCGATGTCCAGCGCACCGCGCGCCATGCGGCGTTTGATCAGTTTGGCGGAAAGCTCGGACATCATGAGCAGCGTGGGCAGAATGTTTTGGTAGCGCGCTTCAAGCGCCGCGTCCCCGCCATCAAGCAAACGGTTGCAGGCGCTGTAGGTCATGCGCTCCGTCGAGCGGATGACGGTGTTGTGAAATTCCGCGTCTACCACGGCGCCGTCGGAGTCAAGCGTCATAAAAGCGCTTAGGGTCAGCCTGTCCACACCGCCGTGAAGCGAGCAGATACCGTTTGAAAGAGCCTCGGGCAGCATGGGGATGACCTTGTCGGCATAGTAGACCGAGGTGCCGCGGGCAAGCGCCTCCGCGTCGATGGGCAGCCCCTTTTTTACATAATGGGAGACGTCCGCGATGTGCACGCCCAGGACAAAACGTCCCTTTTCATCCTTTTCAAGGGAGACCGCGTCGTCAAGATCCTTGGCCGTATCGCCGTCGATGGTAAAAACGCAGCGGCCGCGAAGATCAAGCCGGCCGTCAAACCATTTCGGGTCGACCGTCTCCGGAAGCTGTTCGGAAAATTCAAGCACCTCGGGCGGAAACTCCTGCCGGATGCCATATGAAAACAACACCGCCGCGCAGGCGGCCTTTCGCGTTCCGTCCTCCCCGAAAACCTGCTCAACGGAGCCGTGCGGCAGACGTTTTTCGTCCCCGTAGGAGGTAAGGCGCACCGACACCAGGTCGCCGCTGCGCGCGTTTTCCAGCGTCTGCCGGTCAACAAGGATCCTGTCCGGAAAACGGGCGCTGCGCGGCGTCATGTAGGCATGTCCGCGTGTGATGGTCAGACTGCCGGTAAGCGACGGCGTGCCGCGGGACAAAATGCGCTCCACGGCGCCCTCCGGGCCTTTTCCGGGCTTTGACTCCCTGCCCTGACGCACGAGCACGCGGTCCTGATGCCACGCGCCGCCGGTGGCCTTAGGCGGTATGAAGAGATCCGGACTGCCGTCGTTTGTGGAAACGAATCCGTAGCCGCGCTGAGATGCCCAAAAGACGCCCGGTTTAAGCCCGACAAGCGCGGGCGGTGCAAATTTATCTTTTTTTGTTTTAATCAGCTCTCCCTGTCCGGTCAGCGCGTCAAGCGCGGCGTCGAGGTCGCCTGCGCGCGCGCCGGAAAGTTTTGCGATTTCATTTCGGGGCAGGGCACGGGCGTTGTCTTTATGAAAAAGAGCCAGAATGGTCTGCGTAAGTGTCTGTTTTGCATCCATATGCGCCACTTCCCTTCTGTAAACAGTATAGCACAGTTTCACACATCAAAAAACCCACTTGGAAGAAAGCGGGTCTGCGGCCATAATCAATCTATTTATATCGGGCGCGGGACTGCGATAAACGCGCACCGACAGACGTAAGCGAACAGGTTTGAGGCGCGGCTGCCCGGGCTGCGAAAAACGCGCGGACGCGGGCGCTTTGGGCCGGTCGGTTCGCACCGCCTGATAAATGACGTGCGCGGTTTCAGACCGGCGAGGGTACGCCAACGGGACGCCGGGGCGCCTGACTGCACGCTGTTTAATGTCCGCTCAACAAATGAAGAATGCGGATGCCTCGCGGCTGCCAAAGCATTTTCCGGGTGCAAGGTTAACCCGGCAAAGCCATTAAAACCTTGCACCCTAACATAAACGCCGATCGGCGTTACTATTCACTCAGACATCAAAGAATGCAGGCATAAATCCCGGGGTTTATGCCTGTGGCGCGGCTAAACCGCGGATATTATTTACAAAAGACATGGGCTCCGATTGTGGTAACCACCGGACGCGAACGAATCCATTGGTTGGTGGCGGTTTTGGGATTATAGTAGTAAATGCTGCCGTAGCTGGGGTCCCAGCCATTCATGGCGTCCTGCGCGGCCTTTTTGGCCGAATCGGAGATGGGCTGGTTGATCTGCCCGTCGACGATGGCCGTAAACGCGCCGTCCTGATAGATGACGCCGGCCAGCGTTTTCGGAAAGGACGGGTGCTTGACGCGGTTTAAGATGACTGCGCCCACCGCCACCTGCCCGCTGTACGGCTCCCCGCGCGACTCGGCGGAAATGATGCGCGAAAGCAGAGCCAGGTCGTTTGAGCGGTTCGTGACGCCCGAGGATTGCGCTGCGGGAGCGCGGACTCCCAGCGCGGCCAGCGTTCTGACTCCACAGACGCCATCCACCGCCAGCCCGTTTTTACGCTGAAAATACTTGACGCCCGCCACGGTTTTTGTTCCGTAGATGCCGTCCACACTGCCGGTGTAATAGCCCCAGTTTTTAAGCCGAGTCTGGATCTGTCTGACCGTGTCGCCGGTGGAGCCCTGCCGGTAAACGGCGGCCTGCGCGGCGGGCATCACCTGAAAAACTCCGACTATGAGCAGGTTTAGCAGGAGCAGCATCGCAAGCGAGCGCGCAAGCGTTTTTTTGTTTTTCATAAAGGAATCCTCCGCAAAAATAGTCTTAAACTATTTTGTGGAGGATTTTTGAGGTTATACATCAATCAGGGCGGCGCCGGCAAAGGAAACCCGTTACAGGACCTTCTTTTCGACCTCGTCGGAAAGCCTTGCCAAAAAGTCTGAAAGCGGCATGACACCGACATCCACACCCGCGCGGGAGCGGACGGACACCTGATTTGCCTCGGCTTCCTTGTCGCCGATGACGAGCATATAGGGCACCTTTTTAAGCTGCGCCTCGCGGATTTTAAAGCCGATTTTTTCGTTGCGCAGGTCGATTTCCGCGCGCACACCCGCAGCCTTCAGCTTTTCCAGCACGTCCTTTGCATAGTCGCTGCTGCGGTCGGTAATAGGCAGCACCACGGCCTGTACGGGCGCAAGCCACGTGGGGAACGCCCCGGCGTACTGCTCGGTCAGGATGGCGATAAAGCGCTCGATGCTGCCGAAGGCGACGCGGTGGATCATGACCGGACGGTGCTTTTCCCCATCCGCGCCGACATATTCAAGCTCAAAGCGCTCGGGCATCTGGAAATCGAGCTGGATGGTGCCGCACTGCCAGGTGCGCCCGATGCAGTCGCGCAGGTGAAAGTCGATCTTCGGGCCGTAGAACGCGCCGTCGCCGGCGTTGATTTTGTAATCGATCTTTTTGTGGTCGAGCGCGTTTTGAAGCGCGCTGGTGGCAAGCTCCCACTGCGCGTCGGAGCCCATGCTGTCTTCCGGGCGCGTGCTCAGCTCGACCGTGTACGCAAACCCGAACACCTTGTAAAAATGATCGATCAGGTCAATGACGCCGATGATTTCAGGCTCGATCTGCTCGGGGGTCATGAAAATGTGCGCGTCATCCTGTGTAAAGCAGCGCACGCGCATGAGCCCGTGCAGCGCTCCGGAAAGCTCATGCCGGTGGACAAGCCCCATTTCCGCCATGCGCCGCGGCAGGTCGCGGTAGGAGTGCATCCTGCGCTTGTAGACAAGCATGCCGCCCGGGCAGTTCATGGGCTTGAGGGCGTAATCGGCGTCGTCAATTTTGGTGAAATACATATTGTTTTTGTAATGATCCCAGTGGCCGGAGCGGTGCCACAGCGATTCGTCAAGGATGATGGGGGTGCGGATCTCCTCATAGCCCGCCTTTGCATGCTCCTCGCGCCAGAAGTTCTCCAGCAGGTTTCTTAAAACCATGCCCTTTGGCAGAAAGAACGGAAAGCCCGGCCCCTCGTCGTAGATGTCAAACAGGTCAAGCTCACGCCCGATTCTGCGGTGGTCACGTTTTTTGGCCTCCTCCAGGCGGGTCAGATAGGCCTCCAGCTCGTCTTTCTTGTTAAAGCACGTTCCGTAAATGCGCTGGAGCATCTTGTTTTTCGAGTCGCCGCGCCAGTAGGCACCGGTGCAGTTTATAAGCTTAAACACCTTGACGCGCCCGGTGTCGGGCACGTGCGGGCCGGCGCACAGGTCGGTAAATTCACCCTGTGTGTAAAAGGAAATGGCCTCGTCCTCGGGCAGCGCCTCAATCAGCTCTACCTTATAGCTTTCCCCTTTTTCCGCCATGTAGGCGACGGCCTGATCGCGCGGAAGCTCGAAGCGCTTAAGCTCCAGGGCTTCCTTGACGATTTTCTTCATTTCCACTTCGAGCTTTTCAAGCACTTCGGGGGTAAAGGGCAAATCGGTATCGAAGTCGTAATAAAACCCGTTTTCTATGGCGGGCCCGATGGTCAGCTTTACATCCGGATACAGGCGCTTGACCGCCTGCGCGAGCACATGGGAGGCGGTGTGCCGCAGCGCGTGCAGCCCGCCCTCGGAGTCGCCGGTCAGGATGGAAAGCCGGCAGTCCTTGGTGGGAACAAAGCATAAATCAACCACCTCGTCGTCGACCTGCGCGCACAGCGCGACGCGCGCAAGCCCCGCGCTGATCTGCGCGGCAATATCGGCGCAGGACACGCCCGGTTCGACGGACAGGACAGAGCCGTCCTTTAATGTGAGTTTGAGCATGAAAAACACTCCTTTGTAGTTTTAGAGTATAAACCAAAAAAAGCGCCCCTGAAAAACCTCAGGGGCGCTTATAACGGCGTGGTTCCACCCTGCTTACGGCAAAGCCGTCGCTCAGGGCCGCTGTAACGCGCGGCGCACGCTCCGGCCTACCGGCGCAAACGCGCTTTCGGAGGAGGGCTCGGGGGCGGTCGCCTGTCCCGTGTCCGGCAAGGACGATTTCAGCCGAAGCGTCCTCTCTCTGAGCCGGGTTCCGGGCGGGCATCCCCGTCATGGCCTGTTGCTGTATGATTTTAAAATTATAGCACCGCACCGAAAAAAAGTCAAATGGCGGCGAGCAAAAGGTCAGGAAAAGCGTGCGTTTTGTGCGGTTGGGCACGGCGTGCGCTACAAAGTTTTTTCAATATCGGCCCAGGCGTCTTTTTTTACGCGAAAAACGAATTCATGTCCGCCCGCGCCCGGAAGCAAAAGGACGCTGAGCATGCCGCCCGGCCGGTCCTGCACGAGACGGACCGTCACCGACCCGGCCGCGTGCTTTTTAAAGCCAAACCATACCGCGTCCGGCGAGCGGGAAAACATGCGCTCCGTCGCGTACACATAGGAAAAAACCATGAGAAGACCGGAAAGCATCGCGGGGATATAGGCAAAGCTTTTAAAAAGCAGGATAAAAAAGGCGGCCTGAAACGCCGCGGATGCACAAAGCGACGCCGTTACCGCGGGGGAAAAGGGGCCGATTATATGCACGGCGCCGTGTTTTCGCAGATCCCGGAGGCCCAGAATAAAGGCCGCGGCATTGAGAAAGAAAAGCCCCTCAAACAAAACGGTAAAAATAATATGCCAGGTATCCATCAAGATACTCTCCTTTAATATACGCGGCGCCGCGCAGGGGGCTTACCCCGCAAAATGACGGATGAGCAGCACGATGCCCATAAGTACCGGCTGGTGAAGCAGATAAATGAGCAGCGTGTGACGTCCCGCGGCGGGCAGAAACGGCATGTCAAAGGAATAAAACCACCCGGGCAGCCGGTGCTCCCGGATGGGGATTCCGGCCCAGGTACCCAGTAAAAACAGGAAAAACCACTTAAGCATCGGAAAATAATCGGCGGAAGAAAACGCGGCGTCGGTAAAGCCCAGCGCCCACAAATGAGGGATATCCGTGTGCATCGGAAACAGAAGGAACCCTAAAACGGCAAGCACGCCATACACATAGGGCTGCACGCGCGTGGGAATTTGATCAAGCAGGGGCTGGTCAAAGCCGTAAATCAGCGCCGACAGCCCGAGAAAATGCAGGATTCCGAAGGATACGAGCGTGTTTTCCATCTGAAAAAACGTCTGCGCAAGCCAGGTGACCAGCGTAAGCGCCAGAGCAAAGGCGAGTGTGACGGCGCCGCGCTTTTTATTCGAGCGGGAAAAGCGACAGGATACGCCGGACAGCACAATGAATATCCCCGCAAAAAAAGGCTGCAAAAAGCCCAGAAGATCATTATATAGAAGCCACACGGGCAGGTATCCGTATAGAGTCAGGTCGTAGGCGAAATGATAGAAGACCATCAGCAGGATGGAAAGTCCGCGCAGCGCGTCGATTAATTCGATGCGCGCATGCGCGCCGGGCGTATGTGTGGTGCTCATGTACGCCTCCAAACCCGGTGCCGAACCGCCTGAGCGGGCGGCACGAAGCAAATAAAACGGTTATCCGCGTGACCGGCTGCGCGCCGGCGCGCGTAAAAATGGAGTTAAGCGGGAAACCGGCGTGAAGGGGCCGCGGCAGGCGGTATGAAACCTCCCGCGCGCACAGGGCGGGCGTTCAGCACCGTAGAAACAAACCGCACGATTTACAACGCCGCGAAACCTCCCGCGCGCACAGGCCGGGCGTTCAGGGCTTGTCAAACCGCCGCGAAGACTGTTAAAATATCCCGCGGCCGACTCGGGACATGCGCGCCGCATGGGGTTATATTGAGAGATATCAAGAGTTTACACGAAAGGCCGGAGGTTTAACCGGTCCTTTCATATAAATATCAGCATATGGGAAGACCTAAACGTTAAACCGGAACAGCGTCACGTCCCCGTCGTGCATGACGTAGTCGCGTCCCTCGCTGCGTACAAGGCCCTTTTCCTTGGCCGCCGCCATGGAGCCGCACGCCATCAGGTCGCTGTACGCCACGATTTCGGCACGGATAAAGCCGCGCTCGAAATCCGAATGGATCTTTCCGGCCGCCTGCGGCGCCTTGGTGCCCAGCGGGATCGTCCACGCGCGCACCTCGGGCGTGCCCGCGGTCAGATAAGAGATCAGGCCGAGCAGATGGTAGGAGACTCTCACCAGCCGGTCAAGGCCGGATTCCTGAAGCCCCAGCTCCTGCAAAAAGAGCGTTTTTTCTTCCCGGTCAAGCTCGGCGATGTCCTCTTCAAGCTTCGCGCAGATGGGCAGCACCTCGGCGCCCTCCTGCCGCGCGATTTCCTCAACGAGCTTATAGTACGCGTTTTCCTCCCGCTCGGCAAAGCCCCGCTCATCCATGTTGGCGGCGTATACGATGGGCTTTGCCGACAGCAGGCAGGCCGAAGCGATGACGGGCGCGTCCTCGGGCGCGCAGGGGAAAGCGCGCGCGCTCAGTCCCGCGTCCAGATGTTCCTTGAGGGCTTCAAACAGGGCGGCCTCCTGAACATATTTTTTGTCGCCGCTTTTGAGCATTTTTTTAGCCTTGTCGATGCGCTTTTCCACTGTTTCAAGGTCGGAAAGCACCAGCTCGAGGTTGATGATCTGCGCGTCGCGCCGCGGGTCGGTGCCGCCCTCGACGTGCACGACATTCTCGTCGTCAAAGCACCGGACGACATGCACGATGGCGTCGACCTCGCGGATGTGCGAGAGAAATTTGTTTCCGAGACCTTCCCCGCGCGACGCGCCGCGCACCAGCCCCGCGATATCCACAAACTCGATGACGGCGGGGGTGATTTTCAAAGGACTGTACATTTTTGCAAGCGCGTCGAGCCGCTCGTCGGGCACGGACACTACGCCCACGTTGGGTTCGATGGTGCAGAAGGGATAATTGGCAGCCTCCGCGCCCGCGTTGGTTATCGCATTAAACAGCGTGGACTTGCCCACGTTGGGCAGTCCCACAATTCCTAATTTCATAATTAAACAGGTCCTTTCGGCAGGATATCCTGATTATACAACACCGCGCGTACGGATGTAAACCGCTTCGGGGAAATTGCGGGCGCGCCGGCATACCGGCCGCTTCCGGCGTCCGTGCGTTGGGTTTAACAAAAAATTCACTTTTTTCACTTGATTTCGCTTATAATACAAGATAGACAACAAAAATGAAGGCAAATACCGGACCTGAAAATTCGGTTAAGACATGGAGGGAACGCACATGCCAAGACGCGTATTGATTGTTGAAGACGACTCCAATATTGCCCAGCTTTTGCGGCTGTATCTTGAAAAGGAAGGCTTCGAGGCGACGACCGCGGGAGACGGAGGCACCGCGGTGGTGGAATTCAAGAAGGCGCAGTATGACCTCGTGCTGCTCGACCTGATGCTGCCGGTTATGGACGGCTGGGAGGTGTGCGCCCAGATCCGCAAGGAGTCGAAAACGCCCGTCATCATGATTACCGCCAAGGGAGAGACGTTTGACAAGGTAACCGGACTTGAAATGGGCGCCGACGACTATATCGTCAAGCCCTTTGAAATGAAGGAGGTCATGGCGCGCATCCATGCCGTGCTGCGCCGCTATGCCCCGGATGCGGCGGGCGGGAAAAGGCTTCAGTTTGAAAAACTCGTCATCGACCTTGAATCGTACGAGCTGATAGTCGGCGGTGAAAAAATGGATACCCCGCCCAAGGAGCTTGAGCTTTTATTCCGGCTTGCCTCCAGCCCCAACAGGGTCTTTACCAGAAACCAGCTGCTCGACGAGGTGTGGGGTTTTGATTATTTCGGGGATTCGCGCACAGTGGACGTGCATGTCAAGCGTCTGCGTGAAAAGCTCGAGGGCGTGACGGAGGCGTGGACGCTTAAAACGGTGTGGGGCGTGGGCTATAAATTCGAGACTGCGCAGCGGCAGGAAAGCAAATGACGAACCTGTATGTAAAAAACTTTCTGGTCACGGCCATGCTCATCCTAATCAGCTTCCTTTTGCTGGGCGGGGCCTTTCTGAGCTTTACCTACCGCTATCTGGCAAGCGATAAAGAAAAACAGCTTGAGTCGGTGGCCGGCAGCGTGTCCTCCTATTCCCGAACCTACCTGTACGGCAACAGCATGCAGCTTGACATGGATTTTAACATTGTCGTTTCCACCGTTGCAAGCGTGGCGGATGCGGACATTTTGGTTTCAAACAGCAAAGGGCGCATCGTAGTCAGCTCGGAAGGGCCGCTTTCCAAGGAAATCGGTAAGGCCGTCGGCGAGGGGCCGATGAACGCGGTGATTTCCGCGGGGCGTTATTCCGGACTGGGTGACCTCGGGGGCATTTATCCGCGCACGTCGTTTATCATGGGACTTCCCATTTTAAGTGAATCGGGAGTGATCGTGGGCGCGGTATTCGTTTCCTCGCCCGCCTCGGGTCTTACGGATCTTTTTGCGGCCTATCTGCGTCTGTTTATCATGTCCGCCATTTTGGTTTTGCTTACGGCGAACATCCTCGCGTTTTTTGCCGCAAAGCACATGGCGCGCCCGCTCAAGGTCATGTCCAGGGCGGCGCACGAGTTTGCCCACGGCCAGTTTGGCGCGCGCGTGCCCGTTTCCTCCCGCACAGATGAAATCGGAGAGCTTACGGTGGCCTTTAACGCCATGGCCGACGCGCTGCAGAAGGCGGAGCAGCTGCGGCAGGACTTTGTGGCCAACGTTTCCCATGAGCTCAAGACGCCCATGACCACCATCGCGGGCTTCATCGACGGCATACTCGACGGCACGATCGAGCCGTCCCGCCAGGACGAGTATCTGAAAATTATCCGCGACGAGGTGCACAGGCTGTCGCGGCTTGTCATGCGCATGCTTGACATCGCGCGGCTTCAGTCCGGCGCGATGAAGCTGAATATGCAGCGCGTTGATATCTGCGAGGTCGCGTGCCGTACGCTTTTGAGCTTTGAGGGAAAAACAGAGGCAAAAAACCTGGATGTGAACGTCGACATGGATGAGAAGGGGCTGTTCGTTTCCGCCGACGCCGACGCCATCGCGCAGGTCATCTACAATCTCATTGAAAACGCCATTAAGTTTTCCGAGCCCGGTTCCGTCGTCGAGGTAAAGGCTGTCAAAAAGGGCGGAAAGGCACTCCTCAGCGTGCAGAACTCCGGCGCGGGTATCCCGAAGGAGGATCTGCCGTATGTGTTTGACCGCTTTTACAAAACCGACAAGTCCCGCGGCATGGACCGCGAGGGCATGGGGTTGGGGCTTTATATCGTCAAGGTCATCCTAAACGGCCATGGCGAGGACGTCTGGGCGGAAAGCGACGAGGCCGGCACGCGGTTTATCTTTACGCTCAGCCTGGCCGAATAAGGCCGTGCGCCACGGCGTGAAAACGTTACAATAAGTTCATAAATAGTTAATCCATCGCGCGGCATAATAGAATAAAATCAGCGTATAAAAAAGTTTGCAGCTTCCGCGCAGGCGGCCTTGAATGACCCCTTCAGGAGGAACCCGGAATGAATTCGAACTTTAACGATAAAGACCCGTGGAACACCACCCCGCCGCAGCCCGAAGAGCGGCAAAACGCTCCGCAGTCCCCGTTTTCTTCCGTCCCGCCGCGAAAGAAGCGCGGGCACGGCGGCACGGCGGCCGCACTGATCCTCATCGCCGTGCTGGTCTGCACGACGGCATTTTTTACCTTTATAAGCCACACGGATAACTCCGGTTCCGGCGGCTTTTCCCTTAACTTTTCCTATCCCGGCATGGGTGCGCAGGAGCAGGCCTCGACGACCGCTCCGCAGCCGGCGGCAACGCCGGACGGCGTGGGTACCGGCGGGGGCGACGCAAAGCTTGCCATTGTGGATGTCGTGCCGACCCCGGCGCCGTCTATGACGGCGGACGCCTCTGGACGCGCGGTGCTCAGTACCGCGCAGATTGCCAAAAAGGTTACGCCCTCGGTCGTCGGCATACTCAGCAGCACCTCTTCTCAGTACGGCTCCGACAGCAGCGGGTCGGGGATCATCATGGACGCAAAGGGATATATTATCACCAACAACCATGTCGTGGAGGGCGCGCAGACCATTACCGTCGTGCTTGACAGCGGAGAAAGCTATCAGGCGGAGCTTGTCGGGCGCGATTCCCAGTCGGATATCGCGGTCGTCAAGGTGGATGCACAGGGACTTGAGGCGGCTGAGTTTGGCAATTCCGACGCGCTGGAGGCGGGAGACCTTGCCGTGGCGATCGGCAACCCCATGGGGCTCGAGCTTCAAAGCACGGTTACCGCGGGCATCATTTCCGCCATCAACCGCGACATTGCCATCAACGACCGCAGCATGACGATGCTCCAGACCGACGCGTCCATCAATCCCGGCAATTCCGGCGGGCCGCTCATTAACCGGTACGGGCAGGTCATCGGCATCAACACCGTCAAATATGTCGGCAACTACATGACCTATTCCGAGGGTCTGGGGTTTGCCATCCCAATCAATACCGCCAAGCCCATCATTGATGAACTCATCGAGCGCGGATATATCAAGGGACGCCCCGCCATCGGCATCAGCGGGCTGCGCGTGGATGACCGTACGCGTACGTTTTACGATTACCCCGCGGGCGTGCTCATCACCGAAATCAGCGAATATTCCGACGCGTACGCGCAGGGTCTGCGCACGGGCGACATCATTGTCGGCGTAAACGGAACCGCGGTGAGCGATATGGATGAAATAAACGCCATCAAAAACAAATTTACCGCAGGAGACACGATCACGCTAAGCATTTACCGCGGCGGCAAGGTGGAAACGGTCGACGTCAAGCTTGTTGACGACGCCGAGCTTGCAAAACGCGAACAAAACTGACGCAGAAGCAAGGGGCAAGCCTGCAGAAGATCCTGTGATGCTTCTTTTTATATAGATTGAACCTCTCTTGCAAAAACGCGGCCGGATGACGGCCGCGTTTTTGTTTTCAGGCGCTTTCATATGCTGTTTCCGCAAAAATGCATCCATACAGGGCAAAATCACCGCCGTTTCGTATAATATGTACAAAACAGGCGTGCGGATAATGTGCGTTCCGTTACATAATTCATACAGTTTGGGGCCGCGCCGCTTCGTCCATAACGGAGCTTATAAAGGGAAGGCGGGCATGCCGCAAGGGTTTATCCACATTATCCACAGAGTTATCAACAGGCTTTTATGTAAACTCAGGTCGTAAAAAGGCGGAGAAGCGCTTTACATAATCCGTGAATTCTCGTCATGCAGGCCGCGCAGGAGCGTTCGGCGCCGCGCGGGAACCATGCGGCGGGCAGGTCGGCCCGCGCCGTATCGGACTGCACAGCGCATCGGTTTTCCTCGTGCGCGCACGGGCGGGGGAACAAATTTGCCGGAATGCTATATGATAGGCGGCATAAAAACTTCCTCGCGCGCGGGCGGGGGAACAAATTAAACGCGAAGTCCGCGCCGGGGCTGACCGCGTATTCGCGGCATTTGCCCCCGCGCGTCCGTCATTTTACATGAAAATCAAAACCGCGCGAATTTTTCATGTATGTGCGGTTGACGCAGGCGTTAAAACAGGGTATTATATACGGGTGTAGACTGCCGCATCTGTGGGAGATTTATACTTTATGTCACATTTCGATACAATAAGGTTGCCCGCGGGGACGGCAGCGGCCGTTTGCGGACAGCTTTTGCCTGCGTTTTGGCCGAGACTTTGCACGCGGCTGCGTCCCGGCCCTTTCTCGGATATGGTTATATAGGTGTTTGTATCAGACCGCTTTCCGCGTCCTTTGCGGAAAGCCTGTTTTTTGTGCCATTGATAATTCGGTCTGCCGCTGGCCAAAACAAGCGGAATCTGCGCGGTCCCGGTGCTTTTTTGTGGAGAAGGCGGCGGGGACGGGCGGTGCGGAGGGTTTTCAGGTGAGTGTGAAGTATATATTTGTAACGGGCGGCGTGGTATCCGGACTTGGAAAAGGCATTACCGCGGCATCTCTGGGCAGGCTGCTCAAGGCGCGCGGGCTGCGCGTGACTATGCAGAAATTTGACCCGTACCTGAATGTTGACCCCGGCACAATGAGCCCGTATCAGCACGGCGAGGTCTTTGTGACCGACGACGGCACGGAGACCGACCTTGACCTTGGCCATTACGAACGCTTTATCGACGAAAACCTGAGCGTGGACTCAAACATCACCGCGGGCAAGGTTTACTTTTCGGTCATTTCCCGCGAGCGCAGCGGCGATTTCCTGGGCGGCACCGTACAGGTCATCCCGCACATCACAAATGAAATCAAAGACAGAATTTACCGCGTCGGGCGCGGAGACACCGACGTGGTCATCACCGAAATCGGCGGCACGGTCGGCGACATCGAAAGCCAGCCGTTTCTGGAGGCCATCCGACAGGTGGCGGCCGAGGTGGGCCGGCAGGACGTGCTCTACGTGCACGTGTCGCTCATCGTCGAGGTTCCCGGCTCGAACGAACTTAAAAGCAAGCCCACGCAGCATTCCGTCAAGGAGCTGCTGGGTCTGGGCATTCAGCCCGATATCATCGTGTGCCGCACCGGCACGCCGCTTACGCGCGAGCTGCGCGACAAAATCAGCCTGTTCTGCAATGTCACGCCCGATTGCGTCATCCAGAACCTCAACGCGCCGGATACGCTCTACGAAGTACCGCTTATGATGGCAAACGAGGGCTTTGACGCGGTGGTCTGCCGCAGGCTGGGTCTTAACTGCGCGCCGCCGCAGCTGTGCGAGTGGAAAAAGCTGGTTGAGCGGCAGAAGGCATGCAAACGCGACGTTACCATCGCGCTCGTGGGCAAATATGTCGCGCTGCACGACGCGTATTTAAGCGTGGTCGAGGCGCTTTACCACAGCGGCATCGAAAACGATTTGAATGTCAATATCCGCTGGGTGGATTCGGAGCTTGTCACCGACGAAAACGCGGCGGAGATACTGGCCGGGTGCCAGGGCATCCTTGTCCCGGGCGGCTTCGGCGACCGGGGTATCGAGGGAATGATATCCGCCGCGCGCTACGCCAGGGAAAACGGGGTGCCGTATTTCGGCGTGTGCCTGGGCATGCAGATGGCTGTGGTGGAGTTCGCGCGCAACGTGTGCAAACTTTCCGGGGCGCAGTCGTCGGAGTTTGACCCGAACTCGCCCCACCGCGTCATCGATCTGATGCAGGATCAGCGCGGCGTCACCGAAATGGGCGGCACCATGCGCCTCGGGCGCTATCCGTGCCGTCTCGCGCAGGGTTCCCTGAGCCGCGAAGCCTACACGGAGGAAAACATCTTCGAGCGTCACCGTCACCGCTATGAGTTTAATAACGACTACCGCGATATACTTACGCAAAACGGCATGAAGCTGACCGGGCTTTCCCCGGATTCACGGCTCGTCGAGGTCGTGGAGCTGCCGAATAACCCGTGGTTTGTGGGCGTGCAGTTTCATCCGGAGTTTAAGTCCCGGCCCAACCGCGCGCACCCGCTTTTCCGCGAGTTTATCCGCGCGGCGGGCAAAATGGACAAGTAGCGCACCCGATTGCCCCGCGTTTTCGTGCATACACAATATTACAGTTATGTTACACGTGGCCCCCTGCGCTTGACTTGCGCGGGGGGCTTCTATATATTGGTAACGTACACAAAGGGCGCGTTCTATGCGCGACCCCAAATTAAAAGGAGGAAATAATACATGAGAAACCTTAAAAAGGTTCTCGCGCTCGGCCTGGCAATGGTCATGGCTTTCGGCCTGATGATCTCTGCCGCAGCGTTCACGGACGATGCTACCATCGTTAACGATGACGCGGCCCAGCTTCTCACTCAGCTGAAGATCATTTCCGGTTTTCCGGACGGATCCTTCAAGCCCGAGGGCAACATAACCCGCGCGCAGATTTCCAAAATGATCTACGTCGCGATGCGCAAGGGCGTGGACGATCTCGGCGCTAACTTTGTTAACGCTTCCGTCCCGCTGACAGACATCGCCAGCCATTGGGCCAAGGGCTACATCAAGTATGCCTACGGCGCGAACATCGTGGCCGGCTTCCCGAACGGCACCTTCCAGCCCGACGCCAACGTAACCGGCTATCAGGCTGCCAAGATGATGCTGACCGCGCTGGGCTACAGCTCGACCATCGAGCAGTATGCCGGCACCGGCTGGGACTTCAGAGTCGCAGTTGACGCCGCTTCCGCCGGCCTGCTGGAAGGCATTGAAGATGTCGATCTGTCTGTGGCACTGTCCCGTGACAATGCCGCCCAGCTGATCTACAACGGCATCTTCGCCAACATGGTCACCTATGATGAAGATGGCATCCTGACTGAGGGTGAGACCTTTGCCGAAACCAAGCTTGGCCTTGTCGAGCTTTCCGGCATCCTCCTTGCCAACGGCTATGCCAGCATCAATAACGTGACCGTCCCCGATTCCGATGAGTACAAGATCCTCGGCGACTACGATGACGACGGCGCTGACGACGATACGCTGACCATCACAGGTAAAGCCGACATTTCCCTGATCGGCCAGAACGTCACCGCCTTTGTTAAGATCGATTCTGGCGCCGATGCGGACGACCTCGTCAGCGACGACGTCGTGAAGACCTATGGCGCAGTCGTTGCCACCGCCGGTGAAAACACTGTTGTTGTTGGTTATGACAATGCATTCAATGACGATAATGATACCGACGCGGGCACTCAGTATTGCCTCAACTACGGCAACTGGGAAGTTGTTGTTTTCAACACATCCAACCAGGCTTTTGTTGATGCCGATGCGGATGGAGTCCTTGATGGCGCTGAAACAACAGAAGTTCTTCCCGTCCAGGGCGACAGAACCACGTACATCGACAATGACGATGACGGCGTGTACGACATCGTTGTCGAGCTTGAAATGGCTTATGACGATGACATCTCGATTGATTCTGACGACGAGACCATCTCCGGCGCCGGCATCTTTGATGACGACGATTTCGAAGACGTCGTTGGCGTCGATGCCATTAAAGATGGCGACCATGTCGTTGCCTACCCGATCGCCAGCAACGGTTCCGACTTTGTCGGCGTCGTGGCTGCCTGCACAACCGTTACCGGCACCCTGAAGGGTACGCGCGGTGGCGACGAAGTGAAGATCGACTCTACCTACTATGAGATCTCCTTCATCGATGGAACCGCTGCGACCTATGCGACAGTTACCGATAGCGACAACTTTGGCACCTCCATCCTGTTCTACATTGACCTTGGCGGATACATTGTCGACTTTGACACCGACACCGACGATGCTCCCGACAAGTTCTGCGGCGTTCGCGACGTGCAGTGGGCCGGAGCCGGCGTGCTGGGCGATGACGCGAAAGTTGCCGTGACCCTTGAAGACGGCACAGAAGCCGTCTACACGGTCGAAGAGGTTGGCTCTGCCATCGCCGTCGATCATGACCTGACAGACCATGCAGATTTGGATGCAGACAACACGTATTTCGCTGGATCTGTGTTCACCTACAGCCTCAACGCTGATAACGAGATCACGCTTGAGGAAAAGGTTGCCGACTATACCGCCATTGCTGCCACTAACGTAACCAGCGCCTACAGCGCTGGCGGCTCAACCCTCAGAACCGCCGCTGGCACCTTTGTTGTAAGAACCTCCACGGTGTTCTTTAACTACGACGCTGGCGAGGACGAATTCACCGTCTATGTCGGCAAGTCCAATTCGCCTGACTTAGCAGCTGGCGTCGACGCGCTTGTGTATGACGACGGCGACTTTTCCACCGCCACCGCCACCGTTGTTCTGGCCACCGCAGCAAGCGGCACGGCGGACGGCAACTTTGCGCTGGTACTCAACGCCGATGTCGACTACGATGACGGCGACGACTATCTCACCGTTACCGCGTTTGACGGCAGCTCCATCATTACGCTGACCGGCGACAGCGGCGTTGCCATCACCGACGGCGATGCTGACATTGCTGAAGGCGACGTGGTTGAGTACACACTCGACGGTTCTGTGGTGTCCGAATTTGATGTGCTGGACGTCCATACCGACTACACGACCCCTGTTGCTGCTGGTGACGACTATGTCTTCCTGGGCGGATTCGCGTACGACTTCGACGCGGAAAATGACTACATCACCATGCGTATAGGCGCAACTGTCGCTGGTACGACGACCCTTGATGCAACCTTTGATCTTGATGACGACGTAGTGATCGGTCAGATTGCTGACCTTGATGCGGCAACTGTCAAGACCACGGGTATCGATCTCGTAACCGACGAAGACGACATTGAAGATGATTATGCGGCTACCGAAGCCAATGTTGTCATTCAGGTCGACGAAGACGGTGTTGTTGTTGCTGTCTACTACATCAGCGACGACACAATCACGGTTGCTCCGTAACCTGACCTAACCCAAACGCACTGCGCCCCCGCGGACTTTGGTCCGCGGGGGCGCTTTTATGTCTTACGTCCTGCACGCCTTTTCCCTTCATGGGATGCACGCCTTTCCTCGGGTGCGGACGCACTGAAAAATCGACGGGTGCGCGCGGGCAGGAAAAGCGCGTGCCCGGCTTCCGGAATCGTTTGGCGGATTTCATGCCGGCTTGTATTGTCCCCGCGCGGCGGGTATAATAAAATTAAAAATACCGGGTTCAAAGTTGTTTGTGACGGTCAAGCGCGCGCGGTGCGCCGGCTGAAACGGAGGCCAACATGAAAAAAATCATTCTCGCACCCGATTCCTTTAAGGGCACGCTCAGCGCCATCGAGGTGTGTCGGCTCATGAAGGAGCGCGCGCTGGCGCATTTTCCGCGTGTGCTGGTGGTTTCCGTACCGGTCGCGGACGGCGGAGAGGGAATGGTGGACTGCTTCCTGGTTGCGCTGGGCGGGCAGCGCGTGCATCTGCCCGTCGCGTCGCCGCTCGGCACGCCGGTAGACGCCTTTTACGGTATCCTGCCCGACGGCACGACTGCCGTGATTGAAATGGCCGCTGCCGCGGGGCTTTCCCTCGCGGGCGGCAGCAAACGCCCGGACACCGCCACCACCTATGGCGTGGGCGAGCTGATCGCCGACGCGCTAAGCCGCGGCTGTACGCGCATCCTTGTCGGGCTGGGCGGCAGCGCGACCAACGATGGGGGCTGCGGCGCGGCGGCGGCGCTGGGCGCGGTGTTCCTCAATGCGGCGGGCGAGCCGTTTGTCCCTGTGGGCGGAACGCTCGACCGGATCGCAAAAATCGATCTTTCGGGCCTCAATCCCGCGCTCAAGGACTGTTCGATTGAGGCCCTGTGCGACGTGGACAGCCCCATGTACGGCGAAACCGGCGCGGCGATTGTGTTTGCCGCGCAAAAGGGTGCGGACGCGGACATGGCGCAGATGCTTGACGCGCAGCTGCACGCGCTGTCAAAACGCATCGAGGCCGATCTGGGCATGGACGTTTCGCAGATACCCGGCGCGGGCGCGGCGGGCGCAATGGGCGCGGGGATGCTCGCCTTTTTGGGCGCGCGGCTGGTTCCGGGTATCGAAGCCGTGCTCGATATCGTGGAGTTTGACGCGCTCCTTGACGGCGCCGACCTTGTTTTGACCGGCGAGGGCAGGCTTGACTGCCAAAGCCTGCGCGGAAAGGCAATTTCCGGCGTGGCGCGCGCGGCGAAGGCGCGCGGCGTGCCCGTCATTGTCCTTGCCGGGGATATCGACGCGGATATGGAGTCGGTCTATGCCTCCGGCGTCACCGCGGCGCTGAGCACGAACCGCCGCGCGGTACCCTACGAACAGGCAAAGCTGACCTGCCGCGAGGATCTGTCGCTCACGCTTGACACGCTCATGCGCCTGCTGAAGCTGCACGCGTGAACGCCGACGGTGGGGCATAGAATGGAAACGAAAACCGCCTGAAAATATTCAACCGGCGCAGACCGCCGGACAAAATACGCGCGCAAAACCAGAGCTATTCCGCTCGTTACCCCCCGTTTTCGCCGGTTATAAGGCGGGCTATGGAGCTTATTCGACGCGCATGTTGCCGAAAAACGAACTATGTGTACACACGGATGGGTTTTCGGCAGTCAAAAGCCGTGCGGGCAGCCTCAGGCTGCCCGCACGGCGTTTATCTATATAGTGCTCGGCGCGCAAAGCACGTCGGGCGCCTTGCCCTGTCCGGGCGCGCGTATATCCGGTGCTACTGCTTGGGCAGGATTTCGGTCGGGTCGATCTGCCCGCCGTCGCGGATGATCTCAAGATGCAGGTGCGAAACCACGCCCCATTCGGCAATCGAGGTGTCCCCCACCGCGCCGATGACGTCCCCGCATTTAACCTTCTGCGAGGCGGTCACCGTGGCTTTTTTAATGAGGTTGGCGTACACACTGCGCAGGCCGTCGCCATGCAGGATGACCACGGTCGTGCCCATCAGCTCGTCCTCGTATACATCCTCAACCACGCCGTCGGATATGGCCATAACCTTTGCGTTGAGGGCCGCCTCGATATCGATGCCCGGATGCACGCGCCAGTCGCCCATGGTGCTGTCATACACAAGCTCATCGACTGCAAAGGGTACAGCGATGCGGCCTTTAAGCGGCCAGACATAGGGCACTTTTACCGGTTTGGGCGCGGCAGACGGCGCCGGCGTCGCAGAGGGCTTGACGGCAGCAGTGGGCGCGGGTGAGCGCGAGGGGGATGGCTCCTGCGTTTCAATGACCACCTCGGCCTGACCGCCCGCCGCCACGGCGGCGTCCTGCGTCATGTCCTCGATGGGCTGCGGAGTCCACTCCGGCTCCTCAAGCAGATAATCCTGCGGCTGCGTATCCGGCGTTTCACCAAATCCGGCAAAATACAATACATAACCCGAAATTCCTATTGCCGCTACGCAAAGGAACAGGATTATGTAAAATCCCTTTCCTTCAAAAAAATCGATTACGCGCTGCGCGGCATTGTGTTTTTTGTTCATGATATGCACCTCCATGGGTATTATTTCCATGCTTTGAGGCACTTATACCATGATTGCTGTTTTTTGATTGCTCCATCAAGGGAGTTTTTTTAAAAACCGCCTGTCCCGAAGGCGAAGGACTACGAGAGCGTCAGCTCCTCGGGATTAATAATGCCCAGTGTGGCGCCCGTATAGTACCATTTAAGAATTTCCTCAAAGGTTTTGCCCGAAAGCGCCATCGCCTGCGCGCCGTACTGGCTCATACCCACGCCGTGTCCGTAGCCGATAGTTTTGAAAATGAGCAGCCCGTTTTCCTCGCTGACGGTAAAGTTTGTCGAGCGCAGCGCGCACAGCACGCGAAGCTCGTTTCCCGATACGGAAACGCCGCCGACGCGCATGGAAATGATGCCGCCCGCGGCACTGCGTGTTTCTCCGGTAAACCAGGCCCCCGGCGCACCTTCGAGCTTCGCGTCTGCGTGTGTCTTCAGAAATTCGGATTTAAACGCGTCCGGCGTAATTTCCACGCGTCCGTAGTAGCGCGGGGAGGCTTCCTCTCCGGGGCTGTCCACGCTTTGCAGATAAGCAATGTCCGTGCCCCAGACATCCGCGGCGCGCTCGGTCTTGCCCGACGAGGCCGCATGAAAAACGGCCTGTATCGGTTGATCCTGATAGTAGATCACGCGCCCGTCGGTGGCAGTCACGGCGTCGCGGACCTTTTTTGCGTATTCCGTCCCCTGCTCTCCCCACTTTTCCATTGCCGTCTGCTCGCTGATATAGGCCAGGCAGTGGTTCGGATCGTCGCAGACGCTGGCGCCCGCGTGCTGTGCGATTTCCGCGGCGAGCATCCGGTTTACCGCAAAGGTGCGCGCGGCGGCCGCCTGCGCCTTGAGTGCCTCTGCGGGAAAGGATGCCGGCATTTCCGCAGCGACCGCACCAAACAGATAGTCGGACATGGAGAGCGTTTCCACCTTGCCGCCGATGAGCACCTTGATTTCCATCGTCTGATCGGTGGCGGCCGCCACCGGCTCCGCGGAGGGGCCGACCGGGTCGGCGGAGGCGTCCGGAAGGGCGGCCGCCGGCACAATGCCGGAGCTTTGGGCCTGCGGCAGCGTCGGGGTGGACAGCTGTTTTCCACCGGCGAATACGGGCAGCATAAACACGACCGCGAGCAGCAATGCGGACAAAATTCCCAGTTTTTTCATATTCACACCTCTTGCGCATTGGGGGGTTGGCTTGCGTGCGGCAAAAACAGTTCGGAAATGGCGCGCAGTCCTTAAAAATGACGGCGTACAGGATGCATGCGGCACAACCTGTACATTTCAAAAGCCATATAAGCGTATGCTTTTCTTATTCCGGTTATGCCCGCCGAGGGAAAGCGGAGGAAAACCAAAAATGGAGTAATTTTCTTTTTATATCCGGTAAATTGTGCTATAATAACCGCACAGCGGCATCCTTTATCCACGCGGAAGCCGCGTAATCCGATAAAAAAACACCGCACCCTGTCCGCGAGAAAACACCGCATACCGGCGGGGGCTTACGGCGGCTGCGGCAAGTAAGATAAGGCTGTTCTGCACAGTCTGAGGAGAAGCGTTGGATGCGTAAAGATTGGATACCCGGGTTAACCGTTGCCGCCGGACTGCTGGTCGGCTTTTTGCGGGCGTTTGAAAATCGGTATGCCTACGAGGAGGACACCGGACTTGTGATAGCGGGACACCCCCTTACCACGGCGGTTATTCTGTGCTGCCTTTTATTCGCGGGTTTTGTTGTGTATTATGTGTATCGGGGGGGAAAGCGTGACCCGGTTCTTTCGCAGCCCGGCCGCGACGCCGGAATAATGCGCACTGCAGCACCTGCGGCGGCCGCGGTACTGGCGCTGTGCGCCGCGCACGACCTGTACCGGTTTGTAAACACGAACAGACTGTCGCTGCTTGTGTTTTCCGGATTTTCCGCCATGACGGCGGTGAGCGTGGTGGCAGAGGAAAGGGCGCGTCGGCATCAGCGGCTCGAGGGCGGATCGGTCTATTCCATCGTGCCTGTATTCTGGGCGTGCTACTGGCTGATTTTGACCTACAGCGAGCACGCGGCGGACCCTGTTATCACCGACTATATGTATGCGCTGCTGGGGCAGGCGTTTCTGGTGCTTGCGCTGTATGAGCTGGCCGGTTTAAGCTTTGGCAGGGGGAAGGCGCGCCACGCCGCGGCATTTACACTCATGGCGGCGTTTTTTTCGGCGCTTAATCTTATCGAACCGCTCGCGGGGCTTGTTCTTTTTGGCGATACGGCGCTGGTTTCCGACTTTCTGTCGCTTCGCCTGTATTTTATCTTCGGGCTGATCCTGATGCCCGCGGTGGCCGTGCGTCTGCTGCGAGAAAACAAGCAGGGTTAATCGCGCCTTTTATATCATCTGGTCCGGCATAATAAACCCCTCAACCGCAGATTTATCGCTGCGAATGAGGGGCTTTTGTTTTTTGGGTCTGCGGGAAAAGACGCATTGGCGTCTGACTATACAAACGGCCCGCCGGAAGGCCGGCGGGCCGTGAGCACGGAAGGCTTATGCCTTCTTTTTTACCTGGAAGTCGAAGGCGTCGTCGGTCACCGTGACCGTCACCTGATCGCCCGGCTTGATGCGTCCGTCGAGCATGCGCTCGGCCACGGCGTCCTCGACGGAGGACTGGATGGCGCGGCGCAGCGGCCGCGCGCCGTAAATGGGATCAAAGCCGTCCTTTGAGAGCTTGTCAAGCGCCGCGCCGTCGGCTTCAAGCTTGATGCCCAGCCCGCTGATGCGCTCCGTGACGGTGCGCAGCATTTTGTCAGCCACCAGCCGAATGTGTTCGAGCGTGAGCGGATGAAAGACGATGATGTCGTCAATGCGGTTTAAAAATTCCGGGCGGAAGGTGCGCTTGAGGTCCTCCAGCACCTGTGTGCGGATTTCGGCAAAGTCCATGACGTCGGAGCTCTCCGCGGCAAAGCCCAGACGTTTGCGCTCGGTGATGTTGCGCGCGCCGATGTTGGAGGTCATGACGACGACGGTGTTTTTAAAGTCCACGCGTCTGCCTTGCCCGTCGGTCAGCAGGCCGTCCTCGAGGATCTGGAGCAGGATGTTGAACACCTCGGGGTGCGCTTTTTCGATTTCATCAAAAAGAACCACCGAATAGGGTTTGCGGCGTACCTTTTCCGTGAGCTGCCCGCCCTCGTCGTAGCCGACATAGCCGGGCGGCGAACCCAGCAGACGGGAAACGGTGTGTTTTTCCATATATTCGGACATATCGATGCGTATCAATGCGTTTTCATCGCCGAAAATCGATTCGGCCAACGCGCGGCACAGCTCGGTCTTGCCCACACCCGTCGGACCTAGAAAAATGAACGAACCGACCGGACGCTTGGGATCCTTCAGCCCGACGCGACCGCGCCGGATCGCGCGCGACACTGCCCCCACGGCCTCGTCCTGCCCGATCACGCGTTTGTGCAGGGTGGCTTCCATGTGCAAAAGACGCTTTGCCTCGCCCTCGGTGAGCTTCGTGACAGGAATGCCCGTCCAACCGGAGACGACCGCCGCCACATCCTCGGCACATACGGAGTTTCTCGTTTTTGTCTGCGCGTTTTCCCACGCGCCGCGCTCATTATTGAGCTTATTGGCGGCTGCGTTTTCTTCGTCGCGCAGGCGCGCGGCCTTCTCAAAGTCCTGCGCGCGCACGGCTTCCTCTTTTTCCTTTGAAAGCACCGCGCACCGGTCTTCAAGCGCTTTCAGGTCGGGCGGCGCGGTCAGCGTGTTCATGCGCAGACGCGAGGCCGCCTCGTCAATGAGGTCGATGGCCTTGTCGGGCAAAAATCGTCCGTTTATATACCGCACGGACATGGTGACCGCCGCCTCAATGGCCTCGTCGGTGATTTTGACCTTGTGGTGCGCCTCATACTTGTCGCGCAGGCCCTTGAGAATCTGAACAGCCTCCTCGGCGGTCGGCTCGCCCACGATCACCGGCTGGAAGCGGCGCTCGAGCGCGGCATCCTTTTCAATGTGCTTGCGGTATTCGTCCAGCGTCGTCGCGCCGATGATCTGCAGATCGCCGCGCGCCAGAAGCGGCTTTAAAATGTTTGCCGCGTCAATGGCGCCCTCGGCCGCGCCCGCGCCGACAATGGTGTGCAGCTCATCGATGAATAAAACAACGTCCTTGGCCTTGATGACTTCGTCCAGCGCCGTTTTGATACGCTCTTCAAACTCGCCGCGGTATTTTGTGCCCGCGACCATGCCGGAAAGGTCGAGCGTCACGATGCGCTTGTCGCGCAGATTTTCGGGGATCGAGCCCTCGACGACCTTTTGCGCCAGCCCCTCGGCGATGGCGGTTTTGCCTACGCCCGGCTCACCGATCAAAACAGGATTGTTTTTTGTGCGGCGCGATAAAATCTGGATGATGCGCTGGATTTCGCTGTCGCGGCCGATGATGGGGTCAAGCCGCCCCTCCCGGGCGTAAACGGTTAAATCGCGGCCGAACTGATCGAGCGTTTTGGTTTTGCTTTTTGCTTTATCCGGACCGGAAGGCCTGCCCTCGGAGGGAACTGCACCCTGCGAGTTTGACGGGCTTTCCTCCCCGACCATGGAAACGACGCTTCGGTACAGGCGCGCGCCGTCGACCGACATAGAGCCAAGCAGGCGCGCGGCCACGCTGTCGCCCTCGCGCAAGATACCCATGAGCAGATGCTCGGTGCCCACATAGGTGTGGCCCATGCGGGTCGCTTCCATAAAGGACAGCTCAATAATGCGCTTGGTGCGCGGGGTCAGTCCCTGCGCGGGAACGGCGGAAGGCTCTCCCGCGCCCATGGCCTCGATGATGCGCTGCTTGACATCCGCCGCGTCGACGTGCGCGGCCTTCAGCGCGCGCGCGGCCACGCCCTGCTGTTCGCGCAGCAGGCCTAAAAGCAGATGCTCGCTGCCGACATAGCCGTGCCCCAGCTCCGCCGCGGCTTCATGCGCAAGCGATATGGCGGTTTGCGCGCGTTGTGTAAATCTGTTTTCCATTATCGTTCACCTCCGTGTGATCGGTCTTGCTTATACATTCTTTAACGCGCCGCGGATCAGCTCCGCGCGGGCTGCGTCGCGCCCCGCGGGCGGCATTTTGCCGCCCAGACTCAGGGAAAGGGTCATCGGCTGCATACTGAAAAACAGCCGGTCGATTTGCTCGGGCGTTACGTGAGAAATGAGGCCGCAGGCGCTGCCCATGCGCAGCTCGGACAGCAGCGCCTCCGCCTCCTGCGAGCTTAGCAGGCGCGCAGAGGATAAAATGCCGGCGGCGCGCCAGATTTTGTCCTCAAAAGCGAGGGGATTGAGCTTTTTAAGCTCCGCGCGCGCCGCGTGCTCCTGCGCAATGATATTTTGCGCGGAATCCATCATGCGTTCGACGATTTGGCGCTCGGTAAAGCCGAGTGTAAACTGGTTTGAAAGCTGGTATAGATCGCCCTTGGCGGCGGAGCCTTCTCCGTACATTCCACGCACGGCAAAGCCGAGCTTTCCCGCCGAGGAAACGATTTCACGCAGCGCGCCGGTGCGCGCAAGCGCGGGCAGGTGGAGCATGACGCTTGCGCGCAGACCCGTGCCCAGATTGGTCGGGCAATTTGTCAGAAAGCCCAGCTTTTCATCAAAAGCGTACGGCAGCGTTTCGTCGAGCAGAATGTCGATGCGCTCGGCTTCCTTCAGGCACGCTTCAAGGCAAAGCCCCGTCCCGAGGATCTGGATGCGCAGATGATCCTCTTCGTTTATCATGACAGAAACGCTTTCATCCGGGGAAAGGACGACCCCGCGCACGTTGCGGGAGCCCGCAAACTCGGGGGATATCAGGTGCCGCTCCACCATGGAGGCGGCTTCCTGTCTGTTTTTATCGGTCAGTTCGATGAGCCGGAAATCTGCGCCGGAGGCACCGGATATGAGCGCGACGGAAACCTTTTCAAGCACCTCGCGCGCCTGTTCGGGCGACATGCGGGAAGGAAACGGATATCCGCGCAGATTGCGCGCCAAACGAACACGCGTGCTCACGGCCGCCTCGCTGTGCTCGCCCTTAAGATCAAACCACTTTTGCTGGCTCATGCTTCGTTTCCACTCCCTTCAAGACGCTTGATTTCGTCGCGCAGCTTCGCCGCCTTTTCATATTCCTGGGCATTTACGGCGGCGCTCATTTCGCTCTTCAGGCGTTCAAGCTCCCTGCGCGTTTTGATCTGGCTGCCCGCGCTTTTGGGCACGCGGCCGGTATGGACGGCGTTGCCGTACATGCGCTTGAGATACGGATCGAGTGCATCGGAAAAAACGCCGTAGCACTCCTCGCAGCCCAGCCGCCCGGTGCCCGAGATATCCTCAAGCGTACTGCCGCAAAGCGGGCACGCGCCAGAGGGCTTGAGCTGAGCGGTCGGCAGCGGAAACAAATCCGAAAGCAGCGAACCCAGTCCAAAGCCAAAATGCGGCAGGGATGCCTCAAACATCTGCTCATAGCCCAGCTGCCGCGCGCAGTCGGCGCACACATGCGCCTCCGCAACCGCGCCGTTTATGCTGCTTTTATAATGACGGGTTGCCGGAACTTTTCCACAATTCTGACAAAGCATACAAGATTCCTCCTTAATAAGTAAAGGGATCGGTCACAGCGAGTTTACCAGACACTGCTTGAATATACTCGCGCGCAGTGCGTCGCGCAGTATAGGCGGCGCGGGGTTGAGCGCCCGGTCGCCGACGGCGGCGGCGATGAGTTTAATATGCGGCGCATCCAGCGCGCCGGCACTTAACAAATTTGAAAGCAGCGCCCGCGCCGAAGGGCCGTCGAGCTGCGTGCCGGCCGCGTTGACCGTGTGCATGATGAGGCTTGAGCGGTCGATGCGCACGCGCGTAATGCGGATGTATCCGCCGCCGCCGCGCCTGCTTTCTATAATGAACCCGTGTTCGGGTGAAAACCGTGTCGACAGCACATAGTTTATCTGGCTGGGTACGCAACCGAACCGCTCGGCGAGCTCGATACGCGAAAGCTCTGTTACGCCGTCGTCGTGATAAAGCAGCTGATTGATGAATTCCGCGATGTGGTCGCTGATTCCCATATTGGCACACTCCTGTTTGACCTTACCTGACTTTATAAAATCAGTGTAATACACGCGCAAGAAAATGGCAAGATGCAAATTGACCTTGTTTGACCAATTGAATATACAAAAAGTCAAATTAGGGCGATCAAACTTCCGATTTCTCACTCTCGCTGCGTTTATCGGCTTTATTCTCGTCGGAATTCTTGCCGGCCGGGGCGGCCGTTTTACTGTTTTGAAACCGGTTCGGATGCGCAGCGGAGCCGGGGGTGCGGTCCTGCGGCAATGCGCCGGAATCTGCGGAAAACGGAGTCGGGTACGGAGCGGACATGGCCTTTCGCTTCCTTTCGGTTAGTAATGCGTTAAAATCCGGAGAAAAAACCGGACGCAACAGGGCGACTGCACGCGTGTGCGGCACCGATAAGAGTATTGCCCGTGTAAACTGGGAAAATACACATGCGGCTAAAATATAAAAAGTTATTGATTTTTGGACAAAGCATGATAAAATAAGAACTGACATTTTTGGAGGTGTTGACGATGGCTTTTTTTATTTGTGATGATTGTATCAGCTGCGGGGCGTGCGAAGCAGAGTGCCCGGTTTCCTGCATTTCGGCCGGCGACAGCAAATTTGTAATCGATGAGGATGCCTGCGTGGATTGCGGAACCTGCGCCAGTGTCTGCCCGGTGGATGCACCCAAGCCCAGATAATACGGCGGACTTCAATACATCGGCTGGTTTTGTTCCGAAAATAAAGCCTGTGCTCACACAGGTTTGCGTGTGCTGACTGCTGCATAAGGGGCTGCAAGGCCCCTTATGTAGCGGATGCATAGACCGTTGGTTTTCGGGGCGCTGTTTCGCCGCTCATGCGGCGAGGTTGGTGTTTTTTGCGGCGCATGCCGGCTTAAAACGATTTGATATGCGTATGAACTCTTTTTTAACAAACTAAAACCTGTGTTCACACAGGTTTTTTTGTGCTTTACGGAAAAAGGAAGGCGGCGGCATGGGCGAGTATACCGAAAATATCGGCGGGTTTGCGCTTTTACAGGACGACGGTTTGTTTAAACTCGGGCTTGACGCCATGCTGCTTGCGCAGTTTGCGGCCCCGAAGGCCGGCGCGCGTGTGTGCGAGCTCGGCTGCGGCGCCGGCGCGTTGATATTTCTGCTGCTGTCCGGGCAGAGGGAGCTTTTTATAGACGGCGTGGAGCTTCAGCCGGAGGCGGCGCAGCTCGCTTTGCGCAGCGTCAGGCAAAACGGGCTTGAAAGCAGCGTGCGTATCATACAGGGTGATTTTCGCCGCGGGCTTGCGGGGCTGACTGCGGGCGGATACGATATGGTGACGGCGAACCCCCCGTACATGCCCGTAAACGCCGGAAAACACGCGCGTCTGAGTACGCTCAGGCAGTCGCGTGTGGAGCTGAGCTGTACGCTCAGGGACGCGTGTGAGACGGCTGCGCGCCTTTTACGCGCAGGCGGGCGGTTTGAGGTGGTGTATCCCCCGGCGCGGCTTTCCGCGCTCATCTGCGCGATGCACGAGTACGGTGTGGAGCCCAAGCGCATGCGCTTGGTGCACCCGTCCGCCGACCGTCCCGCAAGTCTGGTTCTGGTGGAGGGCGTGCGCGGGGGCCGCGGCGGCCTGATTATAGAAAAACCGACGATCCTCGGGTAAAAAAATGTCTACCGGGTAAATGCGGTTTTTAAGCCGCACAAATCCGCAATGCTGCGAACTTCCGGTACCAAAAACAAATGTATTTTGAACTATTGATTGACTTCCTGTTGGATTTTTAGGAATGGTTCAGTTCCAGGCGCAGGCTTTTTGTACATGCTGAAAAAGCCTGCGCCGAGTGAAGCAAATACCGGAAAACCATTGCGCTGTTACATTTTTGCGTTGCTTATCAGCCATTAAAATAAGAGTTTGCAGGCTTGACCGCGCCGGTCAAAAAATGCCTGCACATCAAGCGTTCGGGAGGAAAAAACATGCCGGGAAAGCTCTATCTTGTCGCCACGCCCATTGGTAATCTCAGCGACATCTCCAAACGCTGCGCCGAGGTGTTGGGTGCGGCGGATTTTATTGCCGCCGAGGACACGCGCGTAACGCTCAGGCTGCTCAACCATCTGGGGCTTAAGAAACCGCTTGTAAGCTACTATGAGCATAATCAGCAGCACAGCGGGCGGCAGATCCTTTCCCGGCTTTTGGGCGGGGAAAGCTGCGCGCTGGTAACGGACGCGGGCACGCCGGTCATCAGCGACCCGGGCGCGGGCATCGTTTCCGAATGCGCCGCCGCAGGCGTGGAGATCCTCGCGATTCCTGGCCCGTGCGCGGCCATCGCGGGGTTGATCCTGTCCGGGCTGCCCGCGGGCAGATTCTGTTTTGAGGGCTTTTTGTCCATGAATAAAAAAAGCAGGCGCGAGCACCTCGCGTCGCTGCGCGGAGAAACGCGCACCATGATTTTCTACGAGGCGCCGCACAAGCTGCTTTCCACGCTCAAGGACCTTCAGGAGTCGCTGGGAGATCGGCGCGTGTCCATTTCACGCGAACTGACAAAGCTCCATGAGCAGACGCTGCGCCTGACGCTTTCGCAGGCGACGGAATATTTCACGGCGCAGCCGCCCCGGGGAGAATTCGTACTGGTGGTTGAGGGTGCACAGCCCGAGCCGGAGCAGGCGCCCGACGGCGAGCGGGCGCTATGCCTTGCGCGGGAATATATGGAGCAGGGCCTGTCGGCCAAGGACGCCGCGCGCCGCGCGGCAAACGAAACGGGTGCGGCAAAAAACAGCGTGTACGCAGCGCTGCACGAAGAAGCTGGGGAAGAATAATAAAACCCGCCCTGCCAGCCGGCAGGGCGGGTTTTATCGCAGACAGGAACATTTTATGTGCGTGTCGAAAAAGTTCCATAACCTGTCGCATGGGCTTTGATCTCTATGATACGATTCGCCCCCGGGGGCGAATCGTATCATAGAGAATATTGGATACGCCTGGTTCATTCATTGTCAAACCCAAACGCCCTGCCGGCTGGCAGGGCGTTTTTCTGCTATTTTACGCCCAGTTCCTTAATGCATGTCGGGCATACATTTCTGCCTTTAAAATTGACGACGTTACGGGAATTGCCGCAAAATATGCAGGCCGGTTCGTACTTCTTAAGGATAATACTGGAACCGTCGACAAAGATCTCAAGCGGATCCTTTTCAGCGATATCCAGCGTACGGCGGATTTCGATCGGCAGCACGATCCGACCAAACTCATCCAGCTTGCGAAATATTCCTGTTGATTTCATTTTTTCTTCGCTCTCCCCATATGTCCAAGATCAGGTAAATGCAGGAAATGGCCACGCTAAAATTCGTAATATATGGTGATGCCTTTGTATAGTATAGAGAATAAAACAAACACAACCATAAGATACGGCTTGATTATACCATATAGTTACATAATGTCAATAAAGAAAATGTTAACAAATATTACATAATTTTCCAATAATATAGGGGGACTGTATGGAATAAATGCATAATCTTGCCAATATATATGAATTGAGGGGATTCGTCCGCTGAGGAGGTGAACAAGCCGGTGGCCATGGCCTTCATATGGACTATAATTGTTGTTATTTCAGTGCTTACAGGGATTTTGACGGGGCGCATAAACGAGGTTTCAGCGGCCGCTTTGCAGGGGGTGAGCGCCGCAGTACAGCTGTGTATCTCCCTTGCCGGCATAATGTGTCTGTGGACGGGCGTGCTTGAAGTCATGACCCAAAGCGGCCTGACAGAAAAATTATCAAAATTTCTTTATCCGGCGCTTTCCCTCCTTTTTCCGGAATCTGCGCACCGTCCGGAGGTCATGCGGGCAATTTCGGCGAACGTTTCGGCCAATCTGCTTGGGCTTGGCAACGCCGCGACTCCATACGGCGTGAAGGCGGCCGGCCTTTTAAGCAGGCTGTCGGGAGGTGTGGCCTCAAACGACCTGTGTATGCTCGTTGTCATCAACACGGCGTCGCTTCAGCTCATCCCGGCCACAGTGGCGGGACTTCGCAGCGCGGCGGGCGCGAACGCGCCGTTTGATATACTGCCCGCGGTATGGATCACCTCCGCCGCCTCTGTAACAATGGGCGTATGTTGTTTGAAAATAATGGAAAAATTTGACAGGTGCAGACGATGATCGCCGCGTTTTCCATGACCGTGCCGCTCATTATTGCGGGCGTGGCTTTTTACGCGATGATAAAACGGGTGGACGTGTATGCCGCGATGACGGCGGGCGCGGGAGAGGGGCTTCGGGTGCTCGTGCGCATCGCGCCCGTCCTCATCCCCATGTTTGCCGCCATTTATATGCTGCGCGCCTCAGGGGCGCTTGACGCCGCCTGCCGGTTTATCAAACCTGTACTCGAGCTGACAGGCATCCCTCCGGAGTGTGCGCCGCTCATGCTCATCCGCCCGCTGAGCGGTTCGGGCGCGCTTGCCTCAGCGGGTGAAATCATTACGCGCTACGGACCGGATTCACTCGTCGGGCGTAGCGCGGCCATCATGCTCGGTTCGACGGAAACTACCTTTTATACCATTGCCGTATATTTCGGCGCTGCAAACGTAAAAAAAACAAGACATGCCATTCCGGCGGCGCTGGCGGCGGACTTAACCGGGTTTGTCGTGGCGGCACTGACGGCGCGGCTGCTTTTTTAAATGAATGACCCGTAGTGCTTTAAAAGACACGGGACTTTTTTGACGGCTTTGGTAGGCGGCGGCCAATCGAGGTATGCCGAGCATATGAAAAGGAATGCAGCCTGACAAGGATAAAAAAGCGATCGGCACGATAAAAAGGCAGCCGCGGGGCATTATTCCCGCGGCTGCCTGGAGTTTTGTCAGAGCCTGTTATGCACAGCGCAAAGCTGCGCAGGGCCCTGCGCGGATATTCCCTTCGCGGGTGTTCGCTTCTCTGCAATTCGGTTTTGCGTGCGGGAAGACAAGAAAAAACGGCGGCGTTTATTCGGCGTCGGCTGTAAGTCGTTCACAGAAGGCGTCGGTATCCGCTTTCAGCGCGTCCTGATCTAACTGAGCGACGTCGTCCACAGGCGCGCGATAGAGCGTACTTACCATGGTCATGCCGGTGTAATCAGCGAAAAATTTAAGAGAATCAACCGCCAGATGCATGCCGTCAAAGGCGTCTCCGCCCGCCGTCAGAATCAGGCCCAGCTTCTTTCCGATGAGCTTTTCGGTCATGCAGTAAAGCCTGTCAAGGAAGGCTTTGAGCTGCGCGGTGATGTGCCACATGTAAATGGGGGAGGACAGGACGACCGCGTCGGCGGAAAGAAGCTTTGCGTAAAGCGGCGTCATATCGTCCTCGACCACACACGCGCGGGTGTCGGCGCAGCGGCCGCAGTTGAGGCAGTCGGCGATGCTGCGTTCCCGCAGCCCCACGACGTCCACCGTATGCCCGCGCTCGCGCAGGCAGTTTACGACCGCGTCGGTCATTTTGGCGGTATTTCCGCCCTCGCGCAGATACCCTTCAATACAAATTACTTTCATTTTTTACACACTCCTTACCGGTTCCGGCGGCTGTGCGCCGCATTTTGGACGCATGAGTAAGCCGGATCGGTGAAATTTATGTTGACAATACCATGAGGATTCATTTATAATTACTGTTGCGCTGAAAAAATGGCGGCATAGCTCAGTTGGCTAGAGCTCTCGGTTCATACCCGAATTGTCGTTGGTTCAAATCCGACTGCCGCTACCATCCTTTTTCGGCCGGATGTAAAAATCGTCCGGCCACCATACGGCCCGTTGGTCAAGCGGTTAAGACACCGCCCTTTCACGGCGGTAACAGGGGTCCGAGTCCCCTACGGGTCACCAATTTTCCTCCGGATGCGGCGCGCACAGATTCCCCATCCCCATTTATGGAGGCATAGCTCAGCTGGCAGAGCACCTGCTCCACACGCAGGGGGTCGCAGATTCGAGTTCTGCTGTCTCCACCAATTTTAGTCCCGAACCGGTTGCTTATGCAACGGTATCGGGGCTTTTTTCCGTGTCGCCCGCCTTCTGCATCAGGCTGTCGCCGCCCGGACCGGACACCGGCATCAGAAGCAGAGCCCCGCAAAGGATAAAGAGGATGATGTTGAGCGCAAAGGGCAGCATGCGGTTTATTTCGGAAAGAAAGCCGACCAGCCACCCGAACGGCGCAGTCACCCCGAGCATGAGCACCGTAATCAGCGACATGGTGCGCGCGCGCTCCTTCGGCTCGACAAACAGCACGAAAAGGGATTCCTTTCTGGGTATGAGCAGTGAAAAACCGAACGCTTCAAACAGAATGTACACAATGAGCAGGCCGCGTCCGAGGCTGGCCGAAAGAATTAAAACAACATGGCTCGCCGCGTAAAAAACAAGCCCCAAAAGCATGGGCGGCTTATACGGCAGTTTGTCCGTACGCGGCTGCACCCAGAAAAGGAAAATCAGCATAATGGCCGCCCGCACCATGGGGAAATAGGCCACATAGGTATCCGGGATCAGCAGCTGCCGGGTCACATAAAGTCCAAAAAAATTGTCGGTGACCATGCTTGTAATATTGAGCAGAATCATGATCGACAGCATATACATGGTCTGCCCCGAATGGAGCATCGCCTTAAAAACATCCTTGTACTGGCCGAGCATCTGCAAAACAGACTGGCCGCTTGTTTCCTGCATGCGCGCGCGGCCCCGGTTGGTTTCGGTCGCGTAGTGGTTGAGCGTAAAAATCTTGGTCGTCAAACACGCAAAGGCAAAAAAATAAAGGATACGCATGGCGGGTACGAGCGTGAGCGTCCCCACCAGCAATCCGCTCAGGGGTGCCAGCAGCACGGCCAGCAGGCCGGCAATGGTGCGCCAGGAAAACATGTTGACCAGTTCTTTTTCATCCGCGTCCTCCACAAGCAGGCACGTCCAGGAGATGTTTGTCACCTGCCATAGGCTGTTGGTGACGGCCGCCGCCAAAAACCACCAGAAGTTTTGCGAAAGGGCCCAGATTAGCGACGTGATCGACCATGCGAACATGTCAAACACAAAGGTCGTTTTTTTACGGCCCAGCTTGTCGGCGATGACGCCCGCCATCAGGGAGGACACAACCTGCACCAGCATGGAGATGGATATGATCAGACCGATCTGCTGATCCTTCAGCCCCAGCGCGTACATAAAAAGCGTGGCGTACGGGGCGTACAGACTGTGCGGGATGCCCCACAGCGGCTCGGTGAACAGGCAGACGCGCTGATTGCCGCGCAGGTTTAAAAGCGTGCCGACAAGGGTGTGATTTTTCAGCGCGCTCAGTGAGGATTTTAAGGGCATTATCAACAGTCCTTCCTAAACGCAGGAACAGCTACAGTTTACCACGCGTAAAGAAAATCCACAAGACCCGCGGCGTAAGCGATCACTCCCTCATTTGCAAAGCTTCCCGCGCGCGGCCGTCGGCATACCAGGCAATCAGAAGGTCGGTCACACGCCCGTAGCTGCGCACACCGTCTTCCTGCGCGAAGACCTTTAGGTACGAATCGTTGATGCGGGTCCCGGCTTCACGGGCCGGGCCCGAATAGGCACGGTTATAGGCAATAAGCGCCCTGATATCGTTTATGGCAAGCGGGTCAAGACCCTCCCACAGCAGGGCTTGTTCCTGCTCGTCAATGTCGGACACAGCGTTATAGCAGTAAAGAAAGCCTTCAAAATAGCCGGAATACACATATTCGGCGTCCGGGCTGTGCGTGCAGGAAAGAAACGCGGCAAAGTTGGCTTCATCCTCGGGCGCGACGCTCAGCCGGTGCGCAAGCTCATGCGCCATGGCAAAGGGCAGACAGGCTTGCGGCGCAGAGGGGTTTACGTTTGCCTCGCCGGTAAACGGTGTAAAGATGCCGTCAATGCCGAAGCCGGCCATGAGCGGCCATGCCGTAACGGCTTTGGGAGAGGACAGTCCGCCTGAAAACACAGGATATTGTGCGGCAAGCGCGCGATATCCGCCGGCCGCGTTTTGCGACAGCGCAGCAAACGCTTTAAAGGAAGAGACTCCGTTTTCATCGCGGGAAACCAGCGGCGCGCAGTCGTTGAGCCTGTCACGCATAAACCGCGCCGTTTCAAACAGCTGCGCCGCCGGACGCGGAGATAGCGAAAGCGCGAGCGAGTCGGAGATGGGGGGCGCCAGGTAATTAAGTCCCCATAAAAAGGTGAACAGAAACAGCAAAACGCACACCGCAAGGTTCATATTCACGAGAAATCGGATCAGCCGCGTCAGTCTGCCGGTGCGCCGGATGAGAGCGATCGCCGTATATACGCAGTACACAGCTGCGCAGAGCACAAGCAGGTACAGCATGAGTTCGGCGGCGGAAAATGGAAAAACCGAGAAAACGCGCGCCAAAAATCCGCAGGCCACGCGCGAAAACGGGGAAAAGACGCGCCGCACCGCCTCGGGGTCGCGCCGGGAAAAAAAGTATGCCGCACCGCTTGAAAGCGCGAGAAAAAGCGCAGTGATGAGCCGGGCCGCATCAGAGCCCGCGTCCTGCCAGCTTTTCATAAAGGCGCCCCCCTTCCTTTGGCATGCCCCGTCCGTTCCGCCCCAAAAAAACGGGCCGCGCGCCAAGGTTTACATAGCAGCGATTGATCCCCGATTACCCACGGCTTAAGTATAACAAAAATATCTCCTGAAAAAAACTATTTGTGCGCACCGTGAGCAGCGAAATAGCCACCGCTGCGCGCTTGGCTTTCGGGAGGCCACGCAAAACACGCTTGCGCATGCCAAAGCACGGTAGTATAATCGGGTTTAGACCGTTTGCCGGAAGGCTATTTTATAAATTGAAGGAGTGAGTCCTATGCCGGTTTGGGCGGCTGCACTGATATGGCTTTTGGTCGGACTTGCGGTGCTGGCTTTAGGAGCGGGAATCGTCGTCCTTGTCAGGACCCTGCGCGTTAAAGCCCCGGAGATTATAAACGAACCCATGCTGACGCCGGACCCCGAGGTTTGCCAGCATGCCGCGGAAAGCCTTTCGCAGATGGTTCGGTTTAAAACCATCTCCTATGATAATATGGAAACAGGCGGCACGAGCGCGGAATTTCTGGGCCTGCACGCGTATCTGGAGAAAAGGTATCCGGGCGTGCACAGGACAATGCAGCGCGAAAAGCTGGGCCTGAGCCTGATTTACCGCTGGCCGGCGCAGAATCCGCAGGGCGATCCGCTGCTCTTCTGCGCGCATCTTGACGTCGTTGCCGCGGAGGGCGAGTGGGAGCACCAGCCGTTTTCCGGAGATATCGCCGACGGCTATGTGTTCGGAAGAGGCTCGCTTGACTGCAAAGACATCATAACGGGCGTGATGGAGGCAACCGAAGCGCTTATCAATGAGGGCTTTGCGCCCACGAGAGATATTTATTTTGCCTTTGGTCAGGATGAGGAAATCAGCGGCACGCAGGGCGCCGTTAAAATCGCCGAACTGTTTAAAAAGCACGGGATCCATTTTGCGATGGTGCTTGACGAGGGCGGCTGCGTCAAAAAAGGCGCGCCGGGATTAAAACACATGCTTGCGACCATCGATATCAGCGAAAAGGGTTTTTTAAACTTCAAGCTGACCGCGCATACGAAGGGCGGGCATTCCTCCACACCTGCGCGCCATACGGCCATCGGGCAGCTCAGCGAAGCGGTGTGCCGCATCGAATACCGGCGGCGTCCCGCGCATCTGGAGCCGGTCGTTGCCGAGCGCCTGACGCGCATGGCGCCCTTTATGTCGTTTCAGCGCAGGATGATGATTGCAAACCTGTGGCTTTTAAAGCCGTTGCTGCTGCGCTCCATGGCCAAGGACCCCAAGGAAAACTCCATGATCCGCTCCACCATCGCCTGTACCATGGCAAAGGGCAGCAGCGCACCGAACATCCTGCCCGAGACGGCCGAAATCATCTGTAACTGCCGCCCCGCGCACGGGGATTCCTGCGAAAAGATTCTGCATTTCATCCGCGAACTGGTGCGCGACCTGGATATCGAGGTTGATTCGCTCAGAGCTGCCGACGCGTCGAAGATATCCGATTTTCGGAGCCCGGAGTTTGAAACGCTCAGTACGCTTATTACCGAAATGTATAAAAATGTGCTTGTTGTTCCGAACATATCCAGCGGAGGAACGGATTCCCGCAAGTACGAGGATTTATGCGACTGCGTGTTCCGCTTCGGACCCTTCGTGCTTACGCCGTTTGATACCTCCAAGGTGCATGCGTCCAATGAAAGCATGCGCATCGAATCGCTCGGCGCGGGCGTGCTCTTTTATAAGGAGCTTATCCGCCGCATGGCGCAGTAAATATCTAAAAACCATTAAAACGACGCGCGGGCGGCTGATTGCTTCCCGCGCGTCGTTTTTATAATTTAATGCCTGATGAACAAATCAAAAATACAACAGCTGCAATGGTTTGATGGTATTTTTGATTTGTTCAAGTGCAAGGTTTTTACGGCATATGCCGCAAAAACCTTCCTGTTAGGATTTGAAACATTCGTTTCAAATCCTAACAGGAAGTCAATCAATGGTTCACGAAGTGCCAAAACAAATGTGTTTTGGCACTAAAAGTCAGCAATATGCGGACTTTTACAAATGCGATTCAAAAATCGCATTTGTTCAGTGGACATTAATTTAACAGGCAATTTATCAAAAAATTGGATTTCATAACATCAAGCATCCCGCACAAAATAGGTACGGATACATGTCAGATAATTAAAAAAATCCGACATTGAAAGAGGAGGTGAATTCCAAATGCCCAACAGCAATACTCCGGTGGTCCCCAACGCACGTCAGGCTCTTGACAGATATAAGACCGAGGCGGCGTCCGAGGTGGGCGTGACCCTCAAGCAGGGTTATAACGGCGATCTGACCACAAAGCAGGCAGGCTCGATCGGCGGCCAGATGGTAAAAAAGATGATACAGCAGTATGAACAGAGCATGAGCAAGTAACTTTTGCTAAAAAATACCGAAAAAACAGACCGGACTGCTTTCTTAGCGGCCCGGTCTGTTAAATTTTCCAAAAAGCTTCGTCTCATTCCTTTTAAATCGTTTTTCCGGCGGCATGCACGCCGGAAAACAGGAGGAAAAATAACCGCACCCGTGCGGGAAATATCGGGCGCGGCTATACAAGGCGGCGGGCGTATGCTATACTAAACGAAAGAATATATACTGGTTGTTTGCCGGTTTTTTTGCGCCGGTATGCGAAGGATGTGACAGACTTGCTTGAAAAGCTCAAGGAATATTCCAAATACCTGCTGCTGTTTTTCCTGGCTGTTTTTATATTTTCGTTTATAACAAACTACGAAACGACCATGCAGTTCTGCTCCAATGTGTTCGGATTTTTCAGCTTTATGCTCACTCGTTTTTTTATCGGCTTTGTACTGGCCTATATGCTCAATTTCTTATCCTCCTGGCTTGAGAAAAAGTTTAAATTTAAACGGTGGCTGTCCATATCAGTGACCTATCTGCTCTTTTTCGGCGTTTTGGCATGGATGATTGTTTATATTTTGCCGCTGATGTACGACAGCGTCGAGCAGATATTTAAAGCGCTTCCGCGATATTATGATACGACGCGTAATTTTGTAAACCGCATCTTTTTCTCCTTCAGCGAGAGTGACCGGCAGATCATAAACGATTATTTGTCTCAAGCGGCGCAAAGCATTTTAAGCGCGCTCGAACGGTATATGGACTTTTCCCTTGTCAAATCCTTTGTGCTGTCGTCCACGCGTATCCTGCTCAACTTCTTCTTCGGCCTGATGGTTTCCGTCTATGCGCTCATTGAAAAGAAAAGTCTGCTGCGTGTGAGCAAAAAACTGCTGTATGCCTTTGCAAAAAAGGAACGCGCGGACGCGTTTGTTTCCTTCATGAGCGAGGCCAACCGGATTTTTTCGCAGTTTATCGTGGGCAAGCTGCTCGATTCACTGGTTGTCGGCATCATCAGCCTGATTTTGTACGCGGTGTTCGGCCTGCCGCTTGCCGCCTTTTTTGCGGTCATCGCGGGCGTCTTTAACCTGATCCCCTATTTCGGCCCGTGGATCGGCGCGGCCATCACACTGGTCGTGCTTGTGTGCTTTGATCCGCTGTACGCCGTGTACGCGCTGCTGATCACCTTTGCCGTGCAGACGCTCGACTCCATCTATATCGTGCCCAAGGTGCTCGGCGGCATGGTGGGGATTTCTCCCCTGCTGACCATCATCGCCATCACCGTTGGCGGAGATGTGGCCGGTTTTGCGGGCATGTTTTTCGGTATTCCCGTACTTGCTGCGGTTAAGATTCTGATCTTTGACCGGGTCATCAAAAGACGGCTTAAAGAGCGGGAAATAGAGATCAAGTAAACGGCTATTTACTCGCAGATATATAAACAGGTGCGCTTCACGGCATGTGAGGCGCACCTGTATATATGTAATGTCCGCACGAATCAATCGCAATGCAATTTGTTCGGGGTTTAGCCGTGCCACAGGCATAAACCCCGGAATTTATGCCTGCATTCTTTGAGTCTCAATGAATAGTAACGCCGATCAGCGTTTATGTTGGGGGGTATGGTTTTAATGGATTTGCGGGGTTAGCCTTGCACCCCCAACAAATGAAAAATGCTTGTAAGACGTCAGGCATCAGCATTTTTCATTTGTTCAGCGGACATTATGTACGAACAAAGCATTGCATATCCGATTGCCCGAAGGCCCGCGCCTCGCGAAAAATGCCGGTATCCGCGCATGGACATGGACGTCTGGCGTAAGCCGCTTTTTACGCCTGCGAGAACACCTGCTTAAACACGCTGATCGCCTCGTCAAGCTGGTCTTTTGTGTGCGTGGCGGTATAGCTGGTTCGCAGCAGGCACTCGCCCTCGGTTACAGCCGGGGCAATGACCGGGTTTACATACACGCCCGCCATAAGCAGCATGTGGTGTATTTTGAAAGTGCGCAGCGTTTCATAGGTCATGACGGGGATGATGGCGGTTTCGGAATTCCCGATGGGAATGCCCGCCTGCTTAAACTGCGCGCGCATATAGTCTCCGTTTGCCTTGAGATGCTCGGCGCGTTCCGGCTCGTCGCGGATGATCTGCAGCGCCCGCAGCGCGGTGGCGCAGTTTGCCGGCGGAATGGAGGCGCTGAAGATAAACGGGCGCGAGTTGTGCTTGATATAGTGCACGACGTTTTCCGTAGTGGCGATATAGCCGCCCAGACTTGCCAGCGACTTCGAGAACGTGCCCATGATGATATCCACCTTGTCCTCGAGCCCGTAATAGTTTGCCGTGCCGCGCCCGCATTTTCCGATCATGCCAAGCCCGTGCGCGTCGTCGATCATGATGCGCGCGCCGTATTTTTCCGCGAGCTCCACAATATCCGGCAGGTTGGCGATGTCACCGCCCATGGAGAACACGCCGTCGGTGATGATGAGCTTGCCGGCGTCCCGGGGGACGTAAGCCAGCTTTTCTTTCAGGTCGTCCATGTCGCTGTGCCGGTATTTGACTGTTTTGGCAAAGGAAAGCCGGCAGCCGTCAACGATGCTTGCGTGGTTTTCTTTATCCGAAAAGATGTAATCATGCGGCCCGGCAATACAGGAGATGATGCCCAGATTGGTCTGAAAGCCCGTGCTGAGGGTCAGGCTCGCCTCTTTGTTTAAAAACTGTGCCAGCTCATCCTCAAGCTGACGGTGCAGTACAAGCGTACCATTTAAAAACCGCGAGCCCGAACAGCCGGTGCCGTACTGCTCAAGCGCCTCGATGCCCGCGGCAATGACGCGCTCATCGCTGGTAAGCCCCATGTAGTTGTTTGAGCCGAGCATGATCGTGCGCCGCCCCTCGATATCCACCACCGCGTCCTGACGGGAGGTGAGCTCGTGAAAGTAGGGATACATGCCCATGGCCATGACTTCCCTGGCAGCGGTAAAGGTTTCACATTTATGAAACAAATCCATTCAAATACCACCTTTGATATGATTAGATATGGAAACTGCAAACTGTCATCATCATAGCACATTTTAATGGAAAATAAAAACGGTAAAAATCGAATTATGTCGTACAAATTCATGTGAAATACCGGCATAAAAAAGTGCGGACGCCTGAAATCAAGCCTATAAGCCGGGGTGGATGCGATAAAGCCGTCTGCACCAAAGATAGTCCGTACGTTCCGGCTCGTCTTTGCACCCCCGCCGACGGGGCCTCGTCCGGAGCAAATCGGAAAAAAGAAGACTTTGCCAATTTGACAAGTCGGCGGTATAATAAAAAATAAACCTTACGCGTCAGAGGGAAAACCCTGCATCCGTCAAACGGGGGAAAGCCGCATCCGACCCCCTGCCGTGCGGCGGGGCGGGTGCTGGCAGGGGGATTCCGGCGCGGAGAAAAGGCGGCGCGGATGAAAGCTCTTTACGGAAAAAATGTACTGATTACGGGAGGCTCGTCGGGCATCGGACTTGCCTGCGCGCGGCTTTTCGCAACACAGGGATACCGGGTATATGCCTGCGCGCGTTCGCAGGGCCGTCAGGCTCAGACGTTTCCGTCAGGCGGGCAGATATTCCCGGTGATCATGGACGTCTGCCGGGAGGACTCGGTGGCCGCGGCGGTGGATTCGGTCATCGGGGACGCGGGAGAGATCGGCATCCTGATCCACTGCGCGGGCATGGGAATTGCCGGCGCGGCGGAGGATACGCCCGATGCGGCGGCAAGAAAACAGATGGACGTCAATTATTTCGGCGTGCTCAATGTAAACCGCCGCGTTTTGCCGCATATGCGCCGCAGCGGGCGGGGGCTTATCCTCATGACCGGTTCGGTGGCGGGGATATTCCCGATTCCCTTCCAATCCCATTATTCTTCAAGTAAATTTGCCCTTGAGGCCTATGCCCGCGCGCTCCGTATGGAGCTGCACGAGCACCGCATCAAGGTGATGCTCATCGAGCCGGGGGATACGAAAACCGGCTTTACCGACGCGCGCCGGTTTGAAATCCCGCCGGAATCCGACTACGCCGCGGCCTGCCGTGCGTCGGTCGCAAAAATGGAAAACGACGAGCGAAAAGGACGCAGCCCGGAAAGCGCCGCGCGCGTGGCGCTTTGGGCGGCCGGGCGCAGCAATCCCCCCGCGTCGCGTGTGGTGGGCTTTGAATATAAGCTGCTTGCGTTTTTGCGCCGCCTGCTGCCCGAGCGCGCGGTGCTTTTCCTGCTCCGGAAAATGTACATCAAATAAACGGCTGCGCTCCATGCTGCACTGCAAATGAAGTATGCATATTGCGAAATTAATCACGGCATGCCCCCTTGAGAAAATCCGCATGCGATGAAAGCGCGGCAAACCGGGGTACAAGCCGGAACCTTATTTTTCGGCTGATACTGAGAAATTTGCCAACTAACGGAATGTCGACGGCCTGAGCACGCCTGCTTTAAGCAGGCGTGCTTTTTTACGCGCGCAAACAGGGCGCGTCGCGCCCGCTTTCCCACAGACGACGGCGGGCACACCTGTCGTGTGCGCGCGTATATTGATAGCAGGGCGGTTTTTGCGTACCTCCGCTTCCCTGTCAGGCACTCGGACAGGGATTTTTGGGGTGTGCGCAGAATACGTTTTTTTATTGAGAGGTGACGCTCATGGAGCTTCAAAATAATCTTCGAATCAACCGAATAAAAGCGCCGCACAGCGGCGACCGAATTATAAGCGATTTTTCCGAATACAGAGATTTTTTGGAAACCGGCGCGCAGACGTCGTTAAGCAGGACGATCAGCCTGGCCCGCTGCCGGAATAT
This sequence comes from Oscillospiraceae bacterium, assembly GCA_963678505.2. Classification (GTDB taxonomy): domain Bacteria; phylum Bacillota; class Clostridia; order Oscillospirales; family JAVBQB01. The sequence continues at coordinate 13,551 of CAXXFP010000007.1, read as the reverse complement.
GACCGTTTTTGTAAAAAACCACTCGGACGGCTCCGTCCGGGTGTCTGCGCAGTATAGCCCCGACGGCAGGCATTATGTAAGCGACGGGCAGGTTCTTGATCTGGAGGAGAGCGAATTTGGCTATTTAATCCCGCTTATATTCTCCAGATATATGCGCCTTGCTGTTTCCGGTACACGTCCGGGCCGCGCGGAGGTTTGGTTTCAGCTTCAGGGATTTGATTATTGCAGCTATAACGGGTAGAGTGGCTGGGATTGTTTTTGCCGAACAGGACGCCAACGGGCGGCATAGAATGGTCATGGATATTGCCTGCGCACATTTTATGAATTATAAGGAGAAACCACAGGATGAATAATCTTATGTTTAATACGGCGTCCAGCCGTCTGTTTACAACGATTAATAATGCGAGCGTGACGGTAGCGGGTACCGTAGCCCTGAGCAATACCAGCGTGACGGTAGCGGGTACCGTAGCACTGAGTAATACCAGCGTGACAGTAGCGGGCACGGTCGCCATCAGCAATGCGACAATGACTGTTAATGGCGGCGTGAATATCACCGGGCACACCATCACGGCAAACAGTGCGACGCTTGAGGGCGTAACCGACACGGGTGTGGCACTGGACGACACCGACATTTCGCAGATCACAAACGGCACGTTTTTCTTATACAACACAAACAGCGCAACCGTCAGCGTTTCCTTGCAGGTTAGCCCCACAGCGGATGACGCCCAGTACGTCAACGATCCCGACAATGAGAATATTCAGCTGGCACAAAACCAAAAAGTGCTCATCGTCGTCAGCAAGTACGGCCACTTCGCGCGGCTTCAGTATCACGCGGCGGCAGCCGCGACCTTCTCAGTGCATTATTCCGGTCAAATGTAGGCGTTTATCGGCCTGATATGGCCGCGCCGGTTGAAAGTCATATATGTTGCACTGCGTACGCGCGTATATGGCTTTGCCGGCGCTGCGTTTTGCCGGCGTTAATGGCCGGAAATTCTATTCTGATATGCCGGGGAGTGGTTCTAAGTGGAGCAAAACAAACGGTTGGGTCTGTGCGTCATAGCACGCGATGAGCAACAAAATATTGCCCGGTGCATCGGCAGCGTGAAAGGCATTGTCGATGAAATCGTGGTCGTGGACACGGGTTCCACAGACGATACAATCCGCGTCGCCCGGAGCCTGGGCGCTGAAATATATTCCTATGCCTGGGACGACAGCTTTAGCAACGCAAAAAATTACGCGCTTGAAAAAGCGCGCGCGCAGTGGCTTTTATTGCTCGATGCTGACGAGGCGCTTGAAACAGCGGATGGCGATAAGCTGCTGGAGTTTATCAATACAACCAAATTTGACGGCGCGCACCTGAGCATACGCAACTACACCGGCGTCTATCATCCCGACAACTACCTGCTGCACAGCGGGTTTCGTCTGCTGCGCAATACCGGGCGGTACCGGTATGTAGGAGATATCCATGAGCAGATCACAGACGGCGTGTGCGACCGGCTGCGCGAGCGGTTTACGACGCTTGATATCACCGTGCATCATTACGGCTATCTCGATGACGCCGTTTCGGCAAAGAAAAAAAGACAGCGCAACATACCCATATTGGAAAGACAGCTTGAAAAAGCGCCCGGAGATGCGTTTACTCTGTTTAATCTGGGCAACGAGTACCTTTCCATGAACGAGTATAAAAGGGCAATCGAATACTACCGTGAGTCGTACCGGCGCAAATCGGACACGCGCGCCTTCACGCCGCATCTTTATTTTCGCATGATCAACTGCTATGAGGGTCTGGGGCAGTTTGACCAGGCGCTTAAGTATATTGCCGAGGGGCTAACAAGCTATCCCCGGTGTACCGATTTTGAGTATGTCCGGGGCGAAATCTATTTCAGGCAGCGTCGGTACAGCCTTGCCATCGACAGTCTTGAAAAATGCCTTGAAATGGGAGACCCCCCGCCCGCGTTTCAGTTTTTCAGCGGCTGCGGCACGCACCGGGCGGCGCTGCTGCTCGGGGAGCTTTACCGGGAGCTTGAGGATTACGGCCGGGCGATCAGCTGGTACAATAAGGTGCTTTCGCTTAAACCAAACCTCTATCTCGCGCTTTACCGCGCGGGAGAGGCACTGACGAAGCTGTGCCTGGAAAGAGACGAAATGCACGCGCGCCTGTACGCCTATTTCTCCGATGCGAAGTATGTACCCAATGTGATCGTTGCCTGCGATATCCTGATCAATGAGGGCCTTTATGAGCATGCGCTTGCGGATCTGTCCGGGCTTGAAGACTTAGCGGACGGTCAGGTCGAGCGCAGGTATCTTGAAGGCAGGGCGCATTTTTATTCAGGGCGGTTTACCGAGGCGTGTCAGCGCTTTCAGGACGTATGCGCCGCGGGCGAGGCGCCGGGCAGGGTGCTGGCGGGAATATGCGCGCAGAGCGCGCAGTACCTGTTTGCCGCGCGCCTTGCCCTTGACGACCCGGAAGGCGCGGCAGACGCGCTTACGCAGGCGGCAAATTTATGCGGGGGGCATCAGACCGCTGCGCTGCGCGCGATGTATGACGTATTTATGGGCAAGGAGTTATGCGACGCGGGGTATGAAAACGAGGGCGCGGCAGAGCTGGATGCCATGGCGGAGTTTATCCGGATGCTGCTCAAAGCCTCCCTCACGGAGCTTCTGGAACGTCTGATGCCGGCGTTTAATCTCATCGACAGCAAAACCGTGCTGCTGCGTCTGGCGGGGGTATTTGAGCAGGAGGGCTATACACAGCAGGCGGTGGAAACCGTGCTGCGTTCGGTCAGGGAGCTTGATACACTTGACGCCGCAGGCGCACGCATCCTGTTCCGGCACATCACATGAAATCGGATGCGCGGACAAAACCGGCGTCCCTGGGTCAACCCCCGAGCTTCAGCGCGTCCGATAAAGTCCGACACGCTGTATCGGGGCGCAAATGGCATCCGGCTCAGGTTTGTTTTCAGGTGCGAGCACAAAAGCGGTTCGCTTTCCGGCGAGCCGTCGGAAAACCATGCTGCGTATGAATTTTTCTATAAGACAGCGCCCCGGATCAACTCCGGGGCGCTGTCTTATATGTATGCCTGAAATTTAATTAGCTAAAGCACATTTGTTTTGTTATCGGAAGTCCGCAGCATGCGGACTTCCGGCGACTTAAAAATGGCATTTGATCATCGGACATTAGATTACAAGCCCGCCGTTGGGGCTGAGCACCTGTCCGGTGATGAAATCGGCCTGCGCAGAGGCCAGAAAGAAAAGGGCGTTTGCAATGTCCTGCGCGGTTCCAAGCCGGCCCAGCGGCGTTTCCTCCTCAAGGCGGGCTATGGCCTGCGCGTCAAGGTCGGCGGTCATGTCGGTTTGGATGGCGCCGGGCGCGACGCAGTTTACCTGAATGTTCGAGGGACCCAGTTCCTTGGCCAGTGCGCGTGTAAGCCCGATGAGCGCCGCCTTGGCGCACGAATAATGTACCTCGCATGCGCCGCCCGTGATTCCCCAGATGGAGGAAACATTGATGATCTTCCCCTGCCTGCGCCGGATCATGTCACCGAGCACGCTCTGGCAGCAGTGAAAAGCGCCCGTCACATGCACGTCGAGCATGCGCTGCCAGTCGTCGTCGGTAAGCTCGGTAAAGAGCTTCTGCTGCGCGATGCCGGCGTTGTTGACGAGCACGTCGATTTGTCCGAAGCGCGCGACGCCGGCCTTAACCATGGCGTCCACCTCGGCGCGGGCACACACATCGGCTTTGAAGGGCAGGACAGAATAGCCCTGCCCATTTAATTGCGCGGAAAGCGCCAGCGCCGCGTCGCGCGAATAATTGTAGTTTAGAATGACGTGGCAGCCGCTGCGCGCAAAAAGCTGCGCCGCCGCGCGCCCGATGCCGCGCGACGCTCCGGTGATCAGCACGGTTTTATTCATAGCGTATCCTCCCCTGCCGCAAAAAGACTGCATTCATTATAAACGGTTTGTCAGTTAAACTCAACAGCCCGCCCGTCAGGCGTTTTTGTCGCAGAAGTGCCGGATGGCGTCGCTGTAAAACTGTGCAAGTCCGGGCGCGAACTTGTCATAATAGGCTTTAAAGCGCGCGTCGGCCACATACATTTGCCCAAGCTGGCAAAACATCTCTAAAGAACAGGGATAAAAATACGTGCTGATCGTTTCCCGTGCCTGATCGACCAGCTGCCCGACGCGCTCGTCGTCGGTTGCGGCGCCGCCGAGATAAAGCTCGGCCAGCTGCTTTGTCTGCGCCTGCTGCGTGTCAAATATGCGTGCCCAGTCATCCTTGCCGTAGTGTTTTGTCCGCTGCTGCGAGGTTTTATACGCGTCGGTCTCGCCCCAGCGGGCTTTTACCTCTTCTTCATAGGTTTTTTGCTCACGGGAAAGCTGCTCGTAGTCAAACGCGCCAAAAAGGCTTTCGTTTTTCAAAGGGATTCCTCCTTTCAGATTTTCAAGCGTGTCCTGTGCCAGCAGACTCAGGCGCGCAAAGCGCGCGCTGCGCGCCTGCAGGATTTTGATTTGCGCCGACAGCGCCTGCGTAAGGTCAAAGCCGGGCGCGGACAAAAGCGCGCGGATGCGCTCAAGCGAAAAGTCAAGCTCGCGCAGAAACAGGATCTGCTGCAGGCGCAGCAGGTCGGAGCCGGTATAAAGCCGATAGCCCGCCTGCGTGTGCTCCGACGGGCACAGCAGACCGATGCGGTCGTAATGACGCAGGGTGCGCACCGAGATGCCTGCCATCTGTGCCACGGGCGCAATGGTGTAGGTCATACAGGTTTCCTCCTGATTTTCACTATAAACCATGACGCTGCGTCAGGGTCAAGAGGTTTTTTTAAAACAATTTATAAAAAAATATAAGGACGAAAAGGATTGCCTTTCCGTCCCTACGTTACGCGCTGTTTGCTTACAGCAAAAGGGTGTCCGCCGGCACGCGCTCCTGCGGCTGTTCATTTTTTAAAACGTCGGGCGGCAGGCTGTTTTTATCGCCGGTACGCCCGATGGCAACGACTGTAAGGATGTCGTACTCTCCGGGTATATCAAACGCGCTTTGCGTTGCTTTTCGGTCAAAGCCGCCCATTGCGTGCGTGATGAGCCCGCGCCGCTGTGCTTCAAGCGACAGATATCCCCACGCCGTGCCCGCGTCAAACATGTGCCAGTAGTTTGCGCTTGCGTTTAAAGCAAAGGTTTTTTTCGATAGGATAATCAGCAGGACTGGCGCTTTGTTTGCCCAGACCTGATTCGAGGCGGCGAGCAAGCCACGCATTTTTTTAAGCGCGGGCGCGTCGTCGCAGAGGATAAAGCGCCACGGCTGCTCGTTAAAGCACGACGGCGCATACCGCGCGGCCTCCAGCAGTGCCATGAGTTCCTCCCGCTCGACGGGAGTATCGTCAAACGCGCGTGGTGACCACCGCTCCATGATTTCAGGCATGATGTCGTACGCAAAGGTACGGGCCATAAAAATTCCTCCTCAGCGCTGTGCCGTTTTTGTGTCGGGGCAACAAACCGCAGGAAGCGTTGCCTATGGGTATTTTACAGCTTGCACTTCAAAAAATCCATGCAAATTCAAAGAGCCGCCGGTTCAGGATTTCCCCGAACGGCGGCTGGTCTGTATATAATACCTGCTGAGCAAACCAAAAATACAATGGCGGCAATGGGTCGACGGTATTTTTGATTTGTTCGGGCGCAGGGCTTTTGCAGCGTGGTCTAAGCGCCTTCCTTGATCAGGTCGATGACGCCGAGCAGCGTATCATATTTGCGGTAGATAATTTTTTCCGTCTCTTCGTTTGCAGGAACAAGGTCAGGAATAAAAACCGGGCGTATATTTGCCCTGTGCGCGGCCAGGATGCCGTGGATGGAGTCCTCGAGCACCAGACATTCCTCCGCGGGCGTGTCAAGCAGCGCGCTCGCCTTTAAGAAGATGTCGGGGTCGGGCTTTCCGTGCGTGATCATATCTCCGCAGATGATGGCATCGAACATCTTGTCGATGTGGACGCTCTCCAGGTAAAACGTCGCACGCTCGCGCGGGGTCGAGGTGGCGACCGCTTTCTTTATCTTATTTTCCGTGAGGAAATCAAGCAGCTCGAGCAGGCCGGTCTTGATAGGCAGACCGATCTTTTCAATATGCTCGTTCATGTACTTTCTGTGCAGGGGGCCTACGTTGGAGGTGTGGTACGCTTCGCCGAGATATTTCGAGAACAGACCGTGCGCGGTGATATGGTTAAGCCCGATGACCTGCATGAACAGCTCGTCGGGGATGTCGTAGCCGCATTCTTTTCCGGAACGCTTTAAAATGTCCATTGACAGCTGCTCCGTGTCAAACATGAGCCCGTCCATATCAAAGATGACTGCTTTCACTGACATGTTTTTTCTCCAGTTCATTTTTTGTAGCGTGCCTTTTACGGACAAGAACAGGGAATCAAAGTTCATTTAAAATCCGGCACAATTTTCATTATACATAAACCAATCGCATTTGGCTATTCAAAATATACAAAAAATAGAACAAATGCGCATGCAATTCCACGCGTCATCCGGTGATAATTACACAAAACAGCACGAATGGGAGTGAATAAGTGCGAATATATCCTCATAATACGACTTATTTTGTGTGATTGGGCGCGCTCCTGTTTTTCGCGCATGGAAGAGAAAACACGCACACCCAAGCGCGGCGTGATCCGGCACACAAAAAAGCGCCCGCCGGATAACCGGCGGGCGCTTAAATGCTTTAAAAGGCTTGCTTATTCGTAGAACTTGGTGAGCTTTTGCAGCTTTTCATATTTCTCTCCGGCGACCTTTTCGGCGTTTTCAAAGAGAACCTTGGCCCTTTCCGGGAAGGAAAGGTTGAGCGAGCTGTAGCGGACTTCGTTCTTGATAAAGTCGGCGTAGCTGGTTGTCGGCGCCTTGGAGTCGAGCTGGAACGGATTCTTGCCCTGCTCCTTCAGACGCGGGTCAAAGCGGAACATATGCCAGTAACCGGCGTCCACGGCGGCCTTCGTTTCGGCCATGGAGGTGCCCATGCCGGCGCGGATGCCGTGGTTGATGCACGGAGCGTACGCAATGACCAGCGACGGGCCGTCATAGCTCTCGGCCTCGGTGATGGCCTTGATGGTCTGCTGGTAGCTCGCGCCCATGGCGATCTGCGCGACGTAGACATAGCCGTAGGACATGGCGATCTGCGCAAGGTCCTTCTTGGCGGTCGTTTTGCCGGAGGCGGCAAACTGCGCGACCTGGCCGATCTGGGAGGCCTTGGAGGCCTGTCCGCCGGTGTTGGAGTACACCTCGGTGTCGAACACGAAGATGTTGACATTCTTGCCGGAGGCGATGACGTGGTCAAGCCCGCCGAAGCCGATATCATACGCCCAGCCGTCGCCGCCGAAGATCCACATGGATTTCTTGACGAGCAGGTCGGCGGATTCAAGCGCCTGAGAGGCAAGCGCGCAGGCTTCGCAGTCGCAGTCCTTCTCGATGGCGCCCTTGAGGGCTTCCACCAGCGCGGGCGCGGTCTGCTTGGAGGCTTCGCCGTTATTGATGGAGTCAAGCCACGCCTTGCCGGCGTCCTTGAGCTCTTTTGTGGCGTAGTCAATGGCGATGAGCTTGTCCACCGTCTGCGCAAGCTTTTCGCGCAGCTGCATCATGCCCAGATACATGCCGTATCCATATTCGGCGTTGTCCTCGAACAAGGAGTTTGCCCACGCGGGACCCTTGCCCTTCTTGTTGACGGTATACGGGGTGGACGGCGCGCTGCCGCCCCAGATGGATGAGCAGCCCGTGGCGTTGGCGAGATACATGCGGTCGCCGAACAGCTGGGTGATCAGGCGGGCATACGGCGTTTCGCCGCAGCCTGCGCAGGCGCCGGAAAACTCCATGAGCGGCTGCTTGAACTGGCTGCCCTTTACGCTGTCGGGCTTGAAGACGGTCAGCACATCGTCCTTGTCGGTGAGCTTTTCAAAGGCGTAGTCATACTGCGCCTGAACCTGAGTCTGGCTTTCCAGCGGCTTCATGACCAGCGCCTTCGTTTTGGCCGGGCAGACGTTGGCGCAGGAGCCGCAGCCTGTGCAGTCGAGCACGGACGGGGTGATGGAGAACTGATAGCCTTCCAGACCCTTGCCGGTCATCTTGGTAAGCTTCGTGCCGGCAGGCGCTGCTGCGGCCTCTTTTTCGTCAAAGACGAACGGGCGGATGACCGCGTGCGGGCAGACATACGCGCACTGGTTGCACTGGATGCAGTTTTCCGGAATCCATTCGGGTACGTCGACGGCGATGCCGCGCTTTTCATAAGCGGCGGCGCCCTGCGGGAAGGTGCCGTCCTCGGCGCCGACGAAGGTGGAAACCGGCAGGCTGTCTCCGCGCTGTGCGTTGACAGGATTTAAAATGTTCTCGACATAAGACACCATTTCGGGTCTATGCTGGTTGACGGCGGGGGCTTTATCGCCCGAGGCGGTTTTCCAGCTGTCGGGGATGGTGATTTTATTGACGGCGTTGATGCCCGCGTCGATGGCGGCGTGGTTCATTGCAACGACCTTTTCGCCCTTGCGCCCGTAAGTGGCGACCACGGCGTCCTTCATATACTTGACCGCGTCGTCAATGGCGATGATGCCGGTAAGCTTGAAGAAAGCCGCCTGCAGGATCATGTTGATGCGTCCGCCCAGTCCGATTTCGCGGGCAAGGCCGATGCCGTCGCAGGTACACAGCTGGATGTTGTTTTCCGCGATATATTTCTTGTCCCTGGCCGGCAGATGCTTATCAAGCTCCTGCGCGCTCCACGCGCAATTAAGCAGGAAGGTTCCGCCGGGCTTTAAATCCTGGACCATGTCGTACTTGCCGATATAGGACGTGTTGTGGCAGGCGACAAAATCGGCCTTGGAAACAAAGTAGGTGGATTTGATGGGTTTGTCTCCGAAACGCAGCTGCGAAACGGTGACGCCGCCGGATTTCTTGGAATCATAGTAAAAGTACGCCTGAACGTATTTTTCGGTGTGGTCGCCGATAATTTTGATCGAGTTTTTGTTGGCGCCCACGGTGCCGTCGGAGCCCAGACCCCAGAACTTGCAGCGATATGATGCCCTTCCGGTGTGGTGTCGGGGTTCTCGTCAAGCGGCAGGGAAAGGTTGTGTCACGTCGTCGTTTATGCCGATTGTGAAGCGCGAACTTCGGGGCTCGCCGACTGTAGGTTGCGGTAGGTCGCGATGATGTTTGAGGAAGGTGTGAACATCCTTCGAGCCGAGGCCGTAGCGGCCGCCTGTGATCACTTTCATGCCGGTTACAGTCCGCTGTTCGGCAAGCGCGGTGACGATATCCATATACAGCGGCTCGCCGATAGCGCCGGGCTCCTTGGTGCGGTCGAGCACAGCGATGTTTTTAACGGTCTTGGGCAGGGCCTCGACGAACTTGGCGTTGACAAAAGGCCTGTACAGCCTGAACCTTGAGCAGGCCGAGCTTCTCGCCGCGGGCGTTGAGGTAGTCGATGGTCTCCTCGATGGTGTCGCACACCGAACCCATGGCTATGATCACGCTCGGTCGGCGTCGGGTGCGCCGTAGTAGTTAAACAGCTTGTAATCGGTTCCAATGCTCTGCGTTGACTTTGCCCATATACTCCTCGACGACGGCGGGAAGCGCATCGTAGAAGGGGTTTGACGGCCTCGCGCGCCTGGAAGAAGATGTCTGGGTTTTGCGCCGTGCCGCGCAGCACCGGATGCTCGGGATTGAGCGAACGTGTTTGCGAAAAGCGTTCCACGGCGTCCATGTCGATCATCTTGGCAAGCTCGATCGTAATCCCATACTTCGACCTTCTGCATCTCGTGGGAGGTGCGAAAGCCGTCGAAGAAGTGAACGAAGGGCACGCGTCCCTTTATGGCCGACAGATGGGCAACCGCGCCGAGATCCATGACCTCCTGCGGGTTGGTGGCGGCCAGCATGGCAAAGCCGGTCTGGCGGCAGGCCATGACGTCGGAATGATCGCCAAATATCGACAGAGCATGGGTTGCCAGCGCGCGCGCCGAAACAGTGGATGACGGCGGGCAGCAGTTCCCCTGCGATCTTGTACATGTTGGGGATCATGAGCAGCAGGCCCTGCGAGGCGGTAAAGGTGGTCGTGAGCGCGCCGGCTGCCAGAGAGCCGTGCACGGCGCCCGCGGCGCCCGCTTCGGACTGCATCTCGACGACGCGGACGTTCTGTCCGAAGATGTTCTTCTGGTCGGCCGCCGACCATTTGTCCGCGAGCTCAGCCATGACCGAGGACGGCGTGATCGGATAGATCGCGGCAACGTCGGTAAAGGCATACGCTACATGCGCGGCGGCGGTATTGCCGTCCATGGTTTTTTTCTTTCTTGCCATGTGTAAAGTCTCCTTCTTTGTAAATGTACGGAAAGCGCTGCATATCCGCAGGGATCGCTGCGCATCACGCGATGCGCGGCAGCCGATGAGCACGGCGTTTTGCCGGCCCGGACGGGCCTGCGGATATCCCCTGTTCCCGGACGGACAGACCGCGCGGGACAGGCTTCTCCTGACATAGTAGGTGAAAAAGTATGTCCAATTACATACCTAAAGTATTTTATCATTAATTATCTGACATGTAAACCGAATATTTCATTAAATTCATCAACGTATTCCGGTTTAAATGGAACGGTTTCATCCTGTCTGCCGCGTTATATATCCCAAACGGCTGAAAAACAGGAAAACGCAGCATGCGCACGCGTCCTGTAAAAATATCCCCAAATCCGACATTTTTATCCTGCAATATCAGCGTCCCCGTAAAAATTATATACAAAGAGTGATTTATTTGTTGAATTTCGTATGCTATAATAAATAAAGGGCCCGGAAGGGGCAGACCTGAACCGTTTTTCCCCGCGCCCGCGGGCACAGTACGGGAAATGACAGGAACGATTCCGCTGGAGGGTATTTTTATGAAAAATCATGTGACAGTGAGCATTGCCGGGCGCAATTATACGCTCGTCGCGGATGAGGACGAGGCGTATGTAAATAAGGTGGCCGCCTTTGTCGACACGAAGCTCACCGAGCTTTCGGGCGATCCGCGCGTGACGCCGCTTGATGTGGCGGTGCTTACCTGCGCGAACATAACCGATGAATATTTTAAAGCCATTGAGTCGCAGGATAATCTTCGCCGGCAGCTCAAGGGCTATCTTGAGGACTCCGCGCATACGAAAACCGAGCTTGCCGAGCTGCGGCGCGAGCTTGCCAGATACAAGAAGAATCCTTAACGGGAAGGCGCGCCGGGTTTCGGGCGCATTTTTATCATGCCTTTTCTGCACGGCGTCTGCCTTCGTGCCGCAGCGCCGCGTTTTCATTTGTCACAGCGCGTATTTTTTCCGGCGATGCCGGCGGTATTTAACGGAGGTTTTTCCATGCTTGAGCTTTTAGCCCCGGCCGGCTCCTTTGAATGTGTAGCGGCGGCGGTGCAAAACGGCGCCGACGCCGTTTATCTCGGTCTTGACGACTTCAACGCGCGCCGCAACGCCAAAAACTTCACCCGTGAAGAGCTTTTGACGGCGGTGGATTACTGCCATGTGCGCGGCGCGCGCGTATATGTCACGCTTAACACGCTGCTGACCGACCGTGAGCTTGAAAAAGCGGCCGAGATGGTTGATTTTATCAGCCGAGCGGGCGTGGACGCCGTTCTGGTGCAGGATCTGGGCGTGGCGCGTATGGTGCGTATGGCGGCGCCGGAGCTTCCGGTGCACGCAAGCACGCAAATGGCGCTGCACAGCCTTGAAGGCGTGTGCGCCGCGGCGCAGCTGGGCGTTACCCGCGCGGTGATCGCCCGCGAGCTTTCAAAGCAGCAGATCGCTTATATCTGTAAAAATTCGCCCATTGAAATTGAGGTGTTCGCGCACGGCTCGCTGTGCGTGTGTCACTCCGGGCAGTGCTATATGTCATCCCTGATCGGAAGAAGGGGCGGAAACCGCGGCATGTGCGCGCAGCCCTGCCGCCTGCCTTACGGCTTTTCCCGCGCGGAGGACGCCTATCCCCTGAGCTTAAAGGATCTTTCCCTTGCCGGACATCTCGGGGAGCTTGAAAAAATCGGGGTCGCATCCGTTAAAATCGAAGGGCGCATGAAGCGCCCGGAATATGTCGCGCTGGTCTCGCGCGTGTATTCCGCCGCCATACGCGAGCGGCGCGAGCCGACGGCGGAGGAGCTGAAAACACTGGAGGCGGCTTTTTCACGCCAGGGCTTTACCGATGGGTATTATGAAGGCGAAAAGGGGTCGCACATGTTCGGAGTGCGCGAAAAGCAGGATGAAGGCGCGCTTTCGCACCTGTTTTCCGCCGCGCGCGCGTCCTATCGCGAGGGCGTGGAAACGCCGCGCGTGGGCGTAAAATTTTACTGCCTTGTGCGAGAGGGCCGTCCCTCGGCGCTTGCCGCCGAGGACGAAGCGGGAAACACCGTTATGGCCGAGGGGGAAATTCCCCAGCAGGCTTATGCCCGCCCGCTTGTGGAGGCCGAGGTGCGCACACAGCTGTATAAAACCGGCGGCACGCCGTATTTCTGCAAGGAAGCCAAGGTGCATCTCGAGTCCGGGCTGTCGCTGCCGCTTTCGGCCATAAACGCCATGCGCAGGACTGTGCTTGAGCAGCTGAGCGCCAAGCGCGCGCAGCGTCCGGAGCGCACAGGCGGAGAGTTTAAACCCGGGCTTAAATACCTTGCGCGCAAGGAGCCGCCGGTGCTTACCATTTCGGTGATGCACGCGGCGCAGCTGAGCGCGCAGCTTGCCGCGCTCAGGCCCGCCGTGGTGTACGTACCCCTTGACGAGTTTTGTGAAAGCCCCGCGTGCATCGAGCCATTTGCGCGCGAGGGCACGGAGATTTCCGTCAGCCTGCCGCGCGTCATCGGCGACCATGAAACGGCGCAGGTGCGCCGAATGCTGAAAAAAGCGCGTGAGCTGGGCGTTTCCAGCGCCCTTGCCGGCAACCTCGGGCATGTGAAGCTCGCCATGGACGAGGGCTTTTCCGTGCGCGGAGATTTTGGGCTGGGGGTATTCAACTCCCAGACGCTCAAGGAACTCAAGCACGCCGGACTTATGTCGGCGGCGTTGTCGTTTGAGCTTTCCTTTCCGCAGATCAGCGACATTTCCATGTGCATGGACACCGAGCTGATCGTCTATGGGCGGCTGCCACTGATGATACTCGAAAACTGCGTCATCAAAAACCGCACCGGTCAGCACGCCTGCGAGAATATAAACGAACTGGTCGACCGCACCGGCGCGCATTTCCCCGTGGTGAGGTATTTCGGCTGCCGCAATGTGATCCTCAATTCCCAGAAGCTATTTTTGGCCGACAAGCAGGACGATTACCGGAAGCTCGGGCTGTGGGGGACGCGGCTGAGCTTTACCACGGAAAACCAGCGCGAATGCATTCAGGTGACCGAGCGGTATCTGGATGAGGGAAAATATGAGCCCAACGGGTTTACGCGCGGGCTTTATTACCGCGCCGTGGAATAGAGCGTTTATTCAGATGAACGCGGGGACGGACGCCCCGTCCGTGTCGGGTCTGCCCCGAAATCCGGCCAAAGCGCATCCGGCCGCGCACATCGCCTCAGGCGGCATCGGATTT
>CAXXFP010000006.1:0-27702 GCA_963678505.2 Oscillospiraceae bacterium | reverse complement strand
CCGGATGCTCATGGCCGCGGCCGAACCCATCGAGGTGCTGGCCAAAGTGCGGATATCTTCTAAAATCCGGTAAAGCAGGGTTTGAATCCCATACATTTTGGGGTTTGACATAAAATACAGGCCGTTGAGCCAGTCATTCCAATAATCCAGTCCTGCAAACAACCCAATCGTTACCAAAATAGGTTTTCCCAGGGGCAATACCACGCTGGTGTAGACCTTGAGCACCCCGGCTCCATCGATTTCCGCCGCTTCAAAAAGAGCCGGCGGAATGTTGGATACGAAAAAGCTTCGCATCAGCAATACATTGATGGCACTCAGCAGTAAATAAGGAACCACCAGGGCAAAGAACGTATTTTTGATGTGAAACAGATTGGTGTAGGTCAGATAGGTTGGAACCAGTCCGCCTGAGAACAGCATGGTAAAAAATACAAAAAAGCTGAGGAGCTTTCTTCCGGGAAGTCCTTTCAGCGCAAGGCAGTACGCCAGCATGGATCCCATGGACAGATGGATCGTTGTGCCCACCAGCGTCGCCGCAACAGTCAGACCATAGGCGCGAAAGATAGAAGACCCCTTTTTAATCAAATATTTGTAGGCTTCAATGCTGAGCTTATTGGGGAAAAAAGAATATCCGTGTGCTACCAGCTCATTTTCATCGGTAAAGGAAGAGATGATCAGCAGAATAAACGGCGCCATGACGCAGAGTACCATTAAGATCATCACGATATGCGCCACCGCCTGAAAAGCTCTCTCCCCTTTGGTTCGTATCATCAATAAAACTCCTTTTTACCGCTTTCTCCCGGTGCGCAGGCAAAATCCCGGGTCAAGCCTGCGGGCATTAAAACAGCGCGTTATCCGGGCTTGCCTTGCGTACGACAAGATTGGAGACAAGAACAAGCACAAAGCCCACTACGGACTGATAAAAGCCTGCTGCGGATGCCATGCCGATATTCCCGATTTTCATCAGGGACCGGTACACATAGGTGTCAATTACGTTGGTCACATCAAACAGGCTTCCGGAGTTCATGGGCACCTGATAGAAAAGACCAAAGTTCGCGTAAAACACGCGTCCGATGCTTAAAAGGACAATGGTAATAATGGTCGGCAGCAGGCAGGGAAGGGTGATGCTCCATATCTGCCGCAGCTTACCGGCGCCGTCAATCTTGGCAGCCTCATATAACGCATCGTCGATACCGGTTATGCCGGCTATGTAAATCAGGCAGGAATACCCTACCTCTTTCCACGTATTCACAAACACAAGGATAAATGGCCAGTACTTCTTTTCCGTGTACCACGCCACGCCTTCTAATCCCAGCGGCTCCAAAATAGACTTATTAATCATACCGTTGTCCACGCTGAGAAAGCCAAATACAATATAACTGACAATAATAATGGAAATCAAAAACGGAAAGAGCACCGCACTCTGATAGACCTTTTTCATGTACTTATTTCTGATCTCTGTGATAAAGATCGCAAACATGATCCCCAGGATCATATCGACACAGATAAATGCGAGGTTAAAAAGCAGGGTGTTGCGGGTGATGGTAAGCGCGTCGTTGGTAGTAAACAGATATGCGAAATTTTTAAGGCCGTTCCACGGGCTTCCATAAATTCCGGTATCCACCCGGTATTTTTTAAAAGCGACAATGATCCCCGTCATGGGTATATAGTTGTTCATCAGAAAATACAGCAATCCCGGAAGCATCAGCAAATAGGCCGGTGCCCACTTTTTGATTTTATAAATGCGGCGGTTCCGGATACGCGCCTTTTCTTCTGCGCCGGATGTTGTCACGAAGATCCCCCCTTGAAGGGAGGGATTGTCCCGCCGGGACAATCCCTCTTGCCTCATTGTTTTTTTGCGGCCAGCCATGCATCCAGCTGTGTCTGTTTGGCATCCATGATCTTCTGCAGGCCGGCGCTGTACAGTTCTTCATTGAACTTGGCAATTTCAGTATCCGGATCCACTGAGCCGGAACCCAGTGCATACGCATATTTTTCCCGGACTGAGTTGAGGTTTGCAAGCTCCGTCTCAAACTGAGCGCCATCAAAAATAAAGCCATAGGCCTTGGAGACCTTCATGTCCTTGTTGTACGCTGCCATAGCCTCTGGCAGGTCGGCGGGGTTGCCCTTCCACAAGCCGGCAATATACTGGTTGGGAAGCTCCCAGCCGCGATTCTGGTGATACCCGACAGAATCCATATCAACGCCTGCGGGGAAATTGATAATGGGGCTGTTTCCCTTATCCTCGTACACAAAGTGTTCGCCTTCAATGCCCCAGTTCATTAGATTGTTAAACTCTGCGCTGCCATAGACCCAGTTTAAAAACTCCATTGCCTTTTCAGGTTTTTGGGAATTGTGCGCAATGCTCCAGCCATCCAGAATGGTGCAGGAGTTTTTGACAGGCTCATCAAAATCGAAGGAAACGCAGGGAAAACCTGTTGACTGTTCCGCTTCCACATCGCGATAGGGTTTGGTCAGGTCAAAATCGCAGAACAAACTGCCTGAACGCATCTGGGTAGTCCCGCTGTCTGTGGATGTAGCCATGTCCTTCTGGACATAGCCTGCCTGATACCATTCCCGCATCAGCTTTACGCGGCGGATATACTCATCAGACTCATACCAGTTGGTAACCTTGGTATTGTTGGCCGGGTCCAGCAGAACTCCGAATTCATTTCCGAGATTGTCGATTCCGCGTCCCAGAAAAATTGAAGCTGGCGTGTAAATATAATCACCGCCAAATACGGTCATGTTCGGATACGCCTTGTGAACGGCTTTAAAGATATCGGTCATATCCTCGAGTTTAGTCAGCTTGGAGCAGTTTTCGCCCACGTCCAGACCTATGGCGTCCAGAATATCTTTTCTCATGATCATCGCGCCGGCATAGTCGCGTTCTTTATTCATGGGGATTGCATAAACAAACCCGCTGACGTTGGCGATTTTCCATTCATCGCCGTAAACCGCCTTGATATGATCGCCGTTTACATCAAGCAGCGGCCCGAGATCTTCAATATAGCCGTTTGTAATATACGAGCCAACGCCGCTTCCGTCAGCCGGCAGGGGAAATACATCCAGCGCCTCGCCGCTGGCGAGCGCCAGCATCAGCTGCGTGGTATACGTTGAAGGAACCGTCACAACGCTGAGATTCATGTTCAGCTTATTAAGCACCAAATCCTTCATCGCCTGCTCGACCTTGGCCTGATCGGGATAGTCGCCGCCCACCACATACATAAAAGTGATGTCATAGGCAGGTTCCTTTGCAGGAGCGGACGCGCTGTCTGCTGCAGGCGCTGCGCTGGCCCCGTCACTTTCTGCGGAAACTGCGGGGTTGCTGCCGCAAGCGGCAAATAAGCCTGCGATCATGATTGCCGCCAGACAAATTGCCAGAATACGCTTTTTCATCCGTTAATCCTCCTTTTGCTTCATGGCTTCCCCCGGACATGACTGCTTTCTATCTCCTTTTCCGCTTTATCCTTCACATACCGAAGCCTCCCCATCCGTGTTGTTTTTTTAGGAAAACAGCGCGGCGCTGCTTATAAGTTGATATTTTTATTATAATAATTCTGCAATTTGTAACAAGTAAAAATCTGGACTTCTTATGCAACAATCTGGACGTCTGTTAACGCTTTCAAATGTTTAAGGAAAGCCCCTCCGGAAACCCGAAACCTGTGTTAAGCAAATCCGGATGGAATATTAACCGTGCTTTATCCGGGATAAAAGGATGCATCCGGCGGTTAAGACGTACATTCGCTCAACCTGCGCAAGACGGGCAGCAAAAAATCCGTCCTGTCCCGATTATCGGAAAGGACGGATTTTTTATATGCATTTAACAATCGTGTGAAGAAACAAACCCTGGCATCGAAATGCCCGCAAGCATCCTGAAAAATACATTTACAACAGATTCAGAATTTTATCCGATGATATGGCAAAACCACCGGTTTCCCGGTGGTTTTGCCGACCTGTCGGTCCTGTTTTTGGAGCGGAAGACGGGATTCGGACCCGCGACTTTCACCTTGGCAAGGTGACACTCTACCACTGAGTCACTCCCGCGCATATACAGAACCCTGAACGCACATGTGTGCAGTCAACGCGTCTGTCAAACGCAATTCAGTATAACAGTCCCGCGCGGCGTTGTCAAGCCCCGTTTTGGCGCAATGAGCGCAAGCCTAATCCACCGCACCTGACGGCTCCACGGGCGCGCACTGAGGATACTTCTGCGTGTCCCATTTGTATTTCTCCGGCATCTGCGTATCCGTTTCCAGATAAACGGTCTGGCCCTTTTCCGCACGCGTCAGCCCCATCGATACATCGACATGGCGGTATACGCCGTCAAGCTCAACGATATTCCAGTAGTGTGCGCTGCTGTTATATTGGCCGGAAACTACCAGACACTCAATACCGGATAAATCACACAGCTTTTTAAAGGCCAGCGCATACCCCTCAGGCAGCGCGAGGTGTGCGCACAGCGAGCCAAACAGCGTTGAGCTGTCGGTTTTTTTATACGCCGCGGCCTGCTTGAGCAGAGCCTTCGCCTGTGTCTGGTCGTACTGCACCTGTTTCCTGAGGAAATTATAGTGTGAAAGCACCTGGTCGGCAGGTGCTTGCGCCTGCGCGTCCTTGACCGTTTTCGCCAAAACAAGGCTTACCTGCCGGCTTTTTTCAAGCAGGGTCACCGCGTCTGCGCTGTAGACGACCGAAATGTCCAAGATGCGGTTAAACCCCTCGTCCGGATAAAGCTTCGTGCTCGGTACGGGCAGGCCGATTGATATTTCGGGGTTTTCATAGGTAAGCTCCCGCACAAGCCTGTCCACATCATAGACCGCTTCGTCATAATACGGAATTTCCACCACGACGCCGCCCTTAAAGGACAGCAGCGCCCGTTTGAGTTCCTCTTTGAGGCCCTTCTCGCCCTCCACGCTAACAATGCTGTCGATCTGCTGCTTTGTGCGCCCGTAGGTAATGCTCAGGCGCATTTCATAATAGGCCGGAAAATGCACGGGCGCCTCGTACGGGATATATTCCACCGCATAGGAGCCGATGGGTTCCTGTTTCATCACCTCATAAATGGCGTTTGGCAGGTCGCGCGACAGATCTCCCGGATAACTGCCGTAGCAGCGGATGACTCCCTGCTCGGCGCCGCTGCGGATCAGACGAATGATGGCGCTCTTGAGAGAATTAAAATTGTCCGCCTCCAGATAGCTCTCCTGTGTGCTTTTCGCGCGCTGTTCAAGGTGAGGCGAAATGGACAAATACTCTTTTTCCATGAACATCGAGCAGCCGCTCAGCAGCAGCGCGGCCGCAAGCCACGCGGCGGCAAGCAGACTCAATTTTTTCATACATGCCTCCGCTTTTCTGATTTTTGGCTCAGGACGTGCAGACACCCGGTCATTGCGCGCGTGTGTTCGAAAAAAACGCGAAAGGTTCACGCGCCGCATGACGCGCGTATGCGCCATGTCTGTCTGATTTTAATAGCCCAACGTCTCCCCGACCAAAACGACCTCGGCGTGCCGGATGCTGTTGGGCTTTTTCCACAGCACGACAAGCGCCTTGCAGATGCGCTCGGGGCTGCTGCAATTGTGGCACTTAAGCTCCCCCACAGCGCACGGCGTTTTCCGGCCAAGCCTGCGCGCGTTGAGCGGCGAGGCGATGTTGCGCGCGCGGTGGATTGCACCTTCGCAGTCGGGTGCGAGTTTATTGATTCCGCACACAAAATACACGCGGTCATGCCCGTACAGGGTCGATGCCACGCGGTTTCCCGTGCCGTCGATGTTGACAAGCTCCCCCGTCTGAGACACGCCGTTGCAGGAGGTGACGTATACCTGCGCGCCCGCGGCCGCAGGCAGCGTTTCGGGACTTGACTGTCCCCAGTGCCAGTACACCGTGTTTTTCGCGGCCAGCCTTTCACCCAGATTAAGCTCCTGGGCGGTCATGCTGCCCCCGATGCCCACGTCGGTATCCCGGATCTGCGCGCACAGATAATCGGCGGCCTCGGCGGCCGTACCAAAATAGACCGCGTGATACCCGTTGCTTTTAAAATTGCCGATTACTTTGTCCATGTCCATTTTTTCACGCCTCCGCTTTCAGTCCGCCTTTAGTTTGTTTCTTTTTGTTGATATTTTCTCACAAATCCACCGGCAGTTCAAGGTGCATTTACATCCATAGTGCCATTTGTTAAAGTGTCCGCATGAATGCTATAATAAAATGAGTAATTAATTTTTAGTCTGGAGCGTGCCCTTCACGGACGTCGGCGGCAGAAATACGCAGTATCGCACGGTATCAGGAAATGATTTTTGACTTAAAGAGGTGCTTTTTATGCAATACAAGGCTGTGCTTTTTGATATGGACGGCGTTTTGATCGATTCCGAGCCCGGCTACAATCAGGCCGACCGCCTGCTTTTCGAGCGGCTGGGCATTCCTTACGGAAGACGTGAAATCGAAGCGCTGACGGGCATCAGTCTGAAAACCATCGGGGGACTGCTGCTGGGCTGGTATCCCGACCTTCCGCACACAAACGAGGAGCTCGTCGCCATGCAGGCGCAGTGTCTGCTCGACTCGCTTAAACAGGGCGTAACAGAGCTTGTTCCCGGCGCGCACGACTGGATCTCCCGCCTGAAAAAGGCCGGCGTGAAGCTTGCCATCGGCTCCTCCTCCACCAACGACATGGTCTACTATGTCGCCCGCCGGTTTGGACTCGACGCGCTCATGGATACCATTGTGACGTGCGAGGATGTGAAGCACGCAAAGCCCTGGCCGGACATCTACCTTTCCTGCGCGGACAGGCTGGGCGTCCGCCCCGCCGACTGCCTGGTCATTGAGGACTCCACCAACGGCATCAAGGCCGCGCGCGCCGCCGATATGCCGTGCGCCGCGTTCCTGGGCACAAACAGACACGGGCTGGACACCTCCCAGGCGCAGTTCACTTTTGCGAATTTTGACGAAAAAGCGTATCTTGCGCTGTTTGAATAAACCTCTTTTTTCTGCGCGCTTTTGCCCATCATATCCGCTCACACATCGTTATCCGGTGCTTCAAGACCGTCCGCTCCCCCTGTGTCCGGGTGATTCCCGACTGGGGGCCCGGGCGGTTTTTTTTAGATTTTTTACCGGACTGCGCGCACTGCCCGTGGAAATATTTTTCATATTATGAGTGCAACGGCTTGACAAGCTTATCCGCTGGAATTAGTATATATAGTGTGCTATTCGTTTTCAAAGCCATACATATTGTATTGTTTGCACAAAAAAGCAGGAAATATATGCTTTTTGCGGCGGCATGCCCTACTTCTTGTCCGCAATTTAAAAGGAGGCTTTCCCGTGCTCAGACAAATCGTTAAAAGGGACCGCACTACCGTACCGTTTAAGAAGGAAAAAATCGTCTTGGCCATCTTCAAAGCCGCAAGCGCCGTAGGCGGAGACGATTTTTCAACCTCGGAGATGCTGGCCGAACAGGTCGTTGAAAAAGCGGAGCTTCAGTATCCGGATGGGACCGCGGATGTCGAAGGCATACAGGATATTGTCGAAAAAGTGCTCATTAAGGCGGGGCATGCCAGAACGGCGAAAGCTTTCATCCTATACCGTGAAAAAAGACGTTCCGCGCGCGAGGAAAACGCGCTCATCGGCGCGACCATCAGCATGTTTACAGAGTATCTTAACGACCGCGACTGGCAGATCAACGAGAACGCCAACACGCAGAAGTCCATAAACGGCCTCAATAACTATGTGCGCGAGGCCTTTACAAAAAACTACTGGCTGCATGAGGTTTACCCGGAGGAGGTGCGCAACGCGCATCTTTCGGGCGACCTCCACATCCATGACCTGGGCTTTTTCGGCCCGTACTGCGCCGGCTGGGATCTCAGGCAGGTCCTGATGAACGGGTTCGGCGGCGTTCCCGGAAAAGTGGAATCCAAACCGCCCAAGCATCTGCGCACCTTTTTGGGGCAGATCGTCAATTCCACCTTCACCACGCAGGGCGAAAGCGCCGGCGCGCAGGCCTGGTCCTCCTTTGATACGTACTGCGCCCCGTTTATCCGCTATGATCAGCTCGATTACCGCACCGTTAAGCAGGCGCTTCAGGAATTCATTTTTAACCTCAACGTCCCCACGCGCGTCGGCTTCCAGTGCCCGTTTTCAAACCTGACGTTCGATATCGTGCCGCCGCGCACGCTCAAGGAGGAGCATGTCATCCTCGGCGGCCAGGTCATGCCGGAAAAATACGGCGATTTCCAGAAGGAAATGGACATCATCAATCTGGCGTTCTGCGACGTGATGATGGAGGGCGACTCCAAGGGCCGCGTCTTCACCTTCCCCATCCCCACCATCAACGTCACCAAGGATTTTGACTGGGACAGCCCGGTGGTGGAAAAGTTTATTGAAATTACCTGCAAATACGGGATCCCGTATTTTTCAAACTATATAAACTCCGACCTGTCCCCCGAGGACGCGCTCTCCATGTGCTGCCGGCTGCGCCTGAACACCTCCGAGCTGCGCAAAAGGGGCGGCGGTTTGTTCGGCTCGAATCCGCTGACCGGCTCCATCGGCGTGGTGACCATCGACCTGCCGCGGCTTGCCTATGTCTCAAAAAGCGAGTCGGAGTTTCTCACGCGGCTGTGGCAGCAGATGAATATCGCTAAAAACAGCCTTGAAATCAAGCGTAAGGTCATTGAGGATCAGACGGCGCGCGGGCTCTACCCCTATTCCGCAAACTATCTTAAAGACGTCAAGGCCAAAACGGACTGCTACTGGTTTAACCACTTTAACACCATCGGCCTGATCGGCATGAACGAAGCCTGCCAGAACCTGTTCGGGCGCGAATGCGACCTGACCACCGACGCGGGTCAGCGCTTCGCGGTGCGCACGCTCAACTACATGCGCGACGTCATTAAGGACATACAGGATGAAACCGGACACTACTATAATCTCGAGGCGACCCCCGCCGAAGGCACGAGCTACCGGCTTGCAAAGCAGGACAGGGAAAGGTATCCCGACATTATCACCGCGGGTGAAAAGGTTCCCTATTATACCAATTCCTCTCAGCTTCCCGTCGGCTTTACCGATGACATTTTTGAAACGCTTGATTTGCAGGACGAGCTTCAGTCCCTTTATACCGGCGGAACGGTGCTGCACCTGTATCTGGGCGAGGAAATCAAGGAAACCGAGTCTGCCAAAGCGCTCATAAAAAAAGCCTTCACGCGCTATAAGCTACCCTATATCTCGCTGACGCCCACGTTTTCCGTGTGCAACGACCATGGCTACATCTCAGGCGAACACTTTACCTGCCCCGAGTGCGGGGCGGACACCGAGGTGTGGAGCCGCGTGGTCGGGTATCTGCGGCCTGTGCAGAACTTTAACAAGGGCAAGCGTGAGGAATATGACCAGCGCAAAAAGTATGTGCTTCGCGAGGATGCGGTCGTATGACCGTTTCAGGGCTTGTCAAAAGCTCGCTCGTCGATTATCCGGGACTTGTTTCCTGTGTGCTGTTTGTTCCGGGCTGCAATTACAGTTGTTTTTACTGCCACAACCGGGCGCTGCTCGATCAGACGCCGCCTGCGCTTTCCATGCAGAAAGTAGAAGCCTTTTTAAAAAAACGCGCCGGTCTGCTCGACGCGGCGGTGGTCAGCGGCGGCGAACCCACCTGCCAGGCGGGTCTTGAGGACTTTCTGCGCTTTTTAAAATCGCTTGGCTACAAAGTTAAGCTCGATACAAACGGCTCAAATCCGCAAGCGGTTGACAGTATCCTGCGCGGCGGGCTGTGCGATTATGCCGCGGTCGATTACAAGGCGCCGGCCGCACGGTACGGGGAAATTTGCGGCGGCAGCGCAGGCCCCGTGCTTGAAACCATCGGCATCCTTTTAAAGGCGCGGTTTCCTTTTGAGGTGCGCACCACCGTAGTTCCCCAATTGTCGGCGGAGGATCTGATGCACATGGCGCAGGAGCTGCCCCCCGTGCCGCGGTATGTACTCAACCGATACCGTAAACCGGAAAAATATCTGCCTGAGGACCGGGAGAGAATCGAAAAAACGCCCTATACGCCCGGTCAGGTGAAAGCGTTTGCGGCACTTGTCCGCCCATACCAGCCGGGCACCGTGCTGTAGGGTTCTTATTTAAATGTGCATTTGGGGCAAAAATGCGTGTTTGCCGCTAAAGACGCGTTGACTGACCCGCCCGCAGGCATAAAAAGCATCCCCGTCCGTTTCAGTCTGAAACGGACGGGGATGCTCTTTTAACACGCCTAATCCTGCTGCGCGCCGCGGATGTGATTGATATAGTCCAGACAGTATTCGTCCCTGCCCGCAATGGCGTTTGCGGAAAATAATGCATCGCGCATGAGCGGGCTTGTGATATCAAAAATGGCGGCGTCCATACCGGCCATGACCGCGCTGCACAGAAACGTCGCGTTTAAATTAACCCGCTTGGGCAGTCCAAAGGAAACATTGGAAAGTCCGCAGATCGTATTCACCTGCGGATATGCGCTTTTCAGGCGCAGCGTCGTCCCCAGCGCGCAAAGCGCGTTCTCGCTTCCTACGGCAATGGTCTCCACCAGCACGTCGATAAATATCTTATCCCGGTCAATTCCGAAGCCCGTAATTTTCTCTATGAGCTTGCCCGCGTTTTCCACGCGTTTTTCAACCCCCGAGGGAATCCCGTCGCTGTCGATAGGCAGCGCCACCACGCCCGCGCCCGTCTCCTTGATGACCGGCAGCAGCTCATTGATGCGCTCGGCAAGTGTGACGGAATTGATGATGACCGGCCTTTCCGGCAGAGTGAGTATGGCTTCTTCAATGACCCTGGGCGACGGGGAATCCAGCATGACGCCGCAGGAAGAATGTTCCTTAATGAGGCTGATCAGCCAGAGCATTTGGGAAAGCTCCTCATCCCCGCAGATGGCGGTGTTCACATCCAGAAAATGCGCGCCGGCCTCCTCCTGCGTCCTGATCAGCGAGGTCAGGTACCGCTCGTCCCTCGCTTTGAGTGCTGCAAGGGTCTTCGGTATGGAACTGTTGAGTTTTTCTCCGATTATAAGCATGTTTCTCTACTCCTTATGGCTTCAATAAGGCTGCACACCAAATTGATTTTTTTCAGCGGCGTCATGAGGTAGAAGCCGTCGCAGTGATCATATACCGATTCGATCATACCGATGCTAAACGCAACCGACAGCTCCTGCACCTGCTGGGCAGGCTGATCCCTGAAGCTGTCAATGACCGACTGCGGGATCTCGATTCCCGCGACCTCGTTATTTAAAAACAGTGCGTTTTTATAGCCCGCGACAGGCATAATGCCCGCAAGGAGCGGACAGTCCAGCTCTTTTTTCGCACGGATCAGGTTCTCCGCCGCCTGAGGCATAAACAGCGCCTGCGTCATCAAAAACTGCGCGCCGCTGTCCAGTTTTTTCTCCGCGCGTTTGAGCTCCGCATCAAAATTCGCCGCGTTTACATTGAGCGCGGCACCCGCAAAAAAAGGCGCCTGGGAAAAAAGCTCGGTGTTGAGGCTTCTGATAAATGAAAGCAGATTGTACGCGTTAAAGCTAAAAACTCCCCGGCTCGCGCCCCGTTCGGTTACCACGACAGGGTCGCCCGTAATGGCAAAAATGTTGTGGATGTTCTCCATATAAGCGCCGAGCAGCGCGGCCTTGATGCCGATATAATTTTTGTCCCGGCACGAAAGGTGCGGCAGTACGTCGATGCCCGCCTCGCGCTGCAGCTTTGCCGCGGTCAGGATGCTGTCCGCCCGCGCGCGCGCAAGCGGCGAGTCGGCAATGGTGATCACGTCCGCGCCGGTTAGCCGCGCCTGATTTGCCGCGGGCACAAGATAATCGCAGCGGGTGTCGGGCGGCGGGTCAAGCTCGACGGCAATCAGCTTTTTGCCGGAGGCAAGCTTTTTTTGCACAGCATTTACGTAAGCGGGCGCGGACGACGCCTGCGTGTCGGCCGGCTGCGCGTACGCCACAGCGCTTGTTTGCCGGCCGATGCTGCATACGGCCGCACGGATATGCGCGGGCGTTGTGCCGCAGCAGCCGCCGAGAATTTCCACGCCCAAGGCGTGAATATCGCCGATCTTCTCCGAAAAATATTCGGCGTCCTCCTGATAGACCGTGCGCCCGTTGATCGTGGAGGGATAACCGGCGTTGGGCATGGCCGAAAAGGTTTTCCCCCCGATATTCAGCGCTTTAATCAGGCTGTAGGCATGGCTCGGCCCGCACAGGCAATTGATGCCCACCGCGTCAATATCCGGGTCTTCCATTGCCGACGAAATAAGATCCTTATAGAAATATCCTTTTTTTGTATAGCCGTCCTGCAATACGGCGAAGGAGACGATACAGCAGGCGTCCGGACAGGTCTCCCTGATATGCCGCAGCGCGGGAATCAGCGTGGAAAGCTCCGGCATCGTTTCAAACAGAAAGCACTTCGCACCTTGATCAAGAAAAAGCTGCGTAAGCTCCCTGTATTCCCGGCTTGCGTCCTCTTCCTCGGACGACAGGCAGCCGATATCCGCGAAAACCAATGCGCCGGTGCCTGCGGCGGCCTGGCAGGCAATGGAATACCCGGTTTGGATGATTTCCTCAACGACCTGCCGGTCGGACGACAGCAGCGAGTTTGCCCCAAAGGTATTGGTCTTGATCGCGCGCGCGCCCGCCTCGATATATTCCCGGTGTATGCGAAAAACCGTCTCCCGCTCGTTTATATTCGCGTACTCGCAAAAGGCATTTTTTCCGCCTGTTTTATGGTAATACGTCCCGAAAGCGCCGTCGAAAAACAACGGCCGGGGAAGGTTCATCCTCAAGCTGCATTTCTCCCTGCTGTTTTGACTGAAAAACGTGCATACAGCGCCTTGATGCATAATTCATATCCGGTGAGACATCAAATGTACGCTGCCAGATGGGGTCCTTGAATATTTAAGCCCCCTGGCGTGGCTTCGCCTTGCGAATCAACCGCAAAATATTATATTTAGTAATTATACCGTATCGACCTGAAAAATACAATTGCCCATGGCGGAGGGTCAGCCGAAAAACAATCATACCCTATATTGACAACAAGCCCGTTATATTGTATATATAGTGTATACACAATATGGAGGTGACGCTTTGGACATCATCATCAGCAACTCAAGCGGAAGGCCCATCTACGAACAGATCACCTCTCAGATCAAAAACCTGATCCTCAGCGGCGCGCTCAAAGAGGGCGAGGTGCTGCCCTCCATGCGTCTGCTGGCCCGCGAGCTGCGCATCAGCGTGATTACCACGAAGCGCGCCTACGAAGACCTTGAGCGCGACGGCTTTATCCAGACCGTGACGGGAAAGGGCAGCTTTGTGGCGGGCGAAAACCTTGAACTGATCCGCGAGGAGCATTTGCGCATGGCCGAAGGCCACCTGCAAAAGGCCGTCGACACCGCCCGCAGCAGCGGCGTCACGCTGGATGAGCTCGTGCAGATGCTAAACGTGTTATACGGGGAGGAAGAATAATGGAACCTTGCGTACAGGCCAGAAACATAACAAAAAGGTACGGCGATTTCGCACTTGAGGATGTGAGCTTTACCCTGCCAAAGGGAAGCATCATGGGTTTTATCGGCGAAAACGGCGCCGGCAAAACCACGACCGTCAAGCTCATACTCAATCTCATCAAACGGGATGCGGGAAGCATCCTGATCAACGGTCTTGACAACATAAAGGATGAACGGGGCGTCAAGCAGCAGCTGGGCGTCGTGCTCGATGAAAACTGCTTTCACGAAAGCCTCAAGCCCGGAGACATCGCAAAAATTATGGCAAATATATTTGAGGGTTGGAGCGACGCGGAATTTGACCGTCTGCTTTCCCAATTCGGGCTTCCGAAAGGCAAAACCGTCAAGGAATATTCAAAAGGTATGAAGATGAAGCTGTCTATCGCCGCGGCGCTGGCGCACGACCCGAAGCTGCTGATCCTTGACGAGCCGACAGGCGGGCTCGACCCCGTCGCACGCAGCGAAATTCTGGATATATTCCTCGACTTCATACAAAGCGAGGATCGCTCCATCCTGTTTTCCTCACATATCACAAACGATCTTGAAAAGGTGGCCGACTACATCACATTTCTGCATCAGGGTAAGGTGGTGCTCAGCGCGTCGAAGGACGACCTGATCGACCGCTATGGGCTTCTCCGGTGCGGGGCCTCCGGTTTCTCGCAGATCGACGGCGGGGACATCGTCGGATACAGGCAAAATCAGTTCGGGTATGACGCGCTCGTTACGGACAAGACGAAGGCAAGACGCAAATATGCCGGTCTTGTCGTGGACGACGTGCGCCTCGAGGACATCATGCTGTTTTATGTGAGGGGGATAAACCAGTGAAGGGCTTAATCATAAAAGATATCCTGAGTCTGCGCAAAAACATAAAGATGATGGGCGCCATGCTCCTTTTTTTCGCGGTATTTGCGTTTATCGGCAACGATGTGACGTTTGTTTCCGGCATGGCGACACTTCTTATGACGATGCTGACGGTTACCACGCTTGCCTATGACGAAGCGTCCAAATGGGACCGCTACGCACTGTCGCTTCCGATCACCAGAAAACAGCTGGTCCTGTCAAAATACCTGCTTACGCTGCTGCTGGCGCTGGGGGGCGCGGTCATATCTCTTATCATTTTGCTGACGGCCTCCCTTACAGGCAACGGAATATCCGTCATCGAGGCGCTGGCGACCGTCTATGGGCTGTTTTGGGTCTCGCTTGTGTTTACCGGCATTCTTCTTCCTTTGACATATAAATTCGGCGTGGAAAAAAGCCGGCTGTTCGTCTTCGCCATATTCGGCCTGCCGACGCTTGGCGTCTACTTTCTGCACAATGCCGGCGTCCAGATGCCGGATGCGGCGGCGCTTACGGTGCTTGCCTGGCTTTCCCCGTTTATTCTTGCCGCGGTATTTACCGTATCCTGTCTGATTTCGCAGCGCATTTACATGGGTAAGGATCTGTAAGCACGCAGGATACACAGACGGCAGGGTCCCCCTGCCGTGGACTAAGCCAGGCGTACTGCCGTCGACAGAATATTTGTGGATTTTTTCTCCGTGGTATGGCATAATGTGTGTTGTGCTAAATAATGGAAATTATCCCCCAGTGATCACCGAGTCTTTTCAAACATAAACCAGTGTTTTAACCTTTTGGGGCTGCGGGGATCCCCTTTAAATTTGTCGGCATAGGGAGGACAATATGTCTGAACTTACCATTCTCATCATCAGAGCCTGCTACATCGGCCTTTTTACCGGCATTGTCATCGCGATTCCCATGGGGCCGGCCGGTATCGAATCTGTCCGCTGGACCATTCTGGGCGGACTGAAAAAGGGCCTTCTCGTCGCCGCGGGTTCCCTGCTGGCCGATGCGTTTGACGTTATGCTCATCAATTTCGGACTGCTGAGCCTGATCCAGACAAACCGGCTGCTGGAGGTCTTCTTTTGGATGCTGTCCGGCGTTATCATCTTTTTTATTGGCTATAAAGCCATAAAGAACGTCAAAAACCCCGTACAGCACGAAGAAAGCGACCCTTTGAAAAAAAACGACGCCCTGTCCCGTCCGTTTCTTAACGGTTTTCTCATCAACATTACAAACCCCATGACTCATTTTTTCTGGCTCACGCTGAGCAGCACCGTCATCTGCGTATGGCGCTCGGCGGGTGACCTGCCGTATTTCATCTTTACGTGCTGTCTGCTCATGGGCATGTTCATAGGCCTTTTCCTTATTAACTACCTGGTTTCAAGGGGCAAGCACATCCATACGCCCAAGCTTTCGGGAAAATTTTCTCTTTGGCTGAGTTACGCAATCGCCGCTTTCGGCCTCGGCTTTTTTGTGTATGGATTGATCCGTATGTATATAAGCTACCTGTAAGCAGTACCGAATATAAGCAGACCCAGCCGCGTCTGTACTTACCCGACGCGAACCGACGGAAAAGAAAAGTCCATCCGAAAACAGCAGCGGCTCATCGATTATTCGATGAGCCGCTGTCTCTTTCTCTCCATTTTTATGGGAGAGCGCTTAGAAAATGTCCATTTAACAAATGTGTTTTAGCTCTTCGTGAACCACTGATTGACTTCCTGTCAGGATTCGAATATTTCAAATCCCAAGGCATTTATCAGATATGCAAAAGTCCCTTCCTCCGCCGCAGGTTGGGCGAAGGGGCATTGATTTGCGTCTCTTTGTTTTCGGATGGCGGCATAGTTTCTCAGTCTTCCGGCTGCGGTGTAGACGTATCGATGGGTCCTTCCTCCGGTGGCAGCTCCGACTGAATCGGAGCGTCTGGATCCTCTGTTTGTTCGGGCTCCTCCGGGTTTTCCTCCGGCGGCGGTGATTCTGTCACAGGCGGCGTCCACGCCTGTGTGTGCGCGGTACAGAAGGTGTTGAGCGGCGGCGAGCCGGACTTGTTGGAAGGCGTTACGGCACGATAGCCGGAGCCGGAGTTCTCCTCCCCATAAATACGGATGGTATACTGTTCATCCTCAACGACAACTCCCGATACCGAAAACCGACGGTTGAGATCCAGCAGTGAAATGGTTTTGAGAAATTCCTCCGGGCAAAACGGCGTGGCCAGCTGTCCCGTCGACGTATCCATATTCACCTGCACATGCATCGTGCACCGGCTCGAAGGAACATCCTCCTTATAAAACAGCCCCGTCGCGACCCTGCTTCCGCGGCGGTCCATGCGGCAGTATTCCGTGGGCGCAAGACCGCTGTCCATGCAGTAAGACGCCTTCACCAGCCCCTCAGGCGCAAAAAAGGATTTGTTTTCCAGCCCCTCGTGCACCTTCGACATCACCATTTTCCAGAGCGCCAGAGCCGGGTTTGTGCTTTTTTCCAGCTTGATCTCCTGCGGTTCGTCAAAACCGAACCACACAGTACTGACATAGTAGGGCGTATACCCGACAAACCAGCGGTCGTTGTCGTCGCTTGTGGTGCCTGTCTTGCCCGCAACAGCCATATTATCGAGCCTGGCCTTTGTGCCGGTACCCTGCTTGACCACGTTTTGCAGCATATAGTTCATATAATATGCGGTTTTTTCCTTCATCGCAGCAACGGATTTTGGTGTGTTATCCAAAATGACGTTGCCCTTTGAGTCCTTTACCTTTGTGTAGGTGCGGGGCTTCGTGTAAACCCCCTTGTTGACAAACGCGCAGTACCCCGCCGTCATTTCCTCCACGGACACCCCCTTGGTCAGACCGCCCAGCGACATCGGCGCGATGTTTACATCGGAATAAACCTTCCCGCCTTTTTCCTGCTCCCGCACAAGGCTGGTAAGACCAAGATTGACGGATGCGAAGGAAAATGCTTTCTCCGGCGTGATCATATCCACCACGCGCGCGGCCACTGCGTTATCGGAAATCTCAACCGCCTTGAGCACCGTCATACGTCCCCGGTAGCGGAAATCATAGTTTTTCGGCCACGCCTTCCCGTTGATCACGCTCAGCGGAGAATCATCAAATACCGAATACGGCGTAACGGCGCCCATGTCCAGCGCCGGCCCGTAAACCGACAGGGGCTTAATGGAGGAGCCCGGCTGCCTGTACGACTGCGTGGCGCGGTTGAGCGTACGTACGCCCTGCTTTTCCCCGCGGCCGCCCACCATGCCCACGATGTTGCCCGTATAGGGGTCCATCACGACCATAGCCGCCTGCGGCAGCTCAGGTCCGTTTACTCTGACTTTCGGGAAGTTCTCCTCATTTGTAAATACGTCGTCCATGATTTTCTGAACACCGACGTCAATGGTGGTGTAAATTTTATAGCCGGACTGATAGATGCTTTTGGACGCCATCTGCTGGGAAATGCCTTTTTGCTCGACTAAGTCGCTGATGACGTCGCTGATGACCTGATCGACAAAATAGGACTGCTTGCTGTCCTGCGTCGTGGCCTTGTTGTGCACGAAATTGAGCGTCTGCTTGACCGCCGCGTCATGCGCGTCCTTTTCAACCATGCCCAACTCGAGCATCTTGTCCAGAATCAGCTCCTGGCGCTCCTTGTTTTTTTCCGGGTTGAGGTACGGGTTATAGAGCGTGGGCGCGTTGGTGATGCCGATGAGCGCCGCGCACTCGGCAAGGGAAAGATCGCTGACAGACTTGCCGAAGTAAGTCTGCGCGGCGGTATTGACCCCGTTGCAGCCCTGCCCGAGATAAATGGTGTTTAAATACCATTCAATGATATCTTCCTTGGTATAATGCCGCTCAAACTCCAGCGCGCGGAAAATTTCCACGATCTTTCGCTTGACGGTGACATCCTTGTCGTTTGTCAGGTTTTTAATCAGCTGCTGCGTAATGGTGGAGCCGCCGAAGTTCGAGCGCAGCGACAAAAACATGTTGCCAAACGCGCCGATGGTACGTTTCCAGTCTACGCCTTTGTGCGACATGAAACGCTGATCCTCAATGGCAATGGTGGCGTTGATCAGGTTTTTGGGTATTTTCTCGTAATTGACCCACACACGGTTTTCCGTATCGTAGAGCGTTTCAAGCTCCTTGTCCTCGCCGGTCTGCGGATCCGTATAGTACACAAAACTTGTCAGGTCGAGGCTGTAATCATCCAGATTCAGATCCAGCGTCGGCTTGATATACCGGTTGACATAAATGGCGAACAAAAACGCCATAATAATCCCCGCAGTGGCGCCGATGAGCAGCATGGTGCCAAGTATCCGCCCAACCCAATGGAGCGTACTGCCGGCTGCGCTGTTGGCCTGCCACAATTTTTTTACGTTCATATGCTTAAAGTTCTTTCCGTTCAAAAATGTCCACCTCCGGGCACGGACGGGTTGCCGTGCGCTTGTCCGCATTGCTGCGGCACCTAAATATTATACCATAACCGTACAACAACCGTACAACGGCAATGGTATAATGCGTCATCTTTTCAGGTTACCCCGAAGGGGTTAGGAAAAGGACTTAAATTTAAGTATAATAATCACTTGTGGTTATTATACCATGTGATGTCAAATACTTCGCTGGAATCCTGTCGTATCCGGCCGGCATCCCCGTGTGCTGGAAACCGTCTGGAACCGATGCGTATGCATGATTTTTACTCGAATTGGAAATAATATGAATTGCCGCTCACTATAGACCGGCTGTGCGCGCCATGAACAGCGACACAAAACCATGCGAAGGTGAGAATAATGCGCAAGAAAATCGCCGCGGCCGTCGGCCTGTCCGCCGTCCTCCTGCTCCTGCTGCCGACGCTGCTTACCTTGACTGCCTCGCCCGCGCAGACCCTCCCGGAAAAGTCCGCACCGCGCAGCGCCCGGACGGAAAACGGCGAGGTGTTTTCAAACTTGCAGCCCGAGGCTTCCCCCGTGCAGGATGAGCTGTATATCCTCAAAGAAATCAACGGCCAGATCGGGGTTTTTGGCGCCGACAACGCCGACTCCCCCCTTTTTATTACCGAGACCCGCACAAAATCCCTGCGTCTTGGCGATCGCGCACTGATCCGGCAGGGCATCTCGGTCTTCGGCTATGAAAACCTTTTACGGCTGCTGGAGGATTTCGGTTCATAGGCTCGGCCGCAAAGTATTTTATGCCCGTTCGTTTTCAGAAAATGATTGATTTATAGCCGCGTGCGGATTATGCTTATAATACGATTTAAAAGCATACCCGGGCGGCTGTTTTTGCTGGGAAAACCGGTTCCGGCGCGAACCGGTTTTCTGTCGCGGCGCGCGCCCGCAGGGCTTTTTAACACTGTGCAGATTTGGAGGCGCGGCATGAGCGAAGAGTATGGAAGCGATTTTATAACCCTGACCGATGAGGAAGGCAAAACCTTTGAGCTTGAGCATCTGGATACGCTTGAGGTGGAGGACGCCACCTATATGGCGTTTATCCCGGCCAATACCCCGGAGGACGCGGAAAGCGCGGAGCTGATCATTTTGAAAGTCGAGGAGGACAACGGCGAGGAAATCCTTGTGACGGTTGATGATGAGGCTGAATGCGAGCGTATGTATGCCCTGTTTATGGAGCATATTAACGAGCCCTGGGAAGACGAAAACTGACAGCACTTTCCTTGCCCGCCGCCCTTGTTTTTTGGATGCCATAATGGTATGATGAGGGTGTAAGAAGAAGCATGTTAAGCACAATAGCTTCCCTGCTTGGTTCGTGACGGGTCTTTTTAAACCCACATCTCTAAATCGGGATTCCGACTCTCCCGGTGGATTGCAGGCCTCCCGCCCTGTGGGCGGAAGTTGGAAGCAATGAAACCGCGAGGAGGTAACCCACCTGCAGATACGTGCAGGTTATAAATGGATTCGCACGGCCAAAGTGGGGCTTTGGGTATGCCGGGCGGCGGGGGTCACCCCGCCGCTTTATTTGTTTTTATGATACACAATGCTTATACCTGGACCTGCACGCGGGCAAGGCTTGTATAAATGTACAAAATTATCCCACTCGCGGCCCATACACTTGAAATGCGGGTTTTCTTGATATAAAATATAAACGATTTGAACTGCCCATGCACGCCTTTGCCCGACTGCGCGGGCTTTTTTAAATGCCGTCGCCGGCCGCTCAGCCGCGTTTCCCTTTGCCGGTTTTCAGCATCTTTTTATCAGGAAGGGATGTGCCGCGATGCACCGCCTTATGCAGTTTAAAACAACATGTACCGCCGTGTCCCGCGGCAGGGGCCGGGTTTTTGCGTGCGGTTTTTCATCCTTACGGAAAGCACCTGAACTGGGTGTTTTTGTTTTTTAGAGTTTATTCTTCGAAGCGGAGGGACAGGCTGTGTCTGATAAAAAAGTTGCGGTTATTATGGGTTCCGATTCCGATCTGCCCGTTTTAAAGGACGGGCTTGAAACGCTGCGGCAGTTTGGCATCCCGTTTTGCGTGCGCGTGCTTTCCGCGCACAGAACGCCGCGCGCCGCGTGCGAATTTGCCGAAAACGCCGAGCGCGAGGGTTTCGGCGTACTCATCGCGGCGGCCGGAAAGGCCGCGCACCTGGGCGGCGTGCTCGCCGCGCACACCACGCTCCCCGTCATCGGCATCCCCATCAAGTCCTCCGCGCTCGACGGGCTCGACGCGCTGCTGTCGACCGTGCAGATGCCGGCGGGCATCCCCGTGGCCACCGTGGCCATCAACGGCGCGGTCAACGCAGCCGTACTTGCCGCGCAGATCCTGGCGCTTTCAGACGAAGCGCTGCGCGGCAGGCTGATCAAGTACAAGCAGACAATGGAACAGGAAGTTTTGAAGAAGGATCTTAACATGCAGAAGGAGGGCTATACGCTATGACAAAAGGTGAACAGCTTTACGAGGGCAAGGCAAAAAAGGTTTTTAAAACGGACGACCCGGATGTCTATATCGTTGCGTATAAGGACGACGCGACCGCGTTTAACGGGCTGAAAAAAGGCACCATCACGGGCAAAGGCTCCATAAACAACCGCGTTACCAACCACCTCATGCGCATGCTTGAGGAAAAGGGCATCCCCACGCATTTCGTGCGCGAGCTTTCCGACCGGGAAACGGCCGTGCGCCGCGTGACCATCGTGCCCATCGAGGTCATCGTGCGCAATATCGCCGCGGGCTCTCTTTCCAAGCGTCTGGGTATTGAGGAAGGCACGAAGCTTAAAACCACGGTGCTCGAGTACAGCTATAAAAACGACGAGCTGGGCGACCCGATGATCAACACCTATCACGCCTTTGCCATGGGGCTTGCCACCGCCGACGAACTGAAGACCATTGACGCCTATTCCTTTAAAATAAACGAGATTCTCGGCGCATACCTAAAGGATCTGGGCATTGAGCTGATCGACTTCAAGCTTGAATTCGGCCGCCTGCCGGACGGGACGATCGTGCTTGCCGACGAAATATCGCCGGATACCTGCCGCTTCTGGGATTCAAAAACCGGAGAAAAGCTGGATAAGGACCGTTTTCGCCGCGATATGGGCGGAGTCGAGGACGCGTATAAGGAGATTCTGCACCGTTTGCTCGGCGCGGAACAATAAGGGATGCGCGCAAAAAATATGTTGGTTTACATACCCGGCGCTTACAGGGAGGAACATGCATGGCGTTCTTAGAGGAAATCAAGCTTCATGAGGAATGCGGCGTTTTCGGCATTTCCGTGCCGCCGGAAAAGCAGCTCAACCCTGTTTTGGAAACCGTCACCGCTCTGTTTGCCCTTCAGCACCGCGGCCAGGGCTCCTGCGGCATCGCGGTCAGTCAAAACAGCTCGGTTTCCGTAACTACCGGGCAGGGCCTGGTTGCGGACGTATTTAACGACCGGGCCGTTTCCGGTCTTAACGGGCAGATGGCCATAGGGCACGTGCGCTACGCGTACTCCTCCGATTTAAGCGGTTCCTGCGCCCAGCCCATCGTCATCCGGCATGTCAACGGCAGCCTGTGCATCGCGCACAACGGAAGGCTTGCAAACAGCGCACAGCTGCGAAACGAAGCGGAAATGCACGGCGCCATCTTCCAGACAACCGGCGACGCGGAAATCATCTCCCATATGATTGTCCGCGAACGCCTGCGCACAAACACGCTGGAAGACGCGGTTCTCAACGCCATGCAGTACATGGTGGGCGCGTACAGTCTGGTTTTGATGAGCGGAAAAAAACTCATCGCCGTGCGCGACCCCAACGGCTTTCGTCCGCTTTGCATGGGTAAGCTCGACGGATGCGTCATCTTTTCGTCCGAATCCTGCGCGCTCGACGCCATCGGGGCCACGTTTATCCGTGACATCGAGCCCGGCGAGGTCGTCGTTGCGCAAAACGGCCAGGTGCGCGCACTGAGCAGCGGCATCCGGGTCAAGCCCAGCCTGTGCGTGTTCGAATATATCTATTTTGCCCGTCCGGACAGTGTCATTGATGGGCTTTCCGTAGACCTCGTCCGTCAGGAGGCGGGAAAATGTCTTGCCCGCGCGGACGATACGCCGGCCGACGTGGTCATCGGCGTACCCGATTCCGGCCTTTCCGGGGCGATGGGCTATGCCGGCCAGTCGGGCATCCCCTATGCCGTCGGGCTCATCAAAAACCGCTATGTGGGTCGCACCTTCATTCAACCCAAGCAGAACCAGCGCGAAAGCGCGGTCAAGATCAAATTAAACGCGCTTTCCTCTACGATCAGGGGCAAACGCGTCATCATGGTCGACGACTCCCTTGTGCGCGGCACGACGTGCGCGCGCATCGTTTCCCTGCTGCGGGAAGCGGGCGCCACGCAGGTGCATATGCGCATCTCCTCGCCTCCGTTCCTGCATCCATGCTATTTCGGCACGGATATTCCGGATCGTGAGGCGCTCATCGCGCATGGGCGCACCACGCAGGAGATCGCGCACATGATCGGCGCGGATTCGCTGAAATACCTTCAGCTTGAGGATCTCAGTCAAATCGTTGACGGCACGAAATACGGCGTGTGCAACGGCTGCTTTACCGGCCGGTACGCCGTGCCCGTCCCACGCGACCCCATGCAGCTTATTAACGGGAGGTCCGAAGAATGAAAAACAGCAACAGTGAAAGCTACGCCGGCGCAGGCGTGGACGTAACCGCGGGGTATGAAGCGGTCAAATTGATGAAAAAACACGTTGAAAGCACGTTTACAGCGGGTGTTTTAGGCGGCATCGGCGGCTTTGGCGGCTTGTTCGAGCCGGATTTAAAGGGCGTTTCGCGCCCCGTGCTGGTGTCCGGCACGGACGGCGTAGGCACGAAGCTTAAAATCGCGTTTCTGCTTGACCGGCATGACACCGTAGGCATCGACTGCGTGGCCATGTGCGTAAACGATATCGTGTGCTCGGGCGCGGCGCCCATGTTTTTTCTGGACTACATTGCAACGGGCAAGAACCATCCGGAGAAAATCGCCTCCATCGTGTCCGGCGTGGCGGAGGGCTGCCGGCAGGCAGGCTGCGCGCTCATCGGCGGCGAAACGGCGGAAATGCCCGGCTTTTACCCCGAGGACGAATACGACCTTGCCGGCTTCAGCGTTGGTCTTGCCGACCATGACCGTATGATAAACGGCAGTACGATCGCCGCAGGCGACGCGCTCATCGGACTTTCCTCTTCCGGGCTTCATTCAAACGGCTTTTCGCTTGTCCGGCACGTCCTCAGGCCTACCGACGAAAAGCTGCGCGCCTTTGTTCCCACGCTCGGGCAGACGCTGGGCGAAGCGCTCATCACCCCCACAAAAATCTATGTCCGCGCCATCCTTGACCTGATTAAGAAAGTGCCTGTCAAGGGCATCAGCCATGTCACGGGCGGCGGTTTTTATGAGAACATCCCGCGCATGCTGCCTGAGAACCTGTGCGCACGCATCGAAAAAGGCTCCTGGCCGATCCCCCCCGTCTTCCCGCTCATTATGGACGCGGGGAACATCCCTGAGCACGATATGTATAACACCTTCAATATGGGCGTCGGCATGGTGCTGGCCGTGTCCGAAAAGGACGTATCGGCCGCTCTGGAATCGCTCAAAGCCTCCGGAGAAAGCGCGCACCTGATCGGGCACGTTGTCGCCGGGGACGCCGGCGTCGAGCTTTTATAGGACGGCGCGGTATGGTTAACATTGCTGTGCTGGTGTCCGGCGGCGGAACAAACCTTCAGGCTCTTATTGACGCGCAGGCGCGCGCGGAGCTTGGAAACGGCCGCATCACGGCGGTGATTTCCTCGCACCCGGGCGCGTTTGCGCTTGAACGTGCGCGCGCGGCGGGCATTGACGCCGCCATAGTGGCGCGTCGGCAATATTCCTCACGCGAGGAATTTACTGCGGCTCTTCTTGAGCGTCTGCGCGCGCTGGATATCGGGCTTGTCGTGCTGGCGGGCTTTTTATATGTTCTGGATGAAAGCTTCTGCGCGGCGTTTGAAAACCGCATCCTAAACGTCCACCCCGCGCTCATCCCCGCCTTCTGCGGCGACGGATATTACGGGCTTCATGTGCACGAGGCCGCGCTTGGCTACGGCGTAAAGCTGACCGGCGCGACCGTGCATTTTGTCAGCGCACAAACGGATGCCGGCCCCATCATCCTGCAAAAAGCGGTCGAAATTCTCCCTGGGGACACCCCGGAGCTGCTGCAAAAACGCGTGATGGAGCAGGCCGAGTGGGTGCTTCTGCCGCGCGCGGTCAGGCTGTTTTGTCAGGGCAGACTGCGTGTGGAGGGCCGGCACGTTTTGATAAACGAGGAGGAAAAAGCATGAAAAAGCGCGCTCTTTTAAGTGTTTCCGACAAAACAGGCATCGTTACATTCGCCAAAAGGCTCGAGGCTCTCGGCTTTGAAATCGTTTCAACGGGCGGCACCGCCACAGCGCTTGAGGCGGCTGGCGTCAAGGTCGTAAACATTTCGGACATCACGCATTTCCCCGAATGTCTCGACGGAAGACTCAAGACGCTCCACCCCGTCGTGCACGGCGGGATACTTGCCATGCGCAGCAACCCCGCGCACATGGAACAGATTGCGCAGCTGGGCATTGAGCCGATCGACGTGGTGGCAATCAATCTCTACCCCTTCAGAAAGACCGTTTCCAAGCCCGGCGTCACGCTGGAGGAAGCCATTGAGAACATCGACATCGGCGGCCCGACCATGATCCGCGCCGCGGCGAAGAACTGGCAGGATGTGGCCGTGGTCGTCGATCCCGCCGATTACGCCCCGATCGCCGACGCGCTGGAAGCCGGCGGCGTTTCCAAAGAGGAAAAATTCAAGCTGGCGCTCAAGGTGTTCGAGCACACCGCGCATTATGACGCGCTCATCGCGGGCTATCTGCGCGGCAAAGTCGGCGGCTGGCCGGAAACGCTCACGCTCACCTATGAAAAAGCGCAGGACATGCGCTACGGAGAAAACCCGCACCAGCGCGCGGTTTTTTACGCCGAAACGGGCAATAAAAAGGGGACCATTGCCGCCGCCGAGCAGCTGCACGGCAAGGAGCTTTCCTATAACAATATAAACGACGCGGCGGGCGCCATCGCTTTGATCAAGGAGTTTGACTGCCCGTGCGCCGTGGCCGTCAAGCATGCCAATCCGTGCGGCGTGGGCATCGGCGACACGATCCTGGAGGCTTATCAGCGCGCTTATGAAGCCGACCCTGTTTCCATTTTCGGCGGTATCATTGCGCTTAACCGTCCGTGCGACAAGCAGACCGCCGCCGAAATCAACAAGCTGTTTATCGAAATCGTTATTGCGCCCTCCTTTACCATCGACGCGCTTGAGCTTCTGTGCCGCAAAAAGAATATCCGCGTGCTCGCGCTTGAGGGCATCAGCCTTCCCGTACCGGCGGACAGCCTTGATTTTAAAAAGGTTACCGGCGGCCTGCTTGTGCAGTCGGTGGATACGAAGCTGTGCGACGGGGAACTTAAAACCGTCACGCAGCGCGCGCCCGACGCGCGCGAGCTTACCGATATGGATTTTGCCTGGAAGGTCGTCAAGCATACAAAATCAAACGCGATCGTCCTTGCAAAGGACAAGTGCATCGTGGGCATCGGCCCCGGTCAGACAAACCGGATCACGGCGCTCGAGCTTGCCATCAAATACGCCGGCGAGCGCGCAAAAGGCGCCGTCATGGCGTCTGACGCCTACTTCCCGTTTGACGACTGCGTAGAGGCCGCCTTCGCGGCAGGAATCACCGCCATTATGCAGCCCGGCGGCTCAATTAACGACGCCGATTCCATCGTCGCCGCGGACAAGCACGAAATTGCCATGGTGTTTACCGGCATGCGCCATTTCCGCCATTAATCCTCCGGCAGCGGGCTAAGCTTAAGCCCTTTGCGGGAGCATAACGTCTTTTTCGCATACACAGTATGCCCCGCGCGCGTTTACGTCCGTTTTATGCGGGACGCGCGCGGGCATATTCATTTCGGCCTGAAAAAGTGGGGGTTTTTATGAACGTACTGGTAATCGGCTCGGGCGGGCGCGAACACGCGCTCGTTTGGAAGCTCTCGCAAAGCAAAAAAATCCATAAGCTCTACTGCGCGCCCGGAAACGGCGGCATTGCCGCGCTCGCGCAGTGCGTGCCCGTCAAAGCGACCGATATATACGGCATGGTCGCTTTTGCCAAGGAAAACGACATTGGCTTCGTGGTCGTGGCGCCTGACGATCCGCTTGCCCTCGGCATGGTGGACGCGCTTGAAAAAAACGGCATCCCCGCCTTCGGGCCTTATAAAAAATGCCGCCGAAATCGAAAGCAGCAAGGTTTTTTCCAAGGGGCTGATGAAAAAATACGGCATCCCCACGGCGGACTACGCGGTGTTTGACGACTCCGCGTCCGCCATCGGCTATATCCGTCAGCACGCGGCGCCCATTGTTGTCAAAGCCGACGGGCTGGCGCTGGGCAAGGGCGTTATTATCGCCCAGACCCAGGCGCAGGCTGAAAACGCCGTCATGGATATGTTGGAGCAGAACCGCTTCGGCGCGGCGGGCGGGCGCGTGGTCATCGAGGAGTTCATGACCGGCCCCGAGGTGACCGTGCTTGCCT
Organism: Oscillospiraceae bacterium; assembly: GCA_963678505.2. GTDB lineage: Bacteria > Bacillota > Clostridia > Oscillospirales > JAVBQB01. The sequence continues at coordinate 371 of CAXXFP010000006.1, read as the reverse complement.
TTACCGACGGGGAGACCCTTGTTCCCATGCCCGCCTCGCAGGATCATAAGCGCGCGTTTGACGGGGACGAAGGCCCCAACACAGGCGGCATGGGCGCCATTTGCCCGCCGGTATGCTACACGCCCGACATCGCGGCGCGCTGTATGGAGGAAATCTTCTCTGCCGACCATGCGCGCCATGAACGCGGAAGGCCGTCCGTTTAAGGGCGTGCTTTACTTTGGCCTCATGCTCACCCCCAACGGCCCGCGCGTTATTGAATATAACGCCCGCTTCGGCGACCCTGAGGCACAGGCGATCCTGTTTTTGCTCGAAACGGATCTGCTGGACATCCTGCGCGCGGTCAGCGCCGGAAAGCTGAAGGACACTTCGGT
>CAXXFP010000005.1:0-130011 GCA_963678505.2 Oscillospiraceae bacterium | reverse complement strand
AAGCCTCGACAGAAACGCAGTGCCGGCTTCAAATTCATTCTTTTTGTCCGTTACGATAAACAGTTTGGTCTTTTTGGAAGGCGGCACATTCATTTCGGCACGTCGGTTGCGCACGCTGCGGATGAGCGCCATGATGCGCTCCATGGACGCCTCTTCCTGTGGAAAATCAAGCCTCCCGGCAGATAATGCGGCCACTTTGAAACCATCAGCGCATCGCCCTCATGCGGCAGGGCCTGCCATATTTCCTCGGTGATAAACGGCATAAACGGATGCAGCAGCTTGAGAACCTGCACGAGCACGGTGTTTAGCACGCGCCCCGCGCGCGTGCGTTCCTCTCCGCCCTGCTGCAGGCGCGCCTTGACAAGCTCGATGTACCAATCGCAGAAATCATCCCAGATAAAATCATAAAGCTTCTGCGCCGCGATACCCAGCTCCTATTTGTCCTATGCACTCGGTGACCTCGCGTGTCAGGGCGGTTTAAGCCGTGAAAGGATCCATTTGTCCTCCTGCTCGAGCACATCGGGCAGCGTGGCGTCCATATCCCCGTCAATATTCATCAACACAAAACGGGAAGCGTTCCAAATCTTGTTGCAGAAATTTCGCATGGCCTCGCAGCGTTCGTTGTAAAAACGAACGTCATTTCCGGGGCTGTTGCCAGTAACGAGCGTGAAGCGCAGCGCGTCCGCCCCAAAAGTATCGATGACTTCCATGGGGTCAACGCCGTTACCGGCGGATTTGGACATTTTGCGTCCCTGTCCGTCCCTGATAAGCCCGTGCATAAAAACGGGTGGGAAACGGGATTTCTCCCATATGCTCAAGACCCGAAAAAATCATCCGGGCTACCCAGAAAAATATGATATCATACGCCCGTCACCAGCACGCTGTTGGGATAAAAGAATTCAAGCTCTTTCGTCTTTTCCGGCCAGCCCATGGTTGAAAAAGGCCACAGCGCGGAGGAAAACCAGGTGTCCAGCACATCCTCTTCCTGAGAAATGTGCCTCCCGCCCGCATTTTTCGCACACGGTTGGATCGACTTTTTTGATCATGACATGCCCGCAGTCCGCGCAGGTAAACGCCGGTATGCGGTGACCCCACCAAAGCTGGCGGGAGATGCACCAGTCGTGCACGTTGTCCATCCAGTTTAGATAGGTTTTTTCAAAGCGCTCGGGAATAAAGCGGATCTGACCGTCTTTCACAGCCTTGACGGCAGGCTGCGCAAGCGGTTTCATTTTCACAAACCACTGTGCCGAGGTCAGCGGTTCCACGGTCGTCGAACAGCGGTAGCACTGTCCCACGTTGTGCGCATGCGCCTCTGTCTTTACAAGCAGACCCAGGCTCTCCAGATCGGACAGGACGGCCGCTCTCGCCTCATAGCGGTCAAGGCCTTTGTATTTTCCGCCGTTTTCATTGATGCGCGCGTCGCCGTCGAGGATAAGGATCTGTTCAAGCTCGTGGCGCTGCGCCACTTCAAAGTCATTCGGATCGTGGCTGGGCGTGATCTTGACGCAGCCCGTTCCAAAATCCTTTTCGACATAATCGTCGGCAACTACGGGGATCTCGCGGTCCATCAGGGGCAGAATCAACGTTTTCCCCACAAGATGCGTATACCGCTCATCCTCCGGATTGACCGCCACGGCGGTGTCGCCGAGCATGGTTTCCGGACGGGTGGTGGCGATGAGCACAAATTCTCCCGGATTATCCTTAACGGGGTACTTGATGTACCAGAAATGCCCCTGCTGTTTCCGTGTATTCGACCTCCGCGTCGGACAGCGCCGTTTTACAGTGCGGACACCAGTTGATGATCCGGCTGCCCTTGTAAATAAGCCCTTTTTCGTACAGGTTTACAAAAACCTCGCGCACAGCGTGCGAACAGCCCTCGTCCATGGTAAAGCGCTCGCGGTCCCAGTCGCAGGAGCTGCCAAGCGTCTTAAGCTGCTCGATGATGCGTCCGCCATACAGATTTTTCCACTCCCAGGACACGCTCAATAAACGCGTCGCGCCCGAGATCATAGCGGGTCTTGCCTTCCTTACGAAGGCTTTCTTCAACCTTGATCTGCGTGGCGATGCCCGCATGGTCTGTACCTGTGCATCCACAGCGTCGCATATCCCTGCATACGCTTTGTGCGGATCAGGATATCCTGCAGCGTGTTGTTAAAGGCATGTCCAAGATGAAGCTGGCCTGTAACATTGGGAGGCGGGATCCACGATGGAAAAGGGCTTTTTATTCTTGTCCACCTCGCCCTTAAAGTATCCTCCGTCGACCCACATGCTGTATATGCGGCCCTCAACGCTTTTCGGATCATACGTTTTGGGTAATTCTTTCGGCATAAACTCATCTCCTGCTGAAAAATCCGGCTGCGCCGTTGATTCATTTGCTCATATTTTGTTATTTTACCATTTCAACTATCCAAAATCAATTGTTAAGTTACGCATACGCCGCATTATGAACACAAAGAATAGGATTCGAATCTAAAAATTCACCGGTGTTCGTGTTTATCTGTTGCATTTAGTACAGTGATATGCTATAGTTCTTAGTTGAAAAAGAATGTTTAGGAGGATATATATATGAGCTTAAAAGGCGCATGTATCATCGGACAGTCGGGCGGCCCCACAACGGTCATCAACGCCAGCGCGCTGGGTGTCATGCAGACCGCGCTTAAATCCGACAGCATCACACAGGTTCTCGGCGCCGCGTATGGCATTAAAGGTGTTCTGAAAGATCAGCTTTATGATATCGGCCTTGAAGATCCCGAAGAGCTTGATCTGCTCAGGCAGACTCCGTCCTCGGCGCTGGGTTCCTGCCGCTACAAGCTGGCAGACCCCGACAAGGACGACACGGACTACAAGCGCATTCTTGAGGTGTTCAAGAAGCACGACGTCCGCTATTTCTTCTATAACGGCGGAAATGACTCCATGGATACCTGCAACAAAATCTCAAAATACATGAACAAGGTCGGCTACGAATGCCGCGTGATGGGCATCCCCAAGACCATAGATAACGACCTTTACGGCACAGATCACTGCCCCGGATTTGCAAGCGCCGCCAAGTATATCGCCCACGTCCTGCATGGAAGTCAACGAGGACGCCCGCGTGTACGATACCGGCATGATCACCATTATGGAAGTGATGGGCCGCAATGCCGGCTGGCTTGCCGCCTCCTCCGCCCTTGCCTGCGTCGGCGGCACCGCGCCCCCGACCTGATTTACCTGCCTGAAGTTCCTTTCGATATGGAAGTTTTCTTAAACGATGTGGAGAAGATTTATAAGCAAAAAGGCAGCGCCATCGTAACCGTATCCGAGGGTATCCGCGACAAGGACGGTAAGTATATTTCCGAGTACGGCGCTTCCCTTGCCAGAGACAATTTCGGACATGCCCAGATGGGTGGCCTTGCCTCCACACTGGTCGGATATGTCAAGGAAGCGCACGGGCGCCAAAATGCGCGGCATCGAATTTTCACTGCTTCAGCGCTGCGCCGCGCACATCGCCTCCGCCACCGACGTTTCCGAGTCCTACATGGCCGGACAGGCCGCCGTCGAATATGCCACAAAGGGCGAGACGGACAAGATGGTCGCTTTTGAGCGCCTTGCGTCCAACCCCTATAAATGCGGCATCAAGCTCATCGACCTGAGCGTGGTTGCAAACGTTGAGAAAAAAGTACCGCGCGAGTGGATCAACGAAGCCGGCAACGGCATCAACAGCCAGTTTATCGATTACGCGCTGCCGCTGATTCAGGGCGAGCCCAACTTTGTTCGCATCAATGGCCTGCAGAGATTCCCCAAGCTCAAGAAAATTTTCGCAAAATAATAAAGCAGCAAAATACCCGGCGGCTTACTCAGCCGCCGGGTATTTTTCATATTTGCATATAAAAAAGGCATAAACGAATGTTTATGCCTTTTAAACAGTTATCTCGCGAGCGGATTCACATGGAATTTGTGCAGCGCCTACATCACTGTCAGCTTCATCTGCGTATTGTACATATCCTCCTGCAGGCCCTTCTTCATGGACAGAGCCTCCACCACGTCAAAATCACACAGATCGCCGTTGACGATGGAAACGATTCTGTTTTTCTTGCCTGTGCGCATAATCTCCACCGCGTACTCGCCCATGCGGCTTGCCGTCACCCTGTCACGCGCTGTCGGAGAACCGCCGCGCTGGATATGGCCGATGACCGTGACGCGGGCGTCGATTCCGGTTTCATTCTGCAGCATCTCGGCCACCTCTTCGGCATGACCCACACCTTCCGCGACAATGATAATAAAGTGGGTTCTTCCGGCGATCCTCGCGCGACGGATTTTATCGACCATGTCCTTTTCCCAGTCGCCCGGTTTTTCGGGCACAAGCACATAGGCGGCGCCGCAGGCGATTCCGACATACAGTGCGAGATGTCCGGCATGGCGCCCCATCACCTCGACCACCGAGCAGCGCTCATGCGACTGCATGGTGTCGCGCAGCTTGTCGATGCACTCGACGGCGGTATTGCAGGCCGTATCAAAGCCGATGGAATACTGCGTGCAGGCGATATCGTTATCAATGGTGCCCGGAATACCGATGGTGGAAACGCCATATTTTGACAGATCGGTCAGTCCCCTGAACGTTCCGTCGCCGCCGACGGCGACAAGTCCCTCGATACCAAGATATTTGCAGGTATTGGCTGCTTTCTGCAAGCCCGGCTCGGTCATGAATTCCGGGCAGCGCGCCGTATAAAGGATGGTGCCGCCGCGCGTAAGCAGGCCGTTTACGCTTTGCGCGTTAAGCTCGACGACGTCGGAATTGATCAGCCCGTTATAACCGCGGCGTATGCCCAGACACTCGATCCCGTACACCTGCGCGGTTCTGACGACGGCGCGTACGGCCGCGTTCATGCCCGGCGCGTCTCCGCCGCTTGTAAGTACCGCAATTCTCCTCACTGTGGGATCCATAAAAAACCTCCTTAATAATCAAAACAGCTTATTTCCGCTTATTATATTTCCTGATAAAAACAATTTAGTTAATATCATAACCCACAACCAGCATAAAAACAAGCGTGAAGAACCGGTTATCTGCATACGACATTTTCTTCTCCTGCAATATCTCGAATGGCGCGTATGGTCTGCTCGCTGTTTGAGCACTGGCTGCCAAGCCGTTTTTTCGTATCCTCAAAGTATAAAACGGTCTGCATGCTCCCGGGAAAGATGTTGATGAGCGCTTTAAAACGCATAAACCGGTCGTCGTTTTCACTTCTGAATTTGATATACATCTTTTCCGACCTGCTTGGCGGACTGACGCCCGACGCACCCTCCGACGTACTATCCGGCGTATTATCCGGTATGCTTACCGTATGTCTGTCGGGTGTGATCTCATCCGGGAGAAAACCGTCAAGCGGCTCCACGGCGTCGCAGATGATCTGCGGGTCTCTGTCCTCACGCACGGTGAGCCTTCCTTTGGCAAGCACGGCGCTGTCCTCGCGGATATAGTTTCCACAGCGGTTTAATACGCTTGAAAACGCCATCAGCTCCATGCTGCCCGTTTCATCCTCCAGGGTAATATAGGCAAACATTGAGTTGTTTTTTGATGTTTTTGTCCGCACGGCGCTGATTATTCCGGCAACCGTCAGCCGCTGATTGTCGGAAAACACCGTGGGGCCGCCCTCCTGTTTAAAATCATCCAATATAACAGCAATCGGCCGGGCGCCGGCCCGCTTGACCTCGTTTGCATATCCGGCCATGGGATGTCCGGACAGATACATGCCGGTCGCTTCCTTTTCCATCGCCATGCGCTCTTTTTCGGGAAACTCCGGAATGTCGGGTAAACTGATTTTGGAGGCTGACGCCGCCGGCCCCGACCCAAACATGTCAAGCTGCCCGTCCAGCCGGCTCCTGCGCTCGCTCGATACGCTGTCCATTACTTTTTCAAATCCGGCAAGCATCTGCGCGCGCGTATATCCAAAGCTGTCAAACGCACCGCATTTAATCAGGCTTTCGGCCGCCCTTTTATTCAGGTCGGATTCGCCCATCCGCTCAAAAAAGGACTGAAAGTCCGGAAACGGCCCGTTTTTTATCCGCTGGGCCATGACCGCGCGTATGAAGCCACGCCCGATATTTTTCACCGCAACCAGCCCAAACCGGATATTGCCGCCTGCCACTGTAAACGCGTCGTCCGACTCGTTGATGTCCGGCGGAAGCACCAGAATATTCAGCTGTCTGCATTCGGCGATGTATTCCACTATTTTTGCGGTGCTGTCCAAAACGGAGGTCAGCAGCGCCGCCATATACTGCCGCGGGTAATGACATTTGAGATACGCAGTCTGGTAGGCCACCACCGCGTAAGCAGCGGCGTGCGCCTTGTTAAAGGCGTAGTTTGCAAAGTCCATGATTTCATCGAAAATAACCGCCGCTGTTTTCTCGTCGACACCGTTTTTCACGGCGCCGGGTATGCCCTGCGCTTCATTTCCGTAAATGAAATTTTCCCGCTCGCGGCTAAGCTCCTCCGCCTTCTTTTTCGACATGGCGCGCCGCACCAGGTCGGCCTTACCCAGTGAAAAGCCCGCAAGCTTCCGAAAGATATCCATAACCTGCTCCTGATACAGGATACAGCCGTAGGTGACCTCAAGGATCTCCCTGAGCTTTTCATGCCGGTAGCGCACCTTTGCCGGGTTGTGCTTGCTTTCGATAAAGCGGGGAATGGAGTCCATCGGCCCGGGTCTGTACAGCGCGACAACCGCCGTGATATCCTCAATGGACTGCGGGCGCAGGCCGACGCAGACTCCCGTCATCCCTGCGCTTTCAAGCTGAAAAACGCCCGAGGTCTTGCCCTCGGCAAGCATACGAAAGGTTTCCGCATCGTTTTCGTCAATTTTATTCATGGAAAAACCGGGCTCGTGCAGCCTGATCTGCTTTTGTGCGTCGTCGATGACCGTCAGGTTCCTCAATCCGAGAAAATCCATTTTGAGAAGCCCGAGCTCCTCGAGCGTCCCCATGGTAAACTGCGTGACAATAGACTCATCATTTTTGGCCAGCGGCACATATTCATACACCGGCCTGCCCGTAATCACCACGCCCGCGGCATGGGTGGATGCGTGGCGCGGCATGCCCTCCAGTGCGCGCGCCATATCAAGAAGCCTCTTGATACGCTCATCGTTTTCATACTGCTGCCTGAGCTTTTCGGACATCTCAAGCGCCGTATCGATGGTCATATGCAGCGAAAACGGAACGAGCTTGGCGACCATGTCCACATCGGCATAGGAAACATTGAGCGCGCGCCCTACGTCGCGTATGGCCGCGCGCGCGGCCATGGTACCGAAGGTAACGATCTGCGCAACATGGTCGGAACCGTATTTCCCGATCACATAGTCAATAATTTCCTGACGGCGGATGTAGCAGAAATCAATATCGATATCAGGCATGCTCACACGCTCCGAATTGAGAAAGCGCTCAAAATACAGCGCGTACTTCATCGGGTCCAGATCGGTAATGCCCAGACAATAAGAAACCATGCTTCCGGCGGCCGAACCGCGCCCGGGGCCGACGGGTATATCCCTGCTCTTTGCATACGCGATAAAATCGTTTACGATCAAAAAATAATCAACGAATCCCATTTTATGGATCATATCCAGCTCAAAGCGCAGCCTGTTTTTATAGTCTTCTCCGGCGTCCGGGTATCTTTCGGCAAAGCCCTTTGCGCACAGCTCTTCCAGATAAAGGAAACTGTCGCTCCAGCCCGCAGGCAGCGTAAACTTCGGCAGATGGTGCGCGCCGAACTCAAACTCCACATTGCAGGCGTCGCTTATGCGGCGCGTGTTCTCAATCGCCTCGGGGTGATCCGGAAAAAGCGAGGCCATTTCCTCACCGGACTTTATGTAAAATTCGTCGCTGAAAAACTTCAGCCTGTCTGGATTATCCACCGTTTTGTTTGTCTGGATGCACATGAGCACATCCTGCATGGCGGCGTCGCTTCTGCTGATGTAATGCGCGTCGTTGGTTGCGACGAGAGGAAGCCCCGTTTCTTTTGCCATCCTGATAAGGCCGCGGTTAACCTGCTTCTGCTCGGGTATGCCGTGATCCTGAAGCTCAAGATAAAAGCTTTCCGGGCCGAAAAGCTCGCTCATCTCCAGTGCGGCGGCTTTTGCCCCTTCATAATCGCCCTTTAACAGCATTTGCGGCAGTTTCCCGGCAATGCAGGCAGAAAGTGCGATCAAGCCTTCGCTATGCTCCCGCAAAAGCTCCATATCGATGCGCGGCTTGATATAAAAGCCTTCTGTAAAGCCACAGCTGACAAGATAAATCAGGTTTTTATACCCCTGCATATTCTTACACAGCAGCACCAAATGGTAGGCGTCGGAATCGTACTCATACGTTCTGTCATGCCGCGTGCGCGGGGACATATAGACCTCGCATCCGATAATGGGCTTGATGCCCGCCTTTTTTGCCTCTTTATAAAAATCGATGACTCCATACATGACGCCATGGTCGGTGACGGCCACGGCCGTCTGTCCAAGCTCGCAGGCACGCTTAACAAGCTGCTTGATGCGGCAGGCGCCGTCAAGCAGGCTGTATTCGCTGTGGACATGCAGGTGTACAAAATCGATCATAGTTTATTCCTCTTTATTTCCAAGCTCCACGAGCCTTCTGAGCCTGTGATTGAGGCCGGATTTTCCGACAGGGGCCTCAAACATGTCCGCAAGCTCCGTCAGCGTAGCCTCCGGGTGTTCCAGGCGCAGTCTGGCTGTTTCGCGCAGATTTTCCGGCAGCGCCTCCAGCCCGTGCCGGTCGGTGATCCGGCGGATGGCGCGGATCTGCTCGCGGGATGCATCCACGGTCTTGGTAAGATTGGCCGTCTCACAGTTGACCTTACGGTTGACGCGGTTTCGGATTTCCTTTTCCACCTTTGTTTCCATCAGCGAAATGGCGCCCACGGGCGCTCCGATCGTGGTCAAAAAATCCTCGATATACTCGCTGGCCTTAAAATAAATCACATAGTTTGATTTCCGAGTGGTCTGACGCGGAATAAACTCCATTTCAAGAAGCAGCGCACTGATTTCACGGCTCAGGCTGAAATGCGGCGTGACCAGTTCAAGATGGTATTTTTTCGCCGGATCGGTCAGCGACCCGCCGGACAAAAATACGCCGCGCAAAAAGGCCGCCCGGCAGCAGTCCTTTTCAAGCATCGCAAGATTGAGGTGCAGCGCAATATTTTTATCGAGGGAATATCCGTAAGCCTCCAGTATGAGGTTTATTTTCTCTTTTGAATGGATGATGAAAACCATCTTTGTGTTTTTTTGCGAGGGGATGATGCGTATGTCAAACCCAAAGCCGAACGATGTTTTCAAAAGCAGCGGCAGTCTTCTGGCCAACGCGCGGTTTTCGCTGACGATGCGGATGCCGCCGGAGCCGAAAGACTGTCCAAAAAGCAGAATGCCGTACAGCTCGCTTAAAACGCAGCACGAAGCATCGACCGGAAGTCTGCACAGTTCTTCCTTAACGTGCGACGAGAAAGACATGGCTACCCCTCCTTCATCCGGCGTTAAACCCGCTCCGATTCTGTCTGTTTTTTTAAATGACGCAGTAAATGACCGTCGTATTTTCCGCGAAGACCCGGCCTTGGCGCGTATTGCACGAAAAGACGCATCAGCTCATAGGCAAGCAGACGCGGGTCATGCCTTGCATATTCCTGCGAGGTGACCAGCGGACGTGTAACCAGCTCAATACCGGAGCCTTCAAACCGGTCGGAGTCGATGATGGTCTGTCGCGCACCCTCAAGCTCATAGCGTAGGGCTACGGGCCCCGGCACGGGCGTACTGTTGGCAAGACATACGTTTATTAAACCGGGACAGGAATGGGCAATCAGGGCATGCACATGGTCATACGCCGTATACTCCTCGGTTTCACCGGGCTGCGTCATCACGTTTACGACATAGACCTTGAGCGCGTCTGCCGCGCAAACCGCGTCGGCGACGCCCCGGACGAGTAGGTTTGGAACGATGCTTGTGTACAGGCTGCCCGGCCCGAGTATGAGCATATGCGCCTGCCGGATGGCCTCGATTGATTCGTCAAGCGCATCCGGCCACTGCGGGATCAGTCTCACCTTTTTTATACGGCAGCGCTCGAGCAGCATCTGGTCGCGTATTTTCGATTCGCCGAGTACCCTGGCTCCGTTTTCAAACTCCGCTTCCAGATAAACGTTCTCGGTGGTGACCGGCAGCACACGTCCCGTCACGGCCAGAACCTCGCTCATGCTCGATACCGCCTTTTCAAACGACCCGAAAACCCCGTTGAGCGCCGCGAGAAAAAGATTTCCGAAGCTCTGCCCGGTCAGCACGCCCTCGGAAAAGCGATAATTCAAAACCTTCTGCATGGTAGGTTCCATATTTGCAAGGGCAAGAATACAGCTTCGAATATCCCCCGGCGGCAGCATCCCCAGATCATGCCTGAGCATCCCGGAGCCGCCGCCATCATCGGATACGGTGACAATGGCCGTGATGTTCTCAGTACAGTCCTTGAGCCCCCTGAGCATGGTGGACAGCCCCGTCCCGCCGCCGATGACCACTATGCGCGGCCCGCCCGCCCTGTATACCTGCATTTCATCAAACATATCTTTGCCTGTCAATTTCGAGTCCCTTCCCGTCCTGTTTATGACCTTGAAATATCCCTGTGGCTGACCACAGTGTGATATCCACACAGCTGCATATGATCGCCGAGCGCGTTTGCCACGGCCACGGAGCGATGCTGCCCCCCGGTGCAGCCGATGCCGATGACAAGCGAGGTTTTACCCTCCTGTATATAAAGCGGCAGCAGAAAATCGATCATTGATTTCAGTCTTTCCATAAACTCACCCATCTGCGGCCATTCAAACACGAACCGGCTGACGCTCTCATCAAGCCCCGTCTTTTCGCGCAGGCTGTCCACATAATACGGATTGGGCATAAAGCGAACGTCGAAAACCAAATCCGATTCGATGGGAAGCCCATATTTAAAACCGAAGGAAATGACGCTGACAATAATGCTGCGATCCTTTTTATCCTGCGCAAACAGCTCGATGAGACGCTCGCGCAGCTTCGCCACGCTCAGCGAGGTGGTGTCGATAAGGTAGTCCGCCCGGCGGCGCACGGGCTCGAGCATGGCCGCTTCCTTCGTAGCCGTCTCCTCAATGCTCTGACCGTCGACGTTGAGCGGATGCCGCCTGCGCGTTTCCTTATACCGATGGATGATGACGTCGATCGCCGCCTCAACAAAAACGATTTTAAATTCGCAGCCCAATTTATTAAGCGCGTCGAGCGATTCAAATAGCCCCTCAAAATTTTCGCCGCTGCGAACGTCCGTGACAAGCGCCACACGCTCATACCGACCTTTTAGCGACAGGCACAGCTCGGCAAACTTGGGTATGAGCACGACCGGCATATTATCCACGCAATAATACCCCAGATCCTCAAGGATCGCCGCGACCCGGCTTTTGCCCGCTCCGGAAAGGCCTGAAATGATAAGAAATTCCATTTAAGTGCTCCATTTCCTTTATCGTCTGTGCCAAACGTAAAACAAGTATTACGGCTCCCCCACCGCGCAGACCTCCGACTCAAGCTCGACCCCGTATGCGCTGAGAACCGTCTGTTTTATATGCTCAATCAGATTGAGTACATCGCAGCAGGTCGCGCCGCCGGTGTTGACAATGAAGCCCGCGTGCTTTTCCGAGACCTGTGCGCCGCCGATTGCAAAGCCTTTTAACCCGGCCTGCTCAATGAGCGTACCGGCGTAGTACCCCTGCGGCCTCTTAAAAACACTGCCCGCGCTGGGCATGCTCAGCGGCTGCGAGCTTGTCCGTTTATCACGAAGCGCCTGCATGCGCTGGCCGATGGCCGCTTCTGCGCCGCTTTGAAGCTTTAGTCGCGTCATGACATGGCATACACCCTTATTCTGACTGAAAAAGCTCCGCCTGTACGAAAAATCATGCTCCTGCGCGCCGAGTATATGCCGCCCGCCGCAGGAATCGAGAAAAACTGAGCTTTCAACCACGTCCTCCATCTGCCCGCCGTATGCGCCGGCGTTCATATAGACTGCGCCTCCAAGGCTGCCCGGTATCCCGTAGGCAAACTCCAATCCAGAAAGCGCGTTATCCCTTGCAAAGGCCGCGACTTTTGAAAGCAGCGCACCGCACCCGGCCTCAATGACCCGATCTTTCGCAAGCCGTATATCGGACAGGAGAGATGTTTTGATAACCAGCCCCCGAATTCCCTTGTCGGAAACCAGAAGATTGCTGCCGTTTCCCATAATAAAAAACGGCGTCTGCGCTTCCCGGCACAGCCTGAGAAGGGCCGAAAGCTCCTCCTCGCAGCGCGGAAACGCCATCACATCGGCCGGTCCCCCGATGCAAAATGAAGTGTGCCGCGACATAGGCTCGTTTTTCAGTGTCCGGATACCCGGGAATGTGCTTTCAACGAGCTCCTTCATGCCTGTGTCCATAGCTACCTCCGAGTTTACGGCACGCAGTGCACACTGCGTGATCTTAACTACTTAACAGTATAGCAAAATATGAAAAGAAATAGAATAGCGCCCGGCGTGAAAGATAATATTTATGGCGCAATATAAAGAATCGGAGGGGATTTCCCCCTCCGGTTTACAGGATATAACTTGTATCAGCCGGAGCGCGCCCGGCCTTATTTACACGACTGGGTGAAAAGCATCGCCGCGCCGATGATCCCGGCATCCTGTCCGAGACTGGATAGGCGTATTTGTGTCTGCCTGCCTTCGCGCGTATAGCGCTCACGCTCAACAAGCTTCACCACAGGGTCAAGCAGCGATGCGCCCTGATTTGCGACGCCGCCGCCAATACAGAGCACCTCCGGCTGGAAAATATTGACCATGTTTGTAATGCCGCAGGCAAGATACGAGATATACGCGTCCACAACCTGCTGCGCGGCCGGATCTCCGAGCAGTGCCGTATCAAAGGCCGTACGCCCGCTGAGCCCGTCGAGCTTCCCGCCGCAGGTCTGCCACAAAAGGCTGTCGGGACTCTCAAGCATAGCTTCATGGGTAAGCTGCTTGAGCGCTCTGGCGGACGCGTAGGCCTCCCAGCAGCCCTTACGCCCGCACGGACACGCGCGGCCGCCGTGCTCAATGACCGTATGCCCGATCTCACCGCCGGCCGCGTTAAAGCCGGAATAAATTTTCCCGTCAATGACAATGCCCCCGCCGATGCCCGTGCCAAGCGTAATGAGCATGGCATATGCGGCATTGCGCGCGCTGCCGGCCAGCACCTCTCCGAGTGCGGCGGCTCTGGCGTCGTTTTCCAGCAGTATGGGAACGTGAAATTCTTCCTCAAGCAGCTGTGCGGCGGGCGTATGGTCAAACGGAATATTGCTTGCATAGACGATCTGTCCGGCCCGGTGGTCGATCGTTCCGGGCGCGCCCACGCCAATGTACCTGACGTCGTGCAGCGCGGTTGACGTTTCGTCGAGCAGCTGATAAACAGACTGGGTCATATTCTCCAGAACCGTCTCGATTCCTTTGTCCGCCTGCGTTGCCCGCTTTACCAGGCCGAGCACGCGGCACTTTTCGTCGACAAGGCCCGATGCGATATTCGTCCCCCCCACATCAATGCCTATATACATTCCAACACCCCGCTTACTGCGCTTGCTCTATTTCAAGATCAAGACCGCGCCGCGCCTTGAAATATGCCTTCAGATTCGATACGCTGCTGTTTACGACAAGCTCCGATGGGCATCCGATTTCTTCAAGCAGCGCAATCGACCGCTCCACCTGCCCGACATAGCTCATATAGTGTCCGTCGGAATTCAGCGCCATGGGTACGCCGAAGCGGACGCACAGACGGGCAATTTTTTCGCAGTTTTCATAGCTGCCCGGCCGCACATTAAACGATTGGGCGTTGATTTCTACGATTTTCCCCTTACGCGCGCACGCTTCGATCACGCGCTCATAGTCGCTTGGGAAACGGGGATTTCCCATATGGCCCAGACAGTCCACGTACGGGTTTTCCAGAACGCTGAGCCATGCCTGCGTATTAAGCTCGACGCCGCCGGAATCATAACAGGGCTCATGCATGGAAACAATGACAAAATCCAGCCCGCGCAGCGTTCCGGCTCCCAGATCTACGCGTCCCTCGTAATCAAGCAAATTAAGCTCCACGCCGCGCAGAACATAAATATCGTTTATCAGCCGAGGCAGCGAACGTTGTGAAAGAAAATGCCACTCGTGCGCCCCGTCGGTGATGGCGGGCGCGTGGTCTGTGACCGCGATGGCGCTTAAGCCTTTTCTTTTTGCCTCCAGACACAGCTCGTAGACCGTGCTGAAGGCGTGGGCGCTGACAACGGTATGCAAATGCATATCGGCTACGACTTTCATTTGTTTTCCCCGGTTTCATTAGACTGCGCCTGCGCGAAATGGGCATCGATACGCGCCGTAAACTCACGCGCGGCATTGTAGCCGAGCTTTTTATGACGGTTGTTCATAGCGGCTACCTCTATAATGACGGCGAGGTTGCGCCCTGGCTTTACCGGCACCGTGAGTGAAGGGATGTCTACATCCAGAATATTTGTGTACAGGTTTTCAAGACCGAGCCGGTCATACTGGGTATCCTCATTCCAAATCTCTATGTTGATGACCAAATCGATTTTTTCAGAGGGCTTCACCGCGCCCATTCCGAAGAGTCTGCGCACATCAATGACGCCGATACCGCGCAGCTCGATATAGTGGCGGATAAGCTCCGGCGCCGTGCCTACCAGCGTTTTGGTGGATACGCGCTTGATTTCCACAGCGTCGTCGGCTATAAGCCTGTGGCCGCGCTTGACAAGCTCAATGGCCGTCTCGCTTTTACCGACTCCGCTTTCGCCCAGCAGCAGGATCCCCTCACCGTAGACCTCGACAAGTACGCCATGCCGGGTAATGCGCGGCGCGAGTGATACCTTCAGCGACGCGATGATTCCGCTCATCAGATACGAGGTGGACTCCTGCGAGTTGAGCAGCGGGATGTGATATTTTTTAGCCATTTCGATGCATTCAGGAAACGGCTCAATGCCGCGGGACACAATCAGCGCGGGAATATGCTTTGACAAAAGCTTCTCAAAGCTTGCATACCGTTTCTCCGGCGTAAAACGCTCCAGAAACGTGGTCTCGACCTTGCCCATGATCTGCAGGCGGCTTGAGTCAAAATAGTCAAAAAAGCCTGCCAGCTGAAGTCCCGGCCTGTTGACATCGTCCGAGACAATCGAGATGTTTTCCATGCCTTCCGGGGCATACAGCACTTCCAGATCAAATTCCTCGATGATTTCCGACAGTTTAACACTATACATGCTGTCCATTTTCTCACCCATTTCAAGGTATTGAGTAACCTATTAAATTATATACGCTCGGGTTATTATTTACAAGTTTAATCCGGCCGCCTTGCAGTCAAAGCGGGCTTTATTGGAAAAAATCTCAAATCCATGCAATTAAGGCTTGCATTTTTAAAGCCGTTCTGTTAATATAAAGACCGATACTTTTTGTTTAATTACGCTTTTACGGGCGTTTGCGGGGAGGTGCGGAGAATGGCCAAGTGCGAAATTTGCGATAAAGGCGTCAGCTTTGGTATAAAAGTTTCCCATTCACACAGGCGCTCAAACAGAACCTGGAAGCCAAATGTTAAGCGCGTTAAAGCTCTTGTCAATGGGGCTCCCAACCATGTGTATGTTTGTACACGTTGCCTGCGTTCCGGTAAGGTTACCCGCGCGGTGTAAGTCTTTATATTGCAGAAAAGCGACGGATTTATCCGCCGCTTTTTATTTTTTTGAATACCCGCAGGTACGCGCGACTTGACACATTCAGCGGCGGACTGATCCCCCACCGATTGCTTTGTCTATTTCTTTTTTTTCGGCTCACATACGCTTGCCGGCTTTGAAAAGTGAAATTTGCTCTCGGTCCCCTTGATCAGGCGGACGATATTGGCTCGGTGCATAAAGATAATCAATAGACCGATAAAGGATGAAAGTGCGATATACAGAACGTCATACTGATAAAAGTGCGCCATCGCGCACGGAAAACACACCGCCGTCAGGATCGAAGCCAGTGAAATATAGCGCGTAAGCAGCGTCGTAATCAGAAATACAGACAGGCAGATGAGAAATACGCGCCAGTCGATGACCAGCATCAGTGCAATCGTGGTCGCAACGCCTTTTCCGCCACGAAAGCCGTAGAACACCGGAAAGATATGCCCAAGGACGACAAAGACGCCGCCCACGAGCTTTCCGATCGGCCCGAGCAGCCAAAACCCGACGAGCACCGCGAGCACACCCTTGAGCAGGTCGCCCACAGCGACAAGGGCAGCCAATCCGCCGCCGATGGTGCGATAGGCATTTGTGCTGCCCGCATTCCCCGCTTCCGTAATTGCGAATGTCAATATTAAGCGCTTTTTTTGAGACAATAATGGCAAAGTTAATGCTTCCGAGAAGATATGAAGCCACACAGGTCAGTAAAAAACGCAGTCCAGTCCATAAAATCCTCCTGACAGGATCATGCCCGGCGCAAAGCATTTTAATCCTCGCGCTGACGGATAATCAAGCGGATCGGCGTTCCTTCAAGCCCGAAGGTTGCGCGGATCCGATTTTCAATGTATCTCTGATAGGAAAAAATGAAACAGCTCAAGGTCATTGGCAAACAATATAAATGTAGGTGGCTTTACACCCGTTTGTGTCATGTAGAACACCTTGAGTCTGCGTCCCCTGTCGGTCGGCGGCTGAACGCGGGAGGTCGCATCGGCCAGGACGTTATTAAGCATACCCGTTGTAATGCGCATCGTGCTCTGTTCGGACACGTGATTTATCATTTCAAAACAGACGCGGCACCCGCTGGCCGGTTTTTTGGCCGAAATAAAGACGATCGGCGCGTAGGACATGAAGGAAAAGTCCTGCTGGATCTGTGTGCGCATGCGCTCCATCGTTTTTTCATCTTTTTCGATCAGATCCCATTTGTTTACGACTATGATGCTTGCTTTTCCGCTTTCGTGCGCCTCTCCGGCGACCTTTGTGTCCTGCTCGGTAACGCCCTGAGTCGCGTCGATGAGAATCAGGCATACGTCGCTGTTTTCAATGGCCATGATAGAGCGAAGCACGCTGTAATGCTCAATGGCGCCGTCGACGCGCGCTTTTTTGCGCATACCGGCCGTGTCGACAAACACATATTTTCCAATCTCGTTTTCAAAATATGTGTCCACAGCATCCCGTGTCGTTCCCGGCACATTGCTGACAATGACGCGCTGTTCACCCAGAATGTAGTTTATCAGCGAGGATTTGCCCACATTCGGCTTGCCGATAACGGCCACGCGGATGACCCCGTCGTCGTCTTTTTCTTCCTGCTCGGGCGGAAAATGCACCACGCACCGGTCAAGAAGATCGCCCGTGCCATGTCCGTGCACGGCGGAAACGGGAACGGGTTCGCCCAAACCAAGATTATAAAACTCATAATAATCAGGATTGATTACGCCCACGCTGTCAGCCTTGTTAACGGCCACCACCACGGGCTTGCCGGACCTTTGAAGCATGCCGGCGACATCTTTGTCCGCAGCGGTCAGCCCCACGTTTAAATCTGTAATGAGCACGATCACATCCGCAGTATCTATGGCAATCTGCGCCTGATCGCGCATAAACTTCAGCATTTCAGAATCTGCGTGCAGCTCAATTCCGCCCGTATCAACGAGCGTGAATTTTCTGCCGTTCCATTCGCTCTGGGCATATAACCGGTCGCGTGTGACCCCCGGCGAATCCTCCACAATGGAAAGCCGTTTCCCGGTCAGTCTGTTAAAAAGCATGGACTTGCCCACGTTCGGGCGTCCAACGATCGCAATAATTGGAATAGACATTAAATCACCGCCTTTATTTGCGTGAAAAACCAATCAAATATCCCCGCACAGCGCGTCGAGCAGCTGACTGCCTTCCACAGGCACCGCCAAAACCGGCACGCCAAGCTGTTCTTTTACCTGCGCGGGCGTCACATCGTCTAAAAATACATCGCCGCCGTGGCGCAGCATGGTCGCAGGAACGAGCAGCCGGCTGCCCAGCGGCTTACCTTTGAGCTGCTTTATGATGTCGCCGCCGCACACCAGTCCGGCCACATCCACACTTTCCCCTAAAAAGCAGTTCGTTATTCCATAGACCTTACAATCAATATTATTGCATTTTGCAGCCGCCGCGTCAACAAGGCTTTTGATAATGGGCTGTGCTGCAAGCCCGGTCGCAATCGCCTGTGAAAGCTTCTGCTTCGGAGCGGTCATCACAGACAGCTGAGAATTAAACTCGTCTTTGAGCGCCGTTAGCATCCCCACGCCGTTTTCAAACTGCGGAAAATCCTCGTAATAGTCCATATCCGGAAGCTCTGCGCCCGCCTTGAGGTACAGCTCATCGGCGCAATACACGATGCGGCTGCCCGTGTTCTTCAGGCACGCCTCACCGATAGAATCCGATATGTCCAGTATCTCCCGTGCACAGGGCCCTTCAACCGGCTTTAGCGGATGCAGTCCCTGCCTGAAGCGCGTCAGGCCAACCGGCACAACGGAAATGCTGCCGACCATCGGATACAGCGCGCTCAGATCCTCGAGCGTTTTTTCCAGCTGCTTTCCGTCGTTGATGCCGGGACACACAACGATCTGGCATTTCATGCAAATGCCCTCCTCGGCAAACCGCCGGATGACGGAAAAACCCTCCGCGCCCCGTGGGTTTCCAAGCATCAGCGCGCGAAGCTGCGGATCGGTCGTGTGAACGGAAATGTTGATCGGGCTGATGCGCTGCTTGATAATCCGCTCCACATCGGCGGAAGAAAGGTTGGTCAGACTGACGTAATTTCCCATCAGAAAAGACAGCCGTGCATCGTCGTCTTTAAAATACAGCGTATCACGCAGGCCTTTAGGCAGCTGGTCGATAAAGCAGAAGATACATTTATTTGAGCAGGAGCGTGCCTTATCCATCAGGTAGTCCTCAAACGCAATCCCCGGGTCCTCCCCGTCCTGCTTTTTGACAAGGACCGTACGCCCGGATCCGTCGGGCTCCTGTATCTGCACCTTCAGGCGCGCCTCATACGCATAGAATTTATAGTCGAGCACATCGCGTATGGAAACGCCGTTAATTTTAAGCAGCGTTTGCCCCGCACGCAAACCAGCCCTGTATGCCGGACTGTGCGCGTCGACGCCGGTAATAACAGCGCTCATTTACATCTCCAAACTTTCTGCGGGTAGAAAAATAAGGGAGGATACATCCTCCCCTACCCTGCTTTTTTCAATTAGTCCTTTTTCTCTTCGACTACAATAACCTGACGGCCATCATAGGTTCCGCATGCCTTGCACATTCTGTGGGGAAGACGGAAAGCTCCGCACTTCGGACAGGTAACCATTCCGGGCAAATCAAGCTTCCAATGCGAACTGCGCCTTTTGTCGCGCCTCTGCTTTGATGTTTTTCTCTTGGGTACAGCCATTATTGACACCTCCTGCCCGAACCGGGCTATATGAATCACTGTAACAGTTTCTTTAGGCCGGCAAGCCGCGGATCAATCTCCCTGCGGGAGCATCCACAATCGCCGTCGTTGAGATTTGCGCCGCACTTCGGGCAAAGGCCTTTGCAATCCGGCCTGCACAGGATCTTCATCTCCATGTCAAGCACAAACGCGGAAACCGCGATTTCCGAAACATCGATGCGGTCACCCTCAAGCGGAAAAAAGTCATCGTTTTCATTGTCCTGAGGTTTATCAGCCAGTATTGCTTTGATATCCAGCTTCTTTTCCTGTTCAAATGGCACCGCGCACCTGTCGCATACAAGACTCAGCGTTGTTTCAAGCAGCGCCCTGAGCGTAAGCACGCCTGCAGAATTTTCAACAGCTCCGGAAACACGCAACGGATTTATAACAGGCCGCTGAGAATTCAGTTCCATGTCGGATAAATCCATTGTAAACTCAAACGGAATCCTGTCGCCCGGGACGTCAATAATCTTACTCAGATTAAGCCACATGTTACACCTCGAAAGACGGTACGAGTGGTATTATACTTGTCACACACTATTTTGTCAATAATAAAAGTGGTTTATGAGTAAAAAACACCCATTTTTTTGTAATCTGTTTTCTATCAACTGTAAAAAGGACGTTTGCCGCCGCGCCCTCGCGTTGAATGCGGCGCATGCCTATGGTATAATGGTATAATGATTATTATACCCGATTTAAAATCCTTTTCCCCCGCCCCTTGGGGGGAACCGGAGAAGCTGACACAATTATACCACAAAACTGCACGGCAATGGGGGATTTATATCATTGAGCTGACAATTGGAAAAAACGACGCCGGACAAAGACTCGACCGGTTCATCGCAAAGGCTCTGCCTGTGCTGTCGGCGGGTCAGATTCAAAAAAGCATACGTACCAAAAATATTAAGCTCAACGGCAAGCGGGCGCAGTATGACGCACGCCTGCTGGAAAACGACGTGGTGGCCGTTTATCTGCCGGACTCCCTTCTTACGCCGCCGTCTCCCGATGATGCGTGGCGGCTGATAAAGAACCCGCAGCTTGATGTCCTGTACGAGGACGCGAATATTCTGCTCATCGATAAAAAGCCCGGCGTGGCCGTCCAGCCGGATAAAAACGAAACGGTCAACACCGTCTCCTCACGGCTTAAAGCATACCTGTTTAGAAAGGGCGAATGGTCGCCTGAGGACGAAAACACTTTCGCGCCGGCTTTATGCAACCGTATCGACCGGAACACGGCCGGTATCGTGATTGCCGCCAAAAACGCCGAGGCGCTGCGCATCATAAACGCCAAAATAAAAGCCCGCGAAATCAAGAAGCGCTACCTGCTCATTATCCACGGCGCAATGGTTCCTCCCGACGGCAAACTGCGCCACTATCTGCTCAAGGACACGGACAACAACCTTGTGCGCGTGCTCAAAGCCCCCGCGCCGGGCGCGCTTGAAGCCGTTACGCTGTATCACACGCTGCAGACGCGCGGCGCGCTCTCGCTCGTGGAATGCGAGCTGATTACCGGGCGCACGCATCAGATCCGCGCGCAGTTTGCCTTTTGCGGCTGCCCCCTGCTCGGAGACGGAAAATACGGACGCGAAAGCAGCAACAGGCCGTATGGGCAATTCACGCAGGCGCTGTTATCCTACAGTGTGACCTTTGATTTTTCCACGCCTGCGGACAGCCTTTCCTACCTCGATCAGAAAACCTTTTCGCTGGGCACGGAGGAATTTATGGCCGGTTTTTACACGATGAGTGATAAGCGGGTGCCGACCGCGCCGCATGAAAAGCAGTCCTAAACCAATGTCACAAGCTCGCAAACGCTTTTTCTTTCCTTTTCTTCCGGTTGACCGTCGGCATACCCAAGCGTAACGAGCAAAGCAATTTCCATTTCTTCGGGCACCGTGAGAATTTCCCGAACCTTTTCTTTGTCAAACCAGCCGATGCAGCAGGAACCCACCCCGTTTGCGGCTGCTGCGAGCAGCAGATTTTCGATTGCAAGGGCCGTGTCGAAGGACCGGCCCTTTTGACATGTGGCCGCAAAAATCACAGGCGCTGTGCCGACAAACTCCTGATGACAGGCTTTTTCCGCTATCTCCGCGCGCTTGAGCGCGTCCGTTACGCAGTAGAAGTGATATGGCTGCGTGTTCATTCCGGAGGGAGCCAGCCGTACGGCTTCAAACAGCTGTGCCAGGACTTCTCCGTCAATCGCGTCGGGCTTATACCCTCGAATGGCCCGCCTTTTGCAAACACATTCCATAAATTCCATGGTTGCGCCTCACTTTCAATATTCTATCTATATCGTATACTAATGACCCGCCGCGAAGCTGTCAAGCACAGTTTTTAAATGGTAATAAAGGAAAACGAAGTAAATCAAAGGATAATGGACAAAAACAGGCATTATCCATTACCCATGTAGAAATTACATTGATTTTTTAAAGATAATTGCAACATTTATTGACATTTTAAGAGTTTGGATATATATTTTGATATGGTATATTTATGCACACTTATTTTTTTGTAATCTATCTGCATTTTTACCACGTGTATTTTATGAAGCCGTGCTTTGCCTCGCGGAGAACCCGCATATCTTACTAAATTAGAAATGGGGAATGACTGATGGCCGGAGAGCTCATTCGTCTGGTCGATTGTGTCATGGTATTTGACGACGAAACCGTGTTGAATTCCATCAATCTCACCATAAATGATAAAGAATTCCTCACCCTTCTCGGCCCGAGCGGCTGCGGCAAGACGACTACGCTGCGCATTCTGGGCGGCTTTGAAACGCCTACCTCGGGCGACGTGTACTTTGACGGCGTGCGCATCAACGGCGTCCCCCCCTATCAGCGAAAGGTGAACACTGTCTTTCAAAAATATGCTCTTTTCCCGCATCTGAATGTTTTTGAAAACATCGCCTTCGGCCTGCGCATCGCCAAGCTTGATGAGAAGGAAATCCGTTCAAGGGTGGCGGATGCGCTGGAGCTTGTCAACATGAAGGGTCTTGACCGCCGCTCCGTTGCCACGCTCTCGGGCGGGCAGCAGCAGCGCATCGCCATTGCGCGCGCGATCGTCAACCGTCCGCAGGTACTGCTGCTTGACGAGCCTCTGGGCGCGCTCGACTTAAAGCTGCGCAAGGAGATGCAAAACGAGCTCAAGCGGATCCAGCAGCAGCTTGGCATTACCTTCGTCTATGTAACGCACGATCAGGAGGAAGCGCTGACGATGAGCGATACCGTCGTCGTTATGAATAACGGCGTCATCCAGCAGGTCGGCACCCCTGTGGATATCTATAACGAGCCGATCAACGCCTTTGTCGCAGATTTTATCGGAGAATCCAATATTGTTGACGGCGTCATGCATGAGGATTTGCAGGTAAACTTTGCCGGGCGGGGCTTTGCGTGTGTTGACACAGGTTTTCTCCCGGACGAGCCGGTGGATGTCGTTATCCGTCCGGAAGACCTTAAAATCGTTGAGCCCGAGAGCGCGCAGCTATCCGGTATCGTGCGTTCGACCATCTTCAAGGGCGTTCACTATGAGATGCTCATCGAGTCGCCCGAGTTTACCTGGATGGTTCATTCCACGCTGTGCGAGCCGATCGGAACGCGTGTGGGCCTAAACATCATCCCCAGCGACCTGCATATTATGCGCAAAACCGAAAGGGTGGTGCCAGAGTGAAAACAAAAATGGCCGCCATCCCCTACGTCGTCTGGATGAGTCTGTTTGTGATCATGCCGCTGGTTTTGGTCGTGTTTTTTGCCCTCACCTCACAGGACGGGCTGTTTACACTGGGTAATTTCGAAAGCGCGGGCATTTATACAAAGGTTTTCGCCCGCTCCATGCTTCTTGCTCTGATTGCAACGCTCATTTGCCTGCTTGTCGGGTATCCGCTTGCGTATATCCTGTCCCGCGAAAGCGAATCCGTCAAAAGGATCAGCATGCTTCTCATTATGCTGCCGATGTGGATGAATTTTCTGCTGCGCACATATGCCTGGATGTCCATCCTTGAAAACAACGGCCTGCTTAACCGTCTTCTAAAAAGCATAGGGCTTCCCGCCCTGCACATTATCAATACACAGGGCGCGGTTGTGCTGGGCATGGTTTACAACTACCTGCCGTTTATGATTCTGCCCGTTTTTTCCGTCATTGTAAAAATCGATAAATCCATTGTTGAAGCCGCGCAGGACCTTGGCGGCAACTCGCTTGTCGTTTTCAGTAAGGTTATCTTTCCGCTGAGCCTCCCGGGCGTGCTGTCGGGCATTACCATGGTTTTTGTGCCTTCCGTGAGTACCTTTGTTATTTCCAAGCTGCTCGGCGGCAGCAGCACGCTGCTCATCGGTGATCTCATCGAAATGCAGTTTTTGGGCAATGCCTATAATCCGCATCTGGGCTCGGCCATCTCGCTTGTCATGATGGTCATCGTGCTCATTTGCATGGCGGTCATGAACCGCTTCGGCGAAGGTGAGGAGGAGGTGGTCATGCTTTGAAAAAGAACAGCTTACTCAACCGTTTTTTCGCGCTGCTTGTGTATTTTTTCCTGTATGCGCCCATCTTTGTACTCATTGTGTTTTCCTTCAACGCCTCAAAAAGCCGCACGATCTGGACCGGCTTCACGCTTGACTGGTACTCAAAGCTGTTTTCCGACGCGCTGATCATGAATTCCTTTTATATCACCATAGCCGTGGCCCTTATTTCCTCACTTACGGCAACCGTGATCGGTACCATCGCCGCAATCGGTATCAACAACATGAAAAAAACGCCAAAAACCGTTCTGCTCAATGTCAACAATATTCCGGTCACCAATCCGGATATTATTACCGGCGTGTCGCTGATGCTTCTGTTTGTCTTCCTGGGGTATATTTTCCCGATCAAGCTGGGGTTTATCACCCTGCTGCTGGCGCATATTACCTTTAACATCCCGTATGTTCTGCTCTCCGTCATGCCAAGGCTGAGGCAGATGAACCGGAACGTCTACGAAGCGGCGCTTGATCTGGGCGCTTCCCCCGCCTATGCGTTTCGGCGTGTCATCCTGCCGGAGATTATGCCGGGCGTTATCAACGGGCTGATGATCGCCTTTACCATGTCCATTGATGATTTCGTGATCAGCTATTTCACCTCGGGCTCGAGTGCGCAGACGCTTGCCATGACAATTTACGCCATGACGCGCAAGCGTATCAGCCCGGAAATTAACGCGCTGTCCACTATCTTATTTTTGTGCGTACTCGGTTTGCTTGTGATTATCAACTTAAGACAATCCGGCGAACTAAAAAGAAAACAAGCAGACATCCGGAAAGCAAAAAGAGCCATCGTGTAAGCACTGTCAAGAATATTGACATGCAAAATAGATTAAGGGAGATAGATAAATGAAAAAAAGCATACTCGCACTTGTACTTGTCAGCGTTATTTCACTCAGCTTTATTTTTTCCGCCTGCTCCGCGCCCAATGCGCAAAGCAGCGCTCCGGTTGAAAGCAAACCGGCGGAGGGCAGGGTTGTGGATGTTTACAACTGGGGGGAATATATTGAAGAGTCCATATTTGATACCTTTAAAGAGGAAACGGGCATCACGGTCAATTACACGACCTTCGCCACAAACGAGGAACTATACGCCAAGCTCAAGAGCGGCGGCGCCATGTACGACGTCATTATCCCTTCAGATTATATGATCAGCCGGATGATTGAGGAAGACATGCTTGAAAAGCTTGATATTAAGAATATACCCAACTCCGCAAATATTGACCAGCGTTTTACGAAAACCGAGTATGACCCCACACACGAGTATTCCATTCCTTATATGTGGGGAACAGTCGGCATTGTCTATAACACCACCATGGTTAAGGAGCCGGTAGACAGCTGGCAGATTTTATTTGACAAAAAATACAGCGGACAGATCCTGATGTTTGATAATTCCCGCGACGCGTTCGGCATCGCGCTCAAGCTGCTCGGTTACTCCTTCAACACCACCGATAAAACGCAGATTGACGAGGCTTTTTCTCTCTTAAAGCAGCAAAAACCGCTGGTTCAGGCGTATGTAATGGATCAGATATTTGACAAGTTATCGGGCGGAGAAGCCGCCATGGGTCCGTACTACGCGGGCGACGCCGTTACAATGATCGAGGAAAACCCCGACCTTAACTTCGTCGTCCCCAAGGAAGGCGCAAATACCTTCATCGACGCCATGTGCATACCCAAGGGCGCCACGCACAAGACCGAGGGCGAAGCCTTTATTAATTTCATGTGCGGGGATTCCGCCGCGGTGCTCAACGCCGACTCAACGGGCTATTCCACGCCGTCAAAAACAGCCCTTGTGCTCCTTGACGAGGAAATCCGCACCAACCCCATCATTTATCCGCCGGATGACGTCCTGAAAAAATGTGAAACCTTCATAAACCTTCCGAAGGAAATCAGCGATCTGTACGACAACCTCTGGATTAAATTAAAGAGCGAATAAAAAACACAGATAACGCCCGATGAACAGAGCAAAAATATAACAGTTGCAATGGGTTAATGGTATTTTTGATTTACCGGGGCGCTAGGTCTAACCGCGACGGGGTTGACCTCATTGCAATTAAAGACGCCGCAGCCGGCTTACCGGCTGTGGCGTCTTATTTTAATGCCTGATGAACAAATCAAAAATACAACAGCTGAAATGGTTTAATGATATTTATGATTTGTTCAAGTGCAAGGTTTTGCGGCATATGCCGCAAAACCTTGCACTTGGGATTTGAAACATTCGTTTCAAATCCTAACAGGAAGTCAATCTATGGTTCTGAAGTGCCAAAACAAATGTGTTTTGGCACTAAAAGTCAGCAAAATGCGGACTTTTGCAAATGCGATTCAAAAAATCGCATTTTTTTCAGTGGACATTATTTTTACAATTCCTGAGTCGGATATCAAACCTTGACCGGTGACGCATAACTACTCGGAAGAAAACGAGGACGTGATAAAATCATACAGCGGCTTCATCCGCAAAAAGCCTTTTTCGATTTCCTCCGCGATATCCGGACTATAAAGCCGCTCAATATCCTGCCCCTGCCTTGCCACATACAGGTTCTTCCGGTTAAGCCAGGTCTTGAGCGCCTCTGGCGCGTCCGGATACCGGTCCCTACGATACTGGTCGCCATTGAGTTTAAATCCGGTACGCCCGTTTAAAAATCCGATGGTTTTCATAAACGCGTCCGGTCTGCCAAGTATACCTGTGCGAAGCGTCTGCATACCCGCGGGCTTTGCCGCGTAAAAGCCCATGCCATATCCGTAATGCACAGGCGACATTTCAAAGTAAAACATCGGTTTATCCTCAAGGGTATCACGGCGCTTGAAAGTAAACCACATGGTGTCCCGATACAGGCTCTTATCGTTTGTAAAGCGCGTATCGCGGCGCAGGCGGGAGATCGTCTTGCCCACGGCGGGTATGGTAACAAACTGACCGTCCAGCTGATGCGCCGTATCCTCAAGGGCGGAAACAAGGCATTTAAACGGCTCAAGCAGCAGCAGCCTGTATTCCTCCTTGTGTGCGTCATACCACGCTTTGCTGTCGCTGATGCGCACCATGGCAAGAAAATCAAACGCATCCGGCGAAAAACCGGTAAAAAGCTTTTTCTTCATATTTCATTTCTCCCCGCGCCGCGCCGATTCCGGTTGCTTCCTGCCGCACGGCGTCCCCTGCGCACAAAAGCCGTAACAGACAAGACAAAGAATGCTCTGAGATCATACCCTTCGGGCTGATCTGTAAACATTCTTATGAATTTTTGTCCGTATCGCGCATTGTTTTCAGATTTCCTATTTTCCTGCTGCGCGCTTCAAGCTCCGCAAACAGGTCGTTTATATCCATGCCCTTTTGCGCCATCAGCACCATCAAATGATACAAAAGGTCGCATATTTCCTGATTGAGCTCCTGTGTCCCCTCATTTTTAGCCGCGATAATGACCTCCGCGCACTCCTCGCCCACCTTTTTGAGGATCTTATCCAGGCCTTTGTCAAACAAATAGCAGGTGTACGAGCCTTCCTGCGGATGATCTTTACGCTCAAGCACCACGTTATAAAGCGCGTCTATGACATTATTCATTGTTCTCACTCCATATCGTATTAAAAAAGCAGGATACCGCGCCTGTGTGACAGGTCGGCCCCTTTGGACTGCATACATACAGCAGCGTATCGTCGTCGCAGTCGGACAGGATTTTTTTCACATACAGAAAATTGCCGGACGATTCGCCCTTGTTCCAAAGCTTGCTGCGGCTGCGGCTCCAAAACCACGCAGTGCCGCTTTCAAGCGTTTTATCAAGTGCCTGCCTGTCGGTAAAGCCGACCATCAGCACCTGCAGCGTTTCCGCGTCCTGTATGACGACCGGAATCAGGCTGCTTTTTTTAAAAAGGCTGTCAAGCTCCATATTTCCTCCAAATCATCTGACCGGAATTCCGGTTTCACGCAGGTAGCTTTTGACCTGCGGTACGGTCAGCTCGCCAAAATGAAACAGCGAGGCGGCAAGCGCCGCGTCGGCCCCCGTGCGCTCGAAAACCTGCGCAAAATGCGCAAGGCTCCCGCAGCCACCCGAGGCAATGACCGGAATGCGCACGCTTGAGGTCACGGCGTTGAGCATGTCGATATCAAAGCCCGCCTTGGTGCCGTCGGCGTCCATGGAAGTCAGCAGGATTTCCCCCGCGCCGAGTTTTTCGCCCTCGGCCGCCCATTCGACCAAATCTAATCCCGTTGCAATACGCCCGCCGTTTGCAAAAACCTCATATCCGCCGTCCGGCCTTTTGCGCGCGTCGATGGCCAGCACCACGCACTGGCTGCCGTATCGCTCCGCCGCGCGCGCGATGAGCGTTTTATCCCGTATGGCCGCGGAATTAACGGAGATTTTATCCGCGCCCGCGCGCAGTATCTCTTTAAAATCCTCAACGGTGCGGATTCCGCCGCCCACCGTCAGCGGTACGAAAACCTGCTGCGCGGTGCGCTCGATGACGTCTACAACGGTTCTGCGTGCTTCATGCGTGGCGGTAATATCCAAAAACACGATCTCATCCGCGCCCTGTTCGCTGTAAAACCGCGCAAGCTCTACCGGGTCTCCCGCGTCGCGCAGGTTTACGAAGTTGATTCCCTTGACGACCCTGCCCATATTGACGTCCAGACATGGAATTATTCGTTTTGCAAGCACTGCTCTCCCGCCTCCCTGATTGCCTCGGCAAGCTCGATGGTTCCTGCGTACAGGGCTTTCCCGATAATGGCCGCTTCCATACCAGCCTGCTTTAATAGGCGTATATCCTCTATATTGGTGACGCCGCCGCTTGCGACGATCCGGCAGGACACCGCGCCGCGCAGCGCGGTCAGCCGCTGCATGCCCGGGCCTTTCAGGGCGCCGTCCGTCTCAATATCGGTAAAAATGAGGGTC
This sequence comes from Oscillospiraceae bacterium, assembly GCA_963678505.2. GTDB lineage: Bacteria > Bacillota > Clostridia > Oscillospirales > JAVBQB01. Next base: position 101,184 of record CAXXFP010000005.1, on the reverse strand, counting down.
CGCACCCCCGCCGCTTCCATGCGTTTGGCAAACTCGATGCAGTCGAGGCCAGAGTCCTCCGTCCACCCCGCCGTGCGCACGCGGCCATCCAGCGCATCTATCCCCACGGCGACACGCGCGCCGTAAAGCCTGACGGCCTGACTGACCAGACCGGGGTCTGATACCGCCGCCGAGCCAAGCACCACGCGCCCAACGCCCAATGCCAGCGCCGCTTCAATATCCGTAAGCGAACGGATCCCTCCGCCTAGCTCCACCGCAAGACGGCCTTGCGTGGCCTGCGCGACCTCTTTGACGATTGCGCGGTTCTTCCCTACGCCGCCGCGTGCGCCGTCCAGGTCGACCATGTGGAGCATCACAGCGCCCGCGTGGGCAAAGGTTTTTGCGACGGCGACCGGATCGTCGGCGACCGTATGAACGGTCGAAAACTCGCCGCGCAGCAGGCGCACGCACTGTCCGTCTTTTAAATCAATGGCAGGCAAAATAATCATTTGGTCAAATCCCCAAAGTTCTTCAGTATCATAAGCCCTGTTTCCCCGCTTTTCTCGGGATGAAACTGGCAGCCGAATATATTCCCGTGCGCCACAATGGCACTGATCTGCGCTTCATAATCGACCGTCGCGCACAGGTCTTTTTCATCCTGAGCATACGCGCAGTAGCTGTGCACGAAATACACATATTCCCCGCCGGAAAGCCCCGCCGTCAATGCGCAGGGATTAAGAATGTCCAGACTGTTCCATCCGATATGCGGCAGTTTTCGCCCGGTCCTGATCAAATCAATTTTTCCTTTGATCAGCCCAAGGCCGTCGCTTACGCGCACCTCGCTGCTTTGCTCAAAGAGCACCTGCATGCCAAGACAGATGCCAAGCAGCGGTTTTTTTTCGGCCTGTTCCCGGACGACCGTGTCAAGCTTCCGTGATTTAAGCTCCCCCATCGCGTCATAAAACGCGCCGACGCCGGGCAGGATGACGGCCGACGCGCGCCCGATCTCTTTTTCGTCGCTGGTGATCCTGCTTTCAATGCCCAAAAAGCGCAGCGCGTTGCGCACGCTCATCAGATTGCCTACGCCATAATCCACTACCGCTGTAAAGCCACTCATCTTTACAGCACTCCCTTTGTCGAACTGATACTGTCTCCGTCCATTCTGACCGCTTCGCGCAGCGCGCGCGCAGCGGCCTTAAACAGTGCCTCGGTCATATGATGCGCATTCTTCCCATACAGTGCGCGCAGATGCAGAGTAATGCCCGCGTTGTAGGCAAACGCACGGAAAAACTCCTCGTTGAGCACCGTGGGATACGTTCCCAGCATTTCAGCGGGAATCTCGCCGTCGAGCACTAAATATGCCCGGCCGCTGATATCAGCCGCGGCAAACGCGAGCGCCTCGTCCATAGGCACATACGCGTTTCCGAAGCGCGCAATCCCCTTTTTATCCCCCAGCGCCTGTTTAAACGCAGTACCCAGCACAATGCCCACGTCCTCAACCGTGTGATGCGCGTCAACATGCAGGTCACCCTCGGCTTTGAGCGCAAGCCCAAACCCGCCGTGCAGGGCGAAAGCTCCCAGCATATGATCGAAGAAACCAATGCCGGTCTGAACGTCGCACGCTCCCCCGTCCAGGCAAAGCATAAGCTCAATATCCGTTTCTTTCGTCTGTCTTTTCACGCTTACAGTTCGGTTCATATGTTTTCCTCCTCTTGGAGGAGCTTCTCAAGCTCCTGTACAAGCTCCCGGTTTTCGGCATCCGTTCCGGCGGTGATACGCAGGAAACAGCCCATCGTTTTACGCACGCATATGCTCTTTTTCAGCAGCTCCCCGTATAAAAAATCCACATTTTTGCATTTAAGCAGCGCGAAATTTGTGACTGTGGGCAAGAATTCAATTTGCCGGGGATATTTGAGCGCCAAGTTATTGAGTAAGCCGTCAAGGGCCTGCTTCGAGTGAAGGATCTCCGCGCGCGCCTGAAGCAGAAACTGCCTTTCGGACAGCACCGCTTCCCCGATCGCCTGCGTAACGGCGTTTACGTTAAACGGAGATTTGACCTTGCGTATCCCGTCTGTCAGCGCGCGCGCGCCCAGCGCGAAGCCCAGCCGGATGCCCGCAAGCCCGAAGGCTTTCGAGCAGGTTTTTAAAACAATCGCGTTATTCAGCCCAGGCAGCTCGTCAATGATGCTCTGATCCCAGAAATCCATATACGCTTCGTCCACGATAACAAGGCTGTCAACGCTTTTTATCAAACGAAGCACCTCTTCTTTTGAAACGCCCGTGCCGCAGGGATTGCAGGGATTGGAAAAAATGACGATCGCGGCCTTGTTTACTTTTGCCGCATGAATCATGGCGTCGATATCCGTGTGCAGCTTCTCTTTTTCCAGCGGCACGCAGACAAGCTCGCAAATGTTCGAGTAGAAACGGTACATCGAAAAATCCGGCTCACTGATGAGCACGGTGTCCCCGTTGCTTGCAAACGCGCTGATGATGACGGATATCAGCTCATCCGACCCATTTCCGGCCACGATGTTTTCTGCGGGATAATCAAACAGCGCACCGGCAAGACCGCAGACCCCGCGCGCCCAAGGATCCGGATAACGGTTAAAGTCAATTCCCTTTACAGCCGATGCAATGCGCTCGCGCATCGCATCTGACAGGCTGATAAAGCTTTCATTTGCATCCAGCCGTATGCGGCTGGCACCTTCGGCCGGATCATAGGGCGCAATCGATTTTAGTTTCTCCGGTAGTTTATAGCTCATCCCGAAACCTCACATTGACCGAGTTTGCGTGCGCGGTAAGTCCCTCGCTGCGCGCCATGCAGTCAATGCCCGCGTGCAGCGCTTCAAGCCCCTCGCGCGTATATTCCACCGTGCTCATCCGCTTTAAAAAGCTTTCCGAGGACAGCGGAGAGAAAAAGCGCGCGGTACCAGACGTAGGCAGAACGTGCGACGGCCCCGCCATATAATCGCCGAGCGGCTCCGGTGAATACTGCCCCAGAAAAACAGCGCCCGCGTTTTTGATAAGCGGCAGAACCTGCCGCGGGTTTTCCGTCATAATCTCCAGATGCTCGGGAGAAACGATGTTGGCGATCTCTGCGGCTTTCTCCAGAGAATCGCACAGGATGATCGCGCCGTAATCGGCAAGCGACCTGCGGATGATCTGCGCGCGCTCCAGCCTTTCGGTCTGCTTTTCAAGCTCCTTGCGCACTTCATCTGCAAGCTGTGCGCTGGTGGTGACCAGTACGGAGCTTGACAGCGTGTCGTGCTCCGCCTGACTTAACAGATCGGCGGCCACATAGCGCGCGGGCGCGGAGGAGTCGGCGATAACGAGTATTTCCGAGGGTCCGGCCACCATGTCGATATCGACCATGCCGAAAGCAAGCCGCTTCGCGGCCGCCACATAGGCGTTTCCCGGCCCCACGAGCTTATCCACCTTGGGAATATAGCCCGCGCCGTAGGTAAGCGCTGCGACCGCCTGCACGCCCCCAACCGCAATGACGCGGTCAACGCCGGCAAGCCACGCGGCGGCCAGTACCGCGGTATTGAGGTTTTTCGTGGGCGGAGTGACCATGATCAGCTCTTCAACGCCCGCAACCTTGGCCGGAATCGCGTTCATAAGCACGGTGGAGGGATACGCAGCCGTTCCGCCCGGCACATACAGCCCGACGCAGCTAAGCGCGCGCACGACCTGCCCGAGCGTGCCGCCGGAAGTCTCCCACTGCGACGACGTCTTCATAAGCCTTGACTGATAGTCGCGGATATTCTCGGCTGAAACGCGCATCGCCGCGAGCAGCTCCGGGTCACACCGGTCAAAGGCATCCTTCATTTGCTGCCTGCTTATTTCATATGGCTGCGCGCCGTCAAACTTCACGGAGTATTCGCAGACGGCTTCATACCCCCGCGTGCGCACGGCCTCCATAATGGTCAGCGCACCGGCTGCGATTTCGGCTCCCGCCTGTGCCGCGCGGTCGCGCAGCTTTTTAAGCGCCTCGTATTCCGCTTTGCCGTCGGCATAAATCATCTCGATCATATGTTTTCCTCCAGTGCGCGTTTGAGTCTGTCTGCCAGATCAAATACCTCAGGCTTGTGTATTTTCATGCTCGCGACGTTGACAATAAGCCGCGCGCTGATGTTGTGTACAAACTCAATGGGAACCAGCCCGTTTTCCTTGAGCGTGCTGCCGGTTTCCACAATATCAAAAATCGCGTCCGACAGGCCGAGGATCGGAGCCAGCTCAACCGAGCCCTCGATCTGGATGATGTTGACGTCCATGCCCTTTTTTAAAAAGAACGCGCGCGCCGCCTCGGGATACTTTGTGGCGATGCGCCTGTTCCGGTATGTGCCGTAAAAATCCTCGTTCTCCCGCACAGCCAGAGCAAACCGGCAGCGCCCAAAGCCAAGATCCAACAGCTCATAGACGCTCTTCCCGCGTTCGATGATGGTATCCTTGCCCACAATGCCAAAATCGCACACGCCGTGTTCAACATAGGTGATTACGTCCGGCGCCTTTGCAAGTACGATGTCCAGCGGATATCCGGGCAGCGGCAGCACCAGCTTACGCCCCATATCCGCAAAGGGGCTGCAGTCAAACCCCGCCTTTTCAAACAGGGAAACCGCCTTTTTTTCCAGCCGCCCTTTTGTCAGGGCGAGTTTTAATCGGTTATTGCTCATGCGGCACCTCCACCGTATAGACCACATCTTCAATCACGACCAAAGATTCGATCGACTTGCTTTTTGCCAGCGCCATCGATTCCTCTATGGTCTCTCCGGGTGAAAGTTCACAGCTGCCCGCTGTCTGCGAATCGATATATGCATACGCCGCGCATATGTGCGCGGGATCAAAATGAACCAGCTTTGTCCGGGTGCTGCGGTGGCTTGTGGGCAGACTGGCCGCAATGGCGTCGATATCGACGGCAAAACCGTTTGCCGGCATGTCACACCCAAAGGTCTTTATCAGGGAATCATACCGGCCGCCGGACAGCACCGCGTTGCCCGCGCCCTCCACATACCCGTGGAATATGATGCCGGTATAGTAATCAAGCTTGTTTACAATGCTCAAATCGATCCCGATCTGATGATATCCGGCGGCCTTGAGCGCACTGAAAACAGTTCTGAGGTATTTAAGCGCGTCGGCAGCGCCGCGCACGCCCGCAATATACGGCTGCGCCTCATCAAAGACTTCCTCCCCGCCAAAAAGACTGGGAAGTTTTTTCAGTGCCTGGCAGGCCGGATTTTCCCGGTAAGGCTCGAGCAAATCATCCAGCGCCGCCATAGTTGCCGATTTCTATCAGTCGGTGGATCTCCTCGACGGTGTCCGCATCCGTATCCAGTGCATCCACCAGCGCCTTAAAAACGCCCGCGTGTCCAAGTCCCAGATAAAACTCATTGAGTCCGCAGGTTTTCAGTGCGTCGGCAGCCATGGAAATGACCTCGATATCCGCTTTCATGCCGCCCGCGCCGATGATTTCGATACCCGCCTGCGCGATTTCGCTGTTCTTACCGGCGTTCATGGTGTCCGACCGGTATACAGACTGCAAATAGCAAAACCGCTGCGGCAGGAGCTCGTTTTTAAGCTTCGTCGCAGCGACTCTCGCAATGGGCGTAGTCATATCCGGACGCAGCACCAGAATCCGGCCGCTGCGGTCGACCATTTTAAGCATGGATTCCTGCGGAAGCGAATTTGCATGCTTGACAAACATATCGTAGTACTCCACAGTCGGGGTGATCACCTCGCTGTACCCCCGTTTGTCAAACAGCTCAAGCAGTGAATTTTCCAGAGCGCGCCTGTCGCGGCACTCGGAATACAGCCTGTCGCGGCTGCCCTCCGGTGTTCCGACGGTAAATTGACTCATCCAAAAACACATCCCTACATATCTTTACCGCGTAATCACTTTATCACGCTAATATGATATCACACAAAATCATCGAATACAATCGTCAAAATGTATAGTTTCTGTTTTGGATTGCCCGGCTGACCGGTAACTTTTACTATCCGGATCGGTCTAAAAAAGCGTCAGCTGGCTTGTTTTGGGCATCCCTTCAAGCGCCTGAGCAAGCTCAAGCTGCTCGATATGCGCCTTGGACACCTTCGGACAGCGAAGAATCAGCTCCTCCACGGAAAGAAACGGCCGTTTCCCGCGCTGCTCGGCGATGTCGCGCGCGGCAATTTCACCCAGCCCCGCAAGCGATGTAAACGGCGGGCGCAGGCCGTTTTCGGTGATTGTAAAGTGCACGGGGTCGGACTGGTATAAATCAATCGGGTCAAAGGCAAAACCGCGCTTATAAAACTCATAGCAGACCTCAAGCACGATCAGCGCATCCTTTTCGACCTCGCTTATATCCTGCTTCCGGGAAAGCTCGTTCATTTTCAGGCGTGCGGAATCGATGCCCTTTGTCATGGTAAAGGCGTCGAAAGCGCCGGCGCGTATGGAAAAATACGCGCTGTAAAAAGCCTTTGGATGATGCACCTTAAAATAGGCGATGCGGTAGGCCATGATGACATATGCAACGGCGTGCGCCTTCGGGAACATATATTTGATCTTGTTGCAGGAATCTATGTACCACCGGGGCACCTGGGCCTTCGTCATTTCCTGCTCCCATTCGGGCTTGAGGCCCTTTCCCTTTCGAACGCTTTCCATGATGACAAAGGCCAGCTTCTGCTCGATTCCTTTTGAGATCAGATAGAGCATGATATCGTCGCGCGCGCAGACGACCTCCTTAAGGGTGGCCGTACCGGCGGCAATGAGGTCTTTTGCGTTGCCCTGCCAGACGTCCGTTCCGTGTGACAATCCCGAAATGCGGATCAACTCGTCAAGCGTCGTCGGCTTTGTGTCGATGAGCATGTCCCGGGAGTTCCGGGTTCCAAACTCGGGAACGGCGCACGCGCCCGTGACGCCCAGAACGGGATCGTCCGTAAAGCCAAGGCTAGCAGACGTGGTAAAAAGGCTCATGGTATCCTTGTCGTCAAGCGGGACCGTCTGCGGGTCAATCCCCGTCAGATCGGCAAGCATGCGGATGATGGTGGGATTATCATGCCCCAGCAGGTCGAGCTTTAACAGGTTTTCCTCAATGGAATGATAATCAAAATGCGTGGTGATCACATCTCCGCTTGTATCGTCGGCCGGATGCTGAATGGGGCAAAATTCATAAATCTCATTTTCCTCGGGTACGATGATCAGCCCGCCCGGATGCTGACCGGTGGTGCGCTTAACGCCCACGCAGCCCTGCGCCAGGCGGTTTTCCTCCGCGCGTGAAACGGACATCTGCTTTGCCTCAAGATATTTTTTCACATACCCGTATGCCGTTTTTTCGGCCACCCTGCCGATGGTGCCGGCGCGAAACACCTTTCCGTCGCCAAACAGCTCAATGGTCTGCTTTTGCGCGCGCGGACGGTAATCGCCGGAAAAATTCAGGTCGATATCAGGCTTTTTATCCCCGTCAAAGCCTAAAAATGTGGCAAACGGAATATCAAAGCCGTCTTTGGTGAGCTTTGTGCCGCAGATCGGGCAGTCTTTATCCGGCATATCCACGCCGCACGCCCCCTGCGGGTTTTCGGGAAATTCGCTGTATTTGCACTTCGGGCACAGATAATGCGGCGCCAAAGCGTTGACCTCTGTAATGCCTGAGAAAAAGGCCACAACGGACGAACCGACCGAACCACGCGAGCCAACCAGATAGCCCTCCGAAAGCGACTGCGTAACCAACTTCTGGGCAATCATATAGATCACGTCAAAACTTGTGCTTTTTTATGGCGTGAAGCTCGGTTTCCATGCGCTCAGCCACCGGCGCGGGCAGCGGATCTCCATACAGCTCACGCGCTTTGTCGCGCGTAAGCGCCTCAAGCTCCTGCGCGGAATTTTTTATTTTAGGCGAAAACACGCCGCTGGGAACCGGTTTGATATTCTCACACAGGTCCGCAATGCGGTTGGTATTTTCTATGACGACCTCACGCGCGGTCTCCTCCCCGAGATAAGAAAACTCTTCCAGCATCTCGTCGGTCGTTTTAAAATAGAGCGGCGCCTGCATGTCGGCGTCGGCAAAGCCCTTGCTGTTCATTATGATCGCCCTGTATATGGAATCCTTAGAATCAAGAAAGTGCACGTCGCCCGTGGCGGCGACAAGCTTATTTAAGTCCTTTCCGAGCCGCACGACCGTGCGGTTAAACCCCCTGAGTTCCTCCTCGTCTCTTGCCTGACCGTTTGCGAGCATGAACTGATTATTTCCAATGGGCTGTATTTCCAGAAAATCATAGTAAGCCGCAATTTTTTTAAGCTCCGCCGACGGCCGGTTACGCACGATCGCGGAAAACAGCTCGCCCTTTTCGCAGGCCGAGCCGACAATAATTCCCTCGCGCAGCCTGTCAAGCGCGCTTCTCGGTACAATGGGATAACGCTTAAAATGCTTAAGGTGTGCATCCGATATGAGCCTATACAGATTCTTCAGGCCTGTCCTGTTCTGAACAAGCAGCAAAATATGATTTACATGCTTCTGGCGCTTTGACTGCTCCGCCGTTCGCGTGAATATTGCATTGTTTACCTGTTGGAGAGAGAAAACCGATTCGCTCCTGAGCATCGCGAAAAACTCGATGAGCATATAAGCGACCGTATCCGCATCGTCCGTCGCGCGGTGATGGGTAAAATCCCGGCAGCTTGAGCGCCTTGGCCACGGTATTGAGCTTGTGATTATCCAGGTCGGGCAGCAGCGCCCGGGCAAGCTCAAGCGTGTCAATGCTTGTAAACGCAGCGCTTATCTTCTGCCGGCTGCACGCCTCCATGATGAAACCTATGTCAAAGGACGCGTTGTGCGCGGATAACGGGCGGTCGCCGACAAACGCGAGAAACTCGGGCAAAACCGATGAAATGTCCGGCGCGGTAAGAACATCCGCGTTTGTGATGCCTGTCAGCTGCGTGATTTTCGCAGGGTACCGGACAATGCGGGTTTACATACGAATGAAAGTGCTCGCCAAGCTCCCCGTTTTTTAAAACAACCGCGGCGATTTCAATAATCCTGTCCGAGCCGGAGTTGAGTCCGGTCGTTTCAATATCAAACGCCACAATCTCCCCGTCAAAAGCTGTATCAAGCTCCCCGCGCACGCAGGGCGGAATATCCATGTCGTTGACAAAATACGCCCTCGCAGCCATAGAGTATCTTGATATCCTTGCCTTTTTGCGCATCCATCGCCTCCGGAAAGGACTGCGCCACACCATGATCGGTAATCGCGATGGCGCGGTGTCCCCACTTCGCGGGCGCGCGCAACGGCCAGCTTCGTATCCGTCAGCCCGTCCATTGCCGACATGCGCGTGTGCAGGTGCAGCTCCACGCGCTTGTCGGGCGAACTATCCATGCGCTCTTCTTTCTTTTCCTTAAAAATATTATCCGGCTCAAGCACAATGTCCTCGTCAAAGCGGTTGGATACGATGCGCCCCTGTACGGTCAGGTACATACCCGGCTTGATTGCATCGAGCAGGGCTATGATCTCATCCTTGCCGAAGGAGCGCCCCCGCCCCTGCCGGTCGCCGCCCGTCGACGCGCGCATGAACTGATTGACGCGCACGGACCCCGTGTAATCGGTCATGTCAAAGCTGAGCACCCACGCGCCGCGGCCCTTGATTTCCTTGTGGTTGACGGCAAACACCTCGCCGGTAACGGATACCTTTCCGGATTCCAGCGTCAGTTCGGACATGTTGACGCGCTTTCCCGCAACCACGCGGCCGAGTATTAGATCACCCTTGTTTTCCACTTTTTTCTTTTTGGGCTTGTCCCCGGCCGCTGCGGCCACGGAGGCCTGCTCGATTGCCTGCCTGCGCAGCTTCTCGTTTTCTTCTCCCGCGTCGGGAGCCGTACTGCTTTCAGTAATATCCACGACAAGGTTAAGTTCAAATTCTTCCTGTGCGAGGTCTTTTATGTACTGTGCGCAGCCGTTTAGGTAAGACGCGCCGCCCGTGTAAAGGCGGATCGTGAGCCTGTTTTCCGACAGTTCCCAGTCCGCGTTGTCCAAAAAGCCGTTTGCTGAGGGAAACCGGCTTTTAATTCTTTGAATAAGCCATAAAAAGCCGCTCTTTTCCAAAGCTCTCCTTCGGAAAACACGGCAAAATTTCAATCTGTTCCAGCCCAAGCAGCTGACACAGCGCGGTTTGAACCGTCCCGAGCAGCTCAGTATCCTGCGGAGCGGGAAGACTTAAAACAAACGACATGCTTCGCTGCGCGCGGCTGACCGTGATCCGTCCAACCTGCGCGCCGTCAAGAATTGCCTGTTCGCCGCTGCCGAGGGAGATTCCTTTAAAAACTTCATAAAACGGGACGAGTTTCATAATTTACGACCTTTCGTCATGTTCTATTTCGTTTATCTGATCCATAAGCGCGTCAACGAGCTTGTCCATCGGATATTTTTTTATAATACAGCCTTTACGGAAGATAAGTCCGTCCCCGTCGCCGCAGGCAATACCCACATCCGCGCGCGACGCCTCGCCCGGTCCGTTTACGGCGCAGCCCATGACGGCGACCGTCAGGCTGCCCAGATGCCCGGAAAGTCTGTCTTCCACCTCTTTGCAAAGAGAAAACATATCCACCCGGCAGCGACCGCACGTCGGGCATGAAATAATTTCCACGCCGTCCTTTCTCAGCCCCCACGGCTTTGAGCAGTGCGATGCCCGCAATGACCTCCTCCACCGGGTCGGCCGTCAGAGAAACGCGGATCGTGTCGCCAATTCCGAGACTCAACAGCCCGCCGATACCGGCCGCCGATTTGATAAGGCCCATGCGCGGCGTGCCCGCCTCGGTCACACCCAGATGCAGCGGATAGTCGGTAAGCTCCGACATCAGGCGGCAGGCCTCCACAGTGATCGGCACGCTCGACGCCTTGATGGATACGCAGATATCATCAAAATCAAACCGGTTGAGCAGCTCTATATGTTCCTTCGCGCTTTCAACAAGCGCCTGCGGGGTAACGCCGCCGTATTTTTCCAGCAGCCCCTTGTGGAGGGACCCCCCGTTTATGCCGATGCGGATAGGAACCGACTTAAGGCGGCATGTATCAGCAACCGCCTTTACACGCTCGGCGCTGCCGATGTTTCCGGGATTGATGCGTATCTTATCCGCGCCCGCGCTGACCGCCTCAAGGGCAAGCCGGTAATCAAAGTGAATATCCGCGACCACCGGCAGCTTTGTGCCCTGTTTGATTTCATAAATGGCCTTTGCCGCACGAAGATCAGGCACGGCCACGCGCACAATGTCACACCCGGCCTGCTCAAGTCTTGCAATCTGCGCAAGGGTCGCCTTCGCGTCGCGCGTGTCCGTCGTCGTCATGGACTGGACTGAAACAGCGGCACCGCCGCCTATGGCGACGGTGCCCGCATGGATTTGTTTTGTGAGCTTTCTTTTCATGTTTACCCTCCGGCAATACGTCCGACAATGCGCGCGATATCATTATACGAGACATAGATCATCAGCGCCATGAGCGCGACAAATCCGATCGCGTGCACCAAGGACTCATATTTTTGATCAATGGGCTTGCGCCGCACCATTTCAATAAGCAGGAAGAAAATCCGCCCGCCGTCGAGCGCGGGAAGCGGCAGAAGGTTCATCACCGCAAGGTTGATGGCGACCAGGGCCGCGAAGTTGAGAAAAAACGACATGCGCTCCAGGAAATCCTGCGTCTGCTGGGACACGGTGTTCATATAATCGACGATACCCACCGCGCCCATCAGCTGGTCGGTGCCGGCACGCCCTGTAATCAAATCAATCAGACTGATGCGCACCAGGCGCACATAATCCGCGCTGTTAAGCCATGCGTTCTTTGGCACGCTCAATACGGTTGCGTTCTCACGCGCAAATTCAAGCCCGTAAAGCATATACGTCTTGCCTTCATATTCGTAAGGCTTCCGCGCAAGCGCAACATTGTTAAGAACAAGCCTCTCTCCGCCGCGATCAACGGTAATCTCATAAGGCTTTCCGGTCTCTCTGTCGAGAAACAGGGTGATATCGCTGTAAACATAGATATTGTTACCGTTAATTTTTAGTATTTTATCGCCGGGCAGAAGCCCGGTGCTTTCCGCGTTTTCATAATTTTTGTTATAGGCTTTCAGCTCATTTGTGGGGATCGTGCCTAGCTGTGAAACAAGAATGAGCAAAATCACAAACCCCACGATAAAATTCATCGCCGAGCCTGCCACAAGAATGCAAAAGCGCCGCCAGCCGCTGATGCGGTTAAACGCGCGCGGATCGTCCGAGCCATCCTCCTCGCCTTCCATCGCGCAATAGCCGCCGATGGGCAGCACTCTGAGGGAATACAGCGTCTCGCCGCGCTGCTTTTTAAAAAACGCAGGCCCCATACCGACCGCGAATTCATTCACCTTTACTCCGCTGAGCCTCGCGGCGATAAAATGACCGAACTCATGGGCAACAATGAGCACCTCAAACATGAGTATGGACAGCAAAATCGTGATCAGGGTAATAGTAACCATCTCCAAACTAAAATCGCCGAATAACTATATCCTGCACAGCGCGGCACACAACTGAGCACGCCTGTCGGCCTCAAAGTAACTTTATGTCAGTTTACCTTTGAATATACAAATTCGCGCGCAAAGGCGTCCGCCTGAAAAATATCGTCAAGGCCGGGCTTCTTAACTATGGGCGCCGCTTCAAGGGCAAGCCGCACAAGCTCGCCGATGCGCAGAAAGCTGATTTTTTCTCTTAAAAACAGCTCCACGGCCGCTTCGTTTGCCCCGTTGAGCACGGCACAGTGGACGCCGCCCGCCTTTGCAGCACTCATGGCGCTTTCAAGACAGGTAAATGTCACCCTGTCCGGCTGATGAAAGGTCAATTTCTCAAGCGTCGAAAAATCCAGCGCACCGACGGCGCAGGGACGCCTGTCCGGCCATGTGAGTGCGTATTGGATCGGAAGACGCATGTCGGGAGTGCCCATCTGCGCAAGCACGGCGTTGTCGCAGAACTCCACCATTGAGTGTATGATGCTCTCGCGATGCACCACAATGGTGATATCCTCAGGCGATATGTCAAAAAGCCACATCGCTTCGATCAGCTCAAGACCTTTATTCATCAGCGTCGCCGAATCAATGGTTATTTTGCTGCCCATGCTCCAGTTTGGATGCCTGAGCGCATCCTGCACCGAAACATTCTGAAGCTGCTGCGTTGTTTTTCCGAAAAACGGGCCGCCGGACGCCGTCAGAATCAGACGCTTGAGCTGCGTCCTGTCATGACAGGCCTCCAGACACTGAAAAATGGCCGAATGCTCCGAGTCGACGGGAAGGATACGCACGCCACGCTGCGCCGCGCTGCGCATCACCAGTTCACCCGCGCAGACAAGCGTTTCCTTGTTGGCAAGCGCAATGCGCTTGCCCGCCTCAATGGCCGCAAGCGTGGGGGCAAGCCCCGCGATGCCCACGACCGAAATAAGCGCGGTGTCAGCTTCTTTGAGCGTTGCCGCGCTCAGCAGCCCCTCCGGCCCCGCCTCCACGCGCACCGGTGTGTCGGAAAGCCTGATTTTCAGATCCTTTGCCGCCTGTTCGTCATAAAGAGAAACAAGCACAGGCTTAAATTTTCGAGCCTGTGCCTCCAGCAAATCAATGTTTTTATAGGCTGTAAGCGCTGCAGGCCGAAGGTTTAATGCCTCCATGACCTCAAGCGACTGCCTGCCGATAGAGCCTGTCGAGCCAAGAAGCGCAATATTTGAAGATGCTTTCATCATTGTATAATCCCCGGTAAAATAAGAATCAGAAGCTCTATGACCGGCGCTGCAAAAAGCAGACTGTCAAACCGGTCAAGCACGCCGCCGTGCCCGGGTAAAATCGTTCCGAAATCCTTTATTTTTGCTTCTCTTTTAATATAGGACATGGACAGGTCGCCAAGCAAAGCCGCAAAAGACCCGATAACGGACATCAGGATCAGCGTAAAAAAATTAATATTGAAGGCAAAAAAGACGCGCAGAACAAATCCATAAAAAACCATAGCCATAACTGCGCCGACAAGTCCTCCATACATTCCCTCGATCGTCTTTTTCGGGCTGATTTCAGGCGCCAGCTTGCGCTTTCCCATGCTTACTCCGACAAAATACGCAAAAACATCTGTGCTGAACGCAACGATAAACGGGATCAGGATCAAGTGCTGCCCGTGCTCAAGGCGCACGATGCGAAGCAGCGAAGACAAAAGCAGCGGAACGGCAAAGGCCGATAAAAAAGCCATGCCGAGCTTTTCAAACGTAATGTGCTTGTGATCCAGAAGCGCGTTGACAAAAAGCACCAGAATAAACAGCATAATAATCGCGGCGCCGATGCGCGCATCAGAACCCCAATACACCCAGAAAGGAAGAATGGCCGCGACAGCCATCGTGCCGGCAATCAGAGATTTTTCCGGGATGAATTTCGTCGTATAAAGCATTTCATGCATTGCAAGCACGGAAATGGCCGCGACCGCTACGGGCATCACCCATACCGGCAGCACAAAAAGCACCAGCACCAGCAGCGCAACCAGCATAATCCCAACTATCGTGCGAACGATCATCATATCCCCCCGAATCTGCGCGAGCGCCCCTGAAAGGCCCTGATTGCATGGATAAGCTCCTGCTTGTCAAAATCAGGCCATAACACGTCTGTAAAATAGTATTCTGAATAGGCCGACTGCCACAAAAGAAAATTCGAGACGCGGTACTCGCCGCTCGGCCGTATAATCAGATCGGGATCCGGTACGCCCGCGGAATACAGGCTGGATGAGAACGCTTCTTCACTTATCTCCTCCGGCGTCATCCGGCCGTCCATGCAGCTGCGCGCAAGCTGCGCCGCCGCGTGAAGGATCTCATCGCGCCCTCCGTAATTGATGCAGATATTGACCTGCAGCCCCTCAAAATGGCTCGACGCTTCTTCCGCGCGAACGATCAACTCCACAATATCATCGGAAAGCCCGCTTAAATCGCCAAAAAAGGCAAGCCGGACACGGTCTGACGACATTTTTTCAATCGCTTCCGCAAGATACTGGCGCAGCAGATCCATAATTGCGGACACTTCCTGCTGCGGACGTTTCCAGTTTTCCGTGGAAAAAGCATAGACCGTAAGGTATTCAATGCCTAATTCCTTACAGGCGATCGCAGTGCGGCGGAACGTCTCGCTCCCGGCGGCATGCCCGGCCTGGCGGGGCATGCCGTAACGCTTTGCCCAGCGGCCGTTTCCATCCATTACGATGGCAATATGCCGGGGCAGCTTTGTCATATCAACGGATTTTTTTAAATGTTTTTTTTGAAAAAATTGATGTAAAAAGGCCATAGGATTTTTCTTTGTCCTTTTCGTTTATAGCCTGCGCCGGCAATTTGCGGCAAGCCGATGTACGTTCTTACAGCTCAAGCAGTTCCTTTTCCTTACGTGCGACCATCGCGTCAATTTCCTTGCAGGTCTTATCCGTCAGATCCTGAAGATCCTTTTCGATATCCTTCAGATCATCCTCCGTGATTTCGGATTTCTTGCGCAGCTCTTTGAACTGCTCAAGCGCCTCGCGTCTGACATTGCGCGCGGCGATCTTTCCATCCTCGGAATATTTATGCACCTGCTTTACAAGTTCGCGGCGGCGCTCCTCGGTAAGCTGCGGGAATGTAAGGCGGATCACCTTACCATCGTTTTGCGGGTTGATACCCAGATCCGAGGACTGTATGGCCTTTTCGATCATTTTCAGCGCCGCGGCGTCCCAGGGCTGGATCACCAGACAGCGAGGCTCCGGTACCGATACGGAGGCAATCTGCTGAATGGGGGTCTGCGCGCCGTAGTATTCAACATGTATCCTGTCAAGTACGGAAGCATTCGCGCGGCCCGCGCGAATAGATGTAAACTCTCTGGCGACCGCCTCAATCGTTTTGTTCATTTTCTCCTGCTGTAGCTTATACTCATCTTTCATACTGCGTCTCCTCCCAATGCGGAAATCGTTCTCTTGTATTATACCCAATATCCGCGGCGAGTGCAACACGGACCTTGCCGCGGCCTGCTCGCGGACGGGGCCCTCCGGCTATCGCTTTATCTGCGTTTTGTTATGCCCTGACCACTGTGCCGATGTTTTCGCCCATGACGACGCGGTAAATATTCTCCGGATCTTTCAGCGCAAACAGCACGATCGGAATATTATTATCCATTGACAGTGAAGTCGCCGTGGAATCCATAACGGTCAGATGGCGGGAAAGCATCTCGTCGTAGCTTAAGCTGTCATACTTTTTTGCGTTCGGGTTTTTATTGGGGTCGTCGTCATACACGCCGTCGATGTTTTTTGCAAGCAGGATAACGTCCGCGTCAATTTCCGCGCCGCGCAGCACCGAAGCGGTGTCCGTTGAGAAAAACGGGTTGCCGGTACCGCAGCCAAAGATGACCACTCGGCCTTTTTCCAGATGACGGACCGCGCGAAGCCTCACATACGGCTCTGCGATCGCGCGCATTTCAATAGCTGTCTGCACGCGCACATCCACGCCCCTGTTTTCAAGCGCATCGGCAAGCGCAAGGCAGTTAAGCACCGTTGCCATCATCCCCATATGATCGGCGCGCGTTCTGTCCATCTTTCCGCCGCCGTCCTTTACACCGCGCCAAAAATTTCCGCCGCCGACAACAATGCCGATCTGCGTTCCGACCTCAAGGCATTTCTTGATGACGTCACATACGGAGTCAATTACGTCAAAATCCAGTCCGCTCTTTTTTTCTCCTGCGAGCGCTTCCCCGCTGATCTTAATTAAAACGCGTTTATATCGGGGTACCTGCATGATTTCATCCTCCATCTATTACATTTGATATTTTGTGCTTTATCCGCCCTTTGACCGCGATCTGTTTACTCATATTCTAATATAGTTATAGACGTTTTGAAAGAAAAACAATTTAAACAATTCATGAACAACCGGCCGCGGCACCGCACTTCATCAAAACCGTCTAAACGCAAACGCCGGATACAGGCAAAGTCTGCCTTCCGCGTGAAAAAAGGCATACAAAAACCCTGCCGCTATAAAGCGGCAGGGTTTATTTTTGTTCTTACTTAGCCAGACTTGCGACTTCATCCGCAAAATTATCTTCACGCTTGGCTAAGCCTTCGCCCTTTTCAAAACGGACAAATTTGACGATCTGGATTTCTCCGCCGAGTTCCTTCGCCGTCTGCTCAACATGCTTTGAAACGGAAAGCTTATTTTCCTTGACATACGGCTGGTTGAGCAGGCAAACTTCCTCGTAGTATTTATTGATGCGTCCGGCCACGATTTTCTCGGCAACGTTCTGCGGCTTGCCTTCGTTGAGAGTCTGCGCAAGAAGAATTTCCTTCTCCTTTTCGATGACCTCGGCGTCAACCTCCGCTGAACTGAGCCACAGCGGACGCATGGCGGCTATCTGCATGGCAACATCGCGGCCAAGCTCTTTAACAGCCGGGTTTCCAGACAGATTGTCGGAAACCTTCATGTTTACGAGCACGCCGATTTTGCCGCCCATGTGAACATAAGAAACGTTTGTGCCTTCGCTAAAACGCTCAAAGCGCCTGATTTGAATATTCTCGCCGATCACCAGCACTTTTTCACGCAGCATATCGGAAACGGTCACGTCAGAGCCGGGATAGCCCAGCGTACCCAGCGCTTCAATGTCCTTCGGGTTCTTCTCGGCGACAACGTCCGCTATATCCTGCACAAATTTCTGGAAATCCTGATTCTTTGCCACGAAATCTGTCTCGCTGTTGACTTCAACGATGGCTCCAACGCCGGTCTGGTCGTTGACGCAGGCGCTCACCATGCCCTCTGCGGCAATCCTGCCGGCTTTTTTGGCCGCAGCAGCCAAACCTTTTTCACGAAGAATTTCAACCGCCTTGTCCATATCGCCATCCGTCTCGGTAAGCGCCTTCTTGCAGTCCATCATACCCACGCCCGTCATTTCGCGCAGATTCTGCACATCTTTGGCTGTAAATGCCATGTTCATACCTCCAGAAAATATTTAGGCACGAGGCCACTCCTCCGCAGAAATGCCGAATAACCGCTCTGCGAAGTCAAATAATTTAAGTTTTTTGCCTACTCGGAAACCTTTTCGGCTTCAACGGCAACCGGTGCTGCGGCAACCGCTGCAACAGGCGCTGCGACCGGCGCGACAGGCGCTGCTGCGACAGGCGCGACAGCCACGGGTGCGACAGGCGCGGCAATCGGCGCGACAGGCGCTGAAGCCTCCTGAATCGGCTCATCGCCCTGCCTGCCCTCCATGACCGCATTGGCCATGATGGAGGATATCAGCTTGATGGCGCGGATCGCGTCGTCATTTCCGGGGATAACGTAATCGATCTCCTCCGGGTCGCAGTTCGTGTCAACGATCGCAACGATCGGGATTTTAAGCTTGCGCGCTTCTGCGATGGCATTGCGCTCCTTGCGGGGGTCAACGATAAACAGCGCGCTGGGAAGCTTGCGCATTTCCTTAACGCCGCCCAGATATTTTTCAAGCTTGGCAATTTCGCCCGTAAGCTTGATAACTTCCTTTTTCGGAAGCATGTCAAACGTACCGTCTTCTTCCATTTTCTTGAGCTGATTGAGTCTGTCGATCCTGCGGCGCATGGTTTTAAAGTTGGTGAGCATGCCGCCCAGCCAGCGCGCATTCACAAAATACATGCCGACACGCTCGGCCTCTTCGCGGATGGCGCCCTGCGCCTGCTTTTTTGTTCCGACAAAAAGGATGGATTCGCCCTCCGCCGAGATGTCACGCACAAAATAATATGCTTCTTCAAGCTTTTTGACCGTCTTCTGAAGGTCAATGATGTAGATGCCGTTGCGCTCGGTAAAAATATACGGAGCCATTTTGGGGTTCCACCTTCTGGTCTGATGTCCAAAATGGACGCCCGCTTCCAGAAGCTGCTTCATTGATACGACTGCCATTGATTAAACTTCCTCCTTTGGTTTTCAATACCGTCAGTCTGAAAATTCACTGCCGGCATGCTCCTCCACGTGCTTCATTCCGCCCGTATTCCCTTTCGGGCACCATACAGACAATCCGCTTCGTGTGTGTAATGCCTAAATATAGTACCATATGTGCCGCTCTAATGCAATAATTTTTTAACAATCCTATGTAAATTATCCTGATATTATCTGAAATTCAGCTTTGCGCGGCGTGTACGGCAATATCCGCCGCTCCACACGGTGCGATAGAGCCGGTTCATCGCTTTCTGCCAGGACTTTTTACGCGCGTCTGCTGATATTGTGTGCCTTTACCACCGATTTCTTCCCTGATGCGGAAACGGACGCTCGCATTCATGCTCAACGAGAATAATATCCTCGCCAATGCGTTTAATTGATTCCCACGATATGACAAAATCGTCGTCTTTTCCAAAAATCCCCCAAATTCTGCAAGGTCCCGGGACAACGATTGCCACAAGCCTTCCGGTGATTGTATCGACGAGAACGTCGTTTACAAACCCATAGCGCGTTCCGTCTTTGACATTAATGACCTCTTTTAAACGCAAATCGGCAATTCTGCACTGCATAGTTTTCCCCCTCCGCTTCCGGCAAAAGCTGCAAGCATACAGTATATCCTATTTTTGCAGATTCGCGGCTATTCACAAAAATTGAGAGCGGTTTCCCGCTCTCAAATATGTTTTCTGATTTGGTTGATTGCGTTTTTTTCAAGCCGGGAAACCTGAGCTTGTGAAATTCCGATTTCGGAGGCGACCTCCATTTGCGTCTTCCCGTCGTAAAAACGAAGCGAAAGAATATGCCGTTCCCGCTGACCCAGATGTGTGATCGCCTCCTTTAAGGCGATATGATTGAGCCAGGTATCGTCCGTGTTGTGGTTATCCTTGACCTGGTCCATGACGCAGATCGCGTCTCCACCGTCGGAATAGACCGGCTCGTACAGGGATACCGGCTCCATCATGGCATCCAGTGCAAAAACCACTTCCTCCCGCGGAATTTCAAGAAACTTTGCGATTTCCTCCACCGTCGGATCGCGCTGTTTTTCACTGGTAAGCTTTTCCTTGGCCTGCAAGACCTTATATGCGGTATCCCGCATCGACCGGCTGACCCGGATTGAGCTGTTATCGCGCAGATAACGCCTGACCTCTCCGATGATCATCGGCACGGCATAAGTGGAAAAGCGCACATTCTGTGAGATATCAAAATTGTCAATCGCCTTGATAAGACCCACGCAGCCAACCTGAAACAGGTCGTCTACCAACTCTCCCCGGTTCATGAAACGCTGAATCACGCTGAGAACCAGCCGCAGGTTTCCCGCAATAAGCTGTTGCCTTGCGTCCTTATCGCCCTGTTTTGTCTTCCCCAGCAAGGCCATAATTTCGGCGTTTGGCAGTACCTTAAGCTTGGCTGTGTTCACTCCGCAGATTTCTACCTTGGTTTGCATCTTTAATCCTCCCCGACAAATGCCTTTCTGCGGTTTTTCGGCACGCAATATCATTATTGCCTGAGGAGGTAAATTTCATACCATGCAAAACACAGGTATCATTTTACTGAGTCATATTTTTTGTCCGGCCGGATACGCACTATTGCAGACGGGATATTTCACGGCGAAGCCTTAAAATGATTCTTTTTTCAAGCCGGGAAATGTAGGACTGCGAAATCCCCATCATGTCCGCGACCTCCTTTTGTGTGCGCTCATTGCTTCCTCTGAGCCCGAACCGCATCGTTATGATTTCCTGTTCGCGAGGACTCAGATGCTGTATGGCCGCGCTGAGCATCTGCTTATCCACGTCCTCTTCAAGCGGGCGCATGACGGAATCGACCTCGGTTCCGAGGATATCGGAAAGCAGCAGCTCGTTGCCGTCCCAGTCGGTGTTGAGCGGCTCGTCAAACGACACCTCGCTGCGTTGGCTTGCGTTCTTGCGCAGGTACATCAGGATCTCGTTTTCAATGCATCTGGAGGCATAGGTGGCAAGCTTGATATTTTTATCCGGCTTATAGGTGTTGATGGCCTTGATAAGACCGATCGTGCCGATGGAAATAAGGTCTTCAATGTTGATGCCCGTATTTTCAAACCGGCGCGCAATATAGACGACCAGGCGCAGATTGTGCTCAATGAGAACCTTTTTAACCCCGTCCTGACCTTCGGACATCCGGCTGATCAAATACGCTTCTTCCTCGGTGGAAAGCGGCGCGGGCAGCGTTTCGCTTCCGCTGATATAGTGAACGCCGGCGGGCAGGGATATGCCCAGCCTTGAAAACAGGCGCACCGCCTGTACATAAAGTTTTAAGCGCAGCCGCAGCCAAACCGCCTTTATATTCCTGCGCATCTGATTATCCTCCTTTTATATGTTCCATAATGATCCATCAGCGGGCGCCGGTCAGCGCCGTATAGCCCGCGCCGTCGGACAGCCTATTGGGCGTTATGGCGACGACCATGCCGCTTTTTTTCACTCCGTCGAGTTCTGCATAATCCGGGCGCAGACCCAAAAGCATTCCGCACTCAACCCCGACCGCGTGAAACGGAATCAGGCTGAAATGCCTGCCGTAGCCAAGCATGGCCGCAAGCTCCATCGCATCCGGCGGATCGTGCAGGATGCTTTTACTCAGCATCCCTCTCAAGTCATCGGGCAAAACACCCTTGACGGTGTCATACTCCACCACCAGTACCGGCGCATTGTTGAGCGGATTGACAAGCGTGTTGCCGGTATCGACCAGCGCCATAAACGTGGTTTCACGGGACAGAAAGCTTATTTTGGCGTTTATGACGGTTGACTTCGCCGTAAAATGCGCAACCGTCCTGAATACAAGGCTGAAAAGCGCATAGCAGCCCGCCGACGTGAGTAAAAGCGTTTTCGCATTAATATGGACATATAGCACTCCGCCCATCCCGTCCAGTCCGCTGCCTGAGCCAAGCAGCCAGTAAAGCGCCAATACGCCTCCGCCCAGCGCAAACGATACGCCAATGAAGAGCAGCAGTACACGCCAGAAACCACAGCCCGGATGCGGGCCGAACGCGGCAAGCGTGATCACAAAGGCAAAGGCGAGCTTAAAGACTGCGTGCCCTATAAAGGCCGTTGCGGGTATAACCGCCGCCACGGCATACAGTGCGCCGATCACAGCCCCCAAAGCAAGCCTGCCACGCGAAAACCCAGACGCCGAAAGCCTTGCAGCCGCCAAAAGCAGCAGATAATTGATAATAAGGTTTAAAAAAAACAGGGTGTCTATGTATAAGACCGGCCGATTCATGGGGCATCACCCAGTTTGATTATACTGCTGAATCTATGCGAAAAAAGTCATAAAAAGCCTGCCGAATAATTAGAAATTATTCGGCAGGCTTTGCCCGGCCGCCTGCTTTGACCTATGCGTATGACCCAAAAATACGCAGGGTTACTTCCCGCTCATGTTTTTTGCCTGTTTACTGCTGGCCCGCGGGGTATTTTTGTCTGGCCTGGTTTATTTCCGTGGTATCCGCCTGTTTGACCTGATACCAGCCCCGGCTGTTTGCCTGATTGAAAAGATCCGCCTGAATTTTGTGCTCATCGTCAAGTATGCACAAAAAATCGCTCCTGAGCTGTTCATTTACGCATTCGCCCGCAAACGTATTATAGCCGGATGCGATCTGCTTCTGACTTGCGATGAAATCGTTGACGGTCTCCTTGTCTCCCATTGCCTTGTTCATGCCTGTGTTCATTTGTGACCCTCCTAATTGAGATAGCTTATCAGCTTGTCATAATGCTGCTGGTGCTTTTGTGAGATATTCTGAAGACTGCTTTTGATGTTCATATCGGCGCACTGTTCAGCCATGGTGCGGTATTTTTTGATCAGCACCTGCTCGTATCCCAGCTGGTCTTCAAGCGCGGACAGCTCTTTTGTGGTCAGATTTGCCATGAATAATTCACCCCTTTTCTGAAATTTCAACACTATTATCTGCGTTAGCGCCGCGGCTTATACGCAAACAATGCTTGCCGGGGGGACAAAATAAAACGGACAGCGCTTCACGCGCTGTCCGTTGAGCGTGTCGATAAAGTCGACACGCTGCATAGGGGGTACCCGTACCCCCTATGTACGAGCGGAGAACCAGAGGTTTTCCGCTCGTTACCCCCGATTTCGCCGTCCATACGGCGGGCTATGGAGTTTTTTCGACGCGCATGTCGCCGAAAAAACGAACTATGGGTAGACGCCGATGGTTTTTTGATAGTCTAAAGGACAGCGCTTCACGCGCTGTCCTTTACGGCTCATGCAGATTAGATTATGCCAGGGATTCCTCCAGCCGCCTGCGCGGCGGGAATGGAAGCCGGTAACCCGGCTGTGTTATATTTTGAATATCCGGATGAAAGACAATCAACCGATGGTGTACTGACCGCGGATAAACACCGTCGTATTTGCCGAGGCCTTAAACCCGCGCCCATCGATCGTGATCATATACAGATGGTTTGCGCTGAGCGCCTTTCCGTTTGAAAGCGTTGTGCCGGCCGTCAGGTCTATTAGCCCGGTATCCCCCGAAGCTACGCAGCTTGCACTGCCGAGACGAAGCAGTATTTCCGTACCGATTTTGCCGGTAACGGTCTTGCCGCTTGCCACTTCGACCTTCGTATAGCCCGCCGAGGCTCCGGAAGGCACAGTGCTGCCCATTTTCGCGATCACCGCGTCCGCCACGGCGTCCACAAACGCCTCATCCGTTGTTCCGGCCGCATTTGCGCCGATGGTTGCTATCTTATCATCCAGTTCCTTTTGGAATTTGACTGTCTGCGCATTCATCTGGTCGGAAAACTCCGCCGATTTTGTCTGAATGGCTTCATCAACCTTATTCATGATATATGGCTGCAACTCATCAGTTATGTAGCCCAACGTCACAAGCGGATCGGATTTTGTTCCAAGCTCCGCTGCAACCGCCATATAACCGGCAAGCAGCATACATACCAAAATCGCGGCAACTGTTCCGGTGACCCATTTCTTTTGTTTCAAAACAAACGCCTCCTTATGCCTGTGCCTTACACTTCCGCGCTTAAACCGAAGCTGACAGCCAATGCCGAATCGACCTGGTGCATCAGCTCGTCGTCCAAGCGACCCATTTTTTCTTTCAGCCGCCGTTTGTCGAGCGTCCGGATCTGTTCAAGCAGCACCACCGAATCCCTTGAAAGGCCGACGGTACGCCCGGAAAGCTCAATGTGTGTGGGCAGCTTCGCTTTATTTATCTGCGAGGTGATCGCAGCGGCGATAATAGTCGGACTGTGACGATTTCCCATGTTGTTCTGGACTATCAGCACCGGGCGAACGCCACCCTGTTCGCTGCCGACCACGGGGCTTAAGTCGGCGTAATAGATGTCGCCTCTGTTTACATTTACATTGGTATCCACATGCTTCACGCTCCGCCGAAATACAGTGTCCGCCACGCGCAGAAGCTTGCCTGCACGTGAACGACTACTATATTTTCCCCACATGACGTTACAAAATAACCGCTTTTTAAAAATTTAATTAAAAAACGGCCCGCCATGCGCCCGACGCACGCTCTCCCTTAATAGAGTATGCCCTGCGGATAGGATGCGTGATTACCGAATATAGTTTTTATGACCGCACTCAATTCCGTCCCGATAATAAAACCGGGGTACACGCTTGGAAATCAGACAGATTAGTTCATAGGCTATTGTGCCCGCACACTGCGCAAGCTGCTCCACGGGCAGGCATCCGCCGCTGTCGCAGCCAAACAGTGTGACCGTGTCGCCCGCCCGGACGTCCGGAATATGGGAAACGTCCGCCATGCACATATCCATGCAGATCGTACCCGTTATGCTTGCGGGCACTCCGTGAATGAGCATCTGACCGCCGTTTGACAACACGCGCATGAGTCCGTCGGCATAGCCCACGGCAACCACCGCGATGCGCGAGGCCGCTTTCGTGAAATACTTGCAGCCATAGCTGACGGGAGTTTCCGCTTCGACATCCTTGATTTGCGAGACAACGGAGCGAAGGCTCATCGCCGGCCGGAGACTTATATCCGGCTGCATATCCGCTGCGGGATATACTCCGTATAATATCAGCCCAGGCCGAACCATGTCAAGCTGGGTCTGCGGATAGTTTATCATTGCGGCACTGTTGGCACAATGCTTTATCGCAAAATGAATGCCCGCTTTTTCAAGCGTGTCCGTGAGGCTTATAAAGCGCGAAAACTGCAAAAGCGTATGGGGATCGTCTTTTACGTCCGCATTTGCAAAATGGGTAAAAAGCCCTTCCGTTTCAAGCCCCTCAAGGGCACAGACGGCAGCAATGCGCCGGACCGTCTCATATCTGTCCTCATCGTCGTTAAACAAAAAGCCCAGACGCGTCATCCCCGTGTCGACCTTGACATGCACCTTCAGCTTTTTACCCAGCTTTTGCGCGTTTTCAGATAACTGTCTTGCCTGCTCGAGGCTAAAAACCGTCTGCGTGAGGTTTTCCTCAAGCAGCTTTCCGGTAAACTCGGCCGGCGTAAAGCCAAGGATCAGAATCGGCAGCGCAATGCCCGCGTCCCGAAGCTGCATGGCCTCGTCAAAGCTCGAAACGCCCAGGTAATCTGCGCCCAGCGCCGCCAGAAGCTCGGAAACGGCGACTGCGCCGTGACCGTACGCGTCGGCCTTCACGATACCCAGAACCTTGCAGTTTGTGTGCAGCTTTTCTCTGATCTGCTTATAATTATGGGCAATGCTGTCCAGAGACACATCCGCCCAGGTACGCATTAAAATATCTTCCATTTTCACTCACCGATACATTTTATTTGCCCGCGCAGGCTTTCGTTTGTTAAACTGAAATTTTGCGACGGCTACTCAAAGGAGCAGCGCTCAAATTCACACAGAATATACAGCCGTCCGTCGGCATAGATCTCGCTTTTCAGCGGCTGAAATGTCTTCTCGTCAAACCAGGTGCGGTATTCGATCTCGGTGTCGCCCGACTGCGCGCTTTCAGACAATACGACGCTATCCGTGCCGTCCAGCTTTTCATATCCGGTTTCGGTCACATAACCTTCCGACCAGTTTTTCATCAGGAGCGGAAGCGCATGAACCGGCGTGACGCCGGATCCCAGCTGTTCACCGGTTTCCAGAATAGCGTCCTCGTACGCAAGCTGCCCCGACTCGGCGTCCCAGGCCGCACGGATTCCCTTGATGGACTCGGGCGCAAGCACGGTCACGCTGCCGGTTTCCTCATCCGTCTGTTCATATAGCAGCCTGTACTCGGAAACGCTGTCTCCAAAATCCACTGTGACGCCCGCCTGAACAGAGCATGTGTGTACGTTTTGATAATATGACTGCAGGTCATTGAGCATTTTATCCGTGTTTTTGCCATTACAGGCGGTCAGTATGATAAACACCGGCATCATCCGTATCAGAGCGGACAGCCTTTTTTGCAATCGCATCCTCTCCCATGCTTACAGACTTCGTATCGCCTCCGGAATTGCCTCGAGCATATCCGACGGCGTCATTCCGTATTCCCCTTTTTCGCGGGCGCAGAGCTCTCCTGCCCGGCCGTGCAGAAACACCGCGCACGACGCGGCGTCAAACGGCTCAAGCCGCTGACCGATCAGCGATGCGATCATCCCCGCGAGAACGTCGCCGCTGCCCCCCTTTGCCATACCCGGGGTTCCGGTCGTGTTGATCCTTGCGCGTCCGTCAAAGCTTGCGATGATTGTTGACGGCCCCTTCAGAACCAGCACGCAGTGATGAAGCGCGGCAAACCGTTTTGCAGCTTCCAGCCGGCCCTCCGGCCCGACCGTGCCGCCAAGTCTTTGAAATTCTATGTCGTGCGGCGTCAGGACAAGCGGGCCTGCCCTGCGCGACATTACATGTATATTCCCTTCCAGGGCGTTTATGCCGTCGGCATCGAGCACAAGCGGCTGGGGGATACTTTGCGTCAGCTCCCGCACAAGCGCGGACACATCCTCGCTTCTTCCCAGCCCCGGTCCGATCAGGCAGACGTCCGCCCGTTCAATATAGACCTGAGCGGCCTCAAGGGCGTGAATCGACAGCTTTCCGTTATTGTCATCGGATAAGGGAAATGTCATGACCTCATTTGACTTTGCCGCAATAATTGGGTAAACGCAGCGGGCAACGCCCAGACTAACCAGCCCGGAGCCCGTCCTCACTGCGGACTGCGCCGCAAAAAAGGCAGCCCCGGTATAGCCCTCGCTGCCGCAAAGAGCAAAGACCTTTCCGTAATCCCCCTTGTGGCTGTCCCGCCGGCGCTTTGGGAAAAAGGAGGAAACAAACGCATCATCCATGCCTTCCGTTTGAAGCGCACCTGCATCAATCGCCTGCCGGGAGACTCCGATATCCACGCAGGACAAGGCGCCGCAGTAATCCCGCCCGGGCATCAGCAGCTGACCCGGTTTTCTGAGTGTAAAGGTAACTGTCTTGTCGGCTTTGACCGCTTCACCGGCCACGCCCCCGGTGTCCGCATTCACGCCGCTGGGCATATCGACGGCCAACACCGGACGCCCCGAGCTGTTAATCAGTTTTGCCGTCTCGGCCGCGTTTTCTCTCAGTCCTCCGCGCAGCCCTGTACCGGACATGGCGTCAACGATCAGGTCAGCAGAGAGAAAGATGCTGCGCGTTTTCTCATCCCGCGCGTCAAAATCACCGACGGAAACCCCCGCCGCAAAAAGTCTGCGTTCCATTTCTGCCGTGTCCGGCACACATTTTGTCCTGTCCGCTATATAAAAAACAGTTACCCGCGCGCCATGCATATAAAGCCGCCGCGCGACAGCCAGCCCATCGCCGCCGTTTTTTCCGGTTCCGCACAGAATAACCACCGCACGCCCTTCAACCGCGCCAAGCATCTTTACGGCTTCCTCAAACACACATTGCGCGGCGTTTTCCATAAGCGTTATAGACGGGATCCCCAGGCAGTCGATTGCGAAGGCATCCATGTCTGCCATTTCACGTGAACCCGCCAAAAGCATGCGCTTACTCCCCTTTTTCGTTTTTCGGCATAGCTTCCTCCATAACAACAACCGCCGAGGCCATGATATTCGAATGCGTGATCGCCAGATGTATCAAAAAATCCCCGTACCGTTTTTCAAGCTCTCCGGTCAGACGAATAAAGGGCTTTCCGGCACGGTCCCAAATAATCTCTGTCTGCTCAAGCAAGCCGTGAGACAGTCCACAGCCAATCGCTTTTGAAAAGGCTTCCTTTGCGCAAAACAAGCCTGCCGCCGTTGCCGCGGCCTGTTTTCTTCTGCTTTTGATATAGTCCCGCTCCGCGCAGGAAAAAACACGGTCTAAAAACACCGTGTTTTCAATCAACCGCTCAAACCTTGCGATTTCAAGATTATCTATACCGATTCCGGCTATCATCTGTCCTGCTGTATCCGGCGCGGCACGTAGGGTTTTAGGGCGTCGATGATGCGCGCGTCATATTCCAATACAAGCAGGGAGCGCAGGCCGGTCTTGTCGTTGAAAATTGCAAAATACCTGTTCTGTGAGTTTTTTGATGCGGCAGCATCATAGGTCTTCTTAATAGACTGGGAGGTGTATTGCTTTTCGTATTCCGGCTCCATGGGCGCGAAAACTTCAAAGTTTCTCGCGTCGGCGGTTACGAGCCGTTTGCGCTTGCTGCGCCCCATGATCTTGTCCACATCCAGCTCGCCGTTTGTAACGATGTATTCATATTCAATATTCTGAAGCCGGATGAACTTATTCGCCGCCCATATGCTCAGTACAAAAACGGCGGGCGTTAAAAAACTGATCGACTGAACAACAAACACGGCAAATGTTAGTACGGCAGCCGCAAGACCCAGTCCCGCCTTTTTAAGGGCGGTCATTGCATCCGATTTCCTGCTGACGATATGCTCGATATACACGTCGCGACGCTCCAAAATAATCACCTTCCCATACAATTGATTTTATTATAGACCAGCCTTCTTCATCCGTCAAACAGGGCTGGACAACCTTCCGGTATCAATATAAACCGGCTTGTGAACCTTTGATTAAAAATCCTGCCCTTTTCAGTTTATGCAAGCGTTTCTCCCACTCTGTAAAGGGTGCTTGTCTCATATGTAGTATAGCATAGCGCAAACGGCAAAAACAAGCCCCGGGACTCGGTCGCCCGCTATCCTTTGTGCTGTCAAGCCGGTATGCGCTTTGCTGTGATTGCGGCGAACCAAACAACTGCCCGGCATCGCGCCGCCCCCTGCAAAAAGCTTCACAGGGGGCGGTGCAAGCAATGATAATGATACTTTATTTCTCCGGGAGTACTTTTCGCAGCCAGTCCATCGATTTCATGAACGCTTCGTGCGCACAGTTTAAGTACATGCTGTCGAAAACCTCCAGCGAGAGGTATCCCGCATAGTCTTTTTCCTCAAGCGTCCTCAGGTATGACTCGAGCGGAAGACCACGGTCGCCGAGAATTTCGTGATTGAGGTCGCAAAAATGGATATGATTGATTTTTTCACCCGGAAGCTTCTCGTAAAAGTCCTCGAGGGTATCGCCCGCGACCGCCATGGCGCCGATATCCACACAGCAATTAAAATTATCCGCTCCCACGTCTTTGATCATGAGCCGCATGTTCTCGGCGGATAACACCAGGTTGGATTCATACGGCTGAAGCTGCTCGAGGCTGATGACCATGCCCTGCCGCCTGGCAAGCTCCGCAACGATTTTAAAGGTCTCAACGGCGCGTTTCCACGCGTCTTCGCGCGGCTCGTCAAAAAGGCCCCAGCCGGAGTTGCAGAACAGGTTTCTGCAGCCGAACTCCTGCGCGTCTTCCATCGCCATTTTGTACCAGTCGATGGTACGGTTGCGGTACGCATCTCCATGCCCGGCGGGATTATACGGATAACTGAGGGTTTCGGGGGTATACATGATCACTTTGATGCCCTTGTCGTCCATCAGCTTTTTCATTTCGCGGATCTTTTTGGCTGCTTCTCCCGCGGAGCTGTAATCGCCGCGAAAATAGTGAGGCTCTCCCGGCCAAAGTTCTACGTTTTTTACACCGCATTTTTCCATTGAATCAATGAAGTACTCAAAGGAGTAATGACAGTACTGAACACTGAGTACGGCAACGCGATCCATGGTTAATTTTTTCATGAATATGCCCCCGTTCTGATAAATAAGTATGCGTCAATTTTATACCAATTGCCTTTTTATTGCAAGTATCTCACAGTCTGCCCAACGATGAGATCCCGCGTATATTTCGATTTAAATGGCAAACCTATCCCTGTTAAGGACTGTGCGCCTATCTCAACAAAAAATATCTGTACCGTATGGCACAGAATGGCACAGATATTTAACGCGTAAATTTACGTTCTGCCACAAATAGCAAAGCATCAAATCGTATGCCTTATCCCCCGGCCTTTTTCCTGCTTTTTTTTCGCACGGAAAAGCCAAAGCTCCCGATTTTTTTGCCCAGTTCAAAATACTCTCCATGCGCGTAAGCCGCCAGACCGCATTTGTCCAGATGCAGCTTACCTGCCTGATCAACATACTGCTCATCAATATTCACCGCAACAATATCCGCAATAAACATATCATGCGATCCCAGCGGTATGATTTGCGTAACGCGGCACTCAAGGCTGACGGGGCTTTGCTTGATCATGGGGCAGGCTACTGCGGACGCGCGTTCCGGAGTCAGTCCCATCATTTCAAATTTATCACAGTCTTTGCCCGAGCGTACCCCGCAGAAATCCGCGGACTTCACCAGCTGCGCCGTGGTAAGGTTAATCACAAATTCGCCCGAGCTCTTGATTAAATCATAAGAATACCGCTGCGGGCGCACCGAAATATATGTTTTGGGAGGTAATGTGTTCAAAATTCCTGTCCACGCAATGGTCAGAACATTTGGTTTGTCCATTGTACCACAGGTGACCAGTACGGGCGGCACCGGCGCCAGCAGCGCTCCGCCCTTCCATGATACCTTACCCAAAATTACGCCCCCCTCTTTTACTATGGTTAATAACTGTAAGCGGTTGTTATACTCAAATTTAAGGTCTTTTCCCCGCCCCTTTGGGGCAACCGGAAAAGACGATATATTATACCATTTCCGCTGCACGGCTATGGTATAATATAACATTGTTTGACCACAAAATCCAATGTTATAGTATGTCCTTCGAGTAGGATTGTGTCGAAAATTTAAGAGTGTATCCACCCCGCCGGTCTCAATGCATTCTTAACAAAACGCAAGGCGTCTGTTTTATGTCGGTGAAGATGCTTTCGGGCAGCGTTTTTCAGTCATAAAATAAAAAGTGTGTTATTTGAAAAATAAAAAGCCCTGTAGTCGATTGAAAACTACAAGGCTTTTCGTTGGCAAATGACCAAAGCGATTGATACAATGCACCTGTTTTACAGCGGAATGCACCCGCTTTCAGGCGCCGTTTTTTTTTGACGCTTACTGTCTGCGGCATAACGGACAGAAAGGACTAAAGGGACCAAAATGAATAAATCCATTAAAGCTGTACGTGCTGACCAGGAGAATGGTACAACCTTCAAGAGGCCAAATCTCTGTATAAAAATGATCCAACACTGACAGCTTTTTTGTCAGTTACTGTTACTTTACAATAATAGCGCACCTAAATCCCAAAGGATTTCCTGGCATCCCTGGAGTATTGCTAAATGTAAAGATTCCTACACCGGGATCATTAATAGTAGATCCACCTCTATGGAGAAACACAGCATTGCCAAACATGAAGCTGGACTCGTCGCCAAACCATGATTTTTTCCCGATGCCACTGGAGGTCTCGAACATCGCATCCCCTTTGAATGCTTTGTTCAAGTCATAATTAGCTTCATTCGTGTCGTCCGCTTTGTTGTACGCATAGACGGTTTTGTATCTATTGCTGCTGTTGGGGTCGCCATCTTCAATAATGGCTTTACCATTCAACAATAAGTTACCATTGCCATTATTAATATACGCAGCAACTCTTTCCCATAATCCGCCCGCCATGTCGTACACACCATAAACATTCCCAGTTGTGCTTTGGCTAGCGTTTTTAACAAGAGCTTCTTGTTCAGAGGCAGCTAATCCATCTACACCATTTCCACCTGCTGTGACAAGAAGTTGTTTTTCCGTCGGCAAGTGTAGCCTTTGTGAGATTAGCCGATACCTCAACACCGTATCTGCCATACGGACTCACTGCCAAGTAGGCGACCGCGCCCCACTCACTTGTTTTGATTAAGTGAGGAAATGAATTTTCGTAAGCCAACTCCTTACAGAGGGCATAAGCATCTCCAACGGTGATGTTATTGTATGAATAGGCATTAGGGCTGAATACTAAACCGCTATCGTCCTTTGCCGCTTCAAATTTCGACACCCAGAATCCAGATATCTCCGTGTCCCAGCCTCCTTCACTTACTTTATTTGTAAATGCGGGGTGGACCGTAAAGTCACTTGGTATTTCTTTTGAGTTTTCATCCTTGTTAGCGTTGTTTTGCAAAAATATTACTTCTACTTTTTCATTGCTTATTTTATAGGCAAATCTAGGAATCCATACCCAGTATGATCCATCGCTGGTCTTAGCATTTGCCCATTCTCCTGATCCTGCATCGGACATTTTCTTATAGTCATACCACGAGGTATCAGTATCGGGACTATTCACTTCAACCCAATCATTGTTCTCTCCATTTAACAGCCTTCATCCCATCGGCCAGGGCTGGCTTGTTTACACCCTTAAATTCGGATGATGCTGGAGCATTCGAATTCGTTGAGGTGTTGGTAGGGGTGCTGCTGTTGTTATTTGAAGTTGGATTTTGGTCAGGCTGCTTTGAGCAAAATGACAAAAATAACAGTATGCAGATCAGGAGTAATATTCCCAAACCAATTGTGATCAAAAGCTTCTTATTCTTTTTCATCAGATAAATCCTCCCCTTATTTTACTTGTTTGAACGACGTGCCGTCCCACTCAATGACAGCATATTCCCCGTAGACGCCTGTTATCGTCAACTGATATATTTGCGCTGTTTGTCCGTACAATGGATTAAAATAAACATATTGTTCATCCTCGTCTTCGGGAACCGCCCCGGCGGCAATAGTTACAGTGCCGGAATAGGTAGTTGGCGAAAGTTCTATAAGCACGCCCTGTTGAATTCGTACTTTTACATCGAAGCCCCCGCGGATTTTTTCGTCAGGTGCAACCGTCAAATCCGATGCGTCAAGGCCATCCAAATCATCAAAATACTTGGGATCCGTACTCGAATCAATCACCCATGGCATTCCGCTTTCGTTTCTGATCTCATAGTTAGCAGTTTTTTTTGCGTCTGGTTTATCCTGCGGGGGTATCGTGGATGGACTTGTTTCTCCAGGAATCAAGGGTGGTGACGGATTTTGATTTAACCCTTCCAAGTCTAACTTAGCTATCTCAACTTTCAGGGCACTCATACTAGCCAAGGCCGTCTGAGCATTTACTGTATAGCTTTTTTGTAGTTCTGAGACCGAAATACCTTTTTCCGATGGCAAAGCAAGACCCAGCTTCTCCAGTGCCTTTTTAATGCCCGGGATATCGTTTTCTGCCGCCTCAATAAGCTGAGCTATGATCTTTGTACCTAACGCCTTACTCTTTTCCACTCCGACTGCTGTGATTTTACCTGGATTGAACCATTCCATAATTGATTCACCGACCATCGCAATTTGATCGACTGTATCATTTGGATTCATTGTGGCAAGTCCCAGAACCATGGACAGTGGTTGCAGCACATCTGAAGCATTTTTGTAATCAATCGTCACCTGATGGTTTTCACCTAGTACGATGGAGCTGGTTGTTTCTCCCACTGCAACAATGCAGTCTACTCCACCCACGATTACGGCTCCCGCTTTGCCCAGCGTCACACTACTGCCTGCAAGTGAAGACAGACTGCCTCCGCCTGTTGCGATGGTTGCACCGACAAATAGCCCTACTTTACTTGCAGTTTTATACCCTTCTACAATGTTGATACTTTGGGTATAAGCAGCGACTTCGGCTTGTGCTTCCTCAAGATCCGCCGCGTTACGTATCAGCTTTTGAGCCAACGCCATCTGTTCGACAGCCGTTTTTGTATCTATGCCCAGTTGCTTTGCAAGCTGACTATAACGTTTTCCACCACTAAGTGCATCATACTGTTTCGTCAAGTTTTCTGCCCAGGTTTGTGAATCTACCTTGGTCTCGGAGCTTGCCAGAAGAGATACTGCTGAAACTGATTTGTCAGTCCACGCAAGAGTAGAGAACTTCACTTCTGTTTTCTCGGAAGCAGCCGTTTGCTTAGCAAGGGAAGGGTCCAAAGATGCAATTACCGTATCAGTAATTTCCACAGCACCAGAAGCTAGTGCATCCGCTGTTTCCCATGCCAGAACAACATCATCAATTCTTTTGGCAATTTCTCCCTTAGAAATCGTTTTCACGTCGATGGATAAAAATTCTTCGGTTTTTATTCTGGCAGAGACATAGTGACGCAAAGCTAAGGCTGTCGCAGAATTAGCCATCTTAATTCCATCAGGTTCAGCCTGTCTCTCAATGATGATCGGCTCGGAATTGCTTGTACCATTACTTATCTGTCCATTTGTATCTTTTCCTGTCTTATCTGTACAAGCGCTTAGACTAAAAAGCATTATCCCGATCATAAAGAAACCTAAGAACCGCTGCCTGATTTTTCTTTGATTCGATTTTGCAGTTACTTCAACTCCTAAAATCATAATCGACACCCTCCCAATTAAGTTTTATATTTCCTGGTCCAAGACGTTACTTATACTGTGTGATCTAATTTTAGCTGACCCTTTGAAGGGCATATGCGCAGATATTCAACATCAAATTTAGTGTCACACTTATGATTCAACACTCTGTTTTCGAACCATCAGAAAAATTAAGACACCACCAACTAAAATCAGTGTGAGAGGACCACCTCTCAGACCCGTGTCATTTTCCAT
The DNA here is from genome assembly GCA_963678505.2 of Oscillospiraceae bacterium. Taxonomy (GTDB): domain Bacteria; phylum Bacillota; class Clostridia; order Oscillospirales; family JAVBQB01. The sequence goes on along the minus strand of CAXXFP010000005.1, from coordinate 66,447 downwards.
TGCGTTAAAATAGGGAAAGTTAATGAAATATCTTATTCGGACAGTCGATGTGCCGTCTGCCTTCACGTAAGCCCCATCGCTGATATTTCTGGCAAATCCGTCGATCTTTTTTCCGTTGATTGAAGTAAAAGTATAACTGGTAATATAGGTATAACGGCCCGGCCTAACATCCGCGCGCTCACCGCCTTCTCTGCGGATATCCGTGACGCATGCCGTAGTTTTTTCGCCAAAAGCACCCAGTGCGACACTCATTGTTCCCCATAGGATAAACGCTACACCGAGCAAAGAAATGAGCATTCGAGGCAACCGTTTACTTTTCATTGTTTACTCACCGGAACTGCCTGATCTGTTATCTGACGGATTAACCGCTCCACCAAAACATAGTTGTCCTGAGTGCAAAATAGGGCAATATGTTCTGTCCAACCACTGTGAATCAGGACAGTTTGCCTCTGAGGTTTATATTTTACCTTTGTAACGTTGCTCCACCTAATAAATACCTCTTGTCGTGACTGCGCCAGTAACCCCGCGCCGGCGACTGTGGGCTTGCTGGTAAGTAGTCCCAGAATGACTGTAAGCGAGTTGATTACTCGGTTTCTTTTTGCCTGCCTTGCTTTAGTCCGGCAGAGCGCCCCATTATTGTCTAGCACGAACTCCACTTCATATTTTCCTCGATAAACTACCATGATCAATAGCCATGACAGTATAAGCAGTGCGGCGATGAGCCCAAGCGCATATAAAGTATCTCGGCTTCCCTTCGAACTAATTGCAATTATTAGAGCGACCAATCCGAATGGGATTCCAATGGCAAGCCCAAGCTGTTTTAAAATAACCGTATTCTTAAATATGGATACGCTGATTTCCCAGTGGACCGCTTCTTGCATCGCTCATCACACTCCTCAATCCAAAGTAAAGTAAATTGAAATACAAACCACCTGCAACAAAGAACAGGATGATTTTTAAGATAGGCAAACACATAAATAGGAGAGAAGACTGTGCAGGCCTCGGTTCGGACTGTTCCAGCGCTTCTTAATTTGACAAGCGGATAAGGTCCTTGCTGCGCAGTACCGTCAACTCGAAGGAAATAATTGTAATGGCAGCAAGGCTCAGGCCGAGTTCCATGCATGTCATAAAAAACCAAGTGTTATTTTGATCTATGCCGTTTTTTAACCTTGCAAACAGTGTACTACCGTCTTTTAGTGTGGCCGAAGGAAACGTTCCCTTTTATGCCGATCAGAAACAATAATGAGGCAAGCCCCAATAATAGGATGCCGGGCAGGATATTCGTTTCGCCGTCAGGCGCGTTGATGTGGGGCATAAAGGAAAGGTACCGCACGGCGAGGATCTGTGGCGTACCGTCGGTCGCTGCCCGCATCCCATTAGGAAAGCTCTTTGTCACCGAACCGGAATACGCCTTGCCTTCTACGGCGGTAAACTCATAAAACACTTCATACCGCGTGGGGTCGCGGGTATTACCCTCGTCCTGCCCCGGCCCCACATGAACTCGCGGCTGCATATCGGTCACAACGCCCGTCGCGCTCACCCCGATGAACCCGAGGGCCATCTGGCTTATGGCAAAAGCGGTCAACAGCAGTGAAAGGAGGATAGGCGCGACGCTTATTTTCGATTTCCTCCTTTGCCCGATAACCACACTGGCGGGAGAAGCGGCGCGCGCCGCCTCCCCACCACCAGCCGCCCTGCCGCAAGAAGGGCAAAATTGCGCACCCTCACGGACTTGTTTGCCGCAGCTTGTGCAGAACATGCCTTTCACCTCTTTCTGTCAACATGTGGCAGGTCAGGAGATTTGCTTCCATTCATACACGTAGTAGGTGCCGGTGTAGCCGCCCGTCCATAGCTCTTCCCGGTCCCCCTTCGAATAACCGGCGGGAATTACCGCAGAAATCGTATCGCTGATCGACTTCACGTTTTTGCTGCTATATTTGACCGAAGAGTAAATTTCAAAAAAGCTCTTTTTGGCCGCATTGGTAAATTTCACGTTTCCCCAATCGGCGCGTGCGCTTCCAGTCCCGTCAAAATACGAAATATTGTCATCGGTAAAAGACAGGCTAAAGCTTATAGAAACCGATTCGCCTCCTTTTATCACATCAGGAGGGACCGACATGGTAAGCAGCGTAGCATAGCTTTCTCCGCTGAGCTGATCAGGATCTGGATAAGTATCCGTGTCGCCGATATATTTGTGAGAGTAGCTGTAGCTGCCCGGCGAGGCTGATGCGCTTACCTGATAAATACCACCTTTGTTTGTATTTTCTATATCGTCCTTTTGGTCGCGGTGGATGGTGTCGACAAGCACCCATGCAAATTCCTGTTGGGGTTTGGTTTCGGGAACAGCTGACGGCTCGCTGCTGCTTTCGGTCGGTGACTGCTGCTCCGGCTTTTCCTTACCACTGCTCGAAATTAAGATGGTTGTGGTGGGGTAGGAAACCTTGAAAGATACCGTAACTTCCGGGCTGTCTTTACCTGCCGGGTAAAGCTCCAGTATGTTTGGAGAGCCCGACTGCATATGTCCGAGAACGGTAAATGAAGTGTTCATCTCACCGCCTTTGGGCATCTTTCCGGTCCAGCTTTTTGCGCTGGCGCTGCTTGATATGGGTGCAAAGCGAACGGTATAACCCTCGTACTTATATTCACCCGCTTTTTCGGGCTGTTCGATGATTTGTACCTTGACGGTTTTGTTGAGCTCTTTTTGCATGGCGCGCAACTGTTTTTCAAACTCGCGCTGCGCCTGCTCCATCGCTTGACCCAGCAGATAATTTCGCGCGGAAGTCAGAGGTGCCTGCAAATGAGCCATCAGATATCCTCGGTACTGCTGGGTCAGTACCTCCCGGTCCTTCGTCCACTGCCGCTCATCGAAGGAATATTTTAATCCGGATACAGCGGCAATTTCTTTGACCTTGCCGTAATCCAAGCTCCAGAACCGGTCGCAAAAGCTGTCGATTTCCTGATTGATCAGCTGCTGTGCCTTTTCTGGGTTGTCTGCGTTTTCCCTGAGAATGCTTATAAATATCCTGCGCCACTCCTTCACGGAGCGCGGCGACTCCACGTCGTTGTAATACTGGTAGACACCCCCGAGATTTTCAAGTTTGAGCTCCATCATGTCGCTCTGCACCGTAGACAAGACCACATCAAATACAGCAACCCCTGCAAAGCCAACCTGCAGCGCGGCGGAGCCAAAATACCCCACGGCATTGTTGGCAATGTTTTTAACAAGGTTTGAAAGCGTGCCGAGTTTTCCTTGGTCGTCAGAGAAGTTATAGGTAAAGTCATAGCAGGTCTGTACGGCGGCGAGAGCCAGACCCAAATGCTGCGATCCGCTTCCCAGCGCCTCTGCCAGCGCACCCTCATACTGTCCGCCCAGTGTGATCGCTGTGACCGCTGTGCCGGTGTTGCCGACCACCGAGTTGATCGCTTCGAAGCCCGCTTCAAACGCCGCGTTTCCGGGCTGACCTGATTCCGCCAGCTCCTTGATTACTTCAAAGGACTTTCCTGAATTCAGCAGACCCGCAATGGCATAGACATCGGTGATATAGGCCTTTCGGGTATTTTCGTTTTTCACCTGAAACACCCCGTAGGTAGATAGGTGGGTGGTATAGATCAGCACCTGCCGGTTTTCAGCATCCACTTCGTAATAAACGCCCTCCCATTCGCCAGAGGCTTGGTTAAAATATTTCGCGCCAATGCATTCACTTTCTGCGCCCGCCTCGGCATATTTTGTGTCGTAGGGAATTGCGATGGTAATCACGTCATCAAAATTTGTTTTCTCACCAAGCTCGAAATCATATGCAGTGACCTTTACACCGTTATTCTGATCAGTTTTTTCTGGGAGTTCTCGCACCTTCAGCGTTTCATCTTCCTCAAGTGCATACTCCCCGAACTTAATTGTAACCCCGTATGCCGAGGCAGATGGGCTCTCTGGCGAGACTGTAAGTTCCTTGGCTTTTGCCGTATAATCCCGCTCAGTATAAACAAAGGTACTGAGATCTCCTATTGTGCCCTCGGTATTATCCACCTCTTTGCCCAGCCTTGGAAGAATGGCTACCCCTAATGCAATCACCAAAACAACCGAAACAGCGCTAAAAAGAAGTTTCTTTGGTAGAATTCTGGATTTTGTAACCTCAGGATCAATATCCTCAGAGATGGCACGAACTGTTTTTACCGATGAAGTCTCAGCCTCCTGTATTTTTGTTCCGCAGGAAGCGCAGAACTTTGTTTCCGGCTTGAGCTGCGCACCGCAGTTTTTGCAAAAATTACTCATGGTCAATCCCTCCCTCATTTCAGCAGCGGACATTTGCAGCGCCAGCAAACATCATCGCTTATCTGGCACAGCGTGGCGCAGGCATTGCAGAAGATGATGCTGTCCCGCGATTTATCATATTTCTCATAGGAATTTAGGCCCGCGTGATGACGCACCCGGTCGCCCACCTGAAAATAGTTGTAGCGCGTATCGTCATCTTCGGCGGTCAGCCGGTGCGTTTTCCCGCGTTCGTCCCGCACGAGCACCGCGTACTCGGTGTAATAGTGGATATAGTAATCGTTATCGCCGCTTCCAGTGTTCTGGCGGCGGTTTTTCTTTTTGATGGTTTTATCCACTACTACGCCGTCCCAGGTTTTGCTTTTCTTTCTGGCAATGATGGTATAGATCGTAATTACTAAAAAAATGCAGCCGATAAACATGCCTATGAATAGGGCCTGTGGATTCTTCATTTCGCGGCTGGTTTCACCGTATATGTAAAAACCGACGACAGCGGCAACGGCCAGTATGATGGAAAATACAGCAGACCAACGGTTGGTGTTTTTGAGATACCCGATAAAGGCCGGATCATGGATACGCTCGGAGTAGCCTATATTTCCAACACCCGCCGCAGGGCAGGCATCGGGCGGGTCGCCCGTTTGGACGCCGCAGTTGGTGCAGAAGCGGGTGTTTTCTGACAAAGCTGCTCCGCAATTCTTGCAATACATGTTCATCCCTCCTTGCCATCAATCGAAAATTTTGGTGAGCCTTCGCTCATCTAAAAAGGTTGTTTCTACATGATACCGTACATATAGCCGCTGCTGGTTAACGTGCTCCCAGACAGGGATAATTTCACATAAATCGTAAACGACCCGGACTACATATGGATTGTACCGGTCTCCTGGTCATATTTTGCATTTAGTACGCTCCAATATATTTGCGCCCCTTAGCTATTCTGTAACAACCGGGACAATCCCGGTTTCATAACGAAATTTCTCAATGATGCCGGCAAGGGCGGCGCTGTTGGGTCTAATGTGAAGCAGTCGGATATTCCGGATCTCCACATCCGTGCCGTAATCTATAGAAAGATAGTCTCGCCCGATTTCCACAGCTTTTAATCGGATGCCCTCCTGGTTAAACTTAATGATCTTAGAACCCAGCAGGATGCCAAAACCGGAAACGAACATCTCGACGGTTTCGCAGGGTTGGATTCCACTTTCTTTTCTGTCTTCCGGCTTTCGATATACAGCGGGCTCAATATGGAAAATTTGATTTTCCACAATCAGTTGTGCGTCTTTCAATTTCTTGCTCATAGTAAAAAAGAGGAACGCGGTCATCAACCCTGCTGCCAAGGCCAGAATGGTATACGGTTTCCAATTCGGAGGCTGCAGTATAATCACCGTCGCAAAAGCGGCAACGCAAATAATAGAGGCTGCTAAAAAGCACTGTGCGCACCACGCAATTTTTTTCAAATGAATCCCCCCCTCTCAACAGGCGACGTGTTTCCTTCATTTTACAGGAATCAGAGTATCTTCGCATCACTAAAGCGGGTGAGTTGGTGCAAATAGGCCCCTCACCTTTTCGGGTGAGGGGCCTTGAATCGCGTTGTTTATGAGGGATTATCGGATTCTGCGGATGGGATGTGTATATCCAGAAGGAGATTCATCAGCTCCGTTCTGCTTTGGACCCCGGCTTTGGAATAAATGTTTTTAACATGGGTCTTGATCGTGTTTTCGCTCACATACAACTCCCCGGCAATCATCCGGTAGGTTTTGCCTTTGATGAGCAAAGCGGCGATTTCACCTTCGCGCTCAGTGAGCTTTTCCGTTAAATTAAAATCACGAATTAACCGGGTTTGTTCTTGAACCGGCATTTCGATAATCGTGGTCAAATATACATGATTTTTAAGCAGGGTCATCAACTGTTTATGTAATGGTGGAAGCAGGACTAGGGTAATGCACACCACGCCCAGCGCCATAAGTGTGGGATTTTGGATTTGTCCATTAATAGTGGTATTCGCATTTCCAACGAGCCCGCCCAACAGAACCCCCAGGACATTAGCGGAAAGACCGATGCCCATGATTCTGGCGGGATTTTTGTCCAGCTCCAGCATTTCCCCCAGGATACTCCACCAAAACAGGTCGTACACGCCACAGGCCCCCATCATCAGGGTATTGACAACAAGATAGCTTGCCGATGAGCGGTCAAGGGACAGAAAGGCTATAAAGGAAAATCCGATCATGGCAATAGCTACGTAGAGGATGTAGGCGCGATTTATTTTTCGGGACAGGTTCCGCATAATGAACAGGGCTACGATATACGGAAGCGCCCAATACCAACTTGTCAGCCATTCTAGGTGGGCGAAAGCGGGACCCTGCACCTGATACATCAAGCCGGAGTTGATGGTGATGACTACAATGAACAGGCACAGAAAAGCAAGAGGACTGGCTTTATTGACATAAAGCTTCCCCTGTCCGGAAGGCGGTGGGTCTTCTGCCAGTTTCTCTTTGGGGAGCCTGAGTGCGAACAGGAACGCCGCACCCAACGTCAGCATGGAAAAACCCAGCCCGGCGTTTGGGGAAATATAAATGGCTGCTACATTAAGCGCAATCATAAGGAGGTTCGAGCAAATGAGACCGTCTGCTATTGTTTTTAAGCGCTCATCTTTCGGCGTGCAATGTTTAAAATAAAAGCCCCATGCTGCCACGCAGCAGCCGACCAGAAACGACGCAGACAGCAGCGCCGCCGTCCACAGAAAGGATGGTTGGCGAAAAAACACACTCGAGGCCACTATACAAAATGCGATGGAAAAGAGCATGAGCCGTTTGGCTGTTCGCATGCTCCGGATAAAGAAACCGCAGGTAAGCAATCCTGCAAAATGAGCAGCCATTGTACCGAAAACAAGCGAATGGGCAGAGATGTTGTAGTGGTCCGCAAGAACATACATTATCCTGCCTTCAAAGGGGAAAGCTAGCAACCAGGAGAAAAATAAGGAAAAAACGATGACAGATAATCGGCGGTTATTGATTATAGCTGATATGCGTTGATTTAAACTGTTTTCCGTCACGTTTTCACCCCTTTCGCACAATGGTTGGCTTATCGGTTTGTTTGCGCCGTCCATCGGCAGGTTTTGCCGCGTGTTTCGGAACCACCCACATATTGCCGATCTTCTGCGCACCGTTGATCCGTCCGGCGACGCAGTGGTAATTGACCATCCGGCTTGTGATGCCCCATTTCTCCGCAGCTTCCTTTACGCTGATGTAATCCATGACCATCCCTCTTGTGTTTTTCTCTTATTATACTTCCCAAACAGGAAAATTTCAAGTTTAAGAAGTATATTTTTTCGACCATAGATGCAGGCATAGCACGCTGCGAATTTTGCATGTCATTTATTATACCTCTTGGCAAATCGGGTGTAATTATGTCAAAGATAACCCATCAGGCGTCTTTGTTTTTCAAGTCCGACTAATGGGTTATCCAAAATTCTTTACTATTAGTTATAAATTGTTTTACTCATGACTGTCTCTTTTCCTCTTTTCTTCCGATTTCACAACAGACTTTTTTACCTCGAATTCAACCATTCGATTAGCGGGATAAGATTTTCCTCCTTGACGCCGTCAAAGCCGTTTTCGATGTGGTCAATCGCTTCGATAAGTTTCTCGTCTTTATCCTTTCGCTTTTTAAGCATCTTTGCAAACATGGACATCATAACTCGGTCCGTGCCTTTTAAGTCTTTCAAAGGTAAGCAGCCGCCCTGAGCATAGAAGAACGGTATCTTTTCAAGCTTATTTCCCGAGATTATGGTTTCAGCATTGTTCTCTCCGGCACTTCCCGAGCCCGATCCGCATACTGCTTTGACGTTAAATTTCCTTACTTTTTTTAAGCCTTGAATCCTTCCGACCTTCATCCAACCCAGGAAAACAATTTCTTCTTCTTTATCAATTTTTGAAAGCTCGTTTACCCGATAAACCTTCATACCAGTTTTAGCGGCAAGCATCTGAGCATATCTCTTAGTGAAACCTGTCTTTGACTCGTAAACTATGATCATTTTTTATAGCCCCTTATACCTTTTTTGTTGATTCAGGGAGTATAGAAAAATGATTTCGGTAAAATTGAACCACGGCTACGATAATAAGCACAATCATGCCTAAAAGAGATATGATTTGTAGGGTAGCAAATTCCCCTTTAAACCCTGTCGGTGATTTCAAAAATTGGTAAATCCCCAAGTACGCCCAAGCGACCGGAAGCGGGAAGGCGGCATTGCGGATTTTCAAAAGTACGCCAATCAATAGAACAATTGCGATAATCAACATTATGCTTCCCCAGGTTTCCTGGGATAGACCAAAGCCGTTCCATCCAAGTTTAGTCAGCGCCGCAGCAATATTTACGACTGTAGCGATAAACAGCCAACCTGAATAGAGTCCAAAACTCAAGGGCAATAACCAACGCTTGCCTTCGCGTATTTCAAGCAGTTTTATACCAATCAAGGCTAAAGTAACCACAAAACCAAGTATGAATAGACTAGAAATTTCAACTAGAACAAAAGAAAATGATACGATCCACACAATGTTCAGAATGCAAGAAATCCTGAACAGATTAGAAATATGATCGATGGCTTTTTGATAATAAGGATCATCCTTCTTGACAATCATTACAATCATTGAGATCAATAGAAGAGAGTAGATTACACTCCATATGCTGAAAGTAGCCGGACTTGGTGTTATTAAGGTGACATACATATCAGAAATTTGCTTTTGAGTCAAACCGTTGATTAAGCCGACGGCACCTAAGGTATTGATTACCAGTGTAACGATTAGAAAAAGTCCATTGATCCATGCCTTTTTTGTTCTGTCCATAAGTAACACTCCCTTATTCATTAGATTTATATTTGTTTAATACCAACATTTCACGCTACAAATCTTAGTATTGTATAAATTTATCTCCCGCAACCCCGCAGATACTGCATTTTTCTGGCCGCGATTTTTCGATGTTCCCGCAGACCGGGCAAAGATAGTAGAACACTTCTTCCACGTCGTCAAGGTTTTCTAATGCTTCCTGATAAAGCTTCGCATGAACCTCTTCCGCTTTCATTGCAAAGGTGAAGGACATAAGAGCGGCTTTGTTTCCATCCGCTTCGGCTTCCTTCACAAAGTCGGGATACATATCCTTATACTCATGGGTTTCTCCAGCGACAGCATCTTTGAGATTATCGGCTGTTGAATGGATTTTACCAGCAACTTCAAAATGTTTTAAAGCATGCAGCGTTTCAGCGTCAGATGCGGCCTTAAACAGCTTGGCGGCATTGACCTTTCCGTCCTTTTCAGCTTTCTTGGAATAAGCCAGGTATTTTCTGTTCGCCTGAGATTCTCCGGCAAATGCCTCCATCAAATTATCAAGTGTTTTGTTCTCACTCATTTTTTCATCCTCCATATTTTTATTAAAAGCTTCTAACAGTTTTTCCACAACTTCTTTTGGAAATCCTTCCTGCTGCTTATGGTCTAAAAGCGACCGCAGAAAATCTTGAGTGTTATCACTTTGCGGAAGCATATATCCTGCTTCACGGATGAGATCCTCCGCCATAATATGATTTGATTTTTCAATAGCGGCAGCCAGTTTTCCGGGTAATCCGGCAGCGATGTTCTCCTGTTCCGACTTGTTTCGCATAAGTATTTTCAGTGCGTTGGCGACTACTTCGGTTTTTGGCTGCTGGGGCGGATACTCCACGGGTACCAAAGAAATCGCACCCGAAGGGCAGGCTTCTGCACAATCTCCGCAACCAATACACTTTGAAACATCAATGATGCTGTTCTCTGTATCCGTTGCTCCGGTAGGGCAGACATAGAGACATAAGCAATCCTTGGTACACAAACGAATATTCCTTACCGCATATTTCTTAGACATTCTCATTACCTCCCTTCGACTTTTTCAAACTTCCAGTTTGGCACCTTGCACACAGGACAAATATCGGGCGGGGTGTCTCCTATGTAGATAAAACCACAAATTGTACAGACGTAAACACCAGTATTTTGAAGCATCGCTTCGCCTTCTTTTTGATAGCGGGTCAAAAGTGACTTCAAAATGCGCGAGACCTTTTCACTCCAAACCAGTGCTCGGAGTGCTCCACGATCCTTGACATCGGATGCTACGGAATTTGCATGCGGGAAACCCTCTTCAAGGTCTTTTTCGATCAATGAAATCAATTTATTGAAATCAGGTTCCTCAGCCGGCTCGGATGCCGCTTTAAAATAATCGGCCAGTTCTTTAAATAGAGCGGCCTCTTCCGGCTTATACTGTTTTTCACAGCCTCGCGCAAGATTTGAGCAGAGCGCGCTAATTTCCAGCGGTGAGAGTTGCTGCATATCAGTTTGCTCACCAATGATAGGTTTTGATTTTTTCTCAGCGGGTGCGGCAGATTCTCCCTGTTTCTCAAATTCCGCTTTTGTTGCGCCGCAGATCGGGCAGACCCAATCCTCGGGCAGATCTTCCCACCTTGAGCCTGGCGCTATGCCTGCTTCAGGAATGCCCTTTGATTCATCGTAGACAAATCCACAAACCGAACATACGTATTTTGCCATTTTACTACCTCCTTAGTTATTAAATATTGTTCATAGAAATATTTTCTTTTCTGTTTTTCAATTTCTCTTACTTATCAATAAGATATTTCTTTTTGCAGAAAAGTCCCTTGCTTTAAGTCATCAAATGCCTGCTCCAATTCATCTTTTGTGTTCATTACAATAGGCCCTCCCCAAAAGATGGGTTCGTGCAAATACAGTGAGCTAATAAATAACACTTGGGCTTTTTGGTCTATTGCCTTTATCTCTACATGATCACCAGCGGTAAGTTTTACTGCCGTCTTTTCTTTTACCAGCTCGCCTCCGATATACGCATTTCCTAATAGGGTAAAGGCCATTACCGAGCGTTCAATGTCTGTGCGAATAGTAATGGAAGCGTAGGGATTCAGATGAATATCATAATAATCCAGCGGTAAATACTTCCCCTGATATCCTTTTCTACCGTTGTATTCACCGGCAAGCAGCCTTAACTTTCCGTTCTCAATTTCAATTTCTTCAATTTCAGAATTCTTGATGCTGCGGTATGCAGGGGCTGTCATTTTGTCCTTTGCCGGAAGATTAAGCCAAAGCTGCACTCCAAGCATTCTTTCGGATGCTGGCAGTTTTTCTTCATGTAAAATACCGGAGCCTGCCGTCATCCACTGTACTTCTCCGTCCCCAATGGTATCCTCATTTCCTAAGCTATCCCTGTGGGTCATTTGTCCACGATACACATAACTGATTGTTTCAATCCCTCTATGCGGATGCATGGGAAATCCTGCTGTATAATCGTCAGGATTTGTACTGTCAAAGGAATCGAGCATTAAAATCGGATCATATTCCTCAACAGTTTGGTTTCCTAAAACTCTGACCAAATTCACTCCTGCGCCGTCCTTCGTTCTATAACCTCTAACCTGTTGACTGATTTTTCTTTCCATACTTTACCTCACCAACTCTTTATTTTTTTCAACGGATCGAGCATGGCTCGAAATTCTTTTAAGCAACTTTTTAATACGTGGACGATTGTATCTTTGTGCTATTATACAAGGCAAATTTATGAGCAATGTATACACAAACATATACCATATCACCTGAGGAGGAGTAAAAAAGCCAAAAATCCAGAATGGAAGGATTGCTAACCAGTGTGTAAGTTCACCGCGTGCAGATTCAACCAAAAAACGATTCAAATACTCTTTAGAAAAACTTTCAAGCTTTTTCTTAGAGAAACTACGTTTTTTTAAGATCGCTCCTCCGTCTGGCAGCAGATGCTTCCAGCGGCTGACCCTGAAAACACTGTCATAAATGCGACCTTCTTTTTCAAAACGGTGTGCGGAGAACAAGAAAGAATCAGGTGAAAAATAACGATCTGGTAAGTATAAGCAGATCAACGCCGCAGTAACTTGCAATACCGGCCAGACAAAAAAGCACAATATGATTGTTAATACCTCTGGAAGAAAGATTACTCGCATGTTTTTTCCTCAGTCCTTATAGACCGCCCCTTCCACTTTACTTTAAGGCCGAATAGCTTTTTAAACGCCGAAACAATAATTACGCCCAGCATAACAAGCATTAAGATCGGATATAAAATCACTGCCCAGACATGAAACTTACCGATGCGTCTTGTAAGAACGGCTAACAAGCACACCCAAACAATATAAAGAACTGAGTAGATCCCCAGCCAGAGCCAATTCATAAGTATTGAAAATATTACGATGTGCAACGGCACGGAGATAAGTGAAGCAACCCATAGAAAAACCATCATAAAAACAGGAGCGGGTGTTTCAGCTGCACCTGTGGCCATGTTTTTAACCCAACCCTGCAGTAAAGAGCGCAGTCCGTCTGCATACATTCGAAAAGAAACCTCACTGTTGCCGATATAAAGGCTAAAATTTAAACCTGCTTTTTTGAGTTGCGAACCCAGTGCCATATCATCCACGACGCTTGATTTAACTCTTTGATGGCCACCCGCCTTTTCATAATCCTGACGGGGAATCAGAATTATTGGACCGTATAGACCTATGTTGCGCGGTTTTGGCAACGCTGTTCCGTTTGCGGCAATCTGAAGCAGATTAAACATCATTGATAGCTGCTCATATATTTTTTCTGTCTTATGGTAAGGTTGAACAGACACTGTGCAACCCTGCTGCAAATAAGCAGAAAGAAGTTTGCTTATTCCATCAGGTCCCAGTCTCACATCCGCATCAAAAAACAATAGCAGTTCACCCTTTGCTGCGTCTGCGCCGTTTTGGCAAGCCCACGACTTGCCCGTCCATCCTTCGGGCTTGGATTTTAGGGTTATCAGCTTAGCGCCGTTTTCCAATGCAATTTGACCTGTTGAATCGTCTGACGCGTCATCTACACAGATGATTTCTAAATTTGGCAATGTCTGTGCTCCCAAATCCGCCAAAATCAAGGGAAGGTTATGTTCCTCGTTGCGTGCCGGAATAATCACCGATATGGTCGGATAGTCCGACAAATTTTCGTTGACCGCCGGCAAAGTTGGAATTCGATAAAAAAGAACCGCAGTAACCGCAATCCCTGCCAATGCAATGACAAACTCAATAATAATTAAGGTCATGAACCATTCACCTTCAGCGTTTTGCGAATTGCATCCGCCGCCAGTTTCCCGGTCAATATAGATACCGGCAACCCCGAGGGGCTGAAAGTCCACTGACCGCATTGGTAAACATCTTCTATTGGTGTTTTAATGGAGTTTGTAATCTTTCTGAAACGGCTCTCCGCGGGCATCTTGTCGTTGGTAAACGACCATCCCGTGATGGCTCCGTGCGCATTCCCGGTTTCCCGCTCAACCGTCAGCGGCGTGGCGCAAAGCGCAAATTCAACCTTTTCCGTTATACCGGAGAACACGGATGCCTCCAACACTTCTATAATTTTTCTTGTGCAAAACTCTTTAAACTGCTCGTAGTTCACCGTTTCTGATAAATGCTTTACAAGGTGGTAATCCATCAATGTACTAACGATTACGCCTGTCTTTCCCTCTGGTGCCAGTGAAGCATCCCGCAAAGCTGGGCAAGAAATCTCGTAGGTTGTACGCTCTAAGTACTGTCCGATCCATTCATATAATCCTTCTTCAGTCGCTATAGACTTATTCCAATCTGTTAGTGAAGACAGGCCTATCGTCGATGGCGTATAGAACGCGTGAGCACCGCAACGGCCTTCAAAGTAGTTCTTTTCCAAATTGATGCCCATAAATAGAGAGAGTATGGAATCGCCGCCTTGCCCCTTTTCCGTCAGGTCACGCTGGTTGTCTACCTGCGGAGTATACGTTTCACCCGCAGCTGAGTATAGTGATTTCTGATCCGCAGCCCAGACCAACTTTTTGTAACAGTAGGTATCTCCGCCTGCCGTGTGCAGTTGCTTTTGAAGAGTATCCACTCGCGTCACCGCTGTATTAGTCAATATCTCTCCGCCAGCACGTCGGATGTAGTCCGTTACGGTTTGAGCGAGAACACCTGTGCCGCCCTTGGGATAAAGGTAGTCCTGGTACAACCCAAAGTAACTTAGCGCAAAGAAGGTGGGAGTATCTTTGAAAAAATGCTGCACAATCATATCAATGAGAGCCTGATTATTTGTAAACTGCTTCAGATAATCGGCCACCGGCTTGCTCAAGCGGCTGGCTTTACGTATATTAACCTGATATTTGAACAGCCATGGCAACAGCGTTTTCAACAGATATTCGCGGTCCTTTATGTCCTCAAGAAACAGTGGATTATCGATGCCATAGAGCACATCCATATAATCCATCACTTTTTCGATCTCTTGTGCGATTTTATCGATATCCGATTCATTCTCCGGAAAGATATCGGCAAGCATTTTTGCGTAACTTTTTAGGCTATCCTTGGAACCGACCCTTGTCCATTGATTTTCAATACCAATGGATACCGAATTCTGTGTGAAATCCATTTCCAATCCCAGGCTTTTTAGCATGGGTAATAAAATGCCGGAATTCTCAAAAGCGCGGATGCCTCCGTCAAAAGCATAGCCCTGATGATAGAATGTGTTTACCAGACCGCCCGTCTTATGAGATTTTTCACAGAGCAGCGTGCGGTATCCATATCGGCACAAGTAGGCTGCACTTGTAAGACCGGCAAGGCCTCCGCCTACCACGATTGCGTCGAATTCTTTGTTCACGCGTTCACCTCCTGCAAATAATCTATGACCGCCTGTATTTCCACAGCGGATTTGTTTTCTATTGCACAGATACAAGTCATCTCGTACTTTTCCAGAAAATCGCGATCAGCCGGGTTCTGCAGCCAGCATTTTTTTGCGCCTTCAAAATTCCCGACAGCTACCCGTCGCATTATGCCCCTTATATCTTTTTCTTTCGTGCAGGTTGGATGCTCGCAAAGCCTGCACCGCATAGCTTTCCGCATCACCGTGCGAGCCGTTTCGTCATACACATCGTAAAGCCGGTCCGCGGTAAAGGGCTTTTCTACAATACGAACGAAATTCTTCATGTTCTCCTGATAGACATACGGTTCTTTTTCGATTTTTTTGAGTAGGGCATTGGCTGCCGAAAGCCCGGAGGTTGTTACGGTGGGAGTCCCGGTTCCCATCACTGTGGATTCGCCGCAGCAAAAGAAATTGTCCCATTCCGTGCGGGTGTGTAGGCGACGGAACATATGCTGCCCCAGCATCTGTTTGGGGCCTGCTACTGTGCCTCCGTTTTTCATAGTATAGCGTTCAATGGTTCTCGGCGTTGCCACCTCGGCATACCGAACAGCTTTTTCGAAGCCGGGGAACCTCTTTTCCAGCACGCTTATAAGGCGGGACTGTTCTTTTTGTTTCTTTTTCTGATACTCTCCTTTGTCCCAAGTATCCCAACTTTCAAAGGTAGGGCCGATCGCGACAACGGTGTGTTCATCATCTTCACATAGCGTCTTATCGTCGATGCTGAGTATATATGCAGTTACTTCGCTTTCATCCAGTCTGTCCGGATTGCCCACCAGCATCTCGATAGGGGCTGTGTCTTCGGGAATCGCACTATTATCTACCACAGCGTATAGCACGACACTCGGATATGTAGGTGTTTGCCGCTTGGCCCACTTTCTTTGCTGCTCGGTTGAATACTTGGGGTCTATCAGCTTTTCATACAGGTTCCAAACCGTGCCCGAGTAAATGATATCCTGTGCAAAGAGTTCCTTGCCATCATCCAATCTGACTCCAGCGGGCTTACCATCCTTAAATAGCATGGATATAGCCTCTCTTTGGAGGAACATATCCCCACCGTGCTCTTCAATGGCTTTTTCCAGCTTACCCGGCACAAACAATGTGGACCCGGCGGGGTAGTAGCTACCGCCCACATGGTTATCCACGAACATCACCGCTGCAAGAACAGCAGGAGCTTCTTCCACCGTCGCATAGCAGTAGGTGGAGGTTAGCTTGTCAAAAAACTTGAATATCTCCGGATCAGAAAAATATTTTTGAAGTAGCTTTTTGGCGCTCTTATTTAAATATCTTAAAAAACGGACGTAGGAAACCGGATGCTTCAGCATGCTTTTCAACGCGGTTTTGCCATCCGTTTCGTCTGCGGTATTGTAGCTGGGCGACTCGACCATTACATGTCGGTACATCGTATCCATGTCACGGTAGAACCGATGGATATTTTCTTTCTCGCTCGGAAACACTTCTGAGAGCTCGTCCGCAAACCTATCGACGTCTGCCCAGAAACGTATTCTTTTGCCTTTGAAATTCACGCAATATAAAAGATCATGCCGTATCATATCGATCGGCTCCTCAAGGCAGTTGAACACAAAGCGGTGCGCGTTGAAGCCTTTTTCACCAAAACCGTACAACATGGCGGCGCCCTGATCGAACGTTACATCGCCGCGCCGGAATATGCCGCACGAACCCCCCGGGTTATAGCTTTTTTCAACGACGGCTATAGAAAGTCCGCGTTTTGCCAGCAGGCTGGCCGCAGTCAGTCCGGAAAGGCCTCCGCCGATAATGATTGCATCGTATTTCAATGAATTAAACCTCCGTATCAAATGTGTCTTGCTTTAGTTTTGGTTCTTTTTCAGCTCATCTCTGAGCTTCCTATATTGAATGATCGGCCCGTCACCCGCCAGCAGCTTTTCTCCCGATTTGTATGAGGAAGCCTTGGGTTTTTGTGTGATGACCACGCGCTTATCCTGCCGTTCAACAATTTTATTCGCAAATTTTCCGAAGAAAGCGATTAGGCCGTTAAAGGTTTTGATCTTCGTAAGTTTACAATAGAACCGAATGTAGAGTATGGTATTTTCATCGTCTACCGGAGCGAAATAAATGAGCACTTTTATTTTTGAGCTTATGTGGTTCAGCCATATGTTCGGGAAAATAAAATTGAGGTTTGTATCCTTAATCGCACATTCATCGGGGGACTTCGGCTTCTGTCCGTTATCCACCTCGTTGTTTGCGCTGGTTTGCAGTATGCCGTTCTCATACAATACCTTTGGGCCGCTGATCAAGGTTTTATTGCCTCTGCCTATAGTATTGTAGTGCACAATCGGGACATGAACCACGTCAAGCTGATTTTCAATACAGCGTGAATAATGCGAATTCCAGTGATCTTCGATTTCACTGTAAGAATAGCTTTCATCAATTTGATCATAAAAAAACGGCAGTTTTTCCGTAGCTTCTTCCGCTTCCCCATACCAAAGATAAATGATTCCGTTTGCTTCTTTCACCGGATAATGCTTCACATTATACCGATTGATGTCGGCTGTGGATGCTTTGCCGTTGGCGGGAATGAAGGTGCAACGTCCATCCTTGTTAAATTCAAGACCGTGAAATGGGCATTGTACGCAGTCACCCTTGACATTTCCTAAACTGAGTGCAGCACCACGATGTGTGCATTGGTCCACAACGCAGCCAAGCTCACCTTTACTGTCTCTAAAAAGAGCAAGATCCATATTCATCCGTTTTACGCTTACAATTTGGTCAGCCTTAACTATCTTTGATGGAAGTATTGCATACCATTGGTTTGTAATCATATTATCAACTCCTTAGAAAAATCAATAGTGATTTTAAACTCGTCTATATTAATTGGAACGGGAAGTGCAAATGCCGTCCCAGTATGCTTCAAACAATTCAGCAGCATTATCTTTATAACGAAGTTCCTCAGGATATAAAAGCATACCATCCAATACACCTTGAATCATGCAAAGGTATAGCCTGAGAGACCCTAGAGACACATCTGGTCTTATTTCACCATTAGACTGGCCTTTTAAGAAGCATCTCTGCATCTTATGATTGAATATTGCGTCTTTTTCAGAGATCAGCTGAGCAAATAAACTATTAAGTTGTTGGTTAGGAATAAATGCTATCACACGCCAGAATCGAAGACGCTTGTCTTTTGAAAAATATTCAATCACAAAATTATACAGATTCTTCATAGCTTCCTTGCAGCTTAAAGCTCCGATTTTAAACATCCATTCATGTAAATAGGCATAGTATCTTTCGATTTCATCCCGAACAACTAACTCAATAATTTCATCCTTGCTCGCAAAATGACTGTAAAGCGAAGGCGTTTTGATTTTCACTGCCCCAGCTAACTCGGCAACCGTTAGACAGTAGCCTTTTTCACAAAAAATATTAAATGCAGCCATAAGAATTTCCTGCTTTTTATCCAAATCTGGTACCTCCTAGGCTAACTAATATTTGTTAGCCTTATAGCTGTATTTTACTATAAACTATTTACAGTTACAATCATACTTTATTGCTCGTATAATTTTTCGGCTTTTTCAACTTGTTTCTACAAAATCATTACTACATATATAATTGAGATGCCGAGAAATCACTAATCGACAAATTAATATATTAAATAAAATAATAGGAATTGAGCAAATACTCCTGCTTATATTTCTCCGCAAGCTTAAATAATAATCGCTTCAAAGCATTCATTGAGGAGCCTTTTTCTTGACATATCTGTAAAAGGTTAAAAAATCGTTCCTTTTCTTCGACACTTGCCATGCCCTTGAAATAACCCCAGATATGTAAAGCGGCATTGACGCAGTTTCCCGGGATGACCTCCTGCGCATAAGCATGTTCGATAAGTCGATAAAAATCAATCGCCGGATATGAATATTTATCCTTTAAAAGATCCCTTATCTTTTTGTAATCATTCGGCGATTTCTCGAGTACAGCATATTTATATCTGCTCCACTCGAGCTCTAGTGCTTTTATATTTTTATTAGACGTCGTACAGTTAATGCATTTTATTGCCGAAAGGTTTTTATCCTTGACTTCGAGCATGATATCCGTTTTTTTCTCGCTAAGGTCGGTGAAAAAATCCATAAACTCAGCCACGGAAATACTCTTGGAATGAGAACCGGTACTTTTCAGACAGTCCTGCTGAGAATAGTGAATTTTTTGTTTGCCATCCTCGCGTCTCCAGGATGATGAGCATTGTGAAATCCAATAGAAATCGTCTTTTGAAGGATCGCAGCAATTTATCTTATTGTGAAGATTATCATAAACGACAGGAATTCCGAGGCACGAACCCAGTTCCAGAACATCGCCAATATGGTAGGACTTGTCGTCATTTTCTATTACGAGGCGCCGCTTGATAGAATGGTCCAGATCTTTATATCGCTCCGAAAAGCGAATTATAGCAGCTTTTTTGTCTCCGTAGACGCCTCCGACATGTAGAATGATTTTGTTGGTAAAATCGACTTCCAGACTATCTAAAAATGCTGAATGATAAGCGAGATCCTCAATAGCACGTTCTGCCACCTGCTTGTCTGGCGAATTTATCACGGTATATTGACCTGGATGCATCGAAGCCCGAATACCGGCTTTTCTGATGCTGTTTCCGAGATGCGAAAGTTCTTCCTTAAATAGGTTCCTCCATTGCAGAGTATTGGCCGGGCTTGAGCCGAAGGGGATGACATCAGAGCTGATCCGGAAAAGGCGGACATCATTTGTGTTGTTGTAATTAATAATGTTTTCAAGTGACGTTAAATTGTGCCGAATCAATTCAATCAACTTTTCCTCGTTGATATTTTTCAGCAGGCAACCTTTTATGCCGGTGTTTGGAACACCGACAGTCAGGCAAGCATAACCAATACTCATGATTTACCTCATAAAATATATTAACAAACAGTTTTTCCTTGATTAGTTGTTGTTTGAATGGCGAAGAAAGCCCGTTTCCTTCGCCATTCAAACTGTTCGTCCCAAGTACACTATACAATTTGGATTTTCTTACCCTTTGGGTCTCCTTTGAAGGCTTCTATCGCATGTTCCCACGCCTCTAGTCCTATATCCTCATTATAGTATAAAGGAATTTCATTAAGATGAGCTAGTGCAATCTTACCCGTCATAAGCGGGTCATTGCTGGTCACATTGGTTTCAGGATCAACAAGGCCGTGCTCAAGTTCTATGTTCAAGCCTTCCAAATACTCTTCAAGTGTAAACTTTACTTTGCTGAAATCCATTCCCAGTTTACCTGCAATATCATTTGCTTCAGCTAATGTGAACTTTCTCATTTGTACCACCTTTTCTGTAATTATTTCTTTTCCTTATTGAAACACAAATTATTTTTTTATTACGCATCTCATTCTCAAATTAATTTGTAAGAATTATCGACTGGGACTGTATCATGCCATACTTTTGGCTACATCCATCTTATGTCTTCAAAGAGCGGAAATTTTACCTCAACATTTTTCATACCCTTCCACTAAAGCTCCTGAATCCTTCGAAGCCAGGCTTAATGGACTGTTAAATCTCCTTCAGATGATTCAGAGTCCTCATAGAGGGAAAGTGTCAGAAAATCGTTTTCTTCGGCTGAAAGTATAAGCACTTTTACTAGTGCTGAACCATATGCCCCTAATGCAATCTCCATCTCGGAACAGTATTGAATTATCAAATGTGTTTTCTCGGAGATGTCACCGAGACAGTCATGCAGTGCATCGAGATTCCTACCGTAGTAGTCCGGCAACGACAGTCTTTCGGCAAGATGGATGTGCGCATTTTCGCGTGATGTCATCTTCTTGCCATCAATAATAATCGTTCTCAAGTGTTTTCATCTCCGTAAAGCAATATAAAGCTCTCATAATGATCCTCAGTATAATAAATCAAACCATCATTAGAGAAGACAATCCGCTTGGCGCCTCTGCTCGTTTTTCCCAATGTGTCAATATCACACTCGGTATATATTCTGCCATCCTTAGAAGGTAGCAGCCCTTCATAATTCCCAAAATAGCTGCCTCCAATGCATTTCCCGGGCGCATATTGTTCAAGTGAACCGCCGTCCCATCCGAGTGCCTGTGCTTGCTTCTTCGTAATGAAATTAGGCGGTAGCTTGCCATACAGATGAATATATAGACCTACGTCCTCTTTGGAAGTGTAGCTGCCGTCTTCAGCCAAATAATTTTCTGTTGACGGCAACTCAATGTAATCAGAGCTTGTGGGTGTTTCAGAAGTAATAGCTCCGGGCGCACTGCCACAGCCAGTTAAAATACTAACAATTATAACGAGAATGAGCAGAACACCAAGTATCTTTTTCATATAACCAATCACATCACTATTTAAGAAATATACAAAGAAACAGGCGGGCAGGAATAGCGTGGGCGATTAGCCTTTCGTCAGTCCTGCCCGCTTATTTTACTAGAAGAGCTTCTTAATTGAGCCCAGTAAATCCCCAGCCTGATCCAGAGATACTTTTGCTTTTACTCCGTCAATCAGAGATTTAATCTGATCATCCGGAAGATCGATTCCAAGGACAGATTCAATCGCCTTCACCGGATCACTGGAAAATTTGGACGCAAAGTCCTTGTCCGACTTAACCTTGTCCACAAGATCTTCGATTTTGTCTTTTATGTCCATGTTTATTTCTCCTTACTGTTTTGTTCTAAGCAGGTCACGGATTTCTTCGAGCAGCACGACTTCCGGAGCAAGCGCCGGAGGAGCGGGTGGCGCTTCTGCTTCCTTCTTTTTTCTGGATGATAGGAGTTTAATGAACAGGAAAATAGAAAAAGCAATAATCAGGAAATCTACGATTGCTTGAATGAATGAACCATAAAGGATTGCCACTTCTGCAATATCGCCGCTTGCAGGTGTGATGACATATTTTAAATCAGTGAAACTTACCCCACCCAAAATAACGCCAATCACCGGCATGAGAATGTCATTGACCAAGGATGAGACGATTTTGCCGAACGCTCCACCAATAATTACGCCAACGGCGAGGTCGATCACATTTCCTTTTAATGCAAACTCTTTGAATTCTTTTAGCATTTGAACACCCTCTTTGATATTTTTAATACTGAAGAATACGAGGCAGCGCTGCCGCTTGTTTTACCCAGTCTTCAACCTGCGCCTCTGTAGGCAATTTCCTTACGAGAGATTTGGCATCGTTGGTTTCCTGCATCTTTTTGAAAAGGTTTTCAGCTTTGCGCATTGCCAGCTCGGGGACGGTATCAACGCCGGCGGCTTCCAGCAATTCGGCATACTCCCCGCCTATACCCTTAATTCGGGCAAGATCCGCATGATTTGCCCACTTGAGAATCAGTTTCTCGGAAATTCCCGTTTTTTCCGCGAGATCAGTTCTTCCTTTTTTAGTCGCGCAAGTATCCAGTAGCGCTTCAATTGATTTTACTCCGGCTGCCTCCAACTTTGTCTCGTAAGCTTCTCCAATTCCTTCGATAATACTGAGCTTTGACATGAATATTACCCCTTTCAAAATGTATTAATAAAAGAATATCTGTCCGGAATGAAACCAAAAGGCGTCCGAACCGATTTCTATTATTCTAGGTTAAGTAATGTTATTTATGTTGATCTATAAATAAAAGATTCGTTTTGTGAAATTCATCTTTAATTTCAAGATACTTTTTTATTTCATCTTCCTTTGCCTGGCGAATATTCATTTTTCCACAGTCTGGGCATTGTTCAATATTTCCAACCCTCTCAAATGTAAAATGGCATTTTTCGCAGACATATATCATATATCCCAACTCCAATCAGACAATATCTGATTTATTTTAGCACGAATAATTAATAATTCATGTGACCTTATCACAATAAATCCGAACTAATCCCGTGATTTTGCACATAGAGAGGATCAGCAACGATCAAGGTTTCGTCTGCGGGCAGCATTCGCAGTTATTATTCAATCCTTAGAGAATCCATGGAGTCCGAGAGCTTCTTTGCATATCTTTTTGTATTTTCTTAAAGTAATACATTTGGACATCTGCTTCTTTAACCACTTCCTGAAAATCAATACCTTTTCCGACTTTGAAGATGCTGTAACCATATGCAACTGTCGGTAAACGACCGTCATTCTCACGCTCTTTTTCAAGGCTGTTTGTCATACTCTTTAGCTGGCGTTCAAGTTTTACCGTGTCGGCTTCACTGTTGATAATTTGGAATTCATCTCCACCGACACGATAACATGTACAACGGGTGTCAAAGGACTTTACTATAATCGTCGCAACTTTTTTCAACACAGCATCCCCATAATCATGTCCGTATGTATCGTTAATCTCTTTAAAGTTATTGATATCCATAACGACAACAGAGTATGGCTTTCTATCGCCCAGCTTATTTGCCATCTTTTCATAAGCCGCGCGATTATGAAGTCTAGTCAGCGTATCAAAACAGCCGTCGAATTCAGACAGCAAAAGATAGAATAATATAAGTGACAACGTCACGCTATGCCAAGAGGAATAAACATACGGCAAAATAAGCTGAATGCTTGTACCGGCTATCGCAAAAAGGGACAGAGCGGTTAGCTTCGCTTTTATTGGATAGTTGTGCTTTTTCCCTGTCCTTATAGTGCTGATAAACAGAATTATCAAGTTTATTATGTAAGCAGCTACAAAAATATAAAAAGAATTTCCTCTTTCATAATGATTGTTTGCATCAACATAAAACACAAAACCGAGCCAAGGTGATAAAGCTATTGCGATCACATTCAAAATTGACGGCAGCATAAGTAATTTTTTAGTTATAAGAATATTTAAATCAACAATGGCAATTAAAATAATGGGATTTACAGGAGCAAGTACAAAACCGAAAACATTGCAAATAATATTTAAATACCGGAAATCCGCATTCCCGTTTCCGGCAATTATAGTCCCGGCCTCTGACAAAATAATCAAAAGGGTCAGCACTGTGCCCAAATAAAAAGGTCCTTTCCGATTTTGATCCAGTATGTTGTTTCTGTATATTAAACAGCACAAAAAGACCAACGCAGCTACATCTATTAAATATGTTGCAATGTAATTCCCCATCATTTGAAGACTCCTTTCTAAGCAGTTTTTCATGCCTCGGTTTAGGCTTTGCATCGCCTTCATAAGCCACATAATATTATAACGATATGTATTCCCAATATTTACTGCATGTTGTTTTTCAGGAAATTAAGTGCCGAATCTTCGTCAATTGGTTTACTGATGAGAAATACTTGTCATTTTTTTTAGACAATTGACGCTCAATTCATTCTCTCTGGCTAGAGATGAATAACCTGTCCCAAATTCATCTATAATCAAGGCAACTAAAACGCTCAAATTCCACTCAAAAACTTACTTTGAACTTTGCAATCAATCTGTGCTACAGTACAAATATAAATAATCTGTGTTCCCAAAAACATACTCTAGCGTGTGCTCTCGTTTTTTTCAACCTTTTCGTTCGGAATATACTCTACAATATCGCCGAAGTCGGAATTTAACACACGGCATATTCTTTCAAGTGTCGTGAGAGTGATAGGCTCATCCCGGCGCATCTTTGTGAGTGTCTGTGGCGATATCTCTACAGCCTTGCGAAGGTCGGATTTACTCATCTTTTTATCGACCAGGAGCTTCCATAGTCTGTTGTATGAAATAGCCAAATGCTTACCTCCAATATAACTATTTATTCTATTATATTACAAACTATTCGCTTTTTCAACATTGTTTCACATATTTCTGCGATTGTTTCTCATAAATTCTTTCATAGAGTCGATAATGGCATAATTGCAAAAGCAAGTTCCGGTTCGCAAAACTCACTTCCCGTAAAATGAGGATAATAGAGACCATTGGAAATATGTCTAAATCGAAGCGCTTGTCTTGTTGACAGTTCTTAAGCCATGTACTCGTAATTTACATTATGAGAAGATGTCCGACGGAACAGTAAAATGCATTGAAGATGAGATACCCTTTGATGTGCCAGAGTCGTGGGCGTGGGCGAGATTGGGCTTTCTCGCTTTCTATAAAAAGGGTCCTTTCGGCAGCAGTATTACAAAGGCTATGTTCGTTCCAGACTCAGCTGAAACTATTAAGGTATATGAGCAAAAGAATGCTATTTGTAAAGATGAAACTCTGGGGACTTATTATATAACACCGGAAAAATTTCTGGAGTTAAAAGGTTTTGAGGTTTTCCCAGATGATATTATCGTAAGCTGTGCGGGAACAATAGGTGAATCATTTGTAATGCCGTCCACTATGCGACAGGGCGTAATTAATCAGGCACTCATGCGAATTATGCTATACGATAAAAATATTATTGATTTTTATCTAGTGTACTTTGACTTTGTACTAAAGAGCGAATCAAACGACAAAGGCAAAGGTACGGCAATGAAAAATATTCCTCCATTTGATGTGTTGAAACAGTTCCTTATGCCAATACCGCCGCTGCCAGAACAAATGCGAATACTGCAGGTAATAAATCAACTAACCGCCTGCATTTCTTGTATTGACGATACAAAACACGAGATTACTTATCTCATGACCCAAGCAAAATCAAAGATTCTTGACCTTGCTATTCGCGGCAAGCTCGTTCCCCAAAACCCAGCCGACGAGTCCGCAAGCGTCCTGTTGGAACGTATCCGGGCGGAGAAAGAGCAGCTTATCAAAGCCGGTAAAATCAAGCGCGACAATAACGAATCCTATATCTTCCGTGGTGATGATAAATCTTATTATCAAGACAAAGGCGGGAAGCGGCTCTGCGTTGAGGAAATGATACCATTCGATTTGCCGCAACAATGGCTATGGTGTCAACTTGGCGAGATTTGCGACTATGGAAATTGTAATAATACCGATACAGCTACTTTGCCGGATGATGCGTGGATTTTAGACCTTGAAGATATTGAAAAGAATACTGGCAAAGTATTAAAACGAATAACCGTTGCTGAAAGAAAGTCTAACAGCACAAAACACGCTTTTTACAATGGGCAGTTATTATATAGCAAATTGCGACCATATTTGAACAAGGTGCTTATAGCTGACAATGACGGATATTGCACATCGGAAATACTGCCATTGGAATTTGAAAATATCATATTTCCTCCATATGCTCGCCATGTGCTTATGTCCGCCTACTTTTTAGGTTATGCAAATCAATGCTCATATGGTGTGAAAATGCCAAGGCTCGGAACAAATGATGGAAAACGCGCATGGATACCACTTCCACCCCTTTCTGAACAGCATCGAATCGCCGCCGCAGTGGATGCTGCGATCGCACAATTGGACACCATTGCAGATGCTCTCGCATAAACGGACAGCACTCCTTAACCGGGGTGCTGTCATTTTCATACTACCAAGTTACGATTTTATCAACGAGTGCCTGCTGCTCACTTGCAGTACGGCGCAGATAAATGCGGGTGGTTTCGATGCTCTCGTGTCCCATGAGGTCAGCAAGAAATGAAATGTCATTATATTTCTCTAAAAAATTCTTTGCATAGCGGTGACGAAACGAATGAGGATACACGACTTTCGGGTTGATGCCGTATTTATCGGCGTAGTTCTTTAACTGCTGTGAAATACCCCTTGTGGTGATGCGTTCTCCAAAACGGTTGAGAAATAAAAAGCCGGAAGAAACTTTTGTCTCTTCCAGCCATTTAAGCGTTTCGTCCTTAAGTTTTTTCGGTATGTATAGCCGCCGCAGTTTTCCTCCTTTGGAGTAGAGGTCGAAATACCCTGCTTCCACATGTTCCACCTTAATTTGAATCAACTCACTGACCCGCGCTCCCGTTGCCGCAAGATACCAAACCACGAAATACCACCCCATGTTGCCGTCCCTTTTGAGCTTGCTTTTCAGGAACTTATAGTCGGCATTGCTGATTACATTCTCGAGAAAATTTTTCTGCTGGATTTTAACGGATTTCAACTGTAAACGCTCTTTTTTGAGAAAAACAAGATACTTATTGATTGCCTGAATGCGCAGATTCACCGTTTTCGGTTTGAAAAGCTCCAGCAGATAGCCCTTGTACGCCAAAAGGTTTTCCTTGCTGATCGCATCGTAATGTGCCTCATAGTAGTCAGCTGTCCACAGATACGATGTGATTGTGTTTTCGGAAAGATTGCTTTTTCGCAAAAATGCTTCAAATTGTCTTCGTGTTTCCATATAAAAAACACCTCCACAATAAAATAACGGCGGGTAAGCACCGCTGCATCATTTTATCATGGAGGTTTGAAATGACTGTATATCTTATTATGAGAAGATCGGAGATTCGGTCAGAAATATAGATGACGAGATACCGTTTGAAATACCCGAAAATTGGATGTGGGCTCGGCTTGGTAGTGTTGGCAAATGGCAATCCGGCGCAACACCAAGCAGACATAACAGTGCATATTATAATGGTAATGTTCCGTGGTTGAAAACTGGCGATTTAAACGATGGCATCATAAGTTATATACCGGAAACCATTTCTGAATTGGCTCTAGCGGATACCTCTGTAAAAATCAATCCTATCGGTTCCATACTAATCGCCATGTATGGTGCAACCATTGGTAAAATCGGTATTTTAGCAATCGAAGCGACAACAAATCAAGCTTGTTGTGCTTGCTCGAATTTTTGCGGAGTTATCAACACTTATTTATTCTTTTTTTTATTGTCACAGCGAAATGCTTTCATTGCAAAAGGTGTAGGCGGTGCGCAGCCGAATATCTCAAAAGAAATAATAGTCAATACCCTCATACCATTACCGCCGAAATCATTACAGGAGCGGATAGTAAAAGCTATCGAGGCATCAATGAATCACTTAAATGCCATCATGGACAGCCTTAGTTGAGGCTCTCCATAATAGTAGCAAGCTGTTGTTCCATGACTTCAATAGCAGCAACGATTCTTTTTTGTTCCTGTAAAGGCGGGAGTGGCACTATTTTCTGAGAAAAATCAGAAATCCAATATCGCTTATGCGTGGAGTGGTTGCATTCAATTTGTTGCATTACATAATAATAGAATTTTATATCTGCAAACGATGAGTCTGCAGTTAGTATTTTCATTGCTGACGATTTAACTTTAAATGGAAAATCCACATATTTGCTATCGGTGGTAAAATCATCGAATATCACCGCTGGCAAATCAGTCTTAATACCGTCCGTCTCATTTGTGTATCCGATAATAAACGATTTTCCAGCGGTTAGCACAGGAGTCGGATAGCTGGCATCATATTCAGTTGAAGTAACAATATACGGCTGTGGCTGTTCATACGGCATGGCGGAATCCAGCCGGACAAAACCCCAGGTTACAGGCACATCAAATGGTATCTCGTCATCTATATTTCTGACCGAATCTCCGATCTTCTTATAATAAGATTTATCATCACCACGGAAGATATAGGATTCGTTATTGTCGCGCTTGATTTTACCCTCTTTGATAAGCTGCTCTTTCTCCGCCCGGATACGCTCCAGCAGGACGCTAGCAGGCTCGTCGGCAGGATCCTGCGGCACCAGCTTGCCACGGATGGCAAGGTCGAGAATTTTGGATTTGGCCTGAGTGATGAATAATTGCAGGTGTGATTTATCCTGATCTATAGTATCAATCTGAGCGAGAGCC
This sequence comes from Oscillospiraceae bacterium, assembly GCA_963678505.2. GTDB lineage: Bacteria > Bacillota > Clostridia > Oscillospirales > JAVBQB01. The sequence continues at coordinate 37,902 of CAXXFP010000005.1, read as the reverse complement.
AGAGAAACTGCGGCGCTAATGGCGCGTTGTTCATTTTGTGGAGGGATCGGTATTATGAGGCATGCAATCTTCTGAGCATTAACATTAGACTGGTTAACGCCGTCTGTTTTTACCGCCGCACAGTATACTTTCTCATAATCGCTGTTCATAATATAATTCAGCAGTAAAGGACTAACAATTATTGGAACGATTCGCACAAGATAACCAGCGAAAATAGCGGGGAAATCGCCCCTGTATAGCGCAGTTTTCCCAACTAATTCTGGGCTATTAGTGCGGTTGAATAGCAACTCGTTTTTATTTAGACAATATTTCTCGATATCTTCTTTGTCTGACGAATAAGCAAGATCAGAATAATCAATTTCTCCACTCTGGAGATTACCCATACGAATAACAGGTATTTTACCTGCCTTATCCGACTTCCTTGATGTACCGTATTGTAAAGGCATGCAAATACTACCTAATCTGCTCCACGCCCACGACTCCGGCACATCAAACGGTATCTCATTTTCAATACATTTTATCGTTCCATCATCCATGTACTCATAATGTAAATTATTCTCACCCTTGAAGATAATGGAATCGCCCTTGATATCTTTGGCTTTTAGCTTGCCGTCCTTAACCATCTGCTGTTTTTCGATTCGGATACGTTCCAATAAAACGCTTGCAGGCTCGTCATTTGGGTCTTGCGGCAAGAGCTTACCGCGAATGGCAAGATCAAGGATTTTTTGACGCAGTGATTTTGTGTCCATTATTCCTCAACCTCTCCGATAAGCTTTTCAAGTTCGTCCACCGCCGAAACGATATTTGAAGTCTTATTTTTTATCATTTCCAAAAGCTCCAATAAAGTGCAGTCCGGCATCTCATCGCCGGACCTCATCCATGTGATGTCAAGGCTCGTCTTATCACGGTTGATAATTTCGTCATAGGTGAATTTGCGCCATCTGCCTTCAGGGTTCTCGGCGCTGTAGGTTTCAGTCCTGTCAAAGCGATTCGCCGGATTGTAGCACTTCACAAAATCAGCCAAATCAGTTTCTTTCAACGGATTCTTTTTTAGGGTGCAGTGAACGTTCGTGCGGTAATCGTATATCCAGACTTCTTTCGTCTGATGCGTCGGGCTTGCGACTTTGTTTTCAAAGAAGATCACATTCGCTTTGACACCCTGCGCATAAAAAATACCGGTAGGCAGCCGTAAAATCGTGTGTAAATCTGTAGTTTCAAGCAGCTTTTTACGGACTGTTTCCCCAGCGCCGCCCTCGAATAAAACATTGTCGGGAACGACAACTGCTGCTGTGCCGTTCGCCTTGAGCAGCGTGTGGATGTGTTGTACAAAGTTGAGCTGTTTGTTTGAGCTACTTGCCCAGAAATCCTGACGGTTATACACCAAGTCTTCCTGTTCCTGTTCGCCCTGCTCATTGGTAAATGTCAGTGCTGATTTTTTCCCGAACGGAGGATTGGTAAGCACATAGTCGAAGCGGTCGCCAGGATCGGCAAGCAAGGAGTCGTTGCGGATAATCGGCGGCACGCCATCAAAATCGCTGATATTGTGCAGAAACAGATTCATCAGACAGAGACGATATGTGCTTTGGACAATTTCCCATCCACGGAAGGTCTGGAATTTCAAAAACGCCTTCTGGTCTTTATCGAGAGAAGCTGTACTTTCGATGTACGCCTTGGAAGCGAGTAGAAATCCGCCGCTGCCGCAGCAGGGATCAACGATGGTCTTGCCCGGTTGAGGACGGACACACTTTACCATCGTATTGATCAACGCGCGGGGTGTGAAATACTGTCCGGCACCGCTTTTGGTATCCTCAGCGATTTTCTGTAAAAGCCCTTCGTAAATGTCGCCCTTGACATCAGAGGACATGGAAGACCAATTCTCGGCATCTATCATCTGAATGATACGGGCAAGCATGGCGGGAGTGCTGATTTTATTCTGAGACCCGGCATAAATCTGCTGCAGAGTACCGCTCTGCTTGGATAGTGTATCGAGTATGTATTTATAATGCTCAAACAGCTCTGCTCCGCTTTTCGTGCGCAGAGTATCCCATTTGCAGTCCTCGGGAATACCGATGTTTCTCTTATATGGCGGTTTGCTATATTCGTCTGCCATTTTTAGAAAGAGCAGGTACGTGAGCTGCTCCAAATAATCGCTGTTGGAAACGCCGTCGCCCATAAGCACGGTAGCCATAGACCATATCTTTTGATTGATTGCCGCAGTATTAGACATCTATTATTTCTCCTTTATGCTACCAGTGCCAAATTCATTTCATCCAACACTTCTTCGTATTTGTCGCCAAACAGCTGATAAAATTTGCCCAGCCCACCCTTGCTGTCAAATGGGGTGTACTCCAAGTCATTCGTTGTAATCTGCATTGATGTCGCAATATGGTCACGTATCATGCGCAGCCATTCCATCTGTTCATCGGTGAACTGTCCGTGACCGGCATTCTTCGCAAAAATCCATGTTTTGAATTTGAGGTCGATTTCCGCAGAGAACAGGTTGAGCTCCGTCGTCTGCCCCAGCTCAAAGCGGAGCAACGAGACAATATCGACCAGCTTGTTAACGACGCTGCGCTGCTTAACCTTATCAGCCTGCTTAATAGTGTAAGCGTTCCACAGCTTCTCGTTCGTCAGTCGGTATGGGGGCTTCTGCATCAACTCATATAATTCTTTTACCATTGCGAGAGTGAGAGGACGGTTACGGTAGCTCTGATTATATATGATGTTCAGAGCCGTTATTTCATCCTTGTTGTCTTCAATGAACTGACGGAAGCTGTGTATGGCTTCATCGGCATGCGCTTCATGGTCGGCATCCCATCCGGTGAAGATAACAATGTCCATGTTTTCATTGTCGATAATCTGGTCATGCGCTTTGCGTGCATTTTCGACGAAATCCCGCAATTCAGGCTTGTATATAGGCTCAACTGCTTTTTCTATTAATGCGGATTGGACTGTCTGCGCCTGTTCTTCGGTGACTTCCACATCCTCCGGAATCTGGAAATGTTCACGAGCCTTATCTTCAATAATGTCCTCATCGAAGGCATCAAGCATATTTCGGGCCATGTCATTGACGCTGACGCCCCCGGCTAATGCTGTGGCCTGTTCCTTTTCTTTCGGCGTCATTACCATGTCAAGTTTAATAAGGCGATTGGCCAAAGACGTAAGTGTGTCATCATCATTCGCACCGAGGGCAACGCTCATCATCAATTCTTTCATTGTGACAGTGGGCTTGCGTTCGAGTGGGCGTGAATCAGTCTTATTAGTTTTTGTAACGCCGACTGCGTCAACGAGGACATAACCAGTTTTGCGTTCTCTGGCTGAAGGCGTAACGGCGTGGAGCTTATCATAATCGAGCGTCCGGGTGCCGCGACCTTTCATCTGCTCAAAGTAGTTTTTGCTGCGAACATCGCGCATGAAGAGCAGGCACTCCAACGGCTTAATATCAGTGCCAGTGGCAATCATATCGACCGTAACGGCAATTCGGGGATAGTATCCATTTCTGAAAGAAGACAGGACCCCCTTCGGGTCTTCCTCTGCTTGATATGTCACCTTTTTGCAAAATTCATTTCCTTCGCCGAATTCCTCGCGGATTATTTTAATTATATCGTCGGCATGACTGTCGGTCTTTGCAAAAACGAGCGTTTTCGGGAGCTCATATTTTCCAGTGTCGGGGTTGATACGATTGGGGAATATCTCACTTTCCATCTTTTCTTTGAAGGCTCTGATAATATTGCGTATCTGAGAAGGGTTAACCACATCGCGGTCAAGTTGGGTGGGAGCATAATTTACTTCTTCATCGTTCTGCTCCCAGCGCCTTTTGCGTGACTTGCGGTCGCGCTTTTCAACATAACGGCTGACAATACAACCGCCCTTTTTTGTAATATCCGTTTCAATCAGATATATATCTCCGGCGACATTGACGTCATCAAGAACGGCCTGTTCATGGGTATACTCACTAACGACATTTTCTTTAAAAAAGCCAAAGGTACGTTTATCCGGTGTGGCGGTTAAGCCAATCAAAAAGGCATCAAAATAATCAAGTACCTGCTGCCAGATGTTATAAATGGAGCGGTGACACTCATCAATTATGATAAAGTCAAAGAATTCTACGGGATATTTGGTATTGTAAACGACCTCTTTTGGCTTGCCGACGACCTGCTGTTCATTCATGGACGTCTGCTCAAGCGAATCATCCATTTCCTCGCCACGGAGAATAGAATACATGCGCTGAATGGTGCTGATGCAAACATGCGTATCGTTTGGTATATAGGAGGAATTCAAGCGGCGCACATTATATAATTCAGGAAACCGACGGGCATCATCAGTGGGCTTATAGTTATTAAACTCTGTCTCAGCCTGCTCCCCAAGGTTTTTTGTATCCACAAGGAACAATATCCGCTTTGCTTTGGCAAATTTCAGCAAACGATACACCGTTGTGATTGCTGTATATGTTTTTCCTGCACCTGTTGCCATTTGAATCAATGCACGGGGTTTGTTCTCGCCGAAAGAAACTTCGAGGTTTTCTATTGCTCTTGTCTGACAGTCACGAAAGCCAGTCGGGTCAAAAGTGGGAAAGGCTTTGAGGCGATTGCGCAGTGGTGAGGCATCTTTCATCAGTTGCAGGAGCGTTTCTGGCTGATGGAAAGAAAACACTTCTCTGGAGCGGGCTTTCTCGTCATCATAATCGCAAAAATGCGTAAGGACATCCGTTGCTTCATACGCAAAGCGAATGTGTGTTTGAGTCTTAACAAACTTCAAGTCGCTCTCAATATACCTCTTTGACTGTTCAGCCACCGTTGTCAGTGATTCACCCTTGTTGGTTGCCTTTGCTTCGACAACGCCCACAGACACTTTATTGATAAAAAGCAAGTAATCAACAGGACCGCTGTCCGTAGGATATTCACGAACGGCGACACCAAGAGAAGCCGCAGGATTGAATTCACTCATATCCTGAAGCACATATCCACATTCAGCCAGTTTTTTATCGATTACCAATCGTGCTTTTGCTTCTGGTGTCATGCCGCAATGCCTCCTGTTCTCATAATTCATTATTATCGGAAGTTGACGTGTAAAAAAACACGATTACAGTTTTTCCTCTTCTTGTGATGGCTCGTCAGGCACTATTTCCATGATGTCTGAAAACTCTACATCTAATGCAGTGCATACGCGAATGAGCACATCAAGGCTCAGATATTCATCGTTTGCCAGTTTTGCCATAGAAGCCGTGCTGATATTTGCACGCTCTCGTAAATCTTTCTTCTTTAGTTTTCTATCTATCATTAGCTTCCAAAGACGGTTATAGCAGATGCCCATAGTCCTCACCTCACTGCGTTTTATTTTATTATACGTTATTTGCTTTGCGTTTACAATACATTTCGACTAGTTGCAAAATAATATTTGCACTTTATCCGGATGCAGAATTACAGATAGCAGATGTCGTATTCTAATGGTTTCTGTGGCCCCGGAGGGGGTTGTCAAATCTCCGGCACTTTTTTCTCTAAAGACCGGCGCGGGGTAACGTGTGAATTTTCGTAGAATTGCGCAGGGGGGATACCTTTGATGCCGCTGTTCATAAGGGGAAAGCGGTATTTTCGGGCGAAACGACTGTTAAAACAAGGTGTGGATGAACATCAACGCTACTGCGTCTTTCGCCGCTTTGTTCAAATACATGCCGAAAAAGCATGTGTGAAGGCACTGCTTTTGCCTGTTTTCGCAGTGTATAGTACACAATTTTAGACGGAATATTGGACTACATTTCTACCGTAAATAGCGCCGACAGGCCTTGATAATCCACAGTTTGTATGGCTATATGTAACTGCGTTAAGCGCAGAAAGGCGGTATGAAATATGGAATTCAAATACAACGTATCAGGCAGGGATAGGAAACGGCTGGTCACGGCAATGGCAGAGCGTTTGGAGTGTCCCGCAAAGTACAAAGGCGCTCCGACCTTCGCCTACGAGGTGGATTACTTCACCATCGGCCAGACCGGCACTGTCAGCTTTGATGACCGCGTTGAAAGCGAGGAAATCGAAAAGCTCATCGAGCGGCTGCACGAGCAGGGCTTTGAAGCGGAACCGCGCTTCGAGGATTTGCAGATGACTGAGGAAGAAGAACTGGGGCTTGGACGCCAGCATTGCGACCCGGTTGGCGAAGACGGTATGCAGGCAAGCGATGTGCCGGATGAGGACATTGGGCTTGTCATTGAAATGCCGCGCTCCTCCTTCACCGACACGGCACTTGAAAACCTCAAGCGGCTGGTGGAAAGCAAGAAAAACCTCATCAGCAGGTCGCTCGGCTGCCAACACCTCGACCTTGACATTGACAATGAGAAAGTACGCTTTCCATGGTTCGAGGATGGAACCGACCCGGACGCAGTCAAAGCTTACACACATTTTGTGGCTGCGCTCTGCGAGATGGCAAGAGTGCAAAAGCGCATCACGGCAAAGGAAAAGGACACCGACAACGATAAGTACGCATTTCGTTGTTTCCTGCTACGGCTTGGCTTTATCGGAGAATCGTACAAACAGGAGCGAAAGATTCTCCTCCGCAACCTTTCCGGCAGCTCAGCTTTTAAGAGCGGATATCCGAAGGTACAGGAAATGGTCAACCGCATCAAGGCGGATGCTGACCTTTATGATGATGTAATGAGTTTGCAGGACAAGGAGGCGGCTGACGATGAAATTTCCGAGTAAAGAATTTGTTGAGAGTATCCGCAAACAGTACCCGGTCGGCTGCCGTGTGGAACTTCTCCGCATGGAGGACATTCAAGCGCCGCCCGTCGGCACAAAAGGTATCGTGCGATATGTCGATGACCTCGGTTCCCTCGGTGTTGCGTGGGACAACGGCAGCTCCCTCCAGGTGGTATACGGCGAAGATTTATGCAGAAAGCTGGAGAATGAAGATAATGGATAAAAAGGTAAAAGCGCAGATTCTCGCAGTCCGCGATACCGGGCTTACCAATATGTTCGACACCCGCGCTGTGCAGCGCATTGCCTTCGACATGGATTTCTTTGAACTGGTCACCTTACTTGAAGAACACAAGGACAAATATGTCCGATTTATCCTCACAGGCGAGGAATAAACTACACAACTATGGACGGTGTAAACGGCCGAAAGGCTGTGCTATATATAGCGGTTTATCTCGCGAAATTGTCTGGATATAGTGTGATTTCAGAGTTAATATGTCCATACCGAAGGGAGAACAGCCCCAAGGGATAACGAAAACGGAGGACACGAAGATGACAGACACGCAGTTAAAACAAGCCAAAAGTCAGTTGCCGCAGGGAGAAAAATTCGACCGGGCTTACAACGCCTTTGAAGGCGGCATCCGGCTGATTTCAAAGAAAGCCGACGGCACAGAAACCCGCTACAAGGTACACTTCGAAGCAGACGGTAACGTCCGCATCGAGCGGTTTTAAGGAGGGCGGCACCATGTGGAGAGAAGGAAGTCTGAAAATTCATGACAGCATTTTTCACTACTGGATGAAGCAGTACGACGATGGGTCGCAGTTTGGCATTGAGGGCGGCAGGATTTCAAAACTGATGCTCAAACAGGATGGTACCCTCGTCTGAAACTGTGACAGAGGCTGGGATGTCGCCCACACGCCCCAGACACGTAGCTTGCCCTTGAGGTTCTCCTGTACAGTGAATACCACTAACCGACACTTATGACAACCGAGGTTCAGCCCTGCATGGGGCTGTATCTCGTCCATATAGATTTTTAATGGACTGCTGATGGCGGTCTTATTTTTTGCTCTTTTCTTGGGTTGTTTCCAGTTTCTTGTTTCTGCGAGATTTTTTAGCCCTTTGCGCATCATATGCTTTCTTGCATTGAGGGTCTCCGCAATAAGTATGCCTGTTGTTTCTTCTAATAAATGCTGTGCCACATATTGGACAAGTCGTGAGCGTTCCTTCATATTTTTCTTTGCGTTGTCCGGCTTCTTCCGGGGGGCCGAAATCCACAATCATTCGAGCAAGCGTATACCAAGCAATATCGAAAACGGAATGGACATCCGCAGCAAAGACAACGCTGTTATTTTTCGGGTTCATTTTTAGCCGCATATGAAAATCCGGGATGATATCTATAAGAACATCGCGCAGGTCATTAAAATAGTCAAACGGCTGACGAGCAAACGACGTCGGCGGTTCTACTGCTTGGGCCTTCTTCTCTAATTTGGCATACGCCTTCATTATTTCAACGATATCATCCAACGCATCTATTTCCGGTATAGGCTCCAACTTTTCAGGTTCCTCTCGCTTATATTGCTCAAAAAACGGTAAGCCCTCAAAGAATTTGCCTTCCGTCGCTAAATTGAAAGCCGGGTCACTGGCTCCGGCACATTCTGCTTTAAGCGCAAAGAAAAACTGTGCTGCAACATAGAATCTGCCCAAATCATGCATAAAGTCGGAAACGTTGAACATCGCATCACGCTCAACCCAATAGCCGTTTTTTCCGGCGGTGATATCGACTTCGGTGAGGATCGTGTACAGCGAGTCTATATCATACGGGTGTGCAATGGTTTTGCAAAACTGAATAATCAATTCATTGAACGGCTTCTTTTCGGAGAAGCTGTTTATTCTGCTGCCGAGGTTATAAAGCTCCAGAAAAAGTTCTTTACCGGACAGGCCATTCTGCTTGTCAATGTCCGGCTCCATACCTTTATATATAAGCGGCTTCAGACATACTACATTGCCCGGGGCTTCATCATACTCATAATCTTTGAAGCGAAAGGTGTGGTAAATAAGCTGCCCGATTCCACCGACATCTCCAAATCCTATTATATCCGAGGTGTTATCAGCCTTTGACTCTGTAAATAAACCCCATTCGTCGTATGGCATTTTCATTTCCTCCATCACATTTAGCGTCACACTTAGATGTTTGTTATGTGTGACATTATATCGTACAATACAGTAGAAAACAAGAGCAAAGAATAAAATTGTTTTCAAACCAGCGGAAGTCAATCAGAGAGATTGTTCCCCGCAACGATAGGGGCAGTCTGCCCAGAGAGGACTAAAAGGAGGAAATGGCATGAAAGACCGTAAAAAGCAGAGGGAAAACCGGAAGCTGAAGCACAAAGAGGAAATGATTGATAAGCACAACAGCTTCGGCATCAAGGATTTGACCCCGTACAACGCAGTCCTTCAGATGAGAACGAAAGACAAAGCAGCCATCGCACTCAAGTAGTGCGGTGGCTGCTTGCAAAATACAGAATGGAAGGAGAGAAACTTTATGGAAAAATCGACAATGAGCGTTCAGGAGCTTTCCATGCAGATGGGAATCAGCCTGCCGAAAGCGTATGAGCTTACAAAAACACCCGGCTTCCCTGCATTCCGTATCGGGACGAGGATTCTCATTCCGATAGAAGCCTTTCATAAATGGCTTCAGGAAAGCACGCTGTCTGCTCGTGACGGGAACGGAAGTGATTCGACGCAATGAACACCGCAACTACAGCCTTCTGCGCCAATTGCAGAGGCGATGAAAGCAACTGCCGATATCCGAATAAAATCGTTATCGATGGCATTGAAGCATTTCGAAGGCTGGTCTCATATGACCATGTGTTTACGGAATTCAAGGATAATTACCGCAGCAATAAAAACTTTATCCGAGCATGGGGCTTGCCCGAAGATATCGACAACGACCACTCGGATAAGCCAGAGGATTGGATTTACCCTGCAGATATCGCCGCATTCTTCACCAATGTCCGATATTTCATTCACTACAGCCGCCATCACATGAAGCAAAAAGACAGCAAATCTCCGAGGCCACGCTTCCATGTAGACTTCATTATAGACGAAGAGGATGACTATGAGACCTTCGCAAATTTGAAAAAGCAGGTGTTCAGCGTTTTTCCGTTTTTTGATGACCAAGCGCAGGATGTGGCACGTTTCCTATATGGCACCGAGAACCCGGATATAGAATACCACGATGGGTCGCTGACGCTGACAGCATTCATGAAGGAGTATGAAGCCGCAGACGCCTTCGCCAATATGGCTGAGGTTATCACAGAGGGGCACCGCAATTCCACGCTATCGAGGTTCGCAGGTCGAATCATTGTGAAATTAGATGACACCGAAGAAGCGCGTCAACGGTTTTTGGAGGAAGCCCAAAAGTGCGATGTGCCACTCCCGGACAATGAGCTTCGGAGCATTTGGAAAAGCGCACAGGGTTTTCTCAAGAAAATCAAGTCTACCGGCACCTATGTGGTACCCGGCGCGTACAGTGGCAAAAGCGGCGGTGAAATCAAATGGGAGACACCGATACCCTTTGACGAATTTACGCTGCCGCAGTTTCCCATAGAGGTGCTGCCGATGGTAGTGCGAGATTATGTTCTGGCCGTGTCCGAAAGTACGCAGACCCCTGTGGATATGTCGGCATCAGCCGCTCTGGGCGTGCTGTCCATCTGTACGCAAGGGAAATACCGTATCCGTGGCAAGCAGGACTGGGTGGAGCCGCTCAATCTCTACATTGTAATAATAGCGGAGCCGTCCGAACGCAAATCTGCTGTTATTAGCTTTTCGACAAGACCTGTAAACGAATTCGAATCCGGTTACAACAAACAGAACGCCGCGATCATGGAAGCCAGCCGAATGAAAAAACGCATCTTGGAGCGGCGACAAAAAACACTAGAGGAACAGATGGCAAAAGGCAAGGCTGACCAAGCAGATCTTGATGCTATCGCCGCAGAAATCGCGGAGTTCAAGGAGAAAACACCGCTGCGGCTCTATGTGGACGATATTACCACGGAAAAGCTCACATCGGTCCTTTCGGATGGCGGCGGTAAAGCGGCAATCGTTTCTGCCGAAGGCGGCATCTTCGATATGCTCTCCGGCATGTACACAAAAACCGTAAACATTGATGTGTTGCTCAAAGGTCACTCCGGCGACAGTATCCGCGTCGACCGTATCGGCAGAAACAGCGAAAGCATTATGAATCCATCGCTGTCTGTGCTCTTGGCCGTGCAGCCCAATGTCCTCTCCGGCATGATGCAGAACGGTACCTTCCGTGGGCGCGGCCTCACCGCACGATTTCTATACTGCATGCCTACTTCGTTTGTCGGAAGTCGTAAATACCGCACGGATTCAGTCCCGCAGGACATTTCAAGAGCCTATTCGACGCTCATATATGACCTGCTGGATGAGGACAACAATCCCTCTACGGACTGCCCGGAGGAGATCACCCTGTCCCCGGAAGCGGACGCTCTGCTCGAGGATTTCGCCAATGAGCTGGAACCGAAACTGCGCGATGAAATGTCGGACATCTCTGATTGGGCTGGAAAGCTCGTCGGTGCGGTGCTTCGCATCTCCGGAATTCTCTGCCGTGCAAACAGCACCGTGTGCAGCGTTTTTCTGGACGAGCCAACACCACTGGTCGTTGACGCAGAAACCATGAAAAACGCTATCACCATCGGCAGGTACTACACCGAACATTCAAAAGCAGCGTTCTCGCTCATGGGAGCAGATCCCATCGTCAAACAATGCAAGTATGTTTTATCCTCAATCAAGAAGAACGGTCTCACGGAGTTTACGCGCCGGGACATCATGCGTATTTGCCGGGGTATTCGGACTGCGGAAGAAGTACAGCCCGTGCTCGACAGGCTGTCTGAGTACGGTTATGTAGCGGCAAAACCCGTAAGCGGCTACACCGGCACCGGAAGACCGGCAGCACAGAGCTACCTCGTAAATCCGGCAGTCCTGTCCAGCTAATCATGTACCCTCAAAAAAATCATTATATAAAGGAGCAATTACCATGAAGAAAACCGCAAAAAAAACTCATGCCTATTCCTGAGAGCTATGTCGTGTTGACCAAAGAATCCACTAGCGTGAAATCACAGTGGATTGAACAGGAAAATACCCGCCATTTCCGTTTGTCAGAATACGCTGACGGCACCACCGCGCTCTATCGCGTTTACCCCGGCGGAGACCTCAACCATGACTATGAGAGCATTTTGGTTCAGAAGCTGTACTGCCTGTACTGCGGAGAACCGCTGACCCCAGATTTGGGTTCAGTAACAGGCATCCCTGACCTGTACAACTATCACTGCACCGCTTGCGGACGGAGTATCGAAATCAGCAAGGAGGATTACTAATTATGGACGAGCATGTACGCATAAAGCAGATTCTTCCCATCACGGAGGGCTTCGCTGTATTAACTCTTGGTGAAGATGAAAATGGTTTCCACTGTTTTCATGATTCAGCGAAGGATGGATGGCATTACTTGTTTGCTCTGGTCGATGGCGGCGAAGGGAATGACGACTATGTTGCTGTCTACGAGATGGATGCCGTAGGCTACGGCGAAATTGATGGATGTGCGTATCGGATTGTTCCCAGACGCACATGCCCAAAATGTGATAGTGAAATGACGCCAAGCTGGGATGCTAATGACTCGTGGTATCCGGCATACAATTGCTTTTGTGGCTATTCCTTCACACTGGGTCAGTTGAAAGAAGGTGAATCGAAATGATGAAAAACGGAAGGCCTTACTCGAACGAGAACGGTTATGTAGATGACGGGCTAATCACCAGTCACCCGCAAGAGGAAATCGATACGGTCATGAATTGGATTGCCGAGAGCATCACCCCACGCAAAACGCCGCTTGATGGTCACACCAGCTATGGCATCAAGCATCTGTTGCATCGTGACACAGGCATCTACCTTACCAATAACGAGTTCAAAGATGCCATGCTTCAAGCAGGCTACGAGCCCGTTGACCCCAATGAACTCAACTGGCATTATCGCATCAGCAAAAAGTCTAAGGCGTTTGCGCTGAAGGTCTGGTAGCCACTTTTGTCCTTTTAGTCCGTTTTGTCCCGTACATTTGCAGGTGAAAATTATGTGCCCGCTGCGCTGCTGTATGACGGCTCAATGCCACGGCAGTGCGGCGGCTCATGGCTTCTGCCTGCGGATACCCCGGGGCGTATCTATCTCTGGGCAAAACCGAAGTGGACAGCGGCGTGGGGCTCTGTGCATACAACAAGCGAAATCAGGAGGGTGATTAAAGAAACATTTTAATTTGAGTTTTGTCCCTTGTGTCCGTTCTGTCCTTAGGGGTGGGGGTATCAAAATCTCTACGAATAATTGTTCTGGACAGCGGCGTGGGGCTTCGTATACAAAAACGCATAAGTTATCGGGGTATTAACCCCTCAAAAAAGAAAGAAGGTATATTTTATGGGAAAACGGGGGCCGCAGCCGCGCACAGGCGGCAGACCAAAGAAGCCGCTGGCAGACAAAGTGCTGGAAGGCGGCGTTAATAAATCACGACTCACTACAGTACAGCTTCCACAGCCTGCGGAATTGAGAGGTACGGAAATGCCGCCACCGCATGAATTCCTTGGATCCGCTCAGAAGAGCGGTTTAGAACTCGCAGCAAAGAATGTTTATGAAACGACCTGGGCTTGGCTGCAAAAATATCATTGCGAACATCTGGTCACCCAGCAAAATCTGGAGCAATACGCTATGACCGCCTCACGGTGGATTCAATGCGAAGAGGCAATCTCACAGTATGGCTTTCTTGCCAAACATCCAACTACCGGAGCTGCGATTGCCTCCCCTTATGTTTCCATGGCACGTGAGTATTCCAAGCACGCTAACGCCCTGTGGAATCAAATCTACGCAGTCGTCCGCGACAATTGTTCGATGGACTACAGCGGCAGCAATCCACAGGATGATGTAATGGAGCGGCTTCTGACCATGCGCCGACGCTGAATCGGTGAGAAAAGGAGGATTGCCATTAAACAGTCAGATATAAACGCAATCACGGATATGCGGCTCAAAGGGTGTGGGGCGTCAGCTATTGCGGCTACGCTCCGGCTCTCGCCGAATACCGTCAAATCATATATGCGCCGGCATCCAGACCTTCCCGGTACACATCGATGCGCTCAGTGCGGCAGTACCTTTGCCCAACCGGAGGGTCGCAGGGAGAAAAAGTTTTGCTCGGACAAGTGCCGCACTTCATGGTGGAACATCCATCAGGAGAAAATAAACAAAAAAGCGTATTACACCCTTATATGTCAATACTGCGGAAAGGAGTTTGAAAGCTATGGAAACAAAAATCGCAAATACTGCTCAAGAGACTGCTATCAGCGCAGGCGTAGAAAACAAACCGGATAAGTACGCCGCCGATACCATGATGCGGTATCACACCACCCTCGCCCTCATCGATGGACTGGTAGAGGATGGCTGCTTCACGCAGTCAGACAGGCGTAAAGCTTACACAATTATCAATCGCAAATACGGCTTATCTTCGGATAGTATATTTGCCGAAACCGCTTGATATATCTCACTTTTAGAGCAATATATAGAGTACCGAGTATTGATACAAAGGAGGGAAAAACATGGAACGCAGCATAAAACAGACCACATTCTACAAGCCGCCATCAGAACAGCTGAAGCGTGTCGCTGGGTATGCGCGGGTATCCTCCGGCAAGGACGCAATGCTCCATTCGCTGTCGGCGCAGGTCAGTTATTACAGCGAGTTCATTCAGAAGCACCGGGGCTGGGCTTATGTTGGCGTTTACGCTGATGAAGCGAAGACCGGAACAAAGGATGAGCGCGAAAGCTTTCAGCGGATGCTTTCCGACTGCCATGCCGGGAAGATCGATATGGTCATCACAAAATCCATTTCACGCTTTGCTCGAAATACGGTGACCTTGCTGGAGACGGTTCGGGAACTAAAAACGCTCGGCATCGACGTTTACTTTGAGGAGCAGAATATTCACACAATGAGCGCCGATGGAGAGCTGATGCTCTCCATTTTGGCATCCTACGCGCAGGAGGAAAGCCGCTCGGCTAGTGAAAACCAGAAATGGCGCATTAGGAAGAATTTCGAGGATGGAATGCCGTGGAACGGAACCTTGCTTGGATATCGCTACGAAAACGGCAAATACATAATCGTGCCGGAGGAAGCAGAAATCGTCCGCCAGATTTATTCTTGTTATAACACGGGATTGGGAATTACAGCGATTATGAAAACGCTGAATGCAAATCATATCCGCACCCGTAACGGCAATCCGTGGTGTAAAAGCAGTGTGATGAAGGTGTTGCGGAATTACGCCTATACGGGCAACCTGCTCTTACAGAAGACTTTTCGGGAGAATTATCTGACCAAGCGGACGCTCGTCAACAACGGCGAGCTGCCGCAATACCACGCCGTCAATACGCACGAAGAAATCATCCCACTTAAGACCTTTGAGGCGGTACAGGCTGAAATAGCGTGTCGCGCGGGGAAGCATACGCACACTGGCGGTGGTCAGAAGGTTTATCCGTTTACAGGGCTGTTGACCTGCGCCATCTGCGGGAAGCACTATCGCAGAAAGGTTACCGCCACCGGTCCCGTATGGATATGCTCTACTTACAATACGCTCGGTAAAGCCGCCTGCGCCTCCAAGCAGATACCGGAGGATGCACTCATGACTGTCGCTGCCGAAGCGTTAGGCACCGATACATTTGATGCAGATGCCTTATACAACAAAATAACGGCTGTCAGAGTGGCGGAGGGCAATACGCTGGTGTTCTGCTTCAAAGACGGTACAGAAACCGTTAAACGATGGTCAGACCGTTCCAGAGCGAAGAGCTGGACACCGGAGATGCGGGAAGCCGCACGGAAGAAAACACAGGAGCGAGGTGAGCATTGATGCAGGCAGCAAAGAATATAACGGTCATCCCTGCAACACGGATGATGCACACGGGGCTTCCGCGCAATGCGACCGCCCGAAAGCGTGTGGCGAGTTATGCCCGTGTCTCTACCGACAGCGAAGAACAGCAGACCAGTTACGAAGCGCAGGTGGATTATTACACCAATTATATTCAGTCTAAGCCTGAGTGGGAGTTTGTCAGGGTCTATACCGACGAGGGCATCTCGGCTCTGAATACAAAGCACAGAGATGGCTTCAATGAAATGATTCAGGATGCTCTGGATGGCAAAATTGACCTTATCGTTACAAAATCCGTCAGCCGTTTCGCTCGAAACACTGTGGACAGTTTGACAACGGTACGAAAGCTCAAAGAAAAAGGCATTGAGGTGTATTTTGAAAAGGAAGGGATAGCCACGCTCGACAGTAAGGGTGAGCTGCTCATCACGATAATGTCGAGCCTCGCACAAGAAGAAAGTCGTTCTATTTCCGAAAATGTGACATGGGGTCAACGGAAGCGTTTTGCTGACGGCAAGGTCAGCCTCCCATACGGGCAGTTCCTCGGATACCGAAAAGGAGTGGACGGGCTGCCAGAGATTGTGCCGGAGGAAGCAGAAACGGTGCGAACCATCTACCGCCTGTTCATGCAGGGTAAGACAACAAACGCAATTGCAGCTACCCTCACGAAGCAGGGTATTCCGACACCAGGCGGTAAGAAAAAATGGCAGTCAACCACGGTTGAGAGTATTCTCACCAACGAAAAATACAAGGGCGACGCTGTGTTGCAAAAGAAATATACCGTAGATTTCCTGACAAAGAAGCAAAAAATCAATGAGGGGGAAGTTCCTCAATTTTATGTGGAAAATAGTCATCCAGCGATTATCCGCCCGGATGAATGGAATAGAGTGCAAGACGAAATGGCAAGAAGAAAAGCGACAGGGCGACATCATAACAGCCTGAGTCCATTTTCAGCAAAAATCATATGTGGCGCCTGCGGAGAGTATTATGGCTCAAAGGTTTGGCATTCCACCAGCAAATACCGCCGTACTATTTGGCAGTGCAACGCCAAGTTCACGGGTGCGGAAAAATGCCGAACCCCTCATTTGTATGAGGATGACATCAAGGCGCTTTTCCTGAACGCCGTGAGTGAGCTGATGATTGACCGAGAGGCGCTTATTGAGGACGGCAGAGCGTTACGCATGGCATTTACCGATTTCAGCGGCATTGACAAGGAAATCGGTGAAATCACCAGCGAGATAGATGTGCTTTCCGGTCTGGTACAGAAGCTGGTCGATGCAAACGCCACCACTACGCTTGACCAGACAGATTACAGAAACCGATACGACAATTATATTGAACGCTACGACAAAGCAAAAAAGCGGTTGGATGCCTTGCGAGAGCAGCGTCAAATGCAGGAACTGAAGGGCGACATTCTGAGCGGTTTCCTTTTCGAGTTGGGCGAATTGTACGAACTGCCGATGGTTTTCAAGGAAGCTACGTGGGATGCTCTGGTAGACCACGTGACCGTTCACGCCGACGGTAGAGTCGTTTTTACCTTCAAGAACGGCACGGAGGTTACGGAAACGCTGTAAACATCATCATACCATTATGAAAGTCCTCGATTGAAAAGAGGGCTTTTTCATTTATTAATCAACTTCGATTGAAACGATGGTGTCATTCAAGATAACTAATCGAAAAACGATAGCCAAGTCAAAAAACGAATTGAATTGCATATATAGTGTGTAGAGAGATAATATTACCATTATACTCGCATCATATTGTGGTCTGATGATCACAACAGGTGCATTAATACTGTAAAAAGTGCTTACTGTAGAGGCTTTTCGGGGCATAAAAAACATTAAGGCAACTGATACGATTGTATCAATTGCCTTAACTGTTATGGTCGGAGTGCGGGGACTCGAACCCCGGGCCTCATGGTCCCGAACCATGCGCGCTACCAAGCTGCGCTACACCCCGATATGGACAAGATGTGCCAAATGTCTTGATTTTGCAGGGTTTTTTGGTTGATGTTTGCGGGTTGTCTTTCACTGTCTTTGCGTGTCACCAATTTTACTACTACTCTCGCTACTACTCGCCGCTACTACTCATATGGCGTTTACAGCTTTTATTGTTGCAGGCTGCCTGACAGCCGCTTAACCATTATAGGGAATTTACCTTGCTTTTGTCAATAGAAAAATCAAAACAGCCGGATATAAAAACGCGGTCGGAGGCTCCTGCCGGCAGCCGGACAGACAGTGGCGGTTGGGCGCC
Organism: Oscillospiraceae bacterium; assembly: GCA_963678505.2. Taxonomy (GTDB): domain Bacteria; phylum Bacillota; class Clostridia; order Oscillospirales; family JAVBQB01. The sequence goes on along the minus strand of CAXXFP010000005.1, from coordinate 20,005 downwards.
GAAGTCAAAATACGCGGCGGCTACTCCTTTTTGCCCGAGGCTCTCACGCCTGACAGCGGATTCGCAAGCGCGGCCTTTTTCAGATCCTCACTGTTGACATGTGTATAAATCTGCGTCGTGTTTAAATGATCGTGGCCAAGCAGCTCCTGAAGTGTGCGCACGTCCACCCCGCCCTTGAGCATGAGCGTGGCCGCGGTGTGCCGCAGCTTATGCGCGGAGTATTTGTCCGGGTCAAGTCCGGCGTGTCCCAGGTGCTTTTTTACCAGATAATTGACGGTCTTTACATTGATGCGCGTATGATTGCGCGTGATAAACAGGGCGTTTTTATCTTTGATATTCGGAGGAAACCGAACCTTTCGGTAAGACTCAAGCGCACTCAGGCAGGCTTCGTTTAAATACAGAATGCGCTCCTTGTTCCCTTTCCCGGTTACGCGCAGGGTGTCAGCCTGAATGTCATACAGATTGAGTCCGGCAAGCTCGGAAATACGCAGCCCGCAATTCAAAAACAGCGTCAGAATGCAGTAGTCGCGCTCCCGAAAAGCCCCGTCGACGCTCTCAAGCAGCTTTACGCTTTCATCCAGCGTAAGATAACGCGGCAGAGTCTTTTTCGGCTTCGGCGCATCAAGATCCTGCACGGGGTTGTTTTCCAGCAGGTTTACCTTCACGCACAGGTATTTGAACAAAGAACGAATGGAGGCGATTTTGCGGGCGCGTGCCGCGGCGTTTAAACCGGTTCCGGCCTGAGGGCTGTTATATCTGCGCGCCCGGTCACGGCTCAAAAAAAGCAGATAGTCATAGACGTCGCTTAACTGGATGGATCTAATCAGCGCAAGATCCACATCCGCGATACCGATGCATTCAAAATCAGAATCCTGCGGAACAAGACCCCTTTTCAGCTTGATATAGCGGAAAAATGTGCGCAAGTCAAAAAAATACTCGTCCACTGTCTTTTTGGAATGGCCGCGTATCGTTTCATGGTATGTAAGAAAGTCGCGCAGAATCGGGGAAAGCTCGCTCCTGTAATCCATAATAGCCTCCGGCGTGCAAAATGCGTTGATAAGGTATTATACCATAGTCGCGCAGCGGCTATGGTATAATTTGTCATCTTTTCCGGTTGCCCTAAAGGGGCGAGGAAAAGGACTTAAATTGAAGTATAATAACCGCTTGCGGTTATTATACCATAAACCGGCGGCATTTCACAGCGAAAGCCGGACACACCGGTCGGTGCAGGTTGATTTGAAACCTGAATCCGTGTAAAATGGGTATAGTTTATATTTTCCCGACATAAAGGGGCAAACTTAAATGCAAGAAGAAAAGATGTTGTTTGGGCAGACCCGGGATTTGCAGCCGGTTTATACGTATACGCTGTCAAATGGCGATGGCCTGCGCGTCGAGATCATCCCGTTTGGAGCGGCAGTGCGCGCAGTCCGCATTTTCGACGGGGATGGGAAAATTCGGGACGTTGTACTGGCCCCTAAGGAGCTTCAAGGCTATTATGAGAATGCCCCGTATCTTGGCGTGACCGTCGGAAGATGCGCAAACCGTATTGCCCATGCGCGCTTTTCTATCGGTAACACCGTATATGCGCTTAAAAAAAACAACGGGGCGCATCACCTTCACGGAGGTCCGGGCGGATTTCATCAGGTTTTATGGCATGTGGCTCATTATGACGGGAAAAGCATCACGCTTACGTATCAAAGCCCGGACGGAGAAGAGGGCTACCCCGGAACATTGGATGTATCTGTCAAATACACCGTCACGGCGGACAATGCGCTGAATATTGAATACTGTGCGCAGGCAGAGGCCGATACGCCGGTCAATCTGACAAACCATGCCTATTTTAATCTTTGCGGGCATGCCTCAGGCTCAATAGGCGGCCATATTTTGCAGTTATTTGCCGAATACTATCTGCCAACCGACGCAGGCCAGATTCCGCTGGGCAATTTAGAGCCGGTTTGCGGTACGCCGTTTGATTTTATCGAGCCGGAGCAAATCGGAAAGCGGATCGACGAAAGAAATGAGCAGCTGACAGCCGGTAACGGATATGACCACTGTTATGCGCTCGGCGGCGTGCCGTCCAAACCTTTTTATGATAAAACGCTTTCATTGTGCGCGCGCTTGAGCTGCCCGGAAAACGGCGTCATCATGGAAGCGTATACGACCGAGCCGGGTCTTCAGCTTTATACAGGCAACGGACTGGACGGACTTACAGAGGGGAAAGACGGCGCTTTTTATGGGAAGCGCGGCGCGGTTTGTCTTGAGGCGGGCGGTTTCCCAAACGCGGTCAATGAAGCGTCGTTTCCCAGCGTGATTCTTAAAAAGGGCTGCGTCTACAGGCAGCTGACACGATATCGGTTCAGCGTCGCGAAAACGCGGAAGGAGGATATTTATGCAAAATGACAGCAACACAAAGCCGGAGCGCATGACGCAGATGGCTCACGGCGATCTGGTTGAGAAAACGCACCCGCGCATCGTTTTTCGCGGAAAGCTTGATACCTTTGAGGCGCAGCTTGTGCTCTTTGAGGCGCAGCTGCTGGCAGCCGGAGATAATCTCACGCTTATTGAGGAGCTTGAGCAGGTCGGCGCGCTGGCCGGCAGGATCATGCGTTCGGAGGTGCTGGAAGAAAAGCTGGGTGATTTCACGCTTCTGGGCTTTGACGAGGCCGCGCTCAGGGACCGCTCTCACCATCCGGAAAAATATTACGGTGTAAAGGCATTAACCTTACCAACATACCGTATGAGCAATACCTATCTGTCGCTTAATCTGCTGCGCGCACAGGCGCGCGAGGTCGAGCTTACGGCCGTGAAAGCCTTTGCCCCCGGCGGACATAAATCCGGCGAGGAGATTATCCGCGCACTAAACCGTATGTCCAGCGCCCTTTTTATCATGATGTGCAAAAGCGCATCGGGCGCATATATACACAGTCCCCGAGAATGCTGATCGACCGCTGACGATTGGGAGAACTCATGATGATCAAAAAAATCTTCAATTTCATTTTTTCCAGGGCCTTTATTTTCAGCCTGCTCATTATTTTTCAGATTCTCTTCGTTTTGTTTCTGATCCTGTATCTGTCCCACGCGGCGAGCATCATCTATATTTTTCTCACTCTGCTCAGTGCGGTCCTGGTTATCTGGCTGTTTACCCGTGAGGTAAACCCCGCCTATAAGCTGATCTGGGCGCTGGTCATGCTGACGCTCCCGCTTTTTGGAGGGATTTTTTACCTGATACTTGATTCGCGAAAAATGCACAAAAGGGTCGAGAGCAGGCTGTCATGCTGTACGGACTCATGCAACAAGCTGCTTTCACAGGATCACGCCATCCGCAAAAGCATGTCGCAGATGGATGGCCGTCTGGCGCGCCAGAGCGAATACATTTATAACGTCGCACGCGCGCCTGTATATGAAAATACACAGGCGGAATATTTTGATTTGGGCGAGCGCTATTATGAGAGCCTGCTTTTTGAGCTTAAAAAAGCGCGCCGCTTTATTTTTCTCGAGTATTTTATCGTTGACGACGGCCAGATGTGGGACAGCGTGTTTGAAATCCTTGCGGAAAAGGTGGCGCAGGGCGTGGATGTGCGCCTGATTTATGACGATTTGGGCACCATTATGCTGTTGCCGAAGGGATTTGACCGCAAAATACGGGCAGCGGGAATCCAGTTGGCCGTTTTTAATCCGCTGCGTCCGGGGCTATACCCGATTATGAACTACCGTGACCACAGGAAACTCTGTGTTATAGACGGAAATGTCGGTTACACAGGCGGCATCAACCTTGCCGACGAGTATATTAACGCGATCGAAAAATACGGCCACTGGAAGGACACGGGCGTTTTAATACGCGGCAGCGCGGTATGGAGCCTGACCTGTGTTTTCCTGCAGATGTGGAGCTTTATCACCGAAGCGCAGCCGGAATACGAATTATATCGCCCTTCGATCCGCTGCGAAAGCGACGGCTATGTGCAGCCGTATGTAGATTCACCTTTGGACACGCTCAATGTTTCGGAAAACGCCTATATTAACATGATCATGCGCGCGGAAAAATATGTATATATCACCAGCCCATATCTGATCCTTGATAACGAAATGACAACGGCGCTGAGCATTGCCGCGCAAAGCGGCGTGGACGTCCGCATCCTGACGCCGTGTCACCCGGATAAAAGGCTTGTACACTATGTCACGCAGTCCTACTACAAGGTGCTTATTACGGCAGGCGTGCATATTTATGAATATACCCCCGGATTTATTCACGCAAAAATGTTTGTAAGCGACGATGACGTGGCCATCGTCGGCACGGCCAACATGGATTACCGCAGCCTGTACATGCATTTTGAATGCTGTATCGCCTTTTATTACGCAAGTACGGTTTTAAAGGTCAAAAAGGACATTGAGGAAACCATCCGTGCCAGCAGTGAAATCACGAAGCATCAGCTCGCACTTACTCCGCGTTATAAGCGGCTCATCCAGCTGATGCTCAGGATCATTGCTCCGCTTATGTGACGCGAGGGGCATCTGTTCTGTGTCAAGCAGCGGCCTGAACGATTTTCATTGGCATTCGGATTATTGGAAAGGGGTATTATGCTTGAACTCAACGGGGCGGACCTGTCCTCATTTGTCGCACAGTACGGGCCTGTTATTCTTTATGTGCTGGTATTTGTCGAATATCTGAATGTTCCGGGCATGCTCGGCGGAATCGCGCTGCCGGTCGTGGGCGCTTTTGTAAAAATCGGCTCCGTAAGCTTTTTGGGGGCGTTGCTCTGGTCGCTTTTATCGGCGCAGCTGGGCATGATTATTGTGTACTACCTGAGCCGCCTCTTTCACGCGCCCTTTGCGCGTTATATCAGCATCCGCCCGAAATATGCGAAAATGTACGGACGGGTCACATATCTGATGGACAGATACGGCGCGCCCGGCCTGGTTATCACGCGCATGGTGCCGGTCATCCGCACCTTCAGCTCCATTCCCGCCGGATTTCTTGATTATCCCTTCTGTCGGTATTTTTATCTCTCGGTTCCGGGTACGGCCGTATACATACTGGTCAATATTTTGATCGGATACTATTTTACCGGCGCGATTCTGTAAACGTAAAAATTACCATCCTTGCCTATGCATGCGCGCAAAAAAGTCGCGTGTCAGGGTTATAACCGTGCCGGAAAGCAGGATAACGGCAATCAGGTTTGGCAGCATCATCAGCCCGTTGAGCGTATCCGACAATTCCCATACAAACCCAAGCTCGAGCGTACCGCCGACTGCTGCAAGCAGAATAAACAAAAGCCTGTAAACGGGGACGAGACGATCTCCAATCAGATATTTTAATCCGCATTCGCCGTAGTATGACCAGCCGATCATAGAGGAAACAGCGAAAAGCGCGGTCGCCAAAGACACAAAAAGTCCGCCGAATCGGCCAAAGCCCGATTCAAAAGCGGCCACGGCCAGCGCCGCGCCGTCAAGCCCCGGTTCAAAGGTACCCGACGTAAGAATAACCAGCGCGGTGATGGAGCACATGACGATCGTATCCGCAAACACCTCAAAAATTCCCCAGAAGCCCTGCTGCACCGGCTCGTCGACATCTGCGCAGGCGTGCACGATGACGGAGGAGCCCAATCCGGCTTCGTTTGAAAAAATTCCCCGCGCCACGCCAAACCGCATGGCACGCATGACGGTATAGCCCATTATCCCCCCGGAAGCGGATTTCAGGCTCAGCGCCTGTGTGATAATAAGACTCAGCGCGGCGGGCAGCCTGCTCCGGTTGATAAAAATGAGCAGGATCCCGCCCAGGCAGTAAAATAAGACCATGAAGGGTACGAGCGTCTCCGCCACCCGCGCGATTCTCTTCAGTCCTCCAAAAATAATAACGCCGACGAGGATTGCCGTAAACAGCGACGTCAGCAGCTCGGGAACGCCCATATAGGTAAACAGCGCGTCCGCCACGGCGTTTGCCTGAGTGATATTACCCATGCCAAGGGAGGCGCACACGCAAAAAAACGAAAACAGCACCGCAAGCCACTTAAGCTTAAGCCCCCGCTCTATGTACACCATGGGGCCGCCGATCCACCTGCCGTTTTTCCCTCGGTACCGGTAATGGATGCCCAGCACGTTTTCGGCATAGATGAGCATCATACCCAAAAGCGCGGATACCCACATCCAGAAAACCGCGCCCGGCCCGCCGGCGACAATCGCCGTGGCAACGCCGGCAATATTACCGATGCCCGCTGTGCCGGCCAGCGCCGTGGCGAAGGACTGAAACTGTGAAATGGCATTTTTATCGCGCGATTTCGTTGTGTTCCGGTTTGTAAAGATGGATAAAAAGGTCATTTTAAACCATAGATGCGCCTGTGTCAGCTGTAAAAAACCAGTTTTAATGCTCAGATAAAGCCCGGTAGCCAAAATGAGGGCAAGCATCTCAGGCCCCCAGATCACGCCGCTCAAGGCCTGATTTACGTGCGCGATGCGGTCAAACAAATCCGACATATCAACCCTCCCGGAATGCCCGTCTTGTAGAAAGTACGCCGGAAGGGGCAAAAAGATGTATAATATTGTGCATTGATTTGATTTACGCGGAGACCTAACCAAATATAGCAAAAGAAAGGCAGAGAAAATGGAGCTTATTCTTACCGACTATCTTTTCCCCGTGTTTTCTCCCACCGACCTTCAGAATACAAGCGTCCTGGGGCTTGCGCATTTGGGCGACGGAGTGTATGAGCTGATGGCGCGCACATGGCTTTTAAGCCGGGGAATCGCCACCTCGCAAAGCCTGCACAAAAAAACAGTTCGCCTTGTCAGCGCCTCGGCACAGGCCAGAGCGTGCCTGAAGATATGGGAGCTGCTCAATGACGACGAGCGAGCGGTTTTTCTGCGTGGACGCAATACGCAGGTGCGAACCGTGCCGCGCAACGCAAGCCGCGACGAATATCAGCACGCCACAGCACTGGAAGCCCTGTTCGGGTTTTTGTATCTGACCGGGCAAAGGCAGCGGCTAAACGTATTGTTTCTGGCCACCGTTTCCGAGCCTGTATAAAAAAAGCGTCCTGCCGAAAGGCCGGACGCATCGGGGGAAAAACTATTTTCCGTTTTGAGGATTCTGCCGGGAATCGGTCTGGCCACCCAGCATCGTGACGGCACTTTTTTGGGACTGTTTCTTTTTCTGCTGCGGTTCTTTTTTCTCTTTTTTAAACTTTGACATATCCATACCCTCCATACATAAAAAATCAGTCGGGTTTCGGGCATTGAATTGCCCGGATCTATTGTTATTTTTTCCCTTTCCGGCGGATTTATGCGTGCTTGCAGGATACTTAAAATGAGACACTTGGGGTCAGGACACGCGCGGACTTGTCTGCAAACGGTGTTTTATGGTAGAATGGTAGCGGATCAACATTTGAGAAAGGCGTGACCTTCATGTCAGGACATTCCAAGTGGCACAATATAGCCGGTAAAAAAGGAAAAACCGACGCCCAGCGGGCAAAGGTTTTTACGAAGCTATCCAGAGAAATCATTGTGTGCGTGCGCGAGGGCGGACCGAACATTGATTCAAACGGCAAGCTCAGAGACATCATCGCCAAGGCGCGCGCAAGCAATGTTCCCTCCGATAATATTAACAGGGTAATCTCCCGGGCGGCGGGCAGCACAGACAGCGACAGCTATGAAGCGATCAATTATGAGGGGTACGGCCCGAGCGGCGTGGCGGTCATTGTGGAAACGATGACCGATAACCGCAACCGGACGGCCTCGGATATACGCCATTACTTTGATAAATACGGCGGAAATATGGGAGCAACCGGCTGCGTATCATGGATGTTTGACCGTAAGGGTGTTTTTGTCATTGACCGCGAGGGGCTTGATGAGGACGAGGTCATGATGGAGGTGCTCGATGCCGGCGCGGAGGATTTTGCCGCCGAGGATGAGGTGTTTGAAGTCTATGCCACACCGGATGACTTTTCCGCCGTACGCGGAAACCTTGAGGAACGCGGGTATTCCTTCCTGTCGGCCCAGACCGAAATGGTGCCGCAGAACTATATCAGGCTTGAATCGGAAGACGATGTAAAAAACATGCAGAAGCTGCTCGATATGCTTGAGGATAACGATGACGTGCAAAACGTCTGGCACAACTGGGAAGAATAAAAAAATCACAGCCAAGCTTTATAATGATTTTTTAAGTTTGAAAATTACCGAAAATATAAATATACTTCGACAGCAGTGTACTTATGAATGGTCCATAAACGCTATGTCTGTCACAGTTCATGACCGCCCTATTCGTGCTTTAAGCAGGAATAGGGCGGTTTATTACTTAAATCGTAGCTTCCTGCCAAATGCTGACTTCCTGCATTTATGCCGCGTACAAAAGCAGGGACACGGCGATATTGATCGCTGCGTCCCTGCTTTTAAAGGACTTCTCCCCTGTTCATATTTTTCATAACCTAAACTTTCTTCACCAGAAACAGGCACGGGTTTTCTTCATTCCAAAAGGTTTTGAATACCTCCAGCGGAACAAAGCCTTCTTTATGGTAAAATGCCCGGGTACGCTCGTAAGGCTCGTAATCCACAGAGGAATCAAGCGTCTTCACGGTAAGATATACAAAGCCGTTTTGTTTGCAGTAATCCGTGCACGCCTTTACCAGCTGTGTTCCGATCCCCTGACGATGATACGCCTTGAGTACGCCGAGGTTATACACATCGGCCGTATACGCATTATGTATCTTCAGCGCGACAAACCCCACCGGCTGGTCCTCCTCGTACGCTGCAAAAAACGGATAGTCCCGGTGTATGACCGCTTTCCGGTCAATGTCCTCCGGCGGACTAAAATATTCAGGCAGGGCATGCATGATTTTCAGCGTAATCCGCTCTTTTTCATCCTTGTCGGTCACCTTGCAAATCAATAATATCCGCTCCCTGTATTTTTTTATATAACCGAGTGCAAAATGTGCTGTGAATGCCTGATGAAAAAAATCAAAAATACATTAATATAAGTATACACGGCTTTAAATGCACAGACAAATGTTTTTTTGCACGTCCTGTGCCGGGTCTACCATATATTCACGTGTTTTATATGCAGCACGCGCATTTTCTGATAGGTGTAGGTACTCAGCGGACGATTGTCGCAGTTGAACGTGTGCGCCGCAAGCAGGACGTTATGCTCTGTCGGAAATGCTCCGACAGCTACAATCATGGGCGTATGCTGAAATGCCGTTCCATCGAAAGATAGCTGAATCGCGTCTCCCGGTTTCGCATTTGCAAGCTCGGTTTCCTCCGCTTCCGGGCCGAGCCCCCTGTTATTGACCATAAAACGATAAAAAAACTCCACGCCTGTCCACGACGGGCTGCGGTCATTGAGGCTGCGATAATACCAGCCCGTCTCGCCGCTTGTATTCATAACTCCCGCGCCCGCGTAAACGACCTGTGAGGCAAAATTTGTGCAATCGCCGCCCGTGCTGTCAAAATTATAGTACCGCGGATTTCTCTCATATGCCCACCGGTGTGCATAGGTTACCGCCTGCTCCCGATTATAGCTTTTCGTGCGCATGTTAACGCCCCTTCCGTTTTGCTGTAATCTATTCTATTCAGAAAAACGCAGCCTGTTTATGCATGTACGCCGAAGAATGCGCAATAACGCGCGGCAATCCTATGCGATTTTGTCGTTTTATCCGGTTGCACTGTGCGGTTTTTTGCTATATGATTAACTAAAATGTTAATCTTTCACTTTTTTGAGGTGATCCTATGAGAAATAGCGCATCGCCGCCTGTTTATTCGCAGGTGGCTCTTGATATCGCGACAAAAATCGCGCGGGGCGAGCTTAAAAAAGGCCAGAAAATATCCGGCCGGTCCCTCACGTCAAGCGAATATGGCGTATCCCCTGAAACAGTCCGCCGCTCGTTCAGCCTTCTTTCCGAGATGGGCATTGTCGATATCCAGAAAAACAGCGGAGCCATCATTTTATCCAAGCAAAGAGCAGTGGACTATATTTTAAAATATGCAGCGAAAAAGGACATGCGTCTTCTCCGTAAGCGGCTGGATGCCTTGATTCTGGAACGAAACCGGGTTAACGACGATATCCTTGATATCATCAATCAGATCATTGATTTAAACGAACGGTTTCGCAACAGCGACCCGCTGAGAAGCTATGAGTTTGAAATCCCCGACGGCTCGCCCGTACTGGGGAAAACCATTTCCGACTCCCAGTTCTGGCAGAACACGGGCGCCACCATTGTGGCCATCCGGCGGGGAGACGAAATCATTCAGTCTCCCGGCCCCTATGCCGTATTCATGCCTTCCGACTGTATTATCGTGTCCGGCGATATCGATGTTTCCGACCGGGTGGCCAAGCACATTTCACCTGAAAAATAAACAGTCCGCACGATTGACCGTATAATTATATGCGTTTTACTATGCGGTTAAATCACAGCTTTTACTAAGCATTTTTCAATAGATAAAAGGCATGAAACGAGTTGTTTCATGCCTTTTTGCATTTCTGAGTATACCATACGCGCCCGGGTGGTTCAGTCCACGCGAATGGCGCTGCCCGTTGAAAAGAAATAGACAAAGCGCTGGGAAACCGGCTTTTCCATGATGCTTTCAAGCGCCCAGGCGTAGGTTTCCAGCTGTATGCGGTAGCTTTCCGCCCGCATGCCCTCCGTCTCCCCCGTCACATGGTCGGTCTTGAAATCAAGCACAATAAGCCCGCCCTCGTCTTCAAAACAGCAATCGATGACGCCCTGCAGCAGGACTTCTTCGCCGCTTCCGTCCTGTAGTCCGGCGAATTTGTCCGCCGGCGCCAGCACGGAAAATTTGAATTCACGCAGGATACTTTTCGACTTTAGCAGCCTTTGCCCGAGCGGACTGCTTAAAAAGGCCGGAATACTGCTGACGCTCACCGCATCGACCTGTTCTTTCGCTAGAAGCTTCATGCTTAGCAGTCTGTCAAGCTCGCCGGCCGCCCCCTGCTCGCTCATGCAGTTTTCAAAGCGGATAAACTGCATGACAAGGTGCATCGCAATGCCCTTTTCCGCAGGGGTAAGCCCCATTTCTCCGGACAAAAAGCGCGGTCGCGCCAGTTCCTTTGCTTCCGGCTTAACAGGCGCCTCCTCGGCCGTCTCAAAATCATTATACCGCCCTTTGATCTGCGTGGCGGTAAGCTTTGAGGGCGTGTTTACCGCGCTCTCAAAAGGATAGCGAAAACGCAGTCTGCGCGAAACCTCCTCAAGCTCGCCGGAAAGCTCCGCTTCCGGTAAATCTATATGCGCCGCCGAAAAAGCCTCGGCTGATGATCGCCCGGGCAGCGCTCCCGCTCCCGTTACGCGGATATCCCACAGCGGCTCCCCGTCCGGTTCAGGCTTGACTAAATCGCCCGCCCGTAAACAGGATGCCTCCGGGCGGTTAAGCAGCGAGAGAATCAGCCACTGCGCCATGGATCGGGCGCTGCCTGCCACGTGCGGCGAGGGTTTATCGCCGCTTAGCTGTATGGACAGCGACTTGACCGACTTATATACATCATTCATCGCGCAGGTGATAATCAACTTTTCACGTGCGCGCGTCATCCCGACATACAGCACGCGCATTTCCTCTGCCAGCAGCTCATGGCTTAACCTCAGCGAGACCGCTTGCCTTGAAAGGGTGGAATATTCAGCCAGATGGCTTTCATCCATGCGCTTAAAGCCCGCGCCCATGTCTTTGTGCAGCAGAACGTTCTTTTTCAAATCGTCGCGGTTAAACTGCCGCGCGCAGTCGGCAAGTATGACGATTGGGAATTCAAGCCCCTTGGATTTATGAACGCTCATAATGCGTACGGCGTTTACATCCTCCGGCATGCCCTGCGCGTCTCCGATATCCTGCCCGCGCTCCATCATGCGGCGAATGAAGCTGATGAAGCTGAACAATCCCTTAAAACTGGTTTTTTCGAAGCCGCGCGCATACTCAACCAGCTTGAGCAGATTTCCGCGGCGCATCTGACCTGCCGGCATGGCGCCGAACAGCCCGAGCATGCCTGTTTCGTTATAGATGTGCCAGATCAGACGGTCAACGCTCATATCGGGCGCGTCAAAGCGCAGCTGCGAAAGGGTTTCGAGAAAGTGCGCGCATTTCTCATCATTCGCTGCGGCCGCCGCCTCCAGCGCATCAAAAAACTGCCCTTTTTCGCTTCCCGCGCGAATTTCGGCAAGCTCGTCGGCGCTGAAACCGTATACCGGACTTCTGAGTACGGAAATAAGCGGGATATCCTGCCGTGGATTATCTATGATCGTCAAAAATGACAGCATCACCGAAATTTCGACCGTCCCGAGCAAGCCCTCGCCCTTATCTATATGGCTTGCAATGCCCGCCATGGCAAGTGCGCGGTCATAGACGGCCGCACGCGCGCCCGGAGAGCGCATCAGGATGGCAATATCCCGCGCAGTGGCGGGACGTTTCCCTCCGTCGCCGTCGTCGAGCAGAATGCCTCCGTCAAGCAGCCTTTTGATTCTGTCGGCGACAAACGCGGCTTCGGCTTCCGTCTTTTCCGGTGTCTCCTCCTCCTCGCCGCTTTCAACCTCGTTCATATTCACCAGATGAAACTCGACAGCCTCCCCGGGCCCGTCATAACCGGCCCCGCAGTAAAGCTGCTCGCGTTCGGTATAGTCCATCTCCGCGGCTTCCTCGGTCATGATCGCTTTAAACACGCAGTTGACCGCGTCGAGCACCCCCGCGCGCGAGCGAAAATTCTTTGAAAGAACAATTTTGGAATTCACGCCCGTATTTTCCGGGCTGTAATCCGGATATTCCTTATATTTTTTCAGAAATATTCCCGGGTCGGCCAGACGAAACCGGTAAATAGACTGCTTGATGTCGCCGACCATGAAGGCATTTCCGCGCCCGTCGGACAGGCAGGACACGATGAGCTCCTGCACTTCGTTTATGTCCTGATATTCATCCACCATGATCTCGCGGTACCGGTCGCCGATACGCCGGGCAAGCGGGGTCGGACACAGCGCGCCGGTCTCGTCCGCTTCAGTAAGCAGCCCGACTGTAAAATGCTCAAGGTCGCCGAAATCGCACAGATTGCGCCGTCTTTTTTCCGTGGCGCAGGCATCGTCAAATTCACCGACGGTTTCAAACAGCGCGCGCGCCACGGGTTTGAGTGCGCGCATATCGGCCTTGCAGTCCTCTGTTGAGGTTTCAAACAGCGCTTTCATCCCGGCAACCGTCTTTTTCCATACCTCGCGCGCGGCTTTGATTCGGTCAAGAAGCTCCGTGTCCTCGAAGGAACGCACGCTCCCAAGCCGGGTAAACGCAATGCGCTCCAGGTCTTCCCGCGTCTGCTCCCAGCCGGTATCCAGCGACGCGCAGAGTCTTTCCGCGTTTTCAAGGTCGCTTTCGTAGCATGCGCCGTAGCTTTTATAGACGGGCTCAATCCCATCCATGAGCTTAAGCGCGTTTTCAAGCGCCTGCTGCGCATGCTTCGCGGCGCCTTGCGCATAGGTGATAATCTCCCGCCCCCATATGGTCTGTCCCGCGTCCGTAATCTGCCCGTCGTCAAAGCGGTAAAGCTGCTCGTCCATCCACTTTTTTGGAAACGGGTGGCTTTGCAGCTTCGCGTGCACGTCGCGCACAATCTGTACTAAACGCCTGTCGTCGCGCCCGGCGTAAGCCGCTTCCACAAGCTGACCGAAATCTGAGTTTTCTTCGATGGCAGCATACTTTTTTTCAAGCAGGTCATCCAGAGCCCGCGTGCGCAAAAGCTCATTTTCCGTTTCATCGCATACGCGAAAATCCGGATTAAGCCCGCACAGATGGGCATTTTCCCGCAGCAGCGACGCGCAAAAGGCGTGCACGGTCGTAATGTCCGCCCGGTACACAAGGGTCATCTGCCGGCGTAAATGCCGGTCCTGCGGACGCTGAGCAAGCCTCCTGCCGAGTTCCTCGATGATCCTTCCGCGCATTTCAGCGGCGGCCGCCTTCGTATAGGTGATGATCAGAAATTCATCCACATCGCACAGTTCTTTTTCATCCTCAACGCGGCTTAACAGCCGCTCGACAAGCACCCTGGTTTTCCCGGAACCGGCGGCGGCGGAAACAAGCAAATTTCCGCCCCGCGCGGTCACTGCGGAAATCTGCTCCGGAGTAAGGCAAATTTTACTCATTTAAGCTCCGCCTCCTTTCCGATCAGTTCCCAGAATCGCTCACGTGAGACCTTATATAAGTAACGGGGCTTGTCCCGCCCGGTTGTGGGATCAAAATGGCATGCCTGCGCAAAATCACAAAACTCACAGGCAAGCTCGCTTTGGCTGCGGCAGTAGGGGTCTGTCTCTATACTGCCCGCGCGGAGCTGACGGCCGATGTCCCGAAGCAGCTTTTCCATATGTCGGCGCAGTCGGCCAAACTGCTCAAGGCTCGCAAGGCTGGAGCCGGCGCTTGGCTGTCCGTCCCTGCTTATTTTAACCGGAATATATTTTGCTTCCCCCTCTATGCCCTGCTCCATTGCCGCAATGACCTCCGGGCTATCGAGCAGGATACCGCTGCGCCTGAGCTTTTTTGCCATCAGCTGTTTAAGCGTCTCCTCCGGAATGTGGCGGGTCGTCTGCACAAGTACATCCCTGACCGGAATATACATGACGCCCGCCGGAACGACCTCTTTTCCATACCTCGTGCTGCCGTTTTCCTCGAGCGCGAACAGGTACATCAGCATCTGCACGCCCAGACCGTGCCAAATATCCGTAAGGTTAAATGCCTTTACGCCCGTTTTATAATCCACAACGCGCACGTAGAGCTTATCGCCCTTGATCCAGCCGTCCACCCGGTCGGCATAGCCGGTCACGCTCACCTCTTCATCGCCGCTGCCCACGCAAACCGAGGGAATGTCGCCGTTTTCCGAAAAATTCAGCTCAAAATCAAGCGGGGTAAATTCCGAGCGGGACAGCTCGTCGGTCATATTGTCCACAACTCTGTCAACCATACCCAGCAGTCTTTTATACAGATATTTAAAGCGCGCCGTTTTGTCCTCAAGCCGTGCAGCACCTCGTCGGCATATTTGCCTGCGTATTCCCGGGAAATATGCCTGACTGTTTCCGGCCCGACGTTTGAAAAACCGCCCTGCCCCATCACAGTGCGCACCGTGTTTTCCAGTATATAATGAATAAACGTACCGATTTCGGGCGCTTCAAAGCCCGCCGTCTGTCGTGGCTTTGCGTGAAGCCCGAACTGCATAAAGTACGCATACCGGCAGGTGCGGTATTTCTCCATGCGGGAGGCCGACATGCGAACACTGCGCCCGAACGCCGCGCGGACCCCTTTTTCGCTTAGAGGCCCGCACTTGTAAGCGGAAGCGATCCGCGCCTGATTCAGACGCGCGGCATATTCGGGAATGGCGGAAAAATATACCGCCGCCGCGTCCGCCTTGATTTTTGCCCTTCCAAGCAGGGATGGCGCGCTGCAGGCGAAATCAAAGGCGGGTACGGGCGCGGACATTCTGAAATCCCCATTCGTTTGCTCTTCCCTGATCGTCTTGATATCCGGAAACAAGCGCTTCATGCGCTCAATGATAAACGACGGCTGCAGCCGCCCCCGCCGGAGGAAACGCGCGGCCAGCTGATGAAAAGCTTTTCACGCGCAAGCGTCAGCGAGGAATAGATGATATCCATTTCCTGCTGCGCCGTCACGCGCGCCGTCGGCTTAAGCTCGATGCCCAGCGTCCACAGCCACTCCCGGTCGTCGTCAGTCAGGATGCCCTCCTGCTTCATGACAAGCGGCATGGAGCCGTCATTTGCTCCGAGCATGATCACGCACCGGACGCGGCGCCTACGCATACGCTCGGATGAGCCCAGCCGTCACGCGGTCAAGCGACACGGGGATGGTGCCGATCGAGTAGCTTGACAGCACAAGCTTAAATAACTGCGTAAAGCTCTCAATATCCATCTGTGCGCTATCAAGAATATACACGCACTGCTCAAGCGCCGAACAGACGATCTGCCACAACTGCCTGTATTCGTCGGCCTGCTTAAGCTTCCCGCTTTGCCGCAGCAGCGTTTCACGCTGCTCGATCCTGCCTTTGAGCTGAATATCCTCCATGAAATCGTACAAGGCAAAAGCGTGCTCCTTAGCCGCGCGCGCGCCGGAAAGCCTGTGCTTTAAACGCAAAAACGGCGCCATAATCTTTTCGCGCAGGGCGTTAATGCGCGCCAGCCGGTCGTCCTCAGGCTCCGTTTTTTCTGAAAAGCCGCCGACATTCATATCCCACGGGCGTTTGCGCGTCCACATCGAGCCGCGAACACCCCAGCACAGCACATAGTTTTCAAGCAGGTCGCATTCATCCCGCGTCACATCGGCCAACCCCGCTCTTGAGGTATCGAAACATAGGCTCGTATTCAAAATCGCCGCACAGCGCGTCAAGAGCCGAAACGATCAGGGTAAGCACCGGTTTTTGAAGCACGTCCTGCATGCTGTCGATAAAAACCGGGATGCCATACCGCTCAAAAACAGTTTCCAGCTGCTGCGCGTACTCCTCAAAGCTCCTCGCCATGACTGCAAGCTCCCGGTAGCGAAAGCCCTCCTCGCGCACAAGCTCCAATATGGTATGGGCGGCGTATTCACATTCCGAAAAGATCGTATCCGCCGTGTAAAGTTCAATTGCTTTACATTTGTTCTCGTATGGCGCGTCCGCATATTCAAACAGATGTGCCCCGAGATAGGCGATTTCGCCGGTTTGCTCCGGCAGAAACTGACTGTCCCCCAGGGAAAACTCGATATGCCGTTTTTTCGCGCTTTGTATCAGGCGCGCAGCCGTATCGCCCGCGCGCCTGAACAGTTCGTTTGAATCATCTTCGTTGAGCCCGTCGCAGGTCAGCGCCACAGTCATTTGCGCCGTTTTTTTCATCAGCTTTTCAAGTACGGCGAATTCCTGCGCCGTAAACCCGGCAAAGCCATCAATATAAATGTGTGCGCCATCGGCAAAGCTGCAGCAGTCCAGGCTCTGCGCCACGCGCTCAAGCGCATCGCGCGGGTCTGCCGCAATATTTGCGCACAGCGCGTCGTAGGCCTCAAGGACAAGCGACAGATCTCGCAGCTTATCCGCCGTTACCAGGTCCGCCATCTCCGCCGCGTCCTGGAGCGCCTGCGCGGACACGCGATAACACTTAAGTTCGTCCGTTGCGTCAAGCAGACTTTTTAAAAATGCCGGTTTTCCCGAGGTCAGCGCAAAGGTTTTCAGCTGCTTATGTACGGCGTTGACCGCAAGCTGCATCACAAGCAGCGGCCGCCCTCGTCAAGCTGCTTTTGCGCAAGGCCGCCGACGCTGGCAAGCACCCGGTTAGTCAGGCGCTTAAAGGTCAGCACCTCGGCATACAGGCAAATGGAATTGCCTCCCGCTCTGCAAAGCTGCCGCTCGGTATCGTGGGAATACTGCTCGGGTACCAGCAGGATCTGCCCTTTCACGCCGGCTTTGGCCGCTTTGCATATCTCATCAGTAATATGGCGCATTTTTCCGCTTTCCCCGCGGCCCAACAGCAGTGTAAGCATAAACGCCTCCGCATAACCCTTTTGGCAGTCAATAGTCAATAATAGTATAGCAAAAAAACAGCGCTGTCGCAATCAATCGGCAGCGCCGGGACAGCAGCCAGCTTTATTTATTATACATTTTTCCTGCAGCATGAAAACTCAAATACCCCACCGCAAAGACAGGCAAATCGCGAAGGTTCGGCTGAGAGCCTCCGGGTTTCGGCTAAGCCTCCGGCAAAAATCGCCTATGCTGCGTGCCGATAAAAAACGCTCCGGCATTGCCTCAATCGGGCGGCAGTGCCGGAGCGTGTGTTTCTTTTTAATGCATCAGGCCCTCGACCCACTCGACGAGCTGAAATTTCAGCTGATAGCCTCCGCCGTCCTCGGTAATGAGCCTGACCTCCTCGGGCGTCAGGTTTGCCGCCTGCGCCGTTTCGTCAAAATTCTGCGCTGCGGACATGCACAGCGGCGGAAGACAACGCACCACCAGTTTTTTCCTTTTCCCTGTCCGATGACCACGCGCAGGGTCTTGTACCGCCCGGCGGCAGTTTAAATCCGTCGTACACTCTCGTTTCAAAGTAGTCCTCGGTCAGCTCCGTGCGCACCGCGCTGCCGCTTCCCCGTCCGGCAAGCTCCTGCCGGGCCGCGTCGTTGATTTCATCAAGCCCTGACTCAAGCGCTGTATACACGGCGTTGATATCGTCTTCTCCATCAAGCAGCGTCTGCGCGGTTTTCAGCACCTGATCGCGCACGGATAGCTTGATGCTCTGGTCGCTCGCGCTGTCCGAGTTTGCCAGCACATGCAGCCTGATGAGTTTTTGCGAAAGCGTCTGCTGTGCTTCGTGCAGACAGGCGCCGGCAACAATGGAAATAATCAGCGCGGCTGCCAGAGACAGCTCAAGCAAAATAACCGTTCTTTTCCCGATATGGATATGTTTTTTTATATATGCCAACATGAAAACACCTGCCAAATTTATGTATGCCCTCATCTTTGACAGGTTTTTCTGATTTTATACGGAATATTTAATTTTTATGGATTGCATGTCTGCGCAAGAAACGTCTCTGTATACTGCGCGCGCAGCGCGTCATACGCCGCTGCGGCCGATTTTTCATCCGAAAACAGGCCGAATACCGTCGGCCCACTGCCGCTCATGACGGCGCCCAGCGCGCCGGCCTGAAGCATAACCGATTTGATATGGCCGATCTGATTGTGCTTTTCCGCTACGCCCGCTTCGAAAACATTGTACATCCTGCGCGCGAGCTGCGGAAGATCCCCCTGTTCAATGGCCTTTACCGCGCCGTCCGTATCCGGGTGAAGCGTGAGCGCACCGCAGTCAAAGCCGGAGAAAACCGAACGGGTGGAAAGAGGAAACGGCGGCTTGCACAGCACAACAAAAGCCTTTGGCATGTCGGGCAGTTTTTTAAGCTTTTCTCCTCTGCCCTCGGCAAGCATCGTTCCTCCTGCCATACAAAACGGCACATCGGAGCCAAGCTCCGCCGCGCACGCATACAGCTGCTCGCGCGTAAGCGTCCCGGGATACGCCTCATCGAGCATATTGAGTACGGCCGCCGCATCGGCGCTGCCGCCGCCCAATCCTGCGCAAACGGGAATGATCTTATCAAGCTTCATAAAAATTCCGCACGGGTCCATGCCCGCATGTAAAAAAAACTGCCGCGCCGCATGAAGGCAAGGTTTTTTTCATCCCTGGGAAGAAACGGCAGATTGGATTCAATGGCATCCCGTTTTCCCGTATGCGTCCACAGCTCAATGCGGTCACACAGCGTGACCGTCTGCATAATCATGCGCATGTCGTGGTATCCGTCCGGACGTTTGCACAGGATATCGAGTGTCAGATTCACCTTTGCATACGCCTGTGCTGTTAAATGAGGCATCTTTTCCCTCCGCTAAATAATGTCTGCAAATGCGATTTATAAGTCGCATTTGCAAAAGTCAGCATGCTGCGGACTTTGACGCCAAAGCTAATATGTTTTGGCGCATCGATACATTGATTTCCTTGCTGTTGTGCTTTGAAGCGAATGCCTCAAAGCACAACAGCAAGGAAAAATAAAAGTTTATAATATCATCAAATATACAGGCCCACAGTCAGACGCTTTCAATGAACCGGCGGATACGCGCAAGCGCCTCGGTGAGTTCTTTGACCGACGTGGCGTAGCAACAGCGTACAAAGCCCTCTCCGCTTTCGCCGAAGGCGTTACCGGGAATGACGGCCACCCGCTGTTCAAGCAGCAGCCTTTCACAAAACTCCGACGACGACAGCCCGGTTTTCTGTATGCTTGGAAACACGTAAAACGCGCCCTGCGGCTCAAAGCACGCAAGCCCCATGCCGTTGAATTCGTCGACCACCAAACGGCGGCGTCTGTCATATTCCTCCCGCATGTTCTCAATATCCGCGTCCCCGTTTGACATGGCGTCGATGGCCGCGTACTGGCTGGTCGTGGGCGCGGACATAATCGCATACTGATGGATCTTTACCATCTGGATATGATTTCCTTTGGGCCGCACGCATAGCCCATTCGCCAGCCGGTCATGGCA
>CAXXFP010000004.1:0-170059 GCA_963678505.2 Oscillospiraceae bacterium | reverse complement strand
GACCTTCTGCTTGAGAGCGCTAAGATCTCTTATAAACTTATAGAGTGAGATTACTTTCTCTGCACTTGTCAGTGCAGAATCGTGGGATCTATTCATATCTGGCGTGCTGCTATCCACAAAACATGACCTCCTACTACCGTGAAATGCTAATTCTTAATACGAACATGACCCCCGTTGCTATCTTGATTTCGTAAGATGAAACCTGTATGGCAGTCATGTAATCTTTTAAAATAGTACTCTACTTAGACGATTTTGGCTGACATTCATCTATCTGCGGTTCCCGGCGCTTTTGAGAAACACCAATATACCGACCGCTTTTAACCCTTGCATCGGCTGGTTTCTTCGCGTCTTTTGGTATTGCCCAACAGTATCCCATCCGTTCAGCTCCAAGTATTCTTTCTTCTGAACAGAGAATCTGTATTCGACGTGTTGAGATGCCCCATTTTTTCGCAGCTTCGGTGATCGACATATAATCCATATTTACCTCCGGATAGAAAACGAACTCTGCCATTGACAGCAGAGCTCATGATGCAACTGGCTGCCCTCATATGCTGGTTCAGTCCCTTTGCTATACCGCCTTTCGACGGCTATGCCAATATACCTACATCATTTTACTCTCTAATCCGAATAATATCAACTACGATGTCAAAAAATATCATAAATAATGGAATATTATCGATGCCTCTTTTGCTGCTGGCCGGGCATGATCATGATAACAATTTCGGTATTACTATATGCTTTTACTTAGTACCTGAACAGCTTATGATTTCTTTATGGCTTACATTGGCCGCACGGCTCATACCCCTGGTCGATCAGATCATCGCGTGATCCGGTATAAGTTTCTTTATTTGAATCTTTCATATCCTCGACACTGGGACAAGACGGGTAATGGAACTTGTGCGTATTTGTATTCAGTATATATGTCTGTTCGATTGATTCTTCTTTGGCTGAGTCTGCGGATGCAGTTTCCGGAGCTTTTGATTCTGTAGTACCCGCTGTACTGCTTTCGGCCAGTGCACTGTCCCCGGTGGCGTAATTGATGGTAACGCCGGGCTGGACATTATAACAGTAGACGTTGAAGCTTATGCCTTCGCCTTTATCTTCAACCGATTCCGCTTCCATTAACACACCGGAAGCCACGAAGTTATCGCCGTCAAATATGGGCGTCACGCGATATAGAACGTGATGGCCCGTTTCCTTTATGTAGTCCGCCACCATGTTTTCAAAGGGCAGCATACCATCGATATTCAGATAGCGTGTACCAGTGATCAGGTTCTTTTCATTTGCGTTTTCCGCAGTAAGCTGATAACCGATCAGATGACATCTGTTATAGAGATACTTGCCGTCGACACAGTCGTACTTGACGGTGTGCCATCCGGAAGGTTTTATCTGCCCAATGGAACCGCGCTCCTCCGTTGGCATCGTATCCGTGGACACGCAGGCGAAGGCAACTCCACAACGGCCAAGGCTGTCAAGTTCGCTGTAGGATTCAAAGGATATTGTTGTCAGATCCGCATCGGAAAAGTAAGGATGGTTATCATTAACGGTGACATAAGGGCTTCCAGAATAATCGGGAATTGAATCTAAAGAATGCGTGTTTCGCGCAGAGCAGGCGGAGAGACTCAGACATATAGCCAGAAACAGCGGCAACAGCGTACGAAATGCATTTTTCATTGTGTATAAATCTCCTCTGTAATTCTCTCGTGAGAAGACCCGGCAAACTCCTCCGTATGGAGGAGCTTCCACCCGCCTGCGCTGAGGTTAATAGAAAATGTTTGATCCGATGGATACCGCCGATTCCACCTGTACAGGATAATCTTTTCGACCCGCCGCAAGTAAGGGGTAATATTGCAATCCTCAACAAAGCAATATTCATCAGCCCCAGCCTCAGACATGAAGTTATCATCCACATTGATCTGCGGTGCGGTACTTTCGGAGAACTGCTTTGCGGAATAATGATTCATCCATAGCTTATTGCCCTTTGCGGTCTCCAGGACACGTTCTCTCAGGACCCGATCCTGGCTCTGCCTGCGATGATTGAACATCATCCCCATGTTGTCGTCTACACATGCAATTATTATCATTGATGTACCTCTAATTATGGTGGTAGATCCTGCGATCCAGCGCAAAGATTCTTTTGCTGAATTCTCCGGCGGGGATTTCCTCCAGCGTTTCGCGGTAGATCTCCATGCGGCTGTCAATCATATCAATAAACGACAGCAGCTCGCTCTCGGCGCATATGGGCCTAACGGCGGCACCGAACTCCGGTTCTCCGTGGTGAGACAGTATGAGGTGCTGAAGCAGCACCGATTTTTCCTCCGGTACATGCAGCTCAGAGGCGACATTGGCCACTTCATGAGCACCCATAACGAGATGCCCCAAGAGCTGTCCTTTCATGGAATAATCCGTGACAAGCCCCAGCGGAGACGTTGTGAATTCCTCGCACTTTGCAAAATCGTGCAGCAGCGTCCCGGCAATCAGCAGACTGCGGTCAATGACCGATTCGTACATGCCAGCCAAAAAATCTGCCGTCTGAAGCATACAAGTCGTGTGCATCAAAAGCCCGTTCAGAAAACTGTGGTGAACGCTTTTGGCTGCGGGTATACTTTTAACCTTCTCGCCGTACCGCTTCAGCATTTCACTGCAGATTACTGCATAATCCTGATCTTCTATTGTATCAACTATTTCCTGCAGCTTATGCCAGGCTGCCTCGACATCAATCGGCGCAGTAGGCACCAACTCATTGATACTGTATTGGTCATTAGATTCGGCAAGGCGTAAACGATCTACGGTAATCTGCATTGCGCCCTTAAACTCGGATACGGTCCCACGTATTTTCACGACAGCCCCGGCATCCTTCGGCGTTACGGGACCGGTATAATCCCAAATCTGTGCGTCGATCGCCCCTGAGCAGTCAGACAAGACCATACTCAAAAACGGTTTCCCGGCTAATGTCGTTTTTGAATATGCGTCCTGCAGCAGAAAAAATCCTTCAAGCTGGTCGCCGATGCTCATATCTCTGATGTACATAATTTTACCTCGATTCCTTTATCATACGCAGACAATAATACCACACATCGGGCACTTCGGGCCATCTTAGAATCCGATTTTGGCTTTCGGCGTGCTGATATCCCTGGGTTCGGCCTGCATTGTGTTCGGGTCCATATCCGGCGCGTCCTTTTTCTCGACTTCCTCTTTCGGCACTACAATTGCGATAACACTGGAATGAGTGATGAACATTACCTGAGCATATACGTAATCTTCAAATTTGTCATAGAGCCTGCCGGCGCTGCAGGTGCCGGCGAAAACGGTACCTACGCTGTTGGCCACATAGCCGATCGTGTCGATGAACGGAAGTTCTACACGAATCGCTTCCGGGTCGTGTGAATTATCAGGTTCCTTGACCAATTTGACGAGGCGATTGATCTTATACGGGTTCATACCAAGATAGTGGTTCATGCCGGTAATCGTGACGAAGTAATTTTCCATGATGAGGGCTCCTTTCAAACGGTATCATTTTTATTACATTTACATCATGCAGCAAATGCTGTCCAATAATCAGTACCGCATCTTGGCGTGACGAAAAGTGCTGTGCTAAATTGTCAAAATATCAATTATAATGTGGAGAAATTTACAATTATAATTGTTAAACAATCCCAATTGTGCTATTCTAAAGTTGTCCTGAGTATTGGACATCCCTTAGGCTAAGCTTTATACATGGCTCAAGTAAGCATTAGTATCGAAGGGGAGTGCAAATTAATGGGCAAGGATTTCGACAATGGGTTTGGTACTGGTTTTATTTTCGGAACGATGATGAGCGGCGGCAGCGGCAGCTCAAAAAAAGGCGGCTGCTACATTGCAACCGCCGTCTATGGAGCTTATAACTGCCCGGAGGTATGGACACTGCGCCGGTTCCGCGATTACAAGCTGAAGCAGACAGTGCTTGGACGTATCTTCGTACGATGCTACTATGCAGTCAGCCCCACCTTGGTCAAATGGTTCGGTGGTGTAGATTGGCTGAAGCGGCTTGTGCGTCACCGTCTTGACCGCCTCGTAAGCAGTCTAAAAACCGAAGGCGTGGAGGACACGCCCTACGACGACCTTGAGATTTAGCATTGATATGAGAGGTGTTATAAAATGGCTCGATCAGAACGTCAGAAGTTAAAGCTGCTCTACCTGCGTGATTACCTGCTGCGGAATACAGATGAGCAGCATCCCGTGACCATGAAGCAAATCATTGCGCATCTTGAACAGAACGATATCCCGGCGGAGCGTAAAAGCGTCTATACGGACATTGAAATGCTTCGGACCTACGGCATGGATATTATTCAGGAATCGGGCAATTATTATGTCGGCAGTCGGTATTTTGAGCTTCCGGAGCTGAAACTACTCGTTGACAGCGTCCAATCCTCTAAATTTATCACATACAAGAAAACCGGCTCTCTGATCAAAAAGATTGAGGAAATGGCAAGTATCTATGAGGCGCAACTGCTCAACCGCCAGGTCTATGTCACGAATCGCATTAAAAGCATGAACGAGTCCATCTATTACAATGTGGATGAGATTCATAACGGGATCGCTCATAACAAGAAAATCCGATTCCGCTATTTTGAATACACGATTGCGAAAGAGCGCTCATTCCGCAAAAATGGGGACTTTTACGAAGTAAGCCCTTATGCGCTCACCTGGGACGATGAGAACTACTACTTGGTTGCCTATGATTCAGATGCTGATATCATTAAGCATTACCGTGTGGACAAGATGACGGATATATCGACAATGGACGAGGAGCGCGACGGCAAAGAACGTTTTGAGTCTTTGGATATGGGTACATATGCCAAGAAAGTATTTGGCATGTTCTCCGGCAAAGAACAGACCATCCGGCTGAGGGTTGCAAACCACCTGGTGGGTGCGATTCTGGACCGATTCGGTAAAGACATTTCCATTATTCCTGACGGGGAAGATCACTTCAGCGTATCGGTTAATGTTGTCGTCAGTCCACAGTTTTTTGGGTGGATCAGCGGGTTTGGGCCGGATGCAGTTATCACTGCGCCGAATAACGTAGTTGATAAGATGAAGAAGCACATCTGCGCGATTAATGGGCAATATACAATATCCACAACGCTGTATTAGCGAAAAGGATGATAAAGAAATAATTGATGACGGCAAGATGGAAGCATATTTCAGGCAATTGGTGTAGTGCAAATTGTAGCAATACCAGCTTGCATTTATTGTTGATTCTGAAAGATAATAATCCCTTGTTCCGACTTGTAATATGGGCAAAAATCCATGAGCAACCCTGTGGGTAGGATATCCCATCCAGCGCAGTAAGAAACATGAAATCTATTCGACCACTCTACATACGGAGTGGGACTAACAAGAGATTGATCATAATGAAGGGATATGGCTTTCTTAAAGAAACGGTTTAAACAGTTCTAGACAGCGTTCCGCTTAGAAACCTCTTGGGCTTAACCTTATCTTGAAACCCCTAATTTCTGGCTATGTCTGCATCAATGGAACACAGCACCGTAGCCTTGCCATTGGAACAGACTTGAACCAGAGATACGATGTAACAAGGTGAGTAAGCAATAAATTTCTCGAGAATCACTGGTAACTATCTTGCAAAGAGAGGAGGTGCAAAAAATGGCATATGAAAAGCCAGTAATCTTAGCACAAAGTACTGTGCGGATGGCAGAATGCCGCCCGAATAGTAAGCCGAGCGGAAGACCTTGCAATCCACCAGGACCAAGCGGACGCTAATGGACAACTCGATCATTGGCGACGATGTTATGTCCATAACATCGTCGCCTGATCGCTAAGGAGATGTTTAAATGTATTTCAAGCGAAAATCTAATGTTATATTCAGAAACTATGAGTCTTTTGGTTATATAACAGACAATAGAAATTTCGGATATCAACAAGCGAATAATGACGGGAATGACATTGGAGACAAAATTGTATCGCAGAGCGGGGCAGTTTTTTTATCTGTTTTAAGTGAAAAACCACAGACACTTGATGCCCTCGCAAAAAAAATAAGCGCGCAATTTACAAATGTGGGCATTGAAACAATTAAGATTGATGCTAGAGAATTTTATTACTTACTTGAATTGGATGGTTTCATTGTGTCTGGCGAAACTTTGCAGGAATGCAATGGGAAAGATTCGAGCTTCTCGTACAAGGATGTGGAACCGAAAAGCGAAAAGGAAGATTGTTCTTCAAAAAAAGGCTTTGATAAATCTACACAAGAATTTTTTAATGAATACTTTAAAGACGAACCTAAGCTTACAAATTTACACATAGAAATTACAAGCAAGTGCAACGAAAGATGCGTACATTGTTATATCCCACATGAAAACAAAGTACATAATATTGAGCCTGATTTGTTTTATAATGTTTTAGAACAATGCAAAAAAATGAAATTATTGCATCTAACGTTAAGTGGTGGCGAACCAATGATGCACAATAACTTCATTGATTTTATGAGAAAATGTAATGAATACAACTTTTCTGTAAATGTCCTTAGTAATTTAACTTTACTGAATAAAGCTATTATGGAAGAACTGAAAAGAAATCGTCTTTTGAGTGTTCAGGTGTCATTATACTCAATGGATGCCAATATTCACGACGCAATAACCCAAGTGAAAGGAAGTTTTGAAAAGACTAAAAAAGCGATATTAAAACTATGGGAGAATGATATACCTTTGCAAATTAGTTGCCCAATAATGAAGCAAAATATTAATTGTTATAATGATGTTATTGATTGGGGGAAAGCACACAATATTAATGTTGGAAGTGATTATGTCATCATAGCAAGATATAACCATACAACTCAAAATTTGAGTAACCGTCTTTCTATAAATGACGTCAAGGAGATTATTAGCCATAAAATTGTTAATGACCCCAGGTATTTAGAGCTAATGGAAAAGGAAGCTGAAAAGAAAAATAATATGAATCCAGACGATTTTGTCTGTAGCGTTTGTCATTCATCCATATGTTTAGCAGATAACGGAAATGTATATCCATGTGCTGGTTGGCAGGATTATGTTGTGGGTAACATAAACGAAACATCTCTTGA
Organism: Oscillospiraceae bacterium; assembly: GCA_963678505.2. GTDB lineage: Bacteria > Bacillota > Clostridia > Oscillospirales > JAVBQB01. The sequence continues at coordinate 162,984 of CAXXFP010000004.1, read as the reverse complement.
AGATATTTGGAATAACTCAATAAAAGTACATTACTTAAGAAGCTTACGCAGACGAGACTTCCCAAAATGTATTCAATGCCCAGAAAATGAGTATTGTACTATGTGTATGGTTAGAAACGCAAATGAACACCCCTTAGGAGACCCGTTAGCAGTTAATGAGTATTTTTGTAATATTGCAAAACTAAATCAAAGAATGGTTCTTGAACGGAAATCTAATCTCGAAAATTCTCGGAGCAACCATGGCTAATTAATTTTAATTACATATTTCCCAGATTGTCCATAGCTTATTATTCGCGCTATGTTTAATACCCAACACAAAAATTAGGAGCTGGATATGATTAATCTCAACAACAATCTAATAATTGTCAAAGGAGACGATCAGACAGCGCGTATAGCGCGTTGGGAGTACGCTTCCGGCCAGATCCTGATTACATACATACAAGGCTCTAAAACCTATCCGTTCAACAGCAGCAACGTATCCTTTTTCAAAGACCCGAAGGAACTTGAGTCGACGAATTACAAGGTGCTGAAAAGCGGACAAGTTCTGGCAAACGTGGTACGTATACAGCAGTTTGAGCAGCATGTCAGAGTTTTCTACAAAAGCGGATACCACGAGACATTTCGTATACAAGAAGTTGCGTTGATGCCATCCTGCCTGCGTGAGGCGGCAGCGAATAACCGCTTTTCTTATTTTCGGGAGCTGTCACATGTTGATACACTGCTGGGCAACGATGGTCTGCCGATATTGGGAAAGCGATATGACAAAATTGATTTCGTACGTGACGATAGCATCCTGAGTGCTTATTTACGCGGTACAGCTTTTAAAAATGAAACAAATACCAAGCGGACGTTTATTTATCCTTTTGGATTCAACGCCAGCCAAAAGCAGGCGGTTGACAATGCGCTGAATCATCGGCTGAGTGTGATTGAAGGGCCGCCGGGGACCGGTAAGACGCAGACAATTTTAAATATTATTGCCAACGTCGTCATGAGAGGGCAAAGTGTTGCCGTCGTTTCCAGCAATAATTCCGCGACTGAGAATGTTGAAGAGAAACTCAAAAAGTACGGAGTTGACTTTATTTCTGCTTTTCTTGGGAGTGCTGCGAACAAAGAATACTTCCTTTTGGAGCAAAAAACGATCACGAATTTTACAGATTGGAAACTTGATGCGGCTGACCACCAGCAAGTATCGGCTGCCCTTCCGGTCTTACATGCTTCCCTCAATGAAAAACTTCTGAAAAAGAATGAGCTGTCGGTGCTGAAACTTGAGCTTGGTTCACTTCAGGTGGAGCAGAAGCACTTTCTGGAGTATTATACAGAAACCAATGCGGCAGACATAGATTTTAAGAGCATTCGGCATTTGAAGTCAAATGGAATTCTGAAATTAATAGCTGAGTGTGAGTTGCAGCAGGAGCACTCTGTGACGCCATCCTTTCTGAGAAAACTCTATAATTTTATCCGGTTTGGTATCTACAACACGAACTTTTATCAGAACTCACTGGATCGAATTGTCGCCATCTGCCAGAAACGATTTTACGAAGCGCGCTTGAGTGAAATAGCCGTCAAGATTGCTGCAATCGAAAAAGAACTGTCCGACTTTAATTTTGATCACAAGATGCAGGAGTATTCTGATCTGTCCATGAAACTCTTCAAGCATTATCTTACACAAAAGTATGAACGACAACAGCGGAAAATATATAACGAAGATGACCTTTGGAAAAACTCGGACGCGTTTATCATGGACTACCCAGTGATTCTCAGCACAACGCATTCGTTGCGAAGTAGTCTGTCGAATCAGTATGTGTATGACTATGTGATCGTTGATGAAGCTTCACAGGTAAACGTGACAACCGGTGCGCTTGCCTTTTCGTGTGCAAAACGAGCTGTTGTCGTCGGAGACTTAAAGCAATTGCCAAATGTGGTCGACGGCGAGATGAAACGCCGGACGGACGCAATATTTTCGGGTCACAATATGCCGGAAGCGTACCGTTATTCTAACCACAGCTTACTTCTCTCCGTTACTGAGCTGTTTTCAGATCTCCCTCGCACAATGTTAAGGGAGCACTACCGCTGCCATCCCAAGATCATCAATTTCTGCAACCAAAAATATTACGATAATCAGCTGATTATTCTGACGAATGACGGTGAAGAACGCACTCCACTGGTTGCATATAAAACTGTGCCCGGAAATCATGCACGTGGGCACTTAAATCAACGGCAGATTGACATGATCCGCGAGGAAGTGATCCCGCAGCAAAGCCTTGATTTACATACCGCCTCCATTGGCATCGTGACGCCCTATCGTGATCAGGCAAATGCGCTGCAAAAAGAATTTACAGAAACGCAGGTCAAAGCGGATACGGTGGATAAGTTTCAAGGCCAGGAACGGGATATCATTATCCTTTCCACTGTTGACAATGACATTTCTGATTTCGCAGATGATGACCATCGACTAAATGTCGCGGTTTCCCGCGCGGTCAAACAGCTGATTGTATTAATCAGCGGAAATGAGCCAGCGCGCGAAACTGGAATTGGAGATTTAGTTCATTACATTCAATATAACAATATGGACGTGATCAACAGTGAGGTTTATTCAGTCTTTGACCTGTTGTTGCGACCGTATGCGGATATTCGCAGGCAGGTGCTTTCTAAGGAAAAGCGGGTTTCGGAGTTCGACAGTGAAAATCTGATGTATGGCATCGTCCAGGAGACGCTGCAAAACGAATCGTTACGCAAATATGGTGTGGTTCTTCATGTCCCGCTTCGTATGATTTTGCGTGACCTTTCGAAGCTCGAAAGTGACCGAGAAACGCAGTTTGTGATGAACAAGAACACCCATGTGGATTTTTTGATCTATGATAAAATGAGTCACCTACCGGTTATGATCGTCGAAGTTGATGGAAGTCGTTTTCATCAGGAAGGCAGCCGACAGGCCGAGCGTGATCATCTGAAGGATCAAATTTGCGAACGGTACAATATCCCGTTGGAACGTTTTCGGACTACTGAGAGTAACGAAAAGCAGCGTCTTCTCAATGCATTGAATCGTGTAACAAATCCTTTACTGCACCAAGCAACATTGAGTCATTTTAAGAACATCACCTAACTATCACATAAGAATCAGCATGATGCTTTTGTACAGGACGTGTTCTGAGTTTTGAAGCAAAGAAAATTAAAACCCCATTAAATAATTTTAGGTAGGATAAATTAATGATTGCCATTTATGCAGCTGATATTGGCTCAATTAAAAGCAATAATTTTGCCTGGACTCGGTTGGTTAATAATACAGGACAGAGTTATACCGATTCTTCAATTACTAAGCTCGTTGATACTATCAGCAGTGACATTAATCAGAACAATCTAGTTTGCTTAGGGCTTGAATGTCCGCTTTTTATCAATCTACCAGATAACCCGGTCTTGTTAACCTCAGCCAGAACCGGAGAAGGGTCAAGAGCATGGTCTGCAGGTGCGGGCTGCGGATCGCTTGCAACTGGTTTAGCAGAGACATTGTGGATATTATCGAATTTGCATCATAAATCCAAAGAGAAAATTATACCCACATATAATGTTGACGATCTATTTGAAGGACATGCAAATCTGTTGTTATGGGAAGCTTTTGTTTCTTCGCACTCAAAGGGAAATTCACATCGTGAAGATTCGGCCATAGCAGTTCAAGTCTTTTCTGAAAAACTTAAAGCTAATAATCTTTTTACAGATGTTCTCGTAGATAATCCTTATTCATTAGTTGGTGCTGCATTGCTTCGTTTAGGGATTACCGATGATATTGAATTTTTAAAAGAACAATGCATAGTAATAAAAGCATAGACTTTCTTGCTTTTTTAACACATATCAAAGAAAGGGTTTACCATGACCGGGAAAGAACGCTTGATAGAACTGTTAAAGCTCCTATATACTGCAACCGACGAGAACCATCAGCTGTCAACGTCGGAGATAGTCACCCATTTTGCTGAACAAGGTGTACCAACTGACCGCAGCACGGTCAAGGCCGACATAGACGTTTTGAATAATTGTGGAATTGAGATTCTCGCTACCAAAGGTACACAAATGAGGTATTTCTTTTCCGACAGGCAGTTTGAGCTTGCGGAGCTGAAGCTCTTGGTGGATGCGGTAGAATCCTCAAAATTCATCACCGCCAAGAAAAGCGACATTCTCGTTAAAAAGCTCATGACCCTTGCCGGCGAGAACAGCGCTAAGGAATTAGAGCGCCATCTCTATACGGCAGGGCGGATAAAACCTGAAAATGAATCTATTTTCTACGCGGTGGACATCATACATAGGGCAATCAACAGCGGAATGCAGATTGCGTTTGTTTACTATGAATACGCTACAGATAAGAACCTTGTGCCAAGACACGACGGTGAGCCGTATATCTTTTCTCCATATGCGATGCTGTATAACGAAGACAAATACTATGTCCTTGGTTATTCCGAGCACCACGGCAAGATTATCACCTTCCGCGTCGACCGCATGAAAGCGCCGGATATTTTGGATATGTCCATAGTGCCACGCCCGGAGAACTTTGACCCTGTGAACTATACTGTCAACATCTTCAGTATGTACGATGGAGAGACCAATGATGTAACTCTCATATGCAGAAACGAGCTTATGAACTATGTGATCGACCGTTTTGGGGATGATGTCCGGACGGAGATTACCGATGAAGAGCATTTCACTGCAACTGTGGAGGTATCCGTCAGCCAGACTTTCTTTGCGTGGGTATTCCAGTTTGCCGGAGGAATTCGAATAACGGGACCCGCTGCAGTCAAAGAACAATACCATCAAATGCTTGAAAAAGCGAAAAACTGAATACTCCATCCAAGGTGCGGTTAAATGACCGCACCTCTTTTGTGCCCGCTTGAATTATCAGAAATAATTGGTATACTATAAGCATATCGGGAACGTTTGTTCCAGATAGGAGAAAATATGAGAAGTAAGAGTACGGAGCTTATGTCCCAAATCAGAGAATATATTGAGAGGTACTTTGACCGGTATTCCTCTACACCTACGGTGCGTGAGATTGCCGGAGCTATGCGTATATCAACTTCTTCCTCGCACAGATACCTGGTCGCCATGGCCGAGAGGAACATGATTTCTTACGAGAATGGAGTTCTCACAACCCCGAAAATCGAAATGATGACGCCACAGGTCAATCATGCGGCGATTGTCGGTTCAATACCATGCGGTACACCGGAGGAAAAGGAAGCGCAGATCGAAGAATACCTCCCTCTCTCTGTCTCGGTTTTTGGAAGAGGTAGCTTCTATGTTCTTAAGGCTTCCGGCACATCAATGATCGATGCTCAAATCGACGACGGCGATCTAGTCATCATCAGAGAGCAGGAAAACGCCAATCTGGGGGAAATCGTGGTTGCCCTTACCGATGAAGAAAAAAATACGCTCAAGCGCCTATGCTATGACCGTGATAAAGAAAGCTACTATCTGCATCCTGAAAATAAGGAGCTTGATGACATCTATGTTAAGCAGCTCCGTATTCAGGGCATAGCGACGCATGTGATAAAGGCGCTCTAGGAGGTGAGGCGTTTTGCAGAAATACTATGTGACAGTGGAGTATACCGAGGATGCGGACGGGATCATTATCCCCACCGGAATCCTCTGGGATGACGGCAGGCACTGGGAGATCAGAAAAGCCCTGCACACCTGCATCGCGTCTCACAATGAATTTGAAGGAATTCGCTACACCATAAAGATCGGTCGCGCGGAAAAATACTTATACAGGGATGGTCAACGGTGGTATGTTGACTATTCTCCTTAGGGGGTGAAACATGAAATATGGCAACGTATTCCTATGAGGAAATCGACGAACTGGGCGAGGGCTTGATACGACAGTATCTTGGTAATGAAGCTGATATAACCTTCTGTGTGGATATTGAAGGCTTTGTCACTGAGTTTCTTGGATTACCGCTTTTCTATCGCACATTCGCCGAGAAAGATTCCGACAAGATCGGATTTATATCCGACGGCATTACACCGCTCCGGATATACAAAAATGGGACTATCGCCCCGACAGTTTTTAGTAAAGGAACCATCGTGATTGAAAAGTACCTGCGCCGGGAGAATGAAAGCGGCCGGCGCAGATTCACCATCAGTCATGAGGGAGCGCACTTTGTGATGGACCGAACCGTGCCTCAGGCAAGCTTCCATCGCGAGTATGACAATGAACGAAGCTACACACCGAAAGACCTAAAACGCCTTTTCAGCTTCAAGGAAACGCAGATTGACAGAATGGGTGCTGCTCTCCTGATGCCGCGGTTCATGGTTTTCAATGTTGTGAAGGCGCATGGCGTTAAGGACGGCCTGCCAATTTACGGCGACAGTATCCTGAGGGCGGAGGACAAGCTGTTCGTTCGGGAAATGGCTAACGCGATGGGCGTATCATTTTCCGCGTTCCTTATTCGGCTCAGAGAGTTGGGAATCCTGAGAAGGCACGAGATTTCTGAGTACATCACCGGTGAAATGGGATTGGGAAAGGCCGGTGAACTGCTGTGAATCAAATCAGAACCTATCATCAGAAGGACGACATTTCCTCTGAGGTCAGGCGCAAGCTGAATATTTCCAAGTTGGAAGCAGAAAATCTGACCCTGCGAGACATCACCTGCCCGTATTGCGGCTATCTTGTTGAACGAGTGTTTTCGGACATTACCGGACATAAGATGATTTATTGCAAGAAGTGCAAAGAGGAATACCCCGTCAATCTCGGATATTTTCGCCGCATGAAGCGTCGGAGACAAATCAAACACCTAATGCAGGAGCGTCAGCGTAGATAATGCGTTTCATACAACTGAATAATTGCAATACTACTTTTAATCGAGCAAGCGGAGAGATTCCGGCGTAGAGCCGGTTGAGACTGCCAAGCGCCGTACGAAGCCGGATTGAGTGATAGGTCACGACCTATGCTCATTCCGTTTTCTACGGCGCTTTTTTCTTGCCTTGATTAGCTTTGTACTGCGTTAAAAGTCCTTTCCTGACACGCTCGGGAAAGGACTTTTATGTTTCTTCTGGAGCTTTTTAGCGCAGTTCCACGTTTTCACTGCCGAAAAGGAGCGGTGGAAATGTGGCAAACATATATCGCCGGATACCCGTAACCTCCGAATTTTTGATTTTCACCAAAATTCAAAAATTTAAAGGAGATTACGAAATGAACTGGAATAACGGCTACGAAAGAAAGAGATTCGAGGAAGCGCAGGAACGTCTGGCTGACGAATACCGCAAGCTCGGTATGAGTGAAGCGCAGATTAGGGAAATGTACTTATTTGATCTTGCCTGGTATAAAAGCAAAAGACGTTACTATTCACATACGCAATCGTTCGCTCCAAGTGGAGTTATTGGCGGCAACAATGAAGATTATGAAAGCACGCTGGTTATGATGCTCTCAGAGGCCTTAAGTGCTGTGATGGATAATCCCATCAGCAGTTCTCGCTATTGTTGGGTAGAAGACATTGAAGATCAAGCGCTTGCGGAGAAGATTAAGCGGCTTGATGAAAACGATTTAGAATTGCTCACTCTCTTCGCTTTTGACGGTTATACTCTCACGGAAATCGGAAAGATCTATCGCTGCACGCCGCAGAACATCCAACAAAAATATAAAAGAATAAAAAATAATTTGCTTTGAGTCTTTAAAATCGGCCTTTCTCGCTGGCTATAAGTTGAGAGGAGAAATTCCTCTCGTGCTCCTTGACAACCAAATACTCATTCGCTAAGACTTCAGTTCCGACGATGTGCGAAAGCATGAGCCACTTAAGTTGGGTACGCCGAGACCTCCCTAAAAGGAGCGAGCGAGATAACCTGCTCAAGTACCGGGTTGCTATCGGTATGGCGATGACAGTCGGAATGATAATGGTACTCCCGTCCAGCCACAGATTCACGCAATGGGGGCGGCTCTGTCAGAACGACAGTTGGGGTGAAACTCCCGTGAGGCGGCTTTGCAAGCTGCCGCTTAGCGACTTCCCAAGTGGTTTAAACCACCACGCACACGGGGTGTCGAGGACAAATGGTGTGCTTACATACCTGATCGCATTCCAACAACAGGAGAATGGAATAGATCTTTAAGAGCTGTTTTGATTGCTGTGCGGTCAGGTTATACATAAGCACACCAGCTTGGGAAGCATTGAGTATTTGGTAAAAAGGACAACAATCTTATTGATTTGAGGGGTGTCCGATGAATAGCGAGAATTTAAGCGTATGGCGCGGTGATGTTTACTGCGCTGACTTGGGCGATAACAAGGGCTCGGTTCAAAGCGGAGTCCGGCCGGTTGTAATTATTCAAAATAATACCGGCAATCACGAAGGTCCAACGGTTATTGTTGTACCAATTTCAAGCCAAATCAAGAAGGTCTGGCTGCCGGTTCATGTGTGGTTATCGAAGCATGACGGGCTGCCGGAAGACTCAATAGCCTTATGTGAGCAGATTCAGACAATCGACAAGTCTCAGCTCTTATCGTATATCTGTCGGCTCAAAGGGTTCCCACTGACAAAAGTAAATGTGGGCTCATTGATCAGTTTGGGTTTCATGCCAGTCAAGCGTGAAAAGGAATATCTGCAGCGCAGCAATGAGATGATACTTTGCTTATGCGGCGAACATTTGCGGCCCTACCTTTACGATAAAGAATACAAGGTTGAACGGCTGAATCATTTCCAGAATAAAGACCAATGTACATGCTGCGAAAAGATGGGTTATGACTACAGAGTGACTCATATTACACCGAGGTAAAAATCTCACAAGGAGGCGAGCGTATGAATACCGCAATGAAATTAGCAGGCGCACCCGAACCAGAACCTGTGCGTCACAATATATATCAGTCGATGCTCAGGGAATACCCGGACGTGATGAGCGCCGAACAGATGAGTGATGCGCTCGGTATCAGCACCAAGACCGGCTGTAAGCTTCTCCGAGAGGGTAAAATCTGCTCGCTGAAGATCGGTAAAACCTACCGTGTACCGAAAGCACACCTTTTCGCGTATCTCCATCTCAGCGGCGGAGAGCAGGCGGTTTAACCCCGATATTTTTCGAAAATCTCAATTTTCTATGTTTGCAGGTTTGCCTATTTGAACCCGGTCTTGTTACAATAGGACCAGTTGACGGTAGGTGTTTCTGCTGCACACAAAGGAGGTATTAAAATGGTAGCAGGACATCTCAGCGAAAAAAGCGGTTATTACTATGCGGTCCTAAGCTACACAGATTCACTCGGGCGCCATAAAAGCAAATGGATGGCAACCGGATACACGGTGAAAGGAAACAAAAAAAGAGCCGAAGCTTTTCTGATAGAAGCACGGCGAAAGTACGTACCGGAAGAATTGGAATGCGCTAAGGAGGATATCTTATTTGCCGATTTTTTGGAAAAATGGCTCGCCATCGCAAAGAACTCCATCGCAGTCCCAACCTATGCTTCCTACTCGAACATGGTTAACAGAATTATCTGCCCATACTTCCGAGTGAAGAACATCACTCTCCAGAAGCTGAAGCCCGGTGACATTCAAGATTTTTATCAGAAGGAGCTTGAACGTGTCTGTGCCAACTCGGTCATTCACTATCATGCTGTGATTCACAAGGCCCTGAAATACGCAGTAAAGATCGACCTTCTCGATGCAAATCCGGCAGACAAGATCGAGCGCCCGAAGAAAGATAAGTTTGTTGGCAGCTTCTATGATGCGGATGAGATGAAGACACTGTTTGAGGTGTCGAAGGGCACGCCACTTGAAATCCCCATCCTGCTGGGCGCATTCTACGGCTTGCGCCGAAGCGAGGCCATCGGGCTAAAGTGGGACGCCATCGACTTCGATATGAACACGCTGACAATACGGCATACGGTCACGTCCTGCGAGGTTGAGGGGAAACGAGCCCTTGTGGCATCGGATACAACCAAGACGAAATCAAGTCGAAGGACGCTGCCTCTTGTTCAGTTTGTACGGGAAAGGCTGCTTAATCTGAAGGTCGAGCAGGAAGAAAACCGCAGAGTATGCGGCAAAGGCTACAACAGGGAGTACATAGACTACGTCTGTGTCAACAGCATCGGCAATCTGATCCGTCCGAACTACGTTACGGAAAACTTTAAAAGATTTCTGCAGGAAAACGGGCTTCGAGAGATCAGGTTCCACGATCTTCGCCACAGCTGCGCCAGTATGATGCTGGCCAGCGGCGTGCCGATGAAGCAGATTCAGGAATGGCTCGGTCACAGCGATTTTTCCACCACGGCAAATATTTACGCACATCTCGAATTCAGTTCAAAAATTTCGTCTGCCGACGCACTGCTTTTGGGCCTAAATCTCGGCGCAAACCCTTGATACACAAGGCCGGAAGGGCATTTAAAAATTCTCTCCTGGATTTTGGAGAGAACGCAAAAAATAATGCGAATTCAGCCGATTTACTACAAAAAGAGAAAAGCCAGCAAACCATTGAGTTTGCAGGCTTTTCTGGAATGGCGGAGGAGGTGGGATTCGAACCCACGTGCCACTTGCGTGACAACTTGATTTCGAGTCAAGGCCGTTACAACCACTTCGATACTCCTCCATGATCTATCTCAAACATCAATTCTCCGATTAAAGAAGAGAATTTTTGGAGAGAACAAGAAAAATTATTCAGTTTTGAAAACGCTGGAAGCCTTGATAAAACAAGAGATTTTGAAGAGCAGTTTCCGTTACGCTGACATGATTTCGAGTCAAGGCCGTTACAACCACTTCGATACTCCTCCATATTTATCTTCAACATCAGCCTCCGGACGTTTTCTGGAAAACGGGGAGATATGATGGGGAGATGACAAGAAATTATTTAATTTTTGAAACCCGGAACCCCTTGAAATACCTAGCTTTTTTGCTGGAGTTGTCCAAAACGCCGTGGCGATTTCGAGTGCAGCTCGTTGCGACCACTTCGATACTCTTTCGTATAAGTTTTCAGCTCTTAAAATCAGCCCCCGGACAAAAGTGAGAACTGACGGTGAGAACTTTTTGAGGTTAGCTTGCCGGTCATCCCCGGAAAAGGCTGTAGAATCTGGATTCCTGGTTGGAGGCGGTTCAATGGGTGCCCGACTTTCGAGTCAGGGCCGGTACGACCACTTCGATACTTCTCCGTATGCATAGCGTTTTTTCAGAATATGCCACACGGCCTTTTCACACGTACCGGAGGATGCCGCGTTAAGTCAGCAAGCTTAATTATATTGGTATAGCGGGGTTGTGTCAAGCCCTGTGTAATCCGAAAGGCTGTAAAAACAATATCTGATATGCTTTTTTGTAAGACAGGTATATGACACGCTGATAGGGCATATGCTGAGAAATCAGCCGTACCGAAAGCTCATTGTTTTTTAATGCTTGCTTACAAATCAGAAATACAACAGCTTCAATGGCTTGACGGTATTATTGATTTGTTCAGTGGACATTATTTAGATTCAACGTGATAATTATGCCGGCCGGTTCATTGACTGCCTGAACAGAACCCGATATAATGAGTTTACGTTCAAGCGGCTTACGGTTTTTACTATAATCAAATGGCGCTACGCGCCGTTTCTTTTACTTTAAAGGGGGAAAACCCTGAATGACCTTTGATTCTGTCATGCGGTATCTGAGCGAACTTAACGCAGTATCTATTTTTCTGCGCCTTTTTCTTGCAGTGGTTTTCAGCGGCATCATTGGCTTTGAACGCGGGAAAAAAGGCAGGGCGGCAGGTTTTCGCACACACATGCTGGTATGTCTGGGTGCGACGCTTGCAATGCTTACCAACCAATATATCTTTGAATTTGTAGGGGGAGACGACCCCACGCGCATAGCCGCTCAGGTGGTCAGCGGGATCGGTTTTCTGGGGGCGGGTACAATCATTGTAACCGGCCGCCAGCAGGTAAAAGGGCTGACCACCGCGGCCGGACTGTGGGCATCGGCGTGTATGGGCCTTGCGCTGGGGGTCGGGTTTTATTCGGGTGCGCTGATCGGTTTTTTCTTTATTGTGCTGGTTATTATTCTCTTACACAATGTGGACAGCGTTCTTGACCGGTATGCAAGTGTAGTGGAGCTATATATGGAGCTTAACAGTCTGTCCAGTCTGAAAAGCTTTGCGAAATTTTGCAGGGAAAGTGGAATAAAATTTACCTATCAGCAGGTCAGTAAGATTAAAGTCGGCGACGAAGACGCCATCGGCATGCTTGTTACGGTCAACCTGGGCAAAACCAGACGCGAATTGTCCATTGCGGAGATCGGGCTAATCGACGGCATCAGCTATGTTGAAGAATTGACCTGAGAAAGTCCGGATAAAAGTTAAAGGTTTCCGCCGGAATCGATGTAGAAAACAAGAAACGCTGCACAGCGCCTTATCGGCCGCGGTGCGGCGTTTCTTTATTTTTCCCGCTTGATGCATTTTTCAAAAAGTGTGTCAAGCGCCTGCCTGCCCGCACTGTCCGGGATTTTTTCAAGCTGCCTGACGGCTTTTTGATAATAATAATGTGCGACTGCCTGAGCCCGCTCAAGCCCGCCTGCTTTGATTACGCAGTCAGCGGCAAGCCGAGTATCCCCGGCGCTCACGGCGTCGCGAAGACGGCGGGCGAGTCCGGGTGAGCTCTTGAGGGCAAACAGGACAGGCAGCGTGGTGACGCCCTCGGTGATATCCTTAAATGCGGGCTTTTCCGGATTTTTGGCACTCAGGTCCAGACAGTCGTCAATAATCTGAAACATCACGCCCGCGTAACCGCCCGCGCGGCTGAGAATCCGGCAGGTTGTTTCATCCAGTCCGCCTTCCTTGGCGCCCGAGTACATGGAACAGGCAAACAGCGCGCCGGTTTTTCGCGTAACGATACGGATATAGCGCGTCAGGCTCATATCGGTGCAGTAGCGGTAACGGTTTTGCAGAATTTCGCCCAGGCAGATCGCCTGAACTGCCCGGGCCACATCCTCCATGCTTTCGCGGTTATGTTTTGACAGCAGGGAAAACACGATGGTAAACAGATAATCGCCGGTGAAAACAGCGGCAGTCTGGCCGAATTTCTTCGGGAGGCTCTCAAGCCCTCTGCGCGTGTCGGCATTGTCGATAATATCATCATGGACAAGGCTGCCCAAATGGAGAATTTCGACCGCCGAGGCAAGCGGGATCACGCGCCGGTTGTCATACTGCCCGCACATGGCGCTGGCGATCAAAAGGCCGGCACGCAGGAATTTTCCCTGCGCGGCATTCAGATGCCCGGATATATCGCATAAGCTCTGCGGCATAGCATCCAGTGTGTTTTGTGTATAGCCGACCGCCTCATGCAGAGCATCTTCAAAGCACGGAGGGGATATACCGTCGTATGTGGGCATGGGTCAGCGCCTCCCGAACATCAGTCGTTAAACAAATACCACTTTCTGGTGAATTTCCATTTTTTCAGTCCGCGCTTGATAAGCGGAAGCAGATAATAATCCAGCCCAAAGGCCATGCCGGAATTTCCGAACAGGACGATTGCGGCCATAATCAGCCACACGATTTCGCGTCCGGCCATGCCGGAAAGATAGATCATTACGCACACAACGCCGCTTAAAATGGTCGTCAGAGGCATCAGCGTTCCGGTTATGAAGCTTCCGGCAATCAAAAAGAGCAAAATAAGCATGGCAACCTGGAAAACCTCGTTGATGGGTTTGATAAAGGTCAGCAGCGACCAGTCCACAAAGGGCTGTATGAAGTGGGGGATGGGCGTTGCAACAGCCACCCAGTTCGACCCCCAGTCAATGAGCCAGTCCATCCATCCCACGCCCGTCAGCGACGAGGCGGCTTCCGTGACGGTTCCCGTCGCAGCCGAAACAGCGTCGGAAGCCGACTGCACGACGGCAGAGGCCGCGTTTTGCGCAGAGCCGGCAATGGGGAAGGTGATGGGGAAAATCTTTGTGTAGTCGCCTGTCTGCAGCAGTGTTAAAAACTTATGCAGAGCCTGTGAAAGCCAGATAAAGCCCACCCAAATGCGCAGCGGCACCTTCCAAAAAACAGGCGCCTGATTGCCAAAATGGCCGCCGAAAATGCTGCGCCGCTTACGGATCTTAAAAATCTCATACATCGAGTAGCTCCAGCATTTGTTCCAGCCTGCAACCTGAAGAAAATACAGGATATTGATAAAATGCTTCGCGATCATGGCGAAAAACGAGGCCAGCGAAAACATTTTCCTATGAGTCCCAACATATGCGCAGGCATAGCGCCCGCCGACGGATACCATCATGCCGTGAAAATCAGGCTGATATTTGCTGAGCGCGGGACGAAGCCCCAGACTGAACAGGATATTGTTTACTGCCACAGGGGCGGACTGTTCGCAGTTTTCCACCATCTGAGGTACGGGCGCTTGCTCGCCTTCGGGAATGTAAAACATGTTGTCCCCAATGACGTAAACATCCTCGTGACCGGGAATGCGCAGGTTTTCATCCACGACGATGCGCCCGCGTCCGACCTTTTCAGTGTTCATACAGTATGCGATGTCCGAGCTTTCCACACCCGCGTTCCAGATGACCGTATGGGAGGGAATACTTACGGGAGAGGACTTGCCCAGCGTTACGCTCTCGGGCGTTATTTCGGCCGCACCTGTACCCAGCAAAATCTCAACACCCATTTTTTCCAGGCGCCGCTGCGCCTTGCGCGCGACTTTTTCTGGCAATACGGGCATAATCTTTGGCAGCGCGTCGCAAAGCACCAGGCGCACCTCATCACGCGGCGCCATGAATTTATCGCACAGCTCCGGAATCCACTCGGCAAGCTCGCCCATCATTTCAACGCCGGTCAGCCCCGCGCCGATGACGACAAAGGTGAGCATCGCACGTCTTGTTTTTTCGTCCGGCTGGCACACGGCGGTGCGAAACATGCGCAGGATATGCTCGCGCAGAGCGACCGCTTCCTCATAGCTCCACAGATGAAAGGCGTGCTCGATCGCGCCGGGCACACCAAAGCAGGTGGGCTTTGAACCTGAGGCGATCACCAGATAATCATAGGGGTATTCCGCCTGCGTGCCTATGAGCTTTTTCGCGTCAAGGTCGGTATCCTTAATGGTATCGAGGATAAACTGTACCTTGCGCCCGGCAAATATCTTTTTAAAATCGATTTTGATGCTTTCCTCATCCACACGGTTGGCGGCGACTTCGTGAAGCTCGGTAAGCATGGTGTGAAAGGGGCGTTTGTCAATAAGAAGGATGTCCACGTTGTCGTGTTTTCTCAGACGTTTTGCCAGCTTTTTAGCGGTCAGCACGCCGGCGTAGCCGCCGCCCAGAATAACGATTCGAGTATTCACCTTAACCGCCTTTTCTCCGCGCGAAAAAATAAGTCAACGATCCGCCGTCCATTCCGCGCGGAAAATGGCGGCGGAAGAAGGAGTGCATAAGAGTACAATGCGCTTTTCTGCATTTGAAAGGACAAATACAAAGGTTGCCAAGGGGACAGGCAGGCAATATAATAAAAGGCGGGCGCGCAGCGCATCCGGAGTATACCACAAGGAAAGGCGCGCGGCGCTGACCGGACTCTTGGAAAATTGGGTGTCCTGACAACCCCAAACGCAGACAACAAATAAACGAAGCGCAGGTGTAGGCATTGAAGAAAACAGCAGTCCTGTTATGCACTCTGATCCTTTTATCCGCCGCCTCGGGATGCGGCGGCAGCGAGAAACCGCTTACAGGCAAAGCGTTTGCGCTGGATACAATTGTGTCGGTTTCCCTTTATGACCATAAGGAGCAGGCAATACTTGATCAGGCCCTGGGTCTTTGCACGGAATATGAAAAGCTGCTCAGCCGTACGCTGACAGACAGCGATATTTCACGGATAAATGCCCACTCGGGCAGTCCGGTGGAGGTCGATGAGAGGACGGCACAGCTCATTACAAAAGGACTTCAATACGGAAAACTCTCAAACGGCGCGTTTGATATCACCATCGCGCCCGTTTCATCCCTGTGGGATTTCAAAAGTGAAAATCCTTCGCCGCCCGCGCCTGAGGCGATCGCGCAGGCAATCAAAAAGGTGGATTACACGCGCGTGCATGTGGAAGGAAGCACTGTGACACTGCCGGATAACGGAGAGGGGATTGACCTTGGAGGTATCGCGAAAGGGTACATTGCCGACCGTATCGCCGATTATCTGCGCGGGCAGGGTGTTTTAAGCGCCATCATCGATTTGGGCGGCAATATCTACGCGCTGGGTCAAAAAACCGACGGCATGGATTGGCGGGTGGGTATCCAATCGCCCTTTAAGGAGCGGGGGACAGAACTCCTCGGCCTTGTCCGGGTAAAAAATAAATCCGTTGTGACCTCGGGCGTCTATGAGCGGTATTTTGAAAAGGACGGCAAGCTTTACCATCATATTTTGGATGCGAAAACCGGGTATCCGGTGGATAACGGGTTGGCCAGCGTCACCATTTTGTCCGACCTGTCGGCAGACGGCGATGCGCTGTCCACATCTGTGTTTGCGCTTGGACTTACAAAAGGAATGGCGCTTATAAACAGTCTGGACGGCGTGGAGGCCATTTTTGTCGGTATGGACGGGACCGTCACCCACACGCAAGGGGTTACAATCGAATCGGCGCAATGAATTTTGGGGCTCCGCGTGAAAGCGGAGCCCCAAAACCGTCGCTGACTATTTGGCTTTGGCGATCGCTTCCGCGGCGAGGGTGACAAAGGCGGAAACGTGGATGGTAACGCCGGACACCGCGTCCGTTTTGCCGTCGCTGGTAACAATCAGCGTTGCAGGGTCCTGAGAGCTGAGGAGCGCGGCTTCCATGGCGGCGGCCTGCTCGTGCCACTTAAGACCCGTATTTTTCATGTCGTATTCGCCGGCCTTGGAGCGCTCTTTCTTAGTTTTCCCGCCGTCCTTGTGTGTGGCGTCCCAGTTGACTTCGGATATTTTGCCGTCCTTGACGGTAATTTCCACAGAGTCCTTAAAGCCGGTGTTTGCGTCGAATTCGGCACCTTCTGTTTTGTAGGTACCGTCCTTGAGGGCGGCAGCGGGGCTTTGAGCGGGTGAAGCGGACGGGGAGA
The DNA here is from genome assembly GCA_963678505.2 of Oscillospiraceae bacterium. GTDB lineage: Bacteria > Bacillota > Clostridia > Oscillospirales > JAVBQB01. The sequence goes on along the minus strand of CAXXFP010000004.1, from coordinate 146,007 downwards.
CGGAGGCCGCCGCGGACGGAGAAGGAGACGTGCTTGCAGCCGGTGCGGCGGTGCAGGCGACAAGGGCAAGCAGCATCACAACAGCGAGGGTCATACTTAATGTGCGTTTCATGTGGGTTCCTCCTTTTAATTTCTTTTCATATGGGAAAAAGGTGAGCTAAAACAGCGGTTGCAATCATCATAAGGCCCGTTATCTGGTAGATTGTCACCATGGCGGCGTTGGATGCGATGAGCTTGGGAATGTTGTCGTAGTTGGCACGGGCGTTTTTGACCGCCTTGACCGCAAGGGAAATCGTAACAAGCGAAAGCAGAAAAGCCGGATGGATGAACGCCGCCGCCGCTGCGAGCACGGTATAGCATAGAATGAACAGCAGGGCGAAAACCGTCCACGCTTTGTCTTTGCCCATGCGCACGACCCCGTTCATTTTATTCGCAGCCTTGTCCGCCTCATAGTCGGGGTATTGGTTGATCCACAGCAGGTTTGCAATCAGAAAACCGAGACTGATCGAGCAGACCATGGCGGGCAGACTGAGCGCGCCCGTCATCACCACGCAGATGCCGGCCATCAGCAGCGGCCCGAAGGTAAGGCCTACCGTAAACTCACCCAGCCCGCGGTAGCACAGTTTAAAAGGCGGCAGACTGTAGAGTATGGAAAGCCCCACGCCCGCCACGCCGATCCACAGCGTGTTAAAATCGTGAAACAGGACGATGGTGAAGCCAATGAGCGCACACGCAGCATAGCAGCACACGGAGATGACGGCCGATTGGGCTACGGTGAGAAGCCCACCGGTAATGGTTTTTTTGCCGCCTGAAAAAGGCGTGATATTTTCCGGCGCGACGGACGGGTCGTCCCCGGAGAGATAATCCACCACCTCGTTGAGTGCGTTTTTTGCAATTTCCACAAGATAAATGGCCGCAGCGGACAGAAGAAAAAACACGAGCGCGTTTTTACGTCTGTCGGGAAAGGTGAAGGAAAAAGCCACAAGCATGGGAATGGTGGACGCCACCCATATCTTCGGGTCGGCCAGCTGCCAGAATCCCTTCCAAAAACGAGCCATATTGCATACCGCTTTCAAGCTGAAATAGGAATAATTCTCTCTAAATACATATTACCCCAAAAATAGTAGAATATCAAGTGCTCATTTAAAAGGATGTTTATAGGGCGGAATGCAGGTTTTTCAGCGCTGTCTGGCAGGGATATCCGGGCGGCGCTGCCGGCGCGGAGGATAAAAGGGCTTATTACCGCAATGCAAAATTTATGCGGCAATCATTTGAAGCTTCAATATAAGAGTTTTCCAAAAACACAGGGTTTTATGCCTGCAAGCATATTTTTCAAGCAGACGGCAGACTCTTAAAAGTAAGATAAAAAAAGGCCGGCGCCGCATTTTCATGTGATGCCGGCCACATTGTTTTACTGCTGTTTAAATTCGGTCCATATTTTATCATAGGTCGCCGTCGCGTCGCCGACGTCCTCAATAAACTCGGTTTTGCCCAGAATATCCGATGGGATATACAGGCTTTCATTGTTTTTGTAATCGTCTGCCAGAAACGGTTCGGATGCCTTGTTCGGGCAGATGTACAGGATCTGCTGGGAAATCTTCGCGCCGACCTCGCCGTCGAGGATGTAATTAATAAACGAATAGGCGTTATCTGCGTTTGGCGCGTTATAGGGGACAAACACATTGTCGATGCCAAAGCCCATACCCTCGGAGGGATACACCACCTTGAGCTCCGGACGCGCCTTGAGCGCCTCCAAAACCTGCGGGGTAAACATGTATCCGATGCTTGCCTCGTGGCTGATGAGCAATGACTGGGGATTGTCGTAGCTCAGCGCGCGGATATTCCCCTTTAGGGCAAAAAGCTTCTCCTTGGCCTGCTCAAGCACTGCCGGGTCCGTTTCGTTAAAGGACTTGCCCAGAGACTTAAGCGTGATGCCGATAATGTTTCTGCCGTCGTCCATGGCTACAAGGCTGTCGGACAGAACCGGATTCCAAAGATCGGCGTAGCTTGTAATATCAACGCTTACGGCTTCCGCGTCGTAAACAATGAGCGGCGTGCCCGCGGCATAGGGGATGGTGTAAAGGTTGTCCGGGTCATAATACTGGCTCTGGAAATTGGGGTCGATGTTCTGATAGTTGGGAAGTTTGCTTTTATCTAGCTCTTTGAGCAGGCTGCCTTTTTTGCGCGCAATGTCGATGATGTAATCGGAGGCGATTACGATGTCATAGTCGCCGCCCTTGGCAGCCTCCAGCTTGGTAAGCATTTCCTCGTTTGTTTCAAAATTGGAGAAATTGATTTTCACGCCTGTTTTTTCGGTGTAGCCGGTCAGCACATCCTGCGGGATATATCCGTCCCAGGTGAGGATGTTGAGCGTTTTGGAATCGGTTTTGGCGCAGCCTGATAACGCAAGCGTCATCAGCATAGCCGCGAGGAGCGTGCAGGTGAATCTTTTCATTTTCGTTTCTCCTTTGTTTTATTTTTTATGCTGCCTGACTGGGAGGTAAGGATAACGAGAAAGGTGACCAGCAGCATAACGGTGCAAAGCGCGTTTATTTCGGGCGTTACGCCCACTTTGAGCTGCGAGTATATTTTGACGGGCAGGGTATTCGTTTCCGCGCCCGTTACAAAAAAACTGATCACGACGTCATCCAGCGACATGGCAAAGGCCAGCAGCATGCCGGATACGACCGCGGGGGCAAGAAGCGGCAAGGTGATGTCGAAAAACATGCGGGCCTGTGTTGCGCCTAAATCGCGCGCCGCATCGCCGATAGACTTGTCAATGCCGACAAGCCGGCTTTTTACCAGGATGAAGATATAGGGAATCGAAAAGGAGGTATGGGCGATGACGAGCGTAAGCATGCCAAACGGCAGCCGCAGGAAGGAAAAAAAGGCCAGAAACGCCATGCCCAGAATGATTTCCGGTATCATGATCGGTATTGCCGAAATATTTTCAATGAGTCCCTTTGTTTTCAGGTCGGCCCGGACGATGCCCACCGCGCCGATGGTGCCGATGACGGCGGACGCCGCGCAGCTGAGCGTGGCCAGCAGCAGGCTGTTTTTCAGCGCGTCCATGAGGGCGTCGTTTTGAAAAAGGCGGGCGTACCAGTCAAGCGTGAACCCCGTCCACTGCGCGTCGATTTTTGAGGCGTTGAAGGAATAGACAATCACGATCACGATGGGCAGGTACATAACCAAAAGCAGGGCGATCAGATAAACCTTTGGGCAAACGCCTTGAGCTTTCATTTAAATCCCTCCAGCTGTCCTGAGTAGGAAATCCTGCGGTAAGCCCAGATGATCAGGGACGTGAGCAGCATCATGACCACCGACAGCGCTGCGCCGAACGGCCAGTCGCGCGCCACCAGCAGCTGATTTTTGATGAGATTTCCCACCAGCATGAATTTTCCTCCCCCGAGCAGGTCAGACAGGAAAAACAGGCCGATGGAGGGGACAAAAACCAGCACGACGCCCGTCAGGATCCCGGGCAGTGTGAGCTTGAGCGTGACGGTCACAAACGCCTGAAAGCGGCTCGCGCCCAAGTCGCGCGCGGCCTCCACGACCGCCCAGTCCATCTTTTCAACGCTTGTAAAAACAGGTAAAATCATAAACGGAAGCAGGGCATAAACCATGCCGATGAGCACTGCAGGGTAAGTGTAAAGAATTTTCATCGGCGCGTCTATTAGCCCGAGCTTTAATAAAATATTGTTGAGTATGCCCTGTGTGCGCAGAAGGATCATCCAGCCGTAGATGCGCACAAGCGCGTTGGTCCAGAAGGGAACCATGACCAGCAGCAAAATGGCTGTGCGCCATTTGGACTGAAGCGTTGCCATGAAGTAGCCAAACGGATACCCAAGCGCCAGGGTGATGAGCGTAGTCACAAAGGCGAGGCTCAGCGAATCGCCAAAGGTTTTTATGTATATGGGATCGAATATCCTTGCGTAGTTTGACAGCGTCAGCTTGCCCGTAACGCCCCAGGATACATCCCGCGTCAAAAAGCTCAGCGCAATAATATAAATAAGGGGCAGCGCCACAAAAAGGATGGTAAACAGATATAGCGGAGCAACCGCAAGCCACGCTTTGTCACGTTTTTTCATAGCGAGTCCTCCGTGTCCACAAACCACGCGTGCTCCGGCTCCCACGAAAGGTACACACCTTCGCCAATGCCTGCGTCGGCGTGGATGCCCTGCTTGACGGAGATGATTTCCCGCCCGCCGTGCATGCGCAGCACCGTGCGCAGCATGCCGCCGGTATAGTTGTTTTCCGACACGACGGCGCTCAGGGAAAAACCCGACTGCGGCGTATGCGTATAATTGACGTTTTCACTCCGGATGGAAAACGTGGCCTTTTGCCCCACGGTGAGCGCGCGTCCGGCGGTGCTTGCAATCGCCGCGCCGCCGTCTGAAAGCGCCATGTGCGCGCAGTCGTCCTGCACGCTTGAAACGACGCCTTCCAGTATGTTTGAAGTGCCGATAAACTGGGCTGTAAACGCGGTTTTCGGTGTATCGTAGATTTCCGAGGGGGTTCCGATCTGTTCAAAGCGGCCGTCGCGCATGACCACGACCCGGTCGGACATGTTCATTGCCTCTTCCTGGTCGTGTGTGATATAAATAAAGGTGATCCCCAGCTGCTTTTGAAGCCGTTTGAGCTCTGTCTGCATCTGGCGGCGCAGCTGAAGGTCGAGCGCGCCGAGCGGCTCGTCAAGCAGCAAAATATTCGGATTGTTGATGACCGCCCGCGCAATGGCGACCCGCTGGCGCTGTCCGCCGCTTAACTCGCCGGGCATGCGCTTTTCGTAGCCTTCCAGCTTGACGAGCGTGAGCGCATCGGTGACCCTGCGCTTGATTTCGTCTTTGCCTGCATGACGGATGCGCAGGCTGTAACCGATGTTTGAAAATACGTTCATATGCGGGAAAAGCGCGTAGTTCTGAAAAATGGTATTTACGGTGCGGTGGTTCGGCTCGGCTTCGGTCACATCCGCCCCGTTGAGGAAAACCCGGCCGGAATCCGGGTTTTCAAGCCCGGCAATGATGCGGATCATCGTTGTCTTTCCGCAGCCTGAGGGGCCAAGAAAGGTTATAAACTCGCCCTTTTCCACCGAAAGGCTGATATCCTTTAAGACCTTGGTTTGTCCGAAGCTCTTGGATATGCCGCGCAGCTCAAGGATTGTCTGTTCCATTTGACCAATACTTCCTATCTGTCTGGCCACCGCCTTTTCGGGGGCCGTATTGCGTTTTAAATAAGTCTGCTGATCTGTGAAGCGGGGAGGTTTTTCTCAAACCGGAACGCGGGAAGGATCAGGCGTGAATATATACCAAATGAATATAATATTTACAATTTGAATTATATTTTAACACCGCTTATTTGTCAAGAGCTGCCGTTGCTCGGCATATGTCCGGGCGCATACGTGCGAAGCCGCGCCGGGCAGGCGAAGAAGCGTACGGCGTGTATTATTTTTAACTTGTTTAAATATTACAAAGAAATGGAACATATTTCTATTTATGCACGTCAATTAGGCTGTATCGAAGAGTGACATCCGGTTTAATGAAAGGGGAGGATATCTTGAAAAAGGTAATGTCGTTTGTCCTCATGCTTTGCATGATGGGTTCTGTAGTGGGCGTTTCAGGGTTTGCCGCGTCCGGGGATGACGGCCTTTCAAAGGCCATCATCGCGGCCAAGAGCAAGTTTGCAATTGATGACAGCTTTAAAAATTTCAGTTACGGCGTAAACGAGCGGGATGATGAAAAGGTTTGGAAGCTTTCGTGGGGCAAGGAAGACGGAAGTTCAATCAACATGTCTGTCGACGCCGCCGGAAGGCTGCGCTCCTACTATCGCTATGACGCGAAAAATAACAATACGGGCAAGGTTCAAGCGCCTGAAATAACAAAAGCCCAGGCACTTGAACTGGCGAAGACCTGTATTGCAAAAACGGTGCCTGAAACGGCAGGACACCTGAGCGCGAAGAATGCGGGCACCGCCAATGCCTATTCAGGGTTCTATCTGTTCGAATTCTACAGAGTAGAAAACGACATACCGCTGTATTCGGATACGGTGAGCGTGCAGGTAAACTACCAGACAAAGCAGGTTACCTCTCTTTCCGTAAGCTGGAATTACGATTTAGCATTTCCTTCGGCACAGGGTGCCATCAGCGCGGCCGACGCCCAGAAAAAGCTGAAGGACGCCATGACCGCAAAGCTTGAGTACAGATTAGACAATAGCAAAGATCCCGGGACCCCGGCGCAGGCCTATCTTATTTATTACAGTCCTGATTCGTACAAGACGGTCGATCCGTTTACGGGGGAAATCAACACGCAGAATTATGAATGGGAACAGCGGAGCGACTCAGGTAAGAGCGCGGCGCAGGACGCGGCCATGGGCGGCGAAGGCGCCTCCGAGTCAACGGGCTTTTCGCAGGAAGAGCTTGAGAAAATAGCCGACATGGAAAAGCTCCTCAAAGCCGAGGATGCAGACGCTCTTTTGCGCGCCAACGCCTATCTCAACCTTCCGGACAGCTATACGCTCAGTTCCAAGTCACTTACCGTGCCGTATGACGATCCGGCGGCATACCGGTGGAATCTCAGATACACAGGGAAGGTCACCAAGGAGGAATGGAGCGCGCCCAGCGCATACGCGTCGGTGGATGCCAGAACGGGGGAGATCCTCTCATTTTACACCTATAATGATGAGGAAATCTCAAAGGCGAATTTCAGCGAGGCGGCCGCCAATCAGACGGCGCAGAGCTTCCTCGCCGGAAACGCATCCGCAAAGCTTCAGAAAACTGCAAAAGACACGGAAAACCAGATCATGTATATCGACAACGATGAGACAAAGAAGCCAGCCTCATTCGGAATTCGCTACACGCGCGTCAACGAAGGAATCCGGTTTGAAAACGATTTTATGTATGTTACGGTCAGTGCGCAGGACGGACTGATTTCTTCCTATAATTCAAACTGGCATGACGACATTACGTTTGAGTCCCCGACCGGTGTGATCACCGACGCGCAGGCCATTGACAAAATTATTGAGCAGTGTGCGTTTTCCATGCGCTATGAGCTTTTTACCACTTATTATTATGATAAGGAGGCCGGCGACACGGCCGATAAAATAGGTATTCTTCCGGTTCCTCCTTATCCCGACGGAGAAATACCCAGTACGCCGTCGATTCGGCTTGTATACACGCTTGATTATAACCGTCCGCTCACTGTGGCGGCAAAAAGCGGGATTTTGCTTGATTACGACGGACAGCCGTATCAGGAGAGTGTTTCCAAACTCAGCTACAGTGATCTTTCAAACCATTGGGTCAAAATACAGGCGCAGCTTCTGGCGGACATTGGCATAGGCTTTGACGGAGGTATTTTGTCTCCTGAAAAAACAGTGACACAAAAGGAGTTTTTGTTCCTTCTGCTCAAAACTCTTTCGTGGTACTCACCCTTTGACAGCGCCGAAGCGTTGACCCAAAGTGATACGGATGACCTGTATAAGCAGCTTGAGGACCTTGGCATTATAGAGAAAGCGGAGATCAAACCGGATGCCGGCATCACCAAGCTTGATGCCATTCGTTTTGTCATCCGCGCCGCGGGATATGGCAAGGCGGCAAAGATACAGGACATTTACAAGACGCCGTTTAAAGATGACGCGGCCATAGCACAGGCGGATCGCGGATATTGCGCGCTTGCCTATGGGCTGGGCATCGTATCAGGCAATGACAGCGGAAAGCTGGAGTCTAAAAACGCGCTTAGCCGCAGCCAGACGCTGGCCATGCTGTATAAATTTATAAAAAGCTGACACCGCGGGATGCATTACGGAAGGATGGCGATCCATCCTTCCGTGGTGTTATTCCCTTCGCCGCGACGCACAAATACGATGGAGAATGAGGGCTGTGGCAGCACGCATGGCGGAAGTTGCAGGATTGTTTTTTGGGACTTCGACCATATAACAGTTGACATTGAAAACCGCCTGTGTTATATTAAATAGGCACTCTCAGTGGGCCGGAGTGGCGGAACTGGCAGACGCCCGGGACTTAAAATCCCGTGATTCGTGAGGATCGTACCGGTTCGAGCCCGGTCTCCGGCACCAGTTTTATCTTTTGGCTCAGAAATTCTTCCATATCGCGGAGTGGAGCAGTCCGGTAGCTCGTCGGGCTCATAACCCGAAGGTCGTAGGTTCAAATCCTGCCTCCGCAACCACAAAAAGCCCTGATTTTTAACAAATCGGGGCTTTTTTATAACTTTTTGAGCATTTTCAAAATGCCCGTTTTTTGCATTTAGCGCACAAGGCCAGAAAAACAGATTCTTAAAGGGCTAATACGCCCTCAAATTCGAATAAGAGAAAAACAAAAGCGTCGGCCATGTGCGGCTGACGCTTTTCCTGAATTATCGCTTCTTACTTGCTGATATATGTATCCCTAACACAAAGATAACAGGCTAACGGTTATGTGAGGAAGATGCAAACTGGTTAATATTATGTAATAATATCGAATTTATTCTGATAGAACGGAAAATAATATCCGTGAGGTGATCGTTATGGCCGTTAGTTATAAAAAGCTTTGGAAAACATTGATTGACCGTGATATGAAGAAGAAAGATTTACGTGCGGATGCTCATTTAAGTCCTTCTTCCGTTGCGAAACTCGCAAAAAACGAAAATGTCAGTATGGATGTATTGGTTAAAGTATGTACGGCACTGAAATGCGATATTGGCGACATCATGGAAATCATACCAGATGAGAATTAAGCATACTTAATTGACCGTTTTTCGGATATGACTGGAGTAGATAAAATGGAGATATTCAATAATACAACCCAGGTTGTAAAAGATGATCTCGAAAAGACTATCCGGCCGGGAAGTCGGGTTTCCATTGCAGCTGCCTGTTTTTCCATATATGCTTTTCAGGAGCTGAAGGCGCAGCTCAAGGATATCGAAGCATTGCGCTTTATTTTCACGTCACCGGCCTTTGTTGCGGAAAAAACCGCAAAGGAAAAACGTGAATTCTATATTCCACGGTTAAATCGTGAAAAAAGTTTATACGGTACCGAATTTGAAGTCAAACTGAGAAATGAGCTGACGCAGAAAGCCATCGCCAAAGAGTGCGCAGCATGGATTCAGAAAAAAGCCGCCTTCAAATCCAATACCACACGGGATGGAATGAACAATTTTATAAATGTCGAAACAGCATCACAACGGTATGCATATATGCCGGTTAATAGCTTTACCACAGTGGATTTGGGCTGCGAACGCGGTAATAATATAAGCAATATGGTCAGCCGTATGGAATCGCCTGCAAGTTCAGCATTCATTGAGCTCTTCAATAGTGTGTGGAACGACGAAACAAAATTACAGGACGTCACCGAAGATGTAATTGAAAGCATTTCTGCGGTCTATCAGGAGAATCCGCCGGAACTCATATATTTTATGTCCCTGTATAATATTTTCAGCGAGTTCCTTGAGGATATCTCTGAAGACGTTCTCCCGAATGAGTCAACGGGATTTAAGCAAAGTGTCGTTTGGGATAAGCTCTATAACTTTCAAAAGGACGCAGCACTTGCCATCATCAATAAGCTGGAGCAGTACAACGGCTGCATTCTGGCCGACAGCGTCGGCCTCGGCAAGACCTTTACTGCTTTGGCCGTAATTAAATACTACGAAGGCCGCAACAAAAGCGTGCTTGTACTATGCCCGAAGAAGCTGAAAGATAACTGGATGACCTACCGGGGCAATCTGATAAACAACCCGCTGGCAAAGGATCGCATGCGTTATGATATTCTATATCACACCGACCTTTCCCGAGACCGCGGAGAAACTATTATAGGGCTTCCCATCGACCGAATAAACTGGGGCAATTACGATCTGGTGGTCATTGATGAAAGTCATAACTTCCGGAATGGCGGTGCGATTTCCGGAGAAGATAATGAAAAAGAAAACCGCTACCTGCGGCTCATGAATCGTGTTATCCGTGCGGGCGTCCAGACAAAGGTGCTGATGCTGTCGGCGACACCCGTCAACAACCGTTTTTATGACCTTCGCAACCAGCTGGCATTGGCATACGAGGGGCACACCACAGTAATAAATGAAAAGCTCAATACAAAGACTGATATCGACTCGATTTTCCGTCAGGCACAAAAGGTCTTTAACTCCTGGTCAAAACAACCACCTGAGGGGCGAACTACCGGCACGCTTCTAAAGGCGCTTGATTTCGACTTTTTCGAAGTGCTGGACAGTGTTACTATCGCTCGTTCCCGCAAACATATTCAGCGTTATTATGACACAACCGAAATCGGCAGTTTCCCCGAAAGGAATAAGCCTATTTCATTGCGCCCGAAACTGACAAGCAAGCCGAATGCGATCAATTACCAGGAAGTCTATGGCCAGTTGATGGACCTCAACCTGTCCATCTATACGCCATCGGCATATATTCTCGCAAGCAAATTGAGCAAATATTTCGACCCGGATTCCAAAAACGCAAAGACCATATCGCAGAGTGGCCGCGAGCGCGGCATTCAGCGTTTGATGAATATCAATTTACTCAAGCGCATGGAAAGCTCTGTCCATTCATTTAAGTTGACGGTGAGGCGCATCTATGCCCTGTATTACGATACGATAGAGCAGATTGCGAATTTCCAGCCGGGTTCCACGATCTCTGCACAGGATATCGGCGCCGACGACTTCGACTTCGACGATCAGAACACCGATATGTTTAACGTCGGAAAGAAATTCAAAATTGACCTGCGCGATATGGACTATATATCGTGGCAGCGTGATTTGAAGGCCGACCTTGAAATTCTTGAATTATTGATATCGATGGTAGAGGATATTACACCCCAGCATGACTTTAAGCTAACCGAGCTTCTTCATATCGTGAGCGAAAAACTTGAGAACCCCATTAACCCCGGCAACAAAAAAATATTGATATTCACCGCGTTTTCCGATACAGCAGAATATTTATATGAGAACGTCAGTGAGTATGTCAAGAAAAAGTACGGCCTAAACACGGCGTTGATTACCGGCAGCATAGACGGCAGAACAACGATTCCAAAGTTCCCATGCGACTTAAACAGTATGCTGACCTGCTTTTCGCCCGTTTCAAAAGAAAAAGCCTTGATTATGCCGAACAACCTTAACGAAATTGATATCCTGATAGCCACAGACTGTATTTCAGAAGGCCAAAACCTGCAGGATTGCGATTATGTGGTCAACTATGACATACACTGGAATCCGGTGCGCATCATTCAGCGTTTTGGGCGAATAGACCGTATCGGCAGTAAAAATCAGGTGATCCAGCTGGTGAATTTCTGGCCGGATCTGACACTCGACGAATATATCAACCTCAAAGCTCGCGTTGAATCCCGTATGCGCATCTCCGTCATGACCTCAACGGGTGACGACGACTATATCAATCAGGACGAAAATGGTGATCTCCGTTACCGCCGTCAGCAGCTTGAGAAGCTGCAAAACGAGGTAGTCGATCTGGAGGAAATGAACAGCGGCATTTCCATCATGGACTTAGGGCTCAACGAGTTTCGCATGGATCTGCTTGCATACCTGAAAGACCACCCCGGCCTTGACCGCATGCCTTCTGGCATCAACGCAGTCGTGCGGGGCGAAAAGCCGGGTGTGATTTTTATATTGAAAAACGTGAATTCCGGCGTAAATATAGAGAACCAAAACCGCCTGCACCCGTTTTACATGGTGTATATTGGAAACGACGGCGAGGTGGTTTGCAATCACCTAGAGCCGAAAGAAACACTGGATAGAATGCGCCATTTAAGCCGCGGCAAGAGTACCCCCGATCTGGAGGCCTGTCACCGCTTCAACACCGAGATGAAAGAGGGAAAAGACATGGAGCGTGTGTCCGCGTTGCTCCAGCAGGCCATTTCATCTATAATAAATGTCAAAGAGGAAAGCGATATCGACAGCTTCTTCGGCGGCGGTCAGACAACTTTCTTATCAGGCGATGTGCGCGGGCTTGATGACTTTGAGCTGATTTGCTTTATGGTGGTGATCGAATGATGCAGTTTCCGTCAGCCACAGCCGTTGGCCGTACCATGCCAAAGGACGCCTTTTACAAGCGGCTGACATTGAGCGCTGACCTGAAAGAAAAATTCGTAACGGACGTCAAACGTATCACGCTGTCCAATTCACTGACTGCCGCCACGCTCAACCTTGAGCCGGGTACGCAAGTGGGCGAAATACTGGTTCTTGTGATTGATTTGAAAAAGCAGGAATTCGACGCGCGTATCGCCGAAAACATTGCCCGCCAAAACAAGCATCAGCTTGTATTTCTTCTTCGGTACGAGGATAAGGCGCAGCTTGCGGTCTACTATGGCAAGCTGTATAAAACCGAGTGGGAGCCGCTGGACAACTTGCAGCTTACAGCAAAGGGCTTCACGCTGGACGACGTATGGAACGGCTTTCTGGAGCAAATCGCTTTGGCGAATGCAGGATTCAAAATGCAGAATGCAGAATTGGGGATAGACGAAAGGCTTGCACGGCAGGACGCAATCGACAAGCTGCAAATGGAAATCGATAAGCTGGAAACGCTGACGCGCGGTGAAAAGCAGCCGAAAAAGAAATTTGAGCTGTATCAGGAAATGCAAGAAATTCAGCGAGAGTTGGAGGGGATGAAATGACTCGAGAAAATATTATAGAGTATGCAGAAGCGTTGCATTATAGGGTTAGAATAATCAATTCTTACCGCCGAATATATAAGCATTTATGTGATAAAAAAGAGCAATACAACGATGTCCTAAACTTCGCTCCGACTTACTTTAAGTTAACTACGCGGGCTCTCGTTCATGATCTAATGGTGGAAATGTGCAAACTGTTTGAAAACGACAAACAAGTTATGAGCATTATAAAGCTATATAATATTTGTGAGCAAAACCAATCAATATTTCCCGTTACAAGGTCGTTTGAACGAGACGGGAAAAAAGAAGAGTACGCTTTTTCAATACATGAAGTATTATTGATAACAAAAGAGAATCTTGAGCATTTTAATAAAGCTATATTAAATCTGAAAAATCAACGCGATTTGATATGGGCGCACAGTGACAAGAATCACATTATATCGCCCAACATAGTTGAGAAAGGCACGCCAGTGTCTTGGGGAGAAATTGAGGATTTGCTTCAATTCGCAAGTGATTTTCTAAACCAACTGCTCCTAGGTCTGACAAATAACATTGCACTGCCGTACTTTGCTAACGATACTGATATTGAATTATTATTTGAAATCGCACAACAAGGTTTAGCGCAGGAGGATAAAACGTATGGACAAGCTTAAAATGCACACGCCGGATAAGGTGGATGAAAATATTGAGAAGATCGCGTTACTGTTTCCGAACGCTGTAACGGAGGTCATACGGGCTGGTGTTGTTACCCATGCCATTGATTTTGACGTGCTGCGGCAGGAGCTGTCCGACGTAGTAGTAGATGGCGCACAGGAGCGGTATCAGTTTACATGGCCGGACAAGCGCAAGTCCATTCTGCTGGCCAATCAGCCCATTGCGAAAACCATGCGCCCCTGCCGCGAGGAAAGCGTGGATTTTGATTCGACGCAGAATCTCTATATCGAGGGCGACAACCTCGACGCGCTCAAGCTGCTGCAGGAAACCTATCTCGGCAAAGTCAAAATGATTTACATCGACCCGCCGTACAACACCGGCAACGACTTTGTGTACGACGACGATTACTCAATGCAAAATGCAGAATGGAAAATGCAAAATGGAGAGTTTGATGAGGACGGAGGGCGGCTGGTTACCAATTTAGAGAGTAATGGTCGCTTTCACACCGACTGGCTGAATATGATATATCCGCGTCTGAAGCTGGCAAAGGATTTGCTGGCGGATGATGGTGTGATATTTATTAGCATTGATGATTCTGAAGTAGAAAATGCATTGAAAATTTGTGATGAGATTTTTGGCAAGATGAATTTTATTGCAAATTTGATCTGGAAGAGTAAAAGCGGTGGAGCCAATGACTCAAAGTTTTTTGCTATAGATCATGAATATATTTTAGTATACGCAAAAAAAGCTGAGTTTTTTACGTTGGGTGTTGATAAAGAGGCAACAGTTACAACTTCCTATAACAGAAAAGACGAACGTGGCGAATATGCCCTTGATAGATTAGATAAGCAAAGCATACGCTATTCTGAATCATTAGACTATGAAATTATCGGGCCAGACGGGCAATCCTATTATCCTAAACACAAGGATCCAACCCATCCAAATGCTACTTGGCGTTGGGGAAAAGGAACAGTTAAAGCACATTATGATGAACTAGTGTTTGAAAATGGCTGTGTGTATACTAGGAATTATAAGAAAGAAGGGGCAATAGCCCGTAGCCTATTACTGGAAGATCGATTCGGGCGTACAAGGACAGGAAAGACAGACTGTTTTGCTTTATTTGAACGTGATTTATTTTCAAATCCTAAACCATATAAGCTGATTCGTTATTTACAGATTATTACATGCAGTTCAGATGCTATAGTCCTCGACTTTTTCTCCGGCTCTGCTACCACCGCACATGCTGTTATGCAGCTCAATGCGGAGGACGGCGGACACCGCAAATTCATCATGGTGCAGCTGCCTGAAGAAACCGACGAAAAATCTGAAGCTTACAAGGCGGGCTATAAAAACATCTGCGAAATCGGCAAGGAGCGTATCCGCCGCGCAGGGCAGAAAATAAGGCATTCTGCATTAGACATCGGCTTTCGCGTCCTCAAAATCGACTCCACCAATATGCAGGATGTATACTATAACCCCGGCGAAATTCAGCAGACGGGGCTGTTCGCGCTGGCGGATAATATCAAGCCTGACCGCTCAGGCGAGGACTTGCTGTTTCAGATCATGCTGGATTTGGGCATTCTGCTTTCCTCCAAAATCGAAGAAAAGGTCATCGGCGGCAAGAAGGTGTTTTCCGTTGCTGACGGCTATCTGCTTGCCTGCTTTGACAGCGACGTGACAACTAAGACCGTCACCGAAATCGCAAAGATGAAGCCGTACTACGCCGTGTTCCGTGACAGCGGCATGGCAAACGACAGCGTCGCCACGAACTTCGAGCAGATTTTTGCCACCTACAGCCCGACCACGGTTAGGAAGGTGCTGTAACACTGCATAATTCATAATGCATAATTCAGAATTAGGGGAGACGGGAATATGGCGGAGAATGTTGTTGTGGATAAAAGCAAGCAATTTGCTATTCGAATTATCGTGCTATATAAATATCTTTGTGACGAAAAAAAGGAATTTGTTCTGTCCAAGCAGTTATTACGCAGTGGGGCCAGTATAGGTGCAAATGTAAAAGAGGCTATTCGCGGGCAAAGCAAAGCAGATTTTGCCTCAAAGATGAACATTGCGTTAAAAGAAGCGAGCGAGACAGAATATTGGATTGAGTTATTATGGGAAACGGCTTTCATTTCAAAAGAGCAGTTTGACAGCATTTATGCCGATTGCCAAGAACTGCTCAGGTTTCTTTTTTCAATTGTAAAGACCTCGCGAAAGGGGGACGCATAATAATTTTGCATTATGCATTATGAATTATGCATTTACACCGTGAAATTTCAGTTTAAAATACAACCTTACCAGACCGATGCCGTAAACAGCGTGGTAAACATATTCGCCGGGCAGCCTTTTGCCGAGCGGGTCCGCTATGTGCGGGATACTGGCTCGTTTCGAAAACCAGCCACCCAACAGCTGAACCTGTTTGCAGAACCGGAATATGAACAAGGTGAAATCTCTGTGGGCTTTGAAAATGCCAGAATTGCCTTGACGGATGAGCAGCTTCTGCTGAACATTCATAATATGCAAGCGCGAAACAATATAAAGCAGTCGGATTCACTTGTGAAGCATCTCGGCCGGTGCAGCCTCGATGTTGAAATGGAAACCGGAACCGGCAAAACCTATTGTTATATCAAAACCATTTTTGAAATGAACAAGCTCTATGGCTGGAGCAAGTTCATTGTGGTTGTGCCATCCATCGCTATCCGCGAGGGCGTGAAAAAGTCCTTTGAAATGACGCAGGAGCATTTCATGGAGCATTACGGCAAAAAAGTGCGGTTCTTCATTTACAACAGCAAGAACCTGACCGAGCTTGACAATTTCTCGTCCAGCGCCGGTATCAACGTTATGATCATCAACATTCAGGCGTTTAACGCGCGCGGAGCGGATAACCGGCGAATCTATGACGAGCTGGATGACTTCGGCAGCCGCAAGCCCATCGACGTAATTAAGGCGAACCGGCCTGTCGTCATATTGGACGAACCGCAGAAAATGGGCGGAGAGGCCACGCAGGAAAGCCTGAAGAACTTTAACCCTCTGTTCTGCCTGAACTACTCGGCCACGCACGCGCAGCGCCACAACCTCGTCTATGTGCTCGACGCGCTCGACGCCTACAACAAGCGCTTAGTCAAGAAAATCGAAGTTAAGGGCTTCGAGGTAAAGAATTTTCGAGGCACAGACCGGTATCTGTTCCTTGAGAACATCATTATTTCAGCGAAGAAGCCGCCAATGGCGAAAATCGAACTGGAAATCAGCTATCAGAAGTCAATCAACCGCGAACCCCGCAATTTGGGCGTGGGCGACGATTTGTACGCGATCTCCGGCAATATGGAGCAGTACAAGGGTTACCTCATCAGCGACATTGATCCCATCCGTGGAATGGTAACTTTCACAAACGGTGAAACAATTGCCCGCGGCGAGGTCGTAGGCGATGTTTCCGAAAAGGATATGCGGCGCATACAGATCCGCGAAACCATCATCTCGCATTTTGAAAAGGAAAAACGCAACTTTGAGCTGGGTATTAAAACGCTCTCTCTGTTCTTCATCGACGAGGTGGCCAAATACCGGGTGTATGACTCCGACGGCAACGAAATTAACAGTGAGTATGGCGACATTTTTGAGCAGGAATACATTTCCGTGCTGGACGACTACCTGACGCTGTTTGACACGCCATATGAAAAATATCTGAAAAGCATAGATGTAAAAAGGACTCATGTGGGGTATTTCAGCATCGACAAAAAAGGCCATAAGGTAGATTCGGCCATCAAGCGCGGCAGCGACATGAGCGATGATATTTCTGCTTATGACTTAATCTTGAAAGACAAGGAACGCCTGCTCAGTTTTGAGGAGCCGGTGCGGTTCATTTTCTCACATTCAGCTCTGCGCGAAGGCTGGGACAACCCGAACGTGTTTCAGATATGCACTTTAAAGCACAGCGACAGCACCACACAAAAGCGGCAGGAGGTCGGGCGCGGGCTGCGGCTTGCGGTCAACCAGAGCGGCGACCGCATGGATGCGCTGACCTGCGGTGAAAGCGTACATGATATCAATATGCTCACCGTTATCGCGAGTGAAAGCTATCGCCAGTTTGTCACTGATCTGCAAAAGAAAATTAAAGAGGATTTGTACGACCGTCCGTCCAAGGCAACGCAGGAATACTTCACCGGCAAGACAATTATGGTCGGCGAGCAGCCCGTCATGTTGGATGTGAAGCAGGCAAAAGATATCTATCGCTATCTGCTTAAAAATGACTATATCGACAATGAGGACAATGTAACCGATATCTACCGCGCCGATAAAGAAAACCATTGCCTTGCTGCGCTGCCGGAGAGCCTTGCACCGCTGGCCGACGGCGTTCATTTGCTCGTTCAAAGCGTGTTTGACGAGAGCGTCCTCAATGAAATGGTCACCGACGGTAACCGCACAAAGATACTGGAAAACGCTCTCAACGACAATTTCTACAAAAAAGAGTTTCAAACGCTTTGGGGCTATGTCAACCACCAGTACGCATACACGGTGGACTTTGACAGCAATGAGCTGATTCGGAAAGCAACTGCGCATATTAACGACAAGATGTTCGTCACGCGCCTGCAATACACGGTGACAACCGGACGGCAGGCCCAGGACATGGACGAGCATGCCATTGACCGCGGCGACAGCTTCTCCGGTGAAAAGACTCGTACTGAAATATTGAAGCATGCGCAGGTCAGCTCGATCAAGTATGACCTTATCGGCAAAATCGCAGAAGGCACAACACTCACGCGAAGAACGGTGGCGGCTATACTCACAGGTATTGAAAAGCCGATTTTCGCCATGTTCCAAGCAAACCCGGAGGAATTTATTAATAAAGCTATCAAGCTAATAAAGGAACAAAAAGCCACGATGATCGTGGAGCACATCTCCTACGACCGTACGCAGCAGGTTTACGACAGCGCGATCTTCACAGCGGAAAAAACCGGCGACTTCACGAAGGCGTTGCGCGCGGAGAAGCATATTCAAGACTATGTGTTTACGGATGGAACTGCTGAAAAGAGCGTTGAGCGCAGGTTTGCCGAGGACATGGATAAGGCCGACGAGGTATGCGTGTACGCCAAGCTGCCAAAGGGATTCTCCATTCCTACCCCGGTTGGCAACTACTCCCCCGACTGGGCGATTGCGTTCAACGCCGGTACGGTAAAACATATCTTCTTTATAGCTGAAACCAAAGGCACCATGGAGAGCCTGAACCTGCGCCCAATTGAACAAGCCAAAATTGCCTGCGCCAAGCGGCTGTTTAGCGAACTGTCCACAGATGACGTGATTTATCATGATGTTGACAGCTACCAGAGCCTCCTTGATATTATGGGAAAACTGTAAAGCGAAATAGGAATGGTGAGAACTGCTCTAAATACCCGATGGAAAAACAAGGTTATGTGCCTCCTGTTAAGCGAAAAGGGTCAATCGCATAAACAAGAGTGGTATAGAAAATAAAGGGGATCGCCAGAGCGATAAAGTAATACTTCCTGCCGCCGAGGTAATACACGCCGATGAAGATGGTCACAGGGATCAGCAGGAGAATCATTACAGCGGCGGCGACGGTTCGTTTTGAGAGCTTACGCTTCCCGCGCGGCACCTGTACCGGATCAGGAGGTATTTCACAATAAGGATCGATATTTGGAAAATCTTTCAATTGCACTCTTTCTCGGAATAATAAGCATCGCCTGATTTCAAATTAGCTTAAATGAAATCGGTTTTTTAAGTGAAACTATTTTGCATAAGACTGGCCGTATTCTTTGACTGCCGATTGCACTTCATTTACATATTCGGGTTTAAGAATTCCCGACAGTCTTGATGAAAAATCCTCAAGATATTCAGCGGTAAATGTGCCGTTTGCTTGCTTGCCGAAGTTCTCAATCATCATTGTTTTTGCCTCATCCTGCATTCCGGGCTGAATACGTTCCATCACAAAATTTAAGAATCTTTCCTGTTCTTGTTTCAATTATGACACTCCTTATTAATTACATTAAAGCATCGCGCATTCATATTATTAACTTTTGTTTAAATAAAACTCAAGGAATCTGCATGCGCATCCCACTTGGAATTCAGGTTCTTTTGTGTTAGACTGCTTTTAAAGGAGAGGATTAGAATGCAGACGTTCATACCCCGAGAAAAACTGAGTAAAAAAGCGCAGAGAGAGTTAAATCTCAAACAACGTCGGAACTGGGGGGCAATCAAGCCAATAACCCGGAAACCTGAAAACCCAAAGGCATATAACCGCAAAAAGGTTCAACGAGGAGATGATTTTTTTCATCAACAAGTTGAACCTTTTTATATAATTACTTATTATTTTTCAATGACTTCCTGCACTCTGCCAACCATATCTCCTTCCTCCAGCATCACCTTGATGCCGTGAGGATGGTTTGGGCTTTTCGTCAGGATGCGCTTTACATGTCCTCTTGTCAGCGCGCCGGTTTGCTGATCTTTTTTCAGTACGATCTCCACCAGCGCGCCGATGGCAATATTGGCTCTTGTCTGTCCGTTCAAAATATAATCTCCTTATCTGATTTCCCTGTAAATATCCGTAATTTCTGCCTCAGTGTTTGCTTCGATAAAAGCAATTACGGTGTCGATCACACTGTCTGCAAAGCTTACCGTATCACAAACGCAGGCAGCCCCCAGTACAACCGTCTGGTGGGTATCCTGCTCTTCCACCTCGGCAATCGAGACATTGAATTTATTACGTATCTTCGCCGTCAGGCTTTTGACCACCATGCGTTTTTCTTTGAGAGAATGTACCCATGGAGCGTAGAGCCTGATTTGCACGGTGGCAATCATCATTTTGTTTTGTCCGTCCAATCCCGCCATTTGAGCCGCTCTAAGAATTTCTTATCCTGCGATCGGCCTTGTCGCTTTACGATATATTAGTATTCGCTTTCGGACAGTGTTTTGCCCAGCGCCGCGCATATTTTCTCTCTTGTGTCGAGTACCAGCGGGGCAATGGAGACCAGGCGCGCATCGTCCATGCGTCCGCTCGGAGCCGAAATACTAAAGGCGCCTGCGACTTTTCCGGCGTAGTCGAGCACGCTTGCGGCGATGCAGCGCACCCCAAGCTCGTTTTCCTCGTCGTCAACGGCATAGCCATGTACGTTAACCTCGGCGAGCTGCTGCTTTAGGCGATCAAAGGTTGTAATTGTATTGTCCGTGCGCCGGACGATCCGGCTGTGCAGCCAAACGTCCTCCGCTTCCGGCTCGGGAAGGGCCGCGAGAATGGCCTTGCCCACACCCGTACAGTACATGGGGTTTCGCAGACCCACGCGGGAGGACATCTGTACGGAATTTTGTCCGGCATCCGCTTTGAAGATATATACAATGTCGGCGCCGTCGCGCACGACCAGATGAACGGCTTCCCCGGTAACGACGCTGAGCATCTCCAGATATGACCTTGCTGCCGTGAGCACGTCTAGCCGGTTTATCACACGCGCGCCCACCTCGAAAAGCCGGACTGTCAGGCGGTATTTTCCGTTTTTACCCGACACATAGCCCGTTTGAATGAGCGTGCCCAGAAGACGGTGGACGGTGGTCTTATTCAGGCCTGTTACAGATGAAAGCTCGTTTAAAAAGACGCCCGCCGGCGCCTGCGACAGAGCTTCCAGAATGGAAAGCGTTCGTTCTACCGACTGCACACCGTTTTCGCTCATACTGATTTCACCAACATATACTAATTAATTTAGGACGCAGAAAAACAGCAACGGATACGTTTATTTATCTGCGATAAACAGAGCCGGTATCCGCATGGGGGACAAACCGAACGGCACCGGATCGGGCTTGGGGAATATGGGTATCCCCGCGTATCGGCTTCGTCGAGCATGCAACAGCCATATTCTATCAGCAGTCATGAAAATTATCAATGGCGCCGTGTGCACGCACGAAAATGATGTTGACGGATACGCAGGGGAAAGATATAATATAACTGTTCCGCATTATGATATATGATTTCACGATACGGAATTAAAACAATTAAATGAGGTTGTTTTCATGAGTGATGTGTTAAGCTGTCTGGGGGAAACAGGCATTATACCGGTCATTAAGATTGAGGACGCAGATAAGGCGGTACCGCTGGCAAAAGCTCTGCGCGACGGGGGATTAAACTGCGCGGAGATCACTTTCCGCACGGCGCAGGCGGAGGATGCCATCGCCCGCATCAGCAGCGCGATGCCTGATATGCTGGTGGGTGCGGGAACGGTGCTGACCATAGAGCAGGCGGACAGAGCGCAGGCCGCGGGAGCAAAATTTATCGTCAGCCCCGGCCTGAGCCCCGAGGTCGTTGCACATTGCGTCAAACGCGGCATACCCATTATACCCGGCTGTTCAAGCGCGTCCGATATTGAGCGTGCGCTCGGCTTCGGGCTTAAGGCTGTAAAATTATTTCCGGCCGAGGCAATTGGCGGCGTAAAGCTGATCAAGGCGCTTTCCGCGCCCTATAAGGGCGTAAAGTTTGTACCAACCGGCGGTATCAGCGAAAAAAACCTCATAGAATATCTGTCCTGTCCGGCGGTGCTGGCCTGCGGCGGAAGCTGGATGGTTGACGAGGCTCTGCTTAAAGAGAGCGAGTTTGACAAAATTACCGGACTTGTGAGAAACGCGGTCGGCATGATGCTGGGCTTTGAGCTTGGGCATGTGGGCATTAACGCGGGAAACGCTGAAGAGGCGGCGCAAACCGCGCGGCTTTTCTGCGGGATATTCGGGTTTGAATACAAGGAAGGAAACAGCTCGGTCTTTGCGGGAACCGCGGCGGAAGTTATGAAGGCTCCGTTTAAAGGCCAAAACGGCCATATCGGCATCATGACCAACAGCGTTGAACGCGCAGCGGCTCATTTGAGAGCGCGGGGCGTAAAACTGGATATGGACAGCGCCAGGCGCGCCCCGGACGGGAGCCTTGCGGCGGTCTATTTAGGACAGGAAATAGGCGGTTTTGCCGTGCATCTGATGAAGAAGGGTGGAAAGTAAAAAGTGGCAAAGGTTGTTACGTTCGGGGAGATTATGCTGCGGCTCGCGCCGGAGGGGTATACCCGGTTTTTGCAGGCAGAGAGCTTTGGCGTGACCTACGGCGGGGGAGAAGCCAATGTTGCCGTGTCGCTTGCAAACTTTGGCGTTGACGTCAAATACATCACGAAGCTTCCGCAAAATGAGCTTGGGCAGGCGGCGGTAAACGCTCTGCGCCGTTTCGGTGTAGACACCCGCGAAATCGTGCGGGGCGGAAACCGTATCGGGATTTATTTTCTGGAAAAAGGCGCATCCCAGCGTCCTTCCAAGGTCATCTACGACCGCGCCGGCGCTTCAATCGCCTGCGCTGTGCGGGAAGACTTTAATTGGGAGAAAATTTTTGAAGGCGCGCAGTGGTTCCATTTTACGGGCATCACCCCTGCACTGGGCGATAACGTGGCGGATATCTGCCTGGACGCCTGCCGGGCGGCCAAGGAAAAGGGAATGACCGTCAGCTGTGACCTCAATTACCGTAAAAACCTGTGGAGCCGGGAAAAGGCCGGCAAGGTTATGACCGACCTGATGAAATATGTGGACGTATGCATCGCAAACGAGGAGGATGCGGGCGACGTGTTCGGCATTCGTGCGGAGAATACGGATATTGCCGGAGGAAAGCTGTCGCACGAGGGGTACATAAGCGTGGCAAAGCAGCTTGCGGATCGCTTCGGTTTTCAAAAAGTGGCCATTACGCTGCGCACGTCAAAGTCGGCAAACGTCAATGACTGGGCGGCGATGCTTTTCGACGGTGCGCAGTGCCATTTTTCAAAAACCTATTCCATCCATATTGTTGACCGCGTGGGAGGCGGAGACAGCTTCGGCGCCGGTCTGATCTATTCATTGCTGACAGGCGCACAGCCGCAGGACGCGCTGGAGTTTGCCGTGGCCGCCAGCTGCCTGAAGCACACAATCGAGGGCGATTTCAATATGGCAGGTGTAGATGAGGTGAAAAGGCTTGCGGGCGGAGACGCATCCGGGCGCGTGCAAAGATGATTTATTTCCTCCGGGATTGACATATTTGAAATGAAGATGGCTTATTGAACATACAGCCGCTCTTTCCGCAGAGGGATCAACCCGCGAAAAGAGGATGCTTTACCGATTGCCGGAATGACCGGCAAATGCTTTTTAACGCAAACCGGCCGGCCCTCCGATTAAGGAGAGGCCGGCCGGTTTTTATCAGCCGTAAAAACCTTGCACTTAGGATTTGAAGTGTTCTTTAAAAACCTGACAGGCAGTCAATCAACGCACCAAAAGTCCGCAATATGCGGACTTTTGCAACTGCGATTCGGAAATCGCAGTTGTTCGGTGACCGCTATACCAGATGCCTATTGCGAGTCCTCAGGCGGATCGTACGGCTCCACAAAAAGGGGTGACGCCGGCTCTGCCTCTCCCGAACCGTCGTCCGGGGATACCGAGGGAGCGGGAGTTTCGGTCTGCACAGGGGGGACGGTTTGCGCCGGTTCGGGTGTCGGACTGGGCTGAGCCGAGGGCGTTGCTGTCGCCGCAGGTTCGGAAGAGGGCGACGCGCTCGGCTTTGCGGATGCGCTCGGCTTAGCGGACGCGCGTGGTTTTGTTGTGCTTGAACCGGAAGAAGAGCCTGTCTGCGGATTGAGGATATCCAGATCGGTTAAGTCCTGCGTATACGGGTTGATTGTGGAATTGATCAGCGTCAGCGCTTCCTGTTCGTCAACGAACACATAGGAAAGGTGCTTATACATCCCGCTTTTCTCGGACAGCGTATGAAAATTAACATTGTTTTCAGAATCGATGCCGATCATTTGCTGCATAAACCACAGCATTTCGCCCGATTTCATGTCGGTGTCCAGCGCTTCCTGCAGGATGCCCGCAAGGCTGTTGAGCTTGAGAAGCATAGTGGGCCTTAGCAGCTTTGCCGACAGCGTCTTTAACAGCTTCTGGGTCGTTTCGATACGCCCGAGATCCTGATTAAAGTAGCCGGAGCCGTTGTTGTTATGCCGGAAGCGAACCACTTCAAGCGCCGACTGGCCATCGAGAGGCTGCAGCCCCTTTTTAAAATGGATACTCAGGTTTTGTTCGGGGTCGTCATAGTTCATGTCGATGGGGACGTCAAAATCCACTCCGCCTACCGCGTCCACAAGCTTAACAAAGCCTTTTAAATCCACCATCGCATACATGTCCGGCTTAAAACCGATGAGCGTGGAGACCTCGGAAAGCAGGTTGTCGACGCCGCCGGCGGAATACGCGGCGTTGATTTTTTTCACGCTTCTTTTGACGTTGACCATGGTGTCACGCGGGATGTTGATCACATCGACTTTTTTGTTTTTCACATCAAAGGAGGCCACCATGATCACATCCGTATTTTCGCCCACTTTATCCATACCAACGAACAAAAAGGTATAAAAATCTTCTTTTCTGCCGGCACCGCTTCCTATTTCCGGCGCGGAGCCGTCGACGCTTTCACCATCCGTGCCGTTGGGCGGCTGTGTGATATCGGGCGGCTTGATGTTGAGTTTGTAAAGCAGGGCAAGACAAAGCATGGCGGCGCCGGCGATTCCCGCGACGCAAAGAATGATTTTCAGAGTTTTTGATTGTTTTCCTGTCGGCTTTGCGGGCATGTCCTGATTATCTAACTCCCCGGCGTTTTGACGCTTTCCCTTTGTCGAGACAAAACGCATTTTTGAGTTTTTGTTCATATATTGCGTCCTTTCAAATAACAAATATGGCCAATTGCACGGCGATTGCCCGCACAATTTCATCGCTTAAGCGATTTTTATACAGTAAAATTAATTAATGCCTGATGAATCAATCAAAAATACAACAGCTGCAATGGTTTGATGGTATTTTTGATTTGTTCAAGTGCAAGGTTTTTGCGGCATATGCCGCAAAAACCTTGCATTTAGGATTTGAAACATTCGGTTCAAATCCTAACAGGAAGTCAATCAATGGTTCTGAAGTGCCAAAACAAATGTGTTTTGGCACTAAAAGTCAGCAACATGCGGACTTTTGCAAATGCGATTCAAAAATCGCATTTGTTCAGTGGACATTAATTATACCTGAATCGACGGTGTAATTTCAATCATTTCGAAAAATGTATTTTTACCAAATACTTAAGACGAAAGTTTTTCCGTATGGTTCCTCCTGAGGGGGAAAAGAGGAATCTTTGTCGGATCAGGGCAAACGGACGCACAGTTGCGGGAACATTGGGAGCACTCTGCCGTAAAGACACGTAACGGAAGCTAAGAATGCATTAAGTACAGTTATAGTTATATTAAATACTGTTATAGTTTACAAATCAAATTAAGCGCGATATACTGTTTTCAGAAAAGGGAAGGAGCTGAGATGCGCGGTGAATAACGATGTTTTAAACCTCGAGCAGGCAATCGAGCTACTGGGCGTCAGCGAGAAAACGTTGATCAAACTTTTACGGGAAGAGCACGTGCCCGCCCGCAAAATAGGCAGGGAGTGGCGGTTTAGTCGGGAAGCGCTGGTGAACTGGCTTGCTGCGGGCGATTCGATCGGCTACATTAATCAGAATGAGCTGTACCGGGTTTCTGAGGACATTCCGGGCAATTCAATGCTTTTGTTTAACACGATCTGCGCGTCTTTGTCTGCGGTAAGGGAGCAGGGCAGCAACCTGCGGGTTATACTCAAGGAGCTTGACCAGGATATTATCATTCCGGAAGACGCCACGCTTCGCATCAGCTACAAGCAGCAAAGAGAGGTCGAAAAACTGGAGTTTAAGGTGTTCTGGGATCTGCGCGAGGACGCAAGGCTGGAAGCCAACCAAAAGGCTCTGCCCGCAAAATAATTGCTTAGGATGAAAAAGCGCTGCATTTTGCAGCGCTGAATGCAAATAGGTTTCTGTATTATTACGATGTCTCACCTGAACCCGAATCGCGACTGCATTTTTCATTTGTTTGGCGGGGCATTAAACTTAGGAAGAAGGGCGACCCTTTTGGGAAATATTATAATACTTGGAATTGTCAGTCTGCTTACCGATTTAAGCACGGAAATGGTTTACCCTCTGATTCCTTTATATCTGACCTCCGTTTTGGGGGCGACACCGGCTGTTGTAGGCGTTATTGAGGGGATCGCGGAGAGCCTGGCAAGTTTGCTCAAAATCATCAGCGGGTACTTGACGGACAAATACAAAAATAAAAAACTCTTTACCTTTATCGGCTATTCCGGCGCCATTATTTATAAGGGCGCGCTGCTTTTGGCCTCCACATGGCCGGGAATTCTGTTCGCGCGGGTCATTGACCGCATCGGAAAAGGCATCCGCACCGCTCCGCGCGACGCGTTGATTGCGGAAAGCGCGGCTGAAAATAAGCTGGGCGGCTCCTTCGGTCTGCATAAAATGCTGGATATGCTTGGCTCCGCGCTCGGCATTCTGGCGGCTTTTTTCCTGATGAGCGGCAGCCACATCAATTATAAGCAGATATTTCTGCTGTCCATGATTCCCGCCGCTCTGGGCGTGTGCGCCATATCGTTTATCAAGGAACGCGCAGGCCGGCCGGCGACGGCGGCCATGCCCGTACTCCGCTTTTCCGGCCTTGATGGAAGATTGAAGGGATTTTTACTGATTGCCTTTTTGTTTACCCTTGGTAATTCCTCCAATGCATTCTTACTGTTAAGAGCGCAAAGCGTCGGGTATGATGCCAGAACCGTTGTGCTTTTATATTTCCTTTTTAACCTGGTTGCTTCACTGCTGGCCTATCCTCTGGGAAGGCTGTCGGACAAAATCGGACGCAGAGCTTTGCTTGTGACGGGTTATAGCTTTTACGGAATTGTATATATCGGGTTCGCACAGATTTCCTCAAAGGAAGGCATGGTTGCTTTGTTTGCCCTCTACGGGGTGTATACCGCCCTGACCTCAGGCGCGGAAAGGGCACTGGTCGCGGAGATATCCCCGCCAAATCTGAAAGGTACCATGCTGGGTATGCACGCGACTCTCGTGGGGATCGCGCTTTTACCCGCCTCCGTCATCGCGGGCTTTTTATGGAGCACCTATGGAGCGGCTGCGCCCTTTTGGTTTGGCGGCAGCCTTGCGCTGATATCCGCGGCAGCGGTATCCATTGTTTTGAAAAAACGCAATCAGGTATAAAAAAACAAACGGCAAACCTGAAGGGTTTGCCGTTTGTTTTTTTATGATTAGTTTGGTTCATTTGTTTACCGGAGCGTGAAGCGGGTTTTTAATCAGAATGCGCGTGGGAATGGTGTATATCCGGCATGTGGCTGTGATTGTGCGAAAGCTCCTCATGCGTGTGCATATGACTGTGTTCTCCGGTTACGGGCGTATCATGCACATGGTTATGATGCCCGTCGGTATGGCTGTGCCGGTGTTCATGGGTTATGGCGGCGTGTACATGCGCATGCCGGTGCTTTTCAGCGGAAGCAAAGTATGTGCCCGCAATCATAATCAGAAGAGCCGCCATAAAGGAAAGTGTCGGCGTTTCCCTGAAAACAATGAAGGATAAAAACACTCCGACAAACGGCGCGATCGCATAATAAGCGCTTGTTCTTGCCGCACCCAGCTGCCTTTGCGCATGGACATAAAAAAAGATGCTCAGCCCATATGCAAAAAATCCAAGTACGAGGGCCGCAATGATATAACCGGGATCCGCCAAATGCTCGTGGAGCAGAAAGGCGATCAGCAGCGAACCCAGACCGGAACCGAAACCCTTGATGATGACAATTTCCATAGGATTTTTTATTGAAAGCATTCTTGTGCAGTTGTTTTCAAAGCCCCAGCATATACAGGCGAGCAACACAAATACGGACCCATAGGAAAAAGAAAATCCGCTTAGATCCTCCGCGGTCAATAGAATACTTGAGACGGTAATCAGGAAAATGGAAATCCACAGCCGTTTGCCGATGGATTCCCTGAAAATGAGCAGGGCAATGAGCGAGGTGGCGACAATTTCAAAGTTATTAAGAAGCGCGGCGTTGGCCGCGGAGGTCATTTGAAGTCCCGTCATCAGAAGTACCGGAGCGGCGATGTCCAAAACGATCATTCCCAGAACGTAGGGAAGCTCTTTTTTTGTTATTTTGGCCTCATTTTGCCCGCTTTTTTTAAAACTCATAAGTAAACTGACCAGAGAGATTCCGAGACCCGCGCCAAGATAGAGCAGTGCGGCCATCAGAGCCGAGGGAATTCTTGTAAGCAGAATTTTTGAAACCGGGGCGCTGATGCCAAACAGCATTGCCGCCAGAATAGCGGAACCGACAGCGGCATGTGTTTTTGATTTCAAAACGAAACATCTCCTCAAACTATTTTACGAACTGGTCTATGGCATAATTTAAATCATCCAGTACCTTTTTGTTTCCCGTTTCGATGGCATCGACAATACAGTTGCTGATGTGGTCCTGAAGGATGATCTTGCCGATATTATTGACAGCGGCGTTTACAGCCGCGATCTGTATCAGGACGTCGCTGCAATCACGGCCGTCCTCAACCATCCTTTTAACCGATTGAAGATGACCGATGACCCTCGAGAGTCGGTTGATTACCACTTTGGTGTTTTCATGACTATGCGTATGCGGCTCGTTCATATGAACTCCTCCGTAAATAATGTCCACTGAACAAATGCGATTTATAAGTCGCATTTGCAAAAGTCCGCATGTTGCGAACTTTTGGTACCAAAACAAATGTGTTTTGGCGTTTCGTGATGCATTGATTGACTTCCTCTCAGCCATTAAATAGGTTTACATAATACATATTCAATATCCCCCACTGGGGGATGCTGAAAGTATAGCATGCATGACATTGAATATCAAGTATAGTGCGCTTTGTCTGCGTAAGCAGCTGTTTTTTTCGATTACCTGTTTTGATAAATGAGCCGGACTGCGTTTCATGAGCCGGGATATTTTTAGCGCTAAGTTGGCGATCGGCTTGAAAGTACAGGCAATAAATTGTAGATTTTCACAAAAATATAAAATTGCTCTGGGACGTCTTTACAAGCTAAAATTAATAGAGTATTATAACGTTATAATATGCAGTAGAACAAATGCGTACAACGGTTGCGCTTTATGTATTTATTACTCTGCATATGCCTCAATCAAGTGAGCGGCCTTTACAAGAAATTCATTTTGGAGGAAAAGCGTATGAAAATCTGTTACAAATCGGTTGTGGAGGAAATCCTGAACTCCCGCAAGGATCAGGGAGGCATCAACAAAATTTATTTTGCTGCATGCGGCGGTTCCAAGGCTGGGCTGACACCGGCACATTTCTTTTTAGAGAGTGAAGCCAAGGCTCTGCGCAGCTCCATTTTTTCCGCGAAAGAATTTGTCCTTTGTACCCCAAAAGCGCTGGATAAGAACTCCATCGTTGTTTCCATGTCCTTTAGCGGAACAACGCCCGAGGCCGTGGAAGCCGCCACAGTAGCCAGAAAAGCCGGCGCTGTTTCCATCACGCTGTGCGCCGGCAATGAAAGCCCGCTGGCGAAAAACGGAGATTATGTTTTCTCATACGGGGACGAGCCAAAGTATCAGTACTCCACCGGTTCGATGGCAATAGCCCTCCGTTTTGCAATCGAACTGCTCAACCAGCTGGAAGGCTATGCGTACTATAATGAAATCCAGCACGGCTTCGACATTCTCGACGACGTGATCGGAAAAGCCCGCGGATATGCGGTGCCGGGCGCCCTCGAGTTTGCGCAAAAATATAAGGATGAAAAAGTTATTTATGTACTGGGCAGCGGAGCCAACTATAACGTTGCCTACACCGTGACGACCTGCATTCTGATGGAGTGCCAGTGGATCCATTCCAATCCCCTCCACAGCGGGGAGTTCTTCCATGGTCCCTTTGAAATTGTGGACAAGGAAGTTCCTTTCCTAGTATTGCTGGGCGACGGCAGAGAAAGACCCATGGATGAAAGAGCGGTCGATTTTCTGAAGAGATACGGTAAAAAGTTTGCCGTTCTCGACGCGAAGGAGTATGGTCTCAACACGCTTGGAGACAAGGTTGCCGAGTATCTCAGCCCGCTTGTGTTTACCGGGGTTCTCAGCATTTACAGCCACAAGCTGGCCGATGCGCGCAATCACTCCGTTGATGTCAGAAGATATATGTGGCACGTGAAATATTAATCCGCTCCCTCAGAATTGTTTGCGGGTGACGTTTAAAAGGAAGAGCATGTGAATCGGGTTTCCGCTTCTGCCGCTCTTCCTTTTTTATGATATAAACCAGGTGGAGAATGATGCCAGTATGATTTAAAAATTATAAATTGTATCGTTTGCACACGGAAATCCGGCATAATCAGAAAAACAAATTGCTATTTCAAACTGCTCTGTGTATAATATTACATGCAAAACAGTGTGGAAGCAAAAACTGCGAGAAGGACGGCGCGATATGACACAGCTTGACCAGATCAGTATTGTTCCGTTGTATAAGCAACTGAAGGATAGAATCAAAACAGATATTAAAAACGGCGTTTTGAAGCCGAATCAGAGGATACCGACGGAACAGGAACTGAGTCAGACGTATCATATCAGCCGGATGACGGTAAGAAATGCCATCGCTGAATTGGTCGATGAAGAAATTCTGGCCAAGAAGCAGGGCAAGGGCACCTTTGTTCTGGAACCCAAAATGACGGAGGATCTTCTTAACTGCAACAGCTTTACCAATTTATGCAAAAGAAACGGCAAGGTTCCCGGCGGGAAAACCGTACAATTTGTCATGAAGGATCCCACGGAACGGGATGTAGAAGAACTTAAGCTGCAGCCCGGAGAGCGTGTGATAGATATCGAACGGCTTCGTTATGCCGATGGAATTCCCGTCATGCTGGAAAATCTGTTTTTCCCCGGTCATCTTGAAGCGATTCTGACGGAAAATCTCGATGACATCTCCCTGTATCAGATTTTGCAGAATAAATACAGCCTGCGTTCCGGCGGCGCCACCATGCAAATCGAGATCAGCGAAGCGTCCGGTTATGAAGCGGCCATGTTGGACGTGAAGGCCGGCTCACCCCTTTTGCTGGTTAGGGAAATCGTTTATGACCAGCACGGCGCTCCATTTCACCGCACAAAGTCGCTGCTGCGCGGCGATAAAATCAAGTATATCCGAACATTAACGGACAGTTGAAATCCAATGCGGGAAAATGAGTCCGTTTGATATGACTGATATGGAAATAACACCCTCTGCGGCGGACTCATAAACCGCTTGCAGGGGGTGTTTGTATGGGCGGAAATAATAAATAACAAGAAATGCAACAGCAATAGCGAAAAGCCTAAGAAATAAAAAGCCGACGACTTAATCAGCAAATTGTAAATAATAGATAAAGCGGACTGTTATTATTTGTGAGAAACAACAAAAGATATTAAATAAATTATTTGATATTGCATATTGGTGTAATATATACTATATTGTATATAAACGTTATAAACAATGACAGACGCGAGGATTTGTTGGCCACAAATGCTTACCGGGCACATTCCTGATTTCCGGTGCCGGGCACCGAAATTTTGGTATTTTACAGGAGGTTGCAAAATGAAAAAAGCCAAGAGACTGATGTTCCTTTTTCTGGCGCTGACAATGGTAACCGGCGTTATGGCCGGATGCGGTAAATCCGCGCCGGTATCCGAACCCACCGCTTCCGCCGCGCCTGCAGGTACATCCGCCACTCCCGCCAATGGCGAAAAAGTAACCCTTAAACTCTTTCACAACTGGGTAAACGTGGACGAAGCGCCTTATTTTGAAGATCTTGCCAAGGAATTTGAATCGACTCATTCCAATGTTGACATTCAGATTCAGAATGTCGGCGACCCTGACTTTAAGTCGAAATTAAAGGTCATGATGGGCGCGTCAGATTCTCCCGATATCTTCTTCTCATGGAGCGGCGAGTTTGCTTACAAGTTTATCCGGGCGGGCAGCGTTTGGGATATGACCGACTATGTAAACAAAGACACCGAATGGAAAAACTCCTTTGTACAGGCTGCTTTGAATCCCTTTACACTGGATGGCAAGCTGTGCGGCATTCCCGTGCGTCTTGACTCCAAAATGATGGTATACAACAAGAAAATTTTCACAGAACAGGGCGTAGAGATTCCGAAAACTTTTGAAGAATTCCTGGCCGACTGCCAGAAATTCAAGGATGCCGGAATTCTCCCCATTGCACTTGGCAATCAGGATCCCTGGGCCACCTGCCATTATCTGTCGACATTTAACGCCGAGTGTGTTCCGGAAGCTGTAAGACTCAAGGACTACAACTTCAAGACCGGCGAATTTACAGACCCGGGTTATGTGCAGGCACTTAACATGCTGCTTGAACTTAACGACAAGGGATATTTCACCCCGAATACAAACTCCATGGAGTTTGATGCAGCCCGCGCTGATTTCCTTTCCGGCAAGGCGGCTATGACTTACATGCAGGCGATTGAATTCAAACACTGCGTTGAAAGCAACATTGACGCCGGTGTGTTCTCCATTCCCGCCCCCGCGGACGCCAAGGGCAACAAGGACTGGGTTACCGGTTCGCCTGATGGCTTTATGATTTCCAGCAAATGCAAGAACCCGGAAGTGGCAATGGAGCTGCTCAAGCTGATTACCACCAAGCCCTGGCAGGAGAAAATGATCACGCAGCTTTCAAGCCCGGCCTCTGTCGTGGGCGTACATAACAAAGACAATTCCAATCAGCCCATGCTTGATACCGTCGCGACCTATGAAAAAGCGGGCGGCTTTGCAAACTGGCTGGATTCCGACATTCACAGCAAAATTGCGGAAGTTTATCTGCCCGGTATGCAGGACCTGCTCAATCACAGCATTACTGCCGAAGAATTAATGACAAAAGTGCAGCAGGTCGCGAAAACAGTTCAGACGGAAGCGGAATAAAGTTCGGTTCACACAGCGGGAGGAGATGCTTCTCCTCCCGCTGCGTAATTAAGGAGGGTGTTTCCGAATGAAGATGTATCGTGATAAGAAGATCATTATCCTTTACCTTCTTCCGATTGTGCTGGGCCTGACGGTTTTCGTTTATTATCCGCTGACGCAGTCCATATTTGACAGCTTTTTCAGGTGGACTGCTTTTTCTTCGGATAAGCAATGGGTGGGCGTTAACAACTATCGGGATATTTTTACCAATCCGCTCATCTGGACCATTCTCAAAAACAATGGTCTCTACGCGGTCATCTCCGTAATCTGTCAGGTGGGGCTGTCCATGGTTCTGGCCGCCTGTCTGGAAGAAGTTTTTATGAGAAAAATGCAGGGCTTTTTTCGGACGATTCTATTTATGCCGGCGGTCATCTCGATGACGGTAATCGGGCTTTTATGGCAGGCCCTGCTTAATCCCAACAACGGTCTGGTCAATGCGTTTATACATGCCATGGGCGCGACTAACCTCAATCCGACGTGGTTGGGCGACCCCAACATAGCGATTTTTTGCTGTATTTTTGTTTCCCAGTGGCAGTACATCGGTTACTGCATGATGCTGGATTTGGTCGGCATTCAAAAAATTCCGCAGGAGCTGTTTGAGTCGGCTAAAATCGACGGCGGAAGCGGCGTGAAGAACTTTTTCTATATCACGCTTCCCATGGCGAAGGAATCCATGCTGGTAACGGCGATCATCACGGTTCTTGGCAGCTTTAAGGTGTTCACCGAGATTCAGATTATGACCGGCGGCGGACCCGGCCGTGCCACAGAGGTGCTGGCCACAGCGATGTATCGCTCCGCTTTCCGAAACGATGAAATGGGTGTAGCCAGCGCTTATGCGATTATTATTTTTATCATTACGCTCATCTGCTCGGTTATCCAGCTTCGCATGTCCCATTCAGGAGAGAATGAAGGTGGATAAAGCATGAAAGATAAAAAAGTTTTTGGCTCTGCGGGCAAAACGCTGGTGTTCCTTTTCTTCAGCTTGTATGCCCTGAGTATTATCGGGCCAATGTTCTGGATGATTATTTCAAGTTTGAAAGGCAGCAACGAATATTACATAAGCCCGTGGGCGCTGCCTGAGGTTTCCCTGTGGGGGAATTATGCGTACGCAATAAAGAACGGCGTGGCCAAGTACTTCTTAAACAGCGTACTCGTTACGTCGTCGACAATCGTTTTCACCGTTTTTATCAGCGCACTGGCGTCCTTTATCCTCAGCAAATTTGAGTTTAAGCTGAAAAATGCGGTTTTTTATTTTATCATCGGCGGCATGATGATCTCACCGGAGGTTAATCTGGTATCGCTGTTTAAACTGCTGCAGACCCTGCACATTTATAACACTTATTGGGCAATGATTATTCCCTACTGTGTTTTTCAGTTTTCATTTACGGTATTGCTGATGCGCTCGTATATGCTGTCTCTGCCAAAAGCCGTGGACGAGTCCGCGTTTATAGATGGCTGCTCAACCTTTATGGTCTTTTTTCGCATCGTACTGCCAATGAGCCGGCCGGTGATTGCGTCGGCCGCACTTTTCTCGGCAATGCAGGCCTGGAATGAGTTTATGTTCGCTATGGTTTTTGTCGAGGATAACAGCATAAAAACAATCCCCGTGGGGCTGATGGTTCTGAAAACCGCGCTGACTACGAATTATCCGGTAATTATCGCGGCGTTGGTCATATCGGCGTCCGTTATGGTTATTCTGTTTCTGTTTTTCCAAAAG
The DNA here is from genome assembly GCA_963678505.2 of Oscillospiraceae bacterium. Classification (GTDB taxonomy): domain Bacteria; phylum Bacillota; class Clostridia; order Oscillospirales; family JAVBQB01. The sequence goes on along the minus strand of CAXXFP010000004.1, from coordinate 111,165 downwards.
CAGTTTGTCCGGGGACTCACGCAAGGCGGAGTGAAGGGCTAAACTGGCGTCTGATTAACACAATATTGACCGTGCAAGCGCCCGGCGCTTGCATGATCCAGCCTGCAATAACGGCAGATGATAAATAATTTTAATATTCTTCAATGAGGAGAAAATGTTTATGAAAATATTAGGTTACGGTGACTGCTGCGTTGATTACTATATGCATACAGGCACCGCATATCCCGGCGGAAACGCGCTGAATGTCTCGATGTTTTCCCGTGAAAACGACGCCGATGCGGCATTTCTGGGAACTATGGGAACCGACGCCATTGCACTGCATATCGCGAAAACCGCGAAGGAAAAAGGACTCGACATTTCCCACTGTCCCGTCAAGGAGGGAAACGCCGGGCGCGCCGCCGTGAATATCGTGGACGGCAACCGCGTTTTCGACAGCAAGTTTTTTGCCGGCACGCACAGCATCAGCGGACAGTTCCCGCCTATGTTTAGCCAGGCGGATCTGGAGTATATAAAGGGATTTGATCTGGTGCATGGCTCCTGCTATGCGCATATTGAGGAAGGGTTTGCACGGCTAAAGGATTTGGGGACGCTGCTTTCCTTCGATTTTTCCGTGGAGGGCAAATTCCGTACGGACAAGTATTTGGAAAAAGTGTGTGACGGGTTGGATCTCGGCCTGTTTTCCTGCGAGCATTTAAAGGATACTGAAATAGAGGAGCTTGTCAAACGGACGAAAGAATATGGCTGCAAATATGTGCTCATTACCATGGGGCCGCGCGGACAGAGGTTCTATGTGGAGGATCGTGTATACCAGGGACAAGCGGAAATCATTACGCCGGTGGATACCATGGGAGCGGGCGATTCCTTCTGCGCCGCTTTTTTGGTCGGTCTGCTCAAGCGCGGATGGAAGAAGAATGTAGTGCCTACAAAGGAAATGATTGAGCCTGCTTTAAAGGAAGCGGCTCATTATTCAGCGAAAAACTGTCTTGTTGACGGTTCCTTTGGCTGCGGGCTGAAGATATCGTTTTAATTGGCGGATAAACTTTAAAAAACAGCTGTGACGCGCGGTTTGCGCGGCACAGCTGTTTTTTTTGTGTATACAAATGGGGATGAAGAGAGACTGCCGCGTGTGGGGCAAAAAATACAGGGTTCCCTCACGACGAGTTAGTCAAAAACAGAAAAATGTGGTATGATAACCGCACGGAGATTATTATTTGAAAATTATATGCGTTTCCTCGTTCCTTCGGGACAGCCGGAAAAAAGGACATAATATACCGTGGCCGCGCGGCTATGACAGGATAAAATGAGCCCCCGATGGGAAAAAGGAGAAAACAGAACTTATGATGAGCTTTGAAGCGCTCGGACTCAATGAAAACCTGATAAAAGGACTTGCCCTGCAGGGAATTGACACGCCGACGGCTGTTCAGGAGCTGGCCATCCCCGAAATAATGAAAAACAAAAATCTTGTCATACAGTCGGAAACGGGCACGGGCAAAACGCTCGCGTATCTGCTGCCGGTCTATGCGCGCAACGACCCGCCTTTGCGTGGCATGCAGGTGATCGTGCTGGCGCCTACGCATGAGCTTGCCATGCAGGTCCACAGGCAGGTCGGGGAACTCTCAAAAAATTCCGGACTCGCGCTTTCGTCCGCCGTTATATTTGGCGATGTGAACATAAAAACCCAGATAGAGAAATTAAGAGAAAAGCCCCAGATCATTATCGGGACGGCCGGCCGTATTATAGAGCTGATCCAGAAAAAGAAAATTTCCGCCCATACCATCAAGACCATTGTGATCGATGAGGCGGACAAAATGCTCGACGTAAACAACGTTGAGCGCGTGAAGACGATTATTAAGGCCGTTATGCGCGATACACAGATCCTGATGGTGTCCGCAAGCATATCGGAGAAGACGCTAAAAATCGCCGCGGAGATCGCCGGGGCGTACGAGCTGATAAAAACCGCGCAGACACCCAAAATTCCGGAAAATATCCGGCATATCTATGTCGTTTCAGAGCAACGGGATAAAATCGAAACGCTGAGAAAACTGATTAACGCGCTAAATCCGAAGCGTGCCATCGCATTTATTAACAGCGCGATGGAAATCGACGTTGCGACAGAAAAACTTAAATATCACAGCATGCGCGCGGAGAGCATCCACGGCGCAAGCACAAAGGAAGCGCGCAAAAGCACGCTCGCCGATTTTGCGTCGGGGAAGCTGCAGGTGCTCATCGCATCGGATCTTGCGGCCAGGGGCCTGCATTTTGAGGACGTTGAGGCCATTATCAGCCTGAGCATGCCGGAGGATCCGCTCGATTATCTTCACCGTTCCGGCAGGACGGGACGTGGGCAGGCACCGGGCGTGTCCGTTTCCATTGTCACCAATCGTGAGCTGCCGCTCATACGGAAATATCAGAATGCCTTTGGCATCCGCATCACAGAGATCAAGGTGCATGAAGGGAAAATTACACAGCGAAGGACGCAGACAGTTTAGGGCGGCGCGAACGACTGATCTGCTATGAATGTCCCGGAGCGTGAATGCTTTGTTTTGATCAGTCAGGTGGGGCGGCATGATTCGTTAACACGATCCCAAAAACGCATTTGCCAAGAGACATTCCATAACACACGAAACAAAAAGGCGGCCTGAACATTGCTGTTCAGGCCGCCTTTTGTCATATTGCCTCAGCCGCGCCTTACAGCGCGACATACTCATCATACGTCGTCATTCTGTCGATCATGCCGTCCGGCTTGAGCTCAATGATCCTGTTTGCGATGGTCTGGATGAACTGGTGATCGTGCGATGAAAAAAGCAGGATGCCCTTAAAATCGGCCAAACCGTTATTAAGCGCCGTGATCGACTCCAGATCGAGATGGTTGGTCGGCTGGTCGAGCACAAGGACGTTCGAGCCGCTCATCATCATTCTGGCAAGCATGCAGCGCACCTTTTCACCGCCGGAAAGGACGTTAACCGGTTTGAGCACGTCCTCTCCGGAAAAAAGCATCCGGCCCAGAAACCCGCGCAGATACGTTTCTGTTTTATCATTTGAGTAAGTTTCCAGCCATTTCAGGATCGATTGCTCGCAGTGATCAAAAAAGGCGGAATTATCCTTCGGAAAATAGGATTGAGAGGTGCTGATTCCCCATTTGAAGGTGCCCTCGTCGGGCGTGATTTCCTCCATCAGGATTTTAAAGAGCGTCGTATTCGCAATTTCATTTTCTCCGACAAAGGCGATTTTATCTCCCTTATTGACGCGAAGGGAGACATTACACAGAACCCTTGCGCCATCGGTCGTGTGGCCTAAATCCGATACCGTCAGGATCTCCTTGCCCGGCTCTCTGTCCATCTGAAAGCCCACAAAGGGGTATCTTCTTGAGGACGCGGGCATTTCATCCAGCGTCAGTTTATCAAGCAGCTTCCTTCTTGAGGTTGCCTGCTTTGCTTTTGACTTATTGGCGGAAAACCGTTCGATGAAGCTTTCAAGGTCGCGGACCTTATCTTCTTTTTTCTTGTTCTGATCTCGGGCTATCCTCTGCATGAGCTGGCTCGATTCATACCAGAAATCATAGTTGCCCGGATACAGCTTGATTTTTGTGTAGTCAATGTCGACTGTGTGCGTGCACACGGTATTGAGGAAATGCCGGTCATGGGACACAACGATGACCGTACCGGTGTAATCAAGCAGGAAGTCTTCAAGCCAGTTGACCGAACGCAGATCGAGATGGTTTGTCGGTTCATCAAGCAGAATGATCTCCGGATGGCCGTAGAGCGCCTGCGCCAGAAGCACCTTGACCTTTTCGTTTCCTCCGAGCGTGTCCATCTGCGCGTAGAGCAGGTCTATACTCAGGCCAAGACCCTGGATCAGGCGGGAAACTTCGGTTTCGGCTTCCCAGCCGTTCAGCTCCGAAAACTCACCTTCAAGGGCGGAGACCAGAATGCCGTCCTCATCGCTGAAATCCGCTTTGGAATACAGCTCGTCCTTTTGCTTCATGATCTGATACAACCGCGGATTGCCCTGAATGACCGTGTCGAGCACGGTAAACGCATCAAATGCATAATGATCCTGCTTTAATACAGACATGCGCAGGTTCTTCGCAATGGATATTTCACCGGTCGTTGATTCGATTTCTCCGGCCAGTATTTTTAAAAATGTGGACTTTCCGGCTCCGTTTGCACCGATGACCCCATAGCAGTTGCCGGGCAAAAATTTCAGATCCGCATGTGCAAACAGATTTGTGCCGTTAAAGCTCAAGCTGAGATTCGTTACAGTAATCAAATTTCCTCCAAAGTTATATAAAATTACAAAAACATATTATATACCATAAGCGACTAATTTTGCAATGCATAGGAACAAAATTATGCATATAAAATTGTTGCAGCACAGAAAATAGCGTCCTGCGCCGTGGCTTTGTGTATTTGAAAGTCCAAAAATGTGGTAAAATGAAACGGCAGAAAAAACAACTTTGGAAAAATCAAGACAGGATGCCCGCAAATGGGGCAGAGGTGGAGTATGGATCATAGCACGGCTCTTTCGTTGGAGTTTAAGCTCAAGCCGGAGCATGTTAAAAATATCGTTTCATTAATTGACGACGGCAATACCATTCCTTTTATCGCCCGTTACCGTAAAGAAATGACCGGTTCATGCGACGATCAGGTATTGCATGGATTATCAGAAAGACTGCAATATCTGAGAAATTTTGAAAAACGCAAAGCTGAAATAAAAGAAAGCATCTCGGCGCAGGAGAAAATGACGGATGCGCTTTTAAAAGCCCTTGAAAACGCCGCGACTCTCGCCGAGCTTGAGGACATCTATCGTCCCTACCGGCCCAAGCGGCGCACCCGCGCGACCATCGCGCTTGAAAAGGGGCTGCGCGAGCTTGCCGATATCCTGATGAAACAGGAGAGCAGCGGGCAGTTAAAGAATATTGCGCTGCCCTTTGTGGATGCGCAAAAGGAAGTAAACACCTGGGAGGAGGCCATATCAGGGGCCAGGGATATCCTGGCCGAGGATATTTCCGACAACGCGGAAATGCGCAAACGTCTGCGTGCTTTCATGCAGCAAAACGGCGTGATGAAATCACAGGCCGGTAAGAAGGAAAACCCGGTTTATCAGATGTACCGGGAGTACGCCGAGCCGGTGGGGAAAATACCCGGCCACAGGATCCTTGCCATCAACCGCGGCGAACGCGAAGAGGTTTTAAAGGTGAGCATCGAACTAAGTAGCGCCGGGGCGCTGGCCGCGCTCAATTCGGCCTTTGTTAAGCAGGGCAGCATCACATCGGCCTGTGTGGAGGAAGCGGCGCAGGACGCATGGGAGAGGCTGATCCGGCCGTCCATTGAGCGGGAAGTGCGCGGTGAGCTGACCGAGAAGGCGTCCAATCAGGCCATATCGCTGTTCGCGATGAATTTAAAGCCGCTTTTGCTTCAGCCGCCGGTCAGGAATAAGGTCACACTCGGGCTTGATCCTGCCTATCGTACCGGCTGCAAAATCGCCGTGGTGGATGAAACCGGAAAGGTGCTCGACACTGCCGTGGTCTATCCCACGCCGCCGCAGAGCAAAACTGAGGAGGCAAAGCGGGAGCTTAAACGCCTTATTTTAAAACATAAGGTCAGCGTGATCTCCATCGGCAACGGCACGGCTTCCAAGGAAGCAGAGATTTTTGTGGCGGAGCTGATCCGCGAAGTGGATGCGGGCGTCAGCTATATGATGGTAAACGAAGCGGGGGCGTCCGTTTATTCCGCGTCGAAGCTTGCCGCCGCGGAGTTTCCAGAATACGACGTGTCGCTGCGCAGTGCGGCATCCATTGCCAGAAGGCTCCAGGACCCGCTTGCGGAGCTTGTAAAAATCGACCCAAAGTCGATCGGCGTGGGGCAGTATCAGCACGATATGCCCCCGGCGAAGCTGGACGCGGCGCTGGGCGCGGTGGTGGAAAGCTGCGTCAACAGCGTGGGAGTGGATCTCAACACCGCGTCGGTTCCGCTGCTTACCTATGTTTCGGGCCTGAACGCGACGGTCGCAAAAAATATTGTCTCATACCGGGATGAAAACGGCGGCTTTACAAGCCGGACGGAGCTTAAAAAGGTTCCCAAGCTCGGGCCGAAGGCGTTTGAGCAGTGCGCGGGCTTCCTGCGCATACCGGGTGGGAAAAATATTCTGGACAACACCTCCGTCCATCCGGAATCTTACGACGCGGTAAAAAAGCTTTTAAAGCTGTTTAATATAAAGCTGACGGAGGTGACCGGGGAAGGCCTTGTTACGCTGCCGGTGCGCCTGAAGGAAATCGGAGAGCCTGAAGCCGCGAAAGCGTGCGAAATCGGTATCCCGACGCTGCGCGATATGATGCTCGAGCTGCAAAGGCCGGGGCGCGACATTCGGGAAGAGCTGCCCGCACCGATGCTGCGAACGGATATTATGGATTTAAACGATCTCAAGGCGGGAATGGAGCTGATCGGCACCGTGCGCAATGTAATCGATTTTGGCGTGTTTGTGGATATCGGCGTGCATCAGGACGGACTCGTCCATATTTCCGAGCTGGCCGACCGGTTTGTCCGGCATCCGTCGGAGGTCGTCAAGGTCGGCGACGTGGTTACGGTTTATGTGCTTTCGGTCGACGCGGGCAAAAAGCGCATATCCCTGTCCATGAAGAAACAAAGAAACCTGTCCTAAAAAATAGCTATAGCCGGCCTGAATCCGGAAGGCCCGGAAAATGCGGATAAGCCCCGCGATATGCTGACCGCGCCTGGCGCAAGCCGCGCGTGCCGGTATGGAAATAAATTCATAATACTATGGAAATTGATGGCAGCTTTGATGTAAAATAGTAACGTTCGCGCAGTGCATGAAGGCATGCTTTGTGCCCAAGGCGCGGAAAAAAGAACAGCAGGGGGGAAAAACCTTGACAGCGACGGAAAGATTCTTAAAATACATCGGCGTTGACACGCAGGCAGACCCGGAATCGGGTGTGCATCCCTCGTCAAAAGGGCAGCTTGCGCTGGCAAAGCTGCTGGCGGACGAGCTTATTTCTCTGGGACTTTCGGATGCGCATGTCAACGGGCACGGCATCGTGCTTGCAACGCTGCCTTCCAATACGGATAGTCACGCGCCCGTGATCGGCCTGATCGCCCATATAGACACCGCGGACGGAACCTCCGGTAAAAACATCAAGCCAAGAATCATACGCGGCTACGACGGCGGCGATATCAAGCTCAATGACGCCGTTACCATGAAAGCGGCGCGCTTTGAAAGCCTCTCGCGCTATGTCGGGCAGGATCTCATCGTTACCGACGGGACGACGCTTTTAGGCGGCGACGACAAGGCGGGCATTGCCGAAATCATGACGATGCTGGAAATATTTATAGGAAACCCCGCGCTTAAGCACGGGACGGTCAAGGTGGCGTTTACTCCGGACGAGGAGATCGGCCAGGGTACGGACTTGTTTGACGTTGCGGAGTTTGGCGCCGATTTTGCCTACACGGTCGACGGCGGCGGGCTGGGCGAGCTTGAATATGAGAACTTCAATGCCGCGGGCAGTACGGTCACCTTTACCGGCGTGGGTATTCATCCGGGCAGCGCAAAAAACAAAATGGTCAACGCGGCAGCGGTCGCTATGGAGTTTAACGCCATGCTGCCGGTATGCGAGGTGCCCGAGGCCACCGCGGACTACGAGGGCTTTTATCACCTGACGGATATGCGCGGCACGGTTTCGCAGGCGCAGCTTTCCTATATCATCCGCGACCATGACAAGGCAAAATTCGAGGCCAAAAAGCACATGCTGGAAAGTGCGGCCGCGTATCTCAACGAGAAATACGGCAAGGGCACCGTTTTGGTCAAGACAAAGGATTCTTATTTCAACATGCGAGAAAAAGTGCTGCCGCATATGCATCTGATCGAGACGGCAAAGAAAGCCATGCAGCAAAACGGCGTGACGCCGCATGTACATCCCATTCGGGGCGGCACGGACGGCGCACGCCTTTCGTATATGGGGCTGCCGTGTCCAAACCTGTGCACGGGCGGACACAGCGCGCACGGCATTTATGAGTATATTCCGGTGCAGAGTCTGGGAAAAATGCCGGAAATCCTGCGCGACATCGTGTGCCTGTATACGCAGGGATAAGGAAGAAAAACTGCCTGCGCACGGGCCGACCAAACTATACTGGGAGGAAAGCAAATGTATCGTCAGCAGATTGAGGATTATTTTGAAAAGCACAGCAAACAGATGCTTGAGGATATCTGTACACTGATTAGAATACGCAGCGACAAGGAACCGGAACTGGAGGGCATGCCCTTTGGGGAAGGACCTGCGCGCGTGCTTTCAAGGGCGCTTGAGATGGCAGAAGATATGGGGTTTCAGACGAAAAACTATGAAAACTATGTCGGCACGGTTGATTTCGGCGACATGCCGCCGCAGCTTGACATGCTGGCGCATCTGGATATCGTGCCCGTCGGCGACGACTGGACGGTAACCGCGCCCTTTGAGCCGGTCATCAGGGACGGAAAGCTGTACGGCCGCGGCTCCGCGGACAACAAAGGGCCTGCCGTTGCCGCCCTGTACGCGATGAAGGCGGTCAGGGACCTTGGTATCCCGCTTTCAAAAAACGTGCGTCTGATTCTCGGCACGGACGAGGAATGCGGCAGCAGTGACATCGCATACTACTATCAGCGTCAGCCGGAAGCGCCCATGACGTTTTCCCCGGATGCGGAATTTCCCGTTATCAACATTGAAAAAGGCGGGCTGCGCTCCGGCGTTGAGGCGTGCTTTGACGAAGACCGCGCGCTCCCGCGCATCCTGAGCGTTGAGGGCGGCTTTAAAATAAACGTCGTGCCGGACAGCGCAAAGGACGTCGTCGAAGGGATGAGCGCGCAGGAGGCAAAAGCCTACTGTGAGCAGGCGCAGAAAACGACAGGACTTGCCTTTACCCTCACGGAGAAAGACGGAAAGCTGACGATTCAGGCAAAAGGCGCGGGCGCGCACGCCGCCGGGCCCGAGACCGGCAACAACGCCGTGACCGGAATGCTCACGCTGCTTGCCGCCATGCCCTTTGCCCAAAGCGAAGGCTTTGCAAAGCTCTGCGCGGTATCGAAGCTTTTCCCCCACGGCGACTGGGAAGGGAAAGCCGCAGGCGTCGCGCAGTGCGACGATATATCAGGCAAACTGACGCTCAGCTTTGACATATTTAAGTACGGCGTAACGGGGCTGACCGGTCAGTTTGACAGCCGCTGCCCCATCTGCGCAAACGATGCGAATATGAAGGATGTTCTCAAGGCCAAAAGCGCCGGGCTGGGACTTCAATTATTTGACAAGAACATGTATCCGGCGCATCATGTTTCGGCGGACACTCCGTTTGTCCGGACGCTGCTTCGCTGCTATGAGCAGTACAGCGGGCTCAAGGGAGAATGCCTCGCCATTGGCGGCGGAACCTATGTGCATAATCTCAAAAACGGGGTTGCGTTTGGCTGCGCCTTGCCCGGAACGGACAACAAGATGCACGGCGCTGATGAGTTTGCGGTGGTCGACGAGCTGCTTTTTGGCGCGAAATTGTTCACACAGGTGATTATTGAGCTGTGCAGGTAGACTGTTTTTGAATTTCGGACATTCCGGCAGGCTGCGGCTTAGACCATTCTTATTAAGACAAACGACAGGATCTTCGGGCTGAAAAAACCGAAGATCCTGTCGTTTTAGGCTTCGCTGTTTTATTCTGATGGAAAAATACAAAAATTTATGGTATACTAATGAAATAATGTCCACTGAACAAATGCGATTTTTAAGTCGCATTTGCAAAAGTTCGCATATTGCGGACTTTTTGTGCCGGAACGAATGTGTTTTGACGCTTCAGAGATTGACGTCCTGTTCGGATTTGAAACGAATTGTTTAAATCCATCGTGCAGGTTTTGCGGTACATGCCGTAAAAGCCTTGCATTTCAGCAAATCATAAATACAACAGCTGCATTGGTTTGATAGTGTTATTGATTTGCTCATCAGGCATTGAAACAGGGAATTTTGCGTGGAAGATGTTTGCGAATGGAGGTGTGGACATGAAAATTCCGAAGCTCGATATGAACGGGTTAATTGCGTCGATCCCGATTATACAGGGCGGCATGGGCGTCGGCGTGTCCGGATACAGACTTGCGGGGGCTGTTGCCAGCGAAGGCGGCGTCGGCGTGATTGCCGGCGTGGATATAGGATACAGAGAACCTGATTTTATCACCAATACGCTCAAAGCAAACCTGCGCGCGATCAAAAGCGAGATCATGAAAGCAAGGCAGCTTGCGCCGACGGGGATCATCGGCATGAATTTCCTTGTAGCGATGAAGGACTATAATGAGCAGGTGAGGGCCGCGGTGGACGCGGGGATAGATCTGATCATATCCGGAGCGGGGCTTCCGACGAGGCTTCCTGAGCTTGTGAAGGACTTTAAAACGCGGATCGCGCCCATCGTATCCTCTGCAAAGGCCGCAAAGCTTATCCTGAAATATTGGGATATGCATTACGGCAGGACAGCGGACCTGATTATTGTAGAAGGCACCGAGGCGGGGGGACATCTTGGTTTTTCCGTGGAAACGCTCAACGACCCGGACAGGCCTTCGGTACTGGACATCACAAAAGAGGTCATTGAAACCGTCACGCCGTACCGGGAGAAGTATCGGCAAGCAATTCCGGTTGTTGCGGCAGGGGGGATTTTTACCGGGCAAGACATCGCGCAGTGTCTGAAAGCGGGCGCGGGCGGTGTTCAGATGGCAACGCGCTTCGTAGCTACGGACGAATGCGATGCCGATATACGGTTTAAACAGGCATATGTCAGTGCCGAAAAAGACGACATTGTGATCATAAACAGTCCGGTGGGTATGCCCGGAAGAGCGCTTAACAATCAATTCATTAAAAACGTGGCCGTAAACGGCGACAAAATAAAGGGCTGCTTCCAGTGCCTTACGGGCTGCAATCCCAAAGTGGCGCCTTATTGCATCTCAAAAGCGCTGATTGCGGCGGTCACCGGCAATGTCGACGAGGGAGTGATTTTCGTCGGCAGCAACGTCCATAAGGTTGACAAAATCGTACCGGTCAAAGAGCTGATTGCACAGCTGGTACACGAGACACAACTAAGCGAATAAGCTCAGAAAAAACAGAATGTTTATTTTGACACGCTTTGAAACCCAATATTAAGGAGAATACACGATTCATGTCATTTGAAAAACTGAATATCATTGAACCTATTCTGAAAGCCCTGAAAAAGGAGGGGTATTCGATCCCCACCCCGATTCAGGAGGAAGCAATTCCCGCACTGCTCGAGCATAGAGATTTGCTCGGCTGCGCGCAGACCGGCACGGGAAAGACCGCCGCCTTCGCCATCCCAATTATGCAGAATTTGCATAATGAAAGCTCCACTACCAAAGAAAACAGAGCGATTAGGGCATTGATCCTGACCCCGACCAGAGAACTGGCCGCGCAGATTTCAAAAAGCTTTTCCACCTACGGCGCATTCCTGGGACTTAGAAACACAGTGGTTTTTGGCGGAGTTTCGCAAAACCCGCAGGTACAAGCATTGAGGTCCGGTGTGGATATTTTAGTCGCGACACCGGGCAGATTGATTGACCTGATCGGCCAGAAGCTTGTCAATCTTCACAATGTCAGCTATTTTGTGCTGGATGAAGCAGACCGCATGCTGGACATGGGCTTTTTGCATGACGTTGAAAGAATCGTCGCGCAGCTGCCTGAAAAAAGGCAAACGATGCTGTTTTCCGCGACGATGCCTGCGGAAATCGAGAGGCTTACGCACAAAATTCTGACAGATCCCGTTAAGGTTGCCGTTACTCCGGTATCCTCTACCGTGGATACGATCAAGCAATCTGTTTATTTTGTCAATAAGAAAAATAAGACAAAGCTGCTCATCCACCTGCTTAAGGATGAAGCCATTGTGTCTGCACTGGTTTTTTCCAGAACCAAGCATGGAGCCAATCAGATCACAAAGGATCTTATGCTGGCGGGAATAACATGCGACGTCATCCATGCAAACAAAGCGCAATCGGCGCGCCAGCTCGCGCTGCACCGCTTTAAAACCATGCAGTCAAGAGTGCTGGTTGCAACGGATATTGTGGCGCGCGGCATCGACATTGACGAGCTGTCCCATGTCATTAACTACGATCTGCCCGAAGTGCCGGAGGCCTATGTCCACAGAATCGGCAGGACAGGCCGGGCAGGTCTCGGCGGAACTGCGATTTCTTTTTGCGACGAGCCTGAAAAAAAGCTGCTCAGGGATATTGAGAAGCTCATTTCAAAAAAAGTTCCGGTCGTCAGGGAACACCCGTTCCCCCTTGTTGCAGTGAAAGCGATGGCGGATGTAGTGCTTGCTCCCAAAGCGCCCGTTAAGAACCGGCCGTATCATCCTTTCAGCAGGCAGAAGGATAAAAAGTATCCGCAGGCGGGGCCGACGAAACGCAGATAGGCAGCTTACTGCGGATGCGGGCAAGTAAGCCGGCACCGCAAAAAACGGTTATAAAAAGCGCTTTCGCGGCTTTCCGGCAAGTCCACGCGGCATCCCTGATGGGAAAGTAGAAGCTGTAAATCGCTGTGCTGTAAAATTTATGCTGTGTATATCAAGCCCGGGACATTTAGTCCCGGGCTTTTTTGCGTGTGGATAAGGCCAACACGCACCATAGGGGGATCTTCCATATAATCGGGCAGAAAACCGGGACTTTCTGCTCGTAGCCCCCGGTTTTTTCGTCTATACGGCGGGCAATGGAGCTTTTTCGACGTGCATGTCGCCAAAAAAACGATTTATGCGACCACGCGAATAGCTTTTTCTACCGTCTGGAGGCCCGGGACATTTAGTCCCGGCCTGAGTGTGTTTTTATACAGTCAGGCGCGCCGGCTCCAGCCTTGCCGTATATTGCGGTAGAAGATAGCAAAAAGTGAAGTTATACATATTATGTTAAGAGCGAGCTATGTTTATTAGCTATTGGAGGTTCCAGTTATATAGGAGGCTTAAGTATGTCTATAAATGAAAATCGTGAGCGCTTGTCAAGTGATTTCGGCCAAAACGGAAGAGACAGCGTTGATCATACCAGAATGCACGTTTATCATAACGGTGATTTTAATAGTAACTGCTGCTGCTGTGCTGGCCCACCGGGCCCTCCGGGCCCGATGGGAGTAATGGGGCCGGTCGGACCGAAGGGAAGTCCCGGTCTTCAGGGACCTCCGGGCCCGAAGGGTGATACAGGGCCATCAGGTGGCCCAAAGGGTGACACAGGCCCGAAGGGCGACACAGGGCCGCGAGGCGATACGGGGCCGCGAGGTGACACGGGACCGCAAGGTGACACAGGACCGCAAGGCGACACAGGTCCGCAAGGCGACACAGGACAGCAGGGCGACACAGGTCCGCAGGGCGACACAGGTCCGCAAGGCGACACCGGCCCGCAGGGCGACACAGGTCCGCAGGGTGATACAGGTCCGCAGGGCGACACGGGTCCGCAGGGCGACACGGGGCCGCAGGGCGACACAGGTCCGCAAGGCGACACGGGTCCGCAGGGCGATACGGGTCCGCAAGGTGACACCGGCCCGCAAGGTGACACTGGCCCGCAGGGCGATACGGGTCCGCAAGGTGACACGGGTCCGCAGGGCGACACAGGTCCGCAAGGCGACACGGGTCCGCAGGGCGACACGGGGCCGCAGGGTGACACGGGGCCGGCAGGCCCAGGAATCACGACATTTGGATATGTCTATCATCGCGCTACAACCGATGTTGACGATTCAGTCGCAGGCGGAGACGATGTGCTGTTTAGCCATAACGGCCCGCTCAGCGGAGTGTCGCACACGCTAAACACCGCACCGATAACCGTAGATGTCGACGGTTACTACCAAATCGATTACAGCGTCTCGAAAAGAGTTGGCGCGCAGTCGGCCATTGCATTGGCCATCAACGACGTCGTTGACGCCTCGACCAATATCGCGGCGCTGGCGGGTGTGGGCGAGATCTCGGGAACAGTGATCCTGCTGCTAAACAGCGGCGACGAGATTACGCTGCGAAACAATTCCGCTTTTTCTTTCACCATGGATGTTTCCCCGAGTGTGGGGGCGCAGATCACCTTGATTTTGTTGGGCTGATAATATTGCAATAATTTGAATGCGGCGAAAGCTGCGCGGGCGGCATAGAGGACCATCTTTATGCCGCCCGCAGCATTCGCGACTATTTCAGACTGCGGTCAGCAGGTGAAAAAATGCGTGACAGGCCGCATCAGTGTTTTGAATTTGTTGATATTACGCAGGGGTATTGGAGGCAGAGGTTTGAATCGGTATAAAGTTTGCGTCTATGCGATCTGTAAAAATGAGGAAGCGTTTGCCGACCGATGGATGGACTCCATGAACGAGGCTGATACGGTCGTGGTGACGGACACGGGGTCCGGCGACGAAACCGTGCAAAGACTGCGTGCGCGGGGGGCTGTGGTCTTTTCGGAGGAAATCAATCCATGGCGGTTCGACACGGCGCGCAACCGGTCGCTTGACCATGTGCCGGAGGATACCGATATTTGCGTGTGCACCGACCTTGACGAGGTATTTGACAAGGGTTGGCGGGAAAAGCTGGAAAGCGCATGGAAACCGGATGTAAAAGCAGGGAGATATCTCTTTAACTGGAGCCTGAAAGCCGACGGGACTCCGGACGTGCAGTTTACCTATTTCAAGGTACACGCAAGGCAGGGCTACAGATGGGTCTGCCCCGTGCATGAATGCCTGGAATATTCCGGCGCCCAGCCGGAAAAAACCGTGTATATAAAAGGGATGGTGCTCAACCATTATCCGGACGCTGCCAAACCGCGCAGCTCCTATCTGGCGCTGCTGGAGCAGGCGGTAATGGAGGAGCCGGAAAACGACCGCATGGCATATTACCTGGGGCGGGAATACATGTACCGGGGTATGTGGGAACAATGTATCAGAGAGCTTACCCGACATTTGCTGCTGAAAACCGCCACATGGAGGGAGGAACGGTGTGCTTCCATGCGGTGGCTTGCGCACGCCTGCCGCAAGCTTTCAAGGACGCAGGAGGCTTATGCGTGGTACTACCGCGCCATTGCCGAGGCACCGCACCTGCGCGAGCCTTATGTGGAGTGCGCGCGCATGGCCCATGAGCTTTCCGATTGGCCAAAGGTGTTTTTTATGACAAATGAGGCGCTGAAAATCAGCAAAAAATCGCCCGTTTACGTAAATATGGGGTATGCCTGGGATCACACGCCCGATGACCTGTGCGCCCTTGCCTGCTACTGGCTGGGCATGTACGACCGATCGCTCACACATGCAAAGGCTGCGCTCGCCAAAAAACCGGACGACGAGCGGCTGATAAACAATCTTCGTATCATTGAGGAAAAAACATAACGCGCGGGCGTGTAAATCGGACAAAAAAGAGGAGAGCGCAGCCATTGGCTGCGCTCTCGCGATAAACAATAAAAAACCAGATGATCCTTACTTTGAAGTCCAGCTCGCCAGTTCCTCATCTGTGGCAAGCAGTGTATGTGTGTCTGTGACCTGACGTATAGCGCCCTTGGTATAGTCTATACCACTGGTCGCATAGTTATAGCTGAGCGTCACGCGGGTCTTTTCTTTTTTGGGATTTGCATGCGGTATGGCGGAGAGCAGACTCTGCGTATACGGATGCAGCGGATTTTCGAAAATATCATGCCGCGTTCCGGTTTCCACCAGATGGCCAAGATGCAGCACGCCGATGCGGTCGGATATGTATTTTACCATTGAAAGATCGTGCGCGATAAACAAATATGCCGCGCCCAGCTCCTTTTGGATATCTCGCATCAGGTTGACCACCTGCGCCTGTATGGAAACGTCGAGCGCGGAGATCGGCTCGTCCGCAATGACCAGACGCGGCTCCATCACAAGCGCCCTTGCTATGCCTATACGCTGGCGCTGGCCGCCTGAAAACTGATGGGGATAACGGTTGACATGCTCACGGGAAAGCCCCATCTTTTCCATGATGCGATACACCTTTTCGTCGCGCTCCTCAGAAGAGCTGTACAGATGGTGTATATCCAGACCCTGCGCGATAATGTCCCGTACTTTTTTGCGCGGATTCAGACAGGCCATCGGGTCCTGAAAGATCATCTGCATTTTGGTGCGCAGATGCCTTGTCTGCGCGTCCTCCAGCTTGCCGGAAATATCAACGCCCTCAAAGGTTACGTTGCCGGAGGTGGGCTCGTACAGACGTATGATGCTGCGCCCGATGGTGGATTTTCCACTTCCGGATTCACCGACAAGCCCGTATGTTTCGCCCGCGTCGATATGAAACGATACGCCATCGACAGCCTTCACAGTGAATTTCTTGTTGATACGGAAATATTGTTTGAGGTCTTTAACGACCAAAAGATGTTCCTCAGCCACGGTCGTCCACCTCCTTGAGCATTTTTGTGATACGGGTTTTGAGCGATTGCGGCATTTCCATTTTAGGCGCTCTCTCATCAAGCAGCCATGTCGCGGCGCAGTGCGTGTCGCTGATACGGAACATCGGCGGCTCTGCCTTGAAGTCCGCTTCCAGCGCATACGCGTTACGGGGGGAAAAGGGGTCGCCCACGATTTCCCCGATCAGGTTAGGCGGAGAACCGGGGATAGTATACAGCTTTTCACTGTCTGTGATTGAGATGTCGGGCATGCTGGAAAGCAAACCCCAGGTATACGGATGATGCGGATCATAGAAAATGTCGTCGACAGTCCCTTTTTCCACGATCCGGCCGGCATACATGACCGCCACATAATCTGCCACCGTGGCAACGACGCCAAGGTCATGCGTGATGTATATGACCGAAATGCCCAGTTTCTTCTGAATATCCTTTATCAGTTCAAGGATTTTGGCCTGTATTGTCACATCAAGCGCGGTTGTGGGCTCGTCGCATATCAGCACGTCCGGATTGCAGGAGAGCGCTATGGCGATGACCACGCGCTGACGCATACCGCCGGAAAGCTGATGCGGATGGTTTTTCATGCGCTTTTCGGGGTCGGATATGCCGACCATTTCAAGAAGCTCTATGGCACGTTTGCGCGCCTGCGCCTTGGTATAGTGCAGATGATGCATGACGCCTTCCATCAGCTGCATACCAACTGTCATCGTGGGGTCCAGGCTGGTCATCGGATCCTGAAAAACCATGGCAATGCGCGTACCGTTGATGTGCTGGCGCATCTCGTTTTTGGAGAACTTGACAAGGTCCTTTTCGACTGTTTTTCCGTGCTCCTCGTAGCGAAACAGAATGGATCCCGAGTCAAGCGTCTGATTGCTGCTTGTAATACCCATAATGGCCTTGACCGTGACGCTTTTGCCGCTGCCGGATTCTCCGACGATGGCAAGCGTTTCACCCTTATACAGGTCCAAATCCACACCGCGGATGGCGCGCACCATTCCGTTGCCGGTTTTAAATGATACGGCAAGATCGCGTGCGGTAAGAATCTTTTCTCTCATGGCTCACATCTCCTTCATCTTGGGATCGAAGGCGTCCCTGAGCCCGTCGGCCAGCAGATTGAAGCTGAGCATCAGCAGCGCGAGCACGATGACCGGGAACAGCACCATAAAAGGATACATCGTCATGCTCTTGAAGCCGTCGCTGATGAGTGAACCGAGGCTTGCCAGAGGCGCTGGGATGCCAAGACCAATGAAGGCGAGAAAGGCCTCTGTAAAGATCGCGTTGGGGATCGTGAACATGCACATTACGATGATCTGCCCAAACACGTTGGGCAATATATCTTTGAAAATTACGGCAAAGTTGCTCGCACCGAGTGTTTTGGAAGCCAGTACGAACTCCTGCTCCTTGAGCTTGAGCATCTGCGCGCGAGCCACGCGGCTCATACCGATCCATTCGGTTATGACCAGCGCGATGGTAATGCTGGTAAGCCCCGGCTTTAGCACCACGATGAGCAGCGTTACGATCACGGTTGTGGGGATGGTGCTGAGTATCTCAACAATTCTCTGCATCACCATGTCCACCGCACCTCCGAAATAACCCGACACAAGGCCGTAGCTCATTCCGATTATGGTGTCGATCAGGATCGCAAGCAGAGCAACATAAAGAGAAATGCGGGTGCCTGTCCATGTGCGTGCAAACAGGTCGCGCCCCAGTGTATCGGTGCCGAAGATATGATTTATATTATCAAACCCACGCTCGGCATACACATCAACGCCTTCATACTTTCCACTAAACAGTCCAAGCGCTTCCAGACCCTTCACATGCGGCGGAAGAGTCATTTGCGAAAGATCCTGCGTACGGTAATTGTATCCGCATAAAGTCGGCCCAAGCAGCGCAAAAAACACGATAAAAACGATCATGAACAGTCCGAACACAGCGCCCTTGTTCTTCTTAAAGCGCGACAGCGCGTCTTTCCAGAAGTTTTGGCTGGAGTAGGTGGCATCGATGTGCAGTTGATGCTGATCAGCCGGTTTAAAATCCGATGCCTGCAAATTCGTTGCTTCAACAACGGAATCTACTGAAGCACTCATTATGAAGCCTCCTTTGTCAGGCGTATGCGCGGATCGATGATGCCGTAAAGGATATCAACGACGAGCATCACACCGATAAACATGATACTGTACAGGAATATAGCTGCCATTACAACGTTATAGTCGTTAAACTGAATTGCGGTTACAAGGAGACTGCCGATGCCGGGTATGGAAAAAATCTGCTCCACAACAAGACTGCCCGACATCAGTTCTACGGTCAGCGGCGCGAGCACCGTAACGATGGGGATGAGCGCGTTTCTCAAACCGTGCACGCCGATCAGGCGAAATGCACTGATTCCCTTCGAGTCGGCAAGCATCATGTAGTCGCTTCCCAATACCTCTACCATTTCGGTTCGCGCGAATCTGGCAACGGTAGCCATTGAAAACATGCACAGTGATATCGTTGGCATGATTGTGGACCGGATCGGTTCGGCATGCGTATACAAAAGGGGAAGTATCCCCAGCTTGAATCCAAGAAAATAGGACATTGCCAATGCAAACACGTACGAGGGGAAGGACACTCCGACGACAGAAATGAAGGTTGCAAGGCTGTCCGCGAAGGTATTTCGCTTCAGCGCGGCTATGATTCCCATAATCAGGCCGATCAAGCTGCCAAGCACGACGGCCTGAAAGCCTATCTGCAGGGAAACGGGGACGCGAACCTTCAAGAGAGCGGTAATCGGCATATTTTTTTGTATTACATAGGACACGCCGAAATCGCCTGAGAGCATTGCCTTCATATAATTGAAGAATTGTACCGGCAATGGCTTATCCAGACCATACTTGGCATTGAGCGCAGCATGCTGGATCGCCGTGATCTTTTCATCATTGAACGGACTGCCGGGCATACTATGCAGCATCAAAAACAGGATCGACAGGATTATCAGTATGGTGATAGCGGACATAAGCAGCCGTTTTGCAATATATCTAACCATAATTGGTTACCATTCCTTCCGAAAAAAAAGATGGCGGCCACAGCAGCAAATGCCATGGCCGCCATTCGTCTGGTTATTTTGCTGCCTGGATATCTACGTAACTATAAACAGTACCCACGCCAACGGGGAAGAATGTCATGCCGGTAACGCCCGGGCGCACCATGCAGGCGGAGCCCTTCTGGTATACGGGGATGATGGCTACATCGTCCATAACCAGCTTCTCGGCCTGCTTAAGAGCCTCCCAGCGCTTTGTGGGATCGGTGGAGAATTCACCGGTGGTGGATTTCTCTATCAAAGAGTCATAGTCGGCATTGCTCCACTCGCCGTAATTGTAGGTGGAACCCGTGACCCACATATCAAGGTAGGTCATAGGATCGGCGTAGTCGGGACCCCAGCGGGTGAGGCCAAGCTGATACTCACGATTTTGCATAAGCTCGGTACGGCTCTTCTTGGGCTGGGATTTAAGTGTGATGGATACGCCGGGCAGGTTGTTTTCAATCTCGCTCTGGAGGTACTGCGCGACCAGCGGGGTGGAATCGGAATCGTCAAAGAGCAGCTCGATGGTGACCGTTGAGACACCCAGCTCCTTCTTGGCAAGCTCCCAATATTCCTTGGCCTTGGCCTTATCGGTCTCGAGGTATGTGCCGGTCGTATCACGGAAGTCTTTGCCGTCGGGTCCGATGGCCAGTTTCTTCGGTATGGCGAAGTTTGCGGGGATCGAGCCATCCTTCAGTATTTTGTTGCAGATGGCATCCTTGTCAAAGGAAAGCGCGATGGCCCGTCTTAGGTTCTGGTTTTCAAGTCCGCAGCTGTATTCCGGGGATTTGGGATTGACGTTGGGGGATAAGTACCACAGGAAGCCTTCTTCGATAGCCACGAAGCCGGGATCCTTCTGATACTTGGTAATCAGCTCGCCGGAAAGCCTTACATAGTCCAGCTGTCCGTTTTCATAAGCGAGCATGGTCTGCTGGTTGTCCTTGATAATCTGAAAATCAATACCATCCAGCGCGACTGCGGATGCATTATAATAGGTGGGGTTCTTTTTGATGCTGTAAGTGGTGCCGCCGACTTCCCACGCGCTCATGGTAAACGGTCCGCAGCAAAGCAGATTGTCCGCTCCCAGCGCGTACTGGGCGCCCTTTTCTTCACAGTACTTCTGGTTGATGGGGCAGAAGCTCGGGAAAGCCATTAGGTTTAGGAAGAAGGGAACCGGGCGGTCAAGCTCGACTACGAGGGTCTTGTCGTCCTTGGCGCTCACGCCCAGCTGATCGGTAGTCATCTCGCCGCCGATGATGGGGGTGGCGTTTTTAACGGCCGCAACTTCCATCATGAAGCTGTATTCGGACGCAATTGCGGGATCCACCAGACGCCTCCATGCAAAGACAAAGTCATTTGCCGTTACAGGATCGCCGTTTGTCCAGTTGGCTGTCGGCTGAATGTGGAAGGTATACTGTTTACCATCCTCACTCATCTCGTAGCTCTTTGCCATTGCGGCGGCAGGCGTGCCGTCCTTACCGGTGATGAACAGGGGCTCTATCAACACGGAAAGAAGATCCAGACAATCGGACTCGGTTGCGATGCTGGAGTCCATGTCGAACAGCTCGGTCATACGGCCAACCTTGAATATTTTCTGACCGGTACCGGATTCGGGATCGCCGGATTGCGCAGGTGTCGCTGTCGTTGCGCTGTTGCAGCCGGTAACCATAGAAAGCATAAGGATCAGCGCCAGTGCAATTTTTAAACGTTTCACTATTTCTACCCCTTTCAAATTTCCGTCAAGATTTGTGTTTCAGTCTCGGCGGCGGCCATGCCGCAGCCACCCACCCGGCACGACATGGCAATATACGGTTGAATTATAAACTTATATAGATATGTTGTCAATTGCATTGTACCAATTGTGCATATTTTTCGGATTTTGCTGAGTGGGAACACATGAATGGGGGTTAAACCTATTATAATTGCGTTGAACCCTATTATAATCCTTTTAAAGCGGAATTTAAGAACACTTCGCATCCCCGGAAAAGCTGAAAAGAATGCAAATTGGTATGGAAACGTTATGAACATGAACATAAAATTCTCATACAGAGAGTCCTATGTCTTCAAGGCTTGGCGCGGCATGCTTCAGACGCCTGCCGTTTATGAGAGCTTTATTCGATACCGGATTACCGCCCGGCGGGGCAGGGAGCCGTCGAGTTTCCGGAAACCAGACGGGGCAGCAGTTTGATGGCGTCATTTTCCAGCGGTTTTCCCTGCAGCAGACACAGCATCATGTCGACCGCGCAGGCGCACAGCTCATCGACCGGCTGCTCGATTGTGGTCAGCTTGATCTCGTAATCACGAAACAGCGGGATATTGTCATAACCGACCACGGACACATCCTCCGGAACACGATAGCCGCGGCGAAGCAGCGCTTCGATTGCGCCGGTGGCCACGGAATCGCAGCAGGAGAATATGGCGGTGGGAACAATTTTTTTCTCAAACCAGTTTTTAACCGCGCTGTATCCCACGGAATAATCATACAGGTCTCCGCCCGCCTGCGCATAAAGAGTAAGCCCCTCCTTTTGAAGGGTCTCGCAAAGTCCGGCTTTTCTTGCGTGGCAGCAGATCATATCCGGGCCGTCGATATAACCTATTTTCCGGTGGCCCAGCGAGAGAAGATGCTCGGCGGCCAATACGCCGCCCATGTAATCATCCACGTCGATAAACGCGGACGAAACATGCTCCATCTGCCTGTCCAGAACGACCACAGGCTGGCGGTACCGGTTCAGTTTTTCCACCGCAGTGGTTTCCACACCGGGCGTGATCACAAAATACCCGTCCACGCGCTGCTCGTCGAGTATATATTTATTGGCGTTTTCCATCGTGATGTCTTCATACAGGAAAAGAGAAATCAGATAGCCTCTTTTCAGCAGCTGATTTTTCAGCGTAAGGATGACGCGATTGCTGTACGCGTTTGTAAGGGTTGACATAACAACGCCAATCAGTCCCGTCCGCCCCATGACAAGGCTTCTGGCGGCGGCGTTGGGCGTATAGCCAAGCTCTTCAATCACCTTAAGAACCTTTATGCGGTTTAACTCTTTCACATGTCCGGAGCCATTGATAACCCGCGATACGGTAACCGTTGACAAGCCACACTTATTTGCAACATCCAATATACTTACAGCCACGGGCAATACCTCCTGTCGATGATGGAATACGGCGCGGTACCCATAAAGAAGCCGCGTCTATTCAGTCAAGGATACGGCGAAAAAAGATAAATCATGTCCGCTGATAAATCGCTTTGCGATTTATCAGCGGTTTAGCCGCGCCACAGGCATAAACCCCGGAACTTATGCCTGCATTCTTTAATGCCTCAATGAACAGTAACGCCGATCAGCGTTTATGTCAGGGCACAAGGGGGGTAATGGATTTGCTGGGTTAACCCTGCACCTGAACAATTCAAAAACGCGATCATTTCATTGCGGAGGAAGCATTTTTCATTTGCTGAGCGGATATGAAAAAGCACGGTATGGACCGGCTGCGCGGGGTTGCAGGCATATGTATTTTTCGGCATACCCAAACAGCCGAATGCCTTTCTTATCATACAAAATTTGAACCCGAAATGCAATAAAACTTTACAAAAGGCGGCGCGTATTCCGGAGTCAAGTCCGATATACGCGCCGCCTTATGCTATGTTTGGATTTTAAGCCCGATCAGCCCTGAAAAAAAAGCATCAAATCCGCCGCGGCGGCTGGCCGGGTGACGGTTTACCGGATGCCGCAGCTTTTCATGATTTCACGGATCCTTTTCACGGAAAGCTCCATGAACATTTCAGTGTCTCCTCTGTGGGAGCATTCGCCAAGCTCAATACTGCAAAAACGGTCGTATTTGCGGCGTTCGATCAGATTGAAAACCTGTTCCATCGGAATGATTCCGTCTCCGACCATGACATGGGAATGGCTTGAGCCGTCGCTGTCGGTCAGATGGATATGTCCCATCCTGTCGCCCAGCTTATCAAAATAATTTGAAAAAGCTTCGTGCATGATAAAAGGATTTACCATATCCATCATGCCGTACATGCGGGGAGAGGGGACGTCCTTGATAAGACGCTGCAAATCATCCGCCGTCGTCACAATCAGACTTTCATAGGGGGAGAGAGACTCCATGACCACGTCGACGCCGACCTTTTCCGCATGCGCGCAGACCTCGCTGAGGGTTTCGCACAGGTGCTTCCAGTCGTCGGCCTCATTGCCGTCATACCCCGGGTCGCCCGGTGTGATCTGGATCAGCTGCGCGCCGATCTGCGCGGCCACGTCCAGAGAAAGCTTGTAATATTCCACCGTTTCCCGGCGTTCCTTTTCAGACTGAGAGCACAGACTGTATGGATATACGCAGTTTTCCGGAGTGTATGCGCAAACTTTTACGCCGGTATCCTTTGACATCCGGTTTATGTGGGCGATCATTTTGTCGTCACAGTCGTACACATAGGCATGCGGCCGCCCGCCCCACACCTCAATGCCGTCCATTTTCAGCCTTTCTGCCTCGGAAAAAGCCTTATCCAGGCTATGCCTGTGGTAGGCCATGGACAGGAATGATAGTTTCATAATGTACCTCATTATTAATTTATAGTTTTAGCCCTTGACGCCGCCTGCGGTCAGACCGCGGACAAACTGCTTCTGAAATGCGATAAACAACGCGATTACGGGAATTGCGGAAATGACAAGGCCGGCAATCAAAGCGCCCCAGTTTGTTTGCAGGGTGCCTTTAAGTGTTGCCAGACCAAGCGGGATGGTGCGGATGCTGTTATCTGAGGTGAAGATCATTGCCATCATAAATTCGTTCCAGAAGGACATGACTGCCAGCAGCGCACAGGAGGCCAGAATAGGCTTGGAAACGGGCAGCGTGATGCTGGTGAAAATACGGAAAGAGGAGCATCCGTCGATGATGGCGGCCTCTTCAATATCCTTTGGGAAGTCCAGCAGATACGCGCGGATGAGAAAAACCGAAAAGGGGATCCTGAACGCGACATATGGGATGATCATTGCCAGATAGGTGTTGTAAATGCCCATCATGCTCAGAATTTTATAAAGCGGGACGATCGCAACCTGCGGCGCGAGCAAAAGCCCTGCCAATACGATGATAAAAAGCGTCTCGCGTCCCTTAAACTGAAACCGGCTCAGGCCGAACGCGCAGGCGGCGCTCAGCGCCAGCGTCAGAAGCGTGGATATAACGGTAACAATGACACTGTTGACAATAAAACGGCCCACGCCGACACGCCATGCGGTGGCGAAGTTTTCAAACACCCACTGTGCGGGGAGACCGAAAGAGTTGGTAAAAAGGTCCTTGTTTGATTTAAAACCGCTGACAATCATCCAGTAAAAGGGCAGGAAAATAGAAAACGCAAGGATGATTAAAAAGATCCAGATAAGCGCACGGACCGTCTTTTTCTTTGCTGATTTATCCATGGATTCATCCTCCTAATCCTTTCCTGAATTTGAAATCTTGATTTGTATCAGCGACAGGAAGAAGGTGATGAGAAATAAAACGACTGCGATGGTGCAGGCGTATCCCATTTCATCCTGACGAAAAGCCGCCTTGTACAGGTAGCCGGACAATACCTCGGAGGAGTAACCGGGGCCGCCCCGGGTCATAATGTAAACCTCATCAAAGAGCTTGAAGGAGCCCACCACGCACACGATGGTGTCTACGAGAATCATTTCCTTGATGTTCGGAATGGTGACATGCCAGAAGATCTGCGTCTGGCTTGCCCCATCGATATAGGCCGCTTCGTTGAGTTCTTCCGGTATTTTCTGAATGCCGATAATCAGCAGCATGGCCATATAGCCAAACCACATCCACTGAGAAACCGCGATGACACCGAAAATTGCCGATTCTGGCCTGCCCAGAATGTCAAGGTTCGTGGTGTCCATACCGGTCAGCTTGTTGACAATCATGTTGAAAGGGCCTACGTTTGGGTTATAAAACAGGTAAAACAACAGACCGACAACCGTCATGGACATAATCGACGGAATAAAAAAGGTCGTTCTGAAAAAGCCTGAAAACTTTCGCATAAAAGGACTTTCAAGGATTGCTGCGATGACAAGCCCAAAGCCCACCTGACCGACTAAAGAAATACCTGCGTATAACGAGTTGTTTTTCAGCGCGATCCAGAAGTTTTCGTCGGCGAACAGTCTGGTATAATAGTCAAGTCCAACCCAGTCCATACCGGGGGTGAATGCGTTCCACTGATACAGGCTCCAGAAAAAGTTAAGAATAATAGGAATGTAAACAAAAACAATCAGAAGAATAAACGCCGGAAAAATATATAAGAAGGGCGTTATTTTTTTTGTACGCAAAACGGTATTCCTCCTTTGACACAAGATTTTTCTCAAGGAACATCGGCTGGGCGCCAGTACGCCCAGCCGATGCGACCTGATTCGTTGCGGAGATTAGCTCTTTTTTGCGTACTCTTCTCTTACGGCGGTGGCAGCGGTCTGCATTTTTCCGATGTAATCTTCAGCCGTAATTCTGTCATCGATAAAGTCCTGTCCGTTTTTGAGCAGAATCTCAACGATTCTGGCCTCATAACCGCAGTCACTCCATTCGATCATTCCGGAGGTATCCTTGAGCACCCAGTCCATGGCTTCAAGAATCTGCGGGCAGAAGTTTTCCGTGGTCATGGCTCCGATTGAGCTGGAGGTGTGGCCCGCGGCGGCCTTTTTCTTTTCAGCATCCGGGCTTGTCAGGTACTTGAGGACATCGACCGTTACGTCCGGATTGGCAGTATAGCCGGATGCGCACAGGCCCTCGGGGCCGCCGTGGATCCTGTCCTGATCGCCGGCCGCGCCGGTGATGTCGGGCATCGGGAACCAGCCGAAGTTGTCGCCCATGTTCCCATAAATGGTCTGGAACTCAAGCAGTTCGACAAAGGAGATCGCGCCTTTTCCCGCATACAGGTTCTGCAGGAACATGTCGTGGTCGGTGGAGCCGACATTTGCTGAGAAATAGGGCTGCAGTTTTTTGAAATATTCAAGGCCCTGAACATAACCGGGATCGTCGATTTTGACGGTGGTTACTTCATAATCCTGACCCTGCAGAATTTTTTCAGGTACGGTTTTGCCCCACAGCGCGCCGTACCAGTGCGGTGCATCCCAAACCATGCCGTTGCCGAAGGCAAACGGAGTGGTGCCGGCGGCTTTCAGCTTTTCGCAGTCGGCCAGCAGGTCATCAAAGGTCTTGGGTGTTTCGGTGATACCGGCCTTTGCAAACAGATCTTTGTTGTAAACAAACAGCTCTGCGTCAAAGCGGGTCGGTATGCCCCAGTTTTTATCATCGTAGGTAAAGGATTTCATAGCGGCGGGGATAAAGGAATCCTTCCACGTGGCATCCTTAGTCAGATAGCTGGTCAGATCCAGCGTGGCACCCGCGCGGATGAATTTCTTGGTGTATTCGCCCGACCACACCTGATAGATGTCAGGCATGTCGCCCGAACCCATCAGAACGCGCAGCTTGTCCTTGATTTCGTCATCCGTAGTCGTTTCAATCTTGATGGTGACATTGGGGTTGGCGGTCGTGTACTCGTCGCAAAGAGATTGGAACAGCTCGGGGAAGGGCTCGCTGACATATTTGTGGAGGAATTTTACGGTTGCTTTGCCGTTTGCCGCCGGCGCAGCGGAAGCGGGAGCGGCCGAGTTATCCGGTGCCGCGCTGTCGGCGGGCTTTGCGGATGAGCCGCATCCTGCGAGCAGGGATACCAGCATGCCTGCTGAAAGTATCAGTGCAAGCGTTTTTGTCTTTCTCATTCT
The DNA here is from genome assembly GCA_963678505.2 of Oscillospiraceae bacterium. Taxonomy (GTDB): domain Bacteria; phylum Bacillota; class Clostridia; order Oscillospirales; family JAVBQB01. Next base: position 83,982 of record CAXXFP010000004.1, on the reverse strand, counting down.
TCTCTTCCTTTCACGATTGGTCGATTTTTATTTCCAAAGCCATGCCCCGGGGCATTTGCTTTAAAAAACATGTGATTCCGGGAATGCGCAATATGGCTAATGGTCAATCTGTGTATTGATAGCAAAAATCCAGACATTTTTTCATGGCCTTTTCCGGGTTGCAGGCATAGCGCGTACCCCATAATTCCGGGGTGAGGAAGCCTTCGTACCCGTACTTTGCCAGGATGTTCATAAAGTTGCCCATGGGCAGGTCGCCATCGCCGGGAATGAGGCAGAACTCCGTGGGCGTCGCATCGATAAAATGCATATGGACCAGATTATCGCCCAGCAGGCGGACGCACTCCTCAAAATTCTCCTCGGCCTTGAAAAGGGCGTTGGTATCAATCATTCCCTTGAAGTTGGGCAGGTTGATTTCCTTTATCATTTTGTCGATGGACACGCAGGTATTGATGACCGTCGAGGTCGTGTAGGAGGAGGCCTCAAGCACCAGGGTGATGCCGCAGCTCTTTGCCTTATCGGCGATTTTATACAGGGATTCGGCGGCGCGTTCCCATGCAAAATCAAGATTGCCGTCAAAGTAGCCGCGGCCGCCCACGATCTGCACCTTTGGGGATTCGAGCAGCTCGGCCTGTTCGATGGTTCGCTCAAAATAGCGGATTGAGCGCTGCCGGACAAAGTCGTCCTCAAGCGCGATATTGATGGGATAGGAGCACTGCTCGGGCGTGTAGCAGATCACGGAGATGCCTGCATTATCCAGCTTTCTTTTGATGTCCCGCGTCATCTGCGGAGTAAAGTCTTCAACATACAGGTGAGGATCGGCGGCGTACATCTCGATTTTCTGCAAACCAAGACGCCGCATTGAGTCAAGAAAATACTGAAAGCTGTAGCGCGTGTAGTGATAGTTCGCGCCTACGATCTGCTCTTTTTTCAGCTTCAAGGGTCATCCCTCTTTCTGTTTTTACGGCCAGTTAATCCACATACCGGTAACAAAACTCCAAGCTTTGCGCGGTGGCCTCGTCTGCCATTTCACTGTACCGGCTGCCCCACAGCTCCGGGGTCAGATAGCCTTTGAAATCATGTTTCCCCAAAATGTCCAGATACTGCGCCATCGGAAGATCACCCGTGCCGGGGATCAGACAGCCGGCGGTCGGGGTAATATCAATGAAATGCAGGTGGCGCAGATCAGCGCCGAGCAGGTTTACGCACGTTTCAAAATCTTCTTTTGCGTGATAGACCGCGTTGGTATCGATCATACCGCTGAAGCTCGGGCTGCCGACCTCGTCGATCATTTTTCTGGCGTCCTTTGTGTTTTTGACGGTACACGTCCTGTCCGCCTCCAGCACGATCGTGATGCCCAGCTTTTCCGCCGTTTTCACGATGCGGGAAAAAGCGTCCGCGGAACGCTTCCAGTCCTCTGCGGGGTCGCTTCCGAGCAGGCCGGAACCGGATATCATCTGCATATAGGGGGATTCGAGCACGGAGGCCTGCTCAAGAGCAAGCTCATAGTACTTAATGGAGCGCTCTCTGACGATCGGGTCGTCTATGGCGATGCTGACGGGATACAGGCACTGCTCGGCGGTATAGCAAACGACCTTGATCCCGGCGTCGTCAAGCTGCTTTTTGATGCCGACCACCTGCTCCGGCGTGTAGTCGTACACATACAGGTGGGGGCTGGCCGCGTACATTTCAATCTGATGTACGTCATGGCGCTTCATGGACTCAACGAAATAGGAAAAAGGATGCCGCGTGTAATGATAATTGCCGCCTGCAATCTGTTCTTTTTTCAGCTTCATGTCGATGACTCCTTTTTGAAATCTTGTCGGGCAGTCAGCGGCGCGCAGGCTTCGGATCCTGATGAGGTCTGCCGGGCCGCCGATAATTCCGCAGCGGTTATACCAGCCTTTTAAATAGGAAATCGACGCTTTGCTTAACCGATGCGGTCGGATCCATGATGTAGCGTCCTGATGTAATTTCGAGTGACAGATAGCCTTTGTATCCGCCCTCGGAAAGCTCCGTTAAGTATTGATCGCAGGGCAGGTTTCCGTCTCCCCAGGCAAGGTGTCCGCCCGGCGTGCCGTCGATAAAGTGTACATGAATGAGCTTGTCGCCCAGTTCTCTTATGTAGTCCGCCGGTGACTCTCCGGCAAATCCCATGGGCGCGTTGTCGATCATACCGCCGATGTTGGGATGGCTGAGCTCCTTGAGCATACGGGATAGCGAAGGCAGGTTGTTTACGAGGTTGGACTCGTCGGTCCTGAGAACCTCCAGCGCAATTTGAACGCCGTGCGCCTGACCCAGTTCGGCCAGATCGAAAATACCCTCTCTTGCGTGCTTCCAGGCTTCTTCGCGGTTGGAATCATCAAAGTAGCCCCAACCGGTGGTGACCAGCATTTTATCTGTTCCAAGCTCGGACGCGGCGCGCACGCTGTCCTCAAAAAACTTCAGGCTGCGCCGGCGTTCCGATTCGGTTTCCGCAGCCATGTTGATCGGATATACGCACTGCTCGGGCGTATAGCAAACAAGCGTAAGCCCTCTCGTCTCGATCTCGCGGCGCACTTTCTGGATGTCGCGATAGGTCAGGTCTTCAAAATGAAAGTGGGGCGCGGCGCCCCAAAGCTCCACACAGGAAAGTCCGCAGTCTGCCGCATCATCCAGGAATTTTTTGAGCGGGTAGTATTTGTACTGGATATTCATGCTTGCCAGTCTGCTTTTTGCGATATTAATCATATTGTCCACCCCAGCTTCTAAAAATACGAATCAAATATGCATGAGAGATTTATCGTTTATTCATTTATCGTTAGTTGCATTATAATATTATGTTCACAATATTGCAATACCTTTTAGTATTTTTTGATATTTTAACGAATTAAAACGTATTAACTTTGGCCTTTTTGCACAAAAACTGCTTAACAAAAGTTTAAACGTATTAACTTTTCCAAAACGCCGCCTGCGGGGCCGGTTTTAGATAAAAACTGATAATTATGAAAGATTAAAAAATAAAACTTTCATAATTGTAGTTTATTTTTACCTGTCATAAGCAGCATGATTTTGACGGGGAGGCGAATCACAGAGCGTTTTTTACGGGTGCGCCGTCTGAAAATCGGGGAATAACGCCGTCACCCGGTCGAATCGAGGCGAAATCAAACGAAACAAAAGAGCTCTGCGGCCGGATGACCGCAGAGCTCTGAAGGCACGATATGACAGAAGCGTATTTTTCGGGCGCATTGCTGCATTTTTACGCAAGCCGGTTATTGCTTTTCCTTCCAGTATCGTGCGCCGTCGCGCGTGCGCCCAAGCAGGTGGCTTTCAATAAGCTCCCGCCGGAGCACAAAGTAGTCGCCGAAGGTGTGCCAGTCGTTAATGATCGCATTGACTTCCTTTTCCGTATACTCCCGGTCATCGGAAAATTTGTCGGCAAGATAAGTCAGCACCGCGTATCTGGGTTCTTTTTTTGAAGGAAGCTGCGATATTTTGCCCTCTTCATCCAAAAAACGTTCAATTGTAAGCATGATGATTCCCCCTGTCAGTACAGCCTGTCCGAAGCGAGCTTTTCACGCCAAAGCTGCTCCAGCGTTTTAATATCGTCGCTGAACTCCTCCGCGGTCTGCGTATCCTTTTTTTCCAGCTGCTCGAGCACCTCGAAGGAAAAGACCTCTGTGCCGTATTTCTTCCAGTCATCCTGCAACTGCATGTGCATACAGCCGCCCATTTTCTGCGAAAACTCAAAGCGGTTGCGGCAGCCATGCAGATCCACAGCGGAAATCAAAAGAATTTTTCCGTTTGCGGTATTTTTGACGGCAGCGACGCCGCCCGTGATCGTGCGCTGCTTATACTGCGCGAGCCGGTCTTTTTTACTTTGCTTTTCCACCTCTCAGTACCCCATTTCCTTGAGTATGCGCGAAAGGGTGGCCAGGCGCTCCCCGATGAGTTCGTCGTCGGCGCTTAAAACGGAGGAAAACAGCTTGATGTCCTCGTCGAGCATGGGGTTGTCCGTGCAGACGGAAACTGTCATGGCGTCGCCCTGCAGGCCGATGCGGTCGATCGTTGTGTTTTGCGGGTCGTACAGTTTTTCGTAGCGATACGCGTCGCTGAAGTACTGCCTTGCCCTGCACACCAGAATCGCCAGATCAATGACCCGGTGAAGCGGCAGCTCCTCGGACTGGCGCGACCACTTTTCACCCGTGTGACGCCACACCTTTGCGGAAATATCGACCTTTCCCCGATCGTTCCATTGCGCCAGACCAAGCGAAAGCCCTTTGGCGTCGGAATGGTAGGCGGTTCTTCCATCTACGTTTTCGTAGTTTTCCGATACGATGACCGGTTTGTGCTTTAGTGTAGTGGGTATCTTCATATAAAAATCTCCATGCATGTATATTAGTAATTTACTAAATTACTAATATCAGAATACAACAGGTCAGGCGTAAAGTCAAGACGCCGCGGCAGGTTTGTTGAGGTGTCTGACCGGGAGACGGCTTTCGTGCCGGTTATACCTGACGGCATGGCGTGAAAAACAGCGTAATGCGCACACGAGCGAATGCACCCACGGAGAACTCGCGTTTTTCACGTGATCGGACGGCCGGAGAAAGTGAACCGTGGGCGGGGTGGGATGAGATTTTTCTTGATTATTCACAGCTTTTCTATATAATGTTTTTATTAATGGACGAATGCAATTTGGAGGTTATTTACATGGGAAAAGCGTTGATTATTGGTGCCGGCGGCGTTGCCGGCGTTGTTGTGCATAAATGCTGCCAGAACCCGGATGTTTTTGAGGAAATCTGTATTGCCAGCCGAACGCTTTCCAAATGCGACGCGCTCAAGGCAAAGCTCGACGGCGGGCGCACGAAAATTCAGACCGCGCAGGTGGATGCGGACGATACCGACATGCTCGTAAAGCTCATTGAGCGCTTTAAGCCGGACATCGTCATCAACGTCGCGCTTCCGTATCAGGATCTGACCATTATGGACGCCTGCCTGAAAACAAAGGTCGATTATGTCGACACGGCAAACTACGAGCCGGTCGACACGGCGAAATTTGAGTACAAATGGCAGTGGGATTACAGGGAACGGTTTGAAAAGGCGGGAATCACCGCGCTTTTAGGCAGCGGCTTTGACCCCGGCGTCACCGGCGTTTTCTGCGCCTACGCCCAGAAGCATTATTTTGACGAGATCCATATGATCGATATCGTCGACGCCAATGCCGGCGACCACGGCTATCCCTTTGCCACAAACTTTAACCCCGAAATCAACATCCGCGAGATCACGGCCAAGGGAAGCTACTTTGAAAACGGTAAATTCATCGAGACCGAGCCGATGTCGATAAAGAGCGTCTATGACCTTCCGGAAATCGGCCCGAAGGATATCTATCTGCTGCACCACGAGGAAATGGAATCACTGGCGCTCAATATCAAGGGCATCAAGCGCATCCGGTTCTGGATGACGTTTTCCCAAAATTATCTGACCCATCTGCGCGTACTGGAAAACGTCGGCATGACCTCTATCGTGCCCATTGACTATGAAGGACGGAAAATCGTGCCGCTACAGTTTTTAAAGGCCGTACTGCCGGACCCGGCGTCGCTCGGCTCCCGCACAAAAGGCAAAACCAACATTGGCTGCATTATGCAGGGCGTCAAGGACGGGAAGCCCAAAACGTACTATGTTTACAACGTCTGCGTCCACGAGGAGTGCTATGCCGAGGTCGGCTCGCAGGCCATTTCCTATACGACCGGCGTGCCCGCGATGATCGGCGCGATGATGGTTTTGACCGGCAAGTGGAAAAAGCCGGGCGTATATAACGTCGAGGAGTTTGATCCCGATCCGTTTATGGACGCGCTGAGTAAATTCGGCCTGCCGTGGCAGGAGAGCTTCTCGCCGGATTTGGTCGACTGAGGATTATAAATATGAGCATAGATTTTTCCGCACTGCCGACGCCCTGCTATGTCGTCGACGAGGGGCTCCTTGAAAAAAACCTGCAAATCCTGGACTCCGTGCAGCGGCGCACGGGCTGCCGGATCCTGCTTGCCCAAAAGGGCTTTTCCATGTTTGCGGCCTATCCGCTGGTGGGAAAATACCTCAGCGGCGTCACTTCCAGCTCCCTGTTTGAAGCGCGGCTCGGGCGAGAGGAAATGGGCAAGGAAGTGCACGTCTACGCGCCCGCCTATGTGGAGGCGGAGTTTGACGAGCTGCTTTCTTACTGCGACCACATCGTGTTCAATTCCTTCGGCCAGTGGCTTAAATATAAGGACCGGGTGCGGGGCGTGCAGTCGAAAAGCATCCAGTGCGGCATCCGCATCAATCCGGAGTATTCGGAGCTTAAAATGCCCATGTATGACCCGTGCTACCGCAATTCGAGGATGGGCGTGACGCTGGCAAACTTCCGCCCGGACTTGCTCGACGGCATCGACGGGCTTCATTTCCACACGATGTGCGAGCAGAACTCGGACACGCTCGAGCGCACCGTCAAGGTCGTAGACGAAAAATTCGGGTCCTATATCCGGAATATGAAGTGGCTCAATCTGGGCGGCGGGCATCACATCACCCGGCCGGATTATGACATAGACACACTTGTGCGCACCATCCTGTTTTTAAAGGAAAAATACGGCGTGGACATCTATCTCGAGCCGGGGGAGGCCGTGGCGCTCAATACCGGCTTTCTGGTCGCGCGCGTGCTCGATATCGTGGAAAACGGAATGCAGCTGGCCATTCTTGACACCTCGGCGGCCTGTCATATGCCCGACGTGCTGGAGGTGCCCTATCGGCCGGAAATCATCGGCGCGGGAAAGCCCGACGAATATGCGCATACCTACAGGCTGGGCGGTCACACCTGCCTTTCGGGAGACGTGATCGGGGATTATTCCTTTCCTCAGCCGCTTATGCCCGGCGACCGGCTGGTGTTCTGCGACATGGCGCACTATTCCATGGTCAAAAACAATACCTTTAACGGCGTGAACCTGCCGTCGATCGCGCTTTATTCCGAATCGGAAGGCCTCCGGATAATTAAGCGCTTCGGTTATGCGGATTTTCGCTCGCGCCTGTCCTGACCGGCATCTGCACGCGCCGTATGCCCGGGACGAGTAAATATAAGCAAAAAACAAACCGCCGTAAAGGCGGTTTGTTTTTTTACTGTTTATTGGGCAGGGCCGAAAAGCGGATTACGCCTGCCCGGGAAAAATGGGCATAAGCTTCTGATTCATCACATCCACCAGCCCCAAATCGCTGAACTTGACGGCGGGGATGACCGGCAGCGCCATCGTCGCGATGCGCAGCAGCGGGTTTTTCTGCGGCAGACCCAACCCGTTGAGCGCTTTCTTCATGGCGGTAGACGTTTGGGCAAGCACCTCGGCACGCTTATTTGTCATCAGGCCGCCCACGGGCAGCTCAAGCACCTGCGTGATATGTCCGTCCTCGGCGCAGGCCATTCCGCCGCCGCAGGCGGCCAGCGCCTGATATACTGCGTAACCCGACGCTGCATCCCTGAAAACGATGGAGAGATTGTGGCAGTCGTGCGAGACGGTCGAGCCGTTTGCGCCCCTTTTTAGGCCAAAATTGCGAACCAGCCCGAAGGTAACCGAGCCGGTTCCGTAGCGGTTGATGATCATCGCATAGCACAAATCGGGATCGCCGGAAATGTCCACCGCGCCGCTTATGACCGGAATCCGCTCCGTGGCGGAGGTAGTCATGGCAAGCTCATCTGAGGTATAGACGAGCACGTTCACCGCAACCGTGTTTCCCGCAGACGGGGATTTAAGAGTAAAGTCCGCAAGCGTAAGAATCGGGACATTCATGGAGTTTCGGTTTTCGATGGGGAAGGTTTTTTCGGGGATGTCGCACTGTAGCCTGCCGCCTTTTGCGACCAGCTCGCCGCCGAAAAAGACCGAGTCGACCTTGAAGTCGACCAGATCCTCAACAAGCAGCATATCGGCCACATATCCCGCGGCAACGGCACCAAGATTCTCCGCGTGGATTTCACGCGCCGTGTTGAGCGTCGCGCACTTGACCGCTTCCACCCCGCTCATGCCGCTCTTCACAGCCTGACGGACGACTTCGTCCATGTGGCCTACATACAGGATGTCGTCGGCTTCACGGTCGTCGGTACACAGGCAAAGCGTGTCGTGAAATTTAAAATCCTTTACGCCCGACCAGATATCGGCGACGTTATGTGTGATGGAGCTTTGCCGCGCGTCCACAGTGATGCCCGCGCGCATTTTGTTGACAGCTTCCAGCGCGGATCTCGTTTCATGACAGGTGTTCGGCCCGCCGATGAGATACGCGGAGATCGTCCGGGGGTCGGACACGGGCAGATGACCCTGCAGATACAGCCCGTTTTCCTCGGCGACGCGGATAATATCGGTGATTCGCTTGTCATATTCGATCACGCCGATAAAATCCATGACCTCCGCAAGCCCGACCACATTGGGAAGCTTGGCCAGACGGTTGACCGCCTGCGCGTCGAGCACGGCGCCGGCGGTTTCAAGGCCGGGCACGGCGGGAACACAGGAGGGGATATTGATATACTGGCGCATCGGCAGGTCGCTGCCGCTGTCGTGCATATACACGACAGCTTCCTCCCCGTATACGTTGGCAATTTCATGCGGGTCGGTAACGACGGTTGTCGTACCGCGGGGCACCGCCGCGCGGGCAAAATTGCGGGGAGTGAGCATGGAGCTTTCGATGTGGATATGCGCGTCGATAAAACCGGGGATCAGGTATTTTCCCTGCGCGTCAACGACCTTATTTGCAAGCTTGAGCGCGTCCTGCTCGAGCGCGGCGTCGACATGGATGACAAAGCCCTGATGCACATATACATTCGCGGGATAGATTTCACCTGTGAACAGATTGACATATTGCGCGTTGGAAACGGCCAGGTCACAGGGGATTCGTCCCAGTGCGGCCTGAAGGAGTTCCTTTTTGTCTCTTGGCGCGATTTTCATTTATATCCTCCTTCTTTTCATGCCCTGTGATAGATAATCGTACGAAGCTTAACCGTAAATAAAGTAGAGAATCAGCGGGATGGAAAGGATATACATGCCCGGATGAACCTCTTTAAAGCGGCCGGTTGCGGTTTTAATAAACACATACGCGAGAATGCCCGCGGCGATGCCCGCGGCGATGGAACCTGCAAACGCGGTAAACATAATCATGACAAACGGGCCGAACGCCTCGGTAAAGTCGCTGAAATCGATCTGCGTAATGCCGGAAACCATTAAAAATCCGACAAATATCAGTGCAGGGCCGGTCGCCGCGTTGGGGATCATCAAAAACAGCGGCGCGGCAAAAATGGTGGATAAAAACAGCAGCGCGGTCGTAAGCGCCGTCATGCCCGTGCGTCCTCCGGCTTCCACGCCGGAGGTGGACTCGACAAAGGTGGTAATCGTGGTGCAGCCGGTGCAGGCGCCCACGCAGGTGCCGACCGCATCAACAATAAAGGGCTTCTGGATGTCGGGCAGATCTCCGTTTTCATCGAGCATGTTTGCTTTGCCGGCTACGCCGAGAACGGTGCCCAGTGTGGAGAAAAAGTCACCGACAAACACAATAAACATAAGCACAAAGGTTTCCGCGAAAAAGAAATTGGAGAAATCAAAGTTAAAGACGATGTTGCCGACCTCGCCAAAGGCGGGGATTTTAAACAGGGAGGCCGGAACGGTCGTTACCCCGAGCGGGATGCCGATGAGCGTGACCGTGACAATGCCAATCAGGATAGCCCCGGGCAGCTTGTAGGCGGTCAGAACGCCGATGAGCAGCAGCCCGAAGATGGCAAGCAGCACAGCCGGATCCTTGAAGTTGCCCAGGTTGATTCCATCGGTGTACGTTGCGATGCCGGTGTTTTTAAAGCCGATATAGGCAATAAAAAAGCCGATTGCGGTACCGATGGATATTTTAATATTTTTGGGAATCATGCGTACGATCAGATCCCTGATCCCGAAGATGCTCAGGGCGACGAATACCAGCCCGGAGATCAGCGTGATGGCCATTGCGCGGCCGAAGCTGCAGCTTCCCGACTGAATAAGCGCGCCGAACATGAAGTTCGCGCCAAGTCCCGTGGACAGAGCAAAGGGCATGTTCGCATAGAAAGCCATGAACATTGTGATGACGGCGCTGACGAGCGCGCACATGACCATGATGGCCTCTTTGCTGATTAAGACGCCGGCCACATCGACCAGGCTGGGCTCCGGTCCGTAGCCGACGATGCTGCCCGGCTGAACGACCAGGATATACGCCATGGTCATGAAGGTGGTAAGTCCCGCGATGATTTCGGTTCGGACGTTGGTGTTTCGCTCCTTGAGCTTGAAAAACTGCGCGAGGTTCATTTGTTCGTCCTCCTTAAAAAATAGAAGTACCGCATTCAATCAGAATGCGGCGTCAACAGTCGTTATGACAGAGCTTCCCGAGGGAAACAATGCGAACAGGCGCAGCTGCGCATACGCGAGCCGCCCGGCCATAGTTCGCACAGGTTTGTCATAGTGCCTCCTTAAAGGTGAGGCGTAGAAACTGCCCGCCATATCCGGGCGATATACGACAACCATCAACGACGTAATTATACTAAAAATGTACAGAAGTGGCAACCATAAATTAACACAAAATTTACAAAAACTATGAAAAAACGACAATATGAGAAAATCAGGATATGTTTATTTTACGCAGGAATTGTAGGGCGGCGTAAGTTTGTATATAATGGGCAAAAAAGACGGGATACCTATTTGAAAGGGTTGAGCGAAAAAATGAATAAGAAACAACGGGTCATCGCGGCGATCAACGGAGAAGAGGTCGATCGGGTGCCGGCGGGGTTTTCCCTGCATTTTCCAAGGGATATCGCGTTCGGGGAAGCCGGCGTGCAGGCGCATCTGGACTTTTTTAATACGACGGATACGGACATTTTAAAAATCATGAATGAAAATCTCGTGCCGGATATGGGGGATATCATCAATCCACAGGACTGGAAAAATATCAAAACCATTTCTCTGAATGATTCTTTTATGGCTAAACAGATTGAAATGACCAAGCGAATTCTGGGAAAATGCGACGCGTCGGCTTTCACGCTCGGAACTTTGCACGGAATCACCGCGTCGGCCATCCACCCAAGCGAGCAGAAATACGGATATGTCGGCGTGAGAAACATGCTGTGCACGCATCTGCGGGAAAACAAAGCGCCGGTGCTGGACGCGTTTAAGCGAATTGCCGACGGCATGTGCCTTCTGGCCGAGAAATATATGGAGCTGGGCCTGGATGGCGTCTATTATGCGGCGTTGGGCGGCGAGCGGCATTTTTTCACGGATGATGAGTTCGAGGAGTTTATCGCGCCCTTTGACAAGATGATCCTTTCCGCGATCCGTCAGGCGAAGGGAGCCGGCTTTTTGCATATCTGCAAGGAAAACCTCAACATGAACCGGTATAAAGGCTATGATGCGTTTGCAGACGTCGTCAACTGGGGCGTTTACGAGACAAACTTCCCTCTGGAAGAAGGAAGAAAGCTGTTTCCGGAAACGACCATTATGGGCGGGCTTGCCAACCGGAGCGGCGTATTGGTAGACGGAACGTCCGAAGAGTTGGAGCAGGCGGTCAGGGCGCTGATCCATTCGTTTGGAAAAAAGCGGTTTATTCTGGGCGCGGACTGTACGCTGCCCACCGAAATTTCCCCGGATAGGATTTTAACCGCCGTGCGCGCGGCCATCTGAACCGGCTGCCGTCCAGCGGGGTATAATATTCCGGGAAGGTTCCGCAGCCTGCTTAATAAAACGTCATGCGGGAGTGAAAAATGATAAAAAAGATCCGCTTTTCGCGTCATTTCCGTATCCGGACGGCCTTGTGTTTTAAAGGGTATATGTGATCTTAAGCCGGCGGAAGGGTGAATATAGAAAATATATACAAAAGTCAGTGCAAATACAAATATAAATAGTACACTTATTACAAAACTGCCGCATTGTTGCGGCAGTTTTGTGCGCATTTCCCGGTTGCACAGCATTCACCAAAATGATACCATAAAATGGAAAGTAATTTTACCCTTCTTAACTGTCAGGAGAAGCGTCATGTACATTTCCGACAAGACCTTCAGAATATTGGACGCTTTGCTGCTCAGTCCGCAGTATATCACTTCGGATACGCTGTCAAAACGCCTTGACATGTCCCCGCGAACGGTAAGGGTTTACCTGAAGGAACTCAAAGGAATGCTCGAGCCGCTGGGCATCGTGCTCATCAGCAAGCCCGGGGTCGGCATCCGTATTGCCGCCGATCAGACGCAAAGGCAGCAGCTCAGGCAGACGCTTCGATACAGCATCCCCGCGCGCAGCTTTGAAACGCCTGAGGAGCGCTGCGGCTATATTATTCAGACGCTGCTGCGCAGCAGGGATTTTTATACGACGCAGCTGCTGGCCGATGACCTGTATGTCAGCAAAAGGCTGATTGCAAAGGACCTGGCCGCCGCCGCGGTCTGGTTTAAAAAGTACAATCTCGAGCTTGTGAAAAAAACGAATCTGGGACTGAAGGTCGGCGGAGACGAATTTGATATCCGACAGGCGCTTGTGGCCGTGAGCCGGCAGATGGCGGAAAAGCACGCCTTTGAGGAAGAGACGCCGCCCGTGAAGCCGGACGCCGCAAAGCTTGACTATCGCTTTGGCCGGTCGAAATATGACGCGCTTGCAGCATTTTACAGGGATACAGACATCGCCGCAATACAGGAAATTCTGCAAAATGCGGAGGCGATCCTGGATTACAGACTGACGGGGGAATCCTTTGTCGACATCGTATCCTATCTTGTTATCCTCATCGACCGCCTTAAAATTGATAAAAGGATCCGCACCGAGCTGCAGCAGCTGAGCAAGATCCGGGGCAAGCCGGAGTATGATGCGGCCGTTTGGATATCCGGACAGCTCGCCGTGCGGCTGCGTATCGCAATTCCCGCGGTCGAGATTTATTATATTGCGATCTGTCTGCTCGGAGCCGATGTGCAAAGGTTTGCCGGGGAGATTGAAGCGTCGTATGAGCGGCTGGAAAAAGAATATATTGAAATAGCGCAGGAAGCCGTCAAACTGATCAGTTACGTCCTGTCGATCGATCTGCAAAACGACCCGATCCTTCTCAAAGGGCTTTCGCTGCATTTAAAACTGGCGATCTTCAGAGTGCAGTATAACGTGGTGAGCAAAAATCCGCTGCTCACGGAAATAAAAGAAAAGTACTCAAGCATCTATTGCGCCTGCTGGATCATCAACTGTATTCTGGTGCAGAAAAGCGGGCTTATGTTCAGCGAGGACGAGATTTCAAAGGTGGCGCTGTATATCTGCGGGGCGGTCGTGCGGCAAAACTCCAAGCTCAGCGCCTTGTTGGTCTGCGCCGACGGACTTGGCACGGCGCAGCTGATTGCGGGCAGAATCGAAAAGGAAATCGGGAAAATCACGATTTCCGCCATCGTATCGGCATACGGCTTGAGCGAAAGTATGATGAAGGATGCGGACATGGTGATCACAACCGTCAATCTTCCGCAGACTGAGGCCAAGGTTGTCCGTATTTCCGAGCGGCTGGATGAGTCGGATTGGAAGAGCATTAGAAAATGCGCCCAAAATGTTTTAAAAATCAATGGAGAGGATATGGACTCGAGGAGGTTTTCAGAGAAGTTATCCGAAAAAATCGTACTGCTCGATGGAGACTTCAGGCTTAAGGAGGATGTTATCCGTTTTGGCAGCGGTGTTTTGCGGGAACGGGGCTTCGTGTCCGGCGAGTTTTGCGAAGACGTCCTTAAGCGCGAGAGCATTACCTCCACATCCATGGGAAACGGCGTCGCCCTTCCGCACGGCATTTTCGAAAACGTCCTTGTAACGGGCATCTGCCTGGTTCGGCTCAATAAGCCCGTCAACTGGAGCGGCGATCTGGTGGATATTGTGTTTATCCTTGCGCTGAGGTTTTCGGATATTCAGGAAACCTCAGACTTCTTCAGGTATTTTTATTCCATCCTGAATGATCCGAGGGTACTCAACGCCGTGCGCATTGCGGGCAGCGCAGAGGAAATTGAACGCATTATTTTAGGTGCGCAAGAGGAAGAAAACAATGTTTTCTGAGCAGCTGATATTTTTGGATGTTGAATGCGCTTCAAAGGAACAGGCAGTCCGGTTCCTTTGTGAAAAGCTGGCGCAGTGCGGAAAAGTTTCGGATGCCGGAGCTTTTATGGCCGAGGTCATGGACAGAGAGAGGACCGATTCCACAGCCGTGGGAAACGGGCTTGCCATACCGCATGGAATCTGCCAAAATACCGCGGGCGTGGCGGCTGCCGTTGTGAAGCTTAAAAGCCCGGTCGTCTGGGACGCGCAGCACAGCGTCAGATGGATCATACTCATCGCGGTATCCGCACTGGAAAAACCGGGCGGTTATCTTGAACAGGTGGGGCGGCTGGCACGGCTGCTGCTTGCCGGTGATTTTTCCGGGCGGCTTGAAGCCGTACAGACAAAAACACAGGTGCTGGAGCTTCTATCTCCGCATGAATAAATGCCTTCGGGCAGTCAAGTAAAAGGAGACATGAAAATGCGCAAATATCTGATCGCAACACACGGTAATTTTTCTACGGGAATTAAAAGCGCGCTGGATATTATTGCGGGAAATATGGAATATATTGAGTGTATCGAAGCATATGCAAAAGAAAACAAGGGGATACAGGACGAAGTCGGCAGCGCAATCAAAAAGCTGGGGGAAGGTGAGGAACTGGTCATTTTCACGGACCTTGTGGGCGGAAGCGTTACCAACGAGGTGCTGCGGTGCGTGCTTCCGGAAAATGTACATCTCGTCGCAGGAATCAATCTGCCGCTGCTGCTTGAGGTGCTGATGTCAGACGAGGACGAGCCGACCGGACAGGTGATTGAAGAGGCGATTGAAAACGCAAAAAACCAGATTGTATATGTTACCCGGCTGCTTGAATCAAAAAAAGGAAGTGAACAGCAATGATTAAGTTGGTTCGACTGGACGATCGGCTGATACATGGTCAGATTGCCTTTGCGTGGACGGCCGCGCTGGGAGTGGACACGTTTATCATCGCCAACGACGCCGTGTCAAAAAATGATTTTCTCAAAATGACGCTGGATCTGGCTAAACCCCGCGGCGCAAAGCTGCTGATAAAAACCGTTGACGACTCGATCGCGTTTTTAAAGGATGAAAAGAGCAAGGCACTGAAAATACTGGTGATTATCAACAACGTGCAGGATGCCTATACGCTTGCATGCCAGGTGGAGGAGATCCGCTCGATCAACTTTGGCGGCCTTAGGTCCAGAGAGGGGTCAAGGCTCGTCAGCCAGACCATCGCGCTTACGGATGCGGATATTGAAATTATCAATAAATTACTGGAGAGGGAGGTCGAGCTCGAAATCCGGCAGGTTCCTTCGGACAAAAAACAGCTTGTAAAAAATCTGATAAAGTAACTGGAGGGAGTTAAATGATCGGCACGTACATATTGATAACACTCATAGCGATTCTGGGATACTCGGAAGATTACTTCGGAACAGTTCTGGTCTGCAGACCGATTGTTCTGGGCCCGCTGGTCGGGCTGGCGCTCGGCGATCCCGTGCAGGGCATTATTATCGGGGCGACTCTGGAGCTTGTTTTTATGGGCGTTATGTCCATCGGCGCGGCGATTCCGCCGGATATCATCTCGGCAGGCGTTTTGGGAACTGCGTTTGCCATCATGTCCGGAAAAGACGCCGCAGTGGCGCTGGCGCTTGCGGTGCCAATCTCCCTGCTGGCCCAGATGATCAAAAGCGCAATCTACGTTTTCAGATCGGTTTTTAACAAAAAGTTTGATCAGTATGCCGAAGCCGGCGATTATAACAAGTTGCAGTGGCTGCATTTCGGGGTATTTTTGATCGTTCCCGTCACGATGGGGATCCTGATATTCCTGACTCTGTTCCTTGGCTCGGCTGCGATGGAGAGCTTCCTCAACGCGATACCCGCATGGGTGAATACCGGCCTTTCCTCCGCAGGCAATCTGCTGCCGGCCGTCGGTGTTGCCATGCTGATGAGCCTGATGTTCAGCAAAAAATACGCGCCCTACTATTTCCTTGGCTTTGTATTGGCGGCCTACATGGGCCTTCCGGTTATCGCCATCGGAATTTTGGGCGTCATTCTGGCGGTTATCATCACCAGCCTGAATAATAATGACACGCACGAAGCGGCGCTGGAAGACGGCGCGGAAGAAACCGCCGAGTCAGCACAGAGCGTCAGTACCCTTGTGACCAAGCGGGATATCCGCAATGTGTTTTTCAGATCGCTGGCTCTGGAAGCCTCCTTTAACTTTGAAAGGATGCAGGCGACCGGCTTCTGCTATTCCATGATCCCCGTGCTCAAAAAGATTTATAATACCAAAGAGAGCATGAGCAAAGCGCTTCAAAGGCATATGGCGTTTTTCAATACGACGCCGCACAGCAGCACGTTTATTATGGGACTTGCCGCCTCCATGGAGGTGCAGAACAGCCAGTCGGAAGATTTTGACGACGAATCGATCAACGCCGTCAAGGTCGGTTTGATGGGCCCGTTTGCCGGCATTTTTGATTCCGTATTCTGGGGTACGCTCAGAGTCATCGCCGCCGGCGTGGGCACCTCGCTTGCCCTTCAGGGCAGTGCGCTGGGCGCTATTTTCTTCCTGCTTATCTTTAACGTTCCGCATTTTCTTTTCCGGTATAACGCAACCTTCTGGGGCTATAACGCGGGAAATAAATTCTTGCAGCGCATTTCAAGCAGCGGTATGATGGATAAACTTACCTTCGGCGCGACGATACTGGGAATGATGGTCGTCGGCGGAATGACCTCCGCGCTGGTTCCGTTTGCAACCACGATTTCCTTCGGCGTCGGGGAGTCTGTCACCCAGCTTCAGGATATTCTCAATCAGATCATGCCCAATATGCTGCCCCTGGGCCTTACGTTCCTCGTCTATTATCTGTTTAAAAAGAATGTAAAGGTCACATGGCTGCTTCTGGGCGTTTTTGTGTTTGGCTTTATCCTGAGCCTGATCCATGTTATTTAACAGCGAAAGGAAAACTGACCAATGAAAGAAACAATGTATGACTATGTGAAGGAAACGCCCGCCGCCTGCAGGCAGATCCTTGAAAAACGAAAAGAGATCACCCGCGGTTTTGTTGAAAGGCTGATAAACAACGAGCCTGCGCGCATCGTTTTTGTCGCCTGCGGTTCCTCGTATAACGCCGCAATATCCGCCCGGCTTTTTGTGGAAAAGGTTTTGTGCTTGCCGGTGTCTGTGGTCACCCCGTTTATGTTTACACACTATGAAAGCTGCTATGGCAAAAACGACATGATTTTGGCCATATCGCAAAGCGGCAGAAGCACGCTGACCATCGACGCGGTCAAAAAAGCCGTGTCGCAGTCCGGCGGCTGCATGGTGCTGACAAATAACGCGGACAGCCCGATCACCAAACAGGGCGGTGAAACGGTCAATCTGTCCTGCGGAGTGGAAACGGTGGGGTTTGTGACCAAGGGCTATGCTTCCACGATACTCGATCTGATGCTCATCGGACTGGAAAGCGCGTATGCGCTTAAGCGAGTGAGCGAAGAGGAGTACCGGAAAGTCATCGGACAGATTGAGCGCAGCATTGAACTCATGCCGCAGGTCATTGAGGCCGCAACGCAGTGGTATCAGGCCAACAAGCCGGATTTCATGCAGATGAAACGACCAATGGTGGTCGGCTGCGGGCCGAATCTCGGCACGGCACTGGAGGGCGCACTGAAAATCCAGGAGACGATATGCCTTCCCTCCACAGCGTTTGAATTGGAAGAGTTCATGCACGGGCCGAATCTGGAGCTTTCAAACGGTCATACGGTGTTTTTTGTCAGTACAAGCGGAAAGGGCGAAAGCAGAATCCATGATCTGGCCGCGCAGGTCGCCAGGATCACGGACAAAGGCTATCTGATTACAAGCGGTCTGTCGGATGGCAGCGCAAAGATTCTTTCACTTCCCCATGAGAACGACGAGGAGATCTCGCCGCTCTTCCTCGCCATTCCATTCCAGCTGCTCTCCTATTTCCTCAGCATGGATCTGGGGATCGATTTAAGCGACGATTCTTCGCCGATGGAAGACATCTTTTCACTCAGCAAAGTAAAATAATTCAAGCTGACCCGCCGCAGCGGGAGAGAACGTGAAAACGTTTTCTCCCGCGGGAAGGCGGGTAGTTGAACAGTACAGGTGTAGCAATGAAGATAATTGCCGTGCTGGCGTGTCCGTATGGGTCGGTTTTTACTTATCTGGCAGCCGCCGCACTGAAAAATGAGGGACAAAAGCGGGATATTGAGCTTTTTGTGGAAACGCAGGGGAATATGGGCACGCAGTACAGGGCTGACCCTTCCGATATAAAGCAGGCGGATTTGATTATTCTTACAAAAGATAAGGCTATTAACGATGAGAACAGGTTTAAAGGGAAATTGACCCTGTTTATTCACATCAGGGATGCGTTGGAGCAGCCGGAAGAGGTGCTTCATAAAGTCGTGCAGATGCTGGATAAAAACGGTTAACGATAAAAGGGGAGTATATGAACGGTATTGGAGTTTGTCCAGGCATTGCCATTGGGAAAGCGTTCGTTTTGGGGAAAAACCAAAGGATGTTATCCGGTGTTTTACTGAAAAATCAGGCGGAGGCGAAGGCGGAGACAGGCCGGTTTGAGCTGGCGCTGCTTCACGCCAAACAGTCTATTACACATACTATATCAAGCCTGAAAGCAAGCGGGGATACCGAAAGCATACAGGTGCTCGATGCGCACATCGAGCTGCTCGATGACCCGGATATTTATGAGGGCGTCACGGAAAAAATAAAGGGAGAGCTGAAAACCGCCCCCGACGCTGTGATCGAAGCATTTGACAAAATCGCAGTCATGTTTGAAAACATGGATAACGATTATTTTAAAACACGCGTATCGGATATCCGGGATATCTGCAATCTTCTGCTTGAAAATTTGAATGATTCCGGCAGTTCGCAGACGGACGGCTTTCAGGCGGGAGAAATTGTGATCGCGTATGAGCTGTCGCCCTCCGATGCCCTTGAAATGGATGTCAAGCACGCGGCGGGGTTTGCTTCATGCGAGGGAAGCCGGGCGTCCCACGCGTCGATTATCGCCAAAATGAGAGGCCTGCCGGGTGTTGTGGCCTGCGGAGCGCAGATCAGCGAAATCATCAGCGGTGATCTGGTCATTCTTGACGGCCTGAAGGGGACGGTGCTCGTGAACCCCGACGCGGCAACGGTTGACGAGTATGTCAGTCAGCAGAAGAAGGAAAAAAAAAATCTCGCCCAGCTCAAGGCGCTTAAAAATGTGCCCGCGATGACGACCGACGGCGTCATGATAAAGCTGTATGCCAATGTTTTCAAACCTGAGGAAATCGAGCAGGCCTTTGAAAACTGCGCAGAAGGCGTGGGGCTTCTGCGCACAGAAATGCTGTTTTTAAACAGGGAGGAAATGCCGGATGAAGAGGAGCAGTTCCTTTTCTACCGTCAGGCGGCCATCAACGCCAGGGGAAAGCCGGTCATCCTGCGTACCATTGACATCGGCGGGGATAAAAAGGTGCCCTATCTTGGAATCAAAAAAGAGGATAATCCTTTTCTAGGCTACCGCGCCATCCGCATATGCCTTGCAAGAAAGGATGTTTTTACCACTCAGCTTCGCGCAATTTTACGTGCCAGCGCGTTTGGAAACCTCAAAATTATGTTTCCCATGATTTCCGCAGTGGAAGAAATCATTGCGGCCAGAGCGATCCTCGACGGGGTAAAATTGCAGCTGAGGGAGCAGGGCGCCGCGTTTATGGAGGATATCCCCATCGGCGTGATGATCGAGACGCCGTCGGCAGCGGTGACCGCCGATCTGCTCGCGCAAGAGGTCGAATTTTTCAGCATCGGCACGAACGATTTGTGCCAGTATACCCTGGCTGTGGACAGGATGAACGAACAGGTTCGGTATCTGTATGATCCGTTTCAGCCGGCGGTACTGCGCCTGATCGATTCCGTAATCAAGCAGGCAAAACTGCATCATATTGACGTGGGTATGTGCGGCGAATTTGCCTCGGAGCCCGCAGCGGCTCTTTTGCTCATGGGCATGGGACTTGACGAATTTTCTATGAGCGCCGGCATGATCCCGCATATCAAGAATATGATCCGCACACACAGCTTTGCGCAGGCTAAAAAAATCTATGAGGACGTAATCCGGATGAAGGACGTTTTGGCTGTGCGTGAATATTTAAAGGGAGTTCTTCAATGATATCGAAAAAGTATGTTATACTATCCCCTGAGGGGCTGCATGCAAGACCTGCCACGGCGCTGCTGCGCGTGATCAAAAAGCACAAGGCCGCCGTAACTCTGAAAGTCAGGGACAATGAGGCCACCGTGAAGGGCATACTGAGCATTCTGTCTCTTTCCGCGCAGAGCGGCGAGGAGGTCAGCGTGACGGTGCAGGGCGAGGATGAGACGGAAGCGGCCGCCGCGCTCGACGAGTTTTTCACGCAAACGATAAAAGATATGTAATGTCCGCTGAATAGATGCGATTTTTAAAGCGCATCTGCCAAAGTTCGCTATTTGCGAGCTTTGTACGGCAAAACAGAGCTGTTTTGCCGTTTCAGATACATTGATAATTTGTCTGGTGGTATTCCAAGTGAAAGCTTCGAATACCAGGTGCAAGGATATTGAGGAATATTCCTCAATATCCTTGCACCTGAACCATTCAAAAACGCGATCATTTCATTGCGGAGGAAGCGTTTTTGAATGGTTCAGCAGACATTATGTAAAAAGATTTGCCGGCTTTTAAACCAGCGGGCGGAATACAGGGTAAGAGTGCACTCATTCGGCGGCCGGTTTTGCGTTGACGCTTAAGAACCGGCCGCCGCGGCGCGCGCGGACTCACGCAGACGTGCAATCAGATTTCTTATTATACTGAATCAGAGATCAATGATATCCACTGAGCAAATGCGATTTTCGAATCGCAAAAGTCCGCATGCTGCGGGCTTCTGGTACCAAAACAAATGTTTTCCGGCACTTTGCAAACCATCGGTTGACTTCATCGGGCATTAAATATAAAATGACATATCGTGGTAAAAAAGGATGAAATAACGACTGTTTTTGACATTTATATTAATTTTGGCAAAAAATCTACGAAATATAATTTGGGAGACTATGCTTTTTATCAGCGAATCATATAAGATGAGGATAAACAAGAATGAAAAAGAACAGCATGTTTTCTGTATATTTATTGAAAAATAAAAGTCTGTCTTTTCATCTGTCTTTATTTCTTTTGGTGGTCGCGGGCCTGCTGTATATGTATTTGACATGGACTGCGTCCCTGCGTGAAACCGGGCAGCAGGCACTGAGGCTGGCCATGACCGCGGAGGCCAGCTTTTCAAAGGAGGCGGTAGCCAAACTGGAAGCGCTGCCGTCCGATCTTGAAAAGCCCGAGTATATCCATACAAAAGACAGTCTGATGGCATTTGTACAGATCAACAGCGATGTTCGGTTTTCTTATATATTCATCCGGAAAGACGGAAAGCTTTATTTTGCGGCCGATTCCGAATCCGAGACTTCACCTGATTATTCACCGCCCGGACAGGAATTTTATGAAGCTTCCAGCCCGGACAGAGAGCTGTTTACAGACGGAGCCCCGTTTATTACCGGAGCGCTTACCGACCGCTGGGGAACCTGGGTGAGCGTCCTCGTTCCGATGAAGGATTACTTTACAGGTAAGACGATTGCCTTGTTTGGCATCGATTATCCGGTGAGCAGATGGTATAATTCCGCCGTTATGAATACCGTTGAAGCAGGAATCATATCTTTATGTTTTATTTTGCTGTATGTCATGTTTTACGGGCTGGTATCCAAGAACAAAACGCTTAAAGATGAAAAGGACAGGCTTGCTCTGGCAATCAACGAAATTCGCAAAACAAGGAACCGGCTGAAAAGGGCGCAGTCTCTGGCACGCGTCGGCAACTGGGAGCTTGAAATAGGCAGCGACCGCATGTGGGCGTCCGACGAGGTTTTTAAAATTTTCGGCCTGAAACAAACCTCTTCCCATGTGGAGTGGGGTAAAATCGGACAAGCCGTTTTTCCTGAGGACAGGCCGGGCCGTACGCGGGCTTTTCAGGAGCTGGTCGAACAGGATAAGAATTATAATATTGAATTCAGGCTGATACGTGAAGAAGACGGCAAAGAGCGGACCATACGATCAAATGCGATCGTGGAGAGAACCGAGGAAGGAATACCGCTGAAGGTGGTCGGCGTTATTCAGGATATTACGCAGCTTAAAAAAATTGAAGAGGATCTGCGCATCAGCGAGCAGCAGTTTCGAACGGTGTTTGAGCAGGCGCCCATCGGAATCGGGCTGTCCAATCTGCTTGGCGGGGAAATGTTCCACGTCAATCAGAAATTCTCCGAAATTACGGGAAGAACGGCCGAAGACCTTGCCGCTTTAAATTGGAGACTTATTACACATCCCGACGACCTTCGGGAGGAACTGGAAAATACCGAGCGGCTCAGTCATGGAGAAATAGACAGCTTTCGTGCGGATAAACGATTTATCCGCCCTGACGGCTCTGCCATATGGGTGGACATTACCGTTACGCTCATTAAAATGGAAAACGGATCAAGCCCCATTCGCCTGTGCATGGTCAAGGATATCACGCAGCGCAGGAGTGCGGAAGCGGCACTGCGCGAAAGCGAACGGGATAAGGCGATTCTTCTGTCAAATCTGCCCGGAATGGCGTATCGCTGCAGTAATAACCGCGAGTATACCATGCATTATGTCTCTCAGGGCTGTTATGAGCTGACCGGATATAAACCGGAAGAAATACTTCAAAACGGGAAAATTACATATAACGATATTATTCTGCCCAAGTACAGGAAAGCAGTGTGGCAGAAGTGGGAAAAAAGCCTGGCCTTGAAAACACCCTGTCGCCTGGAGTATAAAATCGTGACTGCCTCAGGGGAAATCAAGTGGGTTTGGGAGCAGGGACAGGGGCTGTATAATGAAAGCGGACAGGTTATGGCGCTTGAAGGTCTGATCATGGACATTACCGAGCGAAAAAACAGAGAGGAAGAAATCATCTA
Organism: Oscillospiraceae bacterium; assembly: GCA_963678505.2. Lineage (GTDB taxonomy): Bacteria > Bacillota > Clostridia > Oscillospirales > JAVBQB01. The sequence continues at coordinate 60,935 of CAXXFP010000004.1, read as the reverse complement.
CCTCAATTGCCATGATACCCTTACCGGCTTATATAACCATGCGTATCTGGAGCGGGAGAAGAAAAACCTCGATCATGAAAACCTGCTGCCGCTTTCCGTGATTACCGGGGATATTAACGGCCTTAAGCTCATAAACGATGTGTTTGGATATGATGATGGAGACAGGATCCTCAAAGCAACCGGCGAGATCCTGAAATCCTGCTGTCTTCCGGACAGCAGGATTACCCGGTCGGGAGAGGATACGTTTACCGTCCTTCTGCCAAATACAGACGGCAAACAGGCGCATGCCATTTGCAAGGCGATTTCATCCAAGCTGGAGGAGTTCAGAATCCGAGAAATGCAGGGGAAAATCAATCTGAGCATGTCGATGGGGTATTCGACAAAAACAAGCATGAACCAGTCCATCAATGAAGTGATAAAGGAAGCGGAGGATTATATGTATAAGCGCAAGCTGCTGCAAAGCAGAAGCTTGCACAGCAACCTTATAAACTCAATGAAAACAACTCTGTTTGAAAAAAGCCGGGAGACGGAGGCGCACGCGGAGCGCCTGATGGAGCTTGCCAAGCAGCTGGGATATCAAATGCAGCTGGGGGAGGATCAGCTCAGCGAGCTGGAGCTTCTCGCCGCGCTGCATGATATCGGGAAAATAGGGATTTCTGACCGAATACTAAACAAAAAAGGCCCGCTGACACCTGAGGAATGGACAGAAATGAAGAGACATCCGGAAATAGGCTACCGGATCGCGATGTCCTCCCCAAGTCTGATGCCGATTGCCGAGTATATCCTTCATCATCATGAGCACTGGGACGGGGGCGGATACCCACAGGGGTTAAGAGGCGAAGAGATTCCATTGATTTCGCGGATAATCGCGGTGATCGACGCGTATGATGCCATGACACAGGATCGGCCCTATCGCCGCGCGATGTCCGAGGACGCTGCAGCCGACGAAATCCGCAACTGCGCCGCAAGCCAGTTTGACCCGAATATCAGCAAAGTTTTTGTCGAAAAAGTCTTGGGGAGACTTTGGGAGAATCCGTAATTTTGTTTGGCGTCCGCAGGGCTGCGGACGCTTTTTTTGCGTTATTTCTGCGGATAAAACACAGGAAGGCGAAAAAACGCACGCAGTAAGGCGGCAAAGTATATTGACCAATGCACGGGTATATGATATAATCGGCGTAAAGTGGTATGGAACTTATGCCATCTTGTATATACTTAAATTACGTGTTTCAAACTTTTTTAACACATTCTCAAAATCCATAAAAGAATATAAAATGAGATAAGGAGACAAAAATTATGCTTTGGACAGAAGAATTATTTAAAGTAAAAAAACCCATTATCGCCATGCTGCATATGAAGGCGCTGCCCGGAGACCCGGCATACAAAAAGGACGACACGATGCGGGCGGTCGTCGAGCAGGCGAGGAAGGACCTTAAGAGCCTTCAGGACGGAGGGGTCGACGGAATTCTTTTTTCCAATGAATTCAGCTTGCCCTATCAGAGAAAAATGGATTTTGTTACGCCGTGCGCCATGGGCAGAGTTATCGGCGAGGTAATGAGTGAAATCCGCGTGCCTTATGGGGTTGACTGCATTTCCGACGGGCGCGCCTCAATCGAGCTTGCGGCCGCGGTCGATGCGTATTTTATTCGGGGGACCTTCTGCGGGGTCTATGTCGGAGACGGCGGCCTGTACAACAACGATATTTCGGAAAACCTCAGGCGCAAAAAGGCTTTGGGGCTTGACAGCCTTCGTATGCTGTATTTTCTCAACCCCGAGTCGGACATGAACCTTGACACAAGAAAAATTTCCGAAATTGCAAAATCCCTCATTTTTAAAGCGGCGCCCGACGGATTATGCATATCCGCCAAGGCGGCGGGCCAGGAGGTCAGCGCTGATCTGATGGCGCAGGTCAAGAGTGTGTCGAGCAATGTCGCCGTCTTATGCAATACAGGCTGCCGCGTCGACACGGTTGCCGACAAGCTCTCTTACTCTGACGGAGCCGTTGTCGGCACGACGTTTAAATATGACGGGGATTTCTACAAAACGGTGGATGTTGATCGGGTCAAGGCGTTTATGGAAGTCGTCAGGCAGTACAGAAAAACGCTCAAGCCCGAATAGCTTCGTGAAAGCAGCACTTTGAAAACGCATGAATGGCCTGCCCGGTTGCGCGCCGTCCATTGGCGTAAGCATGCGCATAAAAGCGCGCGCTCAGCTGCGCGGGAAAGCCCGGGCAGCAAGCTGCAGACTACTTAGTGTTTCCAACTATAAACGCATGGACTTTTGAAAGAGATTTTTTATGGCGGAGGAAATAATGAAAGAAAAAAAGATGCTGGCAATTGATCTGGATGGAACCGCGCTGGATGACGAAGGCCAGCTGAGCCGCGCAAACATCGAGATGCTCCGAAGAGTGCAGGAAAACAACGGTGTTGTATGCTTTGTGACCGGGCGCAGAGATGTGGATATGGCTCCGATTAAGCCCCTGTGGGCGCTTGCCGACTGTATTATTATGAATAACGGCGCTAAAATAATGGACGGACGAAGCGAAAAAGTGCTTCAAAACGCACTTATTAACCCAAAAGATGCGGAAATTATTGCAAACTTCTGCTTAAGCCATCAGCTTAAGCTGCATGTGTTTTATGGACTAAACTGGTGGGTAAATTCCGAAAACGAAGGCGTAAGCAGTTACGCGAAGGAAATTCAGATGCAGCCGAAGATTTTTTCATCCATAGCCGAGGTGCCGCTTGACTGCGTGGAGGGGTTTGTGGTCACGTCGCATGGGGACATGGTTGAAAGCTTTATAAAGCGCGAGAAGCTAAACCTCTACAGCATTGAGTCACAGCCAAACTGCTTCGATATCATCTGCGGCGGCGTGAGCAAATGGAAGACCATCCGGCGGGTCGCGCGGGACATGGGCATTCCGGTAAGCCATATCATTGCCGCCGGCAACTACACGAATGATATCGACATGATCGCCAACGCGGGCATTGGCGTCGCGGTGCAAAACGCGCTTGACAATGTAAAAAAAGCGGCCGATTATATCACCCGACGCAGCAACAATCAGGACGCGATCGGTGAAATTGTCGAGCGCTTTATCCTCACGGAGGATGCGTAAGAAAAACCGATAAATGTTGTTCGTGAGGAATCAAAGCAGACCTACATATACGCCTGAAAAAGGCGGCTGATAAGAATACATATTATTTGATACTGCGAGTCTGCCCCGCAGACCGGTATCTTCGGCGGAGACTACTCCCCGGCTTAAACAGGATCAGCCCCAAATGCCCGAACATCCGGCATACGCGCACGGCATCGGGGATTACATGTGGAAAGTGGTGGCGTAAAATGAAAAAAGCATATTTTATGGGCATTGACACCGGGACGTTTGAAAGCAAGGGTATTATTATCGACGAAGAGTGCAACGTCATTGCCACGCACGCGGCCGCCCACGGCATGGAAAATCCGCATCCGAACCACTACGAGCATGACGCAGACAAGGTTTGGTGGCATGATTTCTGCGAAATTTCCAACGCCCTTTTAAAACAGTCAGGACTTGACAGCTCGGAGATCCTTGCCGTGGGCGCAAGCGCCCTGGGCGCGGACTGTCTGCCTGTGGACTCTGACTGCAATCCCCTGCGCAAGGCGATTTTATACGGAATCGACGCGCGTGCGACAGAGGAAATGGACTATCTGACGAAGTATTACGGCGAAGAACAGATCAAGCAGTGGTACGGCAGACCGCTGTGCTCCTCGGACGTGATGCCTAAAATCCTCTGGATCAAAAATAACGAACCGGAGGTCTACGCAAAAACGCATAAGTTTTTAACGGGTTCCTCCTTTATCACGGCGAAGCTGACCGGCAAGTATACGGTTGACCGTTTTCTGGGGCTTGCGTCCTTTAATCCGCTTTATAATAAGGACGGCACGCCCAATCCGGAAACCTGCAAAATCATCTGCCGCCCGGATCAGCTGGCGGACGTTATGAGCACGATCGACATTGCGGGCTATGTGACGGCGCAGGCGGCGCGCGAAACGGGGCTGAAAGCCGGCACGCCCGTTATCGTCGGGACGGACGACGCGGGCGCGGAGGCCATCAGCACGGGCGTTCTTCAGCCCGGCGACATGATGCTGATGTTCGGTTCGTCGCTTTACATGATTTTGTGCACGGATAAGCTCGTCAATGACGACCGGATCTGGCGCGAGGAGTTCATTATTCCCCATACCTTCGATATTTCCGCGGGTACAAACGCCGCGGGCACGCTGACTCGCTGGTACAGGGACAATATCTATACAGATTGTTTTGATCATGAGCAAAAAACAGGCGTAAATGCGTATGAAGAAATGATGAAGGGGATCGGGGAGCTTCCGGCCGGAAGCGATGGACTGATCACGCTGCCCTATTTTGCCGGGGAGAGGACTCCCATTAACGATCCGCAGGCAAAGGGTGTTTTATTCGGACTTAAGCTCACGCATACGCGCCAGCATATGTACCGCTCGGCGCTTGAGTCGGTCGGCTATTCGATTGCGCAGCATTTTAAGATTTTTGAGGAGCATGGCGTGCCGGTCAATAAGATCATGGCCGTCGGCGGCGGAACCAAAAACCCGCTGTGGATGCAGATGACCGCCGACATTACCGGCAAGACACTCCACACCGCAGGCATTACCATCGGCGCGTCCTTCGGCGACGCGATGATGGCCGCAATGGGCATCCGGTATTTTGACAGCTTTGCGGATTTTTCTTCGTTTATCAAAGCGGGTGCGGTTTACACCCCGGATATGCAGGCGCATCAGGCGTATCAGCCGTATCTGCGTATTTTCGACGAGCTGTACGAGGCGACCAAGGAGCTTATGCACCGTCTGTAAACAAACAAACATAGAAGCCGCCCGAAAGGGCGGCTTCTATGTAAGTATTCGATCTTTTTTCTGCGCCGCCTTTGCTGGATTATGTTCATCAGCCATCAGATATTGAGCACATCTGACAGCGCGCTGATGTCAACGTCATAACCGATGCCCAGCGAACCGTAAAATCCAATGGTCTGCTTTGCATAGTCTGCGCCGGCTTCCATCGCCATAGGAATGGCTTGCGCATGGTCTTTGTTTTCAAAATAACAATACAGGAATGCCGCCAGAAAGGAATCTCCGGCACCCATCGTATCCACGACCGGCGCGGGCTTGGCCTCACAGCGGTAAAAAAATTCTCCGTCATAGGCAAGTGCGCCGCGCGCGCCCAAGGTACCCACCGCGAGTTTCGTGCCGCAGCCGACCGCCTGGGATAAAAGGCTTTTTACCGCGGCATCCTCTTTCAGGTGGCTGCAGGAAAAGAACGAGAACTGCATCAGCGGACAATAGCTTTTGATCTTTTCCTCGGTAAAGCTGTCGGAAAAATCATAGCAAAGAGGAACGCCGGTTTTGTATAGCTTCGTGTAATCGTCAAGCGCAAGCCGGGAGGCGTAGCTGATGCAGACCACATCATGCGTTTGAATATATTTGAGGTCCTCGGGTGTGAAGCGGATCGGATGAAGGTCGGTCACGCCGCGCCGGTTGTAGTCGGAAAATACCCGGTCGCCGTCTATTAGCTCAACAAGCGCATAACCGCTCGAGCCGCTTTCATAGCGGCAGTGGGAGATGTCCACCCCTTGCCGACGCAACAGGGAGGCGAGCAGGTTTCCCGCATAATCATCGGCGAATACGCCTATAAACGAGGACTGGCCGCCCAGCTTATTTACAGTATAACTGATATTGTATTCATTTCCGCCCGGATATATTTTCTTAAGCCCTGTATAAATATCCACAACATTGATTCCGATTGCCGCGAGCCTGATCATAAACTCACCCTCACCATACTGCCTGCCGAACAAAACAAAAATACAACGGCTGTAATGGTTTGACGGTATTTTTGAGTTGTTCGTGCGCAAAGGTTTGAACCATTCGCTTCAAACTCTCACAGGAGGCCAATCAATCCGGAGTGGCAAAACCTGTTTAGTCTTTCAAATGCGATTGCAAAAATCTCATTTGTTCAGTGGACATTACATGGAGATTTATATTATTGCTGAGCCCGCCTGATACCTGTTTCATACCGGGTTCTATTTAAATACGATATTGTTTTCCGGCAATGAGGCGTGCGCAGGCCGGCTGAAAAATACAGAAAAGGCTTAAGACTTCAAAATAAAGCTTAAGCCTTTTCCTGTTCTCAAAGAAGATCGCGCGCAGCGGCGGAAACACCGATGCGCACACGTCGTTTACAGGATATTTTTTTCATAGCCGAAGGCACCGTTTACCAAGCAGATTTCCGCTGAAAACTGCGCGGCAGCCTCAAAGGACTCATGAATGACGGTTTCGGACAGGTCGCCGTGTTTTTTCCAGCCGCGCTTTAACAGGTTCATCAAAAAGGCGGTGAAAAAGGAGTCGCCCGCGCCCATTGTGTCAACCGGCGTCAGGGTTTTGACGACGCCGTCATAAAAACGGTTTCCGTCGTATAATATTTGGCCTTCAATGCCCATGGTGACAAGAACATATTTAGTGCCCAGGTCATGCACTTTTTTCTGAAGGGCGATGCGCTCTTCCTTGGTGTTGTGCGAGCAGGAAAACAGCGCAAAATCCAGATGCGGGCAGAGAACATTCAAAAACTTGTCGCTTCTGAAATGATCCTCCTCGGAAAAGTCAAAGGTCAGGATGCTGTTAAAATCTTTCAGCTTTTTGATCTCACCGTGCACCCCGGCGTAGCAGCCGCTGTGGATCAGGTCAAAATCCTTGAGGTAGCCGAGCTCCTTGTCGCCAAGCACCATTGGCGCAGGAATATTTTTACTTTTTTCAGACGGGACAAAAACACGGTCTCCGTCAATGAGATTGACGTCGCAGCGCTCGGTCGCGCCGCCCTTGACGGTGTGGCAGTGCGAAATATCGATGCCCTCGTTGGTAAGCGCGTATTTGATGTGATCAGCCTCTGCGTCGTCGCCGAATACGCCCAGATAGGCGGTATCAACGCCGTTCTTTTTTGCGTAGAAAGCAAAATTGACCGCATTTCCGCCGGGGAAGTAAAGGTTTTTGTTTACATACCGATCGACAACGTTATCTCCAAAGCCTACAACCTTCATGTTTGACACACCTCTTGTTTTTATTTGCTATATGAATATGTAATATTCTCTGGATATTATACCAAATTGCCCGCCAATTTGTCAATTTAATAAGGAATGGGAGTCAAAATTTTACAGGCGCGCCGCCTGTAAAAAATGGGGGCGTGCATGGTAAACCTGCTTATGCGGGAAAATAAAATATCGGCCGGACATTGACAAATATCTATGTGATGCATATACTGAATATAGATAAACACCTATATCATAGAAAAAGTTCGATACGGACGGTGAGGCAATTGAAAACAGATTACAAAAAATATGTACAGATATTCAAAGCGATGGCGGATGAAACCCGGCTAGAAATTATGACCATGCTCAGGGACGGTGAACTGTGTGCGTGCAGGATCCTTGAAAACTTTGATATTTCCCAGCCAACGCTTTCCTATCATATGAAAATCCTCTGCGACAGCGGGCTTATCTCCGGCAGGCGGGACGGCGCATGGATGCGGTATTCGCTCAATGCCGAAAGCTTGAGCATGGCCGCAGAGCTCATGAATGACATGCATCCCACCGGACAGCGCGACAGTTCCTGCGACTGTTAGATCATTTTAAAGGAGCGGTTACCATTACTATTTTTCAATGGCTCAATGACCAACTGCTGAAAATGCAGTGGCTTTCATCCCTGATCAGACTGCTTGTTGAAAAGGTCTTCGGATTGGATATAAACAAACGGCTTGGCGGCAGCGTGCATTTTTTCATTTACGACACCGTGAAGATTTTTATATTGCTGTCCGTGCTCATTTTTATCATTTCCTATATCCAGAGCTATTTTCCACCGGAACGCACGCGAAAAATACTCGGACGGTTTCGCGGTGTTTCGGCCAATCTGCTTGGCGCGCTTTTAGGCACGGTGACGCCGTTTTGCTCCTGCTCCTCGATCCCGCTTTTTATCGGATTTACCAACGCCGGGCTTCCCATCGGCGTGACCTTTTCCTTTCTGATTTCCTCGCCGCTTGTGGATCTCGCCTCGGTCATTCTGCTTGCGAGCATTTTTAACTGGAAAATCGCCATCGCTTATGTCGTCGTCGGTATCCTGCTCGCCGTGACGGGAGGGACGGTGATCAGCCACCTTAAGCTGGAAAGGTACGTCGAACCGTTTGTATATAACAACAAGGTGCTTGACGTCGGGCAGGATACGCTGACCGTGCGCGACAGGCTTGAGTTTTCCAAAGAGCAGGTACTTGGCATCGTCAAAAAGGTTTGGCTGTATGTGCTCGCCGGCGTGTTTATCGGGGCGGCCATACACAACTGGATACCGGAGCCGGTCATTTCAGCCGCGCTTGGTCAGGATAAGCCGTATTCCGTGCTGCTGGCTGTGCTCGTGGGCGTGCCCATGTACGCCGATATATTCGGCACGCTGCCGATCGCGGAGGCGCTGGTTTTAAAGGGAGTCGGCGTCGGAACGGCGCTTTCCTTTATGATGGCCGTGACCGCGCTGTCGCTGCCGTCGATTATTATGCTCAAAAAGGTGGTAAAAACGAAGCTGCTTGCCATTTTCGTCGGACTTGTAACGGTGGGCATCATTCTTATTGGGTATGCGTTTAATGCGTTTGGGTATCTTTTGCTGTAATAAAAACAGAATTTATAGTTTTGGGAGGAAGAAACAATGCGTGTAAAAATCTTAGGATCCGGCTGCAAAAACTGCGTAACGCTGGCGGAAAACACAAAACAGGCGCTTAAAAAGCTTGGCATTGAAGCGGAAATTGAAAAAGTCACTGATTTTGCGGACATCGCGGCCTATGGGGTCATGTCCACTCCCGCACTCGTGATCGATGAAACGGTGGTTTCCTCCGGCAAGGTGCTAAAAACGGATGAGATCGGGAAAATCCTTCAAAAAATCGTCAATTAAAGAATACTGGATTGATTACTAATAAACATAACACCGCTTGACGCGGTGAAAAGGAGCTTTTTATGACAGAAAAATCTTCGGGCTGCTGCTGCGGCGCGGGCGGATGCTGCGCCCCGCAGTCAAAAGAAAAAAACGTGCACATTGACTTTCTGTATCTGGATCTGGATGTTTGCGCACGGTGCCAGGGTACGGAAAAGAATCTCGACGAGGCGGTCAGAGAGGTATCCGGCGTGCTCCGTTCGGCCGGGTACGAGGTAACGGTTAACAAGGTGAACATCGCCTCAAAGGAGCTGGCCGAGGAATATCGTTTTTTGAGTTCACCGACCATCCGCGTAAACGGAAAAGATATCGCCCCGGAAGTAAAGGAAAATTGCTGTACCGATTGCGGAGACCTCTGCGGGGACAAGGTGGACTGCAGGGTGTGGTCCTTTAACGGCGTGGACTATACCGAGCCGCCGAAGGCGCTGCTTGTAAACGCGATTCTCAAAGAGGTCTATTCGGATGAAAAGGACACAAAAACCGACACGCGGGAATACAGCCTGCCGCATAATCTTGCGGTCTTTTTTGCCGGCAGGGAAAAGCGGTAGCTTAGGGAGGGCATCATGAAAATTGTCATCATCGGAGCCGTGGCCGCGGGCACCGCGGCCGCAGCCAAGGCAAGAAGAAACAGCGAGGATGCGCAGATCACGATCTATGAAAAAGACAGCTATATCTCGTATTCCGGCTGCGGTATGCCCTATTATATCGGCGGTGAGGTTGAAAGCGCCCGGCAGCTTTTCCCGCGCGACCCCGCGTTCTTTAAATCCAAATATAACGTGGATGTCCTGACCCGGCAGGAGGTACTTGGCGTTGATCCGGAAAAAAAGACCGTGGCGGTTAAAAACCTTGAAACGGGCGAGGTATTTTCCGACCGCTTCGACAAGCTGATTTTTGCCACAGGGGCGACGTCGGCGCTTCCGCCCATAAAGGGCGCGGACCATGCATTTACCCTGCGCAGCATCGGCGATATGAACAAAATCAAAGCCTTTATCGATCAAAACAGCCCGAAGACCGCAGTTATCATCGGCACGGGTTTTATCGGACTTGAAATGTGCGAAAATCTCAAAAAACTTGGCATGAAGGTCACGCTCCTTGAAAAAATGACGCAGGTAGCGCCGGGGCTGGATGAAGACATGACGGTGTGTGTCAGGGAGCATATCGAAAAAAACGGAGTCACGGTTTTAACCGGCGTGCAGGTCGGGGAGATCACGGATACGGGCGTTTATTTGGAGGATGGCACGCTAATCGGCTCCGACATGGTTCTTGTTTGCGTCGGAGTTCGTCCCAATACGCAGCTTGCGCGGCAGGCGGGTATTGCGCTTGGAGAGGCCGGGGCCATCCGGGTAAATGATAAAATGCAGACGAACGTGGAGGATATTTACGCCTGCGGGGATTGCGCGCAGCAGTGGAGCATATTGACAGGAAAACCGCTGTACCGGCCGCTGGGGTCGACCGCCAGTAAAACCGGCCGGATCGCAGGCGACAGCGTGACAGGCGGGAGTCTGCGTTTTCGGGGCATTCTGGAGACCGCTATTTTTCGGATATTTGACATGACCGTGGCGCAAACAGGGCTCAGCGAGCGGGAAGCGAATAAGCTGGGATACGACGTCGCGGTCTGTCACAACATAAAGCCGGACCGGCCGGAATACCTGGGCGGAAGGGACATGGTCATCAAGGCGGTCGCCGACAGGCGGGACGGCAGGCTGCTGGGCGCGCAGATCGTGGGCTTTGAGGGAGTGGATAAACGTATCGACGTGTTTGTAACCGCGATTACCTTCAAGGCAAAAGCAGAGGAATTGTTTGACCTTGACCTTGCGTACGCCCCGCCCTTTTCAACCACCAGGGACCCGGTCATGTATACCGGCATGATACTCGATAATATCCTCAACCGGGAAAGGCCGCTGATGACGGCGCAGGCGCTGGAGTCGCTGATGGAATCCGGGGAGAGCTACACGCTCATTGACGCGCGGGACTCTTCTCAGTATGACCGGGGCCATATCGATTCCGCACGGAGCATACCGCTTGCGCAGCTTCGCGAGGCCGCGGACGGAATGGATAAGGAAACCGTAAGCGTTACTTACTGCAATAAGGGCGTGACCGGCAACGCGGCGCAGAACATCCTCATAAACAAAGGCTTTAAAAAAGTATATAACCTTTCCGGAGGCTATCGGCAGTTTAAGCAGCTGTTTAATAAGGACAGATAATGTATGGCGTTTACTGTTTCGGAGAAATGGGGGATATGAATGAGCAAAGAAAAAGCACAGATCGGATTTTTTGAAAAGTATTTGACGGCATGGGTCGTCCTTTGCATGGCGGCGGGGGTGTTGATCGGAAGATTTTTGCCTTTCGTCCCGGCTTTTCTAAACCGTTTTGAATATGCAAACGTGTCCATTCCCATCGCCGTGCTGATCTGGGTGATGATCTACCCGATGATGCTCAAGGTGGATTTTATCAGCATTAAAAACGTGGGAAAAAATCCAAAGGGGCTGTACGTCACATGGGTAACCAACTGGCTCATCAAGCCGTTTACCATGTACGGCATCGCCTGGTTTTTCTTTAGTGTTGTATTTAAAACGCTCATACCCGCCGAGCTTGCACGGGATTATCTGGCCGGTGCGGTGCTGCTCGGCGCGGCTCCCTGCACAGCCATGGTGTTCGTGTGGAGTCATCTGACCCATGGAAACCCGTCCTACACCGTCGTTCAGGTGGCGACAAACGACCTGATCATCCTGATTGCCTTTACGCCCATTGTCGCATTTCTGCTTGGGGTAAGCGGAGTCGCGGTACCGTGGAGCACGCTCTTTTTGTCCGTTTTCTTATTTGTGGTGATTCCGCTGGGCGCGGGCGTGCTCACCCGCGTATTCGTCATTAAAAGGCGGGGAAAAGCGTATTTTCAGACATCGTTTATCCCCCGGTTTAATAACAGCACGATTGCGGGTCTGCTGCTGACGCTTGTCATCATTTTTTCATTCCAGGGGGATGTGATTGTCGGAAACCCTGTACACATCCTGCTTATTGCCGTTCCGCTCATCCTGCAGACCTTTTTGATATTCTTCATCGCCTACGGTGCGTCGAAACTCCTGCGACTGCCCCATGATATCGCGGCGCCCGCCGGTATGATCGGCGCTTCCAACTTTTTTGAGCTTTCCGTCGCCGTGGCCATCGCCCTGTTTGGTGCGGATTCGCCTGTCGCGCTTGCGACCATTGTGGGGGTGTTGGTGGAGGTGCCCGTCATGCTTACGCTGGTAAAAATATCAAACCGCACGATATCGTGGTTTCCGCAGGCGCAGATCAAAGACAAATAAAAGCATTTTCTGTACATGGTGCATAATCGTATGGTAAAATGGGCTTAGACACAGTAATTTTCCGGATTAAGCAAGGAAAACTCCGATTATGCAGAGGAAGATGAGAGATGCGCTTTTATATTGGGATGGATGTGGGCGGAACAAATCTGCGCCTAAAACTGAGGGACGCCGCCGGCGGGCCTGCGCGCGAATATATAAGCCCCAGCTGCCTGATCAATCTGCATGAGGATGAGCAGGTGTTTACGCGTTTCTCAGAGCTGATTATGGGCGCGCTGCGTGAAAACGGCTTTGAACCCGCCGACTGCGCGGGACTGTGCATCGGCGCGTCGGGCGTTGATTCGGAAGAGTCGCTTGAAAAGCACATGGAGATATTCCGCAGGCTCGGCTTTGACAAAGCAAAGATAAGAATCTACAACGACTGTGAGCTTCTGCTGCACGCACACGAGGAAAAACCTGCAATTGTGGTGATCGCGGGCACGGGCTCGATTGTCGTCGGACAGGATAAAAACGGGAAAGTTTCACGCTGGGGCGGCTTGGGACATATTCTCAGCGACGAAGCAAGCGGCTACTACCTCGTAAAAAATGCTATAAAAGCGGTACTGACCGATATGGACGGGGGCGCGGCCTGCCCGGTTTTAAAAGACCTGCTGACAAGCGCAATGAAGCTGTATACACAGGAAGCCATCGCGGTATTTGTTATGGAAAATATTATAAATAAAAGCAATGTTTCCTGCTTTTCACCGGTCGTCAGCCGGGCGGCGGAGCTCGGCGATCCGGCGGCGATCATGATCTACGAAGAGGCCGCCCAGCGCCTTTTTGAGGGGATCGAGATCATTGCGAAAAAAATCAGCGCCGGAGCGGACGGCCCCTATACGGTCTGGCTTTGGGGCGGTGTTGTGTATAACGACCGCAATCTGTCGGATCGGCTGATTGCGCGCATGAAAACCTGCCTGCCCGCCGCTGTGGCGGCCTTTCCGCAGCAAAGCGCGCTCGACAGCGCGCTTGATATCGCGGCGAGAATCGGGTAGAAAAAAGACGGCCGGGCTATGACTGCATATGAGAAAAGCATAAAGGCTCCGGCCGTTATGCTTTTCTTTTTTTGCCGGACTATTATACCGGATTTGCGCACGGGCACGGTTTTTATGGCACATGGCGCAAAAATCGTGCACTTGGGCTTTGAAGCATTCGTTTTCGATCCCAATAGGAAGTCAATCAATGCATTTAAAATGTAAAGTCCAGTGAAAATTATTTTATCGTTTTGGAGGACAGATTGCAGGGAGCGGCCGGTTTACCGGGATAAGACGCTTTTTATTCAGGAAAATCAACCAAAACACTTGCCGAAGATGTAAAAAACTGGTTTAATGGATGCAGATGTACGAGCGGGCAAACAGGCCAGCGTCGTATCCAAAAGGGAGGATCATGCGGCATGACCATACTGCTGACGGCTTTTGACCCGTTCGGAGGAGAAACGGTTAACCCTGCGGATGAAGCGGTGAAAAAGGTAAGCGATACGATAGACGGGGCGAATATCATAAAGTTGACGGTGCCCACCGTGTTTGGGAAAAGCATTGCCTGCGTGGAGGCTGCCATCACAGAGCATAAGCCGGATGTCATTGTGTGTGTCGGGCAGGCGGGAGGAAGGGCGGCCGTTACCCCCGAAAGAGTGGCCATCAACATAAGCGACGCGGGAATACCCGATAACGACGGCGTGCAGCCCATTGATGAGGCGGTATTCTCAGACGGACCGGCCGCTTATTTTTCCACGCTGCCGGTCAAGGCCACGGTGCAGAAAATACGTCAGGGGGGATACCCCGCGGCGCTGTCCAACTCCGCCGGCACGTTTGTGTGCAACCACCTGATGTACGGGGTTCTGTATTTGATTGACAGAAGATATCCGTCCATGCGCGCAGGGTTCATCCATGTGCCCTACAGCATCGGGCAGGCGGCTGAGCATCCGGGAGCGCCGTCCATGCCGATTGAGGATATTGCTATGGCGCTTGAGCTTGCGCTCAGGGCCATTGTGGAAAACGAGCTGGATATCACCGCGGCGGAGGGCAGTGTGTGCTGACGGCAAAAACCTTGCACTTGAACAAATCAAAAATACCATAAAACCATTGCAGCTGTTGTATTTTCGATTTGTTCATCAGGTATTAAATAGAAACCGGCATATTGCATGGGTACATGTCGGCCCGCCAATAGATGCCTTATGTGTTTTTGCGGTTATTTGCTCAACTGAGCGGTGTAAATTTAGTTGATACGGTGTTATTTTTTGGATGATAACCGGGGGGGTGGGGGAATGGATAAATATGATGATTTTGTCACTCAGCTTCCAGATGCGGTCAGGCAGGAAACTGAGGCGTATATGCTCAGTGACGTCGCACTTTTCAGGCCTAAGGCGTATATCACACAGCCGCTTCATTCCGTTGACTATCATTTTGTGATCTCGTCCGCGCCGCCGCCGGACAGCTATGTAAACGGCAGGCTGGTGCACCTTGATCCCGGGAAAATCATGACAGTAAATCCCGGAGATGTGATTTATTGCGTGAAGGAGCGCCCGTGCAAGCCCTTTCTGTCCATGCTCATCAAACCGGAGCTGATGGGGAAAATCGCGCGGGAAATGGGCTGCAAAGAGGAAGTACAGTTCTTAAAGCTTCAGAATCCTTTTTCGGGGGAGCTGCTGCGGGCAATACAGTGCCTTGACAAGGAGAGCATGCGTCCGGATTGCCTGAGGCTTATGATGGACTGCCTGAGCATTCAGATTATCACTCAGGTTCTGCGGGAGTTTAAGACAAACCTGAAACAGGTTCCTGCGCGTTCGCCCGACAGTGACGTATATATTGCCCTTGCCATTGAATATATGCGGGTGTTTTACTGCGCAAACATCAGCATTGGGGATATTTGCGGAGAGATTAACCTTTCTCCTTTTCATTTTATCCGGGTATTCAAAAAAAAGACAGGCGTTTCCCCGCATCAATACCTGCTCGGGATTCGCATGGAAAAGGCGCAGGAACTGCTGCGCCTGGGTCAGCACTCTGTGGCCGAGGTCGCGGTTCTGTGCGGATTCGTCAGCCTCCCGCACTTTTCAAGCGCCTATAAAACAATCACGGGGAATACCCCGGCCAGGTATAAAAAACAGTTTATAGAAATACAAAACGGCAATTTTTAGTAAAACTCCCGGCAGTTAAAATTAAAAGAATCCCCCTCTCTCTATATATACTTGAGATGTATGATACTGGAGATGGGGGATAAGTTTCGTTGCAAAGCTTAAATGAAAACGGCATATCCTTCCACACCCCCCCAAGCGGCGGCATGCATCTAAAGGTCGCACATGTGGATTGGCAGTGTCCCAAACGGGAAAAACGGGGCGGCTGCTATGAGTTTCTTTTTCCGCTGACAGGTCCGGTGTGTCTTAAAGTGGGACGGATAAAGCTTAAAATCGATCCTCTTGAGATGGTCTGCGTCAATCCCTGGCAGCTGTGGCCGCTGCTGCCCGGTGGGGATACACGATGCCTTGCACAGCTTACCTGCAATGCGGCATACGTGGATCAGTTTTTTCTGGAGTTGTACGGGCACAGTCTTGGGGGCTTTTTAAACCGGCCTGTTTCCATTGGCAATCCACTGTTTGCGTTGATTAACAGACATATCAGCGAAAACCGGCTTGAATCCTCGGGTAGGAGTCTGACGCTTGACAGCATAGCCGAAGAGCTTTTATCGGAGCTGATGCACCGCGCAGTGGAAGCCGGCGCGGCAATGGAGCGGAAGAAGACGTTTTGTCCGGATGTTATCGACGCCGTGATCGACTATTTGTATGAACACATGGAAGAAAGCATCACCGACGCCGATTTGGCCCGGTACACAAATGTGGACATGGGCAGCATGCTCAGACAGTTTAAGCAAGCGGTCGCAACCACGCCGATGGGGTATCTGATTGAACTGCGGACGGCAAGGGCGAAGGAGCTGCTGATCCAGTCAGACGTCGGTATATCAAAAATTGCCCGCATGTGCGGTTTTGTATCTCCGGTGAATTTTACCGTTACATTTAAAAGGAAAATCGGGTTATCCCCCAGCGAATTCCGGCAAAAAGCGCAGTTGCCGCCGGGTTCGTGTTCGACACAGGATCGTTGAGTTTCCAGTTATTTGACGATATTGCAAGGAGGATTTTATAAAATGAAAGCAAAGCACATTCTCGCGGCGGTACTTATCTTTGGCATGCTGGTGTTACCCGGCTGCGGCAAAACAAAAACGGTGGTCTTGGATACCGGCGACGGGGGAAAAGTAAACGTGGATGTTTCGCAGGACGGGAGCGCAGGAAAAATCGAGGACGGAGACAGCAGCATTGAGTATGCCGAGGATATGGAATGGCCGGCGGACTTCATGGTCGGCCTGTCTCAGCCCAAGGGAAAAATCACGGCGGTTCTTAAGGACGAAGGCACCAAAGCATGCACGGTCGCATTAAGCGAGATGAGCGAACAGGACGCAAAGGATTATTCAGCCGGCCTTAAGGCGCTCGGGTATGAAAACGGTATGAATTTTTCCGATGCGGAAAGCGTTATGTATACCGGCACGGGCAAAGACGGTGCGACCATCATGTTTGCCTATAATACGACCGCCAAAGAAGCAACCATTTCCTACAGTCCGGAGTCTGCCGAAGAAGCCGAAGACGGCGATGCCGCCCAGGACGCCGAGACGGAAGAAACCGAATCCTGAGTACAGGCAATAGTAGTGGACCTGCCCGCGCGCATGCTTATTAAACCGTTTGGTAATGAGCATAAAAAGCGCGGTATGCAGTCAGTAAAACAGCCGTTATTCCCATATGTAGGAATAACGGCTGTTTTTGTGTAAAGGGTTCAGACTCTTTACCTACACCATCTGAGGCTTTGTTTCATCATTTCAAGGCCCTCTGCGGCGTAAAACTCCGGATCGAAGAAACAGGACCTTTCGCAGATTTCAAGCGTGATAAAATGGGAATAGCCGCCTTCTCCCATCTGCTTGAGATAGTCGACGATTGGGTTGTTGCCCGCGCTGAAGTTAATGTGCGTGTTGAGAGGCCGGCCATTTGGATACCGTTTGAGCAGCTCTGCGCCCTGCAGCGTCAGGTCAAGCGAGTCGGAATAGGAAGCGGTCAGGTGCATATGGACCAGATCGTCGCCCAGAATGGACAGGTTATCGCTGATCGTATCACCGTACTGGGTCATCTGGCTGACATCCAGCATCGCTTTCAGACGCGGGTGGGCAATTTCGTCGAGCAGCCTGCGCTGGTCAGCGGCCGTATTGAGAAACGTGCAGTCATGCTTTGACTGTGTTTCGATCACAAGCGTGACCTGCGCCTGTTCGGCCGCGGGAAGGAGCTTCTCGATTGAGTCGCGGCAATAAGCCCATTCGTCACGGTTATCCTCGCCGTAAAAGCTGCTTCCGGGGCAGATGAGGATCTTCTGCGCACCGAGCGCGGCACCGACACGGATGGACTCCTGCAGATAGTGTACGCTTCTGCCGCGCAGCGCCGCATCCGCGCTTGCGATGTTATAGGGATAGGTGTTTTGTTCCGGGCAGAAACAGACGACGTGCAGACCTCTTGCGTCGATTTCCTTTTTCATTCTCGTTATGTCATCCGCGGAGAGATCTTCCCAGAAAACATGCGGGGCGACGCCCCAGATTTCAATGCTCGAAAGGCCAAGCCTAACCGCGGAATCGAGAAAATAGATAAACGGATAACGGATGTAGTGGTAGCTTCCGATGGAAAACTGTTCCTGATTGAGTGTTTTCATAGGCGCACCTTATATCCGGCTGAGGATATCCCTCAGACGCTCCGTAAACAGCTCAACGTATGCCTCCGGGTTTGCTCCGTGCAGGCCGGAAGGAGAAAGCTCGATGCTTGCATAGTACGGGTAACCGCTTTTTTTGATCATGGACAGGACCTGTTTAAACGGAATAATGCCCTCGCCGAGCATCAGGTGCGATGCGCTGTATCCGTTTGAATCCGCCAGATGGATATGCCCCATTTTATCACCCAGTTTATTAAAGTAGTTGCTAAACGGCTCATACATGATCGCGGGGCTGACAAAATCGACCATGCCGAACATCTGGGGCGAGGGAACGTCCGCAATCAGGCGGACAAGGTCGTCGGCGGTGTTAAGGATCAGGCTTTCCTCGGTACTCAGCGTTTCCATAACCACGCGCACGCCGACTTTTTCAGCATGTGCGCACACTTCGCGCAGGCCTTCCACCAGATGCGCCCAGTCGGCGTCGGGGGTTCCCTCATAGCCCGGGTCGCCCGGCGTAATCTGAATCAGAGGCGCGCCGATTTGCTTTGCGACATCCAGCGCCAGCTTAAAATACTCGACGGTTTCTTTTCGTTCCTTGGCGGATTGGGAGCACAGATTAAACGGATACAGGCAGTTTTCCGGGCAATAGGCACTGACCTCGACCCCGTAATTTTGCACATAAGAACGGATCTGGCCTACCATTTTGTCGTCCACATCAAAAGCATACGCGTGGGGGCGGCCGCCCCAGACCTCGACACCGTCAAGACCGATGCGCTGCGCCTCGGAAAAGGCCTTTTCAAGGGAATAACGGGCGTAAACATTGGATAAACAGGATAACTTCATAAATTCGAACTTCCTTTCTGAACATATCACTTAAAAACATTGTACCATAAATTGGTATGAAAAACATGCGGAAATATACAGCGCAATTATTTCAGCAGCGTCGTGTTATTCCGACCGCGCAGATATGCATAGCAAGACTTTGGTTATCTTTTTTAAACATTTTTAGCAGGCTATGACGCCATTTATATTGAAAAACAAGGAATATTTGACAAAAGTCGACAAAGATAATTGTATCTTACTTTATTATTTGTTATACTGAAATCCGATCCGCTAAAAAACATATTACACATGAACTTTATTGAGGAAAAACCCGACGCGGGAAGAGATAAACAGTACAAAAGCCGGATTGAGGCGTTCGATATAATTTTGCGGAATCTGTGCGTTTATTTTACGTACACAGTCATGCGGATAAGGAGGCGGCAGAATACACATGAAAAAAGAGAGCTTTTCCATTACGCTGATTATTTTATGTGCGTATTTTTGCGCTTACCTGACCGCGACGATATTCAGGCTCGATGTGCTTGCCAATATCCTGTCGCCCGTCGGAGGACTGCTGGCTTTTGGAATTCTGCTCAATACATATCTTAATTCCCGCAGAACCGGTGCGGTCAGGATAACCTGGCTGCTTTTCGGCCTTGCCTGTCTGTTCTGGGCGTTTTCCGACATTCAGTGGGCGATATACGACTTTGTTCCGGGCGTTGAGCCGCAGGATATCGGCGCATTGCCCTATCTTTATATATTGACCAATGCATTTATGCTCGTATCGGTTATTATTTTTGCTGCGCATAAATTCAGAAAGTGGCATGCAATCCAGCTTTTTCTGGATGTGGTTACAATTTCCGTCTCCAGTATGCTGATGCTGTGGATCCTGTTTTTTAACAAAAAGTTTGCGTTTATAGAGCTTTGGCAGAAGCTCGGAAGCGCTTCCTTTTTGGGGGCGTTGCTTGACTTCACCCTGTTCGTTGGAATTGCCGCATGGTATTTTTCAGTCAGAAAAGGGAAGATACCATTATTCATGCGCATCGTTTCCTCCGGCATCCTGCTGTTTATCCTGACTGATTTGTACTACTACTATCTTAGTTATCATGACCTGTACGTTGCCAACAGCGTCATTGACGCTGTTTTTATGGCCGGGTTGCTTATGATCGCCGTGGGAGCGGGCTTGGACAGACACATGCAGGAAAGCGAAAAGGCCAGCCCGGGTATGAGCGATTACAAAAACATAGGGGGCAAGCGCAGGGGTATTTTGCTGCTGATCATGCCCGTGCTTGCTGCCGTTTTCAGGGGGTTTTCATGGACGGATTTGTTTATTTTTGCCTTTATTATTTTTGTTCACGAGAGCTTGAGCGCATATATTCAGACCACCATAAAGTATGAGCGTCTTCTGAAAAGGGAGAAAAAAATAAACCTGCTGCTTGAAGAGCGGATCGTTGAGCGCACGCGCGAAATTGTGGACATGAACAGGGAACTGTCAAGAAAAAACATCAGGCTGGATTTTTTGTCAAAACAGGATACGGTCACAAGCCTGTATAACAGGCGCTGTTTTATCGGTAAGCTTGAGGAAATGCTTGCAACGACAACCCTGCCGGAAACGGTTGCTCTTTTGTTCATTGACCTGGACCGGTTTAAAACAATCAATGATACATACGGGCACGGGATCGGAGATCAGGTCCTGATTGAAATTTCTAAGAAGCTGAAAACCTTCAACCATAAAAACTCCCTGCTTGCGCGCCTTGGCGGAGACGAATTTGTTTTCGCCTTTCGCGGTCACTACGAATACGCGAAGGCAGAAGCGGTTGCACTGAAAATTATACAGCACTGCAGCGAGGCCATCGTGGTCGAGCAGTACACGTTTCATATCACGCTGAGCGTCGGAATTTCCATTTATCCCTTTGACGCAAGGGACTGCGACACGCTCATGAAAAACGCGGACATCGCGATGTATCAGGCCAAGTCGCTCGGGTATAATCTGTGCATGTCGTTTAATTCCCTTCTCAACGAGATTATCCACAGAAGAAACAAGCTGGAAATTCTCCTGAAGAAAGCTGATTTCAACAAGGAATTTGAACTGTTTTATCAGCCTCAGTTCAGCATACCGGATAAAAGGCTTGTCGGAATCGAAGCGGTGCTGCGCTGGAATAACCCTGAATATGGTTCTATCTCACCCAATGAATTTATACCCATCGCCGAGGTGACCAACCACATCATACCCATCGGGGAATGGGTGATGCGGCAGGCGATCCGGCAGATTTCCAAATGGAACGAGGGCTATTGCCGGCAACTCAAGATGGGAATCAATATTTCACCCAAGCAGCTGGACAATGCGGATTTTGTTAAGATCCTGCAAAATGAGATGGAGCACTGCCTTACGGATTCTGACTGGATTGATATAGAAATTACAGAGAGCATCGCCATTGAGGGCGAATACCGGATATCCGAGATAGCCAGCCTGTTTAAGGGAATCGGCGTGTCTATCTCCGTGGATGATTTTGGTACGGGCTACTCCTCCTTGAGCTATCTCAAGCTCTTTCCGTTTGACCGCATTAAAATAGATAAATCGCTCATCGATACGATTTCCTCTGACGGCTATGACCTTCAGATCGTTAAGGCGATCATTATGCTGGCAAAAACGCTGGGTATCAGAACGATTGCGGAGGGCGTTGAGCTGCAGGAGCAGTTTGACCTGCTCGCCGAGCTGGGCTGCGAGGAGGTACAGGGCTTTTTGCTGGGAAGACCCGTGTCCTCGTCGGAATTTGAAAATACATTTTTAAAGCAGCCGGTGCTGCGGGCCTGAATGGTTCGCGCTGAGTAAAGCGACAATATATAACAAAAGTGAAACAGGGGGGGAAACGGATATATTCCGTTTCCCCCCCTGTTAGTTAAGGGCTAAACCGGTTATTTTTTTGAGTCAAGATATGCTTTGTAGCCATCCAGAATCTTAATGGCGGCGCTGGTGCCCATGCGGTCGGCGCCCGCTTCGATCATTGCAAGCACCGTGTAGTAGTTGCGGATGCCGCCGGCCGCTTTGACCTGACATACATCGCCCACGATTGAACGGATGAGCCGAACATCCTCGGTCGTAGCGCCGCCGTAGCTTGTGCCGGTTGAGGTCTTAACAAAGCCCGGCTTTGCGATTTTGGCAATTTCGCACATTTTGATTTTCTCTTCCTGCGTCAGCTCGCAGCACTCGATAATAACCTTGTCGACCACTCCGTTTTGTCTGCAAAGCTCGGCGATGCGCGTCATTTCCTCCGTTATGTAATCCCAGTTGTGCTGCTTTACCATAAAGCGGTTGGTGACATAATCCATTTCCTCGGCGCCGCTTTTGATGACATATTGAACATCCAGCAGCTTTGCCTCGATGGTGCTATGTCCACCCGGAAAGGCAACCGCGCCGCTGACCAGAAGATCAGTCCCTTTGAGCAGGTTTTTGACGTAGCCTGCATTCTGCATATTTACGGCACAGCATTTTACGCCGTATTCAACACCCTTCCGGCAGTATACCTCGAGCGGGGTCGTGTCGTTATTCACATGGTCAAGGTATTTGGCCAGCTGCGCGACTGTCAGATCTTTCATGGTAATCGTCCTTTCCGCTTGAGCCTTATTATTTGACCGCTACCCTCATCTAAGCACTTTCCATTCCGCCTGTCAACAGTCCGACTGTAAAATTTTGGAGGTATGCGAAGGTCATCCGCGCAGGTCGCGCGTCCGGTATTTTGTGAACACAGTATACAAAAATAAGCCCACGAGCAATGCCGTAAGCAACCAGTATACGGGGTCAAATCCGCTTCCGTACAGGATGTTTTCCATATCAAAATATTTAATCGGAGTTAGAAAACGCAGGGGATAGAGACTGGATGAAAAAGGAATCAGCTTTGCAAGCAGCAGACAATAAAAGGTGAAGGCCAGCGTCTGCCTGCCTGCCGCGCCCGGATTACTGCTGATTGACGCGATGGCGGCGCCGGCGCAAAGAAAAATGATCTGCAGCATCAAAAGCGCTGCGGACGACTGTAAAATTGGCACGGTCAGCGACTGCTCTGAAACCGGGTTAAAGGATAAAAGATATGCTCCTGTTACGCACAGATTAAAGACAAGACACTGTGCGAAGACCGCGCACAGCTTTAGCCGCAGCACGTAATTTCTTGGTACGGGCTTTGAATACAAAAATTCCGAGGTTTTCAATTGTTCCTCACGGGAGATAGAGCTTACGCCCGTGAGGGCGGCATGGAAAACGCCGATATATAGGGAAAAAGGGGCCATCATACAGAAAAAACCCAGCCCTGAAGACAGGTCGATGTTGTTTCCAAGGCCGATGAGGATGGAAAACACCGGTGGCAGCGCGCGCATGATTTCATTGATATCCGCGCGGCCCTGATAGGTCAGTGCAAATTTCATGGCGCCCATCAGGATCATGAACAAGGTGCCTAAGCTCCATAAAAGCAGAGAGACCCTTCCGTTTTTCAATTCCTTGCAGAATATGCTCATGGTATCCTCCCTTATAAAGACGGTACGTCCCTCCGGTTATAAAACCAAAAGGTCAGCCGGACGCAGACCAGCACGAGAAAAAGCCACAGCAGGACAAAACGCGTCTCATATCCGCCCGAGGCAATGATTTTATCGCTGTCGAAAAATCCGAAGGGGATAAAATACCGGTACAGTTCACTTTCGGCGCCCAGCGTGACAAAAAAGAGATCGTAAAGGACGTGATAAAAAACCAGACTGCCAATGGCGATAGCGGCGGGCATTTTCAGCCTCGGGAAACATGCTGCGAGCAGCGCGCCAAAGGCCGCGTAAAGCAGCTGAAGATAAAATATCTGGAGAGACACCAGAATAAGCGAGGGCATCGATCCTTTTGCAACCACTGGGGTGATTGTCAGAATGACGAGCAGAAAAACTGACTGGATAAGTAGTACGCCGGAAAAAACAGCAAGCAGCTTGTGTTTTAAAATCTGACTGCGCGTGAGCGGTTTTGAAAGCAAAAAATCAGCGGTTTTGCTTTCTGTTTCACGCCTTAACGCATGCGCCCCAAGCAGCATGCCGCCGACTGCGCCAAGTTCGGTGAGCATGCTCAGTACATACGGGAAAAAACCTTCGAAGCTGCCCAGATTATCGTTTTTAATGCCAAGCAGGATTTTGACAGACTGCGGAAACTGTCTGAGCACCTCCGTTACATCCTCGGAGGATTTGCCCAGAGCCGGATACATCGCAAGCATCACGGCCGCCGTCAGCGCCAACGCGGCGCTCCAGCCGAAAACAGCCCGTTTCATCGCGCACAGCTCATGACGGTATATATTCATGCCCGTCACCGTCCTTATAGTAATTGAGAAATATTTCCTCAAGGCTCGGTTCCTCGATCCAGAGATTATCCAGCTTCATACGCGTAAGCCTGTCCAGCAGTGCGCCGATGGGACCGCTGAACATAAACTCGGCCGTGTCTCCAGTAAATCGCAAACCGCTTACGCCGCTGAAGGAAAAATCCGCGTCACTCAGGCCGTGCCCTTCGGCCTTGATTTTTCGAAAGCTGTTTTCCCTGAGCGTGCGGACCGCCTCAACCTTTATAATATGACCTTCCTTGATAATGGCGACCCGGTGACACAGCCGCTGCACCTCTCCCAGAATATGAGATGAAAACAGGATGGTCGCGCCGCGCCTGTTTTCCGTATGCAGCAGGTCAAAAAACTTCTGCTGCATGATCGGGTCGAGCCCGCCGGTCGGTTCGTCGAGGATAATCAGCCGGGGGGAATGCAGCAGACCCTGCACGATGCCGACTTTTTTCCGGTTTCCGAACGACAGCTCCTCTATTTTGCGTGTAAGGTCAAGCTCAAAAAGAGCCGACAGCTCCTGTATCCGCGCGGAGCAGTCTTTTTTATAGAAGCTGGCGGAATAATCGAGCAGTTCTTTGACGCGCATGTTTTCATAATAAAAGACCTCGCTGGGCAGATAACCAATTTCCCGGCGGATCTGCGCGCCCTGCGTAAAGCAGTCCAGCCCGAAAATTTTTGCGCTTCCGGAAGTCGGATGAATCAGGTCGAGCAGCGTGCGGATGGTGGTCGATTTTCCCGCACCGTTGGGGCCGATAAAACCGAAAATCTCCCCCTCTTCCACCTCAAAGCTCAGGTCTGCGATCCCGCGCGATTTTCCGTATGACTTTGTCAGGTGACTGATTTCGATGATGTTGATACAGATCCCTCCCTGCACATGACTGTTTTTTCCCTGAAAAGGTTCCTGCGCCCGCTGCTTACAACATACTGCTGCGCGGCGCATTGGTCAATAGCGCGAAGACATATCTGCGTTGTTGTACGGCCGGATATCCTGTATAATACGATTATACCATCCGCGTAGGATGTTTTTTCAGAGAAATATGGATAAGAGAAGTGAAAAATGAAAACAAAACTGATTCTTGTGTTTATATTTGCGGCCATGCTCTGCGTATTGACCGGATGCGTGGCAGCGGGCGGCATGGCGGCAGCCATCGCCGCAGCGTCAAGTCCGCCGACAGATGCGGCGGATGCTCCGATTAAAGCGCCCGTGAGGGAAAGCGCCGCGGCGTCAAGCCTGCCGACTGACGTGCCGGAAAGTGCCGCGCCGGTTTTGCCGTCGGGGCAGCTGAGCGGGGAAAACGCGTTTAGAAACGGCAGCTATCACAGATCGTCCGAACAGGCCGATACCGGGTTCCTTGAGATAAAGGAGATGACTGACAAGGACTTTGCATTTACACTTGAGGCGATCCGGTATAATCCGACGACGGACAACGCAAATACCGGCGCGGTAGCAGGAACGGCGGAAACAGACGGGCAAACGGCTGTTTTCAGAGACTCGGAGAGCGCGACGGTGCTTATTTTTGCTCTGTCTGACAGAGGGATACGCATTGAGCAGAATGAAAAGGCAAACTGGTTTGCCGGCATGGGAGTTACCTTTACAGGCGAATATGCCCTTGTCAGGGACCCGGAGGACTAAACGCTTGCTTCGTTAAGGACGTTTTTCCGCCGGGTCACAGATAGACAACGGTTTTTCAGTAGACATTAACTGCGAAAGCCCCACTATGCAGGATACCTGCATAGTGGGGCTTTCGGCCGCGCCGGTATTTCCGGGAAACCCGGACATACCGGCGCTCTTTTTGCTTATTTGGCAGAATAGACGACCTTGCCGCCGCAGATGGTCATCAGCACCTTGATGTCACGGATGGTGTCCATGGGTGCACTCAAAACGTTGCCGTCGAGCACCGCAATGTCGGCGAGCTTCCCGGCTTCCAGCGTGCCAAGACGGGCCTCGTTATACAGATTGGTCTGGCCGCCGATGGTCCAGGCTTTCAGGACTTCCTCACGCGTGAGCCCGTTTTTCTCATTATAGGGTTCGCCGCCTTCGGGGAACCGGCAGCCGCTGGCGTGATAAATGGCCTCGGGGATATCGGGGTACAAAAGCGGGAGATCGGTCGCGCAGGAAATGTTGACGCCCTCGTCGGCCATTTTGCGCAGGTTCCAGTATTTGTCAATCCGTTCTGCCCCGAGCTTTTCATTGACTTCATGCAGGAAGGATTCACGCGCGCTGAGCGACATGATCTGCGCATAGACCTCAGCGGTAACGCCCAGACGCGCCATATGCGCGATGTCGTCATCCGCAATCAGCTCAAGGTCGGTCATCGCGTGGCGGTTAACGAGCTTGCCGTCTTTCATGCGGCATTTATCATAGATAGAGAGTATTTTGTGCGCCGCGCCGTCTCCCTGCGCGTGAAGCGAAAACCGGAAGCCCAGCGCGTCGGCCGCGAGCGTGTCTTTTTCGATCGTCTGATAGTCGATAACCTGATCGCAGATTGTGTCCGGCTTATCGTTGTACGGCGCAAGCAGATGGCTGCCATAATCGCCCATTGAGCCGTCGGTCATTTGATTGAAGCCGGAAAACTGTACAAAATCTCCTTTAAAGCGGTCGCGCATGAAAACGCCATAGTCCATGTCGGCGCCTTTGCCCACGGCCTGGGACATAAAGGAAACGCGCACAGTCATTTTTTCTTCCTTTTCAAGCGCCTCGAGCACATCGGTAAAGCCGTAGTAGTCGTCATAGCCCATTTCCTTGACCGCGGTCACGCCACGCGCGTTGAGCATGCGCATGTAGTCGATGAACTTGCCCATGATGGCCTCGCGGTCGCCGAGCACTTCGCGCAGCAGCCTCCAATAAGCCTCGGGATAGCAGGTTTCCGGCGTGAACAGATAGGCTTTGCGCGCGGCGGTGTTCATCCAGCAGGTACGGTGGTTGGCGGAAAACAGAATGACCGCGCGGTCGGGAAAGGCGGCGTCGAGCATCGCGTCGCCCGGACTGAAAGCCTCACTGTCCCAGTTGTGACCGAGCAGGGCCTTACCGGCCGGCGCGCCGGACGCCTGCTTTTTTATAAACGCGATCACGGCTTCGGGCGTTTTCTCACCGATCAGATTGACGCCCACGCTGCGGAGCACATGTCCGATAAAGAAAGTATGTACATCGGCAAATCCGGCGCATACCGTCTTGTTTCCAAGCTCATAAACCATCGTTTCTTTGCCCTGCCAGTCGCTCATTTGTTCCTCACGGCCAACGGACAGGATCTTTCCGCCGCCGACCGCCACATATCCGCTTATGGGCTTGTCGGAAACGGAGGTGAAGATGCTCGACGACTTTAGTAAAAATTCTGCGTTCATAAACATTCTCCCTTTCAATATCCCGCTCATGTTCTTAGAATAGTACAAAAAATAGAGAAAGTCACTTAATAAAAACTATATATGGAACCTCAAGCAGGTATATGTCACACTTTTTAGCTGAATTATTTCTATACATAGAGACTGGCGCGGTGGTTCTCAGCTTTGCAGTTTCACTTGTTGCGCCTGTTCTCATAGAATTATTCAACAATATTCAGTTTTGCAGGAAAGCAATGAAAACGAGCGCAGTGTTCGGCGGCCTGTCAGTCAAGTATTTGGCGAACTGAAGCGGTCAGCGCGTGCGCAAGCTGCGCATGGCCATCGGCAGACAGGTGAATATGGTCGCAGCCAAGTCCGGACACATGCCGGGAAGCGTCCAGATAATGAAGTCCGTACTGCCCGGACAGACGCTCATAGATCGCCGGGAGCTTCTTTGACTGCGCGATCGAAGCGGAGGAAAACTCGTCGTCAACAAGCGCGTCTTCCAAGGGCATAGGAGCCACCAGAAGGATTTCGGGCTTTTTGGAAAGCCAGGAAAGCTGGCAAATCAGTTTGCGCAAAAGCTCCTCCATGGAATATCCGATTTCCGCGGCGGAAAGGTGATAGCGCTCCTTGGTGTCGTTGGTGCCGAGCATCAGGATGAAAAGCGCAAAGGGCGCATGAGACAGCACGCAGGGGATGATATATTCCGCGCCGTTCCGATACGGCTCGATGCTGTCGGAAAAACCGGTGGTGCGGCCGTTTAGCCCTTCTTCGATGACGCGGAACTCTTCGCCCAGCGCCTGACCGAGAAGTCCCGTCCACCGCGCCGTATGCGCATACCGCGCTCCACCCTCATTTGGATTATATCCGTAGGTATTGGAGTCGCCAAAACAAACAATGCTTTTCATTTTTTCATTCCCTCCCATATATGCTCAGAAATGGCCTTCAGTATAGGACGAAAATACGGTCTTGTCAATATTGGTCTGCTTTTGCGGGGCGGATTATGCAAAATCGGCTTATTGATGCCTCATGAGCAAAGCTAAAATACAACATCCGCAATGCTATGATGGTATTTTTGATTTGCTGGGGTGCAGGTTTTTGCGGCATATACCAGCCTTGCACTTAGGATTTGAAGCATTCGAATCCTGACAGGAAGTCAATCAATGGTTCACGAAGTGCCAAAACACGGTTGTTTAGTGGAGATTTATTACCAGAGAAGTGGAGCAAAAAACTAAACAAAAAATTTGTGGGTATGAATCTGTATTTGTGCATTGATTACTATAAACAGGGATGATATACTGTCCTTGGCTAAAGTGGTATGTAAAATATAAGCACTCATATGCTTTGATAAAGCGATGAGTCCCATGAAGGAGGCATAACAATTGAAGGCGGCAATGATCGGGGACAACTGTATTGACCTTTATGAGCGGCTTGGAAGAGCCTATCCGACCGGAAATGTTGTGGATACCGGCGTTAATCTGAAGCTTTTAGGGGTCGATACATCCATTATATCGACCACGGGTTCGGACAAATATGGGCAGTGGATGCGTGAAACGCTCGCCGCCGAGGGGCTGGACCTCACGCATTTAAAAACCGCGGAAGGACAGACCGCGATCACGTACATGGATCTCGACGGAAATGACCGCGTACACGGCGATTATGTCGAGGGCGTACTCGAAAACATCACCTTCGATGAGGAGGATATTGCATTTGCCGCCTCTCATGCGTTGGTTCACAGCGCGTATTGGGGAAAGGCGGACGGCGTACTGAAGGAAATTAAAGACCGCGGCGCAAAAATCAGCTTTGATTATGCCACTTTTTTTGACAGCGAGCTGGCTGAAAAGACAGCGGAATATGTGGATTACGGTTTTTACTCCTTTAAGGACCGAACCAGTCTGGTTGAAGAATTCTTGAAAAGTCGGGTCGAAAAGGGCATGAAAATTGCCGTTGCCACCTTCGGGGAAAAGGGCAGCCTTGCCTTTGACGGCGTCCGTTTCTATGAATTCGGGATTTTTCCGGCCCAGGTGGTCAACACCATCGGCGCGGGCGACGCATTCATCGCAGGCTTTTTATACGGAGTGCTCACAGGCCTTGATACCGGCAAATGCCTTGAATCGGGCGCGAAAGCGGCGTCCCGTGTGATCGGCGTTTTCGAGCCGTGGGTGTCGGATAAAATCAAAGCCTGCCCGTAATCCATCCGGAGGCCGCAGCGGCCTGCACGCAGCTGTTTCATGTGCCGTGCGGACAAATGCCGGACGGCAAGGGCATCAAAAATGTTGGGGACAGAGCCGAAACCGGTTTTGGAAGAAAATAGGAGGAGATTGTTTTGAAAATTGCAATGTTTACTTCCGGCTATATGAGAAATCCATTGGAAGACGCCTTCAAGGATGCCAAGCGCTTTGGCTACGACGGTCTTGAGCTTTGGGGCGGCCGGCCGCACGCGTATGCGCCCGACCTGAAAAGCGGGGATGTCAAATATGTTAAAGAGCTTTCAAAACGTTATGACATGCCTATTATCGGGTATACGACCGAAATGAATGCGTATCCCTTTAACATGATGATCGGCGACGAAAAAATGCGCGTAGAATCCATCGATTACGTCAAGCTGTCTATGGAGATGGCCAAGGAAATGGGCGCGGACTTTACGCTGATATCCGCCGCGCACGCCGGATATGCCGCTACAACGGAGGAGATTTGGGACCGTCTGCTGCTTAATATGCGGGAGCTGACAGAATATGCAGACAAACTGGATCATAAACTGGTATTAGAAGCGCTCACGCCGTACGAGTCTAATGTTGTCAAGAGCGCAAACGACCTTGCCGAAGTGTTTAAACGCATCCCGTCGAAAAACCTGGTCGGCATGTGCGATATCGTTCCTCCGTATGTGCAGCACGAGTCCATCATGGATTATTTTGATAAGCTGGGCGAAAAAATGGTTCACATGCACATTATCGACAGCGATGGCTGCACCGATTCCCATGTGATGCCCGGCGAAGGGAACCTCCCGCTGAAAGAACTGATGCAGGAGCTCAGGGAGATCGACTACAAAGGCTATCTGACCATAGAGCTTGTCACCGGCTACATAAACGAGCCCCGCCTGTATGCAAGGCGCGCCATCAATAACCTCAAGGCGCTTATCGGAGAATAACAAAAAACTGATGCGTGGGGATACGGCCGGCCGCACGCCGACGGTATCCCTTTTGCAAACAGTTGGGAATGAGGATGCTTTTTTCATGTTTATCGATATTCACGTTCATCCCGCTTTTTTTGAGCCGATTAACACGGACCCGGAAAAGACCGCGCTTCGCCACCGGGTTTTAGGCATACATCAAAACGGTTTGGCGCCGCTTGCCCATATTTTTAATCAAATGCGCTGCGCAGGGTTGGATAAGCTTACACTGCTGCCGCAGACGTATGGCGCGCAGCAGGGGGGAGCGGTGGTGACCAACGAGGAAATCAAAACGCTCGTTGACCTGGCGCCCGACAAGTTTATCGGTTTTGCAGGCATTGACCCGTTTGAAGACAATGCCTGCGACCGGCTTGAGTATGCGTTTACGCAGCTCAAGCTCAGGGGGCTTAAGCTGCATCCGTCCAAGCAGCGGTTTTATCCGCACGACGAGCGGCTCGAGCCAGTTTATCAGGTCTGTGAAAAATACAATAAGCCCATTCTGTTTCACAGCGGGCTTTCCTGGGAACCGGACACGCAGACAAAATATGCAAATCCTCTTGAGTTTGAGGTCCTTGCCGAAAAACACCCGAGGCTTCGCATCTGCCTTGCGCATTTCGGCTGGCCGTGGGTCAGGGAAACGGCTATGCTTATGCTCAAATATCCAAACGTTTACACGGATACCGGGCTTTTGTATTTTGACAATGCCCGCGAGTTTTATACAAGAGTCATGACACAGGAGATCCCGATCACATGGATAGACCGAAGTCTGCGCCATCAGGTGATGTTTGGCTCGAACAACCCGCGCTTTGAACAGATACGTATGGCGCAGGCTTTGGAAACGCTGGGATTTCGAGACAGCACGCTTGAACTGATCAAGGGCTTAAACGCAATCGAGTTTATGGGCGGAACGGACTGATTCCGGCCGGGAAGGGTGAAAAAATGGTCGTTTACAGCAGCATTACACTTCTGACGGAAAAATACAATCAGATGATTGCGATTACAAAGCAAATTGAAGAGGAGGTGCGGGGAAGCAGCATAACCAACGGGATTGTCGCGGTGGTTTCCAGTCATACGACGGCCGGCATTGCCGTCAACGAGCCTCTGGAGTGTGTGGAAAGCGACATCGGGTCGCTGCTTGAGCGGATTGTGCCGGAGGATTATCCGTACAGCCACGCCCGACTGCTGAAAAGCTACGGCTCAACCGCGGGCAATCCGACCGGACACCTGAAAGCGCATCTGACAGGCAATCATTGTGTATTTCCCATTGTCGAGGGGAAAATTATCCGGGGAGAGGCTCAGGAAATTTACCTGTGCGAGTTTGACGGTCCGTCGAAACGAACGGTGAGTATCAGCATAATCGGCGAATAGCCGGAAACAAAAATTGGTATGATCGCAAAAGAGCGTTTTGTACAAAAATAAGGTGGTTTATAGTAAAATTAAACAGCTGAATGGACTCAAATTAGTACAATATGCATAAAATATGAACGATAAAACGAAATAAATTAAACATTATTGACAGGAATTAAAGTTGATGTTATAGTATATCCGAAGTGGTATGGAAACGAAGGCGGGTTATATGCCATAAAAATCCACCCTGCTTTATGCCCGGGCAACGAAACGGGCAGCCGTTTAATCAATGCGGGAAAACGCGCGAATTTTTTTAACAGGCTGTTTGAAGGGTATGTTGTGCCGGTTCAGACAGCAAATACTGTAAGGAGGCTTTATAATGGCACTAACCGAAAAAACAGCGGCTACAACCCCGGCTTCCAAAGGCGAGCTTACCCGCAAACTTGGTTTGAGCGCAGCCATTGCCCTGGGCGTGGGCACAACGGTCGGCTCCGGTATCTTCTCATCCATTGGCGGGGTTGCGGCCGCGGGCGGATCTGCGGTTATTACAATCCTGGCGTTCCTGATCGGCGGTCTGATCATGATCCCGCAGAACTTGGTTTATGCGGAGCTTGCTACCGCGTATCCTGAGGATGGCGGCCAGTACATTTACTTTAAAGAAGCTGGCAGCAGACCCTTGGCGTTTCTGTGCGGATGGATCAGCTTTTGGGCAACCGATCCTCCATCCATTTCAATTATGGCGCTGGCAATTGCAAATTATATCGCATTCCTGGTTCCGGCAATTGCAGGCATCGGAGTCAAATTGGTAGCAACCGCTCTGGTCATTTTACTTATGATGATCCACCTGACCTCAGTTGAAAACGGCGGCAAATTCCAGACATTTATAACGACAATCAAGATTCTGCCGTTTATTGTTCTCATCGGCGTTGGCATCTTCTATATACGCGGCGATGTTATCTCAACACCGGCCATTGCCGGCGCACCGCTTGGCCTGACCGCGCTGCTCGGCGCGATTGCGGCGACGACCTGGTCCTATGATGGCATGGGCGCCGTGTGCTACATGTCCGGCGAGTTTAAAGAGCCGAAAAGGACGATGCCCCGTGCGCTGATTGCGACCGTTCTGATCGTCATGACGCTGTATGTCGGCCTTTCTACCGTGGTCTCCGGACTTCTGCCCATGGATGTTCTGAGCACCTCTTCTGCACCGGTCGCAGATGCGTTTGCCAAGCTGCCGCTTATCGGCCAGGGAGCAGGCATATTAACTGCGATTTTAGCAATTGTTGTTATTATTGGTTCCCTGTCAAGCTGCATCATGTTCCAGCCCCGCATCGAGTATGCGATGGCTAAGGACGGACTGTTCTTTAAAAAGTTCGGCGAAGTACATCCGAAGTTTGAAACGCCCGCGTTCTCCATCCTCATTCAGTGCGCGGTCGGCATTATACTTATTTTTGCTTCCAATATCAATGATCTGCTCGGATACTTCACACTTGTAGCGCTGCTCAAGAACCTTCTGACCTTTGGCACGATGTTCTGGCATCGCAGGAAACCCGGCTACAATCCGCTTTGGAGAATGCCGGCATGGCAGCTCATGACCATTATTGCTATGCTTGCAAGCTGCATACTGATCGTTTCCACCTTCCTGTGGGCGCCGCTTCAGGGCATTATTGCCGCTGTCGTAGTCGTTGCAACCGGCCTGC
This sequence comes from Oscillospiraceae bacterium, assembly GCA_963678505.2. GTDB lineage: Bacteria > Bacillota > Clostridia > Oscillospirales > JAVBQB01. The sequence goes on along the minus strand of CAXXFP010000004.1, from coordinate 27,155 downwards.
CGGTATATTACTTCTGGGAGAGCAAGAATAAGAAAGCAAAAAATTAGGAAATTCTGATTCTTGCCCGTGATGGCTGCAAAGCCAAGTCTCTATCAAATTGCTTAAAACGCTCTCCGCTGCAGAAACTCTTCAGCGGGGAGCGTTTTCCTGTCCGGAGATCGCAGCGCTTGTATTTTTTGAATGGCAGGCGCATTGACCAAAAGGGAGGCATGTGGTATAATAAAGTCTATACTGGTATGAAATTTACACATGCTTATCTAAGACAATCGGTTTTGGGAGGAAGCAGCTTGGCCGAATACCGCAACCGTCCGCGTGACGAGGCAACAGAAAAAATAGAATGCTATATTATACAAAACGGGCTGCAGCCTCATGTGAAAATTCCGTCCGAAAGAAACCTGTGCGAAATGTGGGGAGTAAACAGAACAACGCTGCGTTCCGCCATCAAACGGCTGATTGTAGAGGGAAAACTGTATAACCGCAAGGGGTCGGGTACGTTTGTGGCACATCCGAAAATAGAACGCAATCTTCAGGATATGACTTCCATCAATGAGCTTGCCCGAAAGAGCGGCAGCGTGCTTGTAACAAAAGTACTGTCCATCCGAACGCTTGAAAGCACCAAGCAGATTGCGCAGAAGCTTCATATTCCGCTCGGGCGCAAGGTGTACGAAATCGTGCGTCTGCGGATTTTTGATAACGAACCGGCGCTCATCGAGACCTCTTTTATTGACTATGAACGTTTTATGGGAATAGAACCCGAATATTTGGCCTCTGGTGCGCTCTATCGCCTTTTTGTCAGCAAATACGGCGTGCAGGTAATCGGCGGAACGGAGAAAATCAGCATCACATATGTCACACAGCGCGAAGCGGAGCTTTTAAACCTTGAAGAGGAAACAGCCGTCTTTTTTGTTAACGGCGTAACGTGGGATGAGGAGGAACAGCCGATCGAGTGCTTTAAATCCCTTGTCCGGGCGGATAAAATGAAATTTTCAAGTACGCTGATCAGATAAGTTCCGGGAAGTCTGAATGCGTGAAGCCGGCCGCACGCCAAAGTAAAAGCATCCACGGCCATATGTTTCGGGAACTGGTTGACCCGCTGCCGGCTCGCCGCAGTATAGTCAATCTGTGAAAACGGGAATTTTGTTATAAAGGAGGGCGAACTTTGAACGATAAGGAAGAAGTGATCAATTACCAGTCGCCCATCTATCTGCAGCTGCGCGAGATCATCCGCTCCAAAATTGAAGAGGGCGAGTACCTTCCGGGTACAAGCATACCCTCCGAGAATGATCTGGCGGGAACGTACGGCATTAACCGGCTGACCGTGCGCAACGCCATTACCGCCCTTGTCAACGAAGGACTGCTCAAGCGCGTGCAGGGGAAGGGCGTTTTTGTTGTCGGGACAAAGCTTGAAAGAGATCTGGAAACACTGGGGGGCTTTACGCAGACGATGCGCGAAAAACGTGCCACGCCGTCTACGAAGGTGCTTGTAAAGACTGTGCGCAGGGCCGGGGACAAATTTTCACTCATCTTCGGTATTGAGAAAGAGGATGAAATTTATTATATAAAACGCATTTGCTATGCCGATTCCGAACCCATTTCCATGGAGGAAATCTATATTCCCAAATATATCATTCCCAAGCTGGAAGGAATCGACCTGACGGTGTTTTCTCTCTATGAGGTGTATGAATTTTACTCGATCAATATGGTCAAGGCGTTTCAAACACTCGACCTGACTGTTCTGGAGTCAAACGACGCACGTATGCTCGGCATCGAGCCGGATCTTGCAGTCATGCTTTTTGAGTGTACCAGCTATGACGACCGGGAACGCATCATCGAGTTTACACGAACCTATACCCGCGGCGATAAATGTAATTTTAATGTGCATTTTTATAATGGTTAGACAGATATGTTCACGTCGCCTTCGCACATACTTAGTCTATAGGGCTGGCGTGTGATCACACCGCGCACGCGTTTTATTCGTGCGGATATTGATTATAAAAAACCGCGTATGCACAGAGCACACGCGGTCTTATCATTTTTTGTTTTGCATAGCAGCGCTTGCCATAAAGGCTTTTCCAGTTGACACACCCAAAAAAAGGTGATAGAATTAATTTTGCCAATTTATACGCATAATACACAATTCACCATTAATACATTACCACAATCAGAGAAGCTTGTCAACCGGTTTTTTTAAAAATATCTGGAGGTGTGTTTGTGGAGTTTTTCTCCTTGTCCCTTTCGCCGGAAAGGGTATTGCAGGCGGCTGTTTCCGAAATTGTCCGGACGAATGAAGCTTCGCAGCAGTACGGGCTGAGTCTGACGCAGGAAGAAGCCAAAGAACTTGCTATGACGCGCGAGTACAGCCTGAGAACCAGCGGGCGGCTTGAATTTGGCGGCGGGATTGTCAGCAAATTGATTCATGCCTTTTGTGATTCGCCCTATCTGTATCAGAGCAATTATACGGCGGTTTTAAACGAGCTTACGGAGACTTTTTACCTGTATAAAAATGAGACCCTGGATTTGCTGGGGGATGATGACCTGATCAGCCTGATGAAGGAGTATTTTGACGGCAGCTGTCACGGCTCTATTGAGCTGCTGCAGGGCAGGGAGCTATATAAGCTTGCGCACAATCTTCGCTTTGGCGTGAAAGATTATTTAAACCTGGACCAGGAAGACGGAAACCCGGAATCCGGCACGGAGGTGTTTTGATGGAAAGCATGCAAAAGCGGTGTGCGATTGACCCGGAGAAGCTGGATAAAAACCACCTTACGCAGTCGATTATCAACGAAGCCATACGGATCAATCTGATTTCAGACGCGCAGGCGGGAAATATTCATATCCGTCTGATAACCGCGCTGGGTGAATGCGTAGAGTGGTATACGCGGGGAGACAGCAGTTCTGTGCAGGCGGAGACGGCGCAAAGCCTCTTTGCGTCGATGGTTTACTGTCTGGACGTGTATCTTGCGGGACTGCCGGACGCCTGTGCGGGGCTTGAAGCGCTTGAGAGCGAGCCGCTGTTTGCGTTATACAGGAAGGGCGCGGCGCAGGCGGAGAAGTTGGTGGAAAAAGGTAAGAAACTGTATCAAAAGGTAATAAATACCCGCGTAAACACAGGACTGATCGCATATAACGAAACCATCGATCAGGGCATCCCTGATTTCTTTAAAGCGTATGACTGGCGGTTTGGCGCGCATGAAACAATGGCGTCCATAGACTATCCGCTGGCGGTGGGCGATACCGGGCAGACCGGCATAATATTTATGCTCGGGTATATGCAGAAGCTTATCTATGAAAATGAATACTGCGGGCGTTTTGCGTGTGCGGATATTGAACGGCTGATAAGCCGGTATGGCGCGGCCTGTCATATCGACGGACGGGAAATGCTCGTCAATGTTTTCGGGCTTGTGCTTACCCAATCGTTTGCATCCGTTTTGCTCGGAAGCAGCGAAAGGCAGCTATTTATCACGCCCGACGCCTGTGCGGTTTTGCAGGAGAGGCTGGTATCGGACAATCCGCCTGATTTTGAAAAGGCGCGGCAAACACTTCTGCGCGCGCTTGATTTGACTGGGGAGCCGCTGCGCGCGTATGGGATGCTTTGCCTGAATGAATGCGTGACACAGATGGTGAGCGCCGCGCGCAATAGAAGCCTGGCCGCGCTCCTGCTTACGTCAGCACAGCAAAAGTCCGAGCCGGAAATACACTTTTCAGACGGAGAAAAAATGGAGGCCCGGCAGTTTCGCTCTATGATGGAGGCCCTGCGTGTCTGTTCCGACGGCTCGCAAAAGGCAGCGCTGATTCGTGAATACGTAAAGTGCTTCGAGGACCTGCTCGACCTTCTTTCGGCCGGCTGCATTTTTTCAGACGAGTACACTGCGGTGTTTGACGCACTGGGGGATTTTGCGCTTGCGCTGCTGTTAAAAAACGTACAGTGCAGCCCCTTTGAATTTTGTGTCGATGACCCGGAACCGCTCCACATGACGGAAAACGAACGGGAATGGAAAGCGCAGTTTACCCAGTACATGAAAAAACTGGACAGAGCGCATGCTGACGAGCTTATAAAACTTGCTGGAAATATTGGAGAATAAAAAATGACCGGCCGGATCAGACACAGCGTTTGATCCGGCCGGTTTTTGTATAGTTGATCCCGGAATTTTTACGCACAACCCGGATTGCCGTTGAATGGCAGAAAATAAAAAAGCGGGCGTATGCGTTTGCGCCGCAATAAAATCAGATATTGATCTGGTCGCAGTCAATCTGTGCCAGCGCCTCTTCGTCGGCTACAACAGTGACCTGCGGATGAAGCTGCAGAATGGAAGCGGGGATTGCGGGCGTGACCGGTCCAAACAGCGCCCTATACAGGATGTCGGCCTTATCCGCTCCGCTTGCCATGAGCAGGATGCTTTTGGCCTGCATGATCGCCTTGATGCCCATGGTGACGGCATAACGCGGCACGTCCTCCGTGTTTTCAAAATACCGCGCGTTAGCCTGAATGGTTTTATCGTTGAGCTTGACCATGTGCGTCATTTTGTCAAACGCTTCATCCGGTTCGTTAAAGCCGATATGTCCGCTGTGCCCGATGCCCAGCAGCTGCAAATCGATGCCGCCAAGGTCTGTAATCAGCTGGTCATAACGCTGGCATTCCGCTTCGAAATTTGTCGCAAGTCCGTTTGGCAGGTTGCAGTTATCCACGGGGATATTGACACTGTTAAAAAAGTTTAAACGCATGTAGTAGCTGTAGCTTTGCTCATGCCGTGAGGACAGCCCGCAATACTCATCGAGATTGACGGTATGTACTCTGGAAAAATCGATGTCTCCCTTACGATACCAGTCGATGAGCTGCTCGTATACACCAAGGGGTGTGCGGCCTGTTGCAAGGCCGAGAACACTGTTTGGAAAAAGTATGACCTGCGCGGAGATGATGTTTGCAGTCTTACGGCTCATGCTTCCGTAATCCGTCGCTCTGATAATCTTCATCTTCTATTCTCCCGACTTTTATGGATCGCGTGCCTGTCCGGGTAAAACGCACGGCTGAAATTGCTTGTATCGCGATTTATATCCTTTTTCTTACCTCGTCGAGGCAATCGAAAAAGATGATTTATTATATCATATAAACCGTAAAAGAGCATAAAAATTGAAATATGTTCCTAAAAAGGGATTTATTGACATGCAGAATTGCGTGTGGTACTATAATGTATGTAGACAATATAATGCAGCATATGTTTGACTGTACATATTCATATCAGGCATAAGGGAGTGAGCAATAAATGGGTAAGCTTGATGGTAAGGTTGCAATTGTAACAGGCGCCAGCGCGGGCATCGGCAAACAGGTCGCGATCAAATTTGCCGAGGAGGGCGCCGATATCGCGATTTGCTCCAGAACACTCGGAAAGCTCAGCGAGGTGGCAAAGCTGTGCGAGGCGGCGGGAGCCAAGGTGCTGGCCATGAAGTGCGACGTCACGTCTGTTCCTGACATGGAGGCGTTCGTGGAAGCCGTGGCGGCGAAATTCGGTACGATCGATATCCTGTATAACAACGCCATGTCCTTTAGCGGGACGCCCAAGCCGCTTGTGGAGCAGACGCCCGAGGAATGGGACGAGTTTTATCACAGCGGGCTGATGTCGACCTATCATATGATGCGCCTTTGCTTTCCATATCTCAAACAAAATGCCGGCGGCAAGGTCATCAACGTCGGCTCAGGGTCCGGTATCGAAGGGCAGAAGGGCATGTGCGCGTACGGCGCCATAAAGGAAGCCATCCGGGCGCTTTCGAGAACGGCCGCGCGCGAATGGGGCGAATATAACATCAACGTCAACATCATTAATCCCGGAGCAGTCACCGAGGCAATTTGGGACAGCATGAAGGATCTGCCGGAGGAGCAGCGCAACCCTCTGGCTATGGGCTTTAACCCGACCGCGATCGGCCGGTTTGGAGATGCCCGGGAGGATATCGCGCCGGTGGCCGTTTTCCTAGCCAGCGAGGATTCCCGACACATCACAGGACAGACCATCATGGCCGAGGGCGGCGTCACCATGACGGCATAGAGGTTATTGAGAAAACTATATCGATTGTACAAAGACTCTTTCATGCGGCATATGCCGCATGAAGGAGTCTTAAAAAGCGGTGTTGCTGAAATACTCAGCAGCATAACGGCATGCAGGGCTGCTCAAAATAACGCATTTGTAACAGGCATAAATCTCATGCTGGGAGAATCGGGGGAAAACGGTCACTGTCCCCGGCAGCCGAATCAGTACCTTTTTGGGCTATATCAGTTGTTTTCCGCCGCCGAAGGCGCCTTCCTTCTGGCAGGACCAGGCAGCAAACAGCGCCGCCTGGGACAGGCTGGCGTTTGAAAGGCGCTCCAGGTAGTGCGCCAAATCGTTTTCGGCATATCCGATTCCTGCAATGCCCTGCCTGCAGCGCTCGAGCAGCTTGATTCCCTCCAAATAGGTCAACAGGAATCGAGCGATGAAGGAGTCACCGGCGCCCAAGGTATCCACCACGCTTGTTTCATATGCCCTTTGCCGGTAGAGCTGTGCCCCGTCATACAGTAACGAGCCGTCAAGGCCGCGCGTCCCCACGGCGACAGCGGAGCCGTAATCAACCGCGTTTTTGAGTGCTTCAATGGTCCGTTTCTCCGAAATGTGGCTGCACGAAAGGAAGGAATATTGAACAAGCGGGCACATTTTTTTCAGACACGCATCGTCCCATTCAATTGAAAAATCATACGAGACAATTTTTCCGAGTCCGCACAGCTTTTCAAATTCACCCGGGACAAAAACGCTGTAGATGCTGCTGTGTATGACATCAAAGCCGTTTATGTAGGAAAGGTCGCCAGCGTCGAACGCAAGAGGATACCCGTCGATGATGGTGCGGTCATAACAGGTGAAAATGCGGTCTCCGCCCTCTACCACAACGATATCGCCCGAGGTCACGCCGTCGCACACACGCGCATGAGAAACATCCACCTGCAGGGCCTTCAGGCTGTCGAGTTCATGCCGTCCCAGCTCGTCCGGCCCGACCACGCCGATATAGCCGGACGGGTACCCGTTGAGACTGGCGTAGACAGCAACGTTTACACAGTTTCCGCCGGCGTAGGAGATGCCGGATGTCTTGTATGTATCGATATTGTTGTCGCCAATTCCAATAAGCTTGAACATTTTGACCTCCTTTGTCGATATACAGAGCAGGCAGGCTCCGAATGTTTTCGCAGGAGCCTGCCGTACAGCGTATGCAGCATCAATAAATTACATACGTGATTTATTTAATGCCTGATGAATAAAATCAAAAATACAACAGCCGCAATGGTTTGATGGTATTTATGATTTGCTCGGACGCAGGTTTTTTGCGGCGTGTGCCGCAAAAACCTGCACTTATGATTTGAACCGTTCGTTTCAAATCATAACAGGAAGTCAATCTATGGTTCATACCAAGTCGCAGTTGTCCGGTGGACATTAGTTACGCAGCTATTACTTAATAGTCGACCTTGTTCATGTAGCGGCGCATCATCAGCGGATGCTTTTTGGAAACGGCAAGGCCTTTGGAGTATTCAAGGGCGGCACACCAGTGCAGAATAGGGTTGAAGAATTCGACGACGGAGTCGTCGATGATGCTCAGCCCCAGCTCCTTTGCATCAACAATTGTTATTTTCTTGCCGTAGTTTCTCAGGAACTTCAGCGCGCGTTCATCGAGCCTGCGCGTTCTGCCGTCGTTCATGAATATCATAAACGGCGTTTCGGGATCGGTTATTTCAAACGGGCCGTGAAAATACTCGCCGGCGTGTATGCTGCTCGAGTGGATCCACTCCATCTCCATGATCATACAGATAGACTGCATATATGCGATGGAATAGGAGGGGCCGCTGCCGATGGTATAGATAATGGGCTCGTTTTTGTTGGCTTCGCCGAATTCGGCAGCCCTTTTCTGAAGCTTTTTCACAGCGAGGTCACAGATGGTCTGAATTTTGCCGAAGCCCTCGCAGGCCATTTCGTAGTGCGGATAATCGTCATAAAGTCTGAGCAGTTCAAAACCGACCTGCAGCAGCTTGGCCTGATTGCCCTCTTCGAATTCATATTCCAGCTCATTGCCGTAAATGACCGTATAGTCGCCGTATTTTTCAAGGGGCACTTCATGCTTTGCGCAAAGTACGATGACCGTGGCGCCCTTTTCCTTGGCGATCCTTGCCGCTTCGACCGTTTCCGGCGTGTTGCCGGCAAGCGACATGGCAATGGCCAGCGTGCGCTCCCCAACCGCTTTGGGCGTGGCGTGGACAAATTCATTGGCGGTAATGGAATTTACCGCGATATGCTTGGATTCATTTTTCAGTAAGTACTCAAGAATATAAAAGCTCGCAAGCGAGCCGCCGCATGCCAGACAGTAAACCCTGTCGATTCCGCCGACGGCTTTCTTCTGCTCGACGATCTCCGTGATGATTCTGCTGATTTCAGCACGTGGTGTTAAATTTGGTGTTGCCATATGCTATCTTCCTTTCAAATAATCTCGTAATGCTTTCCGAACCGAGTCGGACCTATGCGCGAAGTCATAATATAATACAAACACATATGATGATATATGATATCATAGAGTATGTCAATGTAATATTTTAAAATTACGGAAATTTTATATATACTTGCCAAAATGGATTTAATTATGGTACATTAATAGTGAATAATAACCGCCCAAGCCATGAAAATTGCGGCCTCGGTGTGCCATTCAGGGTATTTTTATTATTCACCTTGAAAAACGTCCGGCGCTCTGTTTTGAACGCACCGTGCGTTCCGGCTGCTCCTTTACGCATAAATAAAAGATGCTTGTATGAGTGAGCGGTTAAGCAGGGTGATGCCGTTTTGAATGTAAAATTTTAGAGTGGGTGGTCTTTATGATTGATCATGTAAAGGATTCTGAAGTGCTCAACGCTTTGACTGTCGTTCCCCTGTACAGGCAGCTGAGAAAGCTCATTGAGGACGAAATCAGCAGCGGAAACTGGAAGCCAGACGATAAAATCCCTTCTGAGGCTGAGTTGAGCGCGAAATACGGCGTCAGCCGGATTACCGTCAGGGCGGCGCTCAACGAGCTGTCCGAAGAGGGCATGCTGATAAAAATCCAGGGAAAGGGCACGTTTGTTACCCGGATGAAATCCAAAAAGCTTATGACCATCACCGTTGCCAGCTTTTCCGACGTGTGTAAGCAAAATGGCGTGGTTGCAAGCCGAAAGGTCAATTTTAAAAAGCTTGTGGACGCGAATGAAAATGATATTGTGGATTTGGGTGCGAAGGAAGGCGAGAAAGTCGTATATCTTTCGCGCGTGCTGTACGCGGACGGCACGCCGCTCATGGTTGTGGAAGATCGGCTGCTCGGCGAGTTCGCATTCCTTCTGGATATGGATTTGGAGACGGAGTCTCTCAACGCGCTCATGATTGCAAGCGGAAAGCTTCAAAAGCTGTCCTCCGTCAACAGGACCGTGGAAATAAGCTCTGCCAATGCAACTGAATCGGTGCTGCTTGAACTTCCCAAGGGTTCGCCGCTGCTTCTGATCCGGGATATCGCCGGGGACGAAAACGGCAAGCCCGTGCGCCGCTCAAAGGAGCTTCTATCGGGCGACAAGGTGCGTATCCTGACTGTAAGCAAATAGAAAACAGACTCAATACTGCCACTTCAGGTGCTGCGGAGCGTGTGCTCCGCAGCACCTTTTGCTATATAATGCCTGATGAACAAATCAAAAATACAACAGCCGCGATGGTTTGATGGTATTTTTTACTTCCTGTCAGGAATTTAATCAATGGTTCACGAAGTGCCAAAACACATTTGTTTTGGCATCAAAATTCCGCAGCATGCGGACGTTTGCAAATGCCACTGAAAAAATTGCATTTGGTCAGTGGATATCATATATGACAATAAATGAAAAAAATGGAATAATTTAGTTGACAGTTTATACAAGGCATGATATTGTGACAATATAATATAATACAACTAAATACAAGATGCGACAAGGTAATATGTGTGCTTGAGGCAGAACTGCCGGAATCCGGAATGGTTCATCTTTGACACGGCATATTATTTGTTTTGAGAGGTGAGGACGGATGAAAAGAACGGCTGCTGAAATTGCGCACATACTGGACGCCGTTGCAATCGGCAAGGAGCATAATTTTAAGGATATGGAGCTTTTGGTCGCGGCCGCAAAGAAATATGATTTCCATCTCATATACGGCTTAAATTGCTTCTATCCCTATTTGCTGAAGGAACTTAAGGGAAGCGCAACCATCGTCGGCGGAGGAATCGCGTCTGTTTCAACCGGATTTGAGCCGACCGAGCAAAAGGTGTTTGCGGCGAAGGCCTACATCGACATGGGCTGCGGGGAGGTCGACATGGTCATGAACCTGACCTATCTGCGCTCGGGCATGGAGGACTATGCGCTCGAAGAACTCAAAAGAATCCGGGAGGTCGTGCCGACGACGCTTAAGGTCATCATTGAGGCGCCCCTGCTCAGTGACGAGCAGGTAAAAACGGCGTGCGAAATCGTGGTGCACAGCGGCGCAGATTTCGTCAAGACCGGTACGGGCTTCTTTGGGCCGACAACACTGGAAACCGTAAGACAGGTCAGGGATGCGGTGAACGGTCGGATACAGGTCAAAGCAGCCGGCGGGATCATGGGATATGAAACCGTCAATGCAATGCTGGAGATGGGGGTCACCCGCATCGGCATGGGCTATAAAAAAGCCGCCGCAATGCTGGATGAACTCAACGAGCAATAAGCGGTGACCGAGCATGCGGTATTTATCGGAAAAGCGGTGCGCGTTTATACCTGAAGCGGAGGGCATGCAGCACTTTTTTATATACGATATCGTATTGAATAATCAGATATGCAGTACGGCATTGTAAACACCGCCAAAAAGCTGGGATATGAATTAGTAGAGGTCGACTACAAGCTTGATCTGGGCAAAGGCTGCGACACGATCGACAGCTTTGTAAACATGAAGGTCGACTGCATTATCCTATGGTCTTATGACTATGACGCCTACAACACGTCGCTGCAGCGCGCGGCGAACGCAGGTATCCCCGTGATCACCGTTGACGGCGAGGTCAACTTACCGGTCAACAGCTTTGTGACCTCGGATAATCATTTAGGGGGACTGCTTGCCGGAGAGTATGCCGGCAAGGTATTAGATGGAAAAGGAAAAGTTTTATCATCAGCTCGCTGCCGGGCATGTCCTCTTTAAACAACAGAGATCAGGGATTCCGCGACGGCCTTGCAAAATATCCGGACATCAAAATCGTCGAGCAGATGGATGCCGGAACCAACGGACGTGAAGGCTACGCCACCACCGTTGAAAATGTCATGAACGCAAACCCGGATATTAATATGATTCTTACAAACTGCGGAGACAGCTCTCATGGCGCGCTTTCCACGCTGGAAATGTATCCCGATAAGTTTGCCGAGGTCAAGGTCATCGGCTACGATGCCGGCCCGGATCAGGTAACGGCGATGAAGGAAGGCAAGCAGATCATCGCGTCCGTCGCGCAGTATCTCAAGGTTATCGGCAGAACTGCCGTCGAAATCGCCGAAAAGATTTTTACGGGCGAAAAGTATGAAAGCGTCGTAAACGTCGAAGTTGGACTGGTCACACAGGAAAATGTCGCGACCTTTGTGCCTAAAGAGTAAGACGGAAAAAACCAAACGGTAAACTCATACGCATAAATATGCATTCTGGAAAACACATATTAGAAAAGGCCTTCGTCTCCGGGTTAAAACCCGGAGACGAAGGCCTTTTATCCGGTGAAAAGACCATTGCGGTGAAAAATGTCCAATATATGTAAAAAAATATTGATTTTTTGAATTTTCAGACGATATATACAGCAAAGAAATTATGGAGGGGTTAAAGTGAGTATATCAGCCGTTTCGACGATGGGTTCAGGTTCGTATTCGGTGAGTACAACTGAAGAAATCAAGCAGCTCCAGGTGCAGATGAAGAAGCTGCAGGTACAGGTCTCCGAGACCCAGCAGAGCAGTGATTCCGCCGAGGCCAAGGAGAAAAAGCTCCAGCTGCTGCAGATGCAGATTGAGCAAATTCAAATTCAGATTGAAAAATTACAGGAAAAAAATACGCAGGAAAGCAGCAATACGACTGAAAGTGCCGTTAAAAGCGCTGAAAGCGCAAGCGACAGCGAGCAGGTGCAGCTCAATTCCACCAGCCTGATGGATTATCTGGTATAGGTTTACCTTTATCGGACGTCTGAAATTTAAGCATGAAAACGATCTCACGCCGCGCAGCAAATCATTTGCCGCGCGGTGAGTGAAGTTTACCCATAAAGGTGCGCATCATAGCCTTCTATGCGCAATAATATACCAGTACAGCTGAGCCGGGACGTGATGCGCCCCGGTTGTTTTTTATTCCGAGAGCCGGAAGTGGGTATATACAGTGCCGGATATATACGCTAAATTGAAATCGTTCACCCAAAAAAGGATGGATAACACGGGCGCAATGGATGTATAATTAATGTGCGCGCGAATCAATCGCATTACGATTTATTCGTGGTTTAGCCGCGCCACAGGCATAAACCCCGGAATTTATGCCTGCATTCTTTGATGTCTGAGTGGGCATTAATTAGTTTTATCCTGATTATGCCGCCCGGCTTGCTTCATGAATCTGCCGGATCAGGGGCGCTTACGGTCTTCTATGCGGGGGCAGACCGCGCTGGGACGCCTGCGTCAGGTGTCTGTGTCTGCGCGATGCGGAGGTTATGGAGGCCAACCGGTCGCAGCCTAGAGAATACAAACAGGAGAATATTATGCGTCTGTTTACGGCAATAAACTTTAGCGGGGATACAAAAAACGAACTGTTTTCCGCCGTTGAGAGGGTCAGGCTTCTCGCGTGCGGCGGGAGCTTCACACGCCGGGACAATTTACATCTGACGCTTGCTTTTATTGGAGAAACCGATCGGACCGACGCGGTCATACAGGCAATGGAGTTGGTATCGGCCAAACCGTTTGTGCTGAGTACAGGCAGTGCGGGATGCTTTAAGCGCGATGAGGGAGACCTCTGGTGGCTGGGTTTTGAAGAAAACAGCAGCCTGTCCGCACTTTACCTGTCTGTATATGGGCAGCTTGTCAGAGCCGGGTTTTCAATCGACACGCGCGCCTACACGCCGCACCTTACACTTGGCCGCAAGGTGGCTTTTCGCGGGGACTTTAATAGAAACGAGGTTGGAGAAGTCATTTCACCCCTGAAAATAAAAATTGACCGCATCAGCCTGATGAAGTCCGAGCGGATAAAAGGGCTGCTTACCTATAATGAAATCTATCAGAAAGTGCTTGAGGAAACATGATGGAGAAAATCAGGATCGGGATCTACCGTCATTATAAGGGCAAAGAATACAGGGTTTTACACCTTGCAAAGCACAGCGAAACGCTGGAGAATATGGTGGTGTATCAGGCACTCTACGGCGCCGGGGAAATCTGGGTGCGTCCGGCAGACATGTGGAGCGAGACGGTCCGGCTTGATGGGGGAGAGGTCAGCCGTTTTACCTTTATCCGCGAAAACAGTCAAATACAAAACACTGATACGGAGAACAAATGAAAAAAATAGTATTTCTTTTTCTATGCCTGCTGTTTTTGTCCGGCTGCGCAGGGAGCGAAAACGTGACCTTTTCCGCGGTCGTTGACAGCGTGTCAGACGGTTCGATTATGGTGAGTACCATCAGTTTTGACTCGTTTGACAAAGCCTCTGTAGCCGTCACCGATCAAACGCAGGTAATCGGCACGCTCGAAGCGGGGGCGCAGGCGGTGATAACGATCAAAGGTGAGATTCGGGAAAGCTATCCTGTGCAGGTAACAGCGACAAAAATCGTGATCACGCAGGACGCGGACGTACCCGCGCAATACAAAAAAATCACGGCGGAGGAAGCAAAAACGCTCATCGAGAGCGATGATGTCGTTTTGCTGGATGTGCGCACACAGGAAGAATACGACGAGGGACACATAGACGGCGCACTGCTCATCGAGGACACAAGGCTCAAAGAGCAAGCTCCGCTTTTGCTTACAGACAAGACTGCAAAGATCCTCGTTTATTGCCGCAGCGGAAGAAGAAGCGCCGCTTCCGCTCAAGAACTCATCGAAATGGGGTATACCGACGTGCTCGATTTTGGCGGGATCATCGATTGGCCGTACGAAACGGTGACCGGCACGCAGCTGACGCAGGACGAAGCCCTCGCGGTCATCGAAAAGCTTTCCGCGGAGAAACTGGGGCTGCCCGTCGGGATCTCCGAATATAAAATTATCTTTGACGACGTGAAAACGGAAATTGACGGAGCTTCCTGCTATGGACTCAGCGCGTTTGCCGACCTGGGCGAACGCATGGAGAACATGGGCGTATTTTATGTGGCGGTGGACGGCAGCGCCATATATAAAATAAACAGTATGACCGGCGACTACGAAAAAATCGATCCATAAACCGGATTTCAACACAAAAAAACCGGCGCCCGCAACGTTTACCGTGCGGACGCCGCTTTAATTTTGGTATGAAGACGTATCCGGTCAGTATTGCTTTGTAAGCTCGCCGTACGCGATGAGCGAGCGGTCCTTTCTGATTGAAAGGGAAACGGTCAGATACAGGATGACGCCGTTGATTTCGGAATAATACGTGTCCAGGATATTCCCGAAGAAATCCCGGATTTCGCCGAGCTTCTGCCCGACGGCGACCTTGTCTCCGGCATGAACCTCCGGATACCAGCAGCCGGTACTGTCCGCGCGCAGATAAATAGCTTTTGTGATATCGATCGGGACTTTTCTCGGCAACTCAACCGCGCCGGGCAGCACCTGCAGGTGACGCAGCACATTTTTGACATCCTTTTTGTAGGCGGAGACTTCTTCCCGGCTCCAAAGCGCACAGCCGCCGCGCTCAAGCAGGATGGAAGGCAGTCCGTGCAGTGCGGCGCTGTTATATCCGCCGGTCGTGGCGGTTGATCGCAGCATATACTTCATATTTAAAATGGATGCCGCATGGCGGGACTCGGCAGTCACCGCTTCCTCAGCATTGCCGGGATAAAAAACAAAGGGCGTAAGACCCTCGTGGATATCACCGGCGTGCAGATCCAAATAAAAGTCAGCCTGACTCTGAAAATCCCGGGTAAGAACAAACGCGATCTGCTCGGCAAGTGTTCCGTCCTCCTTGCCGGGAAATACACGGTTGATATTTTTTCCGTCTTCCGGCACGACGGCGGGGCAAATCGCTTCAAATGCCGATGTATTGACGGGATGTACAAGGATGATCCGGCCGCTGATCTGATTCGGCTCAAGCTCCTGCGCAAGTTCGATCGCTGTCTGAATGCACGGGTACTCTCCGCCGTGTACACCCGCGGTTATCAAAACGGTTTTTCCCGGTTTTTGGCCGTTGATGAGCGTGACGGGCAGCTTTGCGTGCGTGTTCAGAATGTCAACATAGCCCTGTTTTTTCTCGCCCTCATCCGCGGATAGACCGCCGATTTTTAACAGTCCCATTTTGTTCCCTCCAAGTATCCTGTGTGCGGCAGCCCCGGTTATGCGGATTTTATATCAGACGGGCGCCTGCTTATTATCATAGAACACCTAAAAGGGTTTTGCAAGCAATACGGCGATTTCGTCCGCGTCCGGAACATCTGCGGCGGTGGCTCCATAATGGGCGTACTTTACTTTCAGGTCACCGTTGAGAATGAACAGGGCCGGCAGCTGAAGCTCTTCTCCTTCATATTCGCCGTGCTCAAGTCCAAGGGCCTGCGCTTTTATCACCAGATCCATTAAATTTGCATCCACCATCGCCTCCATGGAGACGGCGGCGGGAATCTCCAGATCCTTGTATAATTCCTGCTGCGGATCGCAGATAATTTTGAAAGGGAGATCATCCGGGCTGATATTGCGCGCCATAAGCGCCGGGTCAGACTGAAGGACGACCAGCAGCTGCCCGCCGGAAGCGGCAATCTTTGCGTAGTTTTCTTTCAGAAGATGAATGTTATACTGGCACAGCGTACAGCCATAATAGCGCAGAAAGAGCACAGCGGTGCGCTTCCCTCCAACAACGGTTTTCAGGTCAAGCCCTTTTTCAAAAGCCGTGTCAAAAAGGTAGTTCTTCATTTTTTCATCTGCCCGAAGTCTGCTCATATTGACTCACTCCTTATTAAATTATGCGGGATTATGGCAATCGTCGTGTGAATCAGACACGCAGACGCGCTCAATTACCGGCTTTACTTGCTTGAGAGCTTATCAACCGCCGCGCGCAGCCGCTCCATGGCGGCTTCGAGAACAACGGTCGGGCAGGCAAGGTTGATGCGCTCAAAGCCCTTGCCGTTTTCGCCGAACAGATACCCCTCGTCCAGATAAAGGTCCTCGCATTCCATGCATTTTTCCTGTTCTTCGCAGCAAAGATTCAGCGCGCGCATATCCAGCCACAAAAGGTATGTTCCCTCAAGCTTTATGGCCTTGATCTGCGGCAGGTATTTTTCGATGAACTGCGTGCAAACCCGATAGTTATGTCCAATCACGTCAAGCAGCTCTTCAAGCCACGCCTGACACTGCGTGTATGCGATCTCACAAGCCTTGTAACCGATCATGTTGCAGTCCCAGATTGCGGCGGATTCACGCTCCTTGATAAGCGTGTCCCGGATTTGTTTGTTGGGGATAAAGATATTGGAAATTTGCAGACCGGCCATATTAAAGGTCTTACTCGGAGCGGTGCAGATAATCGAATGGTCCGCAAATTCCTCAGAAATGTTTGCAAACACGGTGTGCTTGTAGCCGGGCATGACAAAATCAAAGTGGATCTCATCCGAGACGATGAGCACGTTGTTATCGATGCAGATTCTGCCGATGCGCGTCAGCTCTTCCCGGGTCCATACGCGCCCAATGGGGTTATGCGGGCTGCACAGGATGAGCAGCTTGTTGTTCGGGTCCTTGGCTTTTGCCTCCAGATCCTCAAAATCGATCGAGTACCGGTTGTCTTTGCAGATGAGAGGGTTGTTGACTATTTTGCGGTTATTATTGTTAATGGCCCAGGCAAACGGATAGTAAACGGGCGGCATAATGATGACTCCGTCGTTTTCATTGGTGAAGGCCTTTACGATTATGTAGATAGCCGGCACAACGCCGTTTGAGGGCAGCATCCATTCCGGCTTAACGTCCCAGTTGTGTTTACTTTTCATCCAGCCGGCCACCGCGCGCATATATTCCTGAGAGGCGGACGTATAGCCAAGCGGCGCACGGTCAAGATACTCCTTTAAGCCTTCAATGAGTTCAGGCGGGTTTTTAAACTCCATATCCGCAACCGACAGGGGCACAATGTCCTCGCCGATATTGGGAGCCTTGTCCAGCATGAGCTGCCATTTCATTGAGCTTAAGGGGCGTCTTGCAACCAAAGTTTCAAAATCATATTTCATTGTTTATTCTCCGTATAAAGAATTTATTCATGTGAAAAAACAAACCGCAGCGCGGCGCGGGGATTACTATACGTATGGATATTCGCCAAAAACCGATAAAATACCCGCAAAAATCACACAGGTATAAAATAACACTGTCAGCTGCAATTGTCAAATCATTGTAATACGTTATATTACTGCAAATTATTCGAATTACGCGTTTGATTTCCGTAATATGGAATAGTATAATAGGTTATATGACAGATTTCCTGCATATAAAAAAGCTTTGCCGCAGGCAATAAAAGGAGCAGCGCATGAACGCGTATGAATTGGTTAAAAAAGCCGACCGCGCGATGGAGCACGCCTACGCGCCGTATTCCGGATTTAAAGTAGGCGCGGCGGTGCTGACGCAGTCCGGCGAGGTGTATACCGGCTGCAATGTGGAAAACGCCTCCTTCGGGGCGACAAACTGCGCAGAGCGCACGGCCGTTTTTAAAGCGGTGTCGGAAGGGCATACCCATTTTCTCGCAATCGCGGTAGTCAGCAGCTCGGGGGAGCTGACGCCCCCCTGCGGCATCTGCCGGCAGGTGATTTCGGAATTCGGGTCGGATATCGATGTGATTTTGCGGGACCGGAACGACATACAGGTTTTCAAGGCCGGCGATCTTTTACCCATGTCCTTTCAAATGAAAGAGTAGCTTCAAAAAAGCCTAAAAATGCAAGTGAAACATCATAATAATCCAAAAACAAGACCGGTCAAGGAAGAATGGTCTTGTTTTTTTGAAATATTTCGAATAAATATGAAATTACTGTAATCATTACTTGCGTTTTTAAAGCAAATTTGCTATAATCTGAGCGTCGAGCCAAAGCCATCGACGCGTATCTGAAATATTACATATAACGAGTAAATATGCAGTGTGCAAAGGCGTGCACTGCATGGTCCTGCATTTTTGCAGGGCGCAATATGATTATCGGAGATGTATTCTGAGGGAGCACCGCAGCACGAGCCTTTGCGTGCGTGCGGGAAATGCGCCCTTGAATGCATCTTTTTTCGTCCCAGTATATACGCAAATAAGCGGGAGAATCTGTTGAATCAGTGTTCATATATAATACAAGATGAAGGAGATATTATTACTGTGAAAATTCTTGAACCCGTCATGCAAATGGTAATCAAAAGAAACCCCAACGAGCCCGAGTTTCATCAGGCTGTCAGCGAAGTGCTCGAGTCCATCGAAAAGGTAGCCGAAAGGAAACCGGAATGGGTTAAGGCCGGAATATTCGAGCGTTTTGTCGAGCCGGAAAGACAGATCTTTTTCAGAGTGTCATGGGTGGACGACAAAGGCTGCGTTCAGGTAAACAGGGGCTTTCGCATCCAGTTTAACAGCGCGATCGGCCCGTACAAGGGCGGCATCCGCCTGCACCCGTCCGTCAACGCCAGCATTCTTAAATTTTTAGGGTTTGAGCAGATCCTTAAAAACTCACTCACCGGGCTTCCCATCGGCGGCGGCAAGGGCGGCAGTGATTTTGACCCCAAGGGCAAATCCGACGCGGAAGTTATGCGCTTTTGCCAGAGCTTTATGACCGAGCTTCAGAGACACATCGGTGAAAACACGGACGTGCCGGCGGGCGATATCGGAACAGGCGCGAGAGAAATCGGCTTCATGTACGGTCAGTATAAGAGACTTAGAAACGATTTTACGGGCGTTCTGACCGGCAAGGGACTGACCTGGGGCGGAAGCCTGGCGAGAACCGAAGCCACGGGGTACGGCCTGTGCTACTTTATGCAGGCGGCGCTGGGCGCGCAGAATAAATCCTTTAAGGGCGCGACGGTCGTTATTTCCGGTTCCGGCAACGTCGCCATTTATGCCACAGAAAAGGTACATCAGATGGGCGGGCGTGTTGTCGCGCTCAGCGATTCAAACGGATACATCCACGATCCCGACGGCATTTGCCTTGACACGGTCAAGCGGCTCAAGGAAGTTGAAAGAAAGAGAATCAGCGAATATGTGGAGGAGCATCCGGGTGCTACCTACACTGCGGGCTGCGCGGGCATTTGGAACATTAAGTGCGACATCGCCCTTCCGTGCGCCACACAGAATGAAATTGATGAAAACTCCGCCAAGGCGCTTGTCAAGAACGGCTGTTACGCGGTCGGCGAAGGCGCCAACATGCCGTCGACGCCCGAAGCGGTTGAAGTGTTCCTGAAAAATAAAGTCGTCTTCGGACCCGCCAAAGCAGCCAACGCCGGCGGCGTCGCGACCTCCGCGCTTGAAATGTGCCAGAACAGCATGCGCTATTCTTGGACGTTTGAAGAAGTTGACGCAAAGCTTAAGGATATTATGGTCAATATCTACAAGTCCGCAAGCGAGGCTGCCAAGGAATACGGCGAAGAAAACAATCTGGTTGTCGGAGCCAATATCGCAGGATTCTTAAAAGTGGCGGAAGCTATGTATGCACAGGGAATCGCGTATTAATTAGTTTAAAGAAACAGAGTAACATGCATGGCGCTGTTGCCCGCTTCATCATGGGCGGCGGGCTTATCGCGCAGACGCAAAACAGCCGTATCGGCACAATTGCCGGTACGGCTGTTTTTATATGTTCATCAGGCATTATGTACGGTCGGACAATACTGGGCCTGAAAAGCAGATCCATATGTAATCGAGTTTACATGCGTTCGGACCCGACCGTATTTTTAAGACAACCCCAATTGAGCAAAAGCGTGATGAGCGTTCCGATCAGGCATGCCCAGGCATATCCTTCAAGGCGCACATCGGGCAGCGCCGTCAGATAGTAGGTAAAGGCGAGCTGGATAATTCCTCCGGCAAAAAAGTTTGCCGCGGCGCGGGACTGTTTGCCGATCGCGTTTAAAATGCTGCCGGTTATCTGCTGGAAGCAGCCGGCCCCCATGCCAATGCACAGCAGAAGAAAATGATTGCCCGCATCCGGCTCCTGAAACAGAAACACCGTAAGTCCCGGCCCGAAGAAGGCGAGCAGCACGGTTAGCGGCAGTATAAACAGGCTCGTGGCGCGCAGCGTTTTGGATATGCGCAGGCGCAGGGATTTAGTTTGCTTGAGCGCGTTGCTTTCCGCCAGCCGCGGCATCATGATCAGCGCGAGCGCCGACATAAACGCATACGGAAGCCCCAGCAGCTGGAGCGTCATGCCAAAAAGGACGCCAAAGGAAGAAAGCGCCTGCTGATGGGTAAGTCCGGACGCCGCCAGCCGCGCCGGGATCAGAATGGCGTTTGCAGAACCAAGCAGCGTGCCAAGCAGGGAGGTCAGCATAACAGGCAGGGCAATACGAACCATCTTTTCCGCAAGAACCGGCGTGTTGGGCGCACGGCCGGTACTTGGTTTGCGCATAGTGGAGCGTTTGTAAAAAAAACGAAGCAGCGAGGCGCTGAAAAACTCACAGATGATCATGCCCAGCACAATGAATGCGACGACCGCTTCGCCGTGATCAGGCCGCAAAAAATACAGCAGGGAAAGCACCGCCGCCATGCGGACAAACTGCTCGGTCAGTTCGCTGATTGCGGGCGGCCGAATGTTTTTTACTCCGTAAAAATAATTTTTATGGATGTTTTCATATCCGGTAAGCAGGATACACGGGAGCAGCAGGATGATGCCCGCCTGCGTACGCGCGTCGCCGAGCAGCTCTGTGCTGATCAAATCCGAAAACAGCAGCACGGCGCCGGATAAAGGCAGCAGCAGAGCGGGAAACACATACAGCGCGACCTTGACGAGCTTTTTGACTGCCGCGCCGTTTTCAAGCGCCGTATATTCGGCGGAAAGGCGAGACACACAAACGGCAAGGCCGGATACGGTAAGCGACATGGCAACCGAGTAGACGGGAAAGACAAGCTGATAAAGCCCCATTCCCTCCGCGCCGATGAGCCGGCTCAGCGCGATCCGGTATACAAATCCGACCAGCTGCGAGATCAGGTTGACCCCTGTCAAAGCTAGCGTGCCATATAAGACCGACTGTTTATTCAGTTTCAAAATGAAACACTCCGGCTGAAAAAATGCGCCGCTCCGACCCGGGAACAAAAGTAATGGCGGGGCGCTCTGTAAAGTGTATTCAGCTTTATGCAGTTCATTCCGACACAAAAAAAACGCCGGACTAATCCGGCGTCTCTGCATGCGCGCGAAGTCCGCACGCAGAATAGGAGCAGTATAAAATGCCTGCGCGGTTAATAATGAAGGCGCGCGCGCAGGAAGTCCCGTATGCTGTGGAGTGCTTGCGCCGACTCCGGAATATTGAGCATCTGAAAAACATGCCACATATCCGGATAGACTTCGAGAAAGGCCTCCACGCCTTCGGCGCACATTTTCCGGTAGCACTGCCGCGAATCATCCACCAGCAGCTCAAGCGAGCCCGCCTGAAACAGCGCAGGGGGGAATCCTGTAAAATCCGCAAATGCCGGGGAAATGAGCGGATGAATGACTGATTCCCGGCCGGCGTACATCTGCCCGGCCAGAATGAGCGTTTCGGGGGAGAGAACCGGGTCACTGTTTATATGAGTAAAACAGCTTTCAAAACTGCAGGAAAGGTTAGTCCAGGCGGACATGCATACAAGAGCGCCGGGCAGCGGCATGGCAAGCTCGCGCAGGCGCTGCACCAGGGAAAGAACCAGCCCGCCGCCCGCGGATTCACCTGCAAGGGCAATGTTTTCACCGCAATACCCTTGCTCAAGCAGGTACGCGTATGCCGACAGCGTATCATCAATAGCGGCGGGAAAGGGAGCTTCCGGCGCCAGACGGTATTCATATGTAAGCACGTCAAGGCCTGTACCAGCTGCCAGCTTTGAGGCAATTAAGCGCGAATAGGCAAGCGAGCCCGCAATAAAGGAGCCGCCGTGGATGTGAAGCAGCGCGTGACGCCCGGAGAGGCTATTTTTGGGGACGTATCCACGCCGCGGGCACGCCGCCAAGGTCAAAGCACTCAAACGACGTATCCTTTTCCGGGTGAACAAGCAGACTCAGGCTGTCCTGTGCTTTGCGGCTGGCTGTATAGTCCAGTTTTCCGAGAACGGGCTTGGCTATGCGCATGGCGGCAAGGACGGCCTTACTGATTCGGCTGGGCAAGGTATCGACCTCCATCTATGCATGCTTTTCGTTCAGTATAGCACATCTTGAATTGATGTATGCAAATTACCTAAAAGCATTTTTAATTCTCTTCGATATGGTATACTATATTATATAATCTGCTGAGGGAGTACGCACATGCATCAGAAAACAGAAGCCCAGTCCGAACTGCGAACATGGTACAAGCTGGATAATGCGGCAAAAATCTATCCGGCTATTAAAAACGCCAGCTGGAATTCGCTGTTCCGGCTTTCTGTTACGCTGCGCGAGCCTGTAGATGCGGACAGACTTCAGCAGGCGCTGCAGATCACACTGCGGCGGTTTCCAAATGCGGGGTTTAGGCTCAGAGCCGGTGTTTTTTGGTACTATTTTGATACAAATAAGTCGATTCCGCAGGTGCAGCCGGACGTCTCCAACCCCTGTGTGCGGATAAAATTTAAAAAAAACGGCGGTTTTTCTTTTCCGCGTGCGGGTACTATCGAAATCGCATTGCCATTGAGGTTTTTCATTCCATGACGGACGGTACCGGGGGGCTGTATTTTTTAAAAAACACTGACCGCACAGTATTTGAAGCTGGGCGGCGTGGGACGTTCCTGTCGGCGAGGGAGTGCTTGACTGTACGCAGCAGCCTTCACGCGAGGAGCTTGAGGACGGGTATAAGAAGTATGCCGACTTGACCCGCGCGGGAAAGCGCAGCGAGGCGAAAGCGTGGCATGTTCGGGGAACAAAGCTCCCGGAGCACATGCTGCGCCTGACGACCGGCGTGCTGCCCGCGGACAAGGTGGTCGCGGCGGCAAAACGTTACGGTGTGTCGGTTACCGAGCTGCTGACCGCGGCGTATGTGTATGCAATCCATCAGTACCAGCAAAATACCGATCCGGACGCGAAAAAGCCCATCAAGGTGTCCGTTCCGGTCAATATGCGCAGCTTTTATCCGACAAATACGCTGCTGAATTTTGCCCTGTTTGTCAACGTCGGCATTGATCCGTCTTTTGGCCGCTTCGACCTTGAGGAGATCATCCGTGAAATACACCATCAGCTGCGGCGCGGACTCAACAAAAAATATCTCAATGCAATGATGGCTGCAAACGTACTCAGCGAAAAGAACATTCTGCTGCGTATGTGTCCGCTGTTTTTAAAGAACATTGGCATGCTTATGGCCTATAACGTCTGGGGAGAACGTCAGTTTACCAGCACGCTTTCAAACATCGGCGTCATCCGCGTGCCGGATCAGATGCAGCAGCATATCGAGCGGTTTGATTTTCTTCTGGGGCAGCCCAGAATGGCGGGCATCAACTGCGCGGTGGCAAGCTATCAAAATATTACGACGGTCAGTCTGACCAGCAATATTATCCAATCGGATGTTGAGCGGGAATTTTTCCGGTGTCTGGTGCAAATGGGCGTTCCGGTCAAGGTGGAGTGTAACTATTAGAACCGTTGAGTTTTTTTTAAGCAGGAGGCGGACATGTCATATTGTGTAAACTGCGGGGTTGAGCTGGATGAAACACTGGTAAAATGCCCGCTTTGCGACTGCCCGGTTATTAACCCCATGAAGTCCGGCAGCGCCGGTGTGGCGCCGCTGCATCCAAGGCAGGTCGAACACATCGACAATCTTCCCGAGCGCAGGTTTGCCGCGCTGATTATTACGATCATTGCGCTGTTCGTGTCGATCATCTGCATTACCATTGATCTGAGCTACAGCAGGGAGCTTGAGTGGTCACGCTATGTGCTCGCGTCTATTGGCCTTATTTGGATTTTTGTGACGGGGCCGCTTTTTTCGCAAAAAATGGGGCCAATGATGGGCATTGCCATCGACTCGGCGGCTGTGGCGCTGTTTTTGTACGGGATCGAAAGCTGGAGCATGCCGGGCAAATGGTTTTTGCCGCTTGCTTTTCCCATTATCGGCACGGCGTTTTTTTATCATGATGGTGGGCGCGGGGTTGCTGGTCAGCCGGCTTGTCAGGGGACTCAATGTTCCGGCGCTGATTTTTTTCGGAACAGGTCTTTTTGTATTGTGCATTGAACCGGTGATCAATGCCTATAACAGCGGCCGCGCGAATCTGGAATGGTCGTGGTTTGTGTTTATTCCCTGCACGCTTGTCGCGCTGCTGCTGCTGGTGCTTGGACGCAAGCATTCGCTTAAGGAGACCCTTGCCAAGCGTTTTCATATTTGAGCGGGCGTAAAAGGTTTAAAAATAAGGGCGCACCCCGTGCGCCCAGACTGTTTGCGTTATATGCGCATGCAAACGGTTTTCTGATAATATGCACGCCATGAGCTCCAGTACCCGCCGCATGTGCGGTGAAATCTGAGGGATCGGGCCGAAAACCTCCGGGGCTTCGGTCCAATCGCGGAGGATACCAACCGTTTTCCGCACAGCGCGCCGGATTAGCCAATTCCCGAGTACACGGCGCGCGCTCCGGAAAGATGCTCAGCTTTTATCACCGGGCTTAAAAATAAGCGCCGTCAGGTATCCGAACAATATTGCCGCCGAAACGCCGCCGGACGCAGCGGTAAGCCCGCCTGTAAACGCGCCGAGAAAGCCATTTTCCGCAACGGCCTTTTCAACACCCCTGGCAAGCGAATAGCCAAAGCCCGTAAGCGGCACGGTGGCTCCGGCGCCGCCCCACTCAACCAGCGCGGGATATATGCCGACCGCGGTGAGAATAACGCCCGACACTACGAACAGGACCAGGATGCGCGCGGGCGTCAGCTTTGTTTTATCAATGAGTATCTGCCCGATGGCACAGATGGCGCCGCCGAGTATAAACGCTTTGAGATAGTCCATTGAGTTCTCCTTTTCCGGGCTATTTGCTGTTTGAGAGGCACACTGCGTGGCAGACTGCGGGAATGCTCTCACCCTGCTGTGTGGTGACAGGGCTCAGAAGGGCGCCGGTTCCGGCAAAAAGCACACGGTTAAAAAGTCCCGCGCGCATGCTGTTGAGGATGTGTCCGGCGAGCATGACGGCCGAGCAGCCGCAGCCGGAGCCGCCCGCGTGCGCGTCCTGCTTTTTTAAGTCGTAAATGAGCAGGCCGCAGTCATTATAATTGCTGTCAAGCTCGATGCCGTCGCGTTTGAAAAAATTCTTTACGATGTCACGTCCGACCCGGCCCAGGTCGCCGGTCACGATCAGGTCATAATCCGACGGCTTGGTATTTGTGTCGGTAAAATAGCCGGACAGCGTGTCATAGGCCGCCGGAGCCATGGCCGCGCCCATGTTGGCGGCGTCCTTGACGCCGAGATCCACAATGCGCCCGGTAGCTACATGTGTGATATACGGGGGCGCGTCCTTGTCTGAAAGCACCACCGCACCCGCGCCCGTTACCGTCCACTGCGCGGTGGGTGTGCGCTGTCCGCCGTATTCAAGCGGCATGCGGTATTGCCGTTCGGCCGTGCAGAAATGTGAGGACGTAAGCGCCGCGGCATAAGCCGCGTATCCGCCGTCTATGAGCATGGCTGCAAGACCGAGGCTTTCTGCCATCGTCGAGCAGGCTCCGTAGACCCCCAGAAACGGCACGTTGGATTCCCGCAGGCCGAAGGAGGAACCGATGCACTGGTTTAGCAGGTCGCCGGCAACGATGTATTCAAGCGAGGAAAGATTGATGTGGGCTTTGTCCAAAGCACGCATGAGTGCGTCTTTTTGCATGTGACTTTCGGCCTTTTCCCAGGATTTTTCACCAAAGGTCGTGTCGTCGTTGCAATAATCAAAGCTGTTTGCGTAAGGCCCCTCGTTTTCTTTCTTGCCGGCAACGCAGGCGGAGCCGATGACACAGGGAGGATTTGCAAAGCAGACCGTCTGCTTACCCAGCTTTTTGCTGTTCATGCCAGACTCCTTCCATTTTAATGAAGACCAAATAAAATTGCATATGTATTTTTCACCCATACACGTGTTTTATTCAGCATCGAGAAAAAAGCCGTCATGGCTGCAAGGCCCACCGGCTCTGATCTATATACGCCCGTCCATTCCTCGTCTCTTTCGCAGCAACCCCGCACTAAAACAAAAGGAGAGTTCCATGAATACCAAACACACAAAACTGTATGCCAAATTGTTGCTTTTAGGCGCCACTCTAATCTGGGGAAGCTCATTTTTTATTATGAAAAACACCTTGGACAGCGTTCCTGTTTTTTATTTGCTTTTTATGCGTTTTCTTGTCGCGGCCATTGTTTTGACCGTGATATCCTATAAAAAGCTTTCGCTTATAAACTGGGATTATGTGCTTAAAGGGTCCATCATGGGGACGTTGCTTTTATGCGGATATATCGCGCAGACCTTCGGCTTGCTGTATACGACACCCGGCAAAAACTCGTTCCTTACAGCCGCGTACTGCATCATGGTGCCGTTTTTTAAGCTGGGCTGTTGTAAAAATACGCCCCGATATCCACAATATCATGGCCTCGGTCGTCTGCATCGGCGGGATCGGGCTGGTATCGCTGGGCAGTGATTTTACCATCGGCATCGGAGATGCGCTCACGCTTTTGGGCGCTGTGTTTTACGCGCTTCATATTGTCTGCGTTTCGAAGTTTTCACAGGAAAGAGATATCTTTCTGCTGACGACCATCCAATTTGCCAGCGCCGCGGCAATCAGCTGCGTATTCGCGCTCAGCCTTGAAAAGTTCCCGCAAAATCTCAGCGCGGATTCGATATGGTCTCTGGCCTACCTGTGCGTATTCGCAACAGCAGGCGCACTGCTTATGCAG
>CAXXFP010000003.1:0-96262 GCA_963678505.2 Oscillospiraceae bacterium | reverse complement strand
CCGCGTTGGGCGTATATTTGGTAAAGCCCTTTTCAAGCGAAAAGATGCCCGCGTCGCGGATGTGCCAGGGGGTCACGAAATCGGGTTCTCCGATGCCCAGAGAGATTGCATCCTTCGCGCTTTCCACCAGATCAAAAAACCTGCGAATGGCCGACGGCTTGAGCGCAACAGCTTTTTCGGACAACAGCCGACTATACTCCATCATAACAACAGTATCCTTTCCTGCGTATCATCAGGCTCTGTAAACATCACCCCGTTATCCTTATACTTCTTCAGGATAAAATGCGTCGCGGTGCTCGTGACGCCGTCAAGCGTTGAAAGCCTTTGCGCGACAAACAGCGCCACTTCTTTCATGGTGCGTCCGGTTATGACAACGGAAAGGTCGTGACCGCCTGACATCAGATATAGGGATTCCACCTCGTCATACTGGTAAATGCGCTCGGCGACGCGATCAAAGCCCTCGCCGCGCTGCGGTGTGACCTTAACGTCGATCATGGCGGTGACGATTTCTTCCCCTGTTTTTTCCCAGTCAATAACGGCTTTATAGCCGAGAATCACTTTTTCTTCCTCATATTTTTCAACGGCTGCCTTGACGTCAGCCTCATTTAAACCCAGCATAGATGCGATCTGCCCTGCGGAATATGTGCAGTCCCGGTTGAGAAGCTTGAGAATTTCGCTCATAATATGTCCTCCTATCAACCTTTTTTTACCATGCATATGAAATGCCGGTACACTAAATTATACTATTATAGAAACGAAAGTCAACCTCGCGGAAAAGGTGCAAATATTGAGGCTTGATTTTCTCCCGCCTTTGTATTAGGATTAACTGCAAAGTTGTAAAATTCCAATTGGTTTTTTTATCATTTTTTATGTGTTTATCTATAGAATTTTATCTATAATTTGCATATGATTATGTTGCCAAAGCAGGGACAGGACTTCATCCCCCCAGTAATCGAAAGAGGCGGTCTTTAATGGAGTATAATGATATTATAAATCGCATAGTCGAGGCGGAAAATACCGCGCAGCAAATGTCAAAGCAGGCAAAAGATAAGCGTGCGGTTCTGGAGGACGACCTCAAAACCGAGCGGGAAAAAATTCACACGGCCTATTTTGAGCGTGCGCAGCGGCGCCTGGATGTTGTCGCCGAGCAGGAGGAAAAACTATCCTCCGAAACGATTGCCGCGCTGGACCTTCAGCTCGCGCACGATTTACAGGCCGTTGACGAACTATATGAAAAAAACCATGTTGAATGGGTCGACAAGCTGTTTTCCCGTATTGTCGGGGCATAAGGCAGTGCCGTTGAGGTGATTATCCATGATATCGCGTTTTATAAAATATGGCGGGCTGACTGGCAAGGTGCGCGCCATGTATGGCAACAGGCTTAAAAGTGACGATTTTAAAAAGCTTGCTTCAATAAACACTGTGCCGGAAATAGCCATGTTTCTCAAAGCGCATCCCGGTTGGTCGGGCGCGCTCGATGAACTGACGATGGCCGACATTCACAGGGGAAGCCTTGAAGCACGGCTGCGCAATCATCTGCTGGATGAATACCAGCGCATCTTTAAATTCATGTCCCGTGAAGACCGCCCAATCATGGCTTATCCCATAACCAGAACCGAAATCGATCAGATCATGCTTTTTCTGCGTTTTTTAAAAGCGGGCAGGCCGCAGGACTATGTCTTTTCCGCGCCTTCCTTTTATGAAAACCACAGCCGTATCGATTTTGACGCGCTGCGTGAGTGCACAAGCTATGCCGGTTTTCTTGATGTGATGCGCGGCAGTCCTTATTTTCCCCCGCTGGTCGCGCTCACGCTTCCGGGCGGCGAAATACCTGAATACCCTGTCGTCGAGACGGTTTTGCGCGCACAATATTATCATACTTTTCTGACGGCGGTGGACAAGCACTACCGCGGAGAGATTCAGTCGATCCTGCGAAGATCCGTGGGTATGCAGATCGATATCCTCAACATCACGCGCGTCGTCCGTCTGCGGCGCTACTTCCAGATTGCCGGCAAGGACATTTGGAATTACCTCATCCCCGTGCATTTCAAGCTCAAACCCGCGTATATCGAGGCGCTGTTTGCAGCGCCCGATGAGCAGGGCGCGCAGGAAATACTCAACTCCGGGCCTTACGGAAAACTCTTTTCAGCACATAGCTTCACCTATATAGAGGAGTATTATTACCAGCAGCTTTACGATTTTAATCACGCCTATATCCATTCCGGCGTTCCGTCGGTCTACACCGCCATCGCATACCTGACGCTGCGGGATATCGAGCTCAAGGACCTGATTAACGTCATTGAACTGGTCAGGTATGGAACATCCGTTGACAGGGCGCCAACAAAGATCGTCAGTATCTAGCGATCTTTTTTCTACCGCAGGGAAGCGGATATTTTATCAATAGGAGGTGTTCCTGGGTGGCTGTTACCCCGATGAAGCTTGTAACCATTGTCGGACCTTTGGGTGACTTTGACAGCATGGTGCGTTCGTGCATCATCAACTGCCATTTTCATCCTGAGAATGCCGCAAACGCCATGAACAAGCTCAAGCTGCTTTACCCTTTTGAACAGGATAACCCATATTCGGCACTAGCTTCAGAAGGTTGAGGATTTATCTAAAACCGCCGGGTATTCGCTGGATTATCATGATTTTGATCTTGAGAGTCCGGATTTAGGCGAGATATCCGCATATGTCGACCAGTTTCATGAAACGTACACTGCATTAAACGAGGAGGAGCAGCAGCTTACGCGCCTGATTCTGGACAACGACCAGATTATCCTTCAGCTGCAGCATGTTCACGGATTAGGTGTTGATTTACACAGCTTTTTTAATCTGAAATATGCTAAATTCCGATTTGGACGCATGCGGCACGACACATACGAAAGCTTCCTGTCCCATCTTGAAAACAGCAGCGATCTGTTCATCTTTCCCACAAGCATTGAACGCGATTATGTATATATGATGTATCTGACTACGCGCACAGCCGAGGAAAAGATTGATTCTCTGTTTGCGTCGCTGCGTTTTGAGCGCATCCGCCTGTCCGACAAGGTCACGGGGACGGGGGAGGAAGCCATTGAGGTCCTTACACACGAATCTGAGCAGGCAAAAGAGCGCCTCAGGCAGGTCGTCGGTCAGCTTGCTCAGTTTAAGGCCGGCGAGCTTGAAAACTTTATGTCCCGTTATTCTCATATCCGCTACCTGAATGATGCCTATAATATCAGACAGTATTCCGCGCATACGGCGGAAAGCTTCTATCTGGTCGGCTGGGTTCCGGCCTCAGACCTTTCTGAGATCACCGCCCGGTTGGATAAGTTTGATGCGGTCAGCTACATGGTGGAGGATCCCGTCCCGAATGCGGACAATCCGCCCATCAAGCTGAAAAACCATCGGATATTCCGCCCGTTTGAATCCTACGTCACCATGTACGGGCTTCCCTCCTATGACGAGCTCGACCCCACGCCGCTGATGGCCATCACGTACACGCTGCTGTTTGGCATCATGTTCGGCGACGTCGGACAGGGGCTGCTCGTTTCCGTCATCGGACTTCTGATGTGGAAGCTTAAAAAGATGTGGCTTGGAAGGATTCTGGTTTACGCGGGTATTGCTTCGACCGGTTTTGGCTTTGTTTACGGCAGTGTTTTCGGTTTTGAAGACGTTCTGCCATACGAAACGTTCAAGGTGCTAGAATCCGACAACACCAACACCATGCTTATGCTAGCCGTCTTTGCGGGCCTGTTTTCCTGATATCCGTTGCAATGATCCTCAACATGCTCAACGGAATTAAACAGAAAAACCTTACAAAGCTGCTTTTCTCACCCAACGGTCTTGCGGGCTTCGTGTTTTACTGGGCAATCATTATCGCCGTGCTGCCCCTGCTCGGTTTTGGCGACAGCCGCCTCACCGGCTGGTATATCGGACTGTTCGTGGTGCTGCCGCTTCTGCTGATCTTCCTGCGCGAGCCGCTGGGCAAGTTTTTAATGAAGCAGAAAGACTGGAAACCCGAAACCTGGGGCGGCTATGCGCTTGAAAGCGGGTTCGAGCTTGTCGAGGTCATCCTCTCTTATGTGACAAATACTATATCCTTTCTGAGAGTCGGAGCGTTTGCGCTGAGCCATGCGGGCATGATGCTTGTTGTTTTCCTGCTGGCAAAAGGAACCGGCACTTCAGATAACCCCATTGTTATTGTTCTCGGCAACGTTCTGGTTATGGGTATTGAGGGCCTCCTGGTCGGCATACAGGTG
The DNA here is from genome assembly GCA_963678505.2 of Oscillospiraceae bacterium. GTDB lineage: Bacteria > Bacillota > Clostridia > Oscillospirales > JAVBQB01. The sequence goes on along the minus strand of CAXXFP010000003.1, from coordinate 92,021 downwards.
CTGCGCCTTGAATTCTATGAACTGTTCGGACGTTTTTACAACGGCGAGGGCCGTCCATATACACCATTTATCATTAATTACAAAGCAGAAAAAAAATAACGGAGGCTTCATTATGGAATATCTTTACACGCTGATTCTGGTAGTTTTGCTCATTGCCCCGCTTTTTGTCATGTATCAGTCACACAAAAACGGTAAAAAGGTTAAAGGCGCGATGCTTTTTAACATCATATCCTTTTTCGCTTTTTGCATCCTCTCGGTAACGATGGGAATCGGCCAAAGCGCATACGCGGCAGCCGATACCGCTACGCAGGCCGCTTCCTCCAACGGAGTCGGCATGATCGCCGCAGCGCTTGCTACCGGCATGTCCTGCATCGGCGCGGGCATCGCAGTTGCCGCCGCCGCATCCTCGGCACTGGGCGCGATCTCCGAAAATGAAAAAACCTTCGGCAAGGCGCTGATATTTGTTGCGCTGGCAGAAGGCGTCGCCCTTTACGGGCTGTTGATATCTTTCCAGATTTTGAGCAAGATAGGCTAAAGCATATGCGTTATTTTTTGATCGCAGACAATGTGGATACAAAGGTCGGAATGCGTCTTGCGGGTGTGGAGGGCGTGATCGTCCATGAAAAGGATGAGGTTCGGGATGCAATAACCCGAGCTTCCTCAGACCCGACCATCGGTATCCTTCTGATCACGGAAAAGCTTGCCGCCCTGTGCCCGGAGCTGATTTACGAGCTCAAGCTCAAATCGCACATCCCCCTTGTTGTCGAGATCCCGGACCGGCACGGAACAGGCCGCGGCCCCGATTCCATCACGCGTTATATCCGCGAAGCCATTGGCATAAAGGTATAGTTGTTTATACCGGATGCGCAAGCTATGCGGTCATCAGGCTTTCGATTGCGCATCGATTGCTGAGGGGAGTTATATTATGGCCAACCAATTGGACAAGCTTAATAATTTTACACGCAATATATTAAACGACGCAAAAACCGAGTGCGACGCGATTTTTGCGGAAATCGAAAAAGAGCGCAAGCAGTCCCTTTCTGCCGCAGAGGATGAGGTTCTCTCGGAAACGTATCAGTTTATCAAATCCGAGGTATCCAGACTAAAGACTCAGTCCGGACGCGCCGTTTCTAAAAAAGTGCTTGATAACAAACGCGTTCTTTGCGCACGGCGCGAAGAAATTGCGGAACGTGTGATTTCCGGGGTCAAGGCCCGTCTTGCCGAATTTGTAAAAACGGATGAATATATCCGGCATCTGATTGGCCTTCTGCAGCACGCGGAAAAGCAGTTTGACTGCGGGGACACCACAGTTTTTCTGGCGGCTGCCGATATGCACCTCGTCCCCGCACTTAAGCAGGCTCTTACAAGAACAAATGTCTCTTTTTGTGAAACCGACAGTATAAAGCTTGGCGGACTGATTGCAGAATGCCCGTCAAAGCAGCTGCGCGCGGATGAAACCTTTGATTCGGACCTGATCGAGCTGCAGGGGCATTTCTCTGAACTTTTAGGTTTGGGCATTGCCAACTATCCGTCCTAAATTTCCACAATCTGAAAGAGGGCTCCATCCTATGGACAATTCTTACTATATACATGGAGTCAACGGCCCTGTCGTAACGGTACGCGGCGGCCGCGGGCTTTCCATGCTCGACATGGTGTATGTCGGAGACGATCAGCTCATTGGCGAGGTGGTCGGCATACGCAGCGAGCATACGACCGTACAGGTCTATGAGGACACGACGGGTCTGGCTCCGGGCCAGCCTGTCAAGGCAACCGGAGCGCCGATGTCCATTCAGCTTGGCCCGGGGCTCATCGGGAATATCTTTGATGGGATTGCCCGGCCACTTCGTGCGATTGAGGCGAAAACCGGCGTTTTTATGGCGCGCGGCGTAAACCTTCTTTCTCTCGACCCGGATAAAACCTGGGAGACCGAACTGCTGATTAAAAAAGACGACACGGTCTCTCCCGGGCAGATTTTCGCGCAGTGTCAGGAAACCTCCATCATACAGCATCGCGTCACGGTGCCCTCCGGCATAGCCGGAACGGTCGTTTCGGTGGTTGAAAACGGCTCCTATCCTGTAAATCACGTGGTGGCTGAGGTTCAGGACGAACATGGCAGAGTGGTCTCTCTGACGCTTGCTCAGATGTGGCCGATCCGCCGGCCCCGTCCCATCTCCCAGCGCCTTTCGCTTGACCGGCCGCTGATCACGGGCCAGCGGATTATCGATTCGCTTTTCCCTATTGCCATGGGCGGCTGCGCGGCCATTCCCGGTCCGTTTGGAGCCGGCAAAACCATTACGCAGCATCAGCTGGCCAAATGGTCCAACGCCGACATTATTGTTTATCTTGGCTGCGGCGAGCGCGGCAATGAGATGACTGAGGTCCTTGAGGAATTCTCCAATCTGATGGACCCGCAGTCCGGCAGGCCATTACTCGACCGCACCGTGCTCATCGCCAATACCTCCAACATGCCCGTAGCGGCGCGTGAAGCATCCATCTATACGGGAATGACCATTGCCGAGTATTATCGGGACATGGGATATAATGTGGCCATCATGGCAGACTCCACCTCCCGCTGGGCCGAGGCTCTGCGCGAAATTTCCGGCCGATTGGAGGAAATGCCCGCCGAAGAAGGCTTCCCCGCCTATCTTCCTTCCCGTCTTGCCGAGTTTTATGAGCGCGCAGGCTACACAAAGACCCTGTGCGGAAAAGAAGGCTCTGTTACCGTCATCGGCGCCGTATCCCCGCAGGGCGGCGATTTCTCCGAGCCTGTCACGCAGAACACCAAGCGGTTCATCCGCTGCTTCTGGGCGCTTGACCGGCAGCTTGCCTATGCGCGCCATTTCCCGGCCATCAACTGGATCACCTCTTATTCCGAATACACAGGCGAGCTTGCGCCCTGGTTTGAAAAACGTTTCGGAGCTCGTTTGGCGCAGCTTCGCGCGGAGACGCTTGCGCTGCTTCAGGAGGAATCCAAGCTCATGGAGATCGTCAAACTCATCGGCGCCGATATCCTTCCGGACGATCAGAAGCTCATTATCGAAGCCGCGCGCGTTATTCGTCTGGGCTTTTTGCAGCAAAACGCCTATCATGCCACTGACACATATGTGCCCATTGAAAAGCAGTTTAAAATGATGGAAATCATGCTGTATTTTTACGAGCGTGCCAAGGAACTTCTTAAAAATAATATTCCGATTTCCCAGCTGAAGGAAACAGGTATTCTCGATAAAATCATCCGCATTAAATATGACATACCCAACGACAAGCTGGAGCTGTTTGACGATTATAAAAAGCAAATTGATGAAAGCATTCAGTCCCTGCTGCTGAAAAATAAATAAAAGCACGGGGTATTTTACAGCTTCACCATATTGGAGGCATACCATGAAAATGGAATATATGGGATATTCCCAGATTACCGGCCCGCTTGTTGTTTTAGAAGGCGTTTCCGGCGTATCCTACGAGGAGATGGCTGAAATCAGCCTGACAAACGGCGAGCGCCGCTACGGGCGCATCATCCTTATTGACGGCAGCCGTGTGGTCATTCAGGTGTTTGAAGGCACCAAGGGCCTTTCCCTGGAAAACACACGAACCCGCTTTACCGGGCGTCCGATGGAAATTCCGCTGTCCACGGAAATGCTTGGCCGCGTTTTTAACGGCTCCGGCCGTCCCATTGACGGGCTTGGAGACCTGTTCCCCGAATACTGGCGCAATATAAACGGTTCCCCTATCAACCCCGTTTCCCGCCAGTATCCGCGCAGCTGCATCTATACGGGCATTTCCGCCATCGACGGAATGACCACCCTCATACGCGGTCAGAAGCTTCCCATCTTCACAGGCTCAGGTATGAAACATAACGAGCTGGCCGCACAGATGGTTCGTCAGGCCAGGATTTCCGACGACGATGCAGAATTTGCCATCATATTCTGCGCCATGGGCGTAAAAAATGACACTGCGGATTTTTTCAGAAAGAACTTTGAAGAATCCGGCGCGCTGCAAAGGGTCGTTATGTATTTAAACCTTGCCTCCGACCCCATTATTGAGCGTATTCTTGCCCCGCGCTGTGCGCTCACGGCGGCCGAGTATCTTGCTTTTGAGCACGGCTACCATGTGCTCGTCATTATGACCGATATGTCCTCTTATTGCGAGGCGCTGCGTGAATTTTCCTCCTCTAAGGGTGAGATACCGAGCAGAAAAGGCTATCCCAGCTATCTGTATTCCGACCTCGCGTCCCTTTACGAGCGCGCGGGCATGATCCATGGTAAAGCAGGCTCGGTCACGCAGGTTCCGATCCTGACGATGCCCAACGACGATATCACGCATCCTATTCCCGATTTGACCGGATATATCACAGAGGGCCAGATCGTTCTTGACCGTACGCTTGAGCAGCAGGGCATCTATCCGCCCATTCAGGTGCTCCCTTCCCTGTCGCGCCTCATGAAGGACGGCATCGGCAAGGGCTTTACGCGTGAGGATCATCCCGCGCTTTCAAATCAGCTGTTTGCTTCTTACGCAAAGGTGCAGGATGCCCGTGCGCTGGCCTCAGTCATCGGTGAGGATGAGCTTTCCGACCTTGACCGCCGGTATGTCGAATTTGGCCGGTTGTTTGAACAGAACTTTGTCCGTCAGGGTGAGGATGAAAATCGCTCCATTGACCAGACGCTGGAGGCAGGATGGCATGCGCTGTCTCTGCTTCCTCAGGAAGAGCTGGACCGGGTGGATTATCCGCTCATCAAGAAATACTATCAGCCAAACAAATACGGCCAGAAGCCGCAGAATGGCTGATGCCAACCGTTTTAAGCTTTCTAAGGGAGGGTAAACCATATGGCTCCCGTTATCCCGACAAAAGGAAATTTAATCGCCATCCGGCGTTCCATGACGCTTGCGCGGATGGGCTTCGAACTGATGGACAGAAAGCGCAACATCCTCATCCGTGAAATGATGGGGCTTATTGACCGCGCGTCCGCCATACAGTCTGAAATCGACGTGACCTTTAAGCAGGCCTATGCGGCGTTACAGATCGCCAATATCACACTGGGTATCGCCGATACGATCGCCGAAACCGTTCCCGTGGATGAGAGCGTGAGTATCCGTTATCATTCGGTTATGGGCGTCGAGCTGCCCTCTGTCCCGGAAAACAACGAGCCGGTCAAAATAGAATACGGCCTGACGGATACAAACTCCATGCTCGATGAAGCCTACAAATGCTTTCATGCGGTAAAGCGCCTGACACGCACGCTTGCCGAAATTGAAATTTCGATTTACCGCCTTGCCTACTCCATAAAAAAGACACAGAAACGCGCAAACGCGCTGGAAAATATTATCATTCCCAATCTCAATTCCTCGATCGGCTTTATAACCGGAGCCCTTGAGGAAAAGGACCGCGAGGAATTTGTGAGGCTTAAGGTAATCAAATCGCAGAAATAGCAGGTTTATATCATCTGTATTTTGCAGCTTTTCCCATATTACTGCGTACAGTCTCGTGTAAATGTATATTTTTAAAAGTTCCGCCAAAACTATTGGCGGAACTTTTTTCTTTCTGGGCGCATCACTCAGTCGATGGCTGCAAGGCTTTCTCAATCCGGACTCGGCATGACCTCACTCCGGCATTTTTATCTTTACGCCGGGGGATGGCTTTCCGAATCAAAACTGTATAAAACAGATGCAGCCAAGACAAAATAAAATCAAGGAGTTGATATAATGGACAGAATCGCACTCATTCTTGTCATAATCGGATCACTAAACTGGGGCAGCATCGGCATATTTGGCTTTGACTTTGTCGCGTATGCCTTTGGCGGACAAGGTGCTTCAATCAGCAGAATCATATATACGCTCGTCGGTCTTGCCGGAATATGGTGCATATCGCTGCTTTTCCGTGAGCGCGATACCGTTGAGGACGTATAAAGGCATATCCGTTTACGTCTGAACCAAGGCAAACCCGTCAATAAAAGAGATTTTTTTCTTTGCACAAAGGAAGTCCGAATGTGCATAACAGAAAAAATCTCTTTTTTGATATAATACGGCAAAATATCATGCTTATTCTTATTGCTCGTCCTTCCCGAACGACTGCGTATAGAAAAGGTTCAAAGTATCCCCCGCCTTTATCTCATAGCCGCCGATTCCTGTTGAGGGAGTCTCGCCGTTTACCCGATACATCCACCCGGACAGCGGCCCATGGTCAAACTCCATCACCCCGGCAATGCCTTTGATGTAGATCGCAGCGCCCGACCCTTTAATATCAAGCTGCAGGCTGTTCGCAGCGCAGGCGGCGCTAAGCGCATCATAGGCGGTTTTTATTTCCGTCGTTTCAACCGTGGTATTGAGCAGCTCCCCGTCCGGCCCTGTTATGACGACTGAAACCGTGTCGTCCTGTTCTTCCTCCGCATCAGGCTGTGCGGAAGGGTTGGTGGAAGTGGTGGGGTCTGTCCTCCCTGGCGCGGGAGACGCCTTTTGCGCATCAGCCGGCGGACGCACGGCGGGTGTCAGCAACGGCGCAGCCGCAGCGTCCGAAGACTGTTCCGCGGTATCCTGCTCCGGCTTCACAGTCTGCGTACCCTGCTGCGCACTTTCTTTCACGGCTTCGGGCGAAGCGGATACCCCCGTTACCTGCGGCGTTGATTGAGCCGGCGCGGCGGACTCCCCTTTATCTTGCGCAGAGCATGCGCAAAGCAGGCAGATCGCCATAATAAACGGAATTAGTTTATTCATACGCTTACCCAATCTTCTCTTTTAGGCGCACAAATACGGCTGCCGCCTCTTCGCGCGTGACGGGAGAAGCTGCGTCACGCCCTGGAATATCTTCAATAACGCCTTCTCCAACAGCGGCTTGCAGCTGCCCCGCAGGGTCGGTGAAAAAGGATTTTTGTTCTAAAACTCTTAATGCAGCCGCTGAAAGCTCTCCGCGCGTGACAATCGCATCCGGCAGAAATTTTCCGCCGATGCCGCTCATAAGCCCCGCGTTTAATACCTTGGCCGCGTCGTAATAAAACCAGTCGTTTACGCCGATGTCCTCAAAGGGCGGCGCAACAAACTGCTCGGTTGTAACCGCCATCCGCGCCATAACGGCTGCAAGCTCCGATCGCTTTAAGCCGCTTTTGGGCAAAAAGCATTTTTGGGGTGTTCCGTGCATGATCCCGTATTCATAGGCTTTTTCGACGAAGGACGCATATTGCGCATCCACATCCTGCCCGTCGGCATAGAGCCTGCGCACGGCGCTGAGTTTAAATGTAAGCCGCTTAAACACGCTGTCGCCCGCCTTGATGTCGCCCAGGGCAATGAGCGCCTGCTGGGTGGATACCCTGTCCGGCGCGGTCAATCCCACCTCTGCGGCGAACGCTCCGTTTTGAAGCTGACAGGAAAGCAGGGACTTAACCGTCGCATCCCATTGTCCATCCTCAAAATCGGTACCGGCGGCCGCAAGTCCCGAAATCGCCGCCGCCGCCGAGCAGGCACTCTCCTTACCGCTTGAAGACCACGGTGAGATATACCCGCCAGTCGCGCTGCGCGCTGTTTTTAAGAAACTTACCGCTTTGGCAGTGCATGCACCCGACGCGTCGTCACGAAAGCAGGAAAGCGCCAAAAGCGCCATACCCGTCATATCCACGTCGCCCGTATCGCCATAGAAGGTAAATCCGCCATCCGCCTTTTGCTGCGCGTACAGATGCCGACCGGCGGCCTCGCGGTCATATGCGGCGGGAGAGGCGGCCTCAAGCGCCAATATTGCATAAATATGCTCATTGAGATACGTCCCGAAGGAACCATCGGTTTTTTGCAGAGCGGCCAGCGACTTTACGACGGGGGTAGCTCCATCCGAACACACGGCGTCCTTTGGATCTCGCCCAAGCGCCATTTGCGTCAGAAGACAGATGGCACAGCCCGTCACATCCTTTGCTTCCGGCTTGTTCAGCTGCGGCAGGGTATATGTGTTTACATCCTCGTTTGCCCCTACGAGTGCAAGGACATCCCACCACGAGGAAAGCGTTTTATTTTGTTCATAGTATTTGACCGCCTTCTGCGCGGGAACTGCCGTATCCAGCGCGCGCGCTGCGGGCGCCGACAGAACAAATGCCAGAACCAGGCACAGCGCCATTGTCGTTTTCTTTTTCATAAAATCACCTTAAAATAAAAATTTGCCGCTCGAAGGCGGCAAAGAAGACGTCCGTACCTGCGCTGCGGACATACTTCTGCCTTCCTCCATCAACCGTGGAATCAAGCTTTCTGCCCGGTGCATCAGATATTCTGGCTTGTGCGCATCGCATTCTCCGCCTTCCCGTTTCCAGTGGCTTTTCGGAGTCTGCCTTACACTTACAGTGGCGGGACCGCTGAGGCCTTCAACCTCATTCCCCGGCCGGAAACTTCTCCGGCCGCCCTTTCGGGCCATGCACAGGACTATGAAGTTTTGCTGCTTTTTCACGCTGAAATAAACGCGGACTGTACTTATTATAGTTTGTATTTTGCCTGCGGTCAACTGTGCCTTAAAACGTCTTTAAAAAACTCTTATGGTCTTTTCGGTGTATGTAGCCGCAGGTCTCATAAAAGCGATGCGCGTCCTTCCTTTCAAAACCCGATTCAAGTCTGACACCGGAAAATCCGGAATCGGCCGCCCATTTCTCCGCCGCCGATATGAGCTTTTTCCCGACGCCGCGCCTGCGAAAATCCTCATCCACCGCAAGCGCCATAATATTGGCCAGTGTGTCGGAAAAAGTGGAGGAATACGGACTGACATGGATATAGCCCGTCACCTCGCCGTCGCACAGGGCTGTAAAAATCGCATCCTGCGTACCTATAATATGGGATAACTGGCTGCAGGTCTTCGCCTCATCATAGGCATAGCCAAGGCTCAGCCGGTTGATCCGGCAGATCGCCTTGCCGTCGCTTGCCGCTGCCCGTCTGATCAGAATGTCTTTTTCCATACAAAGCCCCCCTTGTCTGACGCTGCTGATACTGCATCCTGTCATTCATAATGTACTTGTGCGCATGCGGCGGTTTGCCGGGTAAAAATACGTATATTTCAAATTTATGATCCATACATTTTTATAAAATGAAAAAACAGCGTAAGCGTCCGGAGGGTCAATCATGCGCATACTCATATTACGCGTTTACAAAGCCCGAAAGCTGTTTTTTCCATGTTTATCCCTCATGTTTGCCCTTATCTGGTCCTTTACTATGCCGGAGGCCGAGGAGCTTTTGCACTGCTGGCTGGCGCGTTATATACCAAGCTCCTCCGAGAATCTTTTGATTAATCCGGAATCTTATACAATTGAGCGCAGCGGCTGGTTTATCCGCATTGACCTTGATCGCTTAACTCTCCAGGTTTATAAAGACGGCAGCCTCCACTCAGCCTTTCCGGTATCCGGTGGAAAGGGAAACACGCCCTCGCCTGTGGGCATGTGGAAAATCACCGCCGAATCAAACTGGGGAGAAGGCTTTGGCGGTACGTGGCTCGAGCTCAACATCCCCTGGGGGCGCTATGGCATACACGGCACACTTCAGCCCTGGTACGTCGGCCGTAAAAACAGCTCGCATGGCTGCATCCGCATGACCAGCGGCGACGCAAGACGCCTCAGGAGGCTTGTGCCGGTCGATACGCCCGTGCAGATCATTCAGGAAAACGCGCCGTTTCGCCGGCTTTCAGGCGGAATGTTCGGCAGCGACGTGCTGCGGCTTCAGGTCTCGCTGGGCGTACTCGGCTACTATGACGGCCCAATGGACGGCCGGTTCGGCGACGGTACAAAAAAGGCTGTTCTCCGCTTTCAGCGGTACATTGGTTTAAACCAAACCGGAAAAGCAGACGACAGCACCTATTTTCTGGCGCTTCATCTTGCAGCCGACTAATACCCGCTTATTTCTCCCGCACGGCGTAAAACGCCGTGCGGCCTTTTCTCGTTTGACTGACCTCCTGCCCAATGCGGGCACGCCCGTGACCGCGCAGGTTGATCATGTCTCCGGGTGTAAGCTGTTTGTCGGGCTTAAGCATTTCAGTCCAGTTTACGGTCAGCGCGCCGCTTTCTATGGCCTGCGCGGCCTTTGCACGCGGGAGTCCAAATACGGCGGAAACTACGCTGTCCGCGCGCAGACTCGAAACCGTGCAGCGGTCCTTTGTCAGCTCCCGGCTGCCTGCGGTGATTTCTTCAAGCCCCGCGAAGCGGCACTGCGCGCTCGTACGCGAAATACGCGTAAGGTTGGCCTCAATATACCCTGCCATGGGCAAAAACGCCACAAGGAACGCGCCTGTCCCGTTTACCACGATATCTCCGAGCTTTGCGCGCGAAATTCCCAGCGCCAAAACAGAGCCCAGATACTCCGGATGTGTATGCCCCTGCCCGTCCGACGGGGTAATATTGACCGCGCCCAGATATCTGCCCGGATTAAACGGCTCCTCCATCCATGCGGGCAGCAGGAAGAGCGCCGATCGCTCGGCGCCCTCATAGCCTCCGCAAAACACATGCTCCACCTTCCGCTTATTTAGCAGAGCAGCTGCCTGTGTCTGTGTTTGCGGGTCAAGAAAATCGGAATGCGTGACGCATCCGCGCTCATTGCTGATATTTACCAGCTCATCGATTTTTTTTTGCAGCTGGACTTCCATTTTTCTCCTCCGACAATGTTACTCTATTGTATGTTTTGCCGCTCATAGATAAGCGTGTCGCCGTTTACGGTCACATATTTCCGATCTTCGGGGGATACATACACCGTTACCGACGGGGCAAACAGCCTGCCATAATTATAGATGCGTTTTTCCTTTAGCCCGCCGATTACGCTGTCATAGATCGTTTTGATGTTAAAAAACGCGTGTGTATTCATGTCCGCTTCATACCGGATGGTGACCTCCTGCGTATGGCCGCCTTCAGTCAGGCTCCGGTCGGCATCCGCGCTGACGTGCTCTTGATCATAAGCCACCTCGACCTTGAGCTTATCCTCGAGTGTGTCGCTGCTTTCCACATTCATCTGAGAACCATCTGCGTGCAGGATGATTTTCCCCTCATCGGTTGCGTACTCATACTGTTTTATCTCCTGCCGGTATTCTGTGGGAGGCGCCCGATCGATGTAATCGTAGCTGACAAACTCAAACGCGCAGAGCACTCCGCCAAAGCCCAGCAGAATAGCCGCAAAAATCACGGTACCGGTTATCGGCTCGGCCCTATGCTTCTCGCTGAAAATCAGACGCGTCACAGCCCCTACGACCACTGAGGACATCAGCAGAAGGCTGAACAGCACAAGGGTCAGTCCAAACAGCGAGATCCCCTGTGTGAGTAAATATGCCAGCGCGCCGAAGGAAATTCCCAAGGCAATGATCAGCAGGTATGCGGGCAGCAGCAGCAAAAACATAAACAGCCTTGCAAGGGCAAGCAGTACATTGGTAACTCCTTCAAGCCCATGCTCCGCCGTGCCGTTTTCATTTTTCTTTACATCCCTGCGCTTTGTGTCTTCGCGCTCTTTTCCCTGTGCAAAAACGGGGCGGGTAAATCCTCTGTTTTCATCCGGCGCCCCCTGCGTTTTGCCTTGACTGCGCGCGGCCGTGTTTTCATCCGGTGCCTTTTGTGCGCGGTCGCCTGTGCTGCTGTCTTGGTTTAAATCATTGATATCCCGGCCAAACCCGCTCTTAAAAAGCGCAAGCACGATCAATACCGCGGCGACGAGATAGCAGATGTTGACGGCCGCAATCCAAATGGCGCATACCACCTGCTCAAGAAAATTGGGCAGAATAAACGCGATCAGATTTTTCCCGATTTCCTCAACGAGCAGGAACGGCAGCTTAAGCACCGTGATCACAAGCAGCGCCACCATGATAGACAGAAAAATGCTCAACGCCTGATTCGGCCTTTCCTGCGCAAATATGTTGCGAAAAAAATCAGAGGCGTAGCCGATGGTCTGATTGAGAAAATCCGTAACCGCATCCAGATTCAGTTTGCTGTTTTTCGGGATATATTCATCCGACAGCTTATAGGCGGCCAATATTTCCCGGCTGAGCTCCTCAATGCTGCCAAAATCCGCAACCGCCTGCTGCTCTGTTTTCCCCTCCGCGATTTTCGCGTCGATATAGCCCCCATATTCCTCAAGAATATCCACGACCTCATCGTGTCGGAGCATTTTAAGTCTTTGTTCCAGCTTTTCCAAAAACTCCTTCTTATTCATCAACCCCGCCCCTTTTAATAAAAGTCTCGATCCCCCGGGAAAACTCATGCCATTCCGCCTCAAGCTCACCTAACCTTTTCTTTCCCAGCGCAGTCAGCTTGTAGTACTTGCGCGGCGGCCCTTCGTTGGATTCCTGCAAATAGGTATCAAAATATTTCTCGTTTGTCATGCGTTTGAGCAGCGGATAAATCGTGCCCTCGCCTACGTCCACCGCTTTCGACACTTCCTTGACAAGCTCGTATCCGTACATGTCCTGACGGCTCACCGAGAGCAGAACCATCAGTTCCAGCACGCCTTTTTTATACTGAGAGTTCATCCGTGCACCCCCTGATGAGGCGATTATATTCTTAATACTATGTATAGTCAAGTACTAAAATGTTTTTAGTACTATATTTTTTATATCAATGCCAAAACAGAGGGCAGGCGTCTGCTCTCCGTTTTGGAAATTTTATAATTTTTATGCCGTCGCGGCGGCCCGACAATGTCGGCTGCGCTGAAAAAAAAAGAGTGTTTCACCCCTTTTTCAGCACGTATGCGACATCGCCGCACGAACAAATCATAAATGTGATTTGTTCGTGCGGCCATTATTATAAGCGACCGACTAAAAACACTGCCGCCGCCTGCGCAAGGAGAATCGCGGGAAGCCCCAGCATAAAGCGTTTATGTTTTGTCTTGTGGTGAAACAAACGCATGGAAAGATACATCCCGGCGCTCCCTCCTAGAAAAGCCGTCAAAAACAGCGTTTTTTCCGGCACGCGGCGTTTTCCTTTTCTGGCTTGCGACTTGTCTTTGGCCGCCATGAAAAAGCTCACGGCGTTAATAAGGAGCAGATAAATATACAGGCTTACCGCCGTACCCGCAAAAATTTCACCGTTCATCGTTCATGCAGTCGTCAACTGCTATGACAAGCGCACAGAAAAGAGCCTGATTTGCAGCTTCATCCACGGTCAGTTCCTCACAGGCTCCAAAAGACAGCAGTTTTTTATGGATTTCTCCAATATACAGCATATTTTTAAACATGTAGTAGTCCTTATTCAGGACATTCCCGTTGATTGTGTAGCTGCCCAGACTGCTTTCGATACTCAGCTTTGGCTTGGCGCGCGCCCTTTCCCCGCGAATGGTCGCACAAAGACCTCCGTTGTGAAAAATATGATATTCCGACATAAAAGCGAATATTTTACGCTCGACGCAGTATAATTCCCTGTCCTCCAAATCGCATATATGAAGCCTTGAGACTATGGAAAACGACTCCCCCCATATATGAAAGATCGGCTCCCCTGTTTGCCCAAGAATGCTGGTTTTATCTTCAAACGGTCGCGCCTTTTCCTCAATGTAGTATCGCATATACCCGCTCCTTCTCAGTTTTAATTTATATGCCGCCTCCCGGCAACCTGCATTTTCTTAACACCGCCTTAGAAAACCATCCAAAACAGTCCGTCTTTTACATGATGCCGTACCTTTTTCTGATTTTTTATAATGCACCGTAAATTACGGCGCGCAGCCGGGGCTGATGAATTTCTTCAAAATGCGGAAACATCTGCTGCATATATACGGCCGACAGCCCCTCGGAGGGATCCATCAGAACCCAGGTGCCCGCAAGTCCCGACCAGCCGAATTCTCCGACCGAGCCGTTTAAGCCGCCCGCGGCCTTGTCCATAAGCACACGCACGCCCAGCCCATATCCATAGCCCGCCAAAAACGGCCAGTTAAAATCCGCCATCTGCTGGGGCTTAAATGGTTTGTGGCCATCAGTTCAATCGTCTTTCTGCCTAAAAGCCGCACGCCGTTTCTTTCACCGCCGCAAGTAAGCGTCTGGGCAAAGGCGGAGTAGTCGCCCAGCGTGGACAAAAGACCGCCACCGCCGCTTTCATAGAGTACGCCCGGTTGATAGTCCTCGTCCTCATCTTCATTTTTAACCAGCGAACCATCCTCCTGCCGGTTATACAGGCTGCACAGCCGGTGGCGTTTTTCTTTCGGGATGCGGAAAAAGGTATCCCTCATACCAAGCGGTGTGAATATTTCATCCTGCATGAATTGTCCGAGCGTTTTGCCGGAAAGTACTTCAATGAGCGCCCCAAGTATGTCGTGACTCATCCCGTACTTAAAATGCGTCCCCGGGTCAAAAGCCAACGGAATACCGCTTAATGCCCTGCATACCTGACGCGTTGTGCGCCCGCCCAGCTCTTTCATTTCCTTCAAAACCTGCTCGGTACGTTTTTCGGTCTCAGAACCATCCTCGGTATACGTATACCCAGACGACATGCAAAACAGGTCTCTGATCCGTATCGGCTGTGCCGCGGGAGAAAAATATGGTTCTCCCCTGCCCGTATGGCGGCACACCTGCAGGTCTTTAAACTCCGGCAGGTATTCCTCGAGCGGATCGTTGAGCAGATACGCGCCCCGTTCATACAGGATCAGGGCAGCCGTGCAGGTAATGACCTTTGACATGGAATAAATACGGAAGATCGTGTCAGCGGCGATTGGCTTTTTTGTTTGAATATCGGCGTAACCCATGCAGTTTTCATACAAGGTCTCACCACGCCTTGATACGAGCAGGGAGCACCCCACCGGTCCGTTTTTCACAAAGGTTTCAAGCAATGTGTCCAGATTTTTAAAGCTGCCCATCTTTTTAACCTCCCGCAATTATTACTTGTTTATTTTTTTAACAAAAAATCACCTGTATATCAGACGATATCCTCAAAACAAAGTGCGCACAGCGCCGACAGAAAACCGTCGTCCTGCTCCGTACTGCGCTTTGACGGGCCTCGGAGCCGCCCCCCGGCCATTCGGATGCGCCTTGCGGTATGGCGGGCCAGCAACAGAGCGTCTATATTGTCCGAATGAAATACAAGTCCGTCCTGGCTGATTGGGCGCGCTTTTTTTGCCAGCGCCATCGCGGCAAGTCCATAGTCCTGCGTGACTACGATATCACCAGGCGCCACCATGTTCACAAGCGCAAAATCCACGCTGTCGCTGCCCTTGGACACGGTAATGGTACGCGCCCCCTCTTTGATAATATGATGCGAGGTGTCGCACAGAATGATCGCTTCAAATCCGAACCTCTTCGCGACTGTAACGGCTATATCCACAACCGGGCAGCCATCCGCGTCTACCAAAATCCGCATAGTTTACCAGCCTTCGAGCAGGAGCTTTTCCTGCCATGTTTTCAGTGCCTTCCTGCGCTCCCGGTAATCGGGCAAACACCGTTCGACCTCCCGCCAGAAGCTTTTTGAATGGTTCATTTCTATTAGATGACAAAGCTCATGGATAATGACATAATCGCAAAGCGCTTCCGGCAGGCGCATGAGCCTCCACGAAAGGCTGATGCTTCCGCGGGCGCTGCATGAGCCCCAGCGCTTTTGCGCGCTACTTATTCGAATTGCGGTGTACCGCACCCCCATAAGCAATGAAAGCTCCTGCGCGCGCCGCGGCAAAGCCTCGCGCGCCAACTGTCTGAGTTTTTTCTTTTGCGCTTCCATGCCCGCCTCGTTTTGCGAAGCGGCCTGACGGGCGTCCAAAAGCATGCGTGCCCTTTGAAGCTGCTTTTCTATCCAGCCTTGTTTTGACTGCACAAATTCATCTATCCGCCTTTTGGATGTCCACAGAGGCGCGCGCACCTCGACCTGCGCCGAATCCGTAACCCGAAGCAGTATTGTCTTTCTTTTTGATTGGATCAGACTGTACTTAGGTATGTATTCCGCCAAACAAAGCTCCCCTTAGTCTGATTTCGCCGGCCTGCTTTATTTTATTTGTCTGCCGCAATGCGGGCAAAATACAAAGCCGCCATTCAGCTGCGATCCACAGTATGGGCAGTAGCTGTATTTCTCATTTACAGCGTGCGGCCGTGCACCTGGACAGGCTTTGTCTTCTTTTCTGACCCATGCGTCCGAAGGATCCCCCTCTTCTGAGGAATCCGTCACGTCAAACAGTGAATATCGATCCTCACCGGTCGCATTTTTAAAATGAAAAACCGCCTGCACAATCCCCACGATGATAAAGACAACGCCAAACAGCGGAAATATAATTCCGACTGTGGGAAACGGCGCGTTACGAGCAATATTCAGTGTGATAATCGTCCAGAAAACGCCAAAGACCACGGCTGCGACAGAGCCGATAAATGACAGGCCCGAAGGTCCTCTGCCCGGTTTGATGCTTTTTCATAATACTCAGTCCCACTTTCAGCCGGTAGCTTTTGCTTTTTCCATTATACCATAAACGCTCAGCGGCAATGGGATAATATGTCGTCTTTTCCGGTTGCCCCAAGGGGACGAGGAAAAGGACTTGAATTAAGAATAATAACCGCTTGCGACTATCCCATAGCCGCTCAGCATTCATGGTATAATATGCCATCATTTTCGATTGCCCGGCAGGGGCAAAAATGACTGAGGTAAGTTTGCCATAGCTGCGAACAAAGGAAACCCCGGCGTAAGCCGGGGTTTCCTTTGTTTTTTCTTTTAGCTGAGCGGAACGCTGGAGGACTTGACGGTCACCCCAATGGTCCCCGGCGTGTACTGCGCCACGAAGGAGCTGACCGGCGTATAATTGGTCGTTACACCTCTTTGTATAAAGACCGTATCCGTCGAAACGGCAATCCTCGCGCTCACCGAGGTCAGCTTAACAAACTGGTTATTCGCCTTGGCTACGTGCAGCAGCGCGTAATAGGTCTTTGTAAGGTCATAGCCTGCCGCGTTATACGTGCCGGGCAGGTTAACGGGAAGCTCCCCCGACCTGTAGGTAACCGCCGCAGTTTCGTCGACAGGGTTTACGACAGCCGGAAAATAGACGCCAGACATCGTAACGCCCGATTTTGTGGCCGTCGCCCCAACTCCGGTGATGTTGACAATATCGCCCACCGCGGGCTGCGGGAAGCTGAAGGATCCGGCAAGATAAGTGCCCGTCATTTTGCCGCTGATGGCGTTGGTGGCGGGAACGGCTTTCCACCCGGAGCTGTAATAGGCGTACTTCACATTGTTAAGCTGCGTATCCAGCACATTGAGCGTCACCGTGGAGCTGTCGTAATAATCGGTTCTGCCGGGATACGTGCTCGAGCAGATGGTGTAGGAAAACCGCGTCGTGCCCGAGTAACCTGCAGCGGGGGTAAAGATGATCTTGTTGCCTGACTTGCGGATGGTGCCGGCAGTAACGGAGGAATTGCTGACATCCTTAAGTACCGTGCCGTCGACAACGGAGGAAGCGACCAGGCTGATGCCGGAAGCCAGATCATTGGTAATGGGGTTATAATCGTTATAAATTACGTTGATTTCCGCTTCATTGCTTGGGAAAAGCCGGCAAGGGTGAAGTTATCCGTATTGGAATGCGCATTGAGCTTGTAGGAATACTTAAACTCAACAACGGGCGCGGTATTGCTCAGCGTCGGCGTCGCGTTCTTTGTGCTGCTTGACTCCGTGGCGTGCAGCCTGTAACCGTTCATATCCGGCGCCCGTAACGGAATAGGTCCGGTTGATATCGAGCCCCGTTGCCCAGTCATAGACGTCGCGTATCGGGACAAACTGGCCGTTGGCAGGGTTTTCATAGAGCAAGCGCAGCCGGACCTTACCCGTCCCGATGTCGATGGTGTCGCTTGAAACAATAGGCTGCAGAATCTCGTTTCCGTTGATGTCGGTATAGGTCAGCGTTCCGGTCAGAATATAGCTTCCCTGCGGAATCGCGACGCTGGGCAGCTGAATCTTATAGACCATGACCTCTTTGTTTTTCCCGATGTCCCCAAGGTTCCACACAAAGCTGCCGTCGGGATTGACGGTCACGTCGTCGGTGTTATCTTTGAGCGTTGTCCCGTCTTTGCCGGTATAGCGCACGATAGAACCGGAAACCAGAGTAACGTTGTAGCCGATGCTGGGGTCGCTTTGCTTGACCATGCGAAGCGCGGGCGTGAGTACCGCCTGCGTGGCCGCGTTTCCGATGGTCTGCGCCAGCTGCTGATAAACAGCCGTGATATCGGCGCTCGTCGCGCCGTAATACTTGTTGGTGTCGGCGCAGCTTTCAAGTACCCCCGCGCCAACATCCGTAATGTCCAGACCGACGGAATAAATCGTCGTCTGATAGTTTGTTCCCATCTTTTTGGCAAATCCGGCCTCCGCAATGGTACCAAAGCCGTTGTCATCAGGAATCTGGACTGTTTTTGTGTGCGTATTGCCCATGTCGTCAGGCCCGGTCAGCGAAAGGGACAGCTTTTGGCTGCTGCTGGAAAGATTAAAGCTGCTGCCGCTGCCGACCCGCGTGGAATAATCAAAAACAGGGTTTGTAATATCGGAGACAATAGTTTCGTCAATCACGTGCCCCCGCCAAAAGCTATCGTGACATTCAAAGGACACGCTGGCCTGCGCGCTTGTCAGCTTGTAGCTGTAGGTCGGCTCGCCGTCGCTCATGAGCACGATGGCGCGGTTATACCGCAGGTTGAGCGCCGCATTGTCCGCCCTTCCTTTTTTTGTGGGATTGGATATCAGGCCGGGCTCCGCCGGCGCCATCAGCTGATGCGCCGCGCGGATGGCGGCCTGAATGTTCGTTCCGCCCGAAGCGTTTATTGCATTGATGATAGAAACAAGCGAGGTTCTGTCCGCCAGATTTGCGGAATAAAAATCAGAGACAGTTGCACTTTCCGAATAGGAATCAACCGCCACGCGGTTTTTGTTGTCTGTTACAGATACTCCCGCAGGATAGGCTGCGCGGATTTCCTCGGCCACGCTGCCAAGCACCAGCTGGGCATGGTCAGTCTCCGGCCGCGCGACATAGTATCCCGCGCTGTCGACCGTGTCGAGTACCGTTTGGTACGCGTCGGTCACATTCATGCCCACCGTATACAGCTTAATTTCCGACTTAAGCGACGACTTTGCCGCTTCGGCCGCGGTCTGTGCCGATGTGATATAGCCGCTGGAAGGCGTGTTGGCGCTCATCCACACGATGCTGCGTCCGTAATAGACGTTTTTGTCAACCGCCGTTGTGTCATAGAGGCTGCTTGTAAATAAATTCTTGGCCGCGTTGATTGCGAGATTCGGCTGGGAATAAGTTGTGTCGTTTCCAGCGGTTGATATGGTAAGGTTACTTATTGAGGTCAATAAAGTGCTTTTATCGGCTGAAAAACCTGAGACCGATGTAGCGTACCGATCATAGGTAATGATAGCGACCATGTTGCCCGTCGCGGTACCGTCGTCGTTGGTCAGCAGCTTATTCACGTACTCGGCGGCCGCGGCTTTCTCCGCAGCAAAAGCCTCCGGGGTGACATTCTTTGACCGGTCAATGAGCAGCACGGAATAGGCGCCCTTGACTTCCTTATTGCTTTCCAGGATGGAATATACAAACTCCTTGGCGGCCGCCTTCGCATTGACAATAGCATTTCCGTAATTGGGTCCCATACTGCCGGAGCGGTCGATGACCAGCACGACGTCGGAGCTTTTTTCGTAGGGCTTGCCCTCGACCGAGGCCGAAACGGTATACACGTCCGCCGGGTCTCCCACCGTTTTTGTTACATTAAACGTCGTGCGCACAGCGCCCATGTTCGGCCACTCGATGAGCGGCGCTGACACGGCGCCCGCGCCGCCGCCTATTGCAGGCACAAGCAGCAAAACGACCAGAAGCATGCTCAGTACCTTTTTTACCTGTTTTTTCTGTAAGAACATTTTAATACCTCCACTTCAATACCACGAAGGGCTTTCCACTAACTGACGGCTGATTCTTTCCAGCTTCTTATTTTGTAGCGTTTAACGATATCCCTTGTTCCGGCGTCTCCCGCCGTGGTGGTATATTCATCTGTGCGTATCTGTTCTCCGATGCTCATGCCGGGCGGCGAGAAGAACTTTCGCACACCCCGGCTCACGGATGAATCCGTGGTGCTTTCAAGGTCGAGAACATCGGCAATCACGCTTTCATCGTAATAGACCGTGGCGTTATTGAACGTCAGCGTTCCGCGGCAAATGACACTGCCTCTAAATGTTCCGCCGGACAGGGTCAGATCCCCGGCCGCGTAAATGATTCCCTGTGAAATCGTGGATAGATCAACCGATGCGTCGCCTGAATAATAATACATCTCTACAGTATCCGCCGAGCTTGGCGGAGTGCCGTTTATTAACCTGTCAAAATTACGGTTGAGTGATGTATCTGTGCCGAAATACTGAGTTTTGGCTTTAAAAATGTTCTGAATTTGCCCTCTGTTCAGTTCACCATACGCATATTTATTTTGGGCTATATTTGCCGAAGTGATGATGGAATAGCCGCTGCCGTTATCCGCAGCGATAACGCCCAGCGAATAGCCCTTGGGATCGGAGGTAACCCGTATGTTGGTTTCGGGTACGTTAACACCCAAAGCGGTTTTAACAAGGTCCGCCTTATCTTCAGGATGTTCCTCCGTCACAACCGTATAGGATGTGCCCTCCTCGTCGAAATGCACCTCGGAACCCGCGCTGCCGTCTGCCCGGATATAGGCTTCAAGCATTTCGCTCAGTTTAGCCGTGGCGCTCTCACCCGACTGATAATAGTCCGGGCTCCCGGCGGTTCCAAACCGGTAAAACGCTGTGCCGGGTATGATGAAATCCCCACCCAGAATAATTCGGCTGCCCGTGTCCGCCGAGTTGTTGATGACCGAGCTGCTGAAGTTTGGATCTTTCTTATCAGGTACTGTCGGATCAGGATTTTTGGCCTCTGAATTGATGCCGATATAATTTCCATATACCGTAATAGATGAAATCCCCCCGCCGGATGATTCGCCGTCAAGCTGAATATCATCGTTGGTCCAGACATTGCCGGACACGTCAAGCTGTCCGTTTATCAGCGTGCTTGCTGTGCCGGCCACATTTTTCTCAACGGACAGGCTGTTGCAGTACACGTTACCGCCCAGCGAATCCTTGTAGAAAAACGGGATGGAATCCACTGCCGTATCCTCGGCGTACTGCGTGATGGGTGTGTCCGGGGTATCGCCGCCGGTAAACTTATAGTTTGCAAAGCTGAATAAAAACGGCTTTTCATCGCCGATATACAGTTTTTGTTTATAGCCGTCATGATAACCTGAGGCATATGAATGAACGTCGATCGTGCTGCCCGAGCTGGAGACATGCAGATCACCCGCGCTGTATACATTTCCGTAGATGCTGACGTGTGTGCTGTCCCAGCCGGTACGAATGCCGTATGCGTTACCTTCTGCGGTTGAATAGCTGTTGAGGCTGTTTGTCTGTTGGTTGCAGGATACCACGTCGCCGTAAACCGTGCTGCTGCCGTTAAATATAATGTTTCCCTTGACGGACAACGCGTTGGTCCACAGCGGATTTGCCTTGACGGGCGTAAACCGTTTCTGGTCGAGCGTATCATACTCGGGAATGATAACCGCCGCACTGACGTCCACCTTCTTGTTTGTGACTGACTCAGCCGACGCGTCCGCCACCGACAGATTCAAAACGGCAATCGGGTTTTCAGCGGTGATATCGTCAAGATAATCCTGCGCATCTCCCCAGTTATCGGGCGACAGATGCCCCGCGCCGGCAACAGTGGCCGAATAGCTGACCGCATTGATGAGCCCCTTGTCAATTTCAACGTCGGCTTCCGACGCCTCAATAAGCCGTTCGGTCGCAAATCTGGCGTAAAGCAGCTTAAACACCTTGGGCAGATAGGCCTTTAGGTCGTCCTTGTCGATTTCCTCGCCGACAACGGCGGGGGCCACGTCGTCTGTCCAGCCCTGAAAAATGCTTGCCTGCAGGCGGCTTCCCATCAATGTCGCTATATCGTGGATGTTGCCCTTTGTATCCTTATAGGTAAGCGTGTCAAGGTCACCAAGGCTGTACAGCTCATTTTGCATATAATACCGGGCAAACTCCTCGGCCTCTGACATGTACGTTTTGTCAAGCACCATCATGCGCTGCTCGGCAACGGAATCCAGCTCATAATATTCCTTTGACCAGCCGGTATACTTTGTGCCCATCTGGATGTTGGCAACGCTTGCAAACAATACGACTGTGCCCAGCGCCGTCAAAATGAGGATACAGGACAGCACAAGGACAAGCGCGGAGCCTTTTTTATTTAAATATTTCATTCTGCTGCCCTCCCTTTCAAAATCTCATTGCTATTTAATGTCCACTGAACAAATGATAAATGCTGATGCTTCGTGGCCTTCAAAGCATTTTTTCATTTGTTAAGGTGCAAGGTTAACCCAGCAAATCCATTAAAAACCTGACACCTTAACATAAACGTTTATCGGCGTTTATGTTCATTGAGACATCAAAGAATGCTGCCACAGGCATAAATTCCGGGGTTTATGCCTGTGGTGCGGCTAAATGCCGCGCGAATAAATTGCACAGCGATTTATTCAGAAGTCATTATTTATAAGCCACATAGCCGTTGCCCTGCATACTGACTATTGCATTGCTGTCATCCTTGCGGAAAATTTCGATATCGGCTTTATAGTTTGAGTAGTTGCACTGTCCCTCGGTGAGATACGTAATGCTGCACAGCCCGTTGACCGGACTGAGCGTTACCTTGGGAGACGCTTTATCATCGCCGAATACAAACAGCCCGACTTCCAGGTCGGCGTCGTTGAGATAAGCGGTATTTTCCACCTGAAATACGATGGCGGGGTCTGACGGTTTGCAGCTGATGAGTATCGGCAGCACGTTTGAAGAAAAGCTTGAAAACGGCACAATGGTTTTTACGCCGTTTATCGAAACAGAAATCGAGCTTACCGTATCTGTTTTCACCTCAACCGTGCTGAGCGCGGGCATGCCCGTAACTTCACGCGTGATCTCAATGCCGTCCCTCAGCTGCGGATAATAGCTCAGCCCCGTTACGCTGTCGGCGTCGACCGACACATCGGGCGCCGCGGACGCCACCAGCTGGAAGGTGTAATCCGCCGGTTCGCCGTGATCCCCGGTATACTCTGCCTCAACCGGCTGCCAGTCAAAATCAAAATATCTGTAAAGGGCGCCCGTGTCGGCCGTGAAGGTATAGTGCGCGCCGAGCGCGCCGTTATCAAACATTTCGCTTCCGCCGAGTCCCACAGGATTGAGCTTAAACAGTTCGATGGCCTTGACCGCGAGCATATTCGCCTGATCGACGTCAAAGCCCTTGCGGCCCACGCGCGTCGAGGTCAGAAACATCTGCAGCAATGAAACCGAAACGATGGCGATGACCGCGAGCCCTGTGATGACCTCGAGGAGCGTAAAACCGTCCTTATTGCGCATGGTTGACCTCCTTCCGCGCCTTTTTTACCGAATTAATAATAATTTCCCGCGCCGCGCACGCGCTTACTGAGCAAGGGAAACATCCCCGCTTGTTTTGCCGAGGATGAAGCGCGGTTTGGACAGGTCGTCGTTTTCCACCTTGATTTTAAGCGGCGCGCCGGTGGTGTTCTTAACGTCAAGCGTGATGGACGCCTTATCTCCGGCGGATTTGCGCGGTTTGGAAATGACATTGAGCGAAAGGCCCGTGCTGTCATCCTTAAAGGAACCGGCGTAGCGGTCGGAGCCGATGCTGTAGGAATAGCTGTAAGAGCTCCCGCTTTTACCGATGGTAAGCGAGCCGGATACGGGCGCGTTGCGGTTAAAATACAGCTCTGTTTCCGCCTTGGGGTACTTGCCGAGGATGATTTTTGAAGCGTTATCGTCATAGGTGTTGAGGATCATGTAAAAGTCGGGGCTGACCGTGCTTGCCGCAACGACGGCCTCGCCGTTCATATATCCCGTATACGGCGTAAAGGGGTTTAGCTTGCCGGAGGTATTGGGCGTGTCGATCTTATAGGGCTCGCCCGCCTCGCTTCCAAACGTGCCGCCCAGATACTGCATGGTAAGCGAGCCGGACAGCAAGCCCTCCGTATCGCGCACCATGGTAAGATCCTTGAAGAATATGCGGCGGTTCATCTTTTCCACGCGCCCCATAAAGCCGTACACCGATTCATACGAACCGGAAAATGAAACCCGCACCGCCCGGCTGAGCACGTTAAACGGATCCTTCTCTGCCGCGGGATCGGGAGCATCCTTGTTTTCCGGCTTAGCTTCCGGCGTCTTGGGCGCCTCGCCGCCGGATTCAGCGGCAGCCATAAAGGTCTGCGCATCCTGTTTTTGCTGCGCGTCATAGGCGATGGAGTTGAGCGTCAGGCTGGTTTTGGCCGACAGGTCGTTTAGCTCCAAAACGCTTTCTTCCTGTGATATGTAGCCCGGCAGACGCAGCTGCTCGGCTGTGAGCTTTTCTGAAAGCTCGGCTTCCTGCTTTTTAAGCGCGTCGGTTTTGCTGAATTCAATTTCCATCTGCTGGCACTTCACGCGCAGCTCACCGAGCGTATTTGTGTTCTCCCTGAATTTGTCCCACTGCGGGAAAACCAGATAATTCGCGCCCGCAACGGCAAAAACAATGCAGATCAGGCCGAGCAGCATGTAAAATTCGCTCTTGTTGAGCTTAAAATCAAGTTTAACCTTCTTCATCTGCCGCCTGTCCTTTCACCGAAACGGTAATATTAAAGTCGTAGGTCTCCACGGTGGAGCCCTCGGCGGTCGTGGCGAGAATCGACTTGATGGACACATCGGATAAGCCCTCGGTGTTCGCCAGTCTCTGTGAGAAATACGCGATTTCGCTGCGTAAGCCGGATTTTCCCGTCAGGTTTATTTCGCCTGTTTCGGAAATGCTCAGGCTGGTCAGGAAGATGTTTTCATCCAGCGCACTGTTGATGCCTGCGATGACCGGGGTTCCCGCATAGCTTGCGCTGTCGGCCGCGCCGAGCACCTTCGCGATGGTGTCAAGCTGCTCTTGCTTATCCGCGATGGACGCCTTGATCACGTCGACGGTGGAAAGCTCCTCGATGCGCGCACGCAGTTTCGTCTGCTCGGACGCGGAGCGGTAATTGATGAACATCAGCGCGCCGGTGACGAGCGCAACGGCGGCCACGATGACCGCGACGGTCGTACCCGCGCTTTTCATGCCGCGCCGGATGTCAAAGCTGGCTCTGTCGCTTTTAGAAGCAAGCAGGAGGTTAATATCCTTCATAATAAATCAGTCCTCCCTTATGGCCGCGCCGATTGCCGGCATCAGCCGAATAAACGCGGGCTGGTCTATATTCAGGCGCGGATTCGCGCGCACGGCCTCTACGGGCAGCTGCAGCGCGCCGCTGAGATACTCGGCAAGGCCCGGGATGAGGCTGCCGCCGCCGCTTAAGCATATCTTTGAAATCGGCAGATCGGTGCGGTTGTAGTTATAAAACTCGATGGTCTGATGCAGCTGCTCTTCAATATCGCTGTAACCGATGCGAAGCAGCGTGCTCATATCCCCATCCGCCATATTAAGCTCTTTAAAATCGCCGTGGTGCGCATGCTGCGCCTCTTCCGCGGTGATGAGGAACTTATCCATGATCATCTGGTCAAGCGCAGAGTCGCCGGAGTTGATGGCGCGGCTGAGTATGACGTTTTTGCCGTGTATAATGTTAAACTGCGAGCTGAGCGCGCCGATATCGGTGTGCAAGATGCACTCGTTTGCCTGCCCGCCCTCCGCGAAATGATACCACGCCTTTGCAAAGCAGTTTGGCGAGACATCCAGATATTCTGTACGCGCGGAAAATGCGTTTGCCAGCCGCTTATACCCCTCAAGCACCTTGACCGGGCAGAACGACGCGATGCCGGTCACCTCTTCGCGGGTGCGCGTGTATTCCTTAAAGCTGATCACGTGGGTTTTGCCCACGCCCGGAAAGCTCTGCCCAAGCTCATATTCCACGGCGGCGGGAAGCTCCTCCTCCGGCAGCGCAGGCAGCTTGAGCGCGCGCGTGACCGACTGGTAGGAGTTGATGCAGATGGCGACAGGCGCGCCGTCAAATTCCCTGTTCTGTGTGATCACGCCCTGTATGGCCCAGGCCACGGCCTCGATGTCGTTTAAATTGCCGTCCTGAAACGCGTTTTTTGGGGGTGGCCTCCTGCTTTATTTCGAGCAGCGCGGGCTTTTTCCCATTTTTGATCAGCGCCATCTTAATGGTTTTCGAGCCGATCTCAATGCCGAGCACCTTTTTTGCCATCCTTTTAACCTCCAAGCGCATAGAGCGCCGTTTGTGCGTTATTGATGCGGGAAAGCTGCGCGCTATGCCGCGTCGTGGCGCAGCGCAATGGACTCCGTCATTTGCCTGCCGTCCCCGTACTCAACGGTGATGTCGTAGGTCTCCCTGCCGTTTGCAGTCGTTTTTGTTATATTCAACCCGCGGACAACCGCGATGGGAATCGCGTCAAGGTAGGTTGTGCTGTCGCCTTTATCCGAAAAGGAAACATACGAAAGCTCATCGCCCACGATCTCTATATATTTGCCCGGCGTGCCCGGAACCGTCGCGGGATCCTTGTCGCAGAAATAAACTCTGCCGCTGCCGTCAAACGTGTCGGTGGAAACGCCGGAGCCGTCCGTCATGAGCACCAGCCCCGCCTCGTCGTGCTGGCGAAGCTGCACGGTGATAAACGACATGGCCGTGCGCGCCTGCGTCTGGTAGTCAAGGTCGGTGTTGACCTTCTGATACGAAGAGGTGCCCATGGTGACAAGCGACGCCACCACGCCGCCGAGGATACCCATGATGGCCATGGCGACGACCAGCTCGATGATGGTAAAACCGCTTTTGTTTTTAAGCTTTTTTGTGAGCTTCATGCCGCGCCTCCTTCATGGTTACTATCGTATCCGGACTGCCCGCGCGTTTGCGCGGCGCTGTCCGCGCCGGTTACGGGCGCGTGAGCGCGATCCTGCCCGTTTTTCGGATATAGGTGTAGGTGAAGGCTGCCGTGTCCAGGCGCACCTGCGTGCGCTTTAAAAGCTGGTCGCGCAGCATGATTTCCTGCGCGTCGGTCAGCACGACCGCGTTTTCAATCTCGACGTCGGGCACATCCGCGGGGGGAAAACCGCCCTCGAAGGCGAAATACTGGTTGATGGCCTTCTGCACGGTCTCCTCGGCGTGCGCGCGCTCGATTTCCTGCGCGTTTTTGTGGTACCGCGCGAGGCTGGGCAGCGCGATGGCGACGAGAATGACGATCATGGCCATGACGATGACGACCTCCATGAGGGTAAAGCCGCCGGATACGCGCCGTATTCGCTGTTTTTTCATATAGCAGCCCCTCCTCATCTGGTATTTACCGCCCTCTGGTCGGCCGGAAGCGCGCTTCCGGCTCACCGGCGGGCGGTAAGCCCGCCTGGTTTGCCCGCGAATAAACCGGGCAAAGAAAAAAACTATGTTCTTATTTAGACAACTGAAGCGGCGGCGGGAAGTTTACTGTCTGTTACAGTAACAGTGTAGGTTTTTGAACCTATTACCTTAGTAAGCACAAAGTCAACGCCGTCCTCATCACTGTCAGGGCCAGTCAGCGCTATATCTTCGTCTGCAATACCCGTCAATGTATCAGTCGTAATAAGGTCTTTCCCGATGTACTTATTGACTGCTATAAGGGCAGCTGCGGCATCGTCGGGGAAATCATTCTGCGCATCCAACGATTCAAGGCAAACTAAAACATTTCTTGCGTCGCTTATTGCTCCGCTGGAGTTTGCATCCTCAGTAAAGCCCGCAAACCTCGGGATGAGGACGGCGGCAAGGATGGCGATGACCGCGATGACCACGATCAGCTCGATGAGAGTAAAGCCCTTTTTGTTTTTGATTTTCTTAGTCAACATGTTCTTTTCCTCTTTTCTATATTTTTTATTGGATAGCGCTCATGATGCTGAGCATCGGCAGCATGATGGAGAGCATGATTACGCCCACCACCGCCGCTAAAATGACGATCATAATAGGCTCGATCATCGTCGTCATTTTCTCGACAGCCTCATCCACCTCCTCGTCGAAGAATCCGGCCGTACGAGTCAGCATCTGGTCGAGCTCGCCGGTACTTTCGCCCACGGCGACCATATGTATCAAGAGGGGCGGGAAAATCTTCATCTTGTCAACCGAATCGGATATCCCATAGCCCTCGCGAACATCATCCCTGCACTGCATAAAGAGCTTTTCCACAACCTTGTTGCCCATGAGCACCGACATGATCTCCATGGCGTTGAGTATCGAGATGCCGGACTTGAGCAGGATGCCCATGGAGCGCGCGAAGCGCGAGGTGGTAACTTTGATTGTGAGCGTCTTGATGATCGGCAGCTTGAGCTTCAGCGCGTCTATGCGGTAGCGCCCGGCCTCGGACTTTGAATAGGCGGAGAAAGCAACCACCGCCGCGATGATCACGCCGATAATCAGCAGCAGGTTTTTCACAAAGAAGTCTGAAACGGCGATGAGCGCCTTGGTGATGCCCGGCAGCTCCCCGCCCATACTGCTCAGCACGCTTGAGAACATGGGCAGCACCATCACCATGAGCAGGATGACCACGCCCACGGTCATCACGGCGAGGATCATCGGATAGGTCATGGCGGACTTTACCTTGCGGTTGAGCTTGTTTTCCTTTTCGTAGTAGTCGGCCATTTCGTTCATGATCTGGTCGAGCGTACCGGAGGCCTCGCCCACGCGCACCATGTTGAGCAGAAACTCGGGGAAGATGCCCGGGTAAAGCCCCATCGCCTCGGATAGCAGCCTGCCCTTTTGCAGGTCGGCGTGGATGCCGCCGAGAATCTCGCGGAAGTTCTTCTTTTCAAGCTGCAGCTCGAGGATGCTTACGGCCTCGAGGATGGTGATGCCGGAATTGAGGATAACGGCAAGCTGGCGGCAGAACACCGCGACGTCCTTGATGGTGACGCGCTCTAAAAAGGAAAGCAGCGATACGCTCTTTTTCTCCTCCTCGATGCTGGTTGGGAAAAAGCCCTTTTCATTGAGCATGTATTCAAGGGAGGCCGTGGACTCCGCCTCAAACGTGCCTTTGATCAGGTCGCCGACCTGATTTCGCGCCTTATAGATATAAACCGGCATTCATTTACCACCTTTTCTTGCAAAACTGCTGGAAGGTCTGCACATCCTGCGCGCGGATGAGCGCTTCCTCATAGGTGACCGTATTTTGCAGACACAGCTCGGCAAGGCTTGAATCCATCGTCTGCATGCCCGCGGCGGTGCTGGTCTGGATGACGCTGTTGATCTGGTGGGATTTCGCCTCGCGGATGAGGTTGCGGATGGCGGCGTTGGTGGACATGACCTCGCAGGCCAGCACCAGGCCGTTGCCCTCCGCGCGGGGGAGCAGCTGCTGGGAAACGACGCCCTGAAGCACCGTGGCAAGCTGGCTGCGCACCTGATTCTGCTGGTTTGGGGGGAACGCGTCGAGGATGCGGTCTATGGTCTTTGCCGCACCGATGGTGTGCAGCGTCGAGAGCACCAGATGCCCGGTTTCCGCCGCGGTCAGCGCGATGCCGATGGTCTCGGGGTCGCGCATCTCGCCGACGAGGATAACGTCCGGGTCCTCGCGCAGTGCGGCGCGCAGGGCGGAGGCGAAGGTTTTCGTGTCCCAGCCGATTTCACGCTGGTTTACGATGCCCTGTTTGTGCCGGTGCAGATACTCAATCGGGTCCTCGATGGTAATGATGTGGCACGAGCGCTCTTCGTTGATGATATTGATCAGGCTTGCAAGCGTGGTCGATTTGCCGCTGCCGGTGGCGCCGGTGGCGAGAATCAGCCCGTTTTGCTTCTTGGTAAGCTCCTTCACGCTGACGGGAAGCCCCAGCGTTTCAAAGGGCGGTATCGCAAACGGCAGGGAGCGGATGGCGACGGAGTAGCTGCCGCGCTGCTTGAAGATGTTGGCGCGGAAACGGCCGAGGCCCGCGCGGGAAAAGGAAAAATCCACTTCTCCGTTGCTGTCGAGCAACTGCCGGTGCGGCTCGTCGAGGCTTTCCTCCACGATGGCGGCGGTGTCCTGCGGAGTCACCTTTTCACTGCCTTCGATGGGCTTTAAGTGCGAATGGACGCGGAGCATGGGCTGGGCGCCCACGGTCACGTGCATGTCGGTTGCGTTTTCGCTGTGAACACAGGCAAGCAGCGTATCGAGCCTGCTGTTATCAATCACTGGCATATACAGTTTTCACCATCTCACCTATTGAAGTATTGCCCTCCAGGACAAGACGCTTGCAGCTTTCATAAAGCGTGGTCATGCCGTTTGTCCGGGCAATGTCGCGGATCTCTTCGATCCCCTTGCCCGACTGAATGGCGTCGCGCAGATGGCGGTTTATGTGCATGACCTCGTGGATCGCCACGCGGCCCTTGTAGCCTGTGCCGTTACACTTCGGGCAGCCCTTGGGTTCATAGATGGTTTCGGGAGATTCCAGGCTCATGATGTTCATTTCAAGCGCGCCTGTCTGCGTTTTTTCCTTACAGAACGGACACAGCCTGCGCACAAGGCGCTGCGCGATGATGCCGGAAAGCGACTCGGCCACCAGATACCCCTCCACGCCCATGTCAAGCAGGCGGGCGACGGTGGTGGGCGCGTCGTTTGTATGTAATGTGGAAAGCACCAGATGTCCGGTGATGGACGCCCTGACCGCGATCTGCGCGGTCTCCTCGTCGCGTATCTCACCGATCATGATGATGTTCGGGTCCTGACGCAGGATGCTGCGAAGACCCGCGGCGAAGGTCAGCCCCGCCTTGGAGTTTACCTGCACCTGATTGATGCCGTCGAGCATATATTCAACCGGATCCTCAATGGTGACAAGGTTCTGGTCGGGTGTGTTGAGCTCACGCAAAAGCGCGTACAGCGTGGTCGTTTTTCCGCAGCCGGTCGGGCCTGTCAGCAGCACGATTCCGTTTGTGACGCCGATCATCTTATCAACAAGCGCGCTGTTTTCATCGGTAAAGCCGAGCATTTTCCGGCTGAACATAAACGAGCTGCGGTCGAGCACGCGGATAACGATTTTCTCCCCGAACACCGTGGGCAGCGTGGACACGCGGAAATCATAGCTTACTTTGTCGACTTCCATTTCGATGCGGCCGTCCTGCGGAACCCTTTTCTCGGCGATGTTCATACCCGCGACGATTTTGATGCGCGTGGACACGGCGGGATAAAGGTTGACCGGGATGCGCATGCTCTCCACCAGCGAACCGTCTATCCGGTAACGGACGATTACATGGTCTGCAAAGGGCTCGACATGCACGTCGCTTGCCCGCAGCGAAATGGCCTGCACCAGAATGGAGTTTGCCAGACGCACGACGGGCGCGTTCTGCACGTCGCTGATATCATCGTCGCTCGCCTCGGCGGTATCGACGCGAAACTCACTTTTCAGGTCCTCAATGGCGCGGTCGGAAACCTGCTTTGAAAAATAGACCTCAATGGCTTTTTCAATCTCGGCAGAGGTGGACACCAGCGGGATGATTTCAAGCCGGGTAAAAAACTTCAGGTCGTCGAGCGCGTAAACGTTGAGCGGGTCGCACATCGCTACGTGCAGCTTGTTGTCTTTTATGTATACGGGGATGAGCGTATATTTGTTGGCGGCCTCCTTGGGGATCAGCCGCACCACGTTATAGTCAATATAGATGCTGCCCAGCACAACACGCTCGATGGAAAGCTGCTTTGAAATGGCGTCGGCCAAATCGTCGTCGCTGATAAAGTTTAAATCTATCAGAATATCGCCCAGCTTTTTCCACGTGGTCTTCTGAACCTTGAGGGCAACGTCGAGCTGTTCCTGGCTGATTTTTCCGGAATCAATGAGCAGCTGCCCTAACCTGGTTTTAATGGTCTTTGTCGGTGTACTCATCAGACATCCCTTTCCGAATCGAGTTTGGTGCCTGTCAAATTGTATCCGCCAGCCGGCGGCTCTATGCTTTTAATTTTACCGGTAAAGCAGCAGAGTTATGATCTGCCGGCCGTACAGCATGGAAATGAATATTCCCGCCGCCAGAAAGGGGCCGAACGGAATGTGCTGCCCTTTTTTGATTTTCCCCAGAATATACGGAATGATGAGAAGCCCCGC
Organism: Oscillospiraceae bacterium; assembly: GCA_963678505.2. Taxonomy (GTDB): domain Bacteria; phylum Bacillota; class Clostridia; order Oscillospirales; family JAVBQB01. The sequence goes on along the minus strand of CAXXFP010000003.1, from coordinate 60,080 downwards.
GGCAATGACGGACGCCATGCCCAGCGCCAGCAGGATGCGCTCCCATCCGATAATCAGTCCGCATACCGCCATGAGCTTGATATCTCCCCCGCCCATGCCGCCATTGGATAAGACCGCAAGGATATAGAGAATTGCGCTTGCGGCAAAAAAACCGATCAGGTTATCCAGCCAGATGTTATAGCCGTAAGCAAGAGCGTATAGGTTCCATAAAATCCCGATTACCAACAGGAATATCTGCAGGCCGTCGGGTATTTCGGAAATCTTCAGGTCAATCGCCGCGATCACCACGAGCGTGGTGGCGGCAGCCAGACAAACAGGCAGAAACGGGACAAGTCCCATGCTGCCCAGACACAGTGTCCAGAGCAGCGCGTTTAAAAGTTCAATGGCCGGATAGACCGGCGATATTTTTTCGCCGCAGGCGCGGCAGCGTCCGCGCAGAACTATGTAGGAAAACACGGGAACAAGGTCATACCATTTGATTTCTGTCCCGCATTTCGCGCAGTGGGAACGGGTCTTCACCCATTCTTCGCCTTTAGGCAGCCTGTATATGAGCACATTTGCAAAGCTCCCGATAAAAAGGCCGAATATTGGCAGCATCACACGAAAATAGGCAGTCATTTCCGAGCTTATAAACACCATCCCTGTCCTTATCCGGATGTACTCAGCAAGCGATTTCCCCGCAGCAGGCGGCTATTAAGTGAACGTCCGCCACGGTACCGTATATAAACATTAACCTCAAATTATGGAAAAAGCAAGCGGAATGTGAATATCCGTTCATAATTATTTCATATTTTCACCGGTGTTTTCGTATCTTTGGATACCATGGCAATTTCTGCCGGTTTCAGTTAATCGTTTTTGTATATGTTGCCGACAGCCAACATATTGGCAGCTCAGGCACGGGAATCGTTTCAGGCTGTTTACCAGACAACAATACGGTCTGCGGAAAAATTCCGCGGACCGCATGTCGGGTTGCGCATCGCCGTTATTCTTTTATTGTGATTTTAATAGATCTTGTCTGTCGTATAATCCGCCGACTTTTTGATCATGCTGCACGCCTTGCCCGCTCTTTTAAACGGAGCGTCCACGGTGCTGTCGATTATGATCCATTTTTTGGAACCGCTGTCATATACCTCATTCCATGCGTGATACCTGTCATTAACCAGACTGCTTGTCCCCATTACAAGCTTGGCCGGAATACCCACGCTTCGAAGCATGGACGCCATCAGCGCCGCATAATCATAGCAAATTCCTTTGTTCGTGGCGTATGTATCGTTGATGTCCGGTAAATATTGACCTGATATGTTTTTCGCTTTGGAATAGTCATACACAACATTTTTGGCTATGTATTGGTATATTGCCGTTATTTTTTCGCTGTCGCTTGTTTTTCCGGCAATCAGCTGCGCTGCTTTTTTAGCAGCGGGGTCGTCGGCACTCCAATTGATAATCTGCACCGAATTGAGAAAAACCGCATTTGGGTTTTTCAGGGAAAGCGAAACCTTGTTGCTTTCAACCGACCTGTATTGAGTACCTTCAATATTTTCAAGCAGCATGACGGTGTATTCTCCGTTTCCCAATTGCAGCGGAAACCTTTCGGTTGCCTTGCCTGCAATGTCGTAGGTATAACGGACACTGTCCTTCTCAATGAGAACCTTGTACCTTTTTCCGCTTTCTGAATCGAGCTTGTACTCGATGGCGCCCTGGCTGACGGGTGTACGATTGAGCTGACTGACTACCTGCGCCGCCATTGCGCTCTGCGTAAATAACGCAGCGGCCAACAGCAATACAGATATTTTAGCAGATGTTCTCCTGAACATGCAAAACATCCTTTCGGAAACTGGCTGCCATCCCGTTTTACCGGGGAAGGCCCTTTAGCTTTGCGTCGCCGGTTTTCACCGGGTTTGCTATTATCGTTGAATGCTTTCTCGATAAGCCGCCAATTTTGGGTACAAAAAAATAAATCCCATTCGGAAACTGGCTGCCATCCCATTTAACCGGGGAAGGCCCTTTAGCTTTGCGTCGCCGGTTTTCACCGGGTTTGCTATTATCGAGAAATTTACTACAGCCTCAGTATACCACACCGTTTACAAATATCAACAAAAATTTTGTATTATTTTAACATTTTTAAAAAGTTCTGACAAATTCCCCTTTTTTACCCTTTGGGAGAAGTTTTCGTTCTGTTAGCTGTCCCCGTGCGCAAGCTCAAGCAAAACCGGGCAATGGTCGCTGCCCGTGATTTCCGGCAGAATCTGCGCGTCCTCAATGAGGTGGCTGATACGCTCGGATACAATAAAATAATCAATTCGCCAGCCCGCGTTTCTCGAGCGCGCGCCATAGCGATAAGACCACCAGGAATATGCGCCCTCTTTATTTGGGTACAGATAACGGAAGGAATCTGTAAAACCCGCATCAAGCAGCCGGGTCATTTTTTCGCGCTCTTCATCGGAAAAGCCCGCATTGCGGCGGTTCTGGGTGGGATTTTTCAGATCGATCGGCGCATGCGCGACGTTTAGATCCCCGCACAGGATAACCGGTTTATTCATATCCAGCGCCTGTATGTACGAAAAAAATGCGTCCTCCCAGGATAGCCTGTATTCTAGTCGCCTGAGCTCCTCCTGCGCGTTGGGCGTGTAGACGCACACAAGATAATAAGCATCAAATTCGGCGGTGATGACCCGCCCCTCATTGTCGTGCTCCTCTTGTCCGATTCCATAGGTTACCGATACGGGCGGCTGCTTTGCAAAAACCGCCGTACCGGAATAGCCCTTTTTCTCCGCATAATTCCACAGGCAGGTATACCCCTCCGGCTCAAAGCTCAGCTGCCCTGCCTGCAGCTTGGTTTCCTGCAGACAGAAAATATCCGCGTTGAGTATAGTAAAGACCTGCTTGAAACCCTTTTCCATGCATGCGCGCAAACCGTTTACGTTCCAGGAAACCAGCCTCATGTGGATGCTCCTTTTAATCAATTATGGGATAGTTTTACTCCGCAACCGTCTGCTGCGGCAGATCGACGCGGGCAAACCGGTTGCTGTCCGCTTCGAAAATACATTCATACGAATCAAGAAATTCATGCTGGCGTACACGCACCGTTATCTGCGCGCGCCCTGTTTCAGGCTGCCAGGAGTCCGTGAAGGAGACCTCGCCGAGCTGCACATACTTTTTTTCAAAAAGCGGATAGATATAATCGCCCTCGTGTACCACAAGCGCCCATTCCTGCCCGTCATCCCACATGACCGCTCCCTTGTCATCAAGCTGTGCATCCACATACAGCTCCAGCACCGCCAGTCTATCCTGCGTCAGATGAATGGCCTTTACATCCAGCCGGCTCATTCCGTGGGTATACAGGCCGTTATCCTCCTGCCCATCAATATACCCGGACGCCTGATAGGCGTCCGCCGACGGCACGGGGGTGGACGCCGGGGTTTGTTCCGGAGATGCTGACGCAGCTGTGCTCTGAGAAGGCAGCAGAGACTGCCCGGACGGTGTTTGCGCCGCGGTGGGCGATGCGGAGGGATTGGCCTTGTCACACGCAGAAACGAGAAGCAGCAAAAACGCTGAAAGCGCCAACATCTTTTTCATGGGTTCCCTCCTAAATAATGCCTGATGAACAAATCAATAATACAACAGCTGCAATGGTTTTATGGTATTTTGTTTGTACTTGGGATTTGATGCATTCGTTTCAAATCCCAACGGGAAGTCAATTAATAGTTCGTGCCAAATCGCAATTGTTGAGTGGATAATAAATAACACCGCGCATCTTCGCGTCTGAACCGAAACGCTTACAGATCAAGACCGTCCGCTATTTCCTGAAGCGTTTTCGCGGACTGATAGAGTTTTTCTTTTTCTTCATCGCTCAGCGGGATCTCCAGCACCTGAACAATGCCGTTTTTTCCGACGATCGCCGGCAGTCCAAGGCACACATCCTTCAGACCGTAACGTCCCTCGGGAAACACCGACACGGTCAGCACAGAGTTTTCATCCCGCGTGATGGCCTCAATAATGCGTGTAACCGCGAGTGCCACGGCATAATAGGTGGCGCCCTTGCTTTCAATGATCCTATAGGCGCTTTGCTTGACGTCGTCAAACAGATGGTTCATCTCATGCATGTTCAGGCATTTGCCGCAATTTGCGCAGAAATCCTTTGCGGGTACGCCTGAAATGGACGCGCGGCTCCATACAGCCAGCTCCGAATCCCCATGCTCGCCGATGACCATCGCGTCGACATTGCGCGCATCGACGCGCAGATGCTCCCCAACGAGAAACCGAAGTCTGGCCGTGTCAAGTACGGTGCCGGAGCCGATCACGCGGTTTGAATCGAAGCCCGACAGCCTGCGCGTCACATAGGTCAGGATATCCACGGGATTTGTCACCACAAGCAGGATGCAGGTGGTGTTATAACGCAGGATTTCGGAAATGATGGTTTTAAAAATAGCCGTATTCTTTTTAACCAGATCGATGCGCGTTTCACCGGGCTTTTGCGCGGCGCCGGCCGCGATGATCACTACCTGGCAGTCCGCCACATCCTTATACTGGCCGCTGTATATTCTGGCGGGCTTTGCAAAAAGCATACCGTGGTTTAAATCCATGGCTTCTCCGGACGCTTTTTTCTCATTGGCGTCAATCAAAACAATTTCCGAAAACAACCCGTTTTGCATCAGCGTAAACGCGGTGGTCGAGCCGACAAAGCCGCACCCGATTACGGCGCATTTTCTTGTGTTAACCATTGTGACCTCTTTCCCCGTTTTAAAACGTCTGTTTTTTTCATCATAACACAATAATCGGGTTTTGATAAGCATCCTGCGCTTTTGCACCGCCTGTTCAAAGCTTTTATATGCAAAACTTGGCCGGTACATGGCCAAAATTATTCGTTAATAAATTGATTTATTGCAGATACTAAACCGGGAGGTGATTACCCTGTTAAAAAAATGGACTGCATGCGCCATCGCATGTACAATGCTCCTCACATTTTCCGCAGTGCCGGCGCTCGCGCAATCGGGTAAATATACAATTGTTTCGGGCGACTCCATGTGGAAAATCGCGGTCAAATATCAAATCGGAGTCAGTGAACTCATTGCGGCCAATCCGCAAATTACAACCCCAAACCTGATCTATCCCGGTCAGGTGCTGAGTATCCCGAATATCGACGACGTCAAAACGATTGAAGCGCAGGTGATCGCGCTTGTAAACAAGCAGCGCGTCAGCGCGGGTCTTGCGCCGCTGAAAACAAACTGGGAACTCAGCCGCGTGGCGCGGTATAAATCACAGGATATGATCAACAAGCACTATTTTGCGCATCAGTCTCCGACCTACGGCTCGCCCTTTAACATGATGGAGACCTTCGGTATCAGATTCTCCGCGGCCGGTGAAAACATTGCATACGGACAGCGTACGCCGGCGGAGGTCATGAATGCCTGGATGAACTCTCCGGGACACCGAAATAATATTTTAAGCCCTATATACAATCAAATCGGTGTGGGCGTCGCCAAAGCCAGCAACGGAACGCTCTACTGGACGCAGATGTTCATCAAATACCCATAAAGATCAAACACGCGCATGAATACAGGCCGCTTCCTATAAAAGGCTGCGGCCCGTATTTTTTTGCGCAAGCTCAGCAATGGAAGGACTGGCACTCCGTTTCCCGGCAATTCTCAGCCTTGTCACCGGCGACGTCAATGCTGTTTGCACTGCAGTGCCGGTGGTCGTTAAATACACAGGAGGCGGCTTCACAATCGATTTTTGAATACATCTGCGGATGGCTCGCGCCGGATGATTCTTTTTCTGAAACAAAGCTCTCGCAGCTGGTTTCCTGCGGCCTGTCGGCACTGTTTCCTGTCACATGGACGGAGGAAAGGCAGCAGTAATTATCCTTATAATGTCCGCAGTTACTTACATTGCAGAAAATTCTCGGCATATATACACCTCTGTACGTTTTCATATAGTTGCCTTCCGGCATTTGTTATCTTGTGCGTATTTTGCAGGTTTCATACCGCTGCATTTCCTCTGTCCGCGCTCGTTTCGGCCTCAGCTGCTCAAAATATTCCGCCATAAAAAAGCACAGGTTTATGCTGATTTGCGCGTTTTGTCCGATCCCGGTAACATAACGGGTCTGCGGCAATCATATTTTTAAGCGGTGATGGAAATATGTTCATCGTGATCCGCCTGAAAAAACTCATCTGTTGCGCGATACTCTGTATGCTTTCGCTGGTTTTGCTTATTCAAGCTGGCGCAGACGGCTCTGTCAGCGCGCTCGCGCAAAACAGCGCGCCGCCGTCCTATATTAAATGGGTCGATTTCACCGTGACGTCTGTTGTCCTCAAACAGGCGCTTAAGCTGGATATCGACTCTTATCAAAAATCCATTCATCTCAACTGGATCGAGCTGCTTGCCTACGCCGCCGCAAAAAGCGGCGGAAAATTCAAAAATAAACGCAATGCGGACGTCGACAGCCTTGCCGCGCGACTCTGCGGTGGCGAAGATCTCGCGCAGATCACCAAAGACATGAAATATTACGCATACTATGTCAAGGCGTATACCGCGGTGCTCGGCGGCTTTGTGGGTGAATACGAGATTGAGACGCCGTCGAAAAACAGTGCGGAAAAAAAGGTTTTTGTAAAAAAATACGGGCTGAAGGTGTTTTCCCCCATTGCAAAGGGATATTATTTCAGTCACTATAACGATTTCGGTGTTTCACGCTCATACGGATATGACAGAAAGCATCTGGGCAACGATCTGATCGGGAGCGTGGGAACGCCGATTATCGCCGTCGAGGGGGGGACCGTCGAGGCGCTTGGCTGGAACCAGTACGGCGGCTGGAGAATCGGTATACGCAGCTTTGACAATATGCGGTACTATTATTATGCACATCTGAGAAAAAATCACCCGTATGTCAAGACGCTTGAAGTCGGAAGCATCGTGAAGCCCGGCGACGTCATCGGATATCTGGGTATGACCGGATACAGCACGCGTGAAAACCAGAATAACATCAAAACACCCCACCTGCATTTCGGATTGCAGCTGATTTTTGACGAAAGTCAGAAGGACGGCATTAATCAGATCTGGATCAACGTCTATCATATTGTTAACCTGCTTGAAAACAGCCGCTCCGCCGTTCACCTGATTGCCGGAACAACGGACTCCGGACGCGTATACGACTTTTTTGACGGGGTCACCGCAGATTAACTGTTTAATTTTCATTTCGAGCGTGAAAAAAGCAGCCCCGAAGAAAACGTCGTTCTCTTCAGGGCTGCCTTCGCGGGGGTACTTCAGCCCCCGTTATATTACGTTATTCCGGCACGCACGCCGGCACATTAATCGTCAAACGGATGCGGATATCCGAAGCCGCCGCTGATTGTGCACGATTGCGCCGCACGCGTGGCGGCGTAATCCAGAGACTGCGCCATGTCCTTCGTGTCACAGTACTTCGTCAGGAAACCGGCAATAAAGCTGTCGCCGGCGCCCATGGTATCCACGACCTCAATGGGCTTGATGCCCTGCTCAAAAATCTCGCCGTTTTTCGAGAACATTGCGCCCTTGCCGCCGCGGGTCACGCCGACAATTTCGGTTCCCAGCGCGTGGCATGTATTGGCAAGCTCCTTGATTTCCGCAACGCTCATTTCCGAGCCGGAGAAAAACACATACTTCACATGCGGGCAGACAGCTTCCATATACTCTTTGACTTTGTAGTCGGAAAAGTCATAGGAAATGTCGCAGCGCGCGGCGATTTTGGCAAGCTCGGGCTCGAGGAACGAAAAACAGCTGGTGTGGCACACGTCGAATTTAGAAATGAAGTCCAAATCCTCCTGCGTCATTCTCAACTTGACGTTGGTCTGCACCGTGATGCGGGGACCCCCGACAAATACCCGGTCGCCTTCCTCAGTCAGGTTCACTCCCGGCTGGCCGGTAAGCCCGACCATATGACGGGAAAGGTCATAGGAGACGCCCTCCTGGTCAAGCGCCCACATGACATGATCGGCTTTTTTATCATTGCCGAATATGCCTATGTATGCGCAGTCCTCCGCGCCGTTGCGCTTTGCGTTAACCACTACGTTGACTGCGTTTCCGCCGGGATAATAGATCTTCTGATGCAGATAACAGTCCACCACATTATCGCCGACTGCGATCATTTTCATTTGTTTACCCTCCAATACAAGCTTTTATTGAAATTCAACAATATCAAGGGTGAACACCTTGTCCACCCTTGATATGCTGACTGTACGCTTTAAGTTTGATTACTTATGAAGGTATGGTCTAATTAATACTCCATTTTCCACATGTAACGGCGTACGGAGAGAGGATGTCCCCTGTGCTCGCCAAGCTCGACGGCATACTGTCTGAGCACATGGCCGACGACCCAGGGCGCGAAGTAGCCGCGCAGATCCTCGCAGATACCGTCCATATCGAAGGTAGCGGCGTCGATAACGGTGATCTTCTTGCTGTACTTCTGGCAGAAAGCATGGGCGCGCTCATCAAGCGGACGGGTCTGATCCAGGCCCTTGATGATCATGAAAGGCACGTCGTAATCGGTGATTTCAAACGGGCCGTGGAAGTACTCGCCGGAGTGGATGGCGTGAGAGTTGACCCACTGCATTTCCATAAGCAGGCAGATGGCAAAGGAATACGCTTCGCCGTAGCAGCCGCCGCTGGCCATGGTGTAGATCAGTTCTTCGCGCTTATGCGAGCTGCCGAATTCCTTGGCGGCTGCAAGAGTCGCTTCATGGTTGGCGTCGAGCACTCTCTTCATCTTGTTCTGGATGATGTCAAGCGCGCGGGTATATTTTTCGTTGGGGGAAACAATGTTCATGAAGGAATACAGGAAGCGATACATCAGGCCGGTCTTGCTGATATCCGGAGCGGCCTCTTCGCCCCACTCGTACTTGATGGGGAACTCAAGGGCTTTCCACAGCGGGGAATCAATCACGTTGGAGCTGCCGACGGTAAGGGCGCCCTTGGAGCGCGCCAGTTCAGCGGCCTTCGTGGTCTCAGGCGTGGTGCCGGAGTGCGAAGTCAGATAAACCAGGGAATCCTTGCTCAGGCCCTTGGGGGTGCGATGGACAAACTCATTGGAAGAATACACAAAGGAAGGGATATCCAGCTCGCAGTCAACAATATACTGGGCCGGCTCCAGGCTTGCCATTGAACCGCCGCAGGCGACAAAATATACATTCTTTATTTTGCGGTTCTTTACTGCAGTTACTGCAGCGCTTAACTGGGCCTCGTGCTCCTGACTCATTCAAGTGACCTCCTCAATTTTTGTTTGCGTTTTTCATGTCTTTTACTACGTATATGTTTATAACGTAATAATACACATCACGTATATGCTAACCCGTTTTGCCCCTATTGTCAACCCATTCTCGCAACCTTTTGAAGTTTGTTGAAAATAGCCTATTGTCCATTTACCTTCCCGGCCAAAATTGAGCATATTTCCGCATTGCGGAAAACACGCGGCCTCCCGGTCAGACAAAAATCCTAAACGCGTCCGGCCGCAAACCGTGCGAAAACGCAGAATTTGGGGTTCACCACGCGCCCATATAGGTCAGCGTGACCGAGGAGTTGGACGCGCCCATATGCATACACTCATCAATCGGCTTTTTCTCGAGAATTTCCTTGAGGAACCCGGCAATAAATGAATCTCCCGCTCCCATAGTATCCACAACATCCACGGGAACAATACCATGCCTGATAAAGCCGCTTCCGTCATAGACGATGCTGCCGTTGGCGCCGAGCGTGACAATGACCATTTTAGGCCCCTTTGCGTGCAGCTGCTTCATAAAATCACGGATGCGCTCATCCTCCTGATCATAGGCAAAAAACGCATAATCGACATATTGTGCGATCTGATCGATCATTGGGTTGTCCAGCTCCGTTGAAAAATCAAACGCAACAGGCGCTCCGCCGTGCTGTTTGATTCTCCATAAATCCCCGTCAACCATTCCCCAGACGCCGGCATGAACAATATCATGCCCACATAAGAATCCGATTTCCTCGTCCGTCATTTTATAGTCGGCAAGCACGCCGGGGCTAAAATCCCCGAGTATGCGTTCCCCGTTGACAAGGTCAACCTTCGTAACGGAGGTCTCTCCGGGAAGCGTACGCACATGCGACACGTCGACCTTTTTTGCCTTTAACGCCTCAACAAGCTGCCTGCCGTATTTGTCGTCACCGACCGGGCCGACATAGGACGCCTCTCCGCCCATACGCACAAAATACACGGCCACATTGACCGCGTTTCCTCCCGGAAACGATTGATTGAGCCTTTCATAGACATCCATGCAGTTGTCTCCGAATGTTCCGATTCTCAATGCTCTCAACCCCATTTGCTTTATATTTGGGATGCCGCCAGGCTCACCCTGGCTTGTCCCCCTGCTGTACCGCGAATCTTCCAACCTATTCCATTTTATACAAATTCAGTGTAGCACAAAGATAGTTCATGTTCAATATGCACAATTATTACGCGCGCGCTTTTTCCCGAAAACATCATATAACAGCCGGCTTTTTCTTATGGACATTCTGCGTGCGGCATGATATATTATTTTGGTATTTCGTGGGGGAGTAGTTTTCACACAATGCGTGTGTGCCAAGTCAACATAATGATCCTGACGGGTCTGGCTTGTCTTAAAAAACGAGACTCACGTATAGCTTATCCGCCGGGGCTATACGTGGGTTATTTTTTATATGCAGTATATGAACAACCAAGGAGATGCTTTTGATGGAACTGACGACACTTTTATTTCTGGCACTGGGGCTTTCCATGGACGCTTTTGCAGTTTCGCTGTCAAACGCAATGTGCTATGGAGACGCGAACAAAAAGCAGACGGTCTATACCGCCTTTACATTTGGATTGTTTCAGGCCGGTATGCCGGTCATCGGATATTTTGCGGGGCGGTTTTTCTATCCCGCCATTTCCTTTCTTGACCATTGGATCGCCTTTGCACTGCTGGGTTTTATCGGCGGCAATATGCTTTTCACCACGATATCGGAACTGAAGAATCCGCAGGAGTGTCCGGTTCAAAAGGCTTTTTCGCTGCGGCTTTTGCTTTTTCAGGCGTTTGCAACCAGTATCGACGCGCTTGCCGTCGGCATTGGTTTTGCTGTGATGCAGACGAATATCCTGTATGCGGCGGGGCTCATCGGCGTTGTTACATTTATCTGCTGCCTGTTCGGAGCGTCGCTCGGCAAAAAATTCGGCTCGCTGCTTGAACAGAAGGCAAAAATCTTCGGCGGAGCAATCCTTATCCTCATAGGGCTTAAAATACTGCTTGAGCACACGCTTTTCGCATGATCTCCGCCTCATCCGATGCGGTGAGCGTTTACAGCCTTGCCGCGTTTCTTTCTGATTGTGTGCAAAACAGATAAAATGACGCGGAACGGCTTGCATGCGTAATTATTTGTTATCAATTGTTTTAAATTGTTGCCTTTTTGATATTGCCGCTGTCTTCCAGCCGTGATATCATCATAAACGTCAATAATCGATTGTGCTTCCCTTTTATTTTTTTGTTTAGGTCGTGCGTCAGCATGGTTTTTTCAAGTCTGTTTTTTCTGTATGGGTTCCTTCCCGCATGCCTTGTTTTTTATTTTCTGGCGCCCAACCTAAAACTTAAAAATGCAGTTTTATTGATTTTTTCGCTCTTTTTCTACGCCTGGGGTGAGCCGATCTGGGTGCTGCTGCTCATTTTCAGTGCCTTGGTAGACTACATAAACGGCAGGATCATAAGCCTGCATCATGGCAGCTGGCAGGCAAAGGCGGCGCTCCTCTCTTCTCTTGTTATCAATCTGGGCATGCTTGCCGGATTTAAATATCTGGGTTTTGTGTTTGAAAATCTTCGTCTTCTGCTTCACGCACCGCTTCCCGCGGTAAACATCGCCCTCCCCATCGGCATCTCGTTTTACACCTTTCAGACCCTGTCCTACACCATTGATGTGTATTGGCATAAAACTGAGGTGCAGCACTCTTTTTCCGATTTTCTTCTGTTTGTCGCGCTTTTCCCGCAGCTGATCGCGGGACCGATCGTGCGCTACGCGGATATCGCGGCGCAGCTTTCGCAGCGCCAAACCACGCTGACAGACGCATTTTACGGGACTATGCGCTTTTTATGCGGGCTTGGTAAAAAAGTGCTCCTGGCAAACTATGCGGGCAGCGCCGCCACCTCCATCCTCTCACTCGACCCGGGAACGCTTCCCGTTGTGGACGCCTGGCTGGGTATTCTGCTGTTCGCTTTTCAGATCTATTTTGATTTTTCCGGCTATTCTGATATGGCCATCGGGCTTGGCCACGTGTTCGGCTTTACCTATCTGGAAAACTTCGATATCCCCTATACCTCAAAATCCATCACAGAATTCTGGCGGCGATGGCATATATCTCTGGGAACCTTTTTTCGGGACTATGTATACATACCGCTCGGGGGAAACCGCCGCTTTCAGCTTCGCAATCTGATCATTGTCTGGTTTCTGACCGGGCTGTGGCACGGCGCAAGTTGGAATTTCATCCTGTGGGGCCTGTATTTCTGTGTTCTGCTCATTTTGGAAAAATATGTACTTAAGACAATTCTTGAGAAATTACCCAAAGCCGTGTCCTGGTTCTACGCCTTTTTCTTTGTTCTTTTAGGCTGGGTTCTGTTTTATTATACCGACCTGAGTCAGGGCATATCCATGTATGCTTCCATGTTCGGTCTTTCCAAAAATGCGCTGTTTACGCAGCGGTCTCTGATACTGGTGCTCAACAATCTGCCGCTTATTTGCGCCTCGGCCATTGCCGCCTCAGGGATCGTTGCACGCAGGGCGCGTGCAGTACAGGCGCGGATGGCGGGGACGGCAAACACCCATAAATACCTGTTCGGACTATCCTGCGCGTGCTACAGTGCCGCAATGCTGTTTTTATGCACGGTATCCCTGGTTGGATCAAGCTATAATCCGTTTTTATACTTCCGGTTCTGACCCGCGGTTATTTGTCCACACAGCAAGCGTAAGGCAGGTATAATAAATGAATAAATGGTACGCGGCAATATTGACCATGCTGATTGCTCCGCTGTTTATATTGGGTATATTCAGCTTTTCAGACAAGGACCAGACCGTCTCCGTCCTTGAAAAGCGCGCGCTCAAGGCAAGACCCGCACTGACGTCGGAGGCTCTTTTTCAGGGTTCGTATACCACGGATTATGATGAATACTTCTCCGATACCTTTCCTCTGCGCGACGGCTTTATGCGGATCAACCGCATGCTAAACAGCTTTTACTATTTCAGCGGCGCCGGAAACGACAGTATGCTCGTGCTTTCCCAGAGTGCACAGGATACCGAGCTTGGCGGTGAATCTCTCGACGATCTGACAGGTCGCCTCGGCAGCGACGCCTCCCCCCAGCCTTCCCCTTCAGCCAAGCCTGTGCCCTCGACCGCGCCCTCTGCTTCGCCGGTATCCGCACAGCCGACGCCCCCCGTGCCCGACGTTCCCGATGAAAAGGATGCATTTGACGCCGGCCACAGTATTATTATCATCGGAAACCGCGCCATGGAGATTCCTTCCGCCAGCACCAAATTATTGGAGCGTTATGCCCGGGCTCTCAGCAGTATGCCCGTGGCGATGCCGGACAGCCGCATTTTTTCGCTCATCACGCCAAATGCCGGCGAGTTTTATTCTCCGGAAACGTTTCATACCGGCGCGCACTCTCAGAAGAATATGATCGATAAGACCTACGCGCTTATGAACTCGGTAATTACGGTCGACGCCTATTCGGCGCTGCGCGCCCACATCGATGAATATATCTATTTTCGTACCGACCACCACTGGACGGCGCGCGGAGCGTATTACGCCTATACCGCGCTGTGCGGCGCCGCCGGATTTGAGCCGGTGGGCCTCGACGCATTCAAAACCGGACGGTACGATACCTTTCTCGGTTCCATGTACGGCTGGACCTCCGAGTATCCGCAAAGCAAGGCGCTGATGGAAGATCCGGACTATCTTGAATATTATCTGCCGGTGACCGCTTCAAGTGCTGAGTATTTTTCCTCCCCGGCTTTCAGCGACGGAGTCAAAATCCCGGTTGTGGACACTACCATAAGCGACGACTATTCCAATAAATATTTGTGCTTTATCCGCGGGGACACACCGATCTGCAAGGTCACGACGGACAATAAGAACGGGCTGAAGTGTGTCGTTATCAAGGAGTCCTACGGCAACGCGCTCATTCCGTTTCTCACCTCGCATTATGAGGAAATCTATGTGATAGACCCCCGTAAGTTTAATTCAAAAAGCAATCCGACAAAGCTTAATCTGCCTTCCTTTGTCAAAGATAACGGCATTGACGATGTGGTTGTCGTCAACTATCCGTTTATGATCAACAACAAAGCTTATATCGGGATGCTTGAAAAACTCATGGCATAATCGCGCTTTTCCGGTGTAAACGAGCCTCCGGCGCAGGGGCGTGGCCGCCCCCCATCATACACCATCAGGATGATGCCCCGCGCACAGTCCATGAGCGGGCGAACCTAAGACCGTGATTACCCCTCGAATCCGGAACGCATTTGTATTTGCTCAGCACAGGAGAGTATTTGCCGCACTCTGAAACCGCCGCCGCATAAAGCGCAGGCTTTATGCGGCGGCGGTTTTGTCTTGCTCATTGAATATTCTGAACTTGCTCTGCCCGCTGCCCTCGGCACAACGTTTATTCGCACACGGTAAAAGAGGGATGCCGAATTACGGGATCCCGCCCGCGGAGAATATTTCTCTCTGCTTTATGTACGTTTCAGATTTACACGCAAAGAAAACATGCGCAAGGATGGACACCTTGTATCGTTGTGGTTTTTAATAATCAAGCCTTCTGTAATACCTTCTGATATCCATCGGGTGCTTTCTTTTTACTTCAAGGTATACGCACAGCCTCGTTAGTATTGCGTTGAGTACAAGCGGAGATAAAAGGCCTCTGAATTCCTCACTGATTCCCTTAAGCTCATAGTCCTTCGTATCAAACACGGTGACCTTATCGGTTACCCTGTTGACAAACCTGTCCGCCCGATCCGTTAGTGGCCTGGCCTCATCCTCGCCTTTGAATAAAACCACATTGACTCCCAATTCAATCACTTCCAGCGTCCCATGAAAGAATTCACCGGCATGGACAGACTTTGTGCGCATCCACTGGCATTCTTCCATAACGCACATTGCAAAAGAATAAACCGCGCCCCACAGATTACCCGATCCAATCAGGTAATGGATCGGCTCATCTTTATACAGCCTTACAAATTCTTCCGCTTTACCATCCGCTTTTTTTCTTACATCCATCAAGGCTTCGGGTAAGTTTTTCACTTCTTCAAAGAACTTGTCATATTGCGGGAATTCGCCTGAATTATTCATTAACCTGAGAATCAGCGCATACAATCCGTAATAAAACGGATCCGAAAACGCATCCATGCCAACCGAGAAGTATATCAAATGATCAACCATTTCTGCCAAAATTGATTTATTATCCCCGATAAGGCCGACTGTAACCGCACCTTTTGACTTTGCCAGTTTGACCGCTTCAACGATTTCCTTTGTATCACCCGATAATGAAATTACAACCATAACCGAATCTTTAGTGAAATTTTTATTTCCTACTGTTGTAAATTCCGCGGCATTTTCTACAATTACCTGCATAGTGCTGCGCGACTTCATGATGCTTTCGAACTGCTGCATATAAGCAATAGTTCCCCCGATACCAACTAAAAACAGATTTTTAAAGCCTTTTTTGAAAATCCCGTCCGCTATTTTTTCTATGGCCGCCCTTGCACCGATTGAATCGTTTGTCGCTTTTAAAAAGCCTTCTTCATTAAAACCAAGCATTTCATACACTCCTTAATATTTATTTTTATCATGATAAAATGTAATTCCATACGATTTACCGGGCAAGCATCATATGGTATATACCATGTAGGGCAAAATATTGCCCATTACTTGCCGAAAATACCGGCATGCTTAAACTGCCCCTTATTGTTTTATCATGATAAAAGCCGTACAGTATATCTGTACTATCCGCAGTATACCACATGGTATATACCATATGCAAGAACAATTTTTGCTGTTTATTCAATAGATTTTCGGTCGTAATATCTTACAATATCGCCCCTTGCTTTTGTCTGGGCAAACTCAATCTTTCTTCCAAGCGTATCATAGGTTATGCTTTCGATAAAAATGCATGGACTATCGTTCTTGATTTTAAGTAATTTGCTTTCATGTTCATCGCTTAAAGCGATTCTGGTGTACTGCTCCACGCGAACCAACTTAATGGAATAAACATCCTCCAGCACTTTATAAAGAGAAATATCTTTTTTTATATATTTTTTTATGCCGGGACAATAGCTATATGGGATATATGACCATTCGATTGCGATCGGAATATCATCAGCTATTCTCAGCCTTTTGATCACCATGAGCTGCTCATCCTCTTCAATGCCCAGAGAACGCACCATGCAGTTTTTTGCCGACTTAATTCCCATAAACAATATGGTTGTTTCAGGGGTCGAGCCGGATTCCATTATTTTTTTGGAAAGGCTAAGAAAATTATTGTCGCCATCCAGCTTGATCTTTTTACCGATAACAAATGTGCCTCCGCCAATGATCCTTTCCACGAACCCTTCACGTTCCAAAATACCGAGGGCATGCCTTGCCGTCATCCGGCTGACTTTATATGTTTCCGCCAATTCCCTTTCCGACGGGAGCTTGTCGCCATGGCGAAGATTTCCGTTTTCAATCTCTTCAATTAAAAAATCCTTTAGCTGGCTGTAATACGGAGATTCATTATCCAATGTAATCTTCTTCATCAATCCAATAACTCCTATATATGAAATCAATGCATGGCGAAGCGCCATAATGCGTTTGTTTTGGCACTAAAAGTCCGCAGCAAGTGGGCTTTTGCAAATTCAATTCATAAACCGCATCTGTTCTTTGAACATTAATTATATTATAGTTTCCCAATATAAACAATACATAACATAAAGGGCCTTGTACCACGTGAGAAACTCGGGTTACGTCCGCAGCCGCGGATGGCGCTTTCTGCCCGCAGCGTTTTTTTCTTTTGTGAACAAGCCGATCCTAGACAAATATTCCGAATAAATCCCTTTATACGAACTCCGTGGCGGTGCTATGTTTTTTCTGCTTGCCAAACAAGCGGCAGAAGGCTTTGAGCCCTCGCGGTTGATGTCCTTTTGCTATTACTTGGCATGTGATATACTGAATGCAGAATACACATATTTGACTTGGGGGGCGACTGAATGAATTGTCCGTATTGTAATGAGGATATGGAAATGGGCGTAATCCAAAGTCCACAGGAAATCAGTTGGAAATACAAAAAGCATTTTACAGGCAGAGCACGGTTTCATGATGGCTCGATTATATTATCTAAGTTATCATTTGTGAAAGGTTCCGCCGTGAAGGCATATTGCTGCCGAAAATGTGAAAAAATTGTAATCGACTATAAAAACGGCGACTGTGAGACAAACTAAGTCAAAGCAGTATACGTAAAAGATGTGGCGAGTCCGGGCTTAACCCAGTATGACATAAAAAGCAGACACATTTTTGTGTCTGCTTTTAGCTGCTTAAAAATAACATCCACTCGGGATTTAAAACGAAGGTTTCAAATCCCGAGGCACTGAATATATTTCTTATTTTCTGGCATACAGAAATCTGCCGTCTTTATCGTTATAGAGATACCAGAAGTGATTTTTTGTGGGCTCGGGATGCGATTCATCCGTCGGGGGACAGTCAAAGGTCATATCGCAAAGATCTGTCTTTTTAAGATAGAGGATGTGATGCTGAAATTCACCCTGCCGATCTTTATACCATTCCTCCCAGGGATAGCCTTTTTCAAGCATTTCTTCCGTGGGGATGGCATGCACGATTTTGCCTCCGTTAAACCACCTGTATTTCATATACTGCGCATCGGTTTCCTCCGTAAGGCCGCCGATAACCTTTTGGGCGCCAAACCCCATGCTGTCGAAGGTTTCCAATACGCCGTTTTCAGTAAGCATTTCTTTGAGCTTCACGATAACGTCCTCCTGATATGAAAAGTATTTTTTAAGTATGCGCAAACATGTTATCTGCTAAAATCGCCTGTGTTAGAGCGTTTAGGCGTTTTCCTGTCAAAGGAAACCGAACTGCTTCAGGGCTGACTTTCATTGTCCGTGACGTATTTCTTTACAAACCGTTCAAGGATGGCGGCGACCTCGGCCCGGGATGCGCCGCTCTGGGGGTCGAGACGGCCGCCGGTCTTTCCTGAGACTATGCCGGCTTTTACCGCCCATGCCATCGCATTCGCAGCCCACGGAGAAACGCTGTCGGAATCGACAAAGCCGGCCAGTCCGGTTTCGTCCGCTTCCAGAATATACCCGGCTGCCGAGGCGTAGCGGAAAAGCATCGCGACAAGCTGCTCCCGCGTAATGTCGCCTTCAGGATCAAATCCTGCCGAGCCGCCGGTGACAATGCCTTTTTCCTCTGCCCAAAGCACTGCGCCGGTGTACCAGCTGTCTTTCGGCACGTCCTGAAAGGACGCACCGCTGCCGGTGGGTTGACCTGCCAGCCGGTGCAGCACCGTGACCAGCATGGCGCGGTTCATTTTGTTCTCCGGCTGAAAATTGTCGGCCGAAACGCCGGTAAACAGACCGCTTTCACACACGAACGCCACGCTGCTGTAATACCAGCTGCCGGAAGGCACATCTTTATATGGATTCTCCCACAGCAGTTCAAGCGGCGGTTCGACAACCGGCTCCGTTACTACCGGTTCTTCAAAGCCTCCGCCGCCACCACCTCCACCGCCGCCCTCTTCAGCGGCGGCTGCGACCGTAATGGTGAAGTCCTGTGTATAGTTGCTGCTTTCACCCGCGCCGTTGATAATCGTGGCCGTTACGGTAACGGTGCCAGCTTTGGCCGCAGTCAGCTTGCCTAATGAAATTACCGCGCCCGTCCCTCCCGCGGTCTTTACGCTCCACGCAATGGTTTTATTTGTGGCGTCTGTGGGCTGCACCGCCGCCGACAGGGTCTTTGCCGTCCCGGCCGTGGCCTCGGAGGTTGCCCCGGTTATTCCGGTTACGGCAACAAAGGAATTGCTGATGACAACGGTCAAATCCGGGTCGTTTCCAGCGCTAAAGTCAAAGCGCAGGGTCAGGTCTCCCGTCGGCTGTGCCGCAAGGTATTCTTTTTTGATTGTCACGGTCGTTTCAAACATGGAAACGTCCGCGTTGTCTGCCACCGTGTAGTCCGTGCCCGGGGTTAAGGAATTGCCGCCGTTTAAAACCGCGGTCAGCGTGTTTTCATAGCGCGACAGGGTGACCACGATATCCTTATACCCGCTGCTGGCGGAATATTGATCAAAGCTCGCGGACGCCGGGGAAATGACGCTGTTGCTGCCCGGCATGCTATCAACCGCCACCGCGACGGAGACATTGTTAATGCTGTCAAAGGTACCGTCATTTGCTTTGACCGTTATGGTCACCGTCTTCCCCCGCGTCTGCCAGGGCAGGCGCATATGTAAGCGTATCGCCCGCTATGGACGATTGCCCATGCGCACTTGAGTCGGCGCCGGAGGCTGAGACGGATACGATCGTGTAGGTAAGCGGCGTACCCTCGCTGTGCGTAAAACCAGCCGCTCATATCGGCAGAGTACGATACGGCAGGCGTCAGGCCATCCAGGGACACGGGGGTCGCGCCGCCCGATTTGGTAGCCTCCACGGCAGCCGGCGCGCTGTTTGCGGATATGGCGGCTGTCAGCGTATAGGTTTTGATGTTGGCCGGGTCGGAGCCTGTAACGATAAAGGTCCAGGTCGCCCCGCCGTCGGAGGTTGCGGGTGTGCTTACCACGGCATCGCTTTTTTCAGGCGTAACGGAGATATCGCCGGAAACGATGCCGGCAAGGCTTAACTGATGCGGAAGCTCCACTGAATACAGATATGGGTCAACGCCCGATTTCACGGCGGCGCAGCCGCGTACGGTTATGCCCGAGACGACGGTTTCAGAATTGTCGTACCACCCGGCGTAGTAGGTCACATCCCCCACCGTGCCGGCGGGAACCGCTGTGATTGGCGTTCCGGTACACCCGGCGTTATCATACCAGCCGGCGAAGGTAAAGCCCGTCCGTTCCGGGTTATCTGGAAGCATAACCGGTACAGCCCGGTCAACGGTATAGCTTGTGGGGTAAACCGTGACCGGGAGGCTCCCGCCCCCGCAGTCATATGTAATTGTGTAGTCCTTGGAAAGCGCCTGTGACAAAAAGCGCCGCGTTTACAAGGCCGTAGCCGTAGGAGGTGTCGTATCCCTTCTCTCCCTTATCCACCACGCTTTCGCGAAGCAATGTTCGGAAGCCCTCATCATCGATGGCGGAATCTGTTTTCTTGGCCATTACCGCCAGCGCGGAAACCATCGGTGCGGCCATGGACGTTCCGCTCATGGTCACGTAGCCGTCTGCGGCGGTATAGCCCAGGCCGAGAATGCCGCTTCCCGGCGCCGTAACATAAACGCTTGCGTTGCGTTCGGAATTCGCGTCCACGGTCGCGGTGCTGTCCACCATGCCTACGCCGATTACGCAGTCAAACGCCGCGGGATAAAGCAGGTCGCTGTTTCCATTGTTGCCGGCCGCCGCCACCAGAAGAATCCCCTGTTCGGCGGCTTCCTCCAGCTCATCCTGCAGCGGAAGCAGCTGTGTTATGTTGGGGCCTCCGAAGCTCATGTTGATTACATCCACATTCTGAGCCACGGCGTAGCCGATCGCCTCCAAAATAACCGACACCGTGGCGCTGCCGCTGTCATAAGCAGCATCATATGATTCATTTAATTCGTTGATGCTGAAGCACCGCAGGGAGAGAATGTCCACCTGGTCGGTCAGCCCCGCAATCCCCTTTGCGTTGTTTGTCTGTGCCGCCAGAACGCCGGTTACGAACGTACCGTGACCGGTGCAGTCGTCATAGGAACCGGAGTTTGCATCCAGACCCAGAAAGCTGTGGCCCTGTATGCGCGCGTAGTCCAGATCCTCATGGCTTTTATAAACGCCCGAGTCGATGACCGCGACCTTGACGCCGCCGCCTGTCAGGCCCGCCTGCCAGGCGGTATCCGCCTCCATCATGTCCAGATACCACTGCTCGTCGACCCGGGTATCATTGGTCAGGGGATCCTCCAAAAGCTCAAGCTCACTGTCGGGAACAACATATTCCACCAGTCCGGCGTCTATCCAGTCCTGTACGTCAGTCAGGCTGTCCGCCGTGTAAAAGCCGTCCGTATAATCGATGGGTTCGACTGCTTCTTCCGTCTGACTCATAAGAGACAGCGGCACGCAGGCATCGTCTTTCAGGCGGACGATATATCCGTTTTCTTCTCCGTTTTGCTCGGGCGCTTCGGCGGCAAAAGCCGGGAGAGCACACCCAAGACAAATAATGACCGACAGAATCACGGTCAGCACGCGGGACAATGGTTTCATGGTAATCCTCCTTGATATTGCGGATATTGTAATGTCAACAGATTCAGTTTCTAAATCACATTTTGCAAAAATTCCGCATATTTCGAACCTTTTGGTATCAAAACACATGCATTTTGGCGCTTTGAGAACCACTGACTGGCTTGCGCCCGAATAAATCAGAAAAACCGTCAAAGTATGGCGCAGCTGTTGTATTCTTGTTTTGTTTATCAGGCCGTACTGTAAACGCGCAAGCAAACGGGGGCTTCGTTGCCTGCCCCCGCTTGTCCAGATATTATTATAATATAACATTTTCATAAATTATGGAAGACCGGAGCTTGCGCTCCGGTCTTCCTGTTTTCGGATTACTCGGACAAGCAGCCTTCAATCATACGCATGAGTACAGTGGCTACCTCGGCGCGGGTCGACTGGCCGCGCGGGTTGCCCCGGTTTCCGCCCGTGCCCTGAATGAGTCCGGCCTGCTGGCAGTATCTGACCGCTTCGGCAGCCCAGCTGCTGACGCTGTTCATATCGCTGAATTCATTTTTCAGCTGTTCGGGCAGCGTGATTCCCTGTGCCTTCAGGAAGCGCACCAGAATGGTGCACATCTGCTCCCGGGTGATGACGTCGTTGGGTCCGAAACGACCGCCGCCGTAGCCGGTCACGATTCCGTTTTCCGACGCCCACTGGACGCAGGCGCTGTACCATGTACCGGTGGGTACGTCGCTATACGCCTTGCCAGTATATTTCGTCTGATCCACATCCATAAGCCGCCCCAGTACAGTGACCAGCATGCCGCGGGTCATGGTCCTGTTCGGCTCAAAAGTGTTCGGCCCGGTACCCGTGAAGAGCTCGTTGGCGGCGGCAAAGCCGATGGCCTTTGCTCCCCAGAAGTCGCTCTTTACATCCTCAAAAGTCTTTCCATTATAGAAAATGGAATATCTCCCGGGCTGGGAGGCGATATAGGCTATCCTGTCTTTCCCGATCAGACTCATCGGAACAATGTGTGTTTTGCCGTCGGCGGAGGTAACCCGCACCACATAACCGGTGGGATCATCCGGCAGCTCGATATCCAGCAGCAGCATGTTCATGATGCTGTCGCCCTGAGACAGGGTTCCCGGCGGGATGATCACGAACAGCCGGCTGCCTTTGATTACGATGGTATTCGTCTTGTTTTCACTGATGAGGGCGTAGACCGCGGCGGAGGACAGCTTTGTCATGGACGGGGTAAAGGTGACCGTTATCCTTCCCGTCTCGCTGCGGTCCAGATCAGACGCCGAGATTTCCTTGCTGGTTTCATACCCCACCTCAACGACTCGGGTGCAGGCATTGCTCCATAGCTCGGGAGTTAAAGTGTATACCTGCTCGGCCGCCTGGGTCGCCGCCTGTGCCGCGTTATCATAGCTTGTTTGCGCGTCAGCAAGCTCGAGGTTTGCATCGGTCAGCTCTTTTGCAGCGTCGGCCTTTACCTTGGTATCGGCATATGCGTCCACGGCGTCGTCATAGATTTTCTTCACGGCGTCGGCGGCCACGCGGGTCATCGTGCCGGCGGTCACCGCTTCCTCGGCAGCTCTCCAGTTGCCAAGCAGAGTCAGAATGCCGTCGTTGCTTCCGATCAGGCTCTTATAGACCGCCTCTGTTTCAGCCGTGTTTCCGGAGGCTGCGATGGCCGCATCCCATTTCTGTTGTGCGGTGCGGATCTCAGCTACGGCACTGGCCGCTGCGTTTATGATGGCTGACGCGGTATTGGCGTCTACCGCCTTCTTTTGGCGGGCCTGTGCGCTGGCAAGTGTTGCGTACAAAGTACACAGGTTACTCATCGTGCCCGTGGAAACGCCCATGGGGCGGACGGCTACCTGATACCAGCCCGGCTTCAGGCCGTCCAGAATTTTTGTGTTGAAAGAACCAGAAGACACATCCGCAAGCTGCCATGTAACGCCCGGCTGCGCGGCCAAATCCTTTACCTCGACCAGCGGCGTCTCCTTTTCCTTCATGGGCAGGACAGCAAACTGGTAGGTGCCCTGTGCCAGCTTGCCGCCGGAGGCGCCAACGGTAATTGCGCCATTCTCGGCGCCGGCTCTGCTGGCTCTATGAATCTCGGCGGCAAAGGTGACGGCCTCGTCGTTTATCGTCAGCGCCTGGGCTGCGATCACCTCTACGTTAGACTTATCCTGCTCGTCACGTACATAGAGCGTATAGGCGCCGGGAGCAAGATTTGAAATGGTATTCCCAGCAGTCCATTTTGCGTCGCTGAGCGTCACAAGATCAGTCATCCAGGCCGTGCGTGCTTCGGACTGCCCGGCGGCCAGAGCCGCTGCCAGCTCGTCCGCGGGCATATTGGGCGCGTCTAGATGAGCCGCAGCGTATTGAGCGAGAATGACTTTCTCTGCCGCCGCGGAATCGAAGAAAAAGTCCTCCGCCGCAGGCAGAATCATGTATGCATAGCTGCCGTTATACGTGCTGCTGCCGGATAGCAGCAGCGCGGCGTCGTACAGCCCGCCGATAATTTTGCCGCTGTCGATGGCAATGCTGCCGTTATTGCGGGCCTGACTCCACGAATGCGTAACGGTGAAGATATTCTGCGTGTTCAGGCCGATGGCATAATCGGAAACGGTATAGGTCGCGATCGCGGTATTGCCCGCTCCGTCTTTTGCCTCAAGGGTATACAGGCCGCCGAAGGAGATGGGCCAGGTCCCCGCAACCCAGGTCTGATCCGGATTAAAGGTCATAGCTGACCCGTTGATGGTAACCTGTGTAATCGGCGAAAGGCTGGTGTCGCCCTTGGTGACGACCCATGAGAGGGCTCGTGCGCTCTCCCCGCTCTGGGCGGTCAGCACAGTCTCGCTTAATTTAAGCTCTGGCTGGGCTTTATCCAGCCGATCCATGCTCATAAGCACAGTCCGCCAGGTTCCGTCTGCGGCGGTGGCGGTAAGCTGATAATACGCGTTGCTGGCCACCGGGAAGCGGCCGTCCGTGCCCGCTGAGAGCATTGTGACCTCAAGCGCGGTCTTGCCGGTGTCGGCATCCACTGCCGCGGCTATAGAGTTTGCCGTGACTGCGGCCGCGGTCGTCGCTTTGAGGAAGGCGCTTTCGCCCTGCTTGACAAAGCTGCTTCCTATGGCTGCGCCGTTTTCAAACTGGAACTGGCCGGTAAGCTCCGGGGCACCGGCTTTGGCTCCGGCGCTGACCGTCGCGTTAAACCAGTCCACGGTGGCTATGCGGGTGGTCCGGTTTCCTGCACTGTCCTGAGCGGCCACCGAGAGGGCGCCGTTGGCCGACACGTCCACATCAAACTGCCAGAAGCCGCCGTCATTTTTAATAAGCGTCGGCTCTGTCCCGTTGAAGGTCACCGAGGCCAACCCCGTGTCATCGAGGATATAGCAGGTCAGCGGCACCGAAACCGTTCCTGTCTCAATGGACGCGGTCTCCGGGAAGCTGCGGCTCCAGTAGATGTGCGGCGCGGTCGCGTCGTCGGAGGGTGTCGGAACCACGCCGCTGGAATACTCCTCCACAAGACGGTCAAACTGAGCGCCGGTATCCGACTCTACGGTGACCGTCACGTCATGGGGATAATTTGTACTGTTTGTGCCGAAATTCACGGTGGCCATGGTCTTGCCCCCGGCGGCGGAAACTGTTTTGGCTGCAAAGCCCGGGAAGGTGCTTTCCACCTTGACCGTTCCGTTAAAATACAGGTCGATGGACTCAGACACGGTCCGGAAGGTAAAGCTGGCTCCTTTGCTGCCGTATGACAGATTGGAGAGGTAGGGATAATCCGCGTTGGCGCCGGTGCCCCATGTGGGGATATCGCCCCTGAATTCCCAGCTTTGATTTAGCTGCGTACTGTCATACTTACTGCCGTTTGCGTTTTTGAAAGTAAACAGGCTGTTATCCTTAAAGATATTGATGCCCTCGGTGTACGGTGTGACCGAGTAGGTAATGGCGTAAATGGTATTCGTCGCCGTATCCATCAGGTGGATAATCCCGCTGCCCTGCGCCGAAGGAGCAATGACAAGCGTACCGGTGGCGTGTCCGTTTGCAAAATTGTCGTCACTGTCATAATAGAGAATGCCCAGATTGTTCTCAGCGTCGCCGCCGTCCGGCGCTTCCAACACGCTGATCTGCGGGGCCTGACCGGTGGTGGTCGCGACTGACACCGGCAGGCGCATGGTATTGCCCATGGCCAGCGTCACCTTGTCGGCGGTGGTGAAATGGGTAATCTGCTCGATCTGGGTGGTCGAAATATTGTTGACGCTGTTATATTCGCCGTGCTCCGCTGTGATCACCCCGGCCGTTACAGCTGTCGTCTGGTCGCTTACGCTGAAAACCTCGAAATTCAAGTTGAGGCTTCCGGTGAGGCTGCCTTTATAGCAGGCGGCAGGAACCGTGAAGGTGCCGGTGACCGTACGGCCCTTATTTTTGCCGATGCTGTCGCCGTCCTCGGCATTATATAGCCGCAGGATACCCGCTTTCAGCTCATCTGCGCTGGAAGCCGACAGGGTTTGAAGCTCCGCCTGCTTGGAAACGACGAGTTGGTGCCCGGTAAGGTCAACGGGTGAATAAACGGGCTTTTTATCAAGTCCCACGCCGTTTTCATAGGTGACCTGCACGTATACGCCCTCGGCGGTTTTATTGCCCCGGTTGCCCACCTGAAACTCCACGGTAAGGATGGTATTGCCTGCCGCGTCGACGCCGGTGGATTTGATTTCGCAGTTTTCAAAGCCCAGCTCCGGTTTTTCCTCGACCTTGAGCGTGCCGGATTCCGGGATCCCGCCGGCATTTTTAACCAGCGTACTGGCAAAGAAGGCCGTCCCGCCAATGGATTGGATATACGCCGCGTCCTCGCTCACCGTCAGATAAAATATGCTCCCGGTGGGCAGCGTGCCGGTGAGGGCGCTGGCGGTGCCGCTGAGCTCCACCTTTTGCCCGGCGGCCACATTCTGGGAGATCGTCCAGCTGTCAAGCTCGGTGTCCGCGTTAGTCGGCGTAATGACCCTGAGCTTTACCGTAATGGGATTGCTCTGACTTCCCCTTATGGCCACGTCTCCGGTGTTCATGAAGGAGAGGCTCGATTTAAGCTCGGAGCCGGCGGTGAAATCATAATTTGCAAAGGTGAGGTGATCCTCCCCGATGCGCTGCCCGCCCACGCCGTAGCTTACGGCGTAGAAGCCAACGCCCGGCTTGCGGTTGCCGCCTTCCGCATCGAACTTGGCTTGCGCGTCTTCCGCAGACATAGGCGCGATCATGGTCTTCTGAGCGTCGTCGCCCTCATCTTTGTACTGCAGCTGCTCAAGATAGGTCAGCGCGCCTTGCGTGATAATAAGCAGTGTGTCCTGCGTGCCTGCAGGTTCACCCGCGAGCATCTCCACCTCATCCTCGCTCAGCCCGGCAATGACCTCTTCCAGGTCGTCTTCGCTGAGGGTGGACAGACCGCCGCTGAGACCATACTCTGCGGCCAGCTGTGAATCGACCGGAGCGGATTGCGCGAAGCCGGTCTCGGAGAGGGTATCCATGCTCTGAGATGTGACCGCCTCGTTCTTTTGCCCCAGCGCGATCTGGAGGTTTGAGAAGACGAACTGGTCCATGCCGCCTCCGGCGCCTCCGGGCAGCGCGGTAAGGAAAGCCGCCTCCGTCTGCTCGGCGGTCAGACCGTCGGTGATGGAATCCTCATGCACCTGCATATAGTTCATAGCCAGCATGGTGCCCGTGCCCCAGGAATTTGTATTGGTGTCATACTTGGTAAGGTACAGCGCGTTATTTGTGGTGTTGGGAACGCTGCCCACATAGACGGCGGAGATATTGCCCGCGCCGTCGGCGCCGATGGTGACCTCTGCCCTGCCGGTCGTTGAGGCTGTGGCGGTGGAGCCATCCGCATTCTGTACCGTCTCCGGCCGGAAGAAGGGGTAGATTTTACCGGTTCCGGCGGACGTGATCGTGTCCAGATCGGCCGTGGGAACGATATAGGTGGAACCGTTCATTTCAAAAAGCAGGAAGTTTTCAGACTGCGCCGCTTCGGCCAGCGTGCTCAGCGCTTCCCCGTTTGTAAGCGTACCCAGCTTACCGTTGAGAAACTGAAGATTGGCAAAGTAGGGGTCCTTATAAAGCGCGGAGGGAGCAGCCAAAGTGGCGGAGTACACACCGTCTACGTCCGAATCCTTATCGTAGTCGACCAGCGTGCGAAGCAGGTAGGACGCGCCCCAGGAAACGGTGCTGTCGGCGTTTACGGTCAGCTTACGCAGATATAGGCGGTGGATGGTAAGCAGGTTGTCGGCGGTATACTTCTGCTGGCCGGTGGTATAGGCCAGATAATAGACTCCGCTGCCCGCATCCATGACCTCAAGGTTCTCAAGCGTCTGCCCCTGCTCGAGTGTGGGAGAACCAGCCGCCAAGGCGCCGTTTATCGCCACGCCGAGGGTAGTGCCCTTGCCGTAAACGTCCCTCAGCCCCTTCTGGTACAGGGCGCGGTACGAACGGATGGAAGCGCTGGTGTCACCCGGATAGGCCGTGGTCAGGTAGCTGTTATAGTTCGCGGCGGCCGCTGTTTCCTCGGCGTCGGAATAATGTACCGCCCGCGCGAAAAACACGGCGCTGCCGTCGCCCGCGGAATCCGGCAGGAAGACCTGGCTGCCCGCAGCTCCGCTTATCACCGCGGGATCCGTAAAGGCCTCGTCTCCGGTGTAGCTTTCCTTCACGGTAAAGGAGGCTGTCTTAATAACCGTGTTCTTAGCCGCGTTGGCCGCGCGCGTCTGGTAATACGCGTTTACGTCGCCCATCGTTTTAAAGTAATCGTGCCAGGCGGTGTAGGCGTCATATTTTAGCTTCGCGGCATCATAGGTGCCCTTGTCGATATCGTATTGATTCCAATCCAGCTGAAGCTCCCAGGCCGCCCATGCGGTATAGAACGCAAGATCGGCTTTGTACGCGTCGTCGTCTGCTCCCAGGGGATACTTTGTGGTATCCGTCGGATCGGGAGCTGCGTCCGGCTTCAGACCGTCGGGCTGCTGCGTCACCTCCGGATCGGGCCTCAACTGCACAGGCTCGGTGGGCGCGGTTGGGTTTACGGGAGCTGGGAACAGCACCGTATCCGTGTAATTGTCCGCACTCATTTGGGTCGAACCGTCCGTGCCGACAGGCTTTGTATATGTTGTTGCGTTCGGCTCGGTCGGATAAACCATGGCCTTGGCGGAAACCGAGGCGTAGCTCACCCACGCGGCGTGGATGGTATTGTCCTTGACCCAGGCGTTAAAACCCAGATCGCCGGTGCCGTCGTTATCCAGAATGAGATATCCGCCGGCCGCGCCGGTGACGGGGTGCACCAGGCCGTAGCTGTCCTTCTCACCGGAGCTTGCCGCTTTGGTCAGCTTCAGCTTTGACAGGACGAGCATGGTGTAGTCCACCTCGTTGGCCGCGGTGCGGCCAACGGTATAGATCAGATAGTTGTCCTTGCCGACAGTGACCACCTTATAGTCATAACCGGTGACCAGACCGTCGACGAGCTTAAACGCGTCGCCCGAGCTGCCGTAACCGGACAGCTGGAAGGGCACTTTGGCATCGGTGGGGTTATAAGACATCGGGGAAAGGCCGCCGCCGCTGTCCGGTGCGTAAACAGTCTGGGTGTCGGCCGTGGAGCCGGGCAATCGGATACGCACGGCCATGGTATTGCCGTCGGCGTCGGTGGCCGACAGGGTCCCTATGTCCCCGCCGTACAGGCCTCCCAGCGCAGACCAGCTGTGTACCCACTCTTCCCCTGCCGCGCGCTCCGAATCATACGTTATGGTGTACTTGATGAGATCCATCTCGTAGCTGAAGACCAGCAGCACCACCCGGAAGCCTAGGCCCAGGCCAAACTCAAACTCATTAAACTCGAAGGGCTTATACGTCTTATCTGCCTTGTTATAATCCCCCAGCGTCATTTTGCAGCCGATGTTCACCTTGATAAAGACCTCGAACTTGCAGATCTCCACGCCGATGCCGGCGCCCGCCTCCACAAAGGCTTCGGGAGAAATCTCAAAGCCGTTCCAGTACACGTCGCTGCGCATATCGATGATGCGGGCCACGCGGGAAAGCGTGGTGTCCTCTATGGCAGTCAGGCGGATATAATAGGTGCTTGGCAGATCATTGCCGTCCTGCTTAAAGAGTGTCACCGTCACGGGGTCGTCGCCCTCTGATTTGACGTAGCCCTTATTAAAGCCGTCTACGGGGTCGTTAAAGGCATCTGTTTTAAAACACTCGATATAGAGCTTGCCGTCAAAGGTGGCGTTAAACGCCTTTTTATTGGTTTGCAGAACATACATCTGACCCTTTTTAAGCGTGACCGCATTCGCCTCGGGGAGGGCAAGACTCGTCTCCTCAATTGCATCGCGGTCCACCGTCATGCCGGTGCCTATCTCCACGGTGACATTTACGGTCACATAGAGATATACGATGGGGCACGGGGTCAGACGGTATTGATAGGTATACTCGAGCGCAGCGGTGGCCGCCACTGAAAACTGGCTGAAATTATAGGCGTTATCCACCGGATTGTATTTAAACATGAAGGCCATGGAGATGGAGAAATCCACCGTAAAGCTCGAGGATTTCATTTTTCCGCTGTCCTTAGCCTCTTTATATGAGTCACTGGTGTTCTTGAAGCTATCCATACTGGGTTTTTTCAGGAAGTCACGCAGCTTGCCCATGTCTTCCGCGTTGGAGGCATTGGCCTTTTTAGGTCCAAACCAGTTGCTGCCGCCGCTTTCTCCTCCGCCTATGCCGCCGCTGCCGGCGTCTCCATTGGAGTTATAGCCGCCCACAGGAATGCCGATTGCAAAACCGACCTCATACTCGTCCATGATGATGGAGACATAGTCGGTAATGCCGATCTCCGAGGTGGGGAGCTTCACGCCCAGATCGAGATTGAACTCGTCAAATTCATTGTCGGACTTCGACATGTCCAAGGAAGAGGGATTGGGGTCTCCGCCCATATTGTTCTGCTTGAGATAGTCCGAGTTGGGGGAAAGAGCCGCTTGGCGCCAGCTTGACGGATTCCGGCTTGGGCAGATCCATGCCGCCGCTTGCCGACATCAGGCCCAGACCGGAAATGTCGACGCCGTTTGCCGCGGCAATTTCTCCAGTTGTGTGTGTCTGCTGCTGAACGCACAGCGCGTAGGTGTCGTTTCCGCCAAACGAACCCAGATAGCCGTTGAGTTTGGCGGCGGCGTTGGCATACTTAAAGGTCACCGCGCCGGTTTGTCGGATCGATGCTCTCCACCGCGGCTATGGGGATATTGTCCCCGGCCAGACTGTGGGGTATCGCAACAGGCTGGGGCGCGGAAAACCGATAGAGCAGGTTGCCGTGGAAATCCGGACTCCAGGTAAAATCTTTCCCTGTTTCCGTAAGCTTGGGCGGGCTGTGGTCGCCGCCCAGAGGGATGTCAACGCTGGAGACCTGGGAGGCCTCCGCACCGTACATACGGTGATTATCGGCGGAACGGGAATAATCCCCATCCGCGGGCGTTACTATATTATGGTCTGTCCCTGTCGGCGTATAGGCGCGGCTCTGCCCGCTGACGACGTAGCGGTAAGCCTGCTGCTCAGGAGTAAGGGACGCGTATGTATTGGGGTCGGTGACGTCGGCCACAAGGGCGGGCAGCACCTGAGCGGGGTCGGTTGTCTTGGCGCCCTCGGGCACCGACAGGCAGCGCGGCGTCATGGTGTAATAGGTCTTCAGGAAATACTGGCAGTAGCCTGTAACGACCGTATTTCCGGAGGCGTCTTTACCATATTTGGGTATCGGGGCAAAAATGCTCTCGTCATAATCGATGCCGGGTTCAAGGAAATATAAAAACTCGTCGCCGGATGCCGTGTCGAGCACGAAATAGCCGGTATATTTATTGTACCAGCCATCGATTCGTCCATTGCCGTTGGCATCCAGATACAGGGCTGTCTGGGAGATATTTGTGGACATGACGCTTGAGGCGGTAAGATATTTTTTGTCATAATACCGGAAGGTCATGTCAGCCACGGCAAGGTCGCTCACCGCAAGCCATATCTTCTCATTGCCGGCGTATGCCCGTCCGTTATACAGTATGACGTCCTCGGACGGGAGGTTAAAATTGATCCACTGAAGGTTTGCGACATTGGCCACAGACAGCACTGAATCCGCCGCGGTGCCGGTACTGGAGGCGGCAAAGCTTGCTTTGCCGAGCGTACCGTTTGTTTTATAGGTAAAATGCGTGGCAGTGTTATCCACGGCGGAATACCCGTAGGTGATGCTGGACGTACTCGACCAGAAATCACTGACCGCCGTGCTTATCATGGCGGGATTAATACTGCTCGATGCATTCCCGTTGCTGTCGGTCAGACGGGCGACGGAGGGGGAAAGATCCAGATTCAGGGTCTGCTTGCGGGTCATGACAATGTTTACGGTATAGCTGCCGCCCAAGTCGGCGTCTGTCATGCTGTCCCAGCGCAGCGTCAGGTAGTGCACATTGCCCGTGGCGCTGCTCGACGCCACCACCGCTCCGGCAGCATTTGTCAGGTAAACGGCATAGCTGAGGCTGCTGTCCTCCTTGGCGGGGAAATAGCTTGCGGTGTTGGCAAGCGTCACCTTCAGCTGGCTGCCCACATAGAGTTTTCCCCCGGTGTTCATACCGCCGCTGCCGGGCTCGATTTCCACCTTGGGGGTCATCGAGCCGTAGACGTTGGAAATTTCCGTAAGCGAGGCTGCGCCATCAGGCGAGGTTTTTACGCCGCCCAGCCCGCTGCCGCTGTCGTTTGCGGTAAATACCCGCAGGGCCAGCTGGTTGCTTAAAACGCGTCTGCGCAGTACGCCGTTTTCCAACGCGGCCAGAGCCGTTGAGTTGGCATCATGGCAGTCATGTCGGGAAAGCCCCAACTGGAGCCGGTTGGTCTGCGACGCTATGTCCCACCCCTTATTAATGGAACCGGACGTATACCATGAAATCTCCGTGCCCGACCAAAAATCTCCGCTGCCTCTGGTACCGGCGTCTGCCGAGCCGATCGTGCCGCCGCCGGAGTTAAGGATCCTGAACCAGGGATAGGTATATTCAAGGTCGTAAAGAGAGCTGCCGATTGCGGCACGCCAAGTAAACCTGCCCAAAAACCAATCGTACAACTGATTCATATGCGCTATATTCAGGGTGGCGGAAGCGACCCCCTTGCTCTCCACGCACCAGCCGGAGGCGCCATAGCGGGAGCCGCCGGACCAGTTTGTGCCGGTATAGCCGCCCACGGCATTTACGTCATAGCCGTTATACGTTCCGGTATTGTTCGCGACATAGACCCAGTCCTTCCAGCCGGAGTAGCCTGAACCGCGGCTGAAGGTAATCTTGTTGGGATAATTGTAGGTAAGCGGGTCAAGCTCGTCCCCGCTGCCGGCAGACAGGGTGCCCACCATAGGCTCCTCGGTGTCCTCAGCCTCCTGCCCGGTAATTGTTTCCGCGGTGGGGGCTATGGCCGCGTCCTCTTCGGTCACGTCGGCGGATACATCCACCGAACCTTCGTCATAAAGAAGCGTGGCCAGGTTTGGGTCAACCGCTGTAGCGGTATTATAGAGTGAGACTGTGGCTTCGGTCTGCGTAAGCTCGCAGATGCCCGCCTGATCGCCCTTGAGTTCCGAGAGAGCAACCGTGAAGGAAACCTGCTCCTGCGTGGCAACCCCGTCGTCAATGAGGGGGATCTCAATGGTCTGCTCGGAGACATCGGCATAGAACATCAGCGTGCCGGACGCTGCGCTGAAATCCGTGCCGCTGACTGCCGTGCCGTCGGTGGTGGCATACTTCACCGACAAAACGTTCTGCGTGCCGCCGGTGCGCTTCACGGTCAGGCGGGCTGTGCCTTTAGACTTATCCGCCGTAATGCTCGTGACTTCAAACCCGATCTGGCTTGGCTCAGGCGCCTCGTTATCCGCAAGATGCATCAGCAGCGTATTGGCCGAGTCGTACAGCGTGCCGCCGTCGCATTCCTTAATTGTAAACATGCCGAATTCATCCGCTTCCGCGGCGTCGTCCTCCGGCGAGGAAATATGGATCTCCTTGACCCACTCTCCCTCGGCAAAGGTCAGATCAAAAACATAACCTGCATACGCATCAGGGTCGTCCATGGGTAGCAGCGTGTAGCTGGTTTCGGGATTGAGCTCCAGATCCGCCGGCTGTTCGGGCAGCTGCTCCTGTTCGGGCCTCACATATTTTACACCCTTGGCGGAATCGGAGCAGTAGCTGGCCGCGTCAACGGTATACACGCAGCGAAAGTCATACGCTTCATAATCCACGGAAGAGGCGATAAACTCCTTGCCCGTAGCCCCGGTGACAATTTCCCAGTATTCATCTGTCAGCAAATACCACTGATAGGCGTCGGCCTCGGTATCGACTGACAGGCATACTTCATTCGTTTCGGTTCTGTCTTCTCTCGTCACCCCAACAGGGGATGCCGGTTCAAGCGGGTCGGAATCCTTACCGACAGGCTGATATTGGGCGATGGGCAGCGGATCCTCCACCCGTATTTCCACATCCTTGGAGCTTGCGGCGTTGGCGTAAGTCTTGACCCCCGCCTTAATTTCCGCGGCGACAGGGACATATGTAATATAGGCGGTAGCCCTTCCTTTTGTGCCGCCCAGGCGGTAGACCTTAATGGTCCCCTCCCCACCCTCGTCTACCGTCAGATCGCTGGCGGCATACGCAAACGTACCATAGGGAAAAGTAGTTTCCCAGTCCTCGCCCACCGTCACCGTATTGCCTTTTGCATCCACAATGGAAAGGTCTTCCGGCTTGTCCGCATAATAGGCAAAGCCCTGGGTGGGTATTGCGGAAATAAGCACGGCCACCGTAAGCAGCATAGCCATGACACGCGTCAGTGTCTTCTTCAATCCCATAATCTTTTCCTCCTTATATAATTCAGGCGAACGAATCACCGAAATTCGAGCAATGACGGCAAAAAGAAAGGTCTGCCTGGCGACTTGTTTATCACAAAGAGCCCGCAAACACCGCAGATCATGAATGTCGAACAATGGGTATCCCGCTTTAAGCAGAACCGACTTCCATTAATACATATACTAAACTATTATACAATATCTGCCAAGAACATCAAGAACTATTGAGAATTTTTTCCATTTTATTATTTAACGCCTGATGAATAATTCAAAAAATATACAATAGCTGCAATGGTTTGACGGTATTTTTGATTTGTTCAGGTGCAAGGCTTTTGCGGCATGCGCCGCAAAAGCCTTGCACCTTGGATTTGAACCATTCATTTCAAATCCAAGCAGGACGTCAATCAATGGTTATAAAGCGGCATAACACATTTTATTTTGCCACCAACAGGCAGCGTATAAGCTCCGTCCTGCAGTCCGGCGGCCGGGCATGGATATAATTTTGTACAACCCCGATTATATTGCAGCTTTTCTATGAAATATAGCAAAAACCGTCGAATGAGAGAAATTATGTTGTCCAGAATTAAGCTGTGCGGCACTTTTCATGCGCTGCCTGTGCTGGACATATTGACGCCGCTTACAGCCTATGATGAAACTGTGTCACCGTCCCTCCGTACGCCGGTCGGACAGTTCTTCAGAGTCACATCCCGCATAGAGTTTTCGGATTAGGAATGTATTGACAACGCGGCCTGTTTGCTTTAATTTGTATGGTATAGTGATTTTTATCGGATGCGATAATATGGCACGCTGCAAAGGGGGTAGAAAATGTCAGTTGATAAAGTTTCGGCAGGCGCCGGCGTAATCGGGGGCGCGCAGACCGCTTCTTCGGGCGCGGCTCCCGTCAAGGGCGCCGACTTTGCCAGTGTTCTGGAGGCTGTTTCCTCCGACGACAAAACCATAGACCTGGATGCGCTGTTTGAAAAGGCGGCGGAAAAATACAAGGTGCCTGTTGATTTGCTCAGGGCGGTTGCCCGGGCGGAATCGGGCTTCGATCCGAACGCAAAATCGGGCGTCGGCGCAATGGGCATTATGCAGCTGATGCCGTCTACCGCAGAAGGTCTGGGCGTTACCGATCCCTACGATGCCGGGCAAAGCATTATGGGCGGCGCCAAGCTGCTCAGCCAGCTGCTGAGCCGATTTGACGGAGATACCTCGCTTGCGCTTGCCGCGTACAACGCCGGCCCCGGCAATGTGATCAAGTACGGCGGCATCCCCCCGTTTAAGGAAACGCAGAACTATGTAAAAAAAGTGTTGGCTTACTGCGGCGAGCCTGTCAGCGCGGGCAGCGTGACGCAAAGCGCCGCGGCCGCACCGTCGGGCATAAACGATTTATTTCAGTCAACGGGCTTTTTCAGTGCATTTCAGGCCGGAAACCTTGATAAAAAGGACATTGAACTGCTTATCAATCTCTATCAGTACAGCCTGCAGGCAAAACTGCTTGCGGCTTCCAGGCTCGACGATAAGACCGCCGGACAAGACCGGTAATATTCCTGTGGCTATACGGATTTTTTATGGGACTTGTCCCCCTTTTCCCCGCGCGATGTAATCAGACATTTTTTGATAAAGGAGATATAACAATGATTGTCACCACAACCCCGGGCATTGACGGCAAGCGCATCACCGAATACAAAGGCGTAGTCTTTGGGGAAGTAATTTCCGGTGTGAATTTCCTCAAGGATTTTGCCGCAGGGCTTTCAAACATTTTTGGAGGACGCTCCGGTACATATGAAGACGAGCTGATCCAGGCCAGAGAAAACGCGATGCGGGAGATGGAGCAGCGCGCATACCAGCTTGGCGCCAACGCGGTCGTCGGCGTGGATATCGATTATGAAGTGCTCGGCGCCGACAACGGTATGCTCATGGTCACTGCGTCCGGCACGGCTGTTGTGGCCGAATAGGTCCCGAATAACTCATGCATACGGCATCTCCCCTGCTTCGCGCGGAATGCTTTGCGCAAACAAATTAAACCGGCTTTCGGAAAAATCCGAAAGCCGGTTTGTCTGTTATTGAGCGGTGCAGGAAGTTACGCCAGCACGATTTCCGGGATCTCGCCGATCAGGCCGATGAGCGCGCCCTGTTTAATTTTCTCCTGCTGGGTCTCATGCGTGATGAAATATTTGTTCTTTTTGGTCAGCAGCTTATTGGCGCTGGGTGTCTCAAGCACGCTGTTGGTCCCCTTAAGCAGAATGCAGATGTTGGCAAAGCCCTCCGCCGACGCGCTGCACGGCGTATAGTGAAGTGAGGTGGCGTACAGCGTGACCGCCTGTCCCTTTTTCAGATAAAACGCTTCGGCAAGCGAAGCTTCATAGGTATTGCCGTTCATATCCTGCTGCTTGCCCAGAATAAGAATCACGTCCGTCAGCGCGACGATTGTCTCGTTGCCCTGATGAAACTCGATGCCGTTGAGCTGCGTGTTGTGCCCCGCGCACGTACCCACCTGAATGTCGAACCCGCCGTACACCGCGTCCTGAAGCTTAGAAACGAAATCCAGCTTTTCAAACGCCGCGACGCTTGCCACATACTTGCAGCCGTTTGCGGGTATTTCCACGGTATCCTTTGCCGCGTCCATCAGGGAAGAAAAGCAGATATCCGTAATCACCCTGCCATATGGGACAAACGCCTTGTCGTCCACACTGTGTAAAGCTATCTTGCTTGCCGCCTTAATCTTTTCGAAACTCATATGTTCTCCCTCAATATATAAAATTTAATCAGCGCATATTCCAATTCAGGATATCACCTGTTCCTGAGCTTGTCAATATTCGCGGGCGTTTGCGCCCCGCGCCCGCGGCAACAGGCAGCGTAATCGCCGCTGCTATGCGTTGGTGCCGACCCTATCCGAAGCGCACAGCGCAGCCGGCGCCAGCAGGCATAAAAGTGCGTCCGCCGGGAAGTGGTAGCGTCCGTTTGCCTCGACAAGCAAAAACAAAAGAACAAAGCCGCACAGGAAAATGACATACAGCATGGGTGCGTAATTTCTGCGCCGTGCGCTCATGATAATGCCTGTCACGCCCGCAATCAGCACAAAATAGTACCATATGTTTAAAAATAAAGTCATTTTATCTTTGTGCTCTTCAGGATTTATGCGTGACGGAAGGTTTTTTATCTGAGACTGCCTGATCCAGTACAGCGCGTTATCATCCACCGACCACAGGCGGGAGAATTTGACCATCATAAACTCTCCCATCCGCCCGCTCTTTATATTGTCCATGGCGCGCTTTTTGCCCTCCCCGGAAAAGTACTCCTGAAGCTCATTCGCCGTCATTCCGCTCCTGAGCGCCTGACTGAACTGCCGCTCATCCTCATGACTGTACTGCCCCACAGCGCGCATGTTCATACCCACATATAAATTCCACCCGGCGCCTGTGCGGGCAATCGGCTGGCCGACGGCCGTTTCAACGGCCGCGTAAACCCCTGAATTTACAAGCAGACAGCAGGCAAGCATCGCCGCGCACGCGGCGGCCTTGAACGCGGCGCGTCTCTTGCCGGACTCCCATGCCGCCGGGGGTGCAAACACGGCATAATGAAGCGCAAACCCGGTCGTCAGGATCGGCCACATGGGCCGCACCGCACTGCACAGGCCGATGAGCACGCCGAGCGTGCTCCACAAAAGAAGCTGTACGCCGATGGCTTGCCCTGACGCGCTGATAAGCTCCAGATACAGCAGGATACACCCGAGCATGAGTGTGAGGAAAAGCAGCTCCGTGCTCACAAACGAGGAAAACAGTATCTGTGACGGAAAGAACGCCCATAAAAGCGCCGAGTAAAACCCCGATACCTGATCTTTCATGCGCTTCCCGATCATAAAAAGCAGACACACGACCACCGCGCTTAAAAACACGTTAAAGCCCTGCGCCGCGGCGACGGAAACACCAAACAGGCGAAAAACAACCGATAACACGGCGGGATAACCCAGCGTATGCGGAAAGATGGCCACATAGCCCGGCATAAACACCCTGCCGCGCAGCAGTTCTCCTGCCGTAATATAAAACCGGTTAAAATCGCTGACCGGCTGCGTTTTCATAAGCGTCAGCCATACAAGGCGCACGCTCACGGCCGCGGCGAGGGCTAAAATAAGCAGCAGAGCAGGGGGCAGCCCGGAAAAAAACGGCTTTAGTCTGACCGCCGCAAACCAGAACACCGCAAACAACAAAACCGCGAGTGGCAGCGTCATGAAATCGGCCAGCCGCTCTCGTATGGAAAGGCATGCTGCCAGCGTTCCAAACAGTGCAAACAGCGCGGCAAGCACGCACGCGCTGAAAAATGCAAACGAACGCTTTTTCATGGTTGAGGATCCTTCCGACGGACACACCGTATGGATATTTCTGAAGCTGTGAAAAAACGGACGTCAGGCAAAACCTGTGCGTCCGTTTGCCGCTTATCAAGCTATATATGATCTACTGTTCCAATTCAACCGCAACTCCGTCTGACATGCTTCTTTTTACATCAAGGATGCGCTGGTTTGCGCTGCCTTTAAATTTAAGCCCCAGCGAACGCTGCTCCAGAATAAACGGCCCGTCCACCAGCACATCGGTCGCTTCCAGCAGGCGGCGCACGTCTGCATCCTGCATCTGCATGAGCTGTGCAAAGGTATAGCCCGTATATGTCCAGACCGTCAGCCCCATTTCACGTGCGCTCTGCGCAAGCTGCGCACACGCGCCCGGCTGCGCAAACGGCTCTCCCCCGGAAAGCGTCAGCCCATCCAGCAGCGGATTGCCGCGCAGCTTCTCCGTAAGCGTCTCCACATTTTCGTCATAGCCGCCCTCAAAATTATGCGTGTCCGGGTTGTGACAGCCCGGACATCTGTGCGGGCAGCCCTGCGTGAAAACAGTAAAGCGCAGGCCGGGGCCATCCACAATGGAGTCCTGCGCAATGCCAGACAACCGGATTATATCCATTTTTACCGCCTTTTCTGCGTGCAGTTTATCAAAATTTTACGCTGGCTGTCGCCGTAATTAATATATCTGAAGCGGCAAAACAGAGCTGTTTTGCCGTACAAAGTTCGCAAATATCGAACTTTGGCAGATGCAATTTAAAAATCGCATCTGTTCAGCGGACATTAATTACACACCGTGCTTGACGCGGTCGGCCTCCTCAGCCCTTTTGGCGTTATTAAAACGCTCAAGTGATCCGACAAGGTAGCCGGTGATACGCCGGATTCGCTCAAAATGCGCGCCATCCTTCTCGGAGCGCCCGCATTTCGGGCACGTGTCCTCAATGATGCCGGTATAGCCGCACGCGGGGTCGCGGTCGACCGGATGATTGATCGAGCCGTAACCCACGCCGGAGTTTTGCATAAACTTGACGATTTTTTCAAACGCTTCAAGGTTATTAAGCGGATCTCCGTCAAGCTCGACATAGGTGATATGCCCGGCATTTGTCAGCGCATGATACGGCGCTTCAAGCGAGATTTTATCAAAGGCGCTGATCGGGTAATACACGGGAATATGAAAGGAATTCGTATAATACTGCCTGTCGGTCACGCCCTCAATGCTGCCGTAAAGCTTACGGTCGAGCGCCACGAAACGCCCGGACAGACCCTCGGCAGGCGTGGCAAGCAGTGTGAAATTGAGCCCACGGCGGCGGCTTTCCTCATCCATGCGCGCGCGCATGTGCCCGATGATCTCAAGCCCCAGGTTCTGCGCTTTTTGCGACTGCCCGTGATGATAGCCCGTCAGCGATTTGAGCGCTTCGGCAAGGCCGATAAAGCCCACCGACAGCGAGCCGTGCTTTAACACCTCGCCGACCTCGTCGTCCCAGCCGAGCTTTTCGCTGTCTATCCATACAGCCTGTCCCATCAAAAACGGATAGTTGCGCACCTTTTTCCTGCACTGAATGGCAAAGCGGTCCAAAAGCTGATCGACGACCAGATTAATTTTTCTGTCAAGATCCTCAAAAAACAGACTGACGTTATGATTTGCCTTGATTGCGAGGCGGGGCAGATTGATGCTGGTGAAGGAAAGATTTCCGCGCCCGTTGGCTATCTCCCGCGACGGATCATACACGTTGCCGATGACCCGCGTGCGGCAGCCCATGTAGGCAATTTCGGTTTCGGGGTGGCCTTCTTTATAATACGCGGCGTTAAACGGCGCGTCCTGGAAAGAGAAGTTCGGAAACAGCCGCTTCGCACTCACGCGGCAGCTGAGCTTGAACAGGTCGTAGTTCTTGTCCTCCGGCTCTGAATTGACCCCGCGCCTGACTCTGAATATTTGGATGGGGAATATGGGCGTCTCGCCGTTTCCAAGCCCCTGCTCGGTGGCAAGCAGAATGTTTTTAACAACCATGCGGCCCTCGGGGGATGTATCCATGCCGTAGTTGATCGAGGAAAACGGCGTCTGCGCGCCCGCGCGGGAATGCATGGTGTTGAGGTTGTGAATGAACGCCTCCATGGCCTGAAAGGTCGCCCGGTCTGTTTCCCTGAGCGAACGCGCGGCGGCAAACTCCTGCGCCTTTTCAATGATCGCTTCGTCCGCGATGAAGCCTTTAAGCGCCTCATGCTCCGCCTTCATATACGCCTCATCGTCTTCAAGCTTCGGAAAAAGACCCGACTGCACAAAAATTTCATCGGTCAGTGTGCGAATGGTCTGTTCGGCATTTTCCATGTCCGTCATAAGCTCAAGGGCGCGCGAAAGATTTGCCCGGTAGATGCGTTTATAGGTTTTTTCAACGCCGGGCGCCATGCCGTAATCAAAGTTCACAACGCTCTGCCCACCGTGCTGGTCGTTTTGGTTGGACTGGATGGCGATGCAGCACAGCGCGGCATAGGACTGGATGTCGTTTGGCTCGCGCAGCGTGCCGTGGCCGGTGGAAAATCCGCCGTCAAAGAGCTTAATGATATCGATCTGGCAGCAGGTCGTGGTCAGCGTCAGAAAATCCAGGTCGTGGATATGGATATCCCCGTCATGATGCGCGCGCGCATACTCGGGCTTGAGCACAAACATCTCATAAAACTGCTTTGCGCCCTCGGAGCCGTATTTGAGCATAGTGCCCATGGCGGTATCGCCGTCAATATTGGCGTTATCGCGCTTGATATCCGAATCGGAGGCCGGAGAAAAGGTGATTTCCTCGTAAATTTTCATCAGGCGCGTATTCATCTCGCGCACGCGGCTGCGGTCAGCCCTGTACAGGATGTAGGCCTTGGCCGTCTGCACATAGCCGTTGTCTATGAGCACGCTTTCCACCACGTCCTGAATGTGCTCGACTTCCGGTGCCTTGTTGCCGAGCTCTTTCAGGCGCGCCTCCACCTCGGCGGCCAGCGCGTCGGTAACCTGGCTTGTCTGGCTGATGGATGTTGCGCTGAACGCCTTTTC
The DNA here is from genome assembly GCA_963678505.2 of Oscillospiraceae bacterium. GTDB lineage: Bacteria > Bacillota > Clostridia > Oscillospirales > JAVBQB01. Next base: position 18,456 of record CAXXFP010000003.1, on the reverse strand, counting down.
AATGGCGTGGCTTATCTTGACGATATCAAAGGGCACATAACGCCCGTCTCTTTTTTTGATTTGCTCGATGGCAGAAACTGCTTGCGTTGCCATAGTTTCGTCCCCTTTCCAAATTATGCTTGCCCGTCGACGTTAAAGATAAATATGCAATCATTCAAATGAATGATTGCCTTAACCTGCCGCACATGCGCAAGCCCATGTCCGCAAGTACAATATATAGTGATTTTAAATCAATGCCTGTATATATATAGTACATTCTTCCACGCCGTCTGTCAAGCAGCAATTGCAGCCAAAGCCCGAAAAAAGCGGATTTATCCGCCCTGCCCGCGCAGTCTTCCAAGGCGGCCGCAATGCCACTCGCCGCGGCCGCACAAAGCAGGCCGGGGTGCGCTCAAAGCAGTTTTTATATTTTAAACAGGCTCCTGCCATGATATAATAACCGCGCGGCGGTTATTATATATTTATCCCAGTCCTTTTCCTCACCCCTTCGGGGTAACCGGAAAAGACGACATAATATATCATTGCCGCACAGCGGCTATGATATATTTACCGCGCGGCGGTTATGATATCGCTACCCCAGTCCTTTTCCTCGCCCCTTCGGGGTAACCGGAAAAGACGATACTATTGCAGTCGCGAGGCTTGATATCTTCAGGTCGGGCTTTTTTCATAAATATAAAGCAAAGGGGGCTTGGGACATGGACACAATCAAGCGCATATCAGAATCCAAAACAGAGCAGGTTCAAATCATCATGCCTGAGCACATCAACGGCCAGGAACGGCTTTTCGGCGGAAAGCTCGTGGAATGGATCGACGTTGTCGCGGCCGTTGTTGCGCGCAGGCATTCAAACCGAAATATCACCACCGTGTGCATTGACAACCTTCATTTCAAGGCGGGCGCCTATGTCGGGAATACGATCGTTTTAATCGGACGGATCACGCACGTCGGCAATACCTCGATGGAGGTGCGCGTAGATACCTTTGTGGAGGATCTGTCAGGCGGTCAAAAGCTCGTCAACCGCGCATACCTTGTGATGGTCGCACTGGATGAAAACGAGCAGCCGACACAGGTCCCGCGCCTGCTTCTGGAAACGGATGAGGAGCGCGCCGAATGGGAAGCCGGAGAAAAGCGCACGCGCCTGAGAAAGCAGCGTCTCAGGGACCGGTATTGATTTTTTAAGTAAAAAACGCAGATATAAGCCGCGGATTATTGGGAAAACCTGCAATACCCAAACCAATACTGAAAACGAGGGAAGTCACAGTAAAATGTGCTTCCCTTCTTTTGTGTAACAGAAACAAAACGGGCAAACCCCGCGAGGAACCCGGCACTGCGCAGGCCTGCAAAAAGCTCCCATAATCCGGGATCTCCTTGACAAAAGCAGAGTTTCTGTCCGCACGCAACAAAAGCGCCCTAAAAAAGGCGCTTTCAACATTGCTCTATTTGTTATGCCTTCGTGCTGTTGACCTTTTCCACCGGGCACAGCTTATGGTCCTTATCAAAGCACATCGGAACGATCGGTGTTTTGGTAAAGCGCATGATATCTTTTAACCGCAGAGCCTCAACAAAGGAAACGAACACATAGGACTCCCCCTGCTTTTTCGCCCTGCCCGTTCTGCCGATGCGGTGCAGATAATACTCGTTTTCCGTCGGGATATCGTAGTTGAACACCGCGTCGACGTCATCCACATCAATGCCTCTCGCGGCAACATCCGTGGCCACCAGTATGCTCAGCTGCCCGCTGCGAAACTTCGCCATGACCTTTTCGCGGATATTCTGCCTGATATCTCCATGCAGCTCATCGGCGTTAAAGCCCTTCTTGATGAGAAGCTCTGCCAGCCTCTTGACCATGTGCTTGGTATTGCAAAATACAATGACCCGGTCAAACTGCTTTTCTTCAATAATGCGCAGCATCGCTTCCGTCTTTGCACCGCCCACTGCGCTGAGGCTGAACTGCGCAATTTTGGGCTTGTTCTGCTCATCTTCAAGCACAGTCACCTCGACCGCGTCGCGCTGATACGTCCAGCCGATATCCATAACCTCGCGGGATATTGTGGCCGAAAGCAGCGCAACCTGCTTTTTTTCAGGCAGCTTGTCCAAAATGCCGGTAACATCCTTGATAAACCCCATATCCAGCATACGATCCGCTTCATCAAGCACCACGGTCCTGATCCCGTCAAGGCGGATGGTATGGCGGTTTAAGTGATCTTTGAGCCTTCCGGGCGTCGCCACAACGATCTGCGGATGTTTTTTGAGTGTGTTTATCTGCCGGTCGATCTGCTGTCCGCCATAGACGCACGCAAGCCGGACGCCATGCTTAAACTGGGCGAGCTTTTTCATTTCTTCATAAATCTGAACTGAAAGCTCCCTCGTCGGGCACAAAATAAGCGCCTGCACCTGCTCATCTTCAAAATCGATGTGCTCGATAATCGGCACCCCGAAAGCGCAGGTCTTTCCCGTTCCGGTCGGTGCCTTGGCAATGATGTCTTTGTTCTCGAGCATGGCGGGAATTGTTTCCTCCTGCACTGAGGTCATATCGTCAAAACCCATTTTGGCTATAGCTCTTTGCATTTCCTGTGACAGGTCTATGTCTTTAAACTTCATTTAAACTAATTGATCCTTCCTTTTTTTCCATAAAGATAAAACAAGGAGAAAGCACAAAGCCTTCTCCTTGCGGTTTGTTTTATCTGCCGGAATAGCTTCTGTCGTTATTCCTCTGCTCCTTTTTTGCCCTGCGGCAATCGGGGCAGCGTGTAGGCTCATTGTCAAACCCTTTTTCCTTGTAGAAAGCCTGCTCACCTTCCGTGAAAACAAAGGTAGCTCCGCAATCTCTGCATACGATATTCTTATCTTCTGTCATTATAAAACCCTCCTAAAAAAAATATTTGGAATTTAATTCTCACTAAGTGTCTCCAAATACATTTAAGAGAAACAAGTTGAAGAAATAATCCATGGTCATAATGACTGACTTGTTAAGCATAGCACAGATAAATCAACAATGCAACTTATAATTTTTGGCTGTATTTGAAATTTTTCCGTTTTTATACCTTATTCGGCACACGCGGCTTGCCCATAAAAAACAGCGCGATCGTGCCCGGTCCCGAATGAGATCCGATGACCGGCCCGACATGATTGATAAGGAGCTCCTGCACCTTGTATTTTTTCTTGATTTGATCTCCCACATACTGCGCTTCCTCCAGGCAGTCGCCGTGGCTGATCATAATCATGTCAAATTCCGTATGGTCAATACATTCGTCCATCCATGAAACCAGACGGTCAAGCGCCTGGGTGCGCCCGCGCACCTTGCCGCAGGCTACCAGCGTTCCCTCCGGGCTTACGTTAAGCACAGGCTTGATGCCGATGAGCGTGCCCACAATGGCGGAAGCCTTGGAAAGCCTGCCGCCGCGGTACAGATGCATCAGGCTGTCAACGGTGAACAAATGATTGATCCTCTGCTTGTTCTCCTCGAGCCAGTCGCGCGTCTCAAACAGGCTTTTGCCTTCGTCCCGCAGCTTGATGGCATAATGGAGCAGCAGTCCCTCGCCCATAGATGCGCACAGGCTGTCGACGACGACAATCTCCCTGTCCGGGAATGCTTCCCTGAGTTCCTTTGCGGCAGCGATCGAGCATGCGCACGATCCGCTCAGGGCGGATGTAAAGGCCAGATACAGGATATCCTTTCCCTGTTTTAAATACGTTTCAAAAAAGGCCAAATATTTATTGATGTTTATCATCGTCGTTGTTGACATGATTCCCTGACGTATTTTATTGTAAAACTCACCATAGGCCATACTGTTGCCGGCATCGTCTTCATAGGATGCGCCGTCTATGGTATATTCCAAAGACTCAAACGGCACATCATGCTTACTAAAATAGTCCGCGGGCATATCAACAGAGGAATCGGTCAGTAAAACAAAACTCCCACTCATGAAAAAGCCTCCAAACAGATGGTTTTTTCCATCTTTCGTTTCCCCTGGTCAGCGTTTCGATTGAAATCTCTTATATTATATATGATCCCCGTTTTAAAGGCAATAGCGACGGCCGCGATTCGTTATTATCCTTGCGGTCAAATACTTGAAAACATAAAATTATATAATTGCCGCTTAATAACCGCGGTTTTCTGATCACCGCAGCAAAAGTCCGCTTATATAAGCGGACTTTTGTGTTAAAACAGATGTGTTTTGCAATATTGTTCATCAGGCATTATACAAATTATTGGTTAAAATAGGCCGCGACCCCCGCGGCGAGGGTATTCGCCAGTTTTTTTTGCGCGCTTTGATCGATCAGCCATTCAAAATCGGAAGGATTGCTGATAAATGAAGTCTCGATGAGCACCGCGGGCGTCCAGTACGGTCTGCACACATAAAGATTGGATTGATAGGTTGTGCGCTTTGATACAGTTAACCGGCCCGTCAGGTAGGTCTGAATAAATTCGGCAAAATCCTTTGAAACGCGGTTTTTGTAGTATGAACCCATCCCCCTGATACTGCGCATGTCCATGTTTTCATCGGCCGAGTTGTTGTGAATGGAGATAAACAGATCGGGCTTTGTGTCACGGGTCAGCTTCAGACGCTGCTCAAGCGACACGTCGACATCCGTGCTGCGGGTCATCACAACTTTCGCCCCCAACGCTTCCAGACTGGTTTTCATCATGCCGGCTGCGGATAAAACGATGCTTTTTTCCGTCATGCCGGTACCCAGCGGTCCCAGCGCTCCGGAGGATGTACCGCCATGTCCCGCGTCGAGAACGATCGTCATGCCGGTAAGCGGCTTGCTTCCGGCCGCCGCTTTCGGCCTGGGCTTTACATTAAGCGTTATCTTTCCGCTTTCCGTGCTTATATAATACCCGTCAATGCTGTCGGCTCGCTTTAATGTAAAAGTGTAAACGGCGCAGCCGTTTGCGGTTTTGGATGTCACACCCGTAAACGGGCTGTTTGCGGGCAGAACCAGCTTCTGCGTATTTGTCATGTTCGTCAGCGTAAATATAAGCTGTGCACCGTCATAATAAACCTTTGTCGCGGTCATTTCCGAAACGGCAAACCGGGCTTTATCCCATTTCTCGTCATGCGTGTATGCGGCAGCGCTGATGCGGCCGCTGAGTTTCGCGCTGCCCAGTGTCCGCTTGACCTGAGAGCGCAAAATCCACTGCCCGGTTTTTCCCAGCCGGACCCATGTCCCCCCGTTTGTAACGGCCGTTATGTAATCCTTTTGTCCCTGGACAAGCTCACCGACCGGCCCTCCGGTGGTCGTGTTTGAAGCATAGGTAAACGCGGTGTCGTCGATGACCTGCGCATAGTACGGCGCACCGGGCGTAATGCATTGGACATCGCCGGTGGCTGTAACGCTGCGGGTCACCGTTCCGTATTTCATCGTATATACCGGCGCGCCGATCCGGATGACCCTGCCCGTTGATGTAACTGCAGGCAGTGTGTAGGTATAGGAAAAGGTGGTGGGATAAAGCCCGCCTGCGGGGGCGGTGGTTGCTGCCGGCTTAAGGGTATAGGTTTTTCCGCCAAGCTTTGCCGTTACCTTCGCCCCGATCGGCGCGGTACATTTAAGCGTTACCGATTCACCCGGCAGCTTGTATTCATCATAAACATTCGGATAAGCGGAGCCGCCAATGATTTCAGCCCGGTTCATCTTTGCGGCTTTGGCGGCGGCGACAGGCGTGCGCGTGATGGTTCTTGTTACGCTGCTTGTCCCCTGCGTAAGCGTCACGGTGTTCGCGCCGATCTTCAGCTTGACGAGCACCCCGAAATACCCCTTTGCCGTGCGGTTTTCCACCGGGCTTCCGTTTACATACAGCGGTTTGAGCGGATCGGACGCGCCAAGCACATAATACTGGCTGAGCGTGGTGCTTATATTCTTCTGCGGCCGTCCAACAGAAAGCTGCGTGACCGCCGGCACGCTGTCGGTTTCAGTATCGCCATACCACGCCCTGATAAACGTACCCAGCGGCGCATAATCCCTGAAAAATGCATACCGGAAGCAAACGCTGCCCTTGATCTGTGAAATCTGCGCATTGAGCTGAAACTGACGCTTGAGCTCCTCCGTCCCCTGCCACGCGCTGCCCGTCTGCTGACTTCCGCAGCGGTATGCGGCATGCCCGACATACAGATCGACCCCCGTGCCGTCGACCACGTCCGCCCACCAGGATACAAGCTTTGAATAGTCCGCAGGCGCGTAGCCGATCTCCCAGTATATTTGCGGACATATGTAGTCCAGCCAGTCCATTTTGACCCATTTGCGCGAATCGGCGTAATGGGAATAGTAGGATTCGTTTCCCGTGGTGTCGCTGCCATAGGTATTATTCTTTTTGTTGGCCCAGATACCGACGGGACTTACGCCGAAGCGCACATCGGCGTTCACCGACTTGACGGCGCTGTAGGTGTCCTCAATGAGCCGGCTTATATTATCCCGCCGCCAGTCATCCTTATTGGTATAACCGGCGCCATAGGTTTTAAAGGTCTGCTCATCGGGGAAATCCTTTGCCGGATAAAAATAATCATCGTAATGGACTCCGTCAATATCGTACTTTTTAACAAGCTCCGATACGCCTGAAACGATCAGGCTGCGAACCTCGGGGATACCGGGATTATAATACATGCTGCCGTCGGAATATTTGACGACCCACTCCGGATGCAGGCGGGCCGGATTTGTTTTGGCGACGTTATTGAGGTTTTGCTTGGGGTTTGATACGGTGCCGCGCGTGATGCGAAAAGGGTTGACCCATGCGTGCAGCTTAAGTCCCCTGCTGTGCGCCTGGCTGACCCAGAACTCAAGCGGATCAAAGCCGCCGGCCGGAGCGGTTCCCTGATTGCCGGTCAGATAATACGACCAGGGAAAAATGTCCGACCGATACAAGGCGTCCCCCGACGGACGAACCTGCAAAACCACTGTATTAAAGCCCATTTCCGCCGCGCTGTCAAGAATGCGGACCGCTTCCGCCTTGAGCGTCTCCACGTCAAGGCCTGGCTTGGACGGATAGTCCAGATTCAAAACCGTGGCCACCCATAGCCCGCGCATCTGCTCGTCCGAGGTTTCTGACGCGTAGACCGGCGCGGTCAGCGAAAACGTCCCGAGGATGCCTGAATCAGACTGTATGCTGCCTGCAGACGGCTGCGCCGTACCCTGCGCAGGCGCCAGATCCAGCCCGCTGACAACAGGCGTGCCCATCAGCATGCCTGTTAAAATCGCCGTGATTGGGAGATACAGTAATTTTCTGAGTTTCATGTACGCCTCCTTGGTGTATAGGGAAACGTCCGGTTTGACCGGACGACTGATTTGCATGCAATAAACCCGGTTTAGCAGCGGAAGCCGGAGCGGTTTTAAGCGACCCGCGGTTGTTGACATAATACCACATTTTACCTGTCGCAACAACCCGTAAGCAGACTTGTCGGCGCTGAATTATAACGCCGGTATACCTGTTTTGTCGAACGCAGGACCCGTTTGTTCCATATTTCGTCAGGGTATTTAAAAACTGTACAGGTTAAATATGGAAAAAAAACGTCCTGCCCGCAATATCGGACAGGACGTCTTAATTATTTGTGTGTAAGCGCGCCGCTACGCGTCTTCCCACATCTTTTTTGCCATGTACGCAAAATGGCTGAACACGATCCCCGCATCCTCAAGCTCTTCGTTCCAGCGCTTTGTCCACTCAAGGGAAAGATATCCGTCATAGCCGGAGTTCTTGAGCTTTTTAAAAGCCTCCGCCACAGGAAGCGTCCCGTAACCCAGCATTTTATAATGCTGACTGCCGTTTTCCATTACGCTGTCCTTGAGATGCACATGGGAAACATAGCGTCCGATGTTTTCCCATGTCTTATCCACGCTTTCACCGAAATTGCGCACAGGATGGTTCACGTCCCAAAGCACGCGCACAGCGGGGCTGTTTACCGCTTCGATGAGTTCGCGCAGTCTGCCCGTTTCGGAAAAGACGCCGTTGGTTTCAAGCAGGAGCGTCACACCGTTTTCAAGCGCGGCGGGAGCAAGCTTAATGAGTCTGGATAAAACCAGCGCGTCGTCGGCGTCTTTGCCCGGCTCGACCCAAGTGTCTCCCAGCACGCGCACATTCTTCGCGCCCAGATCACGCGCAAGCGTGATGTACTCCCTGGCCATGCCGACATAGTCCGCATCCTGCCGGTGCAGAAAGCAGTCTGAGGAAATACACGCCACCTCAATGCCCGATTTTTTCAGGTCATTCCTGGTTTTTTCAATATTTTCGGGCTTAAACATGCGGACTTCAGGCAAAAATAGGTTTTCACCGATCCCGCGAAGCTCAATGCCCTGATAATGAAGATCCTTTGCCGCGGAAAGTATTTCTCCCCACAGCCAGTTCGGACAGCCGACCGTTGAAAAGCTCAGCTTCATATGAACCTCCATTCACGCACTTATAAAGACATTCCTCAAAAAATAGCCTGCCGCAGCCGCAATGGGATCAGCCGCGCCTTATCCGTGTGCTACGCATCCGGGCCGATGGAATAGTTGGGCGCTTCCTTCGTGATATAAATATCGTGCGGATGGCTTTCCTTCAGGCCGGCGTTTGTGATGGTGATAAAACGGCTGTTTTGCTGCAGTTCCCCAATGGTCTTGGTGCCGCAATAGCCCATGCCCGAGCGAACGCCGCCCACAAGCTGATAAACCGCCTCTGAAACCAGTCCCTTATAGGGCACGCGGCCTTCCACGCCCTCCGGCACGAGCTTTTTATTTTCCTCCTGAAAGTAGCGGTCGCGGCTGCCCTTTTGCTGGGACATGGCGCCGATGGAGCCCATTCCGCGATACACCTTGAAACGCCTGCCCTGATAGATTTCGCTTTCTCCCGGACTTTCCTCGCATCCGGCAAACAACGAACCCATCATGACGACATCCGCGCCCGCAGCCAGCGCCTTGACGATATCTCCGGAATATTTCAGTCCGCCGTCGGCTATAATCGGTATGCCATACTGCTGCGCCACACAGGCGGCGTCATAGATGGCCGTAATCTGCGGCACGCCCACGCCCGCAACAACGCGCGTGGTACAGATCGAGCCAGGGCCGATGCCGACCTTGACCGCGTCGGCTCCCGCTTCGATGAGCGCGCGCGTAGCCTCGGCCGTGGCGACGTTGCCTGCGATCACCTGCGCATCCGGAAAACGCGCCTTGATCCTTGTTAAGCAGTCGATAATATTCTGAGAGTGTCCGTGTGCGGAATCAAGCACCAGCACGTCGGCATGCACGCGCAGCAGCTCCTCCGCACGCTCAAGGACGTCGCCTGTCATACCCACGGCGGCGCCCACCAGCAGCCTCCCGTTTTGATCCCTTGCAGAACGCGGGTACATGACCGCTTTCTCGATATCCTTAATGGTGATCAGCCCGCGCAGTCTGAAATGCTCGTCCACAATGGGCAGCTTTTCGATTTTGTGGCGGCGCAGAATGTTTTTTGCTTCCTCGGGCGTGGTGCCGACGGGCGCCGTAATCAGCCCTTCCTTTGTCATCACGTCGCGGATGAGCTGCCCCATATCTTCTTCGAATTTTAAATCGCGGTTTGTAATAATGCCGACCAGGCGTCCGGCCTCACATATCGGCACGCCGGATATGCGGTATTTGGCCATCAGCTCGTCGGCATCTGCCAGAGTGTGCTGCGGTGACAGATAAAACGGATCGGTAATTACGCCGTTTTCCGAGCGTTTGACCTTGTCGATTTCCTCGACCTGCTGGCCGATGCTCATGTTTTTATGCACCACGCCGACACCGCCCTCGCGGGCGATCGCGATAGCCATGCGCGACTCTGTGACCGTATCCATTGCCGCGCTCATCAGTGGGATGTTGAGTTTAATCTTTTTGGTCAACTGTGTGCTCAGCTCGACTTGCTTGGGAAGAACCTCGCTTTTTGCCGGAATGAGCAGCACGTCGTCAAAGGTCAGGCCCGCTTTTGCAAATTTGAAGGCCGTATCCGTATTCACCAAGACATAACACTCCCTTCATTTTACCAGGCTTATATGTGCAGATAATACACCCGCCATTGTATTTTTCCTATCATACGCTCAGCCTTCGTGCTTTGTCAAGCACAAACCTTTTAAAATGAAGCAAAACCTGCAAAACCGTTAAAACACATAAAAACAGCTTCCTTCTGTGCCCTCGTATGCTGTCTGTGCGCGGCCGCCCGTCATTTCAGCTTATCCTCAAAAATCTCCTGACTGATATGTTTCCACATTGCCTCCGCCATAAACAGCACGTGCTGTATCCTGCGCTCGCTCAATTCAAGCGGAACGTCGGCGGGATACCTGGTTTCAATATAGTATCGGTTGAGCTGCGCCGATTCATCCAGATATTCGACAAAGCTCTCGCTGTGTTTGATCGCCTGCCTGCACAGATACGTCAGGTTGTGCCCGTCAATATGCGTGCCGGTCTTATAAAGCAGATATCCCTTGAGTGCCTTCTCTATGGCCTGCTGGCAGTGAAACGCGGCCGCGCTGCTGCTGCCGCCGTAACCAAGCAGGATGCGCGCCGACTGTATGTCCGTCTGCGCATGGTCAAGCCACTCATAATATTTTCTGCTGTCGTGTCCGCCCGACCATCTGTTAGCCATAAATAACAGTACCCTTCTCCATGATTCTATGTGCGTAGCTCTGCTCGTCATCGAGGTGTCTGTGCCACTCCACGGGCGTATACAGCAGTACATTAAACGCAAGTTCACTGCTGATATCCATGTAAAGCCGCCGCTCAATTGCCGCTTTGTCCGGGCTTTCCACCACAACGCACAACGTGATCTCGCGCAGGGAGCCGGTGGACACGTTGTGCTTGGTTCCGAATAAAATAATTTTTTCCGGTTTGCACAGCGTTACGATTTCATCGCGGATACGTTCGATCTCATCCATATTTACTCCTCCCGCCACAGCCTTGCCATTGCTTCAAAGCACGGTTTTCCATCCTGCCTGACTCCGGAAACATAAAATACGCCGTCGCCCTCCGCTAAGAAGATGGAGATAGTATCTCCCGGCACGCACTCGGCCAGGTAGTTTATCTGCATGTCGCGCAGAAAGCCCGCACGCAGCCGCTCAACGCCAAGCGTATTGCACACAAAATCCGCGTAACGGGTGTTGTTGACATGCCCGTTTAAATCAAGATCGCTGTAGCGCACGGTGTGCGTTCCGGCCTGCTCCATCTGCGCGGGCAGCTTCAGCTTTGAAAGCGCCGTTACAGGCAAAGCCTTCTTCTGCTGCCACGCGTTTTCCTTTTGAAGCAGAGACGGACGCTTCAGACTTCTTGTATCCTTGTCCACCACGACCCACGCGGACACCGCAAAGCCGATGGGCGCATCTCCCGCGTAAAGCTCAAAATCCCTGTAGAAAAGAGCGCCCGCGGGGCCCCGGTGCCAGGTGTTGACACGTACGTCGCTGCCGCCCGGAATGGGACCGCTGAGTGAAACAAGAATGCGCGAAAGCACCCATATGCCGTTGAGGCTTTCCTCCAGCTCCTGCCGCCCCGCGCCCAGCCTGAGTGCGTGCAGCGTACCCGCGTCCTGCAAAAACTCCAGCAGCGAGGACGGACGGCAGCGGTCAAACGGATCGGTCTGGCATGACCCCACCGGATATATTTTGACAAAATCGTTCAATATCGTATGCCTCCGAAGCGTAAACAAGCTAAACCGCTTCTTTTCCGCCGTTTCTGATATAGTTAAAAATATACTGCTGCGCGATCCCGGCGTACTCACCGAATACATGCGGGTCAAAATCATCTCCGTAGCAGGTCGCTACCGCCCGCCGCATCCAAACGTCCATGGGAAAGGCGTCAAGCCGGTTTAGTCCGTACAGCAGCATGCAGTCGGCCACCTTGCCGCCCACGCCGTCCAGACGCATAAGCTCGGCGCGTGCCGAGGGCAGCTCTGTTTGCCGCAGACTTTCAAAATCAAGCTGTCCTCCCGCAACGGCCTGGGCCGCTTTGCGCACATACGGCGCGCGGTAGCCGCAGCGCAGCGGTTCCAGTTCTTTTTCGGTAAGCGCCGCGATCCTGCCCGCGCTGGGAAAGGTGTAAAGCGCGTCGCCTTCAAATTCGACCCGATCCCCGTAAAGCGCACACAGCCTGCCGATAATCCCGCGTATACGCGGGATATTATTGCACTGTGACAGGATAAAAGAGCACAGCGCCTCCCATTCGTCCTGCTTTAAGATGCGCAGACCGGCGCCAAAGTCGCACGCGTCTTTTGTATAGGCATCCACCGACAGGCGCTTTCTGATATTTCCGTAATCGCGGTCAAGGTCAAAATACCCGCGCCACAGCGCGTTAAAGTCCTCAAGAGTCCCCGTAATGAACACATCGCCGCCGCGTGTCCATACACGCGCGGGCACGCCCCGCACGACGCCGGTATACGCGCCGGCGGCGTCCCGCGTCCAGCGAAAGCACTGGCCGCAGTCAAATATGCTTTGAGGCATGAAATCCCCAACGCCGGAAAGCCTGACTTGTCCTTTTTCTGCATGGATATCCACGGCGCTGCGCCTCCTCTTGCCCCTCGTATTTCTTTCCTGTATAATAAAGTACCTAGTAAAAACTATACCCTTATTATGACGGCGGTGCAAGATGAAAGAAAGAATTTATACAATTCCCATCAACGAGGCCTTTGAGGTCCGCGACGGTTGCCCCATGTGCAGGCTTTTTGAGCAGCTTGAAAAAAACAGCCTGAGCTACGTCATGGGCGGAGCTATGATGGAGCCGGACGTGCGTCTGCAAACCAATAAGCTGGGCTTTTGCGGAAAACACCTCGCGGACATGATGAGCATGAATAATCGGCTGAGCCTTGCCTTAATGTTGGAAAGCCACTTAAGCGACGTGCTGGCGCTCACGCAGGCGGCCGGCAAAGGCGGACGCGACGCGCAAAAAGCTGCCCAAGCGCTTTCTCAAGCCGCGGATTCCTGTTTATGTCTGTGAGCGTGTGGCGCATTTTTTTGACATTTATCAGGAAAATATTGTTTTCCTGTGGAAAACAGAGCCTGAATTTCGCGACCTTCTTTCCAAGCAGACCGATTTTTGCCTGCCGCATTTCGCAGCGCTGCTTACCACGGCGCAAAAGCAGCTGGGCAAAAAGGACTTTCAGCTTTTTGCCGCGCAGCTCTCCGCTTTGGAATCCGGTCAAACCGGTTCGGTTTTGAAAAACGTATCCGCGTTCTGTAAAAGCTTTGACCACCGCTTTGCCGGCATGGATCTGGGAGAGGCCAAAACCGCCGTGGAAGACGCCGCCGCTTTCCTGACGGGAAAACAGGGAATAATCCGTTAAGCTTTTTTAGGCTTTCGCGCATAAATCACGCTCCCGTATTTGCCGGATTTGGTTTTTCCGACAAAGTAAGAAAGTAAATAATTATCAATTATATTCATTATTTATGCATGTGCTTATTGATTTCATTGTATATTTATAGTAAAATAAGGCATTGTCATTTCATTTGGCTAATAATTAATCAGCAGGAGGAAATATTATGAAACTTATTCACAAAATAATCGCGTGCGCCCTGGCCGTGATGATGCTCGCATCCCTCGCCGGCTGCGCATCTTCCGGGCAAGCCATGAAAAACATCAAGAAAAACGGAAAAATCATCATGGCTACCAACGCCGAGTTCCCGCCGTACGAATACTACGAAAACGACAAGGTTACCGGCTTTGACGTGGAGCTTGCAAAGGCCATTGCCGAAAAGCTGGGTGTGGAGCTTGTCATAGAGGAAAGCAGCTTCGACGCGGTTGTCTCCAATGTGCAGGCGGGCAAGGCGGACATGGCGCTGGCCGGTCTTACCATCACCGACGAGCGCAAGGCGCTCATCGACTTTTCCGATTCCTATATCACCGCTACGCAGGTCATCATCGTCAAGGGAGACTCCACGGTTGCCACCTCACTTGACTTAAACGGCAAGAAGGTCGGCGTACAGCTGGGCACCACGGGCGACGTGTATATATCCGATCCGAACACCTACCTTGGTCTTGATATGACCTGCGAGGTCTCCCAGTACAACAAGGGCAGCGAGGCCATACTTGATCTGGCAAACGGCAAAATCGACGCCGTGGTCATTGACGACCAGCCCGCCAAGAAATTTATCGAGCAGAACCCCGGCCTGAAGATCATCGACGAGAAGCTGACTGATGAAAACTATGCCGTCGGCGTGGCCAAGGGCAACGAGGATTTGGTCAAGGCCATCAACGACGTAATCAAGGAACTCAAGGAAAACGGTAAATTCGACGAGCTGCTGACACAGTATATCCAGTAGGAGACTTGCCTGCAAAGCCGCTTGTGATAAGCGGCTTTGCAGGCTTTTTTATTTTCCAATCCAATCTTAGGATGTGTAGCTGATGAACGGTTTTCAGGCGACAATGGCGAATCTGCTGCTGCGGTTTCATCTTAATTTTATCGCGGACAGCAGATATAAATATATCCTAGACGGGCTTGGCACCACGGTGATCATCTCCTTTTTTGCCGTTCTGCTGGGTATCGCGCTCGGGCTTTTTGTCGCTGTCATCAAGGTCACGCATGTCAATACCGTAAAACCGAAGATAGACGCGGGCCATCCTATCTATCGCAGCTTTTCAGGAAATTTTATCGCATGTTTTTGAGTCTCTTCAAGCGGCCCTTTAAATGGCCTGTTGCCGCGCTGAACCTCGGCGACGTGCTGCTGGATATCGGCGAGCGGCTGTGCACGCTTTACATCACCGTGATCCGGGGAACGCCGGTTATGGTGCAGCTGCTGATCATCTATTATGTCATTTTTGCCTCGGTGCAGATGCCTAAGCTCATTGTGGGCATCCTGGCCTTCGGCCTCAACTCCGGCGCCTATGTGGCCGAAATCGTGCGCTCCGGCATCATGGCCGTGGATCGCGGGCAGACGGAGGCCGGCCGCTCCCTGGGCCTTAATTATATTCAGACTATGCGCTATATCGTGCTGCCTCAGGCGCTGAAAAACATCCTGCCCGCTCTGGGCAACGAGTTTATCGCGCTGCTCAAGGAAACCTCCATTGTCGGATATATCGCGCTGATGGATCTGACGCGTGCCGGCGACATTATACGAAGCCGCACCTACGACGCGTTTATGCCTCTGATCGCCGTGGCGCTAATTTATCTTGCCATTGTCATTCTGCTTACCCGCGCCCTTGACAGGCTTGAAAGGAGGCTGCGCAAAAGTGATCTACACTAAAAACTTATCCAAAAAATTCGGTTCCAACCTGGTGCTCGACGGCATCACGCAGCATATTTCCCAGGGGGAAAAGGTCGTCATCGTAGGGCCGTCAGGCTCGGGAAAGTCCACCTTCCTGCGCTGCTTAAACCTGCTTGAAACGCCCACCTCGGGCGAAATCCATATAGACGGAGAGAACATCCTCGCGCCGGGCGTCGACGCCAACCGGATCCGGCGCAAAATGGGCATGGTCTTTCAGCATTTCAATCTGTTTCCGCATCTGAGTGTGCTCGATAACATTACGCTTGGCTCCGTCAAGCAGAAGCTCGCCACGGCTGAAGAATCCGCCGCAAACGCGATGCGTCTGCTTGAGCGCGTGGGACTTTCCGACAAGGCACACAGTTACCCCGCGCAGCTGTCCGGCGGCCAGAAGCAGCGTATCGCCATTGTGCGCGCGCTCAACATGAATCCCGAGCTCATGCTTTTTGACGAGCCGACCTCGGCGCTTGACCCCGAAATGGTCGGCGAGGTGCTCGACGTCATGAAGGAGCTTGCCGACGACGGCATGACCATGGTGGTCGTCACGCATGAAATGGGCTTCGCGCGCGAGGTTGCCACGCGGGCGCTGTTTATGGACGAGGGGAAAATTCTCGAGGACAGACCGCCGCGTGAGTTTTTCTCCAATCCCGAAAGTCCGCGTCTGAAGGAATTTCTCAGCAAGGTACTATAAAAAACGCAATCCCGCAGGGGCTGCTGCAAAGCGAAGGGCGACTGACAGTCGCTCCTACATATTGAGGCGCCGATCCAAAGCACTCCTCAATATCTCGTCAGGAACGCATATCAACCGTTCCGATACGATCGTTTTGCAGCAGCCCCTGTTTTTTTTGCGCAATCGACAAAAAAACGGCATCTGCGCAGTTTCGGTATCCCGCAGGTTTAGTTGCGCACCTTTTTACTTTTTTTGTGCTCTTTCATGTATAATCAGGCGCATGCGGCGCGCAAAAACCGTTTCGGGTCTTTTATCACTATTCAATAAAACAAACCGCTAAAGACCAGTATTGAGCATGCAAGTTACAAATCTTTTACAAACCCAGACTTTGATGTTGACTATTATTTACATGATTGTTACAATTAGTTGGATTGATTAATTCAATTTTGTTTGCTAACCTTTAGACCCGGACCGGGGCCATGTTCATTTTTCTTCGTGAGTCAAACTTGCTTTCTCACAACAGATACAAAAGAAGGATGGTTGTAGCCGTGTCGCTTTCGCTGATTATTGCCCTGACGCTCATACTTGGCGTGGTGTTTGTAAACGGTTGGACAGATGCGCCCAATGCCATTGCCACCGCTGTCTCCACGCGTGTTCTGCGGCCGCGCGCCGCCATTCTTGTTGCAGTCGTCTTTAACTTCCTCGGCGTGCTGGTTATGACATTTTTCAACGCAAGTGTCGCTGAGACCATCAGCAAAATGGTAAGCTTTGAGGGCGAGTCAAACAGCAGGGCGCTTGTAGCGCTTTGTGCAGCCATGTTCGCAATTGTCCTGTGGGCGGTTGCCGCGTGGTTTTTCGGAATCCCGACCAGTGAAAGTCACGCCCTGATCGCCGGCATTACCGGAGCCGCGATTGCCATGGGCGGCGTTGCCTCGGTTGATATGTCCGAATGGATCAAGGTCATCTGGGGTCTTGTCATTTCCTCCGTGGCCGGCTTTTTCAGCGGCTATGGGATTACCCGACTCATCGAGCTGATCTGCAAAAACAAAAGCCGGCTGGCCACCAACCGTTTTTTTGCGAAGGGACAAGCCGGAGCCGCATGCCTGATGGCTTTTCTTCACGGCGCGCAGGATGGTCAGAAATTTATGGGCGTTTTTATGCTCGGACTTTATTTAAACGGTATGGCTCAGAAAACGTCGAGCGGCGGCTTCGATATCCCCTTGTGGGTAATGGTTCTCTGTTCGCTCGTCATGGGTATCGGCACCTCCGTCGGCGGCTGGCGCATTATCAAGGCGGTCGGCATGGATATGGTCAAGCTGGAAAAATATGAGGGTTTTGCAGCCGATCTTGCCGCCGCGGGCTGCCTGCTTGCCTCCTCCCTGACCGGTATTCCCGTGAGCACAACGCATACAAAGACCACGGCCATCATGGGTGTGGGCTGCTCTAAACGCCTGACCAACGTCAACTGGAGCGTGGCCAGGGAAATGATCAACGCCTGGGTGCTGACGTTTCCGGGCTGCGGGATCATCGGCTATGTCACCGCTAAGATCTTTTTGTTGATCTTCTAAAAGACTTTATTTTTCCCGACGCCCGCACAGCGCGGCTGCGCGGTGTATCCTGCCTTATCACCATAGAAATATTTTGTGGAATATGGGGGTTAATCAGTTGAAAAGAAAAGAAAAAGAAATCAACTACTATGATGTATTCATCAACATGGCATCCTGCTCCCTTGAAGCGGCCATACAGCTGGAGGAGCTGCTTCAGGATTTTACCTGCGTACCGGAAAAAGCGGAGGCCATTCACGCGACCGAGCATAGAGCCGACAACCTGCTGCATGATATGATCATCAAATTAAACCAGGCGTTCATCACCCCGATCGATCGTGAGGACATCATGCACCTGACCGACAAAATCGACAGCATCACGGACTTAATCGAGGACACCTCCAATTTGTTTGATGTGTTTTCTATTTCCGCCGTTCGTCCGGAAGCCTCACTTATGGCCTCACTGATCGTAAAATCCTGCCAGACCCTCCACAAGGCCGTGGTTGAGTTTAAATCCTTTAAGGTATCCAAAGCCCTTAAGGAGCACATCATCGAGGTCAACCGGCTTGAAGAGGAAGGCGATCGCCTGCACCGCAAAATCATCAAGGAGCTTTACTGTGCCGACTGTCCGACCATTGAAATCATTAAATGGAAGGAAATCTACGACACAATGGAGGACGTGCTGGATCTTTGCGAGGATACGGCGGACCTGCTTGAAAATGTAACGGTAAAAAACAGCTGATCTTACGCTGCTTTTAAAAAATCCACCGCGCCATATGGCGCGGTGGATTTTTTGATTTTATGACGATGGATATCCCGCCACACGGGTGAACCCCCGAACCCTCTTCCCTATTTACTGCGGCTCCGCCTCATTCTTTCCCGCGCGTGGTGAAAGTCTGAGCTTGGTTTCCGAAATGACCACAGCAGCAAAAATGAGGACGAACCCCATCGCGATGCGCAGTGTCAGCTTTTCATGGTAAAACGCAAGCGAAAACAGCACGCCGAATACCGACTCGAGGCTGAGTATCAGCGCGGCGGTTGACGGCGGCGTATACTTCTGCCCGACATTCTGCATAAGCAGTG
>CAXXFP010000002.1:0-170631 GCA_963678505.2 Oscillospiraceae bacterium | reverse complement strand
ATGAGCATCCGGATCCCCTCGGTGTCCATCCGCATGGCCATCGCCTTTGTCGCGATTATCCCGATCATCATCATTTATCCTTTCCTGCAAAAATACTTTCAGGAGGGGATCGCGATGGGAGCGGTAAAAGGCTGATATCTCATGTAATAAATACAATTTGCGTGTCGATCAGGCTGACCCCGGAGAATGCTCTGAGGCCGGTCTGTTCTGACTTTAGGCCGCACAGACAAAATTCAGCTTTTTGTTCTTGCTGCATTTTGATAAAATGATGTTAAAAGATGCGAGATAAGCGGTTGGCGGGAGGGATGCACGCATGAGACGAAAGCGTTCTTTAAACCGGATTTTAAAACTGACGCTGGCAGTCTATATTCCCCTGCTGTTTGTATGCGCAGGAATCAGCGGCGTATCTGTTTATCACATCAGGTCGCAGACGATGACCCTGTTCCGGACGAATCTGGATTTATATGCTGCGGAAATTGACAGTCGGCTGGAAAGCATTGGATATATGCTGCTCAATACGCTCATTTCAGACCCATCGGTGGAAACTCTGGATAACTCAAAAGATATGCTTGGGCGTATTGTAGCCACCCGCAATCTGAAAAAAAGGTTTTCCGAGCTTGAGACTGCCGGCGGAGGCGGGTTCAATTTTTTCCTGTATCTGGACGATGAGCAGGAAATTGTCACCTCGACGATCAACAGCGATATGTCCTATAAAAAACACCAGGAAATTCTCAACAATATTTTTCAGCTGCTGGCACGGGGGAAATTGCAGCTGCTGACGGGTGAAACGACCTGGACGATCATGCTGTTGGATAAAAAACCGTATCTGATCAAGCTGTATCGCTATAAGGGGCGAATCATTGGCGGCTGGGTGCGGGCGGACACAATTCTGTCGGTTCTGGATGTCGCAGATTCGAAAAATGGTTTTTCGGTGCTGGAAAATGCGGATGGAACCTATCTGACGAATGGAGACCGGCTGGAGGCCGTGGGCGGTATCCGCAAAATCAATGGAGTTTTCCGAAAAAGTTTTGTGATTACGACACGCTTTAAAAAGGCGGATTTCCTGGTACATATCATTATTACCAATTGGGGGGCTTATGAAAAGGCCGTCTTGCTACAGCTGGTATTATCAGCGCTGTCGGTGCTGCTGGTGGCGGCGGGCATGGGCCTGCTGATCTACACCAAGCGGTCGGTGGTGCAGCCGATCAAAGCCTTTTCTGAAAATCTTCGGGACTACAGCCAAAATCCCGACGCGCTTAATAAAGGGACTTTTTTGGAGCTGGAACAGGCAAATGATGCTTTTCAGAGCCTTATGGGACAACTTGAAGATTTAAAAATCGAGGTTTACGAGGAACAACTGCGCCGTAAGGGGGTGGAGTTTGACTATCTGCAAAAGCAGATTCAGCCGCACTTTTATCTCAACTGCCTCAATATTATCTACAATATGGCCGAGACAGGCCACAATGAGGAAATCCAGCACCTTTCCATTGCAGTGTGCAAATATCTCCGCGCGATTTTTCGCAACGGAATGGAGCCTGCGCCTTTAGAGGAAGAACTGGAATTGGTGGAAAATTATCTGGAAATCCAGCAAATTCGTTATGGCGCGGAGTTTGGCTACTCGGTCACACTGGAAGACGGTTTAAAAGAAGTGCGCATTGCCCCGCTGATCATCCTCACGATGGTGGAAAACAGCATTAAGCACAACATGGAGCCGGAAAAAGTGCTGAAAATCGCCATCAGCATCCGCAGCGAAAAGTACGACGGAAAAGCATATGTGGCAATCCGCATTGAAGACTCCGGTGACGGGTTTGACCACAGCGTTTTGGAAGAACTGCTGAAAATGCCGGACGCCCGAGAAAAACCGGCCAACGGTCATGGGGTGGGAATTTATAACACGGTTGAGCGTCTTCAGATCATATACGGCGGGAAGGCCAGAGTGCGGTTTTCCAACCGCGAGTCGGGCGGGGCGCGGGTTGAAATTATGATTCCAAGGTGACTGGGGGTGAGGGAATGAATATACTTGTGGTGGATGATGACCGTTTCGTTCTGGAGGGGATTCGGCGGGGAATTGACTGGGATACCATGCCGTTTGAGAAGGTATACATGGTGCAAAGCGTGAAAAAGGCAAAGGAAATCCTCGGAGACGTCGAGATCCATGTCTTGGCAAGCGATATTGAAATGCCGCATGAAAGCGGGCTGGATCTTCTGGCCTGGGTCAACGAACGGGGGATTCAGCTGCAGAGTATTTTTCTCACCAGCTACGCGCAGTTCGGTTATGCGCAGCGGGCGCTGGCTTTGGGCAGCTTTGACTATTTTTTAAAGCCGATTGAATACGATAAGCTGCGCAGTATTATTCTGAAAGCTGGCGAAAAGGCGGCACAAAGTATGCAGCGCCGTCAATATCAGCAGTATTGGCTGGATAATCAAAAAAATTTGCAGGATCATTTTTGGAAGGAAATTTTGGATGGGACTCTTCACGGAAATCTTGCGGGGGTTTTGCATAAAGCTGCGGAAGCGGGCCTGCATTACAGCCAATTTGACAGGTTT
Organism: Oscillospiraceae bacterium; assembly: GCA_963678505.2. Lineage (GTDB taxonomy): Bacteria > Bacillota > Clostridia > Oscillospirales > JAVBQB01. Next base: position 168,084 of record CAXXFP010000002.1, on the reverse strand, counting down.
ACGCTCATTTTAGTCAGCCTTTTCTATCATCCGCAAAGCGAAACATGGAAGGAATCTATGCGGGAATATGCGTTTCAAAATGTAGCGTATGAGTTATTTCAGTTTTCCGTGGCCAGTCTGGATAGCATTGTGCGGGTCCGGCAGAATCAATATCTTCTGGTGATCAGCAGCCGAGGGGCTGAAGATACGCTTACAGATCGGCTGCAGGACCGGTCGGAGGCTCTGATTACTGAATGCACAAAGCATTTTGACTGTGATATCCGATGTATGATCGCCGCTTCAGCCCAAATCGAAGCATGCGCTGTGACGGGGGATCAGCTGATCGAAGCGGCGGAGCAGACCTTGTCTTACAAAAACCAGGTGCTGTTGCTTCAAAAGTTTTCTCCGTGCGCGGCAGCCTATGTGCCGCCCAGTTTTGAGCAGGTCAGCATCTTGTTTGAAGCTGGAAATCAGGAGGGATTTTCCCGGTACATGGAAGAGTATCTCGGAGGGATCGATCAAAAACACCTGCTGACAGGGGAGATGCTTAAAAAGCTGCGTTATGATATGGAGCAGCTGATTTTTTCCAAGCTGTACGAAAAGCAGATACAGGCGCATCGGTTGTTTTCAAATACGACTGCGGAGTGTCTGCAGCAGAACTCTCTGCGTTCGGCGGACGCCATGGGAAGGTATTTGGAGTATTTATTTAAAACGGCTCTGGATTACGGCAATTTTGCCAAGAACGACCAATCGGTCGCGGCGCGCCTGCGCGAGTATATTGATAAAAATATCGGCCGCAGCATCACCCGCAACACGCTGTCCGAGGAGGTGTTTCTCAATCCGGATTATCTGGCGCGGCTGTTTAAACAGAAGATGGGCGTTTCCATCGCCAATTATTTGCTGGAGCGGCGGATGGAACGGGGAAAATACTTATTGAAAGCAACCAGAAAGCCGGTAAACACCATCGCGGAAGAGCTGGGTTATGACAATGGTTCCTATTTTTCCAAGCTTTTTCGAAAAAGGTATGGCTGTACTCCCCATGCGTATCGGGAGCAGCAATAAAGTAGCAAGCCGGCATGATGCCAAACCGGTAAAATGGAAAGCAAAGACAGCAGCCCACCGGCAAAGCCCCGCCCATTTGTAAATGTTCAGCCCGGCTTTCGCCGACAGGAGTCCGTGCGCTTTCGGTTTTAGCGGCAAGACCGGGCGATTGCCGCTTATAAATACGTGAAAAGCCCGGCAAGCGCCGGGCTTTTCAGCCGCCGGTAACAAGCCGGGAAATTTTCCGGCTCATCGTTTGTTATTACGCGCCGAAGTTTAAGCGCACAATCATAAAGCCAGCAGGTCTTTGGCGATTTCCTGTACCAGATCCTCCGCCTGAGGAACCAGTCCCAGTTTTTCAATAAATCCATGCCGCATCCCCTTGTAACGGAGCAGACGCACCTCAACGCCGTCGGCACGGAGCAGTTTGCCGAAGAATTCGCACTGAATACGCAGCCCGTCAAACTCAGCGGCAGCGATGAGTACTTTCCCCAATCCGGCAAAGCTCTTTGCAAACATAGGGCTGATATACGGGCAGGTTTGGTCTTCGCCATGCTGCAGATACATCCCGTTGATTCCGCCCAAAAGATCGGCAGTATCCGCGGGACGCCCGAGAGACAAAGCCGGCTCTATGTAGGAATATTCCTCAGGACTGATATCAAAATCATCCAGTGACCAGCGATATTCTCCGGTTCCGCTTACAGGCAGGGTGACGACCGGATACATCAAGACGGAATATTTAATCATTCCGGTCTTTTCATTCCGGTCGCGCAGCGCGCAGGCAGCCGCCAGATTTCCGCCGGCACTGTCGCCGCCAACGGCAAGCTTATTTGGGTCGACCCCATAGTTTTGTGCGTTGCGACAGATATGGCACAGCACATTCCAGCAGTCGCTGAGTCCCGCAGGGTAAGGCTTTTCCGGTGCCAGGGAGTAATCGATGTTGAATACAACACAGTCGGCCCGCTCAGAAATCAGCCGGCAGGCGCCTTCCACATCAAAAGGCGAGCCTCCGATCCAGCCGCCGCCGTGATAATATACAAGTCCCGCGCGTCCGGTCTTTCCCTCGGGTTTACGCGGATAGTAAATCCATATTTTTACGGGATTACCATCAAAGCAGTGCTCTTCATATTTTGTCCAGATAGCCGCGGTATTCATGTTCAGGCCGGGATACCCCATGTCGGCACGCTGTTCTTCCAGGGTCATTTCGGTTTCCGGCTTTTCAAGTCCCGCAGCCATGCGCTCGAAATAAGATTTTGCGGCAGCCAGCTCCCGCGGATCAAGATGGCCGGGGCGGGGTTCGTCAGGGATGCGCTTAACCTGCACATCCGTGCCGTACATAGTGATATGGGTGTTGTCATGCCGAAGACTATGTACAAGCTCCTGCGGGTATTGCGTCATGTACATTCTCTCCTTAACGATATAAATTTCGTCAGCTTAATAATTTTAAGTCTGTAAAATTTCAGAAACAAGAAAAATAACGGACTTTTTATATAAAAAATCCGTTATTGTGCAGTAAATCTTTGCAGCGTTAAAGCTGGAATGCAACTTATGAAGCCGGGTTTATGCTATTGGTTTAAGCCCTGACCCGGCACAAGCGGGTCGGACGGATACCGCTGCGCGCAAAAATCATGTGGTCGCCGCCGTGCTCACATGATATGATAGCCGCAGGCGGTTATTATACTCGATTCAAGTCCTTTTCCTCGCCCCTTTGGGGCAACCGGAAAAGATGACATATTCTCTCATTGCCGCTACACGGCTATGAGAGAATGACCGCAGGCGGTTATTATACTCGATTTAAGTCCTTTTCCTCGCCCCTTTGGGGCAACCGGAAAAGACGACATATTCTCTCATTGCCGCTACGCGGCTATGAGAGAATAGCCGCAATAGAAACAGAATTTGTTGGAGGTGTGATGCGTATGGAGTGGAGCGAGCTTGCTGAGGATAATCAGCCAACGCCGGAAATGATCGGTCAGTTTATTAATAGCGGTTTGTGGAAGGAAATCAATTCCTTTTTGCAGGACACATATGGCGTGCAGCCCCAGTATTCCTACAGCAGATGCTCCGCGCAAAGAGGATGGAACGTCAAATATCGAAAGGGCGGAAAATCCTTATGCACGCTTTATCCCATGTCCGGTTTTTTTATCGCTCTGGTCGTTGTCGGAGATAAGGAGCTGCCGGAGGCCGAGCGGTTGATGCCGTCTTGCAGCGGGTATACGCAGGCGCTGTGGAGTCGGACGTCGTTTTCCGCCGGCGGAAGATGGCTGATGCTTGAGGTGACCGACGCGCAGATTTTGGATGATGTGAAAGAGCTGATCAAAATCAGAGTGAAACCCAGATAAAGGAATCCCTGCCGATGAGCCGGCAAAAAAAGCTCCCGCGCCGATTAAGGCGTGGGAGCTTTTAGAAACCCTTACATCAGGCATTGTCCACGGCCAGCGCACTCAATGTAGCGTTGGTGATGGTCAGGCCGGGTGTGATATCGATGATTGAATTGGTGGACAGAATCACCGTATAGGTGTAAGTGCCGGGCAGAAGGCCGGTGTCAAGATACTGGAAGGAAAACGCCTCGGATTCAAGTGCCGTGGCAAGTGTTGCAAAGGTATAGGTGGAGCCGACGTCGACGGGAGCCCCGCTGTTTCTGGAACGCTGAATTTCAAAGTTCAGGGTTACGGAGATCCCCAGGGGAAGGCTGATAAGGCCCGTAAAAGTCAGCAGGATGGTCGGGTGGAGTAATCTGTCCGCATCGATGGTGACGCTGACAACATTGATCGGTTCTGCAAACAAGGTCGTAATGACGGGGAGCGGGCCTGCGCCGCCGGTGGCCGCAGCCAGTACGGGGCTGCCCGGCGTCGGACGGTGCCGTTCGCAGTCCGAGGAGCGGGCGGTTGTATCATTATAAGCGCTATACATAAACTTACCCTCTATTCCATACATTTGTCGGTAAATTCCAAGTCAAAGCAGGGCGATGCAAAATATAGTTTGCCCATACCATCATATTCAAAAAAACCGGCGCTGTGCATGAACGGGAAAAAACCCGGGACGCACCGCGTGTCCCGGGGTGGGATTGATTAGTGTTATTCGTTTTTTGCAGGCATTCTCTATACGGCGTGTGCAGTTAATCCGCAGGCACAATTTCCATCCAGTAACCGTCCGGATCGGCAATGAAATAAATGCCCATGCCCGTGTTTTCGTAGCAGATGCAGCCCATTTGTTTGTGCTTTTTATGAGCCGCGTCAAAATCATCGGTCTCAAACGCCAGATGAATTTCGTTGTCTCCCAGATTATAAGGCGTCTTTCTGTCCTTAAGCCAGGTCAGCTCCAGCAGATGAGCGCCCGCGCCGTCGCCTAAATAGACGATCGTAAAAGCGCCGTTTTCCGCCTCAATGCGGCTGACTTCGTTAAGCTCCAGCGCCTGACGGTAAAAAATCAGGCTTTTTTCCAGATCGAAAACGTTTATATTGTTATGCACCATTTTAAAAATCACGATAAAAATCCTCCGCATCATACGTAATAAAGACGGACGCCGCCTTAAGGTAAACATACCATAAGGCGGCTGGAAACACAAGGCTTAACGCGGAGACTGTTAAAGAATTGACAAAAACATAGAATATCATATATACTGAATAAAAAGAAGAGAATCATTAAGGAGTGTATGTATTGAGCAGTGTGGACAAACATGTCGCCGAGCGGCTCGAGCGTGTGCTGGACATGCAGAAAAAGCGCGTCGAGGCCATGAAGGGGCAAAAAGATTTTATTGATTACGGCGCGCTGGATACGCTGATTATCGGCGTGTGCGGCGGCGACGGCATCGGACCGGCAATTACCAAAGCAGCCAGAGACGTGCTGACTTTTCTGCTCAGGGATGAAATCAGGGCCGGTACGGTTGCGTTTCGCGATATCGACGGGCTGACCATAGAAAACAGAGCGGCGTGCGGCAAAGCCATCCCGGAGGATGTTCTGGCACAGCTGAGGCAGTGTCATGTGATATTAAAGGGCCCGACCACAACGCCGCGCGCGGGCGATCCGTGGCCGAATATAGAAAGTGCCAATGTCGCCATGCGCAAGGAGCTTGACCTTTTTGCAAATGTCCGGCCCGTCAAGGTGCCCGAGGAAGGCATTGACTGGATATTTTTCCGCGAGAATACCGAGGGCGCCTACGCGGTGGGCAGCCTGGGCGTGGATGTCGACGAGGACATCGCGCTTGATTTTACGGTGACGACCACACAGGGCTCCGAGCGCATCATCCGGCTTGCCTTCGAGCATGCTAAAAAAACCGGACGCACCCGTGTGACCGCCGTGACCAAAGCGAATATCATCAAAGCAACCGACGGGAAATTTCTGCGCATTGCCCAGCGCATCGCGAAGGATTATCCCGATATCGCGTTTGACGACTGGTATATCGACATTATGACAGCCAAGCTGGTGGATAAAAAACGCCGCGCGGACTTTCAGGTCGTGGTGCTGCCAAATCTCTACGGCGATATATTGACCGACGAGGCGGCCGAGTTTCAGGGCGGCGTCGGCACCGCCGGCAGCGCCAACATCGGAAAGCGCTACGCGATGTTTGAGGCCATCCACGGTTCCGCGCCGCGCATGGTTTCCGAGGGGCGGGCGCAGTATGCCGATCCCTGCTCCATGCTGCGCGCAGCGGTCATGCTTCTTGAGCATATCGGGCAGCTGAAAAAAGCCCGGCTGCTTGAAAGCGCGCTGGACACCTGCATGTTTACGGAGAAAAAGCTTACGATTACCGGACGCGACACCGGGGTCACCTGTGACGGATTTGCCGCTTATGTTATGGATACGGTGCGCTTAATGGCATAGTTGCCGTCAATAATAAGGGGTGTTGTTTTTATGGCCAAGGATAGGATTTCCATTGCGGTCATCCGCAGGCTGCCAAGGTATTACAGGCATCTTGAGGAGCTTCTGCAAAGCGGGGTGGTGCGAATGTCCTCCAGACAGCTTGCGCAGCGCATGGGGATTACCGCGTCCCAGATCCGGCAGGATCTCAATTGCTTCGGCGGCTTTGGTCAGCAGGGGTACGGCTATAATGTTGAATACCTGAAAAACGAAATCGCCTCCATACTCGGTGTAAACAGACTGTACAAGATCATCATTCTGGGCGTGGGCAATATCGGCCGCGCGCTGATCAATAATTTTAATTTTGAAAAACGCGGGTTTCAGCTTCTGGCGGCGTTTGACGTTTCCGAGGATGTGGTGGGCACCGATATCGGCGGCGTGCGCGTCCATCATATAAACGAGCTTGAAGCGTATATCAGCGAGCATAAGCCAGACGTGGCGGTGCTGACCCTGCCGCGCTCCGCGGCGCCGGAGGTTGCGGTGCGTCTGGTAAACAGCGGCATACACGGGCTTTGGAACTTTACCAACATTGACCTGCACCTGAGCGACGAGCGCGTCAAGGTGGAAAACGTCCACTTTTCCGACAGCCTGATGACCCTGTGCTACCGGCTCGGAGAGGACGAAAAATAACGCAGCCAAGTGGCTTATCCGCGCGGTGGGGACTTCCCACCGCGCATTTTTTATCAACCGACGTTATGGTTTTGACAAAACACGACAAAATGCGGTATAATCAGACTGTATCCGTCCCGCGCAATGAGGTCGCCGACGTTTGTTTTCGGCTTATGGTATTTTCGTTTTATCCGCCGTTGATTTATAAAAAATAATGTCTGAATATTTGTACGATTAGGGGCACGCAGTAATCGTTTACATCGGAGGTGGGGGCTTGAAGAGAACGGTTGCACTGTTTACGGCGGTGCTGCTCATTGTATCCGCCTTTTCCGCGGGGGCGGCCGGCACGGCGGGTACGCAGAGCGATCCGGCCATAACGCTCAGTTATATTGACAGCGTGTTTGTGCCGCAGGTGCTTTCCTCGGTGGACACGAAGACTGCGGATAAGCTGGGCACGCTTTATACTGCCGCGCTTTCAAAGCTCACCGGTACATATGAAAACCGCGCGGGGACAATCGACCGAAATGCCGTTGTATCCTCTGTTTACGCGTCGGTTATCAAGAAGGTGGGGCTGGGCTCCGCTTCAGGCTCTTATACGCAGCGTTTTCAGGAGATTTCTCTGAAAAAAGGAGATGTACTCACCGGCGACGTGGGCACGGGCATCATCCTGCGCGCCGGCAGCGCGCAGATTGCCGGCGCGGCCGGCCGCCCGGTCATAAACATCACGCTGGGAAAGGATGTTTTCCCCGGCTCCGCCGTACAGGCAAACACACGGTATATGCTTTGTGCTAAAGACGATACCGGCATCGTGGTGCAGTCGGCGACCGCTTCTGTCGAGGTGGATGGGAAGTATGCCGTCAAGGCCGCCTATACCGCGCAGTACACCGACCTTGCCGACGCGCTCAAGGCGATGAATCTGTTCCGGGGCTCCAATTCCGGCTATGAGCTTACGCGCGGCGCGACCCGGCTTGAGGCGCTCATTATGCTCATCAGGCTCATCGGGGAAGAAGAGCAGGCGCTGGCGCACTCAGCGGAGCATCCGTTTACCGATGTGCCCAAGTGGGCGGACGAGCAGGCCGACAAATATGCCGCTTACGCCTACGACATGGGCTACACAAAAGGTACGTCCGCGGATAAGTTCAGCCCGAACACAACCGCGTCGCCGCAGCAGTACGTGACATTTTTAATGCGCGCGCTGGGCTATACCGACCGCGACGACGGGTCGGGGGATTTTGTCTGGAGCAAGGCTGTGGATGCGGCAAAGCAGATGGGATTGCTTAAAGTCTCCGAGGCTGCGGCTATCAACAAAAACTTCCTGCGCGATCAGGTGGTGTATACCTCCTACTACGCGCTTTCCACCAATCTCAAGGGCAGCTCGCGCACGCTGCTGGATCAGCTCGTGTCTGCCGGCGCCGTGAGCCGGTCGGCCGCGGACGCGGCCATGGCAAAGGTAACCCGGACGCGCCCGGCAAGCTGACCGCTGCTGAGGTTGGAATAATCTGACTAAAACGTAAAGCGTCCTGCCCGAAATCCGGGCAGGACGCTTTTTGTTTCGGATAGAGTTTTGAGAAACCATCGGCTTATTCCTGGCGCATCAGGAAGCGCCTCATGCCTGAAACGTTGTGAAACCGGAAAATCAGTTTTCAGCCTTTGCTTTGTCACACTAAATGGTTGATACATCATGCCAGGTTATAACTGTGAAAAATCAGCTGTTTAGTGTGACAGAGACTTATCCTTTAAAAAACAGCCGATTATCCCTATAATTTCGGGGCTCTGTTTTATTCGGAGGCTTCCATGGACGCGGCGTCCGGCGCTCTTTTGTAAATCTGCGTCAGGTGCAGCAGCCGCGCGGCCACTTCGTCGTTGAGCGCCTGTTCGCGTACCCGCCAGCGCCAGTTTTGGCCGCCGACGGTGGACGGCACGTTCATGCGCGCGTCCGCGCCCAGACCCAGAATGTCCTGCATGGGCGCGATGGCAATGCGCGCGGGACTGCCCCACACAGCTTTGACAGCGCCCCAGGCAAGCCCTTCTTCAGGACTAAGACGCAGATAGTCTGCGGCAAAGGCACGCGTCCTGTCGTCGGTCGCTCCGGTACACAGCCACTCAATAAAGGTTTCACTGTCGTGCGTGGAGGTGTAGGCAACCGAGTTCTCCTTTATGTTGTGCGGCAGATAGGCGCTTTCCTTTTCCGTGTCAAAGGCATGTACCAGCACGCTCATGCCCGGATACCCCGCGGCTCTGAAAAAGCTGCGCGCGCGGTCGTCCAGGTCGCCCAGATCCTCGGCGATCAGCCTTGATTGCGGCAGCGCGCGGGTAAACGCATCGATGAGCGAAAGCCCCGGCCCGTCGCGCCAGCAGCCGCCGCGCGCGTCAGACGCGCCGTTTGGAACCTCCCAGTAAGCCTCAAAGCCCCTGAAATGGTCAATACGCACCGCGTCGACCATATCGAGCGTATGGCGCATGCGCCTGAGCCACCAGTCGAAGTCGGTCTTCTTATGAAAGTCCCAGTCGTACAGCGGGTTTCCCCACAGCTGGCCGGTCTGCGAATAGGCATCCGGCGGCACGCCTGCCACGGCGGTCGGGCGGCGCAGAGCATCGAGCCTGAACAGCTCGGGCTGCGCCCACACCTCAGCGCTGTCCGCGGACACATAGATGGGGATATCCCCAATGATCCGTATTCCGCTGCGGTTTGCATAGCGCCTGAGCGCCGTCCACTGCTCAAAAAACAAAAATTGCAAAAAAGCGTAAAAATCGGCGCGCTCGCGCACGCTTGCGGGCAGCCTGTCCAGCGCAGCGGCAGCGTCCAAAACGCAGGCCCTGTCCGGCCAGTCGGCAAGCCCCGCTCCGTCAAAATGCTCTTTGATCGCCGTGAACGCGGCATACGGGGTAAGCCACTGTGCACTCTGCCGCTTAAAGCGCGCAAACGCCTCCGCAAAGCAGACCCGTCCCTTTTCATAGGCCGGGCATAGGACTTCAAGACGGGTACGGGAAAGCGCGGAAAAGTCAGCGTGATCCGGATCGTCTGCGGTATCCGCCGGAGCGGACAGCGGCGAATCGATCAGCCCCTGCGCACACAGGGTATCCAGATCGATCAAATACGGGTTTCCGGCAAAGGCCGAAGACGACTGATAGGGAGAGTCGCCGAATCCTGTCGGGCCTAAGGGCAGGATCTGCCAATACGTCTGACCCGCAGCTTTGAGAAAATCCACAAACCGGAAGGCGTTTTTACCCAGCGTACCGATGCCATACGGCCCGGGCAGGGAAGAAATGTGCAGCAGCACACCGCTTGCGCGTTTTTGCATGCTTCCGGCCTCCTTATAAAGCGGCCCGCCGTATTTGCTCGGCGGTAAGCCGGTTATAATATCCACTTAGAAACTTTGAAAAATGCACAGGCCCCTTGACGCGGCTTGACCGCGTAAACAACACCGTATACGACTAGTTTATTATATCAACGGTTGTTTTTCCTGACAAGATAATTAATGTCCACTGAACAAATGCGATTTTCGAGTCGCATTTGCAAAAACCGCGCTCATAAGGCATTAACTAAAAACAGAGCTGCCCGGCCCGCATATACATGCATGGCGGCAGCCTGTTTTTTCTTTTCAGAATTAGGTAGCAGAGACGGCAGGGGTGCGCGCAGTGCGCGACCTGCACGCGTGCTCAATCAGCACCTTTTGTCGTCGCAGCAGCAAGTCAGAATGAACCAGATAACGCCGATCACGATGATCCAGGTCAGACAATCATTGTCAGAACCAAAATGTCCGCATCCCATTAAGCAAGCCCTCCCAAGTATCAGTTTCAATAACATACTATGCGGCTTAAAAGGATGTGTTCCAGTACTGGAGGGCATCAGTAACGGGGCAGAGATTGAATCAGTATGCCGCGCGTGAGCATTGACAAACGGAAGAAAAAACGTACAATAATGAAGAGCGCGTTCGTTTTCGTTTAGCGCGAACCGAAACCGGCGGTCGGTGAGGAAAGGCGGGAAGCGGCATACTGTATATTGAGACGGCGTCGATGGATCCCTTTTTTAACTTTGCGCTGGAGTACTACTTCATGACGCAGCGTCGTCCGGACGACGGACTGCTTTTATTCTGGCGGGTGGAGCCGACGCTCATGATTGGGCGCAATCAGAACACACAGTCAGAGATCGACGAGGATTTTGCGCGCCGAAACGGCATTCATATCGTGCGCCGGCTCAGCGGCGGCGGGACGATCTACACCGATGAAAACACTTGGCAGTACAGCTTTATCGTGCCGAAAAGCAAGGACGGCGTTGATTTTAAGCCCTATACCGATCAGATTGTCGCGACGCTGTGCAAGCTGGGCGTCCCCGCGTATTTCAGCGGAAGAAACGATATTCTGGTATCCGGCAGAAAAATTTCGGGAAGCGCGCAGTATATTGGCCGCGACGTTTTGCTGCATCATGGTTCGCTGCTTTTTGGCACCGACCTTGAGCGGATGGCCGCGTGCCTTCGCGTGCCGGAGGACAAGCTCGCCTCAAAGGGTGTCCGCTCGGTTTCCGGGCGGGTGTGCACCATTGCGGAGTTTATGAAGGAAAAAACCGACGCGGTCGGCTTTAAAGAGAAAATGCTGCAGCTTTTGATGTCGCCGCAGGACGGCGTTTATGCGCTTACGCCCGAGGATACCGCGGCAATCCATCGGCTCGCGGCCGAAAAGTTCAGGCCGATGCCGTGGAGCTTTGACAGCGAGCATGCCTTTTCGCATGTCAAAAGCAAAAGACTCGAAGGCGGGAAAATTGAATTTCGATTTGATTTGGAAGCGGGACATGTTTCACACTGCCGGATTTTCGGAGATTTTTTTTCTTGATGGCGAGGTTGAAGCCGTCGAGGTTGCGCTGACCGGCTGCCTATACGAAAAAAAAGCGGTGCTTGCGGCGCTTAAAGGGGTAAACGGCGTTTTTTATCAGATGGACACAGAGGAGCTTGCGCAGCTGATCACGCAATAGGCAGCCTGTTTCTTGCGGATTTTTAAAGTATTCTGTTTGTTTTACATATCGGGCATCAATTTTAAAATAGCGCGTCCATTTTACCCGCGCGGCCGGATGGACGCGGATTAAATGCGGCGCGCGGAGAAATGGCGGGGATCATGATTACAGGAAAACCGGAATGGCTGCGGATGCGCCTTTCAAATGTAGGCGACAGGAAAAAGGTGGAAGCCGTCCTGGGCAGCTTGTCCTTACATACGGTCTGTCAGGAGGCGGACTGCCCGAACCTGCTGGAGTGCTTCGGCCGGGGAACGGCTACATTTATGATACTCGGAAGCATCTGCACGAGAAACTGCCGCTTCTGCTCGGTGACAAAGGGGACGCCGCCCCCGCCTGATCCGAGCGAGCCTGAACACATCGCCCGGGCGGTTGCGGAGCTTAAGCTCAAGCATGTGGTCATCACCACGGTTACGCGCGACGACCTGCCCGACGGGGGCGCAGGTCAGTTTCACAGCGTGATCGAGGAAATCAAAAAGCTGTCGCCGGGCACCACCGTCGAGGTGCTTATTTCCGATCTTCAGGGAGACCGGGAGGCGCTGCGGCTTGTGACGGACGCAAAACCTGAAATCATCGGGCACAATATTGAAACTGTACCAAGGCTATATAAGGAGGTTCGCCCGCTTGCCGTTTATGAGCGGTCGCTGGCCGTCATCAAGGATATCAAGGCGCTCGGCGGCTCCATTCTGACAAAGTCGGGCATCATGGTTGGTCTGGGCGAAACGCGCGGGGAGATGACGCAGACCTTCATTGATCTGAGAGACGCCGGCTGTGATATTCTGACAATCGGCCAGTATCTGGCGCCCTCAAAAAACCACATTGCCGTAAAGGAATATGTGCATCCGGATTTGTTTAAAGCATACGAGGAGGAAGCGTACGGACTTGGATTTAGGTTCGTCGTTTCCGGGCCGCTTGTGCGCAGCTCATACAGGGCTGAAAAGGTGTTTACCGCCGGGAATAAACCGGAAGAAACGTCCGCACTGTAAGAATTAAAAACCCAGCTCATCAAAAAAAGGTTCGAGCAATCGGGCGTCGAAGCTGTATGCGTCGAGCGCTTCGCGCAGCTGCGTGTCCGAGCTGAGCGACACCACGGGGGTTGCGGCAAAGCCCTGATACTCGAAATAGCGAAGGCAGACCGCGGTGATCGGGATGCCCGTTTGGGCGGAAACGTCTCTGATTTTTTCAAACAGACGCGTATTTTCAGGGCTTACGTAGCGCAGCTTTGCCTTTTCGGTCAAGGGGACGCCGGCGTCAAGGCGCATGAAAAGCCCCTTGGCCAGCGCCGAGTAGGCCATTGCGTGAAGCCCGGTGCGTTTATGAAAGGCCAGATAATCGGCGTCCATGGCAACGAGCGTCTTATCCTCGAGCTTATCTGAATTGATGCGCGCCAGGCTCCACATCAGCTGGTTTGATGTAAAGCCCGCCTGACCGCTGGCGCGCGCGTATTCGTTTGCCTGCTCGAGGCGTGTGCGCGACCAGTTTGAACAGCCGATAAAACGGATTTTACCCTGCCGTATCTTCTCATTTAAAAAGTCAATGAGTGTGGCAACCGGAACGCGCTCGTCGTCCCGGTGAAGGAAATACAGGTCAATATAGTCGGTCTGAAGATTATTAAGGCTTTCGCTCAGATCATGCTCGATATCCTCGGGACTTACGCGTTTGAGTCCGGGATCTGACGGGCTGTTGTGCGCGCCCTTGCTTGAGAGCACGATGCCGTGCCGGTTTTTGCGCGAGCAAAACCACCGGCCGATGATTTTTTCGCTGAGCGAGCGCTGCTGCGGGCCGGTCCCGTACAGGTTGGCCGTGTCGATGAAGCTGCCGCCCGCATCCGCGAAGCGGTCGAGCTGGTTTAAACAAAAGCGTTCGTCGTGTTTTCCGCCGTAATTGGTTGTACCCAGGCATAGCCTGGACACCGTAAGCGCGGTTGACGGGATTTGCTGATAGAGCATATTTCTGACCGCCTTTCGGATGCGTTTTGACGCTGCGCACCGCCGCATACTGCAAATGTTTATTAAGGCATTCCCACCGGACGACGGGAATGCCTTTTTCAGGTTGCGAGGTTTATAACGGTAAGCCCCGCGTCACGTGCGAGATTGACCGTATAAAAAGTGCCGCCCGAGGTACCCGTCAGATAGGCCACGCAGAAATCCGCATGGTTGACAAGGTATTGGTTGCGGATTCGCATGCAGCCGGGGTGGTAGGCGGGGGCCAGGCAGCGCACCTTGTCGCACAGGGATGTCAGCGACGCGTAGCGCCGCTTTTGCACATCGCTCCAGTTATTATCCTGCCCGCGGCAGGGAAGCACCATAATGAGCTTAATATGCGGGTGCTTTTCGCGCAGCTTTAAAACGGTCTCGCCGGCAAGCAGATCAAAGCCCAGCGCCCCGCCGCAGCCGAAGAATGAAACGCCCTGCCCGATGAGGTCTTCAAGCGTATCTTCAAGCCGACAGCGGATTTCATCCGTTTTACCGGCGGGCAGGACCCGGTGGCCTGTGAAGCAGCAGGCAAACGCCCGATCATTCATATCAAATCACCCTTTTATCACCCGGAAATGGGAAAATCCCGGCCGCGCCGGTCTGTACAAACAGCAACGTAATCGCGATGAAACATATCATATCGTTTTATCGGGGTTGCTTTTGTCCTGCGGCCGGCGTATACTTTGGTTTATGTGAAAAATGCGGTTATAGTTTAAACAGGATACCGACGGCCGCGGATGCCGCGATATAGACCACCGGGTGGACGGATTTTTTGCGAAGAAAAAACGTCGCGGCAGCCAGAACTAAAAAGAGCGTGAGCGGTTTTAAGTCGAAAAGGTCGGTCAACCGGTGCGTTTCCAGATAGCGTCCGATGGTCAGAATAGATATTTTAGCCACCTCGACGCCCGCCATCATTATCATGGCGGCGACTGCCGGGCGCAGGCCGTAGAAGGCCGAGCGCACCAGCGGATTCTGACTGAAATGGCTCATGAATTTCGCGATGAGTATGATCACGATGACGGACGGCAGGACAAGACCCGCCGTAGCCACCAGCGCGCCTGCCAGGCCCGCGGTGTGATAGCCCGCGTAGGTGGACATATTGACGCCGATCGGGCCGGGCGTGGATTCCGAAATGGCCACCATATCGGCAAGCTGCCCGCGGTCAAACCACATCAGCCGGTCGGAAATGTCGGTTAAAAACGGAAGCGTGGCTATTCCCCCGCCGACGGCGAACAGGCCGGTTTTAAAAAATTCCCAGAACAGCTGAAGATAAATCATTCGACCCCGCCTTTCAGCCGGCCGGCCAAAATGCCGGAAACGGCGGCCAGCAGCACGATATAGATCGGGGACAGCGAGGTAAACAGCGACGCGGCCAGCGCCGCAAAAAATAAGAAATAGGCGGTCGCGTCCACCATGCTTTTTTTCCACAGGTTTACGATGGTGTTCATGACGAGCACAACAACGCACACGCGGATGCCCGCGAAGGCGTGCCCCAGCGTCGCGTTGCCGGTTAGGTTGCGCATAAAGGCGGCAATTAAAATAATAATGACAAGCGACGGGAAGATGACGCCCGCGGTCGCAAAAATGCCGCCCGCGATCCCGCGCTGCTTGTAGCCGACAAAGGTTGCGGTGTTGACCGCGATGACGCCCGGCGTACACTGGCCGATCGCGTAGTAATCAAGCATCTCCTCATCCGTCGCCCAGCCGCGCTTGCCCACGACCTCGTGCCGGAGCATGGGCAGCATGGCGTAGCCGCCGCCGAAGGTGAGTCCGCCTACGCGGCAAAAGGTCCAAAACAGGTCTGACAGTTCTTTCATGCGGGTCCTCCTGTGTGTGATATGGTTTATACATAGTTTTTATGGACGCATCAAAACGGCACGCACCGGGCATCCGTTTCCTCCGGGAATGCCCAGAGGAAGGGCGATGAGCGTGTAAATGCCTGTCTGCGCGCGCGTAAGATCCAACCCTTCAAGAATGAGGACCCCGCTGCGCAAAAGCGTCCGGTGCGCGGGGAAATACGCGCTGTCGGGAGCATCAATGGATAGGCATTCCGTTGCGACAATGCCTGCTTTTTTTTGCACAAGCAGACCGGCCGCCGCGCCTGACAGAAAACAGTCCTGAAGCGATAGCTTACCCATCCGGCCGCGGGTTTTAAACAGCACGGCGTCGCCGGCAAGCAGGTCAAGACAGGCGACATCCCGCATGGTAATTTCGGTGTTTTCGGTCATTTCGGTCACAATTGCCCGGCAGATAAAGCGTTCGGGCGGCAGCTCGTCAAGAGCCGGTCCGTCCTCAAAAAAATGGCGGGGCGCGTCGATATGCGTTCCGGTATGCGAGCCGAAGCGAAGGATGGACGTATTGACGGGCGAACCCTGGGCAATTTCACGGTGCGGGCTGATCTCAAGCGCCGGATCTCCCGGATAAACGGGCAGCCCCGGGGAAAACGGGACGGAGATATCGATCAGCTCCATAAAAAAGCCTCTTTTCTTTAAAGCACTTTCATCTAACATCATACCACCGGACGGAGCTTGCCGCAACTTCAGAAAAATGAGGAGAAACAGCATGACGGGAACATTGGTAAACACAGCCGCGGTTATTCTCGGCGGCGCCGCGGGAACGCTGATCAAAAAAGGGCTGCCTCAAAGACTTGAGGAGGCTTTGATGAAGATGCTCGGGCTTTCCGTCCTGATCATCGGCATCAGCGGCGTATTAACGAATATGCTCAGCGTGGATGCGCAAGGAAAACTGACAGGCAGCGGGGGGCTTCTGATGCTTTTCAGTCTTGTGCTGGGAACGCTTTTCGGGGAGCTGCTGCGTATTGAGGACAGATTCGACTCCCTTGGAAAATGGATCGCGAAGAAAACGGGGCAGAGCGGAAACTTTTCCAATGGACTGATCAGCGCTTCGGTTATCTTCTGCGTCGGCGCGATGACGATTATGGGGTCGTTTGCCGACGGACTGCGCGGAGACCCAAGCATACTGTTTGTGAAAAGCGGGCTTGACTTTGTCTGTGCGCTCGTCCTTGCCTCCTCGCTCGGCATCGGCGTGGCGTTTGCGGCCATTCCGGTTTTTATTTTGCAGGGCGGGCTTACGCTTTTAGCGGCGCAGCTGGCGCCACTGCTTACGCCGGAACTAAACGGCTCGCTTTTTACCGTCGGATACGCCATTGTCATGTGTATCGGCATTAACTTCCTCGGCTTTACAAAAATTAAAACAGCGAATCTTCTGCCCGCGCTTGTGATACCCATCCTTTATCATATAGCTGCCGGTCTGTCGGTTTAATTCCCGGGCGGCAAACCGTACGGCGAACATTCGTGTTTAGCGGGCATATCAAAATCGGTACAATTTGAATTTCTCGTCCGCAGCGCGGCACAACGGCTGCGATTGGAAAAGCCCCGGACAAGGAGGTTACTTTTTGGCACAGAAAGAATTTAATCTGCTGGATACAAGCATGAAGCCCTCAAAAATCGTGCTGCACCTGGCGTGGCCGGCGATTGTCGAGCAGCTTCTGCAAACCATGGTGCAGTATGTGAACACCGCCATGCTTGGTTCTCTGGGCGCCCGGGCGACGGCCGCGGTGGCGGTCAACACTTCGCTTATCATGCTCATGAACGGCCTGATGAACGCGGGCGCCATCGGCTTTGCCGTTCAGGTCGCGCGGCATATCGGCGCGGGTGAGCCTGAGCAGGCAAAGAAAAATGTGCGCCAGGCGA
Organism: Oscillospiraceae bacterium; assembly: GCA_963678505.2. GTDB lineage: Bacteria > Bacillota > Clostridia > Oscillospirales > JAVBQB01. The sequence continues at coordinate 150,904 of CAXXFP010000002.1, read as the reverse complement.
TGGTTTTTGTTCTGGCCTTCGGCGTCTTTTCAACCGTACTTATGGAGAGCATTTCAGGCGCGCTGCCGCGGATGATGGGCGCGGAGGAAGCAATTATACCCGATGCGGTCAATTATATGCGCTATATGTCGTCTGTTTTTCTGTTCAATGCGGCCATTATTGTCTCCTCAAACATCATCCGCTGTGCGGGCGATACAAAAACCCCGATGTTTTTTAACCTGCTGACAAACATCCTCAACATTATCGGAAATTTCCTGCTTATTTTCCCAACAAGGGAGATTACGGTGTTCGGCGCCTCGTTTACCATGTGGGGAGCGGGAATGGGCGTATCGGGCACGGGCCTGTCCACGGCGCTTTCCACCATTGTGTCGGGCAGTATGCTCGTCGGTTCGATTTTTATCAAGCGTTCGCCGATCCGTATCCCCCTGCGCGGAGATTACAGGCCGGATTGGCAGATCCTAAAAAGCATGCTGAGTATCGGGCTTCCCAATGCGTTTGAACGCGTGACGCTTTCACTCGGGCAGGTCGCGCTGACAATGCTTGTGGCGAGCGTGGGCACAACTGCGCTTGCGGCGCACCAGCTTGGCGTGACGGCGGAGTCCATCGCCTATCTGCCGGCGTTCGGGTTTGCCCTGTCGGCGACCACGCTGACGGCGCATGCGCTGGGGGCGGGGCAAAAAGAGCTTGCCTATAAATACGGAAGACTGTGCACCCTTTATTCCGTTGTCATCATGACGCTGGCGGGGGTGCTGATGTTTCTTTTTCCGCGTCAGCTCATCGGCATATTTACGCCCGATCAGGCGGTCATAGCCGTTGGCGCGCGGGTACTGCGCATCGAGGCGCTGGCCGAGCCGTTTTTTGCGATGTCCATTGTGCTTTTCGGCACATTCCGCGGCGCGGGAGATACGCGGTTTCCGTTTTATATCACCGTGGTGGGCATGTGGGTCGTGCGCATGAGCATCGCCTTTACGCTGGTTCACTTCTTCCATATGGGACTTACGGGCGCGTGGATCGGGATGGCGCTTGATCTGACGGTGCGCGGGATTTTGTGCGCGATCCGTTTCAAGAAACGCAGATGGCTGGAGGTTTGGAAGAATGCCAGTATACCGGCCAAAACCGCCGACAGCGTGCAGGCTTTGTAAAAGGCGCTTCCGGAGAGACTTTAAAAACAGCGCCCAAACGGGCGAAAAGACAGACTCGTACATGTGTACAGAAAAGCGGGCCTTTCCATTATAAAAAATATAAACACAACACGTATCGTTCGGGGCCCCAAATGAGCCCGCGGGACAGACACAGGAGGTTTCAGTTTGCCAAAGACAGTGAACCTGCTTGACATGAACGTCAAGCCTTCCAAAGCAATTCTGAATTTGGCGGGGCCGGCGGTAGCCGAGCAGATCCTGCTTACGATGATGCAATATGTCAATGCCGCCATGCTGGGCTTTGTGGGAACGGAGGCGGCGGCCGCCGTGACAGTCAGCACGACGCTGATTGCGCTCATAAACGGCATCACAAACGCGGTCGCGATCGGCTTTTCCGTACAGGCGGCGCGGTATATCGGCTCGGGCGACACAGAACAGGCAAAAAAAATCATCCGTCAGGCGGTATTGACCATTTTTGTATTTGGGGGCTTGGTCACACTCGTCACGGAGATCGTTTCCGGAATGCTTCCGGGTATGATGGGCGCGCAGCAGAACATTATACCCGACGCGGTGATTTATCTGCGTATCGTGGCGGCATTTTTTATTTTCAATACGGCAATGCTGATGTGCTCGGTCATCCTTCGCTGCGCGGGAGATACCAGAACGCCCCTGATCTACAATACGCTTGCAAATGTGGTCAACGCCGGGCTCAACTTCTTTCTCATTTTCCCCACGCGCGAGTTGAACGTGTTCGGGGCAACCTTTACCATGTGGGGTGCAGATCTGGGCGTTACGGGCGCTGCGGTATCCACCGCTGTTTCCACCGTTGTGGCCGGCATGATGCTGCTGGCCTCCGTGTTTAATAAAAAGCTGCCCATCGGGCTGACCGTGCGGGGAGATTACAGGCCGGACGGCTTTATTCTAAAGGACACAGTGCGGCTCGGTCTGCCAAGCGCCTTTGAAAGCGGCCTGCTCAACTTCGGGCAGATCGTGTATGTTTCCGTCGTCACCGGCATTGGAACCACGCAGCTTGCGGCACATTTTATGGCCAACACCGCGGAGGCGATTGTTTATCTGCCTGTTTTTGGCCTTTCCACCGCGGCAATGACGCTGGCGGCCCAGCTTCTCGGCGCGGATAAAAAGGAGCTTGCGTACAAGTATGCGCGGCTGTGCGGTATTTACGGTATGATCGCCATGACGGTAACGGGCGGGCTGATGTTCATTTTTTCAAGTCAGCTGATGGGACTGTTTACCCCGGACCCCGCGGTGATTGCGATGGGCTCGACGGTGCTCAAAATCGAAGCGCTTGCAGAGCCGCTTTTCGCGTATTTTATTATTTATGCGGCGGTATTCCGGGGCGCGGGCGATACCCGCTTTCCGTTTTATACGACGGTTATCGGCATGTGGGTCGTGCGTATGCCGCTTACGTTTTTGCTGGTGCACGTTTTCCATATGGGACTTACGGGCGCGTGGATTCCCATGGCGCTCGATCTTGCCGTGCGCGGGGCGATTTGTCTGGTTCGTTTTCGCAGGGGCAAATGGATGCATGTGTGGAAGAACAAAGGGGCGGATGAGCCCTGCGCGGACGGGGACAGCGCCTCCTAAGCGAGAATATCCCGTGATCGCGTTTACAAAAGCTGCCCCCGGTGGGGGCAGCTTTTGAACGTGTCGATAAAATCGACACGTCGCATAGGGGGTACCCTGTGCCCCCTATGCACGAGCGAAAAACCAGAGGTTTTTCGCTCGAACCCCCCGGTTTCTCCGTCCACACGGCGGGCTATGGAGTTTTTTCGACGCGCATGTCGCCGAAAAAACAAACTATGAGTATACGTGGATGGTTTATTAACAGACTGAAAAGCTGCCCCCGGTGGGGGCAGCTTTTTTGCGGGTGTCAGACGACTTTTTGAGAGGTTCAAACGGTTCCTTTGTGTCCGTTTATGCGCAGCAGAATTTTTCGGAACAAATCGCATGGCACCACGGTAAAGGCTAAAAGCAGTACGGTCTGAAGCTCCGCCGCCGAAAGCCCGATCGTGCGGAACAGGCTGCCGCCAAAATAAATAAGCATCAGCTGTACGGTGGCAATCAGGCTGATAATAATGACAAAAGAGCGGTTGCGCCAGATATATGCGAGCAGATTCAGGCGGTTCGTGCGGGCGTTAAAGCTGTTAAAGATACTCGCGAAGATAAAAAAGCCGAAGAACGCGCTCATGAGGTAGGCGTTATTTTCAGACAGGCGGAAAAACTGTCTGATGGCGGGCAGCTTCAGAAAAAGCAGGCACAGCACCGAGGTATAGCTGCCGGTAAATAAAATTTGATTCCACATGTATCGGTTCATAATGGGCTCATCCCTTTTTTTGGGAGGTTCGTTCATGTACTCCTTGAGTGGGACCTCGCCGGAAAAGGCAAGCCCGGCAAGCGTGTCCATGACCATGTTGATCCACAGCATCTGAAGCACCGTGACCGGCGTATCCACGCCGATAAACGGGCCTACAATGGACACGGTCATGGCGCACAGGTTGACGGTCAGCTGGAAGATAATAAACTTGCGTATGCTTTTAAAGATTGTGCGTCCGTATAAAACCGCCTTTGCAATGGACTGGATATTATCGTCGAGGATGACGATATCGCCCGCCTGCTTTGCAATTTCCATGCCGCTGCCCATGGCAAAGCCCACATCCGCCTTTTTCAGCGCCGGCGCGTCGTTGACTCCGTCACCCGTCATTCCGGCCACCAGTCCCATTTCCTGAGACAGCGTAATGAGCCGGCTCTTGTCCGACGGAAGCGCGCGCGCGACCACGCGCAGCCGGGGCAGCAGCTTCTTAACCTGTACATCGCTCAGCGCGCCAAGCTCGCTGCCGGTCATAACCGCCTGCGGCTGATTTTCGCGCATCAGGCCGGCTTCGCAGGCGACGGCCGCGGCTGTTTCCCGGTTGTCGCCCGTGATCATAACAATCTGAATGCCGGCGTTTGTGATCTGGCGGATAGCGCCCGCGGCCTCGCGGCGCAGGCCGTCGCGTATTCCGATGATACCGATGAGCGTCAGGTCCTTTACTCCCCCCACCGGATTTATTTGCCCGCTGCCTGCCGCAAGAGCGAGCAGGCGAACGGCCTTTGATGCCATTGCATCCGTCTGTGCGCTGAGCGCGGTGCCGGACAAGGGACGGCGTGCGCCGGTTTCATCGTAATACTGCGCACAACGCGGCAGAATTTTTTCCGGCGCGCCCTTGATAAGGGTCAGGCTGCTTCCGCCTGCCATGATTTCAGCCAGAGAAAACTTATTCTGGCTGTTAAAGGGCAAACGGGACAGCACGCGGACATTTTTTTGCGGCGCCCCGCCGTCAAGGGCAAAGTCAAACAGAGCGCGTTCGGTCGCGTTTCCGCCGACGGCGTGTTTTTTATCCTCCGAGCCTATGGCGGCGCTTGTGTTATAAAACGCGGACAGCTCAAAGAGCCTGCACAGTCCCGGGCACTTTTTCAGCTCCGGCATCGAGTTGTATTTTTTCCCGGAGCCGTCTGTGAAGGAGCTTACCTGAAGCTTTCCCTTCGTAATCGTGCCGGTTTTGTCTGTAAACAGGATATTCAGGCTGCCGGAGGTTTCTATGCCGACCAGCTTTCGCACAAGGACATTGTCTTTAAGCATCCGCTTCATGTTAGAGGACAGAACAACGGTAATCATCATGGGCAGTCCCTCGGGAACCGCCACCACGATGACGGTGATGGCGAGCGTTACGGCATGCAGCACGACGGCAACGAGGGAGGACGGCGTTTTGATGAGCGCCGCCATCCGGGCCGGGTCAAAGCCCTGATCCATGACGATGGAATTAAACAGGTCCGCTGCGGCGACCGTGGCCGCGCCGAGATATCCAAACAAGCTGATTTTACCGGCAAGCGTCTGCAGGCGCAGCTTGAGCGGGCTTTGCCGCGTTCTGTCCTGCACGTCGCGCGCAATGGTGCCGTAAAAGGTTGCTCCGCCGACGCCGGTTACCAGCAGCACGCCCTCGCCCGAGCACACGATGCTGCCGCGAAACAGCCTGTTTTTAAGCAGAAAGCCGCCCGCGTCCCGCGTATTTGGCGCATCCGCAGTGGGGAATTTTTCGGCTTCCTTGGATTCTCCGTTGAGTGCGGACTGATCGACATGCAGGCTTCCCGAGATGATAATGCCATCGGCGGGGATGCGCTCTCCGGCTTGAAGCAGCACGTAGTCGCCCGCCACGACGTCGTTTATAGGGATTTCTGCGATGCCTTCCAGCCGCTCGACCCGGCATTTGATGGTTTCAGTTTCCTGCTGAAGCCGTTCAAAAGCGGATTCGCTTCCATATTCGGACAAAGTGGACACAAAGGTCGCCAAAAAAATTGCGACCGCGATGCCGGCTGACTCATACCACTCAAAACGCTGAAACAAAAATACAACGTTGATCATCAGTACGATCAGCAGAATTTTTATAATAGGGTCATTGAAATTTTCAAAAAATTGCTTTAAAAAAGTAGTCCTTTTCTGCTTTACAAGCGCGTTGCTGCCATGCTGCTGCCTTGACGCGATTACCTCGTTTTTGCTCAGCCCCTGAAACACAGTCTGCGGCGCGGCTGCTGCCTTCGTCATCTTATTCACCCCTGTCATCAAAAAAATATTCAGACAGGCAGTCAAATAGTACATCTTGTCCGCAAAAAAGTCAGACGCCGGCAAACGCGCGGAGAATGAAAAGATTGCCTTTGCGTATAATAATGTCCACTGAACAAAGTGGTTTTTATGCCGCATTTTCAAAAATCCGCACGCTGTGGACTATCAAACAGTATGATTTTTGTAGCGAAGCGCTGGAGGGGGGAAGGCCGGTGGAACCCATCCGCTGGAATAAGCGCCGCAGGCGCGTAAAGCTTATTTTTAACCCACTGTCCGGAGCCGGGGGGAATCCGCAGGCGCGCCTGATGGAAACGCTTGACCACTTGCAGGCGTGGGGATTTATTCCCGAGGTTTTTTTGATAAAACCGGACTGCGACCTTGAAGAAATGACGGCGTCGGCACTTGCGCAAGGGGTCAGGATGTTTATTGTGTGCGGCGGCGACGGCACGGTATCCTCCATGGCAAGGCAGCTCGTGGGAATTCCGAGCCTGCTTGGGATTATCCCGACCGGAACACAGAATAACATCGCCCTGAGCCTGGGTATTCCCGCTTCCGTTTCCGATGCCGTAGCTCTGCTGCGAACAGGCCGGCGTCTGAAGGTGGATGCGGGGGTCGTTACTTGCGGGGAGTGCAGCCTGCCTTTTTTTGAAGTTTGCTCGGTGGGTCTTGTTTCCGCGCTTTTTCCGTCAAGCGACGGAATTCAGCATGGAAACCTCATGCGCATCGGGGAGTTTCTGGCTACGCTTGCCGAGTCTCCTCCGGCGCAGATCAGGCTGTCGCTTGACTCCGGACAGGTGATCAGCCAGCCCGGTCATGTGGTCATGGTGGCAAACATGCCCTTTGTGGGAAGGCATTATCCTTTTGCTGAAAAAACCTCATTTCAGGACGGACTGCTCGACGTGATTTTTTTTGCAAACCTCAGCAAGCTCGACCTGATAAGCTATGCGCTCAAGCGCACCGACGGAAAGGAGGATCCGCGCATCCGACGCTTTTTGGTTAGAAGTCTCGATATTGAGACCGAGCCCGCAATGCAGATTATGGCTGACGGAAACGCGCTGGGGGAGGGAAACCTGCATATCGGACTGCATGCGCGGGCAATCACGGTAATGGGCGGGCCGAAAGCCGCGCAAAAGCAGGGCAGCCCGGGGGCAGACACATGAAAGCACATTTCATTTTTCCCAAGGAAAGCCGAATGTCCGCGACATTCGCACAGCTGAGCGGATGGCTTGCGTCGGTCAAACCTACGTACTGGCTGCTGCTGGTACTGCTTGTATCGGGCCTGTGCGCGGCGTTTGTACCGCATACCATTTGGAAAACACTGCTGCGCGCGGCGGAGTCGAACAAGGCGCTTGTGGGGATTTTATTACTGTTTGCGCTTCTGTCGATCTCGCTTGTGTGGACGGCGGGGCAGCGTGTAGACGCGGCTTTTTTTTCCTTTTTCAACCGGCCGGGATCGCGGCCGCGCTGGATCGATATGGCGATGCTTTTGTTTACACAACTGGGAAACGGGGTGACGGCATTTGCCATTGCACCCGTACTGTTTATTACGGAAAACCATTTGCTTGCCTACCAGCTGGTTTTCGGGACGCTGTCGCTTTGGTTTGTTGTTGAGATGATCAAGACCGTAATCAACCGGGCGCGGCCGTTTGACAAGCTGAGAGGGGTTCGCATCGTGGGCACGAAGGCGCGCGGATATTCCTTTCCAAGCGGGCATACCAGCCAGGCGTTTTTCATGGCGACGCTGCTGGGCCGCTGCTTTGAAGCCGGAACAGGACTGTGTGTTCTGCTGTATTTTACGGCGCTGCTGGTGGGACTGACACGCATCTATGTGGGCATGCACTATCCCCGCGATGTGCTTTCCGGCGCCTGCCTGGGCACCTCCTGGGGGTTCATCGGAACCGTTTTGTACATGCACATTTTTGCATGACGGATGAGAACACAGACATTCAAATTGCACATAATCATGAAAAAACAGCGAAGGCGTTCCAGATGGAAAGCCTTCGCTGTCATAACATAATACCTGATGAGCAGATCAAAAACACAACAGCTGCAATGGTTTGATGGGGGGTTTGATTTGCTCAGGCTTTCGTGCGGGGTGGGGGCGTTTATGCTTCTTTCTTGCGGCTAAGCTTGGCTGAAAAGCAGACTGTGATCACACACAAGCTCAGAATCAGTATTGAAAAAGCATAAAGCAAGCGCGGATTGAGCGCGTAGAAGTATCCGGAAATAGCGCCCGCCAACGCGCTGAGAATGGAAATGACGGTGTTAAACAGGGAATATATGCCGGCCCGCTGGCTGCCATAGGTTGCCTCCGCGAGCACCGTGTCCAGAAACGGCCGAAAAATACCCGCGCCTACCGACAGCATGACAACGGCAAACGCTGCCATCATGAAGCTGCCGCCCGGCATAAAAATAAACAACGTCATCGACGCAATCTGGATGCAAAGTCCCCACAGCAGTACAGACAGTTTATTAAAGCCCCTGATTGCGGGTACGACCAGAATGAAAACGATCAGCATGGCAATCGAGTAGATGCTTCCGACGATGGAAATGACCGACTGGTCCAGGCGCAGCACCTCAGTCAGATACGGCGCAAAGTACAGACTGGAATAGGACCCAAGCAGAATATATACGTTAAACAGAATGTTCAGGACGATCACGAGGATCGCTTTGGGGTTTTCCCGCAGCGCCTCAAAGGTCTGACGGTAAAGCCCCTGTTTGGGTTCGGAGGATTTTTTCTGCTCGGCCCTCTTTTTTATAATTGTTTTTCCCATGCTCGTTTCGGTATACAGCCGGTCTCTGAGCACCATCTGCGCGGTCATAAAAATGATTGCGAAAATAAAAAACAGCTTTTCCGCGCCGCCGAGCCCCAGATAACCGACCAGCAGACCGGCAAGCGGCGTAAAGACGCCGGCACAGATATCAATGATGCTCAGAAGATTAAACGCGGACATGACCTGCTGGTCGTCGGCGTCTTCAACGACCATGAGCGTCCAGGAAATCGTGCTGATGCGCGTGACGGCGTTTATCAGAAAGCCGAGGGCAAACATCCAGAAGCTATGCGCAAACAGGTAAATGAGCACCGAGCCCGGCCAGCCGATAAGTCCGCAGAGCAGCGAGGTCTTTTTTCTCCCGAGGGCATCGGTCACAATGCCGCCGATCATGGAAAACAGGATCCCCGAAATATGGCCGACGGCAATGAGAATGCCGATCTGCACATCGCTGATTCCCATGCTTTTCATGTACAGGCTTAAATAGAAGTTATAAAAAACAAAGGGGATCGACCACATCGGCTCAAAAACAACGGAAGTACGCGTGTTACCCTTCAGATGTTTTACAGAGGCGACAATGTTCGCACTGCCCCAGTTCATGCTCATACACAACTTGCTCCTTTGCAAAATTGCCTGCCGACAAGGCTTATGAAATAACGGCTTTTTTACCTTTTTTGGAAAGTCCCATCAGGATGGCAAGCAGCAGCGCGCTGATGGCCAAGATAATGATGGACATGGTGTAAATAGATTGGGGGTTACTGCTGTAGAGATATCCGGACACCGACCCGATGACCATACTCAGTATCGAGGACAGCATATAGTTGATGGCGTAAATGCCGGCCCGGTCCTTTTCAACGTGCTCGGTAACGTTTGCCACAATGGCGTCGGTATAGGAGCTGCCCATGCCGTAGCCTACGCCGTAAATGATTATGGCGATGCAGGCATACAGGAAGCTGCCCACCGGCATTGCGATTGCCATGACCGAGAAAACAATTTTAAGCGCGATGCTGATAATCAGAATGACCGCCATGCCGTTGAGCCCGGTTACTTTCTTACTGATGACCGGGTTAAGGCATACGCATACGATGAGCAGCACCGCAGAGTTAAGCCCGCCTATAACGGATACGGCGGCCTGATCAAACTTCAGGACCTCAGTAAAATAAACGGCGAAGTAGAGGCTCATGTGGGAACCGATTGTGAAAAATATGCTGTGCAAAAGCATGGCTACCACGGCAAGCATGATGGAAGCATTGGAAAACAGCGCCTTAAAGGACCCCATCTGCATGAGCCCCTTCAGTTCCTGCCGCGCGGGCACGCTTTTGTTTTCCGTCAGAATTTTCGCACCGACCGAGGTTTCGGTATAGACCTTATTGCGCATGGTCATGGAGGTAATCATCGCGACGGCTGCAAAGAGCAGAAAGCCTCTTTCGGAATTGACAACTCCGTAGGCGCTGACAATCATGCCGCCGATCGGCGTGATGATGCCCAGGGCCATGTTGATAATGGTCATCAGGTTAAATGCGTGGATTCTTTGCTGGTCGTCGGCGTCCTCAAGGATCATCAGGTTCCAGGAGACCTGGGATATCGTAAATGCGCCGTTTACAATCCTTGCAAGGGCGAACATCCAGAAATTATTGGACAGCAGGTATAAAATGACCGAGCCCGGCCAGGAAATCAGCTCGAAGATGTATGTGGTTTTTTTGCGGCCGAGCCGGTTTGTAATGAAGCCGCCAAAAAGGGCGCAGACAGCGCTGGATAAAAAGCCCAGCGAGATCAGATATCCGATCTGCTCGTCGGTGATGCCCTGCGCCTTCATGTAAAGGCTGAGATAGAAATTGTATAAAACGCTCGATACCCCGAACGCGATTTCAAAAACTACCGATGTGCGGGTGTTTCCCTTTAAACTTTTGAAGCCTTGAACAAAGGACGTAAGTCCTGTGCAGTCGGCTATTTTCGTTAACATGCAGACCTCTTACTTTCTGTAACATCCTGTGCCTCGGCGCGCGCCTGCCTGTGATAAAAGACAGCGCGCTGTTTGCGCAGGACGCAACCTCTCATCCGTTACTTTCCAATTTTGAGTTTTCCGGTCTTCTTGTATAAAACAATAAGATAATCACGTTTATGGTTAACATTCCAATCGTTATGATATAAATCAGATGTGGGTTAATGACATATAAAAATCCGGATACGGAGCCCATGATGATGCTCGAGAAGGAAACCATGGTGTTGATCAGGGAATACACGCCCGCCCGATCCTGCGCAATCTGCTCGGTGCTGCTTGCAAGCATGGAATCCGAGTACGTCCGGCCGATTCCAAAACCAATGGCGTACAGCACAATGGCAATGGTCACAAAAACAAGGTTGTTGACCGGCATGACCACCATGAGCACCGCATAGACAATCTGAAACAGAAAGCCGACCATCAGTACTTTGGCGATCATGGACTTGTTTTCCAGCCTTCGGGTGATTTGCGGCGTGATGAATACACAAAGCAACAACAGCACGAAGGAGTTGACCCCGCCGAAAACAGAAATGATGGATGCGTTTACTTTCAGCACTTCTGTGAGGTAGACCGCAAAATACAGGCTGAGCATGGAGCCGATGGAATAATACATGCGGTAAATGATATAGACGCCCACGATCATGAGAAGCGACGGGTTTTTAACGAGCGCTTTGATGGCGTCCTTCTGCAGAATGCCTTTTAAAACGCCCGACATGCTGTAGCTCCCGCCCTCGTCAAGCACCTTTTGCCCGATTTTTGTTTCCGTATAAAACTTGTTTCGCAGAATCATCGAGGCGAGCATACATACGGCGGCAAAAATCATGAAAATCTTCTCCGCTTTGATGATGCCGTAGGCCGCAACAATGACGCCGCCGATGGGCGTGATGATGCCGGTTGCCGTATGGATAATCGTGAGCAGATTGTAAGCGTTGATGCGCTGCGTATCATCTGCGTCTTCAATAATCATCATATTCCATGCCACCATGGAGATCTGGTTCATGCTGTTGATGGTTCTGGCCAGCACGAACATCCAGAAGTTTGTTGAGATCAGATAGATAATGATGGAAAGCGGCCATGAAATCAGCTCAAAGATGGTGGTAGTCTTTTTCCTGCCGAGCTTGTTGGTCACCAATCCGCCAAACAGCGCAAACACCGCGCTTGAGATAAAACCGATGGAAATAATGTAGCCGATCTGGGTGTCGGTAATGCCCTGGCCTTTCATGTAAAGACTCAGATAGAAAGAGTAGAGCACATTGGCTATACCATAAACGATTTCAAATATGACAGTGGTACGCGTATTGCCCTTAAGCGTTTTAAAGCTCTGGATAAAGGACAGAGAATTGATTCGATCATATAGTGTCATTAACGTCAAGACCCCCAGATTATGTAGTATGTAATAAGAGAAGTACGCTACAGATCCTTAAAAAGGGCCCTGATAATTTCTTCAAACACACGCATTATCAACACTTCTTTACAACCGATTTTGACAATATCCTGTCAATATAATGATACCGGCCTTCAAAAATGCGCCGCAGCTTTAGCGCGGCGTTTTCTAAACCGGGAATCCGCAACGGAAATAACGCAGGAGTCGAATCATCGGAAATGATTATGATAAAGTCTGCACATGCACGCATGTGCGGCCTAACAAAAAGGCCATATAGACTCAGATTTCAAATGAAGGGGTCTGCCTTTCCGTGCAAACCTGGCGCGCACAGGGGGCAAACCGTGAAAATGAATTGCAGCATTGGCAGAAAATAAAACATCCTGCCGCAGGAAAAACGAGGATAATTCCGGTTTTTAAACGCAGAATATACATAAAAAAACAACTTCGGCCATTAATAAATGACTATTGCTTAACCGCAATAGCCATCTATTAATGTTTTGATATTCAGGTGCGGCGGTATCATATCAAGCCCAATATTCTGCATGTCGATGAACATGAAACGCTCAACGGTCATCTCACTCAATATTATTTGCGTGTAGTGCTGCAAATGGCGGGCTATGATACCCAAAAGGGCCGCCCCCCAGGGACGGCCCCCCTGTAATTACTGTGCGAAGGCTTAATAGTCGAGTCTTCTGTAATATCTGCGGATGGCCATCGGATGCTTGAGCTCCTCTTCCAGATGCGCGCAGATTCTGGAGCAGACAGCGGACATGACCATCGGGGAAACAAGGCCTCTGAACTCTTCGCTGATGCCCTTGAGCGCATAGTCCTTGGTGTCGAACACGATGACGTTTTTGCAGATGGTGTTGGTGAAGTTTTCAACCCTGTCCATAAGCGGGCGGGTGGCGTCTTCGCCCTTGAAGAGCATGACGACGGAATCGCGGTCAATGACTTCGAGGGTACCGTGGAAGAACTCGGCGCCGTGGATGGACTTGGTCGTCATCCAGAGCATTTCTTCCATCAGGCACATGGCGGTGCAATAAGCAAAGCCATAGAGGTTGCCGGTGCCCACGAGGTACTGAAGGGGCTCGTCCTTGTATTTGGCAGCGTAAGCGGCGGCTTTGTCGTCGCTGGCTTTCTGCACTTCAACGAGAGCCTTGGGCAGGTTTTCAAGCTCGGCAAAGAACTTGTCGTACTGCGGGAATTCCTTGTTGTTATACATGAGTCTGTAAGCGACCATGTACATCTTGAGGTTGCTTTCGCTGAGCACGAGGTAGTCGACCAGCTCGGCAAGCGGAGTGCCGGCTTTTTCGATCAGACCAAGGACCTTGGCGCCCTTTTCCTGCGCGAACTTAACGGCCGCAACAACTTCCTTGGTGTCGCCGGACGCGGAGTCGACGATAACAAGGGAATCCTTGGAGAAATGCTTGTTGCCGAGCGTCGTGAATTCGGCAGCGTTTTCAACATAATAGTTGAGGGTGGACATGGACTTCATGATGCTTTCGATCTGCCAGTCATAAGAAATCGTTCCGCCGATACCGACAAAGAAGATATTCTTATATCCTTTTGCGCAGATACCGTCAACAATTTTCTCAACTTCGCTTCTGATCGCAAGCGCGTCGGTTCCCTTTTTCAGGAACTTCGCTTCGTCAAACTTCAACAATTGGAAAACCCCCTTAAGATAAATAAATGTATTCTATCAAAAGCAAAATGCTTTTAATACGTAATAAGATCCCTGTGTCTTTTCCGCTTTACTACACAATAGCACTATACCACTTTATTAAATTTCTGGCAAGAACTATTTTAACAACAATGAGCGTCGAATTATGGGCGATTATCTTATTTTTAGATAAAACCCGTTATTTATCGTTTTTATGCCAGTTATCGAAATTTATTTCGGGCAATGGCATAAATAAAAACATTTTAACATCCAGGGCGGCGCAAATGAATGGGATTAAAATGTACCGGCTGGATGACCGCATGACTCTTTGCCTGCCGTCTGCGCGTTTTTCGGCGCCACAAGGGAGGCGCCGCCTTGCTCCTTGACACACAATGAAAACCGAAGTACCATAAGGTATGGCGGGCAAAATTTCGACAAAAAACGCGCAGAATGTGAACGTGCTTACGCCCCGCGGCATACGGGGTGCGGCAACGGCTTCCCGGTGGAGCAGAGCTTGCCGAAAGGCCTGCTTTAAACGGTTTTGGAGGATAATTGGAGGACAAGATGTTAGAACTTAAAAACCTGTCGTTTAGTGTTAAAAACGAAAAGGAAATCCTTAAAAATATCAATATAAAGATCGCAGGGGAAAAGCTGGTGGTGCTCACCGGTCCCAACGGCGGGGGGAAATCCACGCTTGCCAAGGCCATCGCAGGGATCGTTACCCCCACTTCGGGCAGTATTCTGCTGGGCGGTGTGGACATAACTGGACTGAGTATCGCCGCGCGCGCAAAACTGGGCATCGGGTTTGCCTTTCAGCAGCCGGTGCGCTTTAAAGGAATCACCGTGCACGATCTCATAAACCTGGCGGCGGGCGAGGACCTTACGCAGAAACAGGCTTGCAGTTATTTAGGCGAGGTGGGGCTGTGCACAAAGGACTATATAGACAGAGAGGTCAACGCAAGCCTGTCCGGCGGCGAGATCAAGCGCATCGAGATCGCCCTGCTCATGGCAAGAAAGGCGAAGCTGTCCATCTTTGACGAGCCGGAGGCAGGCATTGATCTTTGGAGCTTCAACAATCTCATCGACGTGTTTAAAAAGATGCGAAGCGAAATCAAAGGTTCCATCCTCATCATATCCCATCAGGAGCGTATCCTCGAAATTGCCGACGACATCATCGTGCTTGCCGATGGGGAAATCGCGGCGTCCGGGCCGCGGGAGGAAATTCTGCCGCAGCTGACCGGAGACACCGACAGATGCAGATTCTGCCCACGGAAGGATGAGGACTCTAATGAATAAGATAACGGAAAAGCTGCTCAGCCTGGTTTCCGATCTTTCGGGAGCGCCGCAGGGCGCGTACAATATCCGCGTCGACGGCGGCTGCGAAGGCAGACAATCCACCGAGAGTATTCAAATCACACCCAAGCAGGACAAGCCCGGCATTGATATCACGGTGCGCCCGGGCGTAAAAGGTGAAAAGGTGTATATTCCGGCGTGCGTGACACACAGCAATGTGTCCGACCTTGTATATAATGATTTTTATATCGGAGAAGATGCCGACGTCACGATCATCGCCGGGTGCGGTGTGCATACCGAGGGGGAGGAGAGCGCGCAGCACAACGGCATTCATCGGTTTTTTATTGGAAAAAATGCGCGTGTATTCTATCAGGAAAAGCACATCGGCATCGGAGAGGGCAGCGGAAAGCGCATCATTAACCCGGAAACATATATCGAGCTTGAGGAAGACGGGGTCATGGAAATCGACTCGGTGCAGATCAAAGGAGTTGACTCAACAAAGCGTGTTTCCAGTGCCACGCTGAAGGCTCGCTCCAAGTTGATTATAAGGGAACGGATTATGACGCACGGGTATCAGTATGCCGAAACAAATTTTAACGTGGACCTCAACGGCGAGGGCTCGGGGGCCAGTCTGATCTCACGGTCGGTCGCGAAGGATCATTCCCGCCAGCTGTTTCGTTCCGTCATAAACGGAAACGCCGGCTGCAGCGGCCACTCCGAGTGCGATGCGATCATTATGGACAGCGGCGTGGTCAGCGCCATACCGGAGCTGACCGCAAACAATGTGGACGCGGCGCTGATTCATGAGGCGGCCATCGGTAAAATTGCAGGCGAACAGATCATAAAGCTGATGACACTTGGTCTGACGGAAGAAGAGGCCGAGGCCAGAATTGTCGACGGATTCCTGAATTAAGCACTTATATCTTTTGACGAAAAAACAGGCGGTGAAGCTTCCCCGCCTGTTTTTATATGGACAAAAAAGGACGATAAGCTAACGCGGGCCGGCATTATGCTGTATGAATATGGCAAACTTACCAATAAAAAACTAATAAGTTTTGCAGTCGGTCCTATACAATTAAAACAAAAAATATTCACCATTTACAGTTTTATTGGTGAAATTAATTATAATAAATTCCGTATTATACGAAAAATACAAAATTAATAAATATGTTATATTTTTTTTGTTCATTATTGCAATTTGTCTTTGTATGTATTATATTGTTAGTTGAACACGATTAACAAATTGTTCATATACACTTCATGGTGTGTCCATGGTGTGTCACAAAACATCTGGTCTGTTAGCAAAAAGTGCATATACGGGGAAGCGGTACGTGTGCGCCGCCCTGTATGCCGCCTGCCCGGACAGTGCAGGAACATAAACGAAGAAGAGCGGCTGGCCGCATTTGGCTGTAAGCCGGGCTGATAGGACGTCGGCGGAGCCCATACGCAGCGTCTGACATGAGATTCGTTTGGTTATCTGCCCGGGTGCTGTATTTTTGGAGATATGGATGTAAAGACGCTGATGTTTTCTGCTGTGAGACCGAAAGGGGGGGCCCGACGGTTAAGCTGCAAAAGGCGCACAGTTGGATTCGGTATCCGTACAAAGAACATACCGTTTTAATTCCGAACCTGACAAGCGTTCGCACATACCTGTCTATATCCCGGCGTTTACGCCAGGAGAAAAATTATAGTTGGAGGAGAAAAAATGAAAAACATGAAGAAAGTACTTGCGACTCTACTGGTACTGTGTCTGGCAATCGGCCTCTTCGCCGGCTGTGCTAAAGGCACCGCCGATGCTACGGCTTCACCCGCGCCGTCAGCAGCCGCTACCACAGACGGTTCAGCAGCCCCCGCTGAAAAATCCGGCGACATCAAAGTCCTGCACAAGTGGTCCAGTGAGGACTATGCGCCTTGGTTTGAAAAAGTGTTCAAGGCTTATACAGATGCCAACCCGAAGGTCAAAATCACCATTGAAGCGACCGACGACGAAGGTGTTAAGGATAAGCTGAGAGTTCTGATGGGCTCCAATGATCAGCCCGACATCTACTTCTCCTGGTGCGGAGAGTTCGCCAACAAGTTTATCCGTACAGGCAATGCCTGGGATATGACCGCGGCATTTGAAAACGACAAAGAGTTCAAGGATTCCCTCATGGAAGCCAGCCTTGAGCCGTATGTCTACGAAGGCAAGAACTATGGTATTTCCCTGAGAATCAACGCCAAGTTCTTCATGTACAACAAAGAGATCTTTGACAAAGTCGGCGTGACCGTGCCTAAGACCTGGGCCGAGTTTATGACCGTCTGCGAAAAGATCAAAGCCGCCGGTATCACCCCGATCGCGTTCGGCAACCAGAGCCCGTGGGCAGGCTGCCACTACATCACCGGCTTAAACAACAAGCTTGTTCCTGAAGATATCAGGAAAAAAGACTATGTCGCCGCGACCGGCGAATACACCGATCCCGGCTATGTTCAGGCCCTCCAGCTGCTGGCCGACATGAACACGAAGGGTTATTTCAACAACGGTTCCAACGCCATCACCCACACAATGGCGACGGAAGATTTCGCAATGGGCAATTCCGCGATCGTCTATGTTGAGCTCGAAGAGTTTGCCAGCATCAACGACAAGCTCGAAGGCAAAGCCTGGGACTTCTTCGCAATGCCCGACATCGAAGGCCAGAAGGGCCAGAACTACCTGACCGGCGCTCCGGACGGATTCATGATTTCCCCGAAATCCAAGAATCCCGAAGTCGCGTTTGACGTCATCAAGAGCCTGCTGACCATTGAAAACGCGAAAGACATGATCTCTGTTACAAAGTGGCCGTCCCCCGTCAAGGGCGCACACACCAGCGAAAACACCGCAGATTATCTGCTCAGAGGCATTGATGCCATCACCGCCGCCCCCGGCATGGCGCTGTGGCTTGATACCGACATCAACATCAAGATTTCTGACGTGTATCTCCCGGGCATCCAGGAAATCTTTGACGGCACCCAGACTCCTGAAGGCCTGATGACGAAGGTCCAGGAAATGGCAAAGACCGTTGCGGCTGAAGAAGCAGCTGCTGCGTAAGTAGCAAACAGAACCAGCGGGGGGGAGTTTCCTCTCCCCCCCTTATCTTTAAAAAGGAGGAGTGTCGAGGTGAAAGTTTACAGGGACAAACGAATTATTTCCCTTTTTCTTTTCCCCGCAATGCTGCTGATCGTCGTATTCATCTACTATCCGCTGGTTCAAAGCGTTATTAACAGCCTATATAAGTGGAGTTCTTTTTCACCAACAAAGGACTGGGTGGGGTTTGCCAACTACACCAGGATGTTTACCGACCCGATTATGTATCAGGCAATTTGGAACAATACATTATACGCGATTATTTCGATAATTTGTCAAACAGGCTTGGGTCTCGTACTTGCGGCGTGTTTGGAAGAAAAGTTTATGAGAAAGTATCAGAACTTTTTCAGGACTGTGCTCTTTCTCCCGTCCGTCATCTCCATGTCGGTTATCGGACTGATGTGGCAGCTGATATACAGTCCGAACTTCGGATTGGTAAATGCGATTATTCAACTGTTAGGTTATGAAGGGTTTAATCATGCCTGGTTGGGCAGTGCGACTACAGCGCTTTTTGCGTGTATTTTTGTCTCCCAGTGGCAGTATACGGGATATATAATGCTTCTTGACATAGTTGCAATTCAAAAAGTTCCGCAGGAGCTGTTTGAATCTGCTACCATAGATGGTGCGAACAGAGCGCAGATATTCTTTAAGATTACGATCCCGCAGATCAAGGAAGGTATCCTGGTCTCAACCATTATCACGATCATCGGCGCATACAAGGTGTTTACCGAGGTTTATGTTATGACAGTCGGCGGGCCGGGGCGTGCGTCCGAGGTGCTCGTTACCATGATGTATCGCAATGGTTTCAGAAATGATGAAATGGGATATGCCAGCGCGTTTGCAATCTTCGTTTTCCTCATTACCTTCATCCTGACGGTTCTCCAGCTCACCGTCTCAAGATCAGGAAAGGAATAGAGGTGGCATAATATGACTAAGTTTTTAAGTAATTTCTTTAAATTCCTGGTTTTCATGGTTTTTGTAATATATACGATTGCCATCATCTATCCGCTGCTTTGGATGGTCATATCCAGCATAAAGACGAATAAGGAATTTTTCACCGATCCCTGGGGCTTTGCGGCAGTCCCGCAATGGCTCCATTACGCACAGGCATGGAAAAGCGGTATTGCCAATTATTTCGTGAACAGTGTGTTTGTTACTGTGGCCACCGTATTTTTCTCGATATTTGCCAGTGCCATGGCGGCATATATTGTCAGCCGGTTTGAGTTTAAAATTAAGAACCTGATGTTTTTTATCATCATGGGCGGCCTGATGGTTTCACCGGAAGTCAATCTGGTTGCTTTATTCAAGCTTTTGCAGTCACTGCACATATACAATACGCTTTGGGGACTTATTGTGCCGTATGTTGCATTCAGGATTCCGTTTACAGTGTTCCTCATGCGATCGTATTTCCTGAGCGTGCCTAAGGAAATCGAAGAATCTGCGTTTATTGATGGCTGCTCGCCGTTTCGTGTGTTTACGAGTATCGTTTTGCCCATCAGTAAACCGATTGTTGCATCTGCTTCACTGCTTGCGGCCATGGGTGCGTGGAATGAGTTCATGTTCGCCTTGATATTTATCGAGAGCGATAAGAACAAAACCATCCCGATCGGCTTGTTAAACTTAAGAGGACAGTTCAGCACAAACTATCCGCGCCTCGTTGCTGCACTGCTTATGTCCGCAATTGTCATGATCGTCGTGTTCCTGATTTTCCAGAAGTCGTTTGTCAGAGGTCTGACACAGGGCGGCGTAAAGGGTTAAGCGGCAGATCAACATCATTTATTCAGTACACTTCATAATATACGCGCATCTGTCTCGTAAGCAATGCACACAACGTGTTGCAAAGCAAAGGAGTATAGGTGCGCGTATTGTTGTATATTCATATTATAATAACTTATAAAAAATTAATTAATGTTTACCGAATAAATGAAAAATGCTGATGCCGCGTGGTATGTAAAGCATTTTTCATTTGTTAGGGGGGCAAGATTATTGCAGCAAATCTATGAAAAACCTTGCACCCTAACATAAATCGCTGATCAACGTTACTATTCACTCAGACATCAAAGAACGCAGGCATAGATTCCGGGATTTATGCCTGTGGCGCGGCTAAACCGCGAATAAATCGCATTGTGATTTATTCGCACGGACATTAGTTAATGTCCACCGAACAAAGGTGGTTTTCAAACCGCATTTGAAAAAGTCCGCATATTGCGGACTTTTAGTACCAAAACAAGTATGTTTTGGTATGGGCCATCGATTGACTTCATGCATACGCCATAACGTAAAGAGTCAGCAAACCCTTGAGTTTGCTGACTCTTTACGTTTTTTTTGAGAACGAGCGTATCTTTATGTGCCGGGTTTATCGGGAATGCTGGAATAAGCCCGTGTTTACTTCTGGCCTAAGTATGACTTTATTCCCCAACATACCAAAATGAGCTCGCACTTCCGCGAAGCTCGATTATTCTCCTCTGATATACGCCTTAACTTCCTCCTCGACCGGGTCATAAAGATCCGGATTTACGCCGATGTACCGGCAGGCCTCATATAATACCGGCACGAGATTGCCGTGGATACCCGCGCAGTGATGAATATAGGGACCATGTACGAGCTTGTCCTCCAGCCGGAGCCAGTTTGCAACCTCGATCCAGAGATAAGTGCCTTTTGTATAAGGGCCATCGATGCCCTTGGCATTGCCAAGCAGCAGGGAATACTTTCCGTTGTCTCCGTCAAAGCGGCAGATTGTAAGCTCCCCATGTTTTGCCTCCGCGGCCATCGCGCCCGGATAGGGAAACGCAAGCGGATATCCGACAGTCGGTTTTTCTTTTGCGACCGAAATCGGCCAGGGACCGCAGTGCTGCAAAAGCTCCCCGTTTTCATTGTCCGGATGGCGAACCGTCCAGTCTGCGAAGAAGCTCCGGGTCTTGCCCATGCCGGCGGCCTCCACTAAAAGCGCTGTGACGGCGCCGTGGATATCCGTTTCACAGACTACCGGGAAGCCTTCCTCGTTGAGCAGCGCATTGGCCGCGCAGGGCATGATGCCAATCTCATTCTGCAGGGCGTTCCAGCACTGAATCGCGGCGGCGTTGCAGCCGTATTTCACCGCCAGATTTTTTATAGCAATCTTCAGCGCCGCGATGGTCTCAAGTTCCTCTTCGCCCACCTTGATACACAGGTTACAGCCGCAGTAATCCATGATGGCACGCACGTCCGTCCCCTCCGCTTTTACCCGGCGAATCTCGTCGGTCAGCTCGGGCAGCGGAATGGGCGCCAGCTGGATATGAAAATTCTCCAGCAGCTCGCCTTCGCTGCACATGGTGCTCCAGAAATCGAACGGGCGCGGCCCGATTTGCAGAATATTGATATTGCGGAAGGTCTTGACGGTGTTGCAGACCGCCAGAAATAGTTCCATTCCGCGCGCGAACGAGGCGTCCTCCAAACGGCAGTTACCCAGATAGGTAAAAGGCACCCCGAAGCGGCGCAGGACCTTGCCCGTTGCGAAAAGACCGCACTGGCTGTCGCGCAGGCGCACGCCGTCTTCCTCCGGCCGCTCGTCACGCGGCCCCCAAAGCAGAACGGGGACGTTGAGCTTTTGGGCCAGCCGCGCACAGATATATTCCGTGCCGAAATTACAGTGTGGAATAAAAATCCCATCCACGCCGGCATCCTGAAACTTTTTGATGACCTTCTCCATATCTCCGGCGTCATAAAGAAGGCCCTCATCGTTGATATCCCGTATATCCACATAATCCATCGAAAGCTCTTGCATACGTTTTCGGGTCAGATCGGCATATTTCACTGCGTCCGGCGCGCTGAAAATGCTGCGGCGGGTCGGCGCAAAACCGATTTTTACGGTGGCCATCGTATTCCTCTTTTCAAATGCTGAATTTTAATCGACACGTTTGGGATAATTAATTGCCAGCTTTGCGTAAAAATCCTCCATGGTAAAACGGCAGTCCACCGTATGGTAAACCCGGATCGCGCGGTTTTTTCGGTCCGGCATGCAGCTGTTAAGCGGAATATAGGCCATGTCACGGGTTATAAGCGGCGCCGGAACCCAGTCGTAGTCCCACTGGTGATTCTCCAAAAGCAGCGAGACCGTCGGCTGATCGCCTAAACTCCAGATCTCGCCCTGCGGCCAGTCTTCGTCGTCCTCGAAATCCATATTGTACTGCACCAGCTGCTCAAACAGATATTTGCCGATTCTGCCATAGGGCCTAACACGCAGCTGAAGCTCCGCCAGAGACATGCGGATCTGTTTATAGGTGGGTTCCGGTACCTGCCAAAGCGGTATCTGCGAAGCCATCACGATGTTGGCCGCCGGAATATCCTGATAAAGATTAAATTCGCAGGCGCCGCCCGGATAAGCGCCGCCGCCGATCCACACCGCCGTCAGCCGCCCCTCAATGCGCTTATCCATCAGATGGGCGCTGGCAAGGTCTGTCAGGGAACCGAGAAATACCACGTACAGCGGCAGCGGATCGTCCCGCATGGCTTCCTCAATGATAAAACGCACGCCTTCGGACTCGACGGGACTGCAGTTCCCGACACAGGCCACCGGATAATACTGCGGCTGCGGAAGACTGTCGCAAGAAAGCGGGTGCGCAGCTCCTTTCAGCACGGGGTATTTACCCTGGACGCCCATCAGTTCCATTACCTTGAGGATCTCATCATAGCTCTTCTGCACCGATTCGCCTCGACCCTCGCTGCCTTTTGCCTCAAAATGCGCGGCGATAATGGCGCGGATATCGAAGCGCGGGGTCATCAGGTGATGGGCTAATGCGAACTGGTCGTCCGCCTCATTCTTGCAGTCGGTAACGATAATGACACGCAGACGCTTCTTGGGCGGGACAGTAAATTCATAATTGAACATTTCGACTTCTCCTCGCTTTCCGGTTTTGGATCAGGTTTTGATCGCTCCTGCGGTGAGTCCCTCAATGATATACTTCTGCAAAAAC
The DNA here is from genome assembly GCA_963678505.2 of Oscillospiraceae bacterium. GTDB lineage: Bacteria > Bacillota > Clostridia > Oscillospirales > JAVBQB01. The sequence continues at coordinate 127,985 of CAXXFP010000002.1, read as the reverse complement.
ACATAAATGATCATCATGGGGACGATGGAAAACATAAACGCCGCAAAGGCGAGATTATAGCGAAACAGGTGCGCCGATTTAAAGTTGTATTGATAAAGCGGCAGCGTCCAGCTTTCGGCGCTGCGGTTGAGGATCAGCACGGGCAGCAGAAAAATCGTTCCAGATCCATAACGTGTCCAGAATCGCAATGGTGGCGGTCATGGGCTTGGAGATGGGATATACGATCCGGAAGAAAATCTGGAAGGTGCTGCAGCCGTCCTCCATATAGGCCGCTTCCTCGATTTCAAGCGGCACAGATCTTGAGGTAGGCTACGAACAGGAAAACGCCCTCGCAAAGCCCGAACGTAACATAAAGCAGTACCAGCCCAAACTGATTAAGCATCTTCAGGTTGGTCGATCATCTGGGTCAGGGGGATCATGAACACCTGGAAGGGAATAAATATTCCCAGAACCAGATACATATACAAAAACCTAAAATATCTGTTGTTTTTCTGGTTGCGGGAAATGGCGTAGCCAACCATGGGGATGTATACCGCAATAATTCCCACGCTTCCCAGCGTTATGCCGATGGAGTTTAAAAAGTAGTGATAAAAGTTCTTATCACTCATTACTTCGACGAAGTTCCCAAGGTAAAAAGAGGGACGGCATGGTGAAAAAGCTGATTGCGGATTCCTCCGTGGTTTTAAAGGCGGTGACAAACACCACATAGACCGGAAATGCGATCAGGCAGATACCAATTATGATAAAGATATATGCAGCAATCTTCAGCGCGGGGCTGGCATTCGATTTCAAAGCTGATCCACCTCCACTCTTGAGCTGGCCTTCATCTGCAGCACAGACACAAGGATGATAACACACAAAGCCACAATTGACAGCGACAGCGCGTAAGACATTTTTAAGCTGCGGTAGCTGAGCTGATAAATAAGCACGGCAATGGATTCAGTGGAATTGGCAGGGCCGCCGCCCGTTGTCGCGCTGATGTAGTCGTACACCATGATGCCTGATTTCAGTACGAGAACAAATACAACGTTCATCACCGGCAGTAAAAACGGAATGGTGATGCGGTAAAACGCCTGAAAGGGCGAGGCTCCGTCAATGGAGGCCGCCTCATAAAGCTCGACAGGGATGTTTTGCAGCCCCGACAGTATGAGCACAAAGGGAATCGCCAGTCCCTGCCAGATATGAATAATCAAAAGGCCGTAAATCGCCAGTTTCGGGTCGCCAAGGATATTAACGGAAAGACGCTCGATGCCCAGCGATGACCCAATTGCCGGTATCACGCGATAGAAGATTTCGTTCCAGGTCATACCAACGGTAATGGCGCTCAGAACGGCCGGGAAAAAGAACACAGAGCGAAAGAACGTGCGTTGTTTCCCCTTGATTACCTGATGCAGGATCAATGCCAGCGTCGTCGCAAACAGCAAAATCGCAATGACCAGAATGAGCGCATACCGAAAGGTAAACAGAAAAGAGTTAATGATGCGGCTGTCGGTAAACAACATTGTATAATTCTTCAGGCCGACAAAATCATGCGGTTTGGAAAGCCCGCTCCAGTCCATAAAGCTATAAATGAAGCCCTGGCTGACAGGAAAAACCAGAAACATGGTATACAGCACCAATGCCGGCAGTGTGAACAAAAAACAAGTCAGTGTTTTTTCCCGGGTCTTCTTGTGGGGCACTGCGCTCACTCCTTTTTTAAAATATGGCAGGGAGAGGAAGAAATTCCTCTCCCTGTGCCGCGTTATAAGATTCAGTCGGTTATTTTTTATTATTGTTATTGAAGGCCGTCTGTACTTCTCCGGCATAGGCTTTGGTGTCTCCGCTGATGTAGAGGTTCTGGCACGCGCTTCCAAATGCATCGCAGGCCGCGGTGGTCCAGAACACGTCGGGATTGAGCTTATATTTGCCGGAGGCAATAATGGACTGCTGATACTTCAGATGCTCCGGAACATAGTCCACGGCAGCCACGCAGGACATAGAGCCGTCGTTTTGCGCATAGTAGCCGGCCGCCTCTTTAGAGGTAAGGTAAGATACAAATTTGAGCGTGGCGTCCGCTTTCTTTGTTTCGGAGGAAACGCTGATGGAGAAGTCACCAGGATATGCCGTGGCCATTACGTAATTTGCATCATCGCCGGGAATGGGGAAGAAACCAAGCTTAATCTCAGCGTTGGCGGCGGTGATGCTCGGATATGCCCAGCTTCCGTCTACAAGCATAGCGCCCTTGCCGGTACCGAAATCACTGAAGGACTGGTCATAGCTCATGCCCATGACATCTGTCTGGGAATTGCCGATCATGTCGCACATAATCTCAGCCAGGCGATTGAGGTCTGCGCCGTAAGGCTTGGTGACATCCATGGTGGCGTTGTTGGCGTCCTCGATAAACGTATCATAATTGGGCATGCTCGCTAAAAACGCCTGCCCGACCTCTCTGGAATGGCTGGCGGACTGCGCGCTGGTGACGAAAGGCGTGTAACCGGCGGCTTTCAGCTTTTTGCAGTTTTCCTGAAGCTCGGCCCAGGTTTTCGGGATTTCCACGCCGGCTTTCTGATACATGTCCACGTTGTACCAGATCCCCATGGTGTTGTAGGAAATCGGCACGACATAGTTTTTGCCGTCTCGCAGGAAGGGATCGAGCGCGCTTTTTTGAAGGTTGCCCAGGAACTCCTGACCGGAAAGATCCATGCAGTAGCCGGCGTCGACCATCTGGAACCAGGATTCATTGGGCCAGATCACAAAAATATCGGGGATATCATGAGAGGCCATTCTCGATACAAGAACCTGATCCGAATCGGCCACGACCGTTTCTTTTACCGTAATATTCGGATTGGCTTTCTGAAAGTCGGCGATAATGGTTGCGAGTGTTTTTGAAATCTCAGGTTTCTGGTTAAAAAATTCGACTTCGGTTTTCTCGCCGCCTGCGGTGTCCTGCGGCTGCGCGGATGCGGAAGGCGCGGCCGCGCCGCTTGTGTCATCTTTGGCGGTTCCGGAAGAACAGCCGGACAGCACACATACGATCAGCAGCAGGCCTATCACGACGGATAGTGTTTTCTTAAACATTGATTTTCCTCCTCTAAATTATATTAAACGATCATTCACGGTAATTGGAATGAGACGCTTAACATTCACAAAAAAATCCCCCGCCGACGCGGCGGACGTCGGTTGTTTTTTCACTGCGCCCTCGCCGCACGCACAGCCCGTTTCCAGCCGTCGAGCTTTTGCTGCCTGTGCTGCGGCGGCAAAAGCGGCGAATACACAGCGGAAAACCGGGGGATAAGCAGTTCTTCCGTGTAGAGCCCCTGCGACAAACCTGCCGCATAGGCCGCGCCGGCGCCGGAAAGCTCCGGGTTTTCGGCCACTGCCAGAGAGAGACCAAGAATGTCGCTCTGAAACTGCATAAGCCAGCTGTCCACCACCGCCCCTCCATCCACGCAGACGGTCTCCAGACCGCCCACGTCGCGGCGCAGCTGTGTGATCACATCGCATATCTGGTAGGCAATGCTTTCTTCCGCGGCACGGATGAGCTCTGCTTTCCCGGTATTCCAGGTCATGCCGGTAAAAACAGCCTGTGCTTTTTCATCCCAATGCGGACAGCCAAGACCGGTGAACGCAGGTACAAAATAGGTCCGGTCCTCCGGGTCGGCCAGAGCGGCCAGCTGCTCCGCTTCCTGCGAGGAAGAAAGCAGTCCGGTTTTTTCCTCGAGCCATTTAATAACAGACCCCGTGTAATTGATATTGCCCTCCAGTACATAATGGGTTCGGCCATCCATTCTCCATGCGATGGAGGTAACCAGCCCGGCGGAGGAAAAAACGCAGTCGTCCTCGGTATTCATCATGATCGAGGACCCAGTTCCGTAGGTCACCTTGGTCTGCCCGCGCGCCCGGCACCCGTGCGCAAACAGCGAGCTGTGAGAATCGCCCATCACCGCGCGGATCGGCACAGCCTTTGGCAGCAGACCGCCGAAATCCGTCCGGCCGAAGTCTGCATTGGAATCCCGCAAAGACGGCAGCCATTCCGGACGCAGACCAAACGCGGCAAGGCAGGTTTCGTCCCACTGGAGCGTGCGCAGGTTCAAAAGCCCCGTCCGCGAGGCATTGGAGTAATCCGTGGCGTAAACCCTTCCGTCCGTCATTTTCCAAAGCAGCCAGGAATCAATCGTTCCAAAACGCAGGCATCCTTTGCTTGCCGCCTCTTTGACTGCCTGGACGTTTTGCAGACACCAGGCGTATTTGGACGCAGAAAAATACGGAGAAAGGAGAAGGCCGGTTCGTGTATGGAAATCCTCCCGGAACGCGGGCGTATCCAGCGCATCGCAGATTTCTTTTGCCCGCGCACATTGCCAGACCACCGCGCGGCAAAGGGGGCGTCCTGTCTGCGCATCCCATGCGGCAGCAGTCTCACGCTGGTTGCTGATGCCGACGGATTGGATTATTTGCGGATCGATTTTACTCTTTTGGAGCACGCTGCTCACTGCGGTGAGCGTCCCCGTCCATATCTCGCCAAGGTCGTGGCTGACCCAGCCTTCCGGAGAAACATATTGGCGGTGGGGGCAGGCGGCCTGCCCCAGCAGCTTGGCTTCGGCGTCATACAGGAAGGCCTTTGTGCCCGATGTGCTCTGGTCAATGCTCAGTATGTACCCCGCGCTCATGCCTCAACCATCTCCGTGGCCATGCGGCAAAGGTTCTGCGCGGTTAGCCCGTAGTAAGCAAATACCTTGCTTGCCTTGCCTGCGATCACCGGTTCGTCCGGCAGGGTCAGCGACCGGACGAGACAGGGCCGGCAGGCGGATACGGTCTGCGCGACCATCGAGCCGAGCCCGCCCACGCGATGATGTTCCTCAATCGTGATGATTCGGCCGGTTTCCTGCGCGCGCTTCACGGCTTCCTCGTCAAAAGGCTTCAGGCTGTAAATATCCAGCACCCGCGCGGATACTCCCTTTTGTGCAAGCAGTGCAGCCGCCTGCCGGGCTATGATGACGGTCTCGCCGCAGCCGATGAGCGTAATATCGGTTCCGGGACAGACCTCGACGGCTTTACCGATTTCGGGCAGGGAAAAGCCGTCCTCATACACGTTCTGCGAAGCCTGCCGTGAAACCCTGATATAGGCGGGAAGTTCATCATTTATAAGTCTGCGCATCAAGGAAGCGGTTTCAAAGCGGTCGCAGGGCAAGAACACCCGCATACCAGGAATTGAGGCCACAGCAGCAATATCCTGCGTGGAGTGGTGCGTCATACCCAGCGCGCCATAACTGATACCGCCGCTGATTCCAATCAGCTTGACATTTTTACAGGAATAAGCCACGTCGACCTTGACCTGCTCGAGCGCTCTGGAGCTGAGAAAACAGGCAGGCGAAAAAACAAACGGTTTAAGCCCGCAACAGGCCATTCCGGCGGCAGCGGTGACCAGATTCTGTTCTGCGATGCCCATCTCAAAAAACTGCTTCGGAAAAGCCTGCGCAAACGGCTTCATGGCCGCGGAACCGCGGGAATCGCTGCAGAGCGCGACCACGGCGGGGTCTCCCGCGGCCGCTTTCATCAACTCTTCGCAAATGATTTCCCTGTTGGACAGCTCATTCATTGATCAAATCCTCCGCAAGTTCCCGCATGGCGGCTTCGTATTCCTCAGGGGTCGTCACCCGGTGATGCCACTCCACGCGGTTTTCCATAAACGATACGCCGCAGCCCTTGACAGTGTCCGCCAGTATAACCACCGGCCCGATTTTGTAAGCCTTTGCCTGCGTAATTGCGGCGTCCAGAGCCTCTATCGAATTTCCGTCGGCTTCAAGGACCTTCCAGCCAAAGCTCTCCCAACGCGCCCGCAGCGGTTCCTGAGACATGACTTCCTCCGTCGGGCCGGAAATTTGCAGACCGTTGCGATCCACAAACGCAATCAGGTTACCCAGTCGGTAATGGCCCGCCGACATGGCGGCTTCCCAGACGGAGCCCTCGGCCAGCTCACCGTCTCCCATGACCACATAGACGCGGGCGGGGAGTTCTTTGAACCGCAGCGCAAGTGCCATGCCGACACCCGCCGAAAGCCCATGTCCCAGCGATCCGGACGCAATCTCAATGCCGGGCACCTTGTTGCTGGGGTGCCCGATAAACTTCGAACCGAAACGCGAAACAGTCTCCAGCTCTTCCTTGCCGAAAAAACCGACGTCCGCCAGCACGCAATAAAGCGCCTCCACACAATGGCCCTTGCTGAGAACAAAATGATCCCGCCGCGGGTCATCCCAGTTTTGCGGCGAAATATTCATATGCCGGTTATACAGTATGTTGAGAATGTCGCATACGCTCAAGTCTCCGCCGATATGCCCCGCACCGGCAGAATAGACCGTGTGCAGAATATCCCGGCGCAGGGCGCGCGACTTTATGATAAGTTGCTCTGTTTGCATGTTTTTCCTCCCGACGTACAGGCGTCTCATTCCGGACGAAGCTCCAGCACGCTCTCCCGCTCAACCAATTCGGTACACACCTGAATCTTGAAGCGAACGTTTTCCTTGTTATCCAGCTTATATAAGAGGCGGCGCACCGCCTCCCGCCCCATCTCCTCTTTGAACACGCGAATCGTCGTCAGCGGCGGATTGGTGACAAAGCAGAAGGGCATATCGTCAAAGCCGACGATTGAAACATCCTGCGGAATACGGATCCCGCATTCATTGAGTGCCTTCATAGCACCGAACGCGATGATGTCGTTGTCTGAAAAATAAGCCGTCGGCAGCGACGGCGAGTCCTGCAGATACTGGATCATATCGTTGTAGGCCCCGTCTATCGTCGGACGCAGCTTTACCGTGAAAGCGTTGTTGACACGCATCCCGTTGTGCTGATGCGCCCGCTGATAACCCACCTCGCGGTAATAAAAGTTTTTGATGGGTACCGAACTGCTGAGCAGCCCGATCTTCCGGTGGCCCTTGCGGATGAGATAATCTACCGCGTTGCAGACGGAATCTGTATTATTGATAAGCACCGTATCAAAGCTCAGGGACTCAAACCAACTGTCCAGAATGACCACCGGCGCCGCCGCTTTGCGAAAAACCTTAACATCGCTTTCATAAAGCTCGGTCGCCAGCAGCAGGATGCCGGTGTTTCTGTCATTGAGCACCTGCTCGAGCCGAACGTGAAAATCGGGGCTTCCTTTTTCCAGATTACAAATAGCGGTCTCATACCCGCGGGATTGGCATTCCCTTTCCACGCCCTTGATCAGCGAGGAGAAAAAAGGCGTGTCTGAAACCACGGTGCCGCTCTTTTTGTATAAGACGAGCTTGATGTTGTTGATATGGTTTTTGCCGGTGTATCCCGCTTCCTCGGCGATTTTCAGAATCAGCTTGGCCGTTTCCTTGTTGACACCTTTCTTATTGTTGAGTACGTTGGAAATTGTCGCGGGTGAAAAGCCGGATAATTTGCTGATTTGCTTCATGCTGACTTTCATTGGAGCATACTCCTTTTTACAAAATAATTATAATTCGTTCATGGAAACAAGTCTACACGATAACAGCGATTTCATTAGATCACACAAAATGCAGGGACTAATAATATATATAATAAATAAAATGGAACCATTATTCCTTGATATTTTAGGGAATTACCATAGGAAATTCCATTTTATTATATAAATATTTTTGTAAATTTTTATATGAATATTTATATAATTAGATATAAATAATATAATATTAATTATAATGAAATGCAAGTAATAGATCATACGAAGAAATCAGAAACAAGGAGGCTTCCCCTTTTTAACCATGCCTCCGGCCGGTGATTCGTTTCCGGAACGGCTTGATAGAGTTGTACGATAGCCGTCTCTGGCTATGCACCGTTGGACGAAGCTTATTCGGTTTGCATCGGCGTAATAAAAATTTTCTTCTGCGACAGCATCCGGTCAGCCGGGCACTACGCGGTAAAGGACTGCTGCCTGGTTTTTATTTTATTGGAAGGAGCAAATCCACCTGAATAAACCGCAGGCGCTTACTGAGCTGAACACACAGTAGAACGAAATCATCACATGGTCTGAAATGTACGATGCCCCCGGCTTTGAGGCGAAGAAATGATTGTCAACCGCCTAATATGCAGAGTGGAAGTCTATCGTGGATATAAACTTCACATTAACTTGAAAATTGGCCTTGATCAATTCAGTAAACGGCTAGATATTGCCGCATAAAGCAAAGAAACTCGCTTCCTTACGGAAGCGAGTTTCTTACGTTTGGTGGAGAATAGCGGGATCGAACCGCTGACCTCTTGAATGCCATTCAAGCGCTCTCCCAGCTGAGCTAATCCCCCACATGTTCTGGTGTCATCTGTGTTGTCCGTCAAATTTGCTGACAGCGATTATTATACTGAAAGCGTACCGTTATGTCAAGCTATTTTTCAGGCGAAAACAGACGATGTCGGCTGAGGGGAGAAAGCGCGCACAGGCGGTGCAAAAACGGACGCGACGCAAATGCAGAAAGGTGCGCGGCAGCCGTAAAGCGGCGAAACAGTGAAAAAAGCGATATTCAGGTCGCGGATGTTCGCCGAAGCCTTAATATCGGAAATTTTTACGCAAAAAGCATGACGTTTTTTGTGTTTAGAGGTTGAGCCCATAACTTCGCAGTATATTTTTGATCCCGTTGACCTCATCGGGCGACGGCGCAGGGGTATCGGAAAGCGTATAATCAAGGCACAGCGCTTTCCATTTGTACTCGCCCATTTTGTGAAAGGGAAGAAGCTCTACCTTTTCCACGCAGGAAAACGGCTCCAGCAGCCGCCCCAGCGCGTGCGCGCTTTCCTCACTCAAAGTCCAGCCCGGCAGCAGCACATGACGGATCCATACGGGCTTTTTGTTTTCTTCACAGTAGCGTAACAGCTGCATGGCGTTTTCGCTGCCCATGCCTGTCAGCGCCTTTGCCATGTTCGTATCCGGCGCTTTGATATCCAGCAGGATAAGGTCTGCGCAATCCACCGCGCCCCGGCACACGGAAAGCGGGATGGCTCCGGAGGTGTCCACGGCGGTATGAAAGCCCATCTCGCGGCAGGCCTGAAGCAGCGCCTGGGCAAATTCACTCTGCAGAAGGGGTTCGCCGCCGGAAAGCGTCACGCCGCCCTTTTTTATAAAGCTCTTATACTGCGCGATGTTGTCGGCAAGCTCCCCGACGGTGACCGTCCGACCCGCGGCAGCGTCCCAGGAGTCAGGATTGTGGCAGTAAAGGCATCGGAGCGGGCAGCCCTGAAAAAAGACCACATACCGGATACCCGGCCCATCCACCGCGCCGAAGGTCTCAATCGAATGGATGCGGCCGGTCAGTTCCCTGTTCATTGCATATCCCCTCCTAACCGTCTGAAATGATTTCTAAAAGCGCGTGTGGAATGTGCGGTTAATCACGTCGAGCTGCTGTTCGCGCGAAAGCTTGACGAAATTCACGGCGTAGCCGGAGACACGGATGGTCAGCTGCGGATACAGCTCGGGATGCTCCATCGCGTCGATGAGCACCTCACGGTTGATGACGTTGACGTTGATGTGGTGCCCGCCCTCGGTAAAGTAACCGTCCATGAGGGTAACGAGGTTACTTGTCCGCTCCCCGTCCTCCTTGCCCAGCGCGCCCGGTACGATGGAGAAGGTGTAGGAGATGCCGTCCTCTGAAAAATCATAGGGCAGGGAGGCCACGGACATCATCGAGGCCACGCAGCCGCTTTCGTCGCGTCCGTGCATGGGGTTGGCGCCGGGCGCGAACGGCTCGCCGGCCTTGCGTCCGTCCGGCGTCGCGCCCGTTTTTTTGCCGTATACCACATTTGAGGTGATGGTCAGGATGGACATGGTGGGCTTGGAATGCCGGTAGGTTTTGTGTTTGGAAAGCTTTTTCATAAAATGCTCGACCACGGTACTGGCAAGCTCGTCGGCACGCGGGTCGTTGTTGCCGAATTTGGGGAAGTCGCCCTCTATTTCAAAATCCACGGTCAGCCCCTGCTCATTGCGGATGGGGCGTACCTTTGCGTATTTGATGGCCGAAAGCGAATCGACGACGACCGAGAAGCCCGCAAGGCCGCAGGCCGAGGTGCGCAGCACCTCCTCGTCGTGCAGCGCCATCTGGATGCGTTCATAGGAATATTTATCGTGCATATAATGGATGATGTTGAGGGTGTTGATATACAGGCGCGAAAGCCAGTTGCAGATCTGGTCGTATTTCCTCCACACCTCGTCAAAGTCAAGATACTCCCCGGAGGTGACAAGCGCCATTTCCGGGCCGATCTGTTCGCCCGTTTTCTCATCGCGTCCGCCGTTGATCGCGAACAAAAGCGCCTTGGCAAGGTTTGCCCGCGCGCCGAAAAACTGGAGCATTTTGCCGATGCGCATGGCCGACACACAGCAGGCGATGCCGTAGTCGTCACCAAACTTCGGACGCATGAGGTCATCGCTTTCATATTGGATGGAGGACGTTTCAATGGACAGCCTGGCGCAGAATTTTTTAAACGGCTCGGGCAAACGTTCACTCCACAGCACGGTCATATTCGGCTCGGGCGCCGCGCCCAGATTTGTCAGCGTGTGCATGAAGCGATAGGTCATTTTGCTCACCATATGCCGCCCGTCGATGCCGACGCCGCCCAGCGCCTCGGTAACCCAGGTCGGGTCGCCGGAAAACAGCTCGTCATACGACGGCGTGCGCAGGAAGCGCACCATGCGCAGCTTCATAACAAAATGGTCAACCAGCTCCTGAATTTCCGTTTCGGTGTATTTGTTCTCGGCAAGGTCGCGCTGCGCGTAAATATCCAAAAAGGTTGTTATGCGTCCGAGCGACATGGCCGCGCCGTTTTGATCCTTAATGGAAGCAAGATAGGCAAAGTAAAGCCATTGGATGGCTTCCTTTGTATCCGCTGCGGGTTTGGAAATATCGATGCCGTAGCTTGCGGCCATATCCCGAAGATCGGACAGCGCGCGGATCTGCTCGGAAAGCTCCTCACGCTGCTGGATGACCTCTTCTCCGATGATGTCAAATACGCAGGCGTCCTTGGCCGCCTGCTTGCTCTCAATAAGAAAATCAACGCCGTACAGCGGCACGCGGCGGTAGTCGCCGATGATGCGCCCGCGCCCGTACGAGTCGGGAAGTCCGGTGATGATTCCGCTGTGGCGGGCTTTTTTCATGTCGGGGGTGTAGCCGTCGTATACGCCGTCGTTGTGCGTTTTTCTGTACTGAAAGACCTTTTCCACCTCGGGATCCATCTCGCGGTTATATGCTTTCAGAGAGGTGCGCACCATGCGGATGCCGCCGAAGGGCATGATCGCGCGCTTGAGCGGCGCGTCCGTCTGCATGCCGACGATCTGTTCAAGCTCTTTATCGATATAGCCCGGCGCGTGCGAGGTGATGGTGGCGATGGTGTGCGTGTCAATATCCAGCACGCCTCCGTTATCGCGTTCCGCTTGCATAAACACCTTAAGCTTGTCCCACAAAGCCATAGTGCGTGCGGTAGGGGGCGTTAGAAAACCGTCATCATCGTCATAAGGCATGTAGTTGCGTACGATAAAATCCCGAACGTCGATATGCTTTTTCCAATTTCCTTTATTAAATTCCATATGCCGATGCCTCCCGAAATTATATTATTTTAGTATAATATCTACAATTACAGAATACAGGATTTCAGCGAAAAAATCAATGGTTTTGGGCCTGAAATACTGCCGAAAATGGGGCGAATTTCACCTCGAGTCATGGGGGATTTGACTGCCGGACACATACACCTGTTATCTTTTGCGTTTGTCTGGCATTTCATGTGTGAATCTTCACGCGCCGGACGGGGATTTCATTCTTCGACCGGAAGGTGCATAATGGAAATAGACAACATCCTGCCGACGGATTCACGGAAAAAGCAGGGCGCCTAAACAGTATGGTGTGCGGACTTTTAGTAAACCCCGAAGCGGAAAACACGTTTGTTGTGACTTAAAAGGAACATATTGCGTCAATTTCAGGTCTAAAGAAATACAGGAGGGATGAAAATGAAAAAGCGATTTGGCGCATGGGCGCTTTTAGCCATGCTTATCATGACCCTGAGCGCCGGCTGCTCCGCGGGAACCGCTTCCGGTCAGCCTACGTCAGCGCCCGCGCCCGCGCCGGAGCAGGATTATTCGGGACAGGAAAATGGTGCAGATCTGACCGGCGGCGTGGACGCGGGCAGCGGCGAGAAAACCAGCCCGGCGCTTCCCGTTGACCCCAACCGCAAGCTCATCCGCAGCGGAGAGCTTGAAATCGAGAGCCTTGCCTTCGAGCAGTCATTAAGTAAGCTGGATACGCTGCTGGCCAAGCTCGGCGGATATGTGGAAACCTCCAGCATTGCCGGAACGAGTAAAACCAGACCCGGGCAGCAGCTGCGCAGCGCACAGCTCACCGTGCGCGTACCGTCTGAGCAGTACGACGCGTTTTTAAAGGGCAGTGCCGACCTTGGAAACGTACTGCGCCAGACTACCGGTGCGCAGGACGTGACCGATTCCTATTATGATACCGAAGCGCGGCTGACCTCGCAGAAAATGATGGAGCAGCGTCTGCTCGAACTGCTCAGCAAGTCCGAGACGCTGACGGATATCGTTTCCCTTGAGCAGAGCCTGGCCGACACGCGCTATGAAATCGAAAAGCTGACCGGTACGCTGCGCAAATGGGACGCGCTGGTCGAGTACAGCAGCTTTACCCTGTATATCCGCGAGGTCGTGCAGCTTACCGAGGAAGATCCGCTCAAGCCCGAGCCGCGTACGCTCGGCGAAAGGCTGAAAGCCAGCTTCCTTTCCTCTATTGAAGATATAAAGGACGGCTTTTCAACGTTTTTGGTCTTCCTGGCCGGCGCGCTGCCCGTCCTTGTCATCTGGGGCGTCATCCTTGCCGCCGCGATACCGCTGACGCTATACCTCGCAAGGCGCGGCAGACGCAAAAGCGCCGTGCTGAAAAACACCATGCCCGGCGCGGCGCAGGAAGCAAAACAGAAGGAGCAAAAGCCGGAGGATGACAGAAAAAGCTGAGCGCTGACAGGTGAAAATTCAGGGGATTAAATGCGCCCGGCTGACAAGCCGGGCGCATTTTGCTAGATAAGCGTTTTTGTATGCAGGGAAGAGGCGGCATCCTTTTTGACGTTTCGGTATATTTCCATGGCCGCCTGCGCGTGGTCGTAGGGGGCATCCTGAGAAACACCGGCGCCGAGGTCTGCAATTTTCAGCGTGGCTTCCATCAGGCTCCCGTCCACAGGGTCGTCGATCTGCCCGAACACGCCGTTTGACCACGCCCATTGCACGGCGGTGGAATACGGATGGCTCAGCGGCTGGCCGCTATCGGAGGCCTGTCCGTCTATTCGCAGCAAAAGACGACGCGTGTGCTCGTCGCGCGGGCAGAGCACGGCGCACAGCTCGCCGAAGGTGAGCATGCGCCGGGGCTGGAAGGTATTATTCTTGTATCCGGTCACATAACCCATCTGCGTAAGCGCGTTTGCCGCTTCAAAGCACGCCTCTTGATCGCTTAAATCCTCGAAGGGTGAGCGCTTTAAAAGCTCGCTTACCGGCACCACGCGGTAACCGTAATCACGCAGAATCTTGAGCTGCGGCTCGAGCGCCGAGGCGATCGGAGTCAGGCGCGACATGTTGCAACCGTCCTTCTGGAAAATGATCTGACCGTTTAGGCAGTCCGGATTGCGCTCGAGCGCGCGCGCAATAAGCCCCGTCATGGCTTCGACGTCGTTTTCATAGCCGGTTTTTGTAGGCAGCCAGCCGCCGCCGTCAAAGCTCGCGGCCATATAGTTGTAGCCCATGATGGCGTACGCGTCGTACGTGGTAAAACCGCCCGGTATCCCATCGATATAATGCGGCGGGCGTGCCAGCTTCATGCTGTACGCAAAGTTTTCTTCAATATAATCGTGCAGACGCCGCAGGTCGGCTGTCACCTCGCCGATGTTTTTGCAGAATTCCCGCCTGCCGTAAACCGCGCGCATCGGACCGCTGAGGATGTGGCGGTAACCGTGGTTTGAAAGCTCCATACCGGACTGCAAAAGGTGCCGTATAAGCTCCGGGCAGTTGACCGCACCGCCAAACTTGTCCATGCCGAGATCCGGATAGTGGTCAAAGCGCCGGCCGCCCCAATAGGCTGTGTCGGGGTTTCCGCGCTCGTCGGGATAATTTTCGGAGGTATCTCCTACCACGTCGAACGTGGCCGCGCACCCATAAGCCGAAAGCACATCGCACAGATGCCTTGTCAGTGCCTTACCCTGGGCGACGTCGGGAGACGCAGGCACGTTTGCGGGCCCGTCGTCAAAGGTCATGGCGCATATGCGCTCTCCGGAAACCGGCGCCACGCGCTCGATGCGCCGCACGGGGGAAAGGAACTCGCCCATTCTGCGTTTTTTCTCTTCCTTAATGCGGCGGTTTGCTTTGCGCGCGAGCTGATACAAAAACAATTCGACTCCTCCTGTTCTAAAAAACCGGCGGGCGTTACCGCCCCGGTTCGTCGTTTACGTCATAGATTGTGCCGCTTACCTGCGGCGCGTTTTTTATATTGCACCGAAATGCGGCGTCGTAGAATGCGCCGTAACCGATCTTGAGAAGGCTTTTTGCCGTTTTGCGGGCGCTGCGGTCACGCATATGCCGCACGAAGCTGCTGACGCCCTGAACCGTATAGGGCGAAAGCCGCCCGAAATATTGCCCGTTTTTTTCAAGCATCATGGCTTTGAGCGCGGGCAAATCAGGCGTTTGCCCGCATTCAAAAATGCGATAGGCGCCTCCCACCTCCCGCGTGGTGTGCGCGTCGCTACCGGCCAAAAAGGAAAGGCCGCTTTCGCCGCGCAGCTGGCGTGCGCGCGCGTTTGCCCCGCTGTTTTTGCGGACGTTGCGGGAGTTGAAGACCTCCACGCCGTCGAGCCGGTCAAGGGCATCGTCCAGCCGCGCGGGCGGATTTCTGAAGGGATGGGCGATAAATAAAAGTCCGCCTTCATCACGGACGAAGTCCGCAAGCTCATCAAAATCATATAGTCCGTTGTCGTGTCTTTTCAGCCCCGCCGCCTGCGCGCTGCGGGAGATGAAATACGTCAGGATGTGGCCCCGCTCAGTTGAGTATTCTGCCCCCGGCACCACAAGCAGATCGCCGGGCGCGTGATCCAGCGCGTCCTGAGCGCCGTCGAGGCTGTTGTGGTCGCACACCGCAACGCCCGAAAGACCGCGGCGGCGGGCGCACTCGAAAATCGTGCCGACGGACATCAGTCCGTCGCCCGAATGGGAGGAATGGATATGAAAATCAATTTTCAGCTGCATGTGGTTCTATCCTTTGCTTAACGCGCCTTGTGCAGCGCATTTTTCAGGTACGCCCCGGAGGCTTTCAGATCGCCCCACTCCAGCACGCCGTCCCTGACCCGCGGGTCGAGAATATCCCAAATGGCTCCGGCGCCGCGCTTAAGCCGACCGCTTTTGATCAGGGTCAGCGCGCACGCGCCGTCCTGAAGAAGAAAGTTCATCCTGCGCCCCACAGGATAGTCCGGGCTCGTGCAGACTTCAAGCGTCTGCCCGGCCGCCGCGCGGCAGTAGCTTTCGGAAAACCCGCTTTTGACGGCGCGCGTGAGCGGGAAGCTGCCCCAGATGCGCGGATTGATTTCCATCAGCGCGAATTTGTCCGCCTGTCCGCGAAACTCCACCATGGCGATCCCCTGAAAGCGAAGGGCGGAAAGCAGTTTTACGGCGTGTGATACAAGCGTGTCGTCCCACGCGCTTTCGCAGCAGGCCGAAGGGCCGCCCGAAATGGGGAATTCGCGGATGCGCCTGTGGCATAGGATGGAAACGGGGCGGGAATCCCTGTCCATCACGCACGAAACACCGAAGCCGCCGCCGGGGATATATTCCTGCACAAGCGGCGCGCTCTGCAATGAGGACATGCGCGCGTACTGCGCTTCAAGCTCCGTCTGGTTTTTAACCACGCAGTAGCGCTCCCGCGCCTGAAGTCCGAGCGCTTCACCGTTTCTGTATTTGATGACGGCCGGATAGGCCGCGTTTTTGATAATTTCGGAGATGTCCCTGCCGAAGCTTCGCGGCACGGGGATGCCAAGCTGCGCGGCAAGATTTGTCACATAGTCCTTATCGTTGGCCTGCACGAGCGTTTGCGCGTCCGGCAGCAAAAAGACGGCCGCCCCCTCAAACAGCGGACGGTGTGCGGCGATCGCCCGGATGGTAAATGCACCGACCGGAAAAAGTACGAGCGGTTCCCCGCGCGCCTGTGAAAGGTTCCGGCACGCGTCGGCCAACGCCTGCGCGTAACGCGTTTCATCCCCTGCGGGCAGTAAAACGCGGTGGCTTACATATTTTGAGGAAAAGCCCAGCGGCGCCGAACCGTCATCCATATGCGCGGCGGCTACAAAAAAGCCCGCCTGACCGAGATCGCGTATGGCGGACAGCGCCATGCGGTATTTCACGTCCGTAACCAGCACTGCACACTTTTCGACTGTCTTTATAACACCGTCCATGAAAGGGTCCTCCTGTTATTGAGTCAAAAAAGCGTGTCCGGTCAAGCGTGTGTGCGTCTAACAGTGCAGCTTCCGGCCCAAAGGGGCGAGGAAAAGGACTTAAATCAAGTATAATAACCGCCCTGCGGTTATTATACCACAAAACGACAGGAACAGACAAACCGGAATCCCGCGCGCAAGGCCGTGGATTCCGGTTTGTCTGTTACAAAGGGATCGCATGTGCGCATTCAATTGTTTTTTTCGGCGCTGCGCGTAAAAAAATGGGGTCGCCGCATGAGCGTGGACTACGGTGCGGGCCGGTTTTTTCAGGTTGCTGTGCGGCATAGAAAAGCCTGTATATCCTCAGCGCAGCGTACCGGCGTACTTACCCGTAGTTTTAGTCGGCTGCCTTTTCATGCCCGTGCTTGGCCTTGCCCTGAATCTCAGGAACGGGAGGAACTGAATTTTTGGGAATGTGCAGCTTGCGGTTTGATTCCGTTCCGTGGGGCTGCTTTGGATCGGGGCGGCGCATACCTGCTTTTGCCATGACGGTTCCCACCTATACGTCGTTATTTTTAATGGATTGTTTTTTTGCATTTTTATTATGGTTATGGTTTTCCTCGGTAAGCGGCGTTTGCCCGTTTGCCTTTACTTTTCGCGCGCGTTTGTTGTCGGGCTGACTGTCCTTGGGCATGAAAATCACCTCAAAAATAGTATGCGCAAAGGCATGGTCAATATCCGTCCGGGCCAACTTGTGATGAACTTGTGAAGAATTGAACCGAAAAAGATTAAAAAAACAGGATAATTTAACCAAAATATTTATTTAATCCCGCACGGTTTTCATTAATTTATAACAAACTGCTGATATGCTGGAGATGGCCTTGATAAAACGGCCGAAAATCCGATGGCGGCAATGCCAAACAGGAGGGCTGATATGAGCGGGAAAACTTCGGTGTGCGCAGGCTGCGCAAAGGAAAAGGAACAGAAATACGGCGAAATCGCGAATGTGATAGACCTGTACAGGGACAAAGAGGGCAGCCTCATCCAAATCCTTCATCTTGCGCAGGAAATCTACGGATGCCTGCCTCTCGAGCTGCAGATGTTCATCGCAAAGTCTCTGGATAAACCGCTGTCCGAGGTGTCCGGCGTGGTGACGTTTTATTCCTTCTTCTCCACCCGGCCGCGCGGCGAGCATACCATACGCGTGTGCCTTGGCACCGCCTGCTACGTCAGGGGCAGCAAAAAAATTGTGGAGCGCCTACATGACATCCTGGGCATTGATATCGGGGAAACGACCCAGGACGGCAAGTTCACCTTTGAGATCGCCCGTTGCATCGGCGCGTGCGGGCTGGCGCCGGCCATGATGATCGACGGCACCGTATATAAGCAGGTCAGCGTAAACAAGCTGGAATCCATTTTATCCAAATATTAATTCGGCGGGAGGTGACAAAGCATGAAAGAACAGACCATACACGGCACCGAAGACCTTGAACGGATAAGAGACGAATATAACGCGCGCCTGAGCCGGTATCAATACAGGATACTGGTGTGCAGCGGCGCAGGGTGTATTTCCTCGGGCTGTCAGGCGGTCAAAACCGCGGTGCTTGACGCGCTCAGGGAAATCAAAATGGAAAACAATGTTGCGGTGTTTGAAACCGGCTGCATGGGGACCTGCGCGGTGGGCCCCGCCATGCTGATCCTGCCGGACAAGACGTTTTACACGCAGCTGACGCCCGAAGCCGCAAGGCAGATCGTGCACAGTCACATCGATCACGGAAAGATACGGCTGGAAAACACCTTTTTTGATTACGCGCTGAAAAAACATGTGCCCAATATAGACGACATCGACTTTTTTAAAGAGCAGGTAAAAATAACGCTGCGCAACTGCGGTGCGATGGAGTATGCAAGCATCGAGGCCTATATCGCGCGCGACGGCTATCTTGCCGCCTGCCGGGCTGTGACCGGTATGGACGGCGGCGAGATCATTGAAGAGCTGCGAAAGTCCGGACTCAAAGGCCGCGGGGGCGCGGGCTTTCCGACGGCAGTGAAATGGGAAGCGGGCAAAAACGCCCGCAGCGAGCGGAAATTTATTGTCTGCAACGCCGACGAGGGCGATCCGGGCGCATTTATGGACAGGAGCATCATCGAGGGCGACCCGCACGCACTCATTGAGGGCATGATCATCGGCGGGTATGCCATCGGCGCAAATATGGGCTATGTGTATGTGCGCGCGGAATATCCCATCGCCGTGGAGCGCCTGGGCGCCGCCATTGAACAGGCGCGCGCGTGCGGGCTTCTGGGAATCGGGCTTTTTGGAACGGATTTTAACTTTAACCTTGAAATCCGCATCGGCGCGGGCGCGTTTGTCTGCGGCGAGGAAACGGCGCTCATGTCCTCCATCGAGGGACGGCGCGGCGAGCCCCGGCAGAAACCGCCGTTTCCGTTTGAGCGCGGGCTTTTTGGCATGCCCACCATTATAAACAACGTGGAAACGCTTGTAAACGTCCCGGCTATTGTGCTCAACGGCGGAGACTGGTATGCGCAGTACGGCACCCGGTCAAGCAAGGGGACGAAGGTGTTCGCACTGGCGGGAGATGTGCAGAATACCGGCATCATTGAGGTGCCCATCGGCATGCCGCTGGGCGATATCCTGTTTAAAATCGGCGGGGGGATGCTGGAAAGAAGGAAATTTAAGGCCGCGCAGATCGGCGGCCCGTCCGGCGGCTGCGTGACGCGCGACAACCTCAACACCCCCACGGATTACGAATCGCTTACAAAGCTCGGCGCCATCATGGGTTCAGGCGGCCTGATCGTGATGAACGAGGACGCATGCATGGTGGATACCGCGCGGTACTTTATGGATTTTGTGAAGGATGAGTCCTGCGGGAAATGCACCGCCTGCCGCGTCGGTACCAAGCGCATGCTGGAGATCCTGGAGCGCATCACGCGCGGAGAAGGGCAGGAGGGGGACATTGAGCTCTTAGAGGAGCTGGGGGATACCATCAAGGAAACCGCCATGTGCGGCCTTGGGCAGACCGCTCCAAACCCGGTGCTCAGCACCATCCGGTATTTCCGGGATGAATTTGAGGAGCACATTAAAAAAGGCTACTGCCGCGCGGGCGTGTGCTCGGAGCTGTTCCTGTCGCCGTGCGAGAACACATGCCCCGCGGGCATCAACGTTCCCGGGTATATCGCTCTCGTTGCGGCCGGGCGGTTTATCGACGCCTATAATCTGATCCGGCAGGAAAATCCGTTTCCGGCGGTGTGCGGGCGCATCTGTACGCATCCGTGCGAGCAGAAGTGCCGCAGGGGAAAGACCGACGAACCGGTCGCCATCTGTGACATCAAGCGCTTCGTCGCCGACTACGCGTATAAAAACGAAAAACCCTACACAAGCGATATCGTTTTCCCAAAAAACGGAAAGCGCGTGGCCATTATCGGCGCGGGCGCTTCGGGCCTAACCTGCGGCTATTATCTGGTGCGCATTGGCTACGACGTGGACGTGTTTGAATCGGAAGCGGTCGCGGGCGGCGTGCTTGCCTTCGGCATACCGGAGTACCGGTTGCCAAAGCAGGTGCTTGCACATGAAATCGAGCTGATTGCGCAGGCCGGCGTCAACATCCGACTGAGTACCGAGGTGGGAAAGGACATCGCCTTTAATGACCTGAAAACGCAGTACGACGCGGTATATGTTTCCACCGGCACGCAATTTCCGCAAAAGGTCAACATTCCGGGAGAAAACCTGCCCGGCGTGCTGCATGGCATCCATTTTCTCAAGGACGTCAACCTCCTTAAGAACGTCAGGCTGGGAAAGACCGTCGCGGTCATCGGCGGGGGCAACACCGCCATCGATTCCGCGCGCACCGCGCTGCGCCTGGGCGCGGAGAAGGTCCTGGTGCTGTACCGCCGGACCATCGACGCGATGCCCGCCTACGAAAGCGAGATCAGGGAAGCTGTGGCCGAGGGTGTGGAAATCATCGAAATGGTGGCGCCCATCCGGTTTGTGCCGGGCAGGGGAGGCGCCGTTTCTAAGGTCGAATGCGTGCGCATGGGCTTGGGTGAGTTTGACGCGTCGGGCAGGCGCAAATCCGTACCGACGGAAGGCTCGAATTTCTTTATCGACGCGGACACCGTCATCCCCGCCGTGAGCCAGTACGCGGACCTTCCCTTTATCAAAAAGACCGATATCGGCGTGACTCCGTGGGGAACCTTTGTCATCAACAACGATACGATGATGACCACGATGAACGGGGTGTTTGCCGGCGGGGACGTGGCGCGCGGTCCGGACACGGTGATTCAGGCCATTGCCGACGGCAAGCAGGCCGCCGTTTCCATCGATAAATATCTGGGAGGCAAGGGCAAGCTCAACAAGGGGAAAAAGATTGAAATTCCAAGCAATTTTGACGAGGATGAGATTGTCGCCTTAAAACGGTTCCCGGTGGAAATGCTCCCTGCGGATGTCAGCCGCGACACGTTTGACGAGGTCGTTCTGGGCTATCACAAACTAAACGCCATGGCGGAAGCCATGCGTTGCCTGCACTGCGACAGGAGGTAGGAAGATGACGAATCTGACCATTAACGGTATGCGCGTTTCGACTGCCGACGACTCGACCATCATCCAGGCGGCCAAAGAAAACGGCATCAAAATCCCAAACCTGTGTTATCTTGAAAACGTCCATCAGTTCGGCTCGTGCAGAATCTGCGTCGTCGAGGTGGAAGGGGCGAAAACGCTTCAGGCCTCCTGCATGACACAGGTGAGGGAGGGCATGGTGGTCCACACCAACTCAAACAAGGTGCGAAAAGCGCGCAAGGTGCTCTACGAGCTGCTTTTATCCGATCACTCTGC
The DNA here is from genome assembly GCA_963678505.2 of Oscillospiraceae bacterium. Classification (GTDB taxonomy): domain Bacteria; phylum Bacillota; class Clostridia; order Oscillospirales; family JAVBQB01. The sequence goes on along the minus strand of CAXXFP010000002.1, from coordinate 106,723 downwards.
CGACTGCTTAAGCTGCAAGCGAAATTTAAACTGTGAGCTTCAGAAGCTGGGCAAGACGCTGGGCGTTGAAACCACACGCTTTAACGGCGCGCGCTCGGAGTGCGTCCTGGACGCTTCTGTGGCGATTACGCGCGATCTGTCCAAATGCATCCTGTGCCGCCGCTGTGTGACCGTTTGCAACGACATTCAGGGCGTGGGCGTACTCAATGCGCAAAACCGCGGCTTTGAGACGGTTATCGGGCCGGCGATGGATCTGCCCATCGGCGCGGTCAACTGCTCCTTCTGCGGGCAGTGCACGGTCGTGTGTCCCGTGGGTGCGCTCAAGGAAACGGATGGCACGCAGCGTGTGTGGGACGCGCTGGGTGACCGCAAAAAGCGCGTCGTTGTGCAGGTGGCGCCCGCCGTACGCGTGGCCATCGGAGAGGAGTTTGGCTTTCCGGCCGGCACGCGCGTAACCGGAAAGCTTGCCGCGGCGCTTCATGTACTTGGTTTTAACGATGTGTTTGACACCAACTTTACCGCGGATGTGACCATCCTTGAGGAGGGTACCGAGCTTCTAAACAGACTGAAAAGTACGTTTGACGGCGTGCCGGCAACGCTTCCCATGATCACCAGCTGCAGCCCCGGCTGGATCAAGTATGTCGAGCACACCTATCCGGAAAAGCTCGCGCATCTTTCCACCTGCAAATCCCCGCATACCATGATGGGCGCACTCATAAAATCGTATTACGCGAATAAAATCCAGACGGCTCCCGAGGACTTATATGTCGTTTCGGTCATGCCGTGCACTGCCAAAAAGTTTGAGATCGCCCGCGCGGAGATGCAAAACGGGGGACTTCCGAACGTCGACGCGGTGCTTACCACGCGCGAGCTTGCCGCAATGATCAAAGAAGCGGGAATCGATCTTTCTAGCCTTGCCGAGGAGGAATTTGACCATCCGCTGGGTTTTTCCACGGGCGCGGCGGATATCTTCGGGCTGACCGGAGGCGTGATGGAAGCCGCGCTGCGCACCGTCTACGAGCTGGTGACCGGGCGGGAGCTTCCCTTTGAAAAGCTGCATGTGTCGCCCATTGTCGGGCTTGAGCAAGTGAAGCAGGCGGATATCGTCATTGAAAACCCGGTCGACGCGTACCGGTTTTTGGATGGCGTCACGCTGAAAATCGCGGTGACAAGCGGACTCAAGGGCGCCAATTTACTCATGGAGCAGATTGCGAAGGGGGAATCCCCCTATCACTTTATTGAGGTGATGGGCTGCCCGGGCGGCTGCATATCCGGCGGCGGCCAGCCGCGTTCCGACGATCCGGAGTTCCGCAGTAAGCGCATGGCCGGGCTTTACAGTGAGGATGAAGAGAAAACGCTGAGAAAATCGCATGAAAACCCGTATGTTACAGAGTTATACCGTGAATTTCTGGATTATCCGAGCAGCCATACCGCCCATGAGCTGCTGCACACACACTATGTCGGACGGGGTGGCTTCAATGAGCTGACCGGTGAGAGCTTTGTGATAAGCGGGGTGAAAACGATGGCGAAAAGAAAGCTGCCTGCCCAGACGGCGCAAGCTGTGTCTCCGGCAGCCCAGCCATCGAAGCATGCGCGCGAGGAGCTGGAATCCGTTCGCGTTTTGGCGCTGGAGGCTGAAAATCAGCGCCTGAAGGGAGAACTCAACGACGCGATGGAGACGGTTGATATTTTAAAGCAGGTTGTTTCCGATTACACCGGCAAGCGTAAATAATGTCTGCTGAATTAATCACATTGCGATTGATTCGCGCGGTATTTAGCCGTGCCGCAGGCATAAATCCCGGAATTTTTGCCTGTGGCGGCAGTTGCTCAATCGGCAGCAGAAACTTTACACAGGCGGGAGCCGCGCGTGAGAAAACGCGGCTCCCATTGGCTATGCGGGGTAAAAGTGCGTGAATGTGTTCAAGTACCCCTAAAATAGCCTTGATTTTATTGCAAATAGTCTGTACAATAAGGGCGTACATACAGTTGAGACGTCCCGCCGCATGGTTAAAACGCATGTTATCCGCTGGAGGTGCTTGTGTGGGTGAGGCAAGGCTTCTAATAGCCGATGGGGACAGTGCCGTCAGGGGCACGATTAAGGAGCATGCCGCGGCGGAGGGCTACTCCTCCGACGAGGCGGCCGACGGCATCTCAGCGCTGAAGCTGTTTCGAAGAAATGAGTATAACCTGATTATACTGGATACCGTGCTGCCCGAGCTTGACGGGCAGAATGTTTGCCGGCAGATCCGCAAGGTGTCCGACGTGCCCATGATCATTATCTCTGAGGCAGGGCAGCTCAAGGATCGGCTCAGCGGCTTTGAACTTGGCGCGGACGATTATGTGCAGAAGCCGTTTTTTCCTTCGGAGCTGATGGCGCGCGTACGCGTGTTTTTGCGGCGCAGTGGGGGCGTGCAGCTTTCTCCGCCGCGCAGGTTTTCATTTAACGGGCTGTTTATCGATACGGCTTCGCGCGCGGTCTATATCGACGAGCGGGCCGTGCAGCTGACGCCGAAGGAATATGACCTGCTGTTTTTTCTTTCGAAAAATCCGAACCGCGCGTTTTCGCGTGAGGATTTGCTCAACGAGGTGTGGGGCTTTGACTTTTTCGGTACGGACAGGACGGTAGATACCCATATAAAAACTCTGCGCGAGAGCCTGCGGCCGTATCAGCAGTATATCGTGACGGTCTGGGGGTTTGGTTATAAATTTGTGGTATAAAACCCCGCCGCACGAATGTTCGCGCGGCGGGGTTTTCGCACAGTAAATGGCTTGCCGAAGATATTCACGCGTCATCCCGGCAAACGCTAAGGCAAATAACTCACCAAAATTCCCTTTGGAATTGCTTAATATAACGCCCGATGAACAAAGCGAAAATACAACAGACTAAATGGTTTGATGATATCTTTAATTTGCTGGGGTGCAAGGGTTTGCGGGTTGTTCCGCAAAAAACTTCCCGTTAGGATTTGAAACATTTGTTTCAAATCCTAACGGGAAGACAATTTTTATTCAGGTTTAGACCGGCAGCGGGGCTGGGGCTTCGTGTATCGTCTGCCGCTCCCAGTGGCGGTGAAGGGCGATGCATTTGATAAATTCCGCGGTAAACGCGGGCAGAGCCGAGGCGTCGCGCACGGTGACGACGCCAAGCTGGCTGGTAAGCTCTTGCGCAGACAGCGTCGTGCGGGGATTACCGGAGGCTTGCAGAAGGTCGGTACCCTCCCCGCTTGCCCCGATTGTTTTTTGGTGACGGAGGGCTTCACTGATAAAAAGCAGCGCATCCGGCTGTTTTGACAGTGCTTCGGCGCTCTGCCGCCCGCCTGCGATATAGACGGCGTCGTACATGGTTGAGTCTGCGGTGGTAAAATCCTTAGCGGCTTCCAGTTGCCTGCTGTCGGAGCCGCCAATCATGCCCATGTGCGTGGCAATCAGCTCCGCTCCTACGCCCGCGCCTTTGAGCGCGTCGAGGACGGCGGAAACCTCGGGATCGCAGAACCCGTTTTCCAGAAGGACGGCGACCTTTCTGGTCGCGGCGGTCATGATTGTGTTTTCCTGACTGAGCGCGGGCGAGGAGGCTGCGATTTTTGCTCCCGACGGCAGGGCGGGCGCGTTGACGCCGACGCCCAGAGCGATTTTTTCGGCAAGCTCCGCGTTTACGTTATTAAACATATCCACCACGCGCTGCTTGATGGCCTTGTCCTTTACGCCGCCCACCTCGAAGTGGAAGGCATCGACGATGTGCGCTTTTTCAACCGGGGACATGCTGTTCCAGAACAGGGTGGCCTGACTGTAAAAGTCCTTGAAGCGCTCGCCGCGCCCACGGACGGCCTGTCCGTCCGTCGTCTGCGCGCCGTGGACGTAGCCGCCTTCATTTTCCATGGCCGGCGTGGGCGCGTTTTGCCTGAGCGAATTGGGGAAATAGCTGACCGGGCCCGGATCAATGGTCATCCGGTGCATGCCGTCGCGCTGGTTGTTGTGTACGGGCACGACGGGACGGTTAATGGGAATTTCATGAAAATTCGGGCCGCCCAGGCGCGTAAGCTGCGTATCGAGATAGGAGAAAAGCCTGCCCTGAAGCAGCGGATCGTTTGAAAAATCGATGCCGGGCACGACGTTTGCCGGGCAGAAGGCGACCTGTTCTGTTTCGGCAAAGAAATTATCCACATTGCGGTTTAAGGTCATTTTCCCAAAAATCTGCACCGGAATAAGCTCCTCGGGCCACAGCTTTGTGGCGTCGAGCGGGTCAAAATCGAAATCAAGCTCCTTATTTTCAGGAATCAGCTGTACGCCGAACTCAAACTCGGGATACTGCCCCTGCTCAATGGCGTTCCACAAATCGCGCCGGTGAAAATCAGGGTCCTTGCCAGAGAGCTTCTGCGCCTCGTCGCGCAGCAGCGAATGCACGCCCAGAAGCGGCTTCCAGTGAAATTTGACGAAATACGCGGCGCCCTGCGCGTTGATAAACCGGTAGGTGTTGACCCCGAAGCCCTCCATCATGCGAAAGCTGCGGGGAATGGCCCGGTCGGACATCGACCACATCACCATGTGCGCGGTTTCCGGCGTGTTTACGACGAAATCCCAGAAGGTATCATGCGCCGTGGTCGCCTGTGGGATTTCGTTGTTCGGCTCGGGCTTGACGGCGTGAATGACGTCGGGAAACTTGATCGCGTCCTGAATAAAGAACACCGGGATGTTGTTGCCTACCAGATCGTAATTTCCCTCTTCCGTGTAGAACTTCGTCGCGAAGCCGCGCACGTCGCGCACGGTGTCGGCCGAGCCGCGGGAGCCTGCGACGGTGGAAAAGCGTACAAATACCGGCGTTTTCACACCCGGATCCTGAAGAAACTTTGCCTTTGTATATTGCGTCATCGGCGCATAAAGCTGAAAAAAGCCGTGCGCGCCGAAGCCGCGCGCATGCACCACGCGCTCGGGGATGCGCTCATGGTCAAAGTGCGTGATTTTCTCCCGAAAATGAAAATCCTCAAGCAGTGTCGGGCCGCGCAGGCCAGCCCTGAGCGAGTCGTCGGTATTTGAAACGCCGACGCCCATGTCGGTGGTCAGCTTCTGAGAGTCGCTGTTTTGGGTAAACGCCTTCATCTGGTCCGCTTTGCGCTGAGCGGCCTGCTCGTCCGGCTGCGTATTGACCGTGTCCATCTTCCGTCATCTCCTTAAATGGAATACGTATGTCCTTATTTTCCCATTTAAAGGAATAATTATTCCGGATAAATACAAAGATACCCGCCGCGCGAATGCTCGCGCGGCGGGGTTCTGAGCGTGTCGATAAAGTTGACACGCTGCATAGGGGGTACCCAGTACCCCCTATGCACGAGCAGAAAACCAGAGGTCTACTGCTCGTTACCCCCGGTTTCGCCGTCCATACGGCGGGCTATGGAGTTTTTTCGACGCGCATGTCGCCGAAAAAACGAATTATGTTTCCACGGGATGGCTTTTAACAGGCTGAAATACCCGCCGCGCGAACATTCGCGCGGCGGGTATCTGATTTAAGACCTTATTTACCCGTATCCGTCTGTTCCCATTGCTTCCACACATCCGGGCAGAAGCCCACGGTCGCTTTCTTCCCGTTGCGCACGATGGGGGTTTTAAAAAGCGCGGGGTTTTCGAGCAGCTTTTCTTCGATATCGCTTTCATGCGCGAGGTACTTGATAAAAAGGCTTTCATATGCTTTGGACTGTTCGTTTAAAAGCGCCTTCATGCCGCCCGCGGCGGCCTTGACGCTTTGATATTCACCGGGGCTCATGCCGTATTTTAAAAGGTCGATGTACTGGACGCGGATCCGGCGCTCTTTAAAATACCGCTGCGCTTTTTGCGTGTTAAAGCACTTTGAAGCGCCGAAAATCTGAATGTTCATAAAGCTCCCGCCTTTACTGAGACTAACGGCATCCAGGCGTTTTGCGGTGCGCCGGGTGCGAGGCATATTATATGATAATCCGCGTAAGCGTGCAAGCATTCCCGCGTTTTTAAGAAAACCATACCTTATTTAAAAGCGACACGGCCTCCTCCAGCTGCGCCGGATCAAAATTTGAGTACCCCAGCACGACCGTGCTTTCCGGCATGTCCGGCTGCGCCTGCAGATAGTAACCGGAAAGCCCGTACACGCGCACGCCCGCGCTTTTCGCGCGTGAGACGAGCGTTTGCTCGTCCATGCCGTTTGTCACCCGCAGCAAAAGGTGAAGCCCCGTGTTTTCACCGATGATCTCGACATGACTGCCAAGCGGTTCTTTTTTAAGCTCCAAAACCAGCTTGTCCTTGCGCGCCCGGTAGATGCCGCGCATACGGTTTAAGTGCCGCTCAAAGTGTCCGTCGCTTAAAAAGCGGCAGAGCGTATACTGCTCAAAACGCGAGACGCTCGAGGCATAGAACAGCAGCTCGCGGCGGTAAACGGCAAGCAGCGAGGGCGGCAGCACCATATAGCTGATGCGGATGGAAGGCGCGATGCTTTTTGAGAAGTTACTTAAATAAATCACCCGATCGTTCATATCAAGCCCCTGCAGCGCGGGGATCGGCCGGCCGCCGAACCGAAACTCGCTGTCGTAGTCGTCCTCGATAATAAATCTGTTTTCACCGGCGTTGGCCCAATTTAAAAGCTGCATGCGCCGGTTTACGGGCATGATGACGCCCAGAGGAAAATGATGCGAGGGCGTGATGTAAACACAATCCGCGCCGCTTAAAAGCAGCGCGTCGGGGCGGATGCCGTCGCCGTCAAGCCCGACAAGGCGCACCCGCGCGCCCGCGCCCTGAAAAATCCGGAAGGTCTTCGGGTAACCGGGGTTTTCCACCGCGTATACCCTGTCCCGGCCAAGCATCTGGATGATCAGCCCGATGAGGAATTCCGTGCCCGCGCCGATAATAATCTGTTCCGGCTGGCAGCGCACGCCGCGGTAGGCATGCAGATACCGCGCGATGCTCTCGCGCAGCGGGTAATCTCCCTGCGGATGGGCGGGCTCCAGCAGCAGGCGGTTCTCATCGTGCATGATCTGTTTGGTCAGCCTGACCCAGGTTGCAAAAGGGAAAAAAGCCGTGTCCACCGTATTGGTTTTAAAATCATAATTATAGTGCGCGTGCACGTCATCTTCCGTACCTTCGCGCAGGGGAGCGGCGGGCTGCACCGGCGGCAGCTCGAGCACGTCGTCGAGCGCGCACACAAAATAGCCGCTCTTGACGACGGAGCGGATATAGCCCTCCGCACGCAGCTGTTCGTAGGCTGTTTCCACCGTGCTCAGACTGATTTTCAGATGTGCGGCCAGCATCCGCTTCGAGGACAGGCGCTCGCCGGATTTTAAATTTCCGCTTTTTATTTCATTTTTGAGATAGTCATACAGCTGCTTGTACAGAGGCTGTCCACTTTGCGCGGAAAAAGAAAAAGTCGGCATGCGCACCTCCGCCATCTGGTATCATAAAAAATACTAAATCTGAACATTTAAGCCATATCAGATTGACGCTATAATTGTACACGACATGGATTATCCTGTCAATCAAAACGGTAAGGGGTAAAATAAAATGGAAACAAAACGCTACGAGTTAAATAAAAACCTCGCGCAGATGCTCAAGGGCGGCGTCATCATGGATGTTACCAACGCACAGCAGGCCGAAATCGCACAGCAGGCGGGCGCGGTGGCCGTCATGGCGCTTGAGCGCGTGCCTTCCGATATCCGTAAGCAGGGCGGCGTCGCGCGCATGAGCGACCCGAAAATGATTAAGGAAATCAAGCAGGCGGTCACCATTCCGGTTATGGCCAAGGTGCGCATCGGCCATTTAGTGGAGGCGCAGATTTTGCAGAGCCTCGGCGTGGATTACATCGACGAAAGCGAGGTGCTCACACCCGCAGACGACGCGTATCACATAGACAAGCACGCCTTTAACGTGCCGTTTGTGTGCGGCGCGCGGGATCTGGGCGAGGCGCTGCGCAGAATTGCCGAGGGCGCCGCCATGATCCGTACCAAGGGCGAGGCGGGTACGGGAAACGTCGTTGAGGCGGTGCGCCACATGCGCGCGATCATGGCGGATATCCGGCGCATTTCCAATATGCCCCGGGAGGAACTGATGCGGGTTTCCAAGGAGTCCGGCGCGCCGTATGAGCTGGTTTTGCGCACGGCGGAAAGCGGCCGGCTGCCGGTGGTCAATTTCGCCGCGGGCGGCATTGCGACGCCGGCTGACGCGGCGCTCATGATGCAGCTGGGCAGCGAGGGCGTGTTTGTCGGCTCAGCCATCTTTAAATCGGGCGACCCGGCGCGGCGCGCGCAGGCCATCGTCAAAGCGGTCACGCACTTTAATGACGCGGATGTGCTCGCGCAGGTCAGCGAAGACCTCGGCGAGGCGATGAGCGGCCTTGATATCCGTGAAATCGCGCCCGACAGCCTACTTTCGGTGCGCGGATGGTAGGCGTTCGCATCGGCGTACTCAGCTTGCAAGGCTCGGTCATTGAGCATATGGATAAGCTGCGTGCGCTTGAAAACGTGGAGCCGGTCGAGGTAAAAACCCTGGCTGCGCTTGCGCGCGTTGACGGGCTTATCCTGCCGGGCGGGGAGAGCACGACCATTTCAAAGCTGCTCGGGCAGTTCGGGCTGCTTGCGCCGCTGAGTGCGCGCATCGCGGCGGGTATGCCCGTCTGGGGCACGTGCGCGGGCATGATACTGCTTGCAAAAACCCTTGTGGGCGAGCCGGCTCATCTTTCGGTCATGGACATTACCGTGCGGCGAAACGCCTACGGAAGTCAGCGCGACAGCTTTATTACGTACGCGGTGATCCCGGATTTTGCAAGCGAACCGCTCGAGCTTGTCTTCATCCGCGCGCCATGGATCGAAAAAGTGGGGGAGAACGTGCGGGTACTGTGCCGGATAGACGTGCATATCGTAGCCGCGCGGCAGGATAACATGCTGGCCACGGCCTTTCACCCGGAGCTTGCCGGCGGCCACGCCGTGCACCGGTATTTTGCGGATATGGTAAGGCAGAGCGTATAGAGAAAACACAACAAGGACATTCGGCACTGTATGTGTCGGATGTCCTTGTTGTTTGCGCGCTTTAAATGTTTTTCCAGCCCGAGCAGCTTCCCTCAGGCTGTAAATATACATAATGATCATTTCAGAAAGCTGCAGGTCATAGCATTTTAAGACAAAATGCTAAAGGAACCTTCTGTTTATCACAGAAGGCTCGGGCAAAAAATATCCAATTAAGCTATATTTAGAAACTCCCGAGTTCGGCGGGAGTTTCTATTTCCAGATCCGGATGTATTCCCATTCCTGAAGCTGTTTGAGCGTAATAATAGCAATGGGGAATAGGAGGATGCCCCAAACGCCGATCGCCTTGAGCCCGATGTACATGGCCGCCAGCGTTACAAGCGGATGAAGCCCGATCTGACGTCCCACGAGCCGCGGCTCGGTCAGGCTGCGCACGAGCACAATGACGACGTACAGCAAAATGATGAGCACGCCCCTCGCCGGAGTTGCGGAGAGCATGGCCGCCAGCCCCCACGGCACGAGCACCGTGCCCGAGCCGAGAACCGGCAGCGCATCCACAAAGGCAACGATGAGCGCCATCAGCAGAAAATAATCCACACCGGCGATGAAAAGTCCGACCGCGGTCTCAATAAACGTAAGTCCCATCAGAATGACCTGCGCGCGCAGCCATTTCCCAAGCGTGCCGATCAGATGGTCCTTTGTGCGCAGCATTTTATTTTTCCAGCCCTGCGGAAGCTGCCCCAGCAAAAAGGAAACAACCGCACGGTAGTCGCGGCTGATAAAATAAGTGGAAAGCAGGCAGGCTACAATAAAAAGCATGAAGGCGGGCAGGGAAAGCATCGTGCTTGAAAGAAAGGTTGCCAGAAAAGAATACAGGTTCGAGGGAATAGTGATGCCGCGCGACATGAAGTTTTCAAACGATGTGGTCAGAAAATCCTGCAGCTCGGCGGGGACGGAGATAATAAGGCTGTATACCTTTTCACGAAAGCTCTCGGTAAGCGGGGGCAGCTGGGCGACGAGCGCGGGCAATTGATGCAGCAGCTGCCCGGCTTCATAGACGATGCGTGAGACGATCAGATACAGAAGCCCGGCGAGTAGCCCGTAGACGGTCAGCACGCAAAAAGCGCTTGCCAGCGGGCGGCGGAGCTTCGTTTTCTTTGTTATAAAGCAAACGACCGGCTCGAGCATATGCGCCACGGCAAAAGCAATGAGAAACGGAAGCAGCCAGCCCAGCGCATAGCGGACAAACAGCCAGGCGGCCGCAAAGCCAAGCGCGAGGTAAAGAAGCTGCCACAGAAAACTCCTGTCCTGCCTGCCTGTCAAACGCACTCACCCTTCCCTGACGGTGTTTTACGAAATGCTTCCTGATATTTTGTGTAAACGTAATAAAAATATGCCGCAGATGGGAAAACTATCATACAATTTTATAAAAAGCGGGCATTGCGCGTGTCGGGCGAATATGATACGATATATGCGCCGGAGAAAAACAAATGGTTTTGCAATATGGACACATGCGGCGCGCATGGCGCGCGGGCATATGGCCTTTCGGATCATCCGGCATGAAAACACCAACCGACGCCGATCATTTCCGCGCGGTATGATGGGCGGGTTTTTCGGCAAATACACATCGCGCGGGGAAATGACGGTTTTTGTGGGCAAGCAGCAAAAATTTTATCTGGTCGCCGCCGACGCGCTGCCTGCGATTTTCCTGGGCGTGGTAGAGGCCAGGCGCACGCTTGAGACGGGCGAGGCGGCCACGGTGGGGCAGGCGGTGAAGGCCGCCGGCATCAGCCGCAGCGCGTTTTATAAATATAAGGACGCGGTGCTGCCCTTTTATGACAAGGCGGTCGGGCGCATCATCACGTTTCACGCGGTCCTCAAGGACGCGCCGGGCGTGCTCTCCGATATCCTTGGTCTGTTCGCCGCCTCGGGGGCAAATATTTTGACCATCAATCAAAGCATTCCGGCAAACGGGCATGCGTTTGTTACGGTTTCCGCGGACACGGCCAGCATGCCGGGGCCGGTTGACGGCCTGATTTCGGACGCGCAGGGCTGTCCGGGTGTCATCCGGTTTGAGATCGTCGCCGGCGAACGATAGCGCCTGATTTTTAATTGGCTTATCAGCACGCCCGACGTCAGGCGTGATATAATTTGTACCGCGCATTTTGTGCGCGCGCACGAGCGGGGCTTTCTGAAATCTCGCCGGGGGAAAGCCGGTATATATGTTTTTTCCGCGCCGGCAGCGGAAGGGTGTAACGCATATGGTATATGTTGCTATCCTGGGCTTCGGAACGGTGGGGTCGGGTGTCGCGAAGGTCATGGAGAAAAACGCCGCGACGATCCAGCAGCGGGCCAAAGAGGTCATTGAGGTTAAATATATTCTGGATATCCGCGATTTTCCCGACAGTCCCTATGCGGAGAAATTTGTCAAGGATTTTTCGATTATCGAAAACGATCCGTCCGTGCAGGTCGTGGTGGAAACCATCGGCGGGGCGACGATTGCTTATGATTTTACCAAGCGTGCGCTGCTTGCGGGGAAAAGCGTGGTGACCTCCAACAAGGAGCTGGTGGCCGAGCATGGAGCCGAGCTTTTGCACATGGCGCGTGACCTGAATCTGAATTATCTGTTTGAGGCGAGCGTGGGCGGCGGCATCCCCATTATCCGTCCGATCAGCCAGTGCCTTGCGGCCAACGAGCTTGACGAGGTCTGCGGCATTTTAAACGGCACGACAAACTATATCCTGTCGAGCATGATCAAGGGCGGGCTGTCCTTTGACGCGGCGCTTGAAGAAGCGCGCGCGAAGGGATATGCCGAGGCCAATCCTTCCGCGGACATTGACGGGCACGACGCGTGCCGGAAAATCTGCATTTTGGGCTCGCTGGCATTCGGACGGCACATCTATCCCCGGCAGGTGCCCACCGAGGGCATATCCGGCGTAACGCTCTCAGACGCGGCGTGCGCCGACGCCGCGGGCTACACCGTCAAGCTGCTCGGCCGGGCCAAGCGAATGCCGGATGGGCGTGTGTGTGCCTTTGTCGGGCCGCATCTGGTTGAAAAGGGAACGCCGCTTGCGGGGGTCGAGGATGTCTTTAACGGCATCATGGTGCGCGGAGACGTCATCGGAGACGTCATGTTCTACGGGCGCGGCGCGGGGCAGATGCCAACGGCCAGCGCGGTGGTCGCGGATGTGATCGACGCCGCCAAGCACGCGCACGCGCGCAAATACCTCTACTGGGAAGAGGGCGGGGACATCGTCGCGCCGCCGGAGTGCATGCACAGTGCATGGTATGTGCGCGCGCAGTGTGATGAGCAAAGCGTGGAAAACGCGTTCGGACGCGTGTGTTATATAAAAAACGAGGATGCAAAAACAAATGAGCTTGCCTTTTTGACCTGTGTTCTGGGCGGTGCGGAATTCGAAAGGGCAAAAAACAGCCTGAGCGGAGTGCGCTGCGCCATGCGCGTTTTATAGGAAGCGGGCGTATGATAAGTATCAGGGTTCCCGCGACAAGCGCCAATCTCGGAGCGGGATTTGACAGCGTCGGCGTGGCGCTTTCGCTGTATAATAAAGTGGATATGCAGCTGGACGACCGGCTTGAAATACGGTCGCCGGAGGGCTTAAATATCCCCGCAGACGAAAATAACCTTATTTTCAGCAGTGCGAAAACAGTATTTGATTTATGCGGTGAAAGGCTGACGGGAATTACAATCTGGGAGCGCCCCGAAATCCCGATGGCATCGGGGCTTGGTTCCTCTTCAGCCTGCGTGCTGGCGGGGATACTCGGGGCAAATGCTCTGCTGGGCGAGCCGCTTGGCTTACAGGAGCTTCTGGATCTGGCCGCGCGGCTTGAAGGGCATCCCGATAACGTGGCGCCCGCGCTTTTGGGCGGATTTGTAGCAGCGGCAGTTGACGAGCGGGGGCGGGTGTGGCACGCAAAGCTTTCTGTGCCGGAAAACCTTTGTTTTTGCGCGTTGATCCCCGATTTTTCCCTGCAAACAGAGAAAGCGCGGGATGCTTTGCCGGAAACTGTTTCACGTAAAGACGCGGTATTTAACATTTCGCGCGCCGCGCTTCTGGCGGCGTCCCTCGCTGCCGGGAAAACGGAAAACCTTGCTGTGGCTACGCAGGACTGTCTGCACCAGCGGGTTCGGTTGGGTCTGATACCGGGCGGCAGACAGGCGGCGGACATGGCGCGCGCCGCCGGCGCGCTGGGCGTCTACGTGTCCGGTGCGGGGCCGACGATCATCGCGCTGACAGATTCGGATGAGCCGGCCGCGCGTATCACGCGCTCGCTCGCGGAGAGCTTTCCGGGCTGGCGGGCGGTACGGCTTACAGCGGACACAAGCGGAGCCCAGACAATCGGAATCCGCGGCACAGTAACGGATTATTCAGCTTTTATATAATTTATTCAACCGGGAGGATCCAGTTATGGCAATTATCGTCCAGAAGTTTGGCGGAAGCTCGGTGGCCGACACCGAAAAACTATTTAATGTCGCGTCGATCATAACCGAAGCGTATGAGAAGGGAAACGACGTGGTCGCCGTACTGTCGGCACAGGGCGACACCACCGACGATCTGATTGACAAGGCGGCCCAGATCAATCCGAACCCATCCAAACGGGAAATGGATATGCTGCTGGCAAACGGGGAACAGATTTCGATTTCACTGTGCGCGATGGCCATCGAAAAGCTTGGCTTTCCCGTCGTCTCCCTGACCGGCTGGCAGGTCGGCATGCATACCGATTCCAACCACGGCAGCGCGCGCATCCGCAAAATCGACAGCGAGCGCATCCGCGCGGAAATCGACAAGCGCAACATTGTCCTTGTGGCGGGCTTTCAGGGCATCAATCGCAGCGGCGATATCACAACGCTTGGCCGCGGCGGCTCGGACACGACGGCGGTCGCGCTGGCGGCGGAGCTCAAGGCGGATATGTGCCAGATATACACCGATGTCGACGGCGTATATACCGCTGACCCGCGCATCATAAAAAATGCAAAAAAGATCGACGAGATCACCTACGATGAAATGCTTGAGCTGTCCTCACTGGGCGCGCAGGTGCTTGTAAACCGCTCCGTTGAGATGGCAAAACGATACAATGTGGATCTCGAGGTCTTATCCAGCTTTACAAAGAAATCCGGAACGATGGTCAAGGAGGTTGTCAGTAACATGGAACAGACAAAAGTAAGCGGTGTGGCAAGGGACAACAATGTGGCAAGAATCGCTCTGATCGGACTGCCCGATATCCCCGGTGAGGCGTACAAGATTTTTTCTCTGCTTGCAAAGCACAAGGTCAATGTGGATATCATCCTGCAGTCCATTGGCCGCCAGCAGACCAAGGACATAAGCTTTACCATCACCAAAAACAACACCGCCATCGCTAAGCGCGTGCTCGAAGAAAACCGCGATGCGATTGAGTTTCAGGAGATGGAAATCAACGAAAACATATGCAAGGTATCCATCGTCGGCGCGGGCATGGTCAACAATCCCGGCGTGGCATCCATGATGTTTGAGGCCCTTTATAACGCGGGAGTCAACATCCAGATGATTTCCACAAGCGAAATCAAGGTTTCCGTGCTCATTAACGCCAGCGATTCCGACCGCGCGATCCAGGCTATTCACGACAAGTTTTTTTAAATACTGACTGGAAATTTTTCGGAAGCGGAGGTTTTGGGCCGCTTCACGGGGGATATATGTCTGCCTGCTTGCCCGCATCCGTCCGGATGCGGGCAAGTTCCATTTTACAGCGCCTGAAAACGTGGTATAATAACCGCAAGGCGGTTATTATTTTTATGTCCTTTTCCTCGCCCCTTTGGGGCAACCGGAAAAGAGGACGCATTACACCAAAGCCGACGCGGCTATGGTATAATGAAAATATCAGAAATGAAAAATATTGAAGATACAGCGGGGAGTACAGATGAAGGACGACCGTACAGGCAGACGCAACGGACAGAATAATGCGAGCGGAGCGGGCAGACAAACCGATAACAGGCAGCCCGACAGCAAACGTTCCGACGCGCCGGGCAATCGCTCCGGCGCACCCGGTAAGCGTTTCGACGCGCCCGGTAAGCGTTTCGATGCGCCGGATAAGCGCTCCGGCGCACCCGGTAAGCGTTTCAGCGCGCCGGGTAAGCGTTTCGACGCGCCCGGAAAACGTTATGACACACCAGATAACCGTTCCGACGCAACGGATAATCGCTCCGATGCACCCGGAAAGCGTTTCGACGCGCCCGGTAAGCGTTTCGACGCACCCGGCAAGCGTTTCGATGCGCCGGATAAGCGTTCCGACGCGCCCGGCAAGCGTTTCAGCGCGCCGGGTAAGCGTTTCGACGCGCCGGGCAATCGTTCCGACGCACCGGATAGCCGTTCCGACGCGCCGGGCAATCGCTCTGGCGCACCCGGCAAGCGTTCCGACGCACCCGATAATCGCTCTGGCGCACCGGGCAAGCGTTATGACACACCCGGAAAGCGCTCCGACGCACCGGGTAAGCGTGCTGACGCGCCTGAAAAGCGTTACGGCACACCGCGCACACAGTTTGATACACAGGGCAGGAAGCCTGAAACGGAGAAATTGTCCGAAGCGCCGGAACCCCGTTTTGAAGCACCGGCTGTCTTGCCGGACGATGAAGCGGAAAGCCGCATCGAAGGGCGCAATGCCGTGCTTGAAGCGCTCAAGGCCGGACGCACCATTGATAAAGTTTATATTGCCGGCGGAGACAGCAACCATACGCTCGAGTATATCGCGTCGCTTTCAAAGCAGGCGGGCGCCGTAATCAGCCGCTGCGACCGGCGCAAGCTCGACGCCATGTCGCTCACGCATGCGCATCAGGGCGTAATCGCAGTTGTTTCGGCGCATGAATATGCGGACATTGAGGATATGCTCAAGGCGGCCGAGGCGCGCGGACAAGCGCCGCTGCTGATCCTGTGCGACGGAATAACCGATCCGCACAACCTAGGCGCCATCATCCGCACGGCGGAAACGGCGGGCGCGCACGGGGTGATCATACCCAAAAGGCGCAGCGCGGGGCTGACGGCGGTTGTTGACAAGGCGGCCGCCGGTGCGTTGGAATATATGCCGGTCGCGCGGGTGTCCAATCTGTCCCAGACGATCGCGGAGCTGAAAAAGCGCGGGATATGGGTTTTCGGCACGTCGGCGGAGGCGCAGGGAACGCTCTATCAGGCTGATTTTAACCGGGCGGCGGCAATCGTCATTGGTTCGGAGGGCGATGGTATGAGCCGTTTGGTTACCGATGAATGCGATTTTACCGTGAGCATTCCCCTGTTCGGAAAAATTGCCTCGCTCAACGCGTCGGCGGCGGCGGCGGTGCTGCTTTACGAGGTCGTGCGGCAGCGCATGGGCGGCCCGGTTTCGGGAGTAACGGAAAAAGCGTAGCAATGGCGTGAGTAGTTATACGCGCAAAGGATGAACGAGATGTCCGAAAAAAAGATTTTACCGGATGCCCTGGATACAGAACAACTAAAAAAGCTGTATGAGGATATTCCGGAGGAAAATGCCGGAACATTTTCGCTTGAAGAAATACTGGCTGAATTTAAATATGACGATACGGTCAGCGTAAAGCTTATAAAGCCGCAGCGGGAACCTAAAGCCGGAGAAAGCAAACACGCTTTCGACATTGTAAATCTGGCGGCAGACCGCGCCGGCACGAGGAGCCCAGCGCCGCCCGAGGAAAAAAACTCGCAGGCGGCCGACGCGCTGCAGTCCGCAACATCGGAAAAGCCTGAAATGAAGCCTGAGCCGCACCCGGAGGCAAAGCCCGCTCCCGACTGCACCGTGTTTGAACAAAGCTTCAATGTCACACAGGAAGAAGACATGGCGGATGACGTGCCGGAGCCCGATCCGGAGGGTGAGGACTTTGCCGACCAGGCGGATAAAGAAACTGAAACTTATTTTGAATCGGAGTTTGAACCGGATACGCCGCCCGCGGAAGCCGCGCGGGCGCTTGCCGGGATGCTTAAGTCGCTGAGTACGCGAACGGGCGCGGCGTTTTTTCTTTGCCTGTGCCTGATCTATCTTACATTCGCGCACAGGTATGCGTGGCCGCTTCCGGGCTTTGCCGTATATGTCCGTGCGCCGTTCATTTATCTTTTTATCATGGCGTTTCTGCTGTTGTGCGTCATGCTGTGCGGGGCGGATGTTTTTGTGACAGGCGTCAGAGGGCTGATCAGGTTCAGACCGGACGTGGAGGCGCTGGCCGCCGTATCCTGCTTTGCCGCACTCTTACATACAATGACGGTCATGGCGTTTCCCGGGTGGGGCGGTTATCTGCCCTATAACGCGGTGGCGGCCTCCTCGCTGTTTTTCGCGATGTGGGGGCGCTGCCTGCGGCTTTCGGCCATCCGCGCCGGCTGCAAGACCGCGTGCAGCACGACCAGCCATTATCTGGTGGAGGGCGGGGTGCCTGTTTTTGCGGATATGGACGGCTGCGTCAAATATGAGTCGGGCGGGACAAAGGGGTTTGTTTCCCGCTGCGAAATGCCGGACAATATGCGTTTGATCGGTCGGTACCTTGTGCCGATGACGCTCATTTCCTGTCTGGTTTTTGCAGGACTTGCTTCGTTTGGAAAGCATGAGCCGACGCGCTTTTTCTGGGCCTGGGCCGCGATTTCGGCGCCTGCGGCGGCGTTTCCTGCCTTTTTCAGCTTTTCTCTGCCATTTCACACCGTTTCAAGACGGCTTTATATGTCGGGAGCGGCGCTTGCCGGCTGGCCCGGGGCGAAATCCGCCAGCCGCAGCCGTGCCGTTACGCTGGTCGATTCGGACCTGTTTCCTCCCGGAACGATCTCCTTAAACGGGCTGAAGGTTCTGGGCGGGTATTCAGTGGAACGCGTGATCGCCTGTACCGCGAGCGTCGTGGCAGCGTCCGGCAGCGGGCTGCGCCGTGTATTTGCCACGCTTTTGCACGAGCAGTCGGCTTCCATCAGTCAGGTGGAAAATTTTCAGCACTATGAGGGAGGCGGCATGGGCGCCGACATCGCGGGCAGCCGCGTGCTGGTGGGCAATACAAACTTCATGCTGCGCATGGGCATCAAGACCCCGAAGGGCGTCCATACAAACGATGTGATTCTGACCGCCATCAATCAGGAGCCCGCGGCGGTTTTTGCGCTCAATTATACGGTGCAGCCGGGCATTCGCCGCGCACTGAACCTTTTGATCCGGCATAAGCTGGTTCCGGTTTTGGCCACACGTGATTTTAACATCACGCCGTCCATGTTTTCATCAAAATTCAAGATGAGCTCCGAGGTTCCCGAATTTCCCGCCATTGAGGAAAAGCTCGCGCTGTCCGATCCGCTGCGTCCGGAGCCTGATCAGCCGGATGCGGTGATCTGCCGGGAGGGACTTTCGGTGTATGCCGACTGCATCCTGCTCGGGCGCAGGCTGCACTCCGTGGCCAAGGCCAACGCGTTCATTGCCGTGGCGGGGCTTATCTTCGGCGTGCTCATTATGTTTTATCTTGCCTATACCGGCTCGTTTGCCGCCGCCTCGCCGGGAAATGTAATGATACATATGGCGCTGTGGGCGGTGTCGTGTCTGCTTATATCCTTCGGTGTGGGGCGGTATTAAAAAAGACTGGTTTGTAAATCCCCGCGCGCCTGCCGGCGCGCGGGGATTTTTTTGAAAATGAAAGCATTCTGCAAATCAATGGCCACTGAGCAAATGTGATTTTTAAATCGCATTTTCAAAAGTCCGCGTACTGCGGACTTTTGGTGCTAAAACAGAATATCGTCTCGATGTCGGCGTGACATCCGCAGCTTGCTCCCCGAACCGCGTGCGGCATTTTTGCCGCCTTTCCAGAGTAATAATGACCAAAGTTATGCATGTAACCGAAGAAATTTATATTGAAATTGCGCGGAAGCTAATATATAATTACGAATATGTTGACCATTTGCGTACGGTTGGGGCGACAAATGGTATTGTGGCGCATGCATGCGGCTGTGACATGCATGAGCCTTTTGCTTGATTGCCGCTCATAATAAAACATACAGGAGGAAACCACATGAGCGCCTATTCCGTGCAGAACATACGCAATTTGAGCTTGCTGGGTCACGGGGGTGATGGCAAAACATCGCTTGTTGAGAGCATGTTGTATCTGACAAAGGGTACAGACCGGCTCGGCCGGGTCGCAGACGGAAACACCGTAAGCGATTTTGATCCTGAGGAGATCAGACGCCAGATCAGTGTTTTCATGACCGCGCTGCCGATCGAGTATGCGGGGTACAAGCTGAATGTGATGGATACGCCCGGATATTTTGATTTTTCCGGAGAGGTTCTTGAGAGCCTGCGCGTGGCCGATGCCGGCGTTATTGTGCTGACTGCCAAGTCGGGAATCGGCGTGGGAACGGAAAAGGCATGGAAATACCTGTCCGCGAGTATGCTGCCGCGCGCTTTTTATATTTCAAAGCTCGATGAGGAAAACGCCAATTTCTTCACGGTGTTTTCAAAGCTGCGCGAGATGTTCGGCATTTCGGTCTGCCCGGTGGTCATCCCCGTTCTGGAGGGCGACAAGGCAGTCGGCGTCATCGATATCGTAACCAGGACAGCGTATAAGGCGGAAGGCGGCAAGTCTGTTGAAATGCCGATCCCGGCTGCCATGCAGGCGCGCGTGGACGAGTTTTACGGCATCCTGGCGGAAAACGTGGCCGAGACGTCCGAAGCGCTGATGGAGAAGTTCTTCGCGGGCGAGGAGTTTACGCCCGAGGAGCTTAAAGAGGGCGTGCGCGCGGGCGTTCGGGCAATGTCGCTTGCCCCTGTTTTCTGCGGCTGCTCTTTTTCCGGACTGGGTACGGAGGCGTTTCTTAAAGGGATTGTGGATTATCTGCCCGGCCCGCTTGAAGCAAAACCTCAGCATGGTGTGGACGCCTCGGGAAAAGACGTCGAGGTAAAGCCCGATGATAAAGGCAGCGCCTGTGCGATTGTTTTTAAAACACTTTCCGATCAGTATGGGAAATTTTCGTTTTTTAAGGTGATATCCGGTAAGCTGGCCGCCGATATGAGCGTAATCAACGCGCGCACCGGTCAGGCGGAAAAGCTGGGGCATCTGTATGTTGTGCGCGGGAAGAAAAACAGCGAGGTAAGCGAGGTCGGTTGCGGCGATATCGGAGCCGTTGCAAAGCTTGCCGATACCAGAACGGGGGATACGCTGTGCGCGCCCGGGAAGGTATATACGCTCGACGGCATTGATTTTCCCAAGCCCTGTTATTCACTCGCGCTCGTGTCCAAGGTCAAGGGCGGCGAGGAAAAAATTGCGGCGGGTCTTACGCGCATGGCGGAAGAGGACTATACCTTTAAAGTCGTAAATAATGCCGAAACGAAGCAGATGGTCGTTTCAGGCGCGGGAGATATCCATATCGACGTGCTGTGCTCCCGCTTAAAGAGCAAATTCGGCGCCGAGGTGGAAACGGAGGCTCCCCGCGTACCCTATCGCGAAAAGATCCGCAAGACGGTCAAAGTACAGGGAAAACACAAGAAACAGTCCGGTGGACACGGGCAGTACGGCGACGTATGGGTCGAGTTTTCGCCTCAGCATGAGACGGAGGACCTTATTTTTGAAGAGAAGATTTTCGGCGGCAGCGTGCCGAAAAACTTCCATCCCGCGGTCGAAAAGGGACTGCGCGACAGCATTTCACACGGCGTGCTGGCCGGTTATCCGGTCGTTTATCTCAAGGCTACGCTCGTTGACGGCTCTTACCACGACGTGGATTCCTCGGAAATGGCCTTTAAGATCGCCGCGGGTGTGGCCTATAAAAACGGTCTGCCGCTTGCAAGCCCCGTTTTGCTCGAACCGATCGGTTCGCTCAAGGTATATGTGCCGGATCACTACATGGGCGATGTCATCGGCGACCTGAACAAGCGGCGCGGGCGCGTGATCGGCATGAATCCCGGCGAGGACGGGCAGCAGGTGGTGGAGGCGGAGGTGCCGATGGCGGAGATGAACACCTATGCCATTGATCTGCGCTCCATGACCCACGGGCGCGGCTGGTTTGAACTGAGCTTTTCGCGCTACGAGGAGACGCCGGCGAATATCCAGCAGAAGGTGATTGAGGAAACCAAGCACCTCAAGGAAGAGGAAGCTGAATAAAAAAACACAAGAGCGCCGCGTGAGCGGCGCTCTTGTCTGGTTGTAGAAATAATCCTCCGCGCGGTCGTATTAGATTGTTTTTTCGGTGGCATGCTCATCAAAAAAACTCCATAGTCCGCCACATGGCCATCAAAATCCGTTTTCCAAAGGCTTCCCCTGGGGGAAGCTGGCGCCGAAGGCGACTGATGAGGGTAACCATTGTTTTTAAAGAATAAGAAGAGTATAGCAGCAAGCGCACAAAGCCCGGGAAAAACGCGACCAAAAAGGAGCGGCATATCATACATGGTGTACGTATTCAAAGCACGATTCTTTACAGTGGTTTGCAATCTCCGATATTATAAAGAAATTTCAATGACGGCTGTGATGGCATTGACAGAAAAGTAAAGGAACTGAGAAACCCTCATCAGTCCGCGAAGCGGACAGCTTCCCCCAGGGGAAGCCATGACGGGAGCCATGACGGGAGCCATGACGGGAGCCGTGACGGGAGTCGTGACTGGGAGCCGTGGCGGAAGAGCACTTGATTATGGGAGTAAGCGGTAACTGATTCTTTTCTGAGCATTGGGCTTTTCGGGCTGCGGGCGTATAAAATCGTCGTGGAGGCGGATGTTTCCGGCGGGCTGCCGGCTTTTGAGCGTGCAGGCTTTTATTGACACGCGCATACAAGCGCCGCTTACGCGGCGCTTGTATGGTTCCAGACAGTTTTAAAATGGTACGGTCCGTTATTTTTTCGTGCCGCGCGGGCGCGTTTTTTGCATCATTTGGGAGGAGCAGTTTTTCAGGACTTTTTTACCAGCCCCTGCATAAAACCGTCGAGTGCTGCGGAGTGTACATCTCCGCCGATGACATGGGCCTTATAGATAAGAATACTCAGATAGGCAGCCGGTTCGTCCGGGGAAGCATTTTTTATGCGATAGGTATACTGCTCGACTTTTTTCCCGGAATAATTTTTCAGATCAAAGCCCTGTGTCGCCTGAAGCTCGTTATACTGACTGTATACGTCGTCAAATGTTTCTGGAAGCAGCACCTCCTTGGATTCTTCAGGATCGGGCGAAACATCCCAGCCCAAAGATGCGATATAGGCCAGCCGGTCGTCGTTGGTAATGAGCCGGCCGGATTGTGGGACAGATGGGGAGCTGCGCGGCAGGGCATCCCGATTTGCAGCCATGATGATGAATGCGCATAGCAGGAACCCACCCGCGATCACGGCGCCCGCAAGCTTGCGTCGGGTCAGCCTGGCTGTTAAAATGAACATGTGGTTGTGTCCGCTCCTCCCGTGTTTTTCGTGTTATAAACATATTCGGAAAAGGGAGATAATATGAATGGCCGCGCACGCAAAATCGGCCGTACAAGCCGGTTAAAATCAGCGGATTGCTCTTTTGCCGGATGCTTGTGCGGATACCGCAGACACTGAATATTTTGAAGTAAGCCGGCCTGCGTGAGCGCGCCGCATGGAAAGAAGGAGACCGGATGACAGACGCGGCAATCAGACTTGATAAGCTGCTGTGCGACATGGGGCTGGGCACGCGCAGCCAGCTGCGCGAGGCGGTGCGCGCGGGGCGCGTGACCCTTGACGGGAAAATCATACGCGACCCCGCCGTAAAACTTGATCCGGCCAAGGCGGAGGTCGTGATGGACGGAGAAAATATCCTGTATCGAAAGCATGTATATCTCATGCTTAACAAACCCGCGGGCTATTTGTCCGCAACCGAGGATGCTCATGCGCCGACGGTTCTTGAGCTGCTGCCTGAAAATTACAGAAAAATGGGCATATTTCCCGCCGGACGCCTGGATGCAGACTCGGTGGGGCTTTTGCTGCTGACAAATGACGGGGCGTTCGGGCACGCGGTCACGGCCCCGCGCAGACATGTGGACAAGCTGTATTTTGTACGCGTGGAGGGTGTGCTCGACGAGGAGGACGCCGCCGCCTTTGAGGCGGGCGTCACGCTCGAAGACGGCTATGTCTGCCTGCCCGCAGGCCTGAAAATATTGGAGTCCGGAGAACTGTCGCAGGCCGAGGTCACCCTGCGGGAAGGCAAATTCCATCAGGTCAAGCGTATGTTTCTGGCACGCGGGAAAAAGGTGGTCTATCTCAAACGGATGGCCATCGGTGGGCTCCGGCTCGACCCCGCGCTGGAGGAGGGGGACTTTCGGCTGCTTAGCGACGCGGAGCTTGCGCTCATCCGGCAGGGTGTTTTGTGAAGTATGCGCTAAATACACAGATGGTTTCGGCAGTGTGCACAAAAACTGATTTATAATCGGCAGGTTGTACAAACTTGAAATGAGAGCTTTGGTCAATAATAGGATATACCTTTGTCTGATTTATGTGGTAGTATGAGTGGCGTGATCCTGTACATAAGTATGTAAGTACATTTTTTGGGAGGAATTATATGTCCAGCGTAACACTTAAAAGCGTATACAAAAAGTTCGCGGGCGGGGTAACTGCTGTCTCCGATTTTAACCTTGATATCGCAGACAAAGAGTTTATCATCCTCGTCGGGCCGTCCGGCTGCGGAAAATCCACACTCCTGCGTATGATCGCAGGCCTTGAGGAAATCAGCGAAGGCGAACTGTACATCGACGGAAAACTTGTCAACGACATGCCGCCTAAGGACAGGGACATCGCAATGGTGTTCCAGAACTATGCGCTGTATCCGCATATGACCGTTTTTGAAAACATGGCCTTTGGTCTCAAGCTTCGCAAGACGCCCAAGGACGAGATCAAAAAGCGCGTTGAAGAAGCGGCAAAAATCCTCGAAATCGAGCATTTGCTCGACCGCAAGCCGAAGGCTCTGTCCGGCGGACAGCGCCAGCGTGTTGCTCTGGGCCGCGCCATCGTGCGTTACCCGAAGGTCTTCCTGCTTGACGAGCCGCTTTCCAACCTCGACGCCAAGCTGCGCGCGCAGATGAGGACCGAGCTTACAAAGCTGCATCAGAAGCTCGCGACCACGTTTATCTATGTTACACATGATCAGACCGAGGCCATGACAATGGGCACGCGCATCGTCGTCATGAAGGACGGCTTTATCCAGCAGATCGCCGCCCCGCAGACCTTATACGAAACGCCGAATAACCTCTTCGTCGCCGGGTTTATCGGTTCCCCGCAGATGAACACCATCGAAGCCACCGTCGTTGACGAGGGCGGCGTGACATATCTGACCTTCGGCAATGCCAAGATCGCACTGCCGGAGAGCAAGGGCCGCAAGCCCGAAGTGCTTGCCTACGCAGGCAAGCAGGTCATCATGGGCATCCGTCCCGAAAACATTCACGACGAGGATATTTACCTGTCTCAGTTTGCCGATTCACTGGCCGAAGCCAGCGTCGAAGTCGTCGAGATGCTCGGCTCCGAGACGTATCTGTATCTTGTGTGTGAAGCCCACAGCTTTACCGCCCGCGTTTCGCCGCGTTCGACCGCGAAGACCGGGGATAAGATCAAGGTCGCCTTTGACACCAAGAAAGTCCATCTGTTCGACAAGGACACCGAAAAGACCATCACAAACTAAGTATTACGCGATTTGCGTTATAAGCCCGGAAATCCATTCGGATTTCCGGGCTTTAAAATTGCGGGAAAAGCAGTTTGTGCACATCAGATCGTTTTTATGTCGGCGCAATTGAGAAAGCCCCGACCCGGCGCATGAGCGGTGAAGCCGGTCAATCCGAAAGTTTTTCAGGTTTTTGGCCATAAAAAATATCCCCATATAATGTCCACTGAACAGATGCAATTTTTAAATCGCATCTGTCAAAGTTCGCTATTTGCGGGATTTGCACGGCAAAACAGCTCTGTTTTGCCGTTTCAGATACATTATATAGCATTCGGCGGATTGCTTTGGCTCATCGGGCATCAAATAAAAGCCGATCTAGGTAAAAAAGCGGTAAAAATGATAAATTTTGATATTATGTAAAGTTATACTTGAAAAGCAAGTGAAAAACTATTACTATAAAGATTAGCAAAACGTGTTGTTTTGACGAATGTGCGTTTGTATACATTGCCCAGAACCGGCGGGGTATCCGCATCGGCGACGGCATAAAGCGCCGCATATGGCTGCCCGGAAGGGGTAAACCGCGGGCGAGGGCAAAAGCGAGCGGGAAAACTACGCCGGATATCCGGCGGAACGGAGGGCACTATGTCCAGTAGAATGTTTCAGGGCATGATCCTGCAGATGAAGGACGCCATCGACCGGGTGATCGGTGTGGTGGACGGCGCAGGCACAGTCATTGCGTGCAGCGAGCTTGTTCGTATCGGCGAAAAAAGGGAGAATGTGACACTGGAACTGAATATTTCCATTGAGCCTGTCGTTTTCTTTCAGGGGTATACCTACAAGACGCTGGCAAGCTGGGGCGCCCATCATGATTTTGCCGTATTTGCGCAGGGGGAAGACAACGCCGCCCGTACTGCGGTCATGCTTATGTCGGTTGCCTTAAACAGCGCCAAGACTTTTTATGATGAGAAGCATGACAAGGCAACCTTTATAAAAAACATCATTTTGGATAATATTCTTCCGGGCGATATCTTTATGCGCTCGAGGGAGCTGCATTTCGGCGGCGATGTGCCGCACGCGGTTTTGCTCGTCCGCCAGATCGACAAGTGCGACGTGGCGGCCGTGGACATCCTTCAGAGCCTTTTTCCGGACAGGCAGCATGACTTTGTCATCAGCGTCAACGATACGGACATAGCCCTTGTAAAGGAGGTCAAGCCCGGCGTTGACACCTCTGACCTGCGCAAGCTTGCCAAGGCCATCGAGGAAATGTTCGGCACGGAGCTGTACATCAAAACGGTCATCGGGATCGGTACGGTTGCAAGCCACTTAAAGGATCTGGCGGGCTCCTACAAGGAGGCGCAGGTCGCCATCGATGTGGGGAAGGTGTTTGACACCGGGAAAACGATTATCAATTACGAGAATCTTGGCATCGGCCGCCTGATCTACCAGCTGCCTACCACGATGTGCGAGCTGTTTTTATCCGAGGTGTTCAAAAAGAACTCCATTGAATCGCTCGATCAGGAAACGCTGTTTACCATTAATAAGTTTTTTGAAAACAACCTGAATGTATCCGAAACCTCCCGTAAGCTGTTTGTACACCGCAATACGCTGGTTTACAGGCTGGAGAAGATCAAAAAAATAACAGGTCTTGACCTGCGTGAATTTGATCATGCCATCATTTTCAAGGTGGCGCTGATGGTGCGCAAATACCTGCAGAGCAGGCAGATCAAGCAGTAATGAAAGAGGATAGGGCGTGCGCGCGCTGCACGCCTTATCCATTCGCGCGCTTGACGCGTTTTTTCTCAACGGCGGATTTTAAAGGACACAGAGCGCGCGAAAAGCCGCCCTCTTTCGTAGGGGGCGTACTTATGTATTTGAAGGATGGTTTACATAATATGGTTCGTCTCACGGACATCTATATGGCGTATGCCAATGGAACCAAAGCCATCAAAGGGGTTACTCTGCGGATAGACGACGGAGAGTTTGTTTTTTTGGTCGGCCCCTCGGGCTCGGGCAAATCGACCATCGTCAAGATGCTGACAAGTGAAATCAGGCCGACGCAGGGCAGGCTTATGGTCAACAATTATAATCTGAATACAATCAAACCCTCCGAGGTCCCCTATTACCGCAGGACGCTCGGGGTGATTTTTCAGGATTTCCGGCTGATAGAAAAAAAGAGCATCTATGAAAACGTCGCTTTTGCCATGCGTGTGGTCAACACACCCGCGAAAAACATCCGCACGCGCGTCATGTATGTGCTGGATCTGGTGGGGCTTACCCATAAGGCCCGCCGCCGTCCGTTCGAGCTGTCGGGCGGTGAGCAGCAGCGCGTTGCCATTGCGCGCGCGCTGGTCAACAATCCGCGCATGATCATCGCCGACGAACCGACGGGCAATCTCGACCCCGCGCGTTCGCTGGAGATTATGATGCTGCTCGAACGCATCAATTCCCTTGGCACTACGGTCCTCGTCGTTTCACACGAAAAGGAGCTGGTTAACCGCTTTTCCAAAAGGGTCGTTGCGATTGACGGCGGGCGTATCATCAGCGACAGAACGGGCGGGTATTATCAAGATGAAGCATTACAGCTTTAAGTATTTTATCCGAGAGGGTGTCCGCGGGATACTCCTCAATGAATTTATGAGCTTTGCGGCCGTCGGCATTATTGTGGCCTGCTTGATCATCATGGGCAGCTTTACGCTGCTGTCAGTTAACATCGACAGCATCATAAACCGTGTGGAAAGCGAAAACGAGATCATGGCTTATGTCGAGGAAAGCTACACAATAGAGCAGGCAAAGGCGCTGGGCACGCAGATAAGCGGCGTGGAAAACGTAGCCAAATGCGAATTTGTGACCAGCGAGCAGGCGCTTGCGGATTATCGTACGACACTGGGCACGGAGGGCTCCCTGCTCGACGGCCTGGATGAAAACCCGCTGCGCCACCGCTATCGCATCTACTTAACCGACATATCCCTGATGGAACAGACCACCGCGCGCCTTGAAAATATTACGGGTATCGCGTCGGTAAACGCAAGGCTTGACATATCCAAGAGCTTTCTGACGGCCCGCCGGATGATCGACCTTGTTTCCTTGTGCCTGGTGGTCATACTGCTTTCCGTTTCGGTGTTTATTATCTCCAACACGATCAAGCTTGCGACGTTTGACAGGCGCGAGGAGATCGCCATCATGAAAATGGTGGGCGCGACAAACGGCTTTATCCGGTGGCCTTTTGTGGTGGAGGGGCTGATCCTGGGCGTATTGGGCTCTTTATTCGCGTTTTTTATTCAATGGGGCATTTATGCCTATGTTACCCAGACCCTTTTAGGCGGGTTTGATTTGATTAGTATTATCAGCTTTACCAGTCTGGCGGCACCCATTGCCGGAGCTTTCGCCATTACGGGGTTTGCCGCCGGCGTAGGCGGCAGCGTGCTGACCATCCGGCGATTTTTAAAGGTGTAAACATGCCGGTTTCCGCCCGGGCAGTGAGGAGAGTTACAATGAAAAGAAAAAAATTGGCGATGATTCTGGCCATTATGCTTGCCGCGCTGATGATCCTGCCGATGCTGCTCAGCGCGTTTCATGTTTCCGCCGCATCCTCGTCGGAACTGAAAAGACTCAAAGAAAAAGCCGGCACGCTTGCCTCCCAGAGAAAGCAGATTGCAAGCGAGCTCAAAAAGATAGCATCCAGCAAATCCTCGACCATCCGGCAGAAAGCCAAGCTCGACGAGCAGATCGGCCTGACGCAGAATGAGATCGAGAATACCGAGGCGCTCATTAAGGAGCTTGATGCGCAGATCGGGCTCAAGCAGACCGAGCTTGCGGGCGCGATTACAGATGAGAAGAAAGAAAACGCGCTGTTTAAATGCCGTGTGCGCGCCATGGAGGAAGCGGGCGAGGTTTCATACATAGGCGTTCTGCTTAAATCGGATGATTTTTCCGATCTGCTGGGGCGCATCGATTTGATCGGCGAGATTCTCTCGTATGACAAGCAGGTCATGGAGAAGCTGGCCGAGACACGTGATTTTATAGATCAAACAAAAAAGTCGCTTGAGGGCGATCAAAAGGATCAGGTTGAAGTCAAGCAAAGCCTGATCGACCGCAAGAGCGAGCTTAACGAGCAGTGCCAGTCGTCTGAAACTATGATCAAAAAGCTTGAATCGCAGGAGGCCGACTATAAGGAAGCCTACGAGGAGGCCGAGGAAGCCGAGCAGGACCTGCAAAAGGAAATCAGCGCGATGGTCGCGGCGCTTTCCAAAACCAGTGTTTATATCGGCGGGACGTATACCTGGCCGCTGCCCGGGCATTATACAATCACCTCGCCGTTTGGAATGCGTTATCATCCGACCCTTAAGGTCAATAAACTGCATACGGGCGTGGATATCAGCGCTCCCAAGGGCACAAAAATTGTTGCCGCCAACGCGGGCAAGGTCATTACCGCCGGCTATAACTCCGGCTACGGCAATTATGTCGTCATCGATCATGGCGGCGGTCAGGCGACGCTGTACGGGCACATGTCGAAGATCTCCGTCAGCGTAAACCAGAAGTTGAAAAAATCACAGCAGGTGGGACTGGTCGGCTCAACAGGCTTTTCAACCGGAAACCATCTGCATTTCGAGATTATCGTGGGCGGTAAGCAGGTTGACCCCATGAAGTATTTCAGCAAAAATTAGCTTCGGCACGCATCCTGCGCTTGTCGCAGGATGCGCACGTTTTTTCAGGCCGCGCGGGAAAGAGCGGGTGCATACAAGTATCGGAATATATACGTAAATATCCGTTTTAGGAGACAGTATGAATAAAAGATTTAGTCTGAGTACCGTGATTGCGCTTATGCTGATGGTCGCCGCAGTGACCTTTACGCTGACCTATACCGAGGTGCGCAACGCCGTCAACCGTCAGCTCAACATTGACGCTGAGCAGCAGCAGGAACTGAGCAAATATCTTGAGGCCAAGGATTACATCGAAAATTATTTTATCGGCGACTACGACAAGGCCGCCGTGCTCGACGCGTCCATACAGGGTATGGTTACAGGGCTGGGCGACCGCTGGTCCTATTATCTCAGCGCGGAAGAGTACAAGGCCTATGAGCAGTCGTCTGAAAACAAATATGTCGGCATCGGCGTCACGGCGGGCTATGACGAGGCGCGCGAGGGGATACTCATCACCGATATTATCGACGACTCACCGGCACAGCAGGCGGGGATCAAGCTTTTTGACGCGATTGTCGCCGTGGACGGGAAGTCTGTGACCGAGATGGGTTACGAAGTGGCGCTGGGCAGCATAAAAGGCGAGGAGAACACGAAGGTCGCGCTGGAGCTTGCGGATGCGCAGGGGGTGCGCCGCACCGTTACGGTGACGAGAAAGGCCGTAAAGCTTGAGGCTGTCCACTCGGAAATTATGGCCGGCGGCATCGGCTATGTGCGCATCACAAATTTTGATGCGGGCGTGAGCGCCGATTTTGAGCAGTCGGTCAAGCAGCTGCTTAAGGCCAATGTGAAAAGCCTTATTTTTGATGTGCGCGTCAATCCCGGCGGACGGCTGCAGGAGCTGATTCCGATGCTCGACATGCTGCTGCCGGAGGGACGTATCTTTACCAGCCGGGACAAGGAGGGTAAGGAGGAAAACTACGATTCCGATAAAAACGAGCTGACCCTTCCCATGGCGGTGGTCGTTGACCAGTACTCCTACAGTGCGGCCGAGTTTTTTGCCGCGGCGCTTCAGGAATACGGTAAGGCCAAGGTGGTGGGGCAGGCGACGACGGGCAAGGGTTACGCGCAGGTGCCCATCAAGCTTAATGACGGCAGCGCGCTCGTGCTTTCCGTTACGGAGTATTTTACGCCAAAGGGCAAGAGCCTGGCCAATGTGGGCATCACGCCGGATTATGCGGAGCCCATGACGGACGAGGAGCTTGCCGGATTCCCGTCCATTCCCCTTGACAAGGATAAGCAGCTTTCGCGCGCAGTCAGCGTCGTAACGCAGCTGGTTGCAGAGCAGGCGACCCAAAAGGCTGCGGGATAGGCCGCGAGGATAGGCCGCGAGGATAGGCTGCGGGATAGGCCGCGAGGATAGGCCGCGAGGATAGGCCGCGAGGATAGGCCGCGAGGATAGGCCGCGAGGATAGGCCGCGAGGATAGGCCGCGAGGATAGGCCGCGAGGATAGGCCGCGAGGATAGGCCGCGGGAATAGGCCGCGGGAATAGGCCGCGGGAATAGGCCGCGGGGAATAGGCCGCGGGGAATAGGCCGCGGGGAGTTACGCCGGCTTGAAATAATCGGTGCATAATTGAACACGGCACGCCATATAGATGTGACAATCGGGAACATCACGGTTATGGGAGGGCGTGTCGTGTTTGCCATTATAGAGGTTGAAACAATACCAGGACAATCGCTGTTTGCCCGTGTATCCGCAAGGCTGCGCGGGCAGGATTATTTATCTTTTTATGAGGAGGATTCGCTGGGCGCCCGTGTGCTGCGTGTGCAGCTTACGTTTTCGCTGAAAATGAGTTCGAAAAAGAAAAGAAAGCTGGTTTTAAAGGCACTGGCACAGATTGCGCAAACGGGTGTAAAGGGCGTCGTTTTGCCGGAGGATTTTGCATTTGCGGGAGAGCTTGAAGCCTTCGGACTTATGGCACCGGACGCGTTGGCGCTTTATCGGCGCATGGCAGGGCGGATGGGGGCGTATGCGGTAAAAAAAAGCAGGCTCAATCCCGCGGCCCTGACCTGCGCCCTTTATTCGGAAACCCTTTCTCCGTTAGTCGTGCAGGCCGCTAAAGAGGCGGGCGTGTTCGCGCGCTATCTTGCACTTTGCTGCGGGCAGGATGTTTCCGTATTGTGCAGAGCGCTTCGGCGCGACTTCGGCGCCGCAGTGCTTGAAAATCCTTCGGAGGGACTATTAAGCCGCGCGGGACTGTTTCTTATTTTTGATCTGCCACGCAGCGGGACGCTTCCCCGCGCGGCAAAGGGCGCGGTATACATCCTGCTGAGCGGATGCGGGGCGTTAAGCCCTGAGGGCGGCTGCATTTGGGCAAACGGCGCGCGCCTGCGCCCGCCGGCGAGACTTCTTCCCGTTTTGCCGGACTGCGGTTTGCCGGGCCTGATGATGGCGCTCGTAGCGTCCGGGGCGGTAAACGTTGACGAACTGGAGATTGAAGCGCTGACATTTGACAGACAGGTTGTACTGTGAAAAGAGAGCATCCGGGCGGACTTTGGACTGTTTTCGGTTGGTGAGGTCCGGTATCCCTGTTTTTATAGTATTTATTGTACCGCTTGACAGAACGAAAACGATTGCTTATAATACCAATTAAAAGTCTCGGCAAGTAGTATAAGGTTGGCACTTTCAAAGCCGGTTATCTGGCTTTTATCTTTTGTATAAAATATGTTAAGCAAAAACCGACTGCGACGATATACAAATGTGAAACTGCTTTCCGCGCGCGGATACGATCTCTCATAACCGGTTGCGCGCTGCGGATTTTTGTCATATCGGGACAAACGAAAGGAAGGCTTATTCATGCAGAAAACCTATAAGCTCACACGCGAAAGGCGCAACAGCCTGGAAGAAGAGCTGACTTACTTAAAGACGGTTCGCGAAAAAGAAGTGGCCGAACAGATAAAAGAGGCGCGTTCCTTCGGAGACCTGTCTGAAAACAGCGAATATGATGAAGCAAAAAACGAACAGGGGCGGCTCTATTCGCGTATCGGCGAGTTGGAGTATATTCTCGCAAACTCTATCCTGATCGATGAAGCCAACATTAAGACCGACGAGGTGGCCACGGGCTGCCGCGTTGTCATCAAGGATCTTGACACCGGCGCAAGCGAGGCCTATCAGATCGTCGGCTCACAGGAGGCAAATCCCGCCGAGAGCCGCATATCCGACGAGTCTCCGTTTGGCAGGGCGCTCATCGGCAAGCGCGTGGGCGAGGAGGTACAGGTCAAGGCGCCCGCTTTTACCCTGAAGTACCAGATTCTCGAAATCCAAAGATAAGGTTTATGCCGGTATTAGTAATTTTTAATACGATTGACGATTTCAGGTATTGCCTATGGAGTTTCATATAAAAATATGATATTGTAATTACCGCCGGCCAAAAGCCGGCGGTTTGGCGTAAAATGAAAGCGGTCCGGCGTAGGATTTTCGCCGGCAGAAACGCAACAAAAGAACAAGGGGGACAATCCTGTGGCCGATGAAAACAACGGGGGAGAATTACTTTCGGATGAGAACCTGACCGAGGTGATCAAGGTTCGCCGGCAAAAGCTCAGGGAGCTATGCCAGAGCGGCAATGATCCGTATACGCAGACGCGCTTCGAGCGCGACGCGTATTCGTCTGATATAAAAGAGAAATTTGACGAGATGGACGGCAAGACCGTAAGCCTTGCCGGAAGAATCATGTCAAAAAGAGATATGGGCAAAGCGTCCTTCTGCGACCTGATGGACGACCGCGGGCGCATTCAGCTGTATGTGCGGCAGGATGCGCTGGGCGAGGAGGCGTATGCCGCCTTTAAGAAAAACGACATCAGCGATATTATCGGCGTTGCGGGCGAGGTTTTCCGCACGCACAAGGGTGAAATCTCCGTGCGCTGCGAGCAGATCACGCTGCTTTCAAAATCCCTTCGTCCGCTGCCCGAGAAATTCCATGGTCTGCGCGACCTGGAGCTGCGCTACCGCCAGCGGTATGTTGACCTGATCATGAACCCCGAGGTGCGCCGCACATTTGAGATACGCAGCCGTGTTATTTCTGAAATCAGGCGATTTTTGGATGAGCGCGGATATATGGAAGTGGAAACGCCGGTTTTAAACACCCTTGCCGGCGGCGCGGCCGCGCGTCCGTTCATCACGCACCACAACACGCTGGACATGGATATGTACCTACGTATCGCCACGGAGCTGCACCTCAAGCGTCTGGTGGTCGGCGGCATTGAGCGTGTGTATGAGATCGGGCGCATTTTCCGCAACGAGGGCATGGACATTAAGCACAATCCGGAGTTTACGACTATTGAGCTTTATCAGGCGTATGCCAATTTTGAGGATATCATGGAGCTTACCGAGCAGATGATTTCCACGCTGACACAGAAAATCCTCGGAACCTGCAAAATATCCTATCAGGGTGAGGAAATCGACCTGACGCCGCCCTGGCAGCGGATGACCATGGCGGAGGCTGTTTTAAAATATACGGGCGTTGATTTCATGCGCATCGATTCCGACGGGCAGGCGCGCAGCGAGGCCGAGCGCATCGGCGTGGCATTTGACGGCGCGCCGAGCTGGGGAGAACTGCTGTATGCGTGCTTTGACCAGAAGGTTGAGGACATGCTTGTCCAGCCCGTGTTCATCACACGGCACCCTGTGGAAATCTCTCCGCTTGCCAAGCGCTGCCCGGACGACAAAAGGCTTACCGACCGCTTCGAGCTTTTCGTCACGCGGCGCGAGCTTTCAAACGCCTTTTCGGAGCTTAACGATCCGCTTGACCAGCGCGAGCGCTTTATGCGCCAGGCGGCGCTGCGCGCGGCGGGCGATGAGGAAGCCAATATGCTCGACGAGGATTTTTTAAACGCGCTCGAGTACGGGCTCCCGCCGACGGGCGGCGAGGGCATCGGCATCGACCGGCTCGTTATGCTGCTTACCGACAGCCCTTCCATCCGGGATGTCATTCTGTTTCCCACCATGAAGCCGCAGGAGTAGCTTTCGGATCATTTGCGGGTTGTTTTCTTTCGGCGGCGCGCCGTACGGAAAGGAAGCCTTAGGTATGGATGATAAAAATTTCAAGCACTGGTTTCAGAATGTATTCTGGTATCATTATAAATGGCATGTTGTGATTGGGGGCATTGCGCTTTTTATGGCGATTGCCTTTATTCACGACGTTGCGACAAACACACAGCCCGATTTTCAGGTCATCATCGCCTCCACGAACCCGATTGCGGATGATCAGATGAGCGAAATCAATCAGACGCTTCAGGATGCCGTCGGGGACGTTAACGGGGATGGAAAGAGCTATTCCTATGTCGTGCCCATCAGTCTCAATGAAAGCGACCAGATGGGGTATGCCAGCACCATGAAACTGAGCACGCTGCTGTCGGACGACTCGATTGTGCTGTATGTGATGGACAAAGTGACGGCGGACGATTACAGGCCAAAGGGTTTGTTTGAGCCGCTTGAAAACCTCGGACTTACCGGTACGGACGGCGACGAGTATTACATCCGTGTGGACAGCCTCCCCGTTTTTGAGCGGGCGGGACTGAAAACAATCAGTCAGGAAAAGAACACAAGCTACCTGGCCTGCTTCAGGCGGGCAGCGGACATAAACGACCCCAAGACGCAGAAAAGCTACGCCGCGGCGGGAAAAGCGCTTGCGGCGCTTATAGACAAGCCGTAGGCGCAGTTGCCAAGCGTACACGATTAAATGAGGCTCCGCAACAAAAAAATATATCCGGGGCCTGAAGGTGATAAACTATGCGCAATGAAACGCGCAGCTTTTTCCGTAAATTGATTCCCTGGCATGAAAATGTCAGCCCCACGCGCATTGTATCTTTCGGATTTTTAACAGTCATCCTGCTGGGCGCGGCGCTTCTGTGCCTGCCCATATCCACCCGCGGCGGCGTGTCCGCCCCGTTTCTGACGGCGCTGTTTACCTCGACTTCCGCAGTATGCGTGACCGGGCTTGTTCTTCAGGACACCATGACCTACTGGTCTACGTTCGGGCAGGTCGTGATCATGTTTCTTATTCAGATCGGCGGGCTAGGCTTCATGTCGATCGCGTGCATCTTTTCCTTTCTGCTGCGCCGTACCATCGGCCTTCAGCAGAGGCTTGTGATGATGCAGTCGCTCAACCTAAACGACATCGCCGGCGTTGTCCGCATGATGCGCCATATCCTGATATGGACGCTGATGGCGGAGGGAACGGGGGCGGTCATCCTCTCCATCCGATTTTCACAGGATTTTGGAATTAAAAAAGGAATATTCAAGGGTATATTTCACGCAGTGTCCGCTTTCTGCAACGCGGGCTTTGATCTTATGGGCGAGCAGTCGCCGTTTATCAGTCTTACAAACTATTCCGGCGACTTTGCGGTCAACATGGTCGTCATGTCCCTCATCGTTTTGGGCGGCCTCGGTTTTTTTGTGTGGGAAGATCTGTATCAGAAACGCTGCAACGAGCATAAATTTCTATGCCTGCACCTACATACCAAGATGGTGCTTCTCATCACGGCGGTTCTGGTTTTCGGCGGCGCACTGTTTTTTTACGTCGCGGAATACTCCAATCCCGGCACCATGAAGGATATGGCGCCCGGCCAGCGCGTTCTGGCATCCTTCTTCCAGTCGGTTACGCCCAGAACGGCGGGATTTAACTCCATAGACGAAAACAGCATGAGGGAGTCATCTAAAATCGTTACCATGCTGCTGATGTTTGTGGGCGGCTCCCCGGGCTCGACTGCCGGCGGTATCAAAACCGTTACGGCGGGGCTGATGCTTTTAAACATGGTTTGCGTCATGCGCGGCAAACAGAATCTGTCGATTTTCGGGCGGAGCATTCCGCGCGAGCAGGCGCTTCAGGCCGCGTCCGTTTCCATGTTTGGCGTTTTGATCATCATCGTGTCCACCCTGATTATGGCGTTTGTTGAAAAGTTTTCCTTTTTGCAGCTTTCCTTTGAGGCCATTTCGGCTTTTGCAACCGTGGGACTGACGACGGGCATCACACCGCAGCTCCATCCCGTGTCCCAGCTCATCCTGATTTTGCTGATGTACTTCGGGCGTGTCGGGGTGCTGACGCTGAGCATTGCGATTATGATGGATCTGCATCACAGCTCGAAAATCAAGTATCCGGAAAGCAAGGTTCTCGTCGGATAAATAATTATTGCGCGTGACGCTTTCATTGATCTTATACCCTATGCGCGACTTATGCGGCCTGCAGTAAGCGTGCGTATAAAATTGAAGCTGCGGGCCGGAAAGGCAAGTTGGTTATTATGAAATCCTTTATTGTGATAGGCATGGGACGCTTCGGAAGCGCGGTCGCAACGGAGCTTTATAAGCTGGGGCATGAGGTGCTCGCCATTGACGAGCACGAGGAGCTTATCGGGAAAATCGCAGATCATGTGACTCATGCCGTCGTTGGAGACGCCAAGGATGAAGCCGTTATGCGTTCCATCGGCGTGCGTAATTTTGACTGCGTGATCGTCGCCATCGCGGACAGTCTGCAGGACAGCGTACTGACTACCCTGATGCTTAAGGAACTGGGGGCCAAGTACGTCATTTGCAAGGCGCAAAGCGAGATGCATATGAAAGTGCTCCAGCGCATCGGCGCGGACAGGGTGGTTTTCCCTGAACGCGACATGGGGCAGCGTCTGGCGCAAAATCTTTCTTCCACCAACATTATCGATTTTATCGAGCTTTCCAAAGATTTCAGCATCATCGAGACCTCCGCGCCGAATTCCTGGCAGAACAGAAGCCTGAAGGATATCGGCGTTCGCTCGGAGCACGGACTTAATATCATTGCCGTACGCGGTGCGGATAAGGAAAAAGTGGTTGTTTCACCGCCGGGTTCATATATTGTCAAAGCCAACGACGTGCTCATCGTCGTCGGCGCAAACTCCGCCCTCAATAAAGTTCGCGACCTGTGATGGAGACAATCACAAGCCGCGTAAACCCTTTGATCAAACATATCCGCAGGTTGATTTCGGACAGGGATTACCGCAGGCAGTCAGGAAGCTTTGTGTGCGACGGGCCGAAGCTGCTCGAAGAAGCTGTTTCAAGCGGCGTCGAGCTTGAAACAGTGCTGATTTCAGACAGCGCCGCCATTTCCCTGCCGGAGGGGATCAATGCGCGCCTTGTGGCGGTGGATGACGCACTTTTACAGAGTGTGGCGGGTGTTTTAAACCCGCAGGGGGTGCTCTTTACCTGCCGTATGCCCGATACCGCGCTGCCCGGCGTTTTGGAAGCCGGCTGTCATATCGTACTGGATGGGGTGCAGGATCCCGGCAACGTCGGAACGGTGATACGCACCGCCGACGCTTTTTCCATTTCATCGGTGCTTCTCGCCGGCGCCTGCGCCGATCCGTTTAACCCCAAGTGCGTGCGCGCCACGATGGGCGCTGTTTTTCGCCAGAGGATTATTGAACTGAGCCGCGCCGAGGCGGCCGCGGCGCTTGAAGCGTCCGGCCTGACGCTTTACGCCGCCGATAACGACCCGGACGCCGTTGAGATTGATCAGATCGACCTGTCGCACGCCGCCGTAGTCATCGGCAGCGAAGGACCGGGGGTGTCGGCGCAGATGCTTGCCCTGTGCGGGAAAAGGCTGCGTATCCCGATGCCGGGGAAAAGCGAATCCTTAAACGCCGCTGTGGCCGCAAGCATAGTCATGTGGGAAATGAGTAAAAAGACCGCGGGGAAGCAATAGGGACGGGGCCGGCTTTTGCCGGCGGGACGGAGGTACACCGATGTCAACGCTCAAGTATTGGTTGTGGCTTTCCAGTCTGAGAGAGATCGCCGCTAAAAAAACGATGACGCTCATCGATTATTTTGGCAGCCCGGAAAATGTCTTCTTTGCCGCAGAATCCGATTATGACAGCGTGCCGGGGCTGACCGGCGCGGACAGAAAAAATCTGTGCAAAAAATCCATGGAGCAGGCTGAAAAGATTTTGTCCGACTGCCGGCGTCTTAATGTTTCCATCCTGACCATCAGCGACGCCGCCTATCCCGAGCGGCTGAAAAACATCTATGATCCGCCCTGCGTTTTATATATCAAAGGCAGATTACCCGCCATCGACGAGGAGGCGGCGCTGGGCGTTGTCGGTACGCGCAGGGCCACGGCGTACGGCCTTCAGGTTACGGACAAGCTGTGCTTTGAACTGGCTGCCGCGGGCATGCTCATCGTGTCGGGCCTTGCCGAGGGCATTGACGCCTGTGCGCACAGCGCAAGCGCACGCGCCGGGGCGCCGAGCATCGCGGTACTTGGCTGCGGCACCGATGTGGTGTATCCTCAGTCGAGCCGCCGCCTATATGAGCACATTGCGGCCACCGGCGCGCTCATCAGCGAATATCCGCCGGGAACACCCGCCGTCGGGGCGCATTTTCCCGTGCGCAACCGCATCCTGAGCGGCCTGTCAGTCGGGGTGCTTGTGACCGAGGCGCCCGCAAAAAGCGGAGCGCTCATAACCGCGGCGCGCGCGCTTGAGCAGGGAAGGGACGTTTTTGCCGTACCCGGGAATATCGGCGTTGAAACCAGCGCCGGGTGCAATGCGCTCATCCGCGACGGCGCGCAGATCGTGACCGGCTGTCTGGATGTCCTGCGGGAATATATGCCGCTGTACCCGCATAAAATAGCACTTTTAAAACAGGAAAATGCCGCCTTGCCGCAGGAAATGCGCACGCTGCCCGCACAGCCGGCGCCGCTTGCCCAAAGGTGCGCCCAGCCCGACGCGGGCGTCCTGCCCGCGTTGGAAGAAAAAATAAAAAACTTTACAGAACCGCAGCGTGCGATTATAGTAACAATTGCAGGGCAGCCGCTGCATATTGATGATATTATCAGTATTACGCAGCTTTCCCCGCAGATAGTTTCCGCGCAGCTGACGCTTCTTGAGCTTTCCGGCATCGTTTCTCAGCTGCCAGGAAAGTACTTTAACGCAAATGTCGGGGGATAATTTCGCGCTGGTTGCGCAGACGGGGCGGCCGCGCGGCAATGTGCCGGCGTCTATCCCGAAAGCGATCAAGCGCACATAATGAACGCAGAATGAATCAAATGGAGGATGTACATGTCCAATCTTGTGATTGTTGAATCACCGGCAAAGGCCAAAACAATAGCCAAATATCTCGGGGATGACTATACGGTTAAGGCATCCATGGGGCATTTGCGCGATTTGCCGCGCAGCAAAATGGGCGTGGATATCAAGGGCGGCTTTATACCCAAATACCAGGCCATTGAGGGCAAGGAAAAAATGATCAGCGAGCTGAAAAAATCCGCCGCATCCAGTAAAAACGTCTATCTTGCGACTGACCCTGACCGCGAGGGGGAGGCAATTTCCTGGCACTTGAAGGAGCTTTTGGGGCTTGACGGAGAAAAGGCCATCCGCGTGACCTTCAATGAAATTACCAAGCATGTGGTGACGGAGAGTATTAAAAATCCGCGCCTGATCGATATGGATCTTGTAAACGCACAGCAGGCGCGGCGTGTGCTCGACCGCATTGTCGGCTACGAGCTTTCCCCGCTGCTGTGGCGCAAAATAAAAAGGGGCCTGTCGGCCGGGCGCGTACAGTCCGTGTGCACGCGCATCGTGGTTGACCGCGAGGAGGAGATCCGCGCGTTCGTGGCCGAGGAGTACTGGTCGCTTGATGTGCGCCTGACAAGGCCGAACAGCGGCAAAGAGGGTTTTACTGCGCGTTTTGTTGGAAATGAGAAGGGAAAGCTGGAGCTCAAGACCGAGCAGGAGGCGGGCGTGGTGCTCGACGCCGTGCGCGGTTCCACGTTTTCCGTTAAAACGGTGAAAATCGGGAAAAAGCAGCGGTCCCCCGTGCCGCCGTTTATTACCTCGACGCTGCAGCAGGACGCTTCGCGCAAGCTCAATATGACGTCCCGCCGCACCATGTCCATCGCGCAGCAGCTTTACGAAGGCATTGATATCGAAGGGCAGGGAATGACCGGCCTGATTACCTATATGCGTACCGATTCGCTCCGGTTGTCGGAGGAAGCCATCAGCGAGGTCAGGGAGTATATTCGTGCGCGGTTCGGCGCGGAGTATTGCCCGTCCTCGCCAAAGCGGTATAAAAGCAGCGGCAACGCACAGGACGCGCATGAAGCCATCCGCCCGACAAGCGTCGGACTGTCCCCCGATAAACTCAAGGGGGATCTGACAAGTGAGCAGTATCGCCTGTATAAGCTTATCTGGGAGCGCTTTGTCGCCTGCCAGATGGAAAATGCCGTATATAACACGCTGAGCATCGATACGCTGTCCGCGGGATATATATTCCGCGCCAACAATACCTCCGTTCGTTTCCCCGGCTTTACCGCCGTGTATGAGGAAGGTCGGGATGACGAGGCGGAGGAGCCCGAGGAGGCGCTGCCCGATCTGAAGGAGGGCGAGCCGCTCGAGCTGCTCAGCTTTAAACCGGGTCAGCATTTTACCCAGCCGCCCGCGCGCTTTAACGAGGCGACGCTTATCCAGACCATGGAGAAAAACGGCGTTGGACGTCCGAGTACGTACGCGCCTACAATCACCACTATCTTAGGGCGCGAGTACGTCCGCAAGGAGGGGCGCGCACTGTTTCCCACACCTCTGGGCGAGGTCGTCACAAAGCTTATGAAGGATAAGTTTTCCGATATTGTGGACGTCGAGTTCACCGCGCGTATGGAAAATAATCTGGATAAGATCGAGGAAGGCAAAAAGGACTGGCGGCAGACGCTTGAGGAGTTTTACCACGATTTCTCCGCAGAAATGGAGAAAGCGGAGCAGGAGCTCGAGAAGGTCAACATCAAGATACCCGACGAGGAAACGAGCGTTGTGTGTGAGCTGTGCGGGCGTAAAATGGTTATCAAGCACGGGCGTTTCGGGCGTTTTCTGGCCTGCCCGGGTTATCCGGAATGCAAAAATACGAAGCCCATCGCCGAGGAGACCGTTGGCGAATGCCTGCTTTGCGGCGGTATGATCCTGAAGAAGAAGTCAAAAAACGGTTATACTTATTATGGCTGCACAAATCATCCCAAATGCAGCTTTATGACCTGGGATATGCCGGTTAAGGATAAATGCCCCGAGTGCGGGAAGTCGCTTTTCCGCAGGCAGGGAAAGGGCTTCTGTAAGCCGTACTGTATTAATCCCGATTGCGCCGTTTTTCTGCCTGAGGACAAGCGCGGCTACAAGAAAAAGGCCGCGACGGACAAGACCGGCGAGCAGGCGGATGCTGAAAATAAAGAGACAAAGCCCGCTTCCCGCGCGAAGAAAGAAACCGCCAAGGCCGCGTCGAAAAAGCCCGCCAAAAAGGCTGCGGCGAAGCCGGGAGAAACCGCCGCACCGAAGAAGCCCGCCAAAAAGGCTGCGGCGAAGCCGGGAGAGACGGCCGCGCCGAAAAAGCCCGCGCGCGCCAAAAAGGCGGCGGAAAAGCCGGAAGAAACCGCCGCGCCGAAGAAGCCCGCCAAAAAGGTCGCGGCGAAGCCGGGAGAGACGGCCGCGCCGAAGAAATCGACGCGTGCTAAAAAGGCCGCTGACGGAGAAAAAGCAAAGTCCCCGACAAGGAAGAAAAAGAGTGAATGAAGTTAAAGTGATCGGCGCCGGGCTTGCCGGGTGCGAGGCTGCGTGGCAGCTTGCGCAAAGGGGCGTGCAGGTGCGTCTTTTTGAAATGAAGCCGAATGATTATTCTCCCGCGCATAAAAGCCCGGACTTTGCCGAGCTTGTGTGTTCCAATTCCCTGCGCGGAGACAGTCTGGCTAACGCCGTGGGATTGCTCAAAGAGGAGTTGCGGCGTATGGACTCGCTCATTCTTGCATGCGCGGACGCGACGCGTGTGGAGGCGGGCGGCGCCCTTGCCGTGGACAGACACGGCTTTTCGTCGCTGGTGACACAAAGGGTGTGCGCGCATCCGCTGATCGAGGTGGTTTCTGAGCAGGTCAGTGAAATCCCTGACGACGGGCCGGTCATCGTGGCCACAGGACCGCTTACCGCGGGCGGGCTTGCACAGGATATCTACCGTTTTCTGGGCGGCGCGCAGTATTTAAGCTTTTATGACGCGGCCGCGCCGCTGGTGGCCTTTGACAGCATCGACATGGGAAACGCTTTTTTCGCATCCCGATACGGAAAGGGCACGGCCGATTATATCAACTGCCCCATGGAAAAGGAAGAATACGAACGTTTTGTCGGCGAGCTTGCAGGCGCACAGGAAGCGCAGATGCACGGCTTTGAGGACGCGCGCGTTTTTGAAGGCTGCATGCCTGTGGAGGTCATGGCGCGCCGGGGCGTGGAAACGCTGCGCCACGGGCCGCTCAAGCCCGTCGGCATCCGTCATCCGGAAACGGGCAAGGGCTATTACGCCGTTGTTCAGCTGCGCCGTGACAACCGGGAAGGTACAGTTTACAACATTGTCGGATTTCAGACCCACTTGACCTTCGGGGAGCAGAAACGTGTGTTTTCCATGATCCCCGCGCTTGAAAACGCCGAGTTTCTGCGTTTCGGGGTCATGCACAGAAATACCTATATCGATTCGCCCCGGCTGCTCAACTGCTTTTATCAGTGTATCTCCAGTCCGAGGGTGTTTTTCGCCGGCCAGATGACCGGCGTTGAGGGCTACGTCGAGTCCACCGCATCGGGCTATCTCGCAGGTCTGTCCATGGCGCGCTTGCTGCGCGGACAGGAACTGCTTGAATTTCCGAGGCTGACCGCCACCGGGGCGCTTGCCGGCTACATCAGCGATTCAGGCGTGGGCAATTTTCAGCCTATGAACATCAATTTCGGCATTATCCCGCCGCTTGACGAGCGCATCAAGGCCAAGCAGGAGCGGTATGCGGCCATTTCCGCGCGGGCGCTTGGCTGTCTGGACGCAATGCTTGAACAAATCCGGCAGTAGAATTTCCCGATTCGGCCGACTGTATGATATTCGCACAGATTCAGGCTTGCCTGCACACGCCGCGAAAGAGCCTTTCCAAATTAAGCCGTCTGCTTTTTCGTGTTTGCAATAGATTTGGAGGTGCCGCATGAAGATAATCGTTGACGCAATGGGCGGGGACAACGCACCGTCGGCCATTGTGAAGGGCGCACTGCTCGCCGCTCAGGAATTCGGAGTCGAAATCATACTCGTGGGGCCCGTAGAGCGCATTTTACAGGTTTTGAAGGACGAGGGCATCAGCGAGATCCCGCACGGCATTGAGATTGCCCACGCCTCGCAGGTCATTGGAATGGAGGATAACCCATCCTCGGCCATACGCGAAAAAAAAGATTCCTCGCTGGTCGTTGCGCTGGGCATGCTCAGTCAGGGCGACGGGGACGCCATGGTGTCCGCGGGCAGCACGGGTGCCCTGCTGACCGGCTCGACGCTGACCGTAAAACGTATCAAGGGCATCCGGAGGGCGGCGCTTGCGCCCGTCCTGCCCACGGCCAAGGGCGGCGCGCTGCTCATTGACTGCGGAGCGAACGTGGAATGCACGCCCGAATACATGCTTCAGTTTGCGTATATGGGCTCCTACTACGCCTCCCGCGTGCTTGGAAAGGAAAATCCCCGGGTCGGGCTTCTGAACATAGGCGCGGAGGAATCCAAGGGCGGGCCGCTGCAAAAAGCAGCCTACCAGCTTTTAAAGCAGGCGGGCGCGGATGGGCGCATCAACTTCTGCGGCAACGTGGAAGGCCGCGACGTAGCCTGTGGGCAGGCCGACGTGATTGTGTCCGACGGCTTTTCGGGAAACATCATGCTCAAGACCATGGAGGGTGTGGGGATGTTTTTTACCGACGTGGTCAAAGGCGTATTTAAAAAGAATGCGATAACAAAGTTTGCCGCCTTTCTCGTGAAGGGTGGGCTTATGGACTTTAAAAAGAAGCTCGACTACAAGGAAACTGGCGGCGCGCCGTTGCTGGGCATCACCAAACCCGTCATCAAAGCGCACGGATCGTCCGACGCGTATTCCATCCGCAGCGCCATTTATCAGGCAAAGCTGTTTGCGCAGTCGGGGTTTGTCGAAGAAATCACGAAAAATATCGAATTTATGAAAGCGCCCGAGAACAGCCAATGAAGGTATTGACAGAAATGGAAATTGATACTATCATCATAATGAGTTATATGTAATATACTATTTTAGGTTTATTTACCGGAGGTGATACTTTTGATTTTTGAAAAAATCTGTGAGCTTATTTCCGAGCAGTTCAGCGTTGATGTGAAGGATATTTCCATGAGCACATCCTTTAAGGAAGATCTCGGGGCTGATTCTCTCGACATTGTGGAGCTTATCATGGCGCTTGAAGAGGAATTCGATTTAAGCGAGCTTGGCGATGAGGATCTTGAAAAGCTGCAAACGGTCGGCGACGTGGTGAACTTTATTTCCAGCAAGGTTTCAGACCTGTAAACCAACCGGCGTTAAGGCACCCCGGCCGTGGTTTGAGCCTGAGGCGCCTTGGCGGCAGTTCAATACGATATGCCGCACAACGGTTTATATGCCGCTTACAGCGGCAGCTTTATTTGCGCTCCCGTATGGGGGCGCAAATATTTGGGTGCGTTTTCGCAGCCCGTGCTGCCGCGCGCAAAACCGAAAATGCGATGTGTACTATGCAAATTGGAGTAACAAATGATGGATATTGAAAAGCTTCAGAAAAAGGCCGGATACGTTTTTCGCGATGCGCAGCTGCTTGAAACGGCGATGACGCACAGCTCATATTCCAACGAAAACCGCGCGCTGGCCAGACATAATAACGAACGGCTGGAATTTCTCGGCGATTCAGTGCTGGGGCTTG
Organism: Oscillospiraceae bacterium; assembly: GCA_963678505.2. Taxonomy (GTDB): domain Bacteria; phylum Bacillota; class Clostridia; order Oscillospirales; family JAVBQB01. Next base: position 61,795 of record CAXXFP010000002.1, on the reverse strand, counting down.
TCATATCGACCTACCTGTTTAAACTTTATCCCGACCTGCCCGAGGGCGAGCTGACGCGTTTGCGGGCCGCTCTTGTGTGTGAAAGCTCGCTCAGCGGCGTGGCGCGCAGTATCGGGCTTGGGGACTATCTGCTGCTTGGCCGCGGCGAGCAGAACGGGGGCGGCCGCGGTCGGTCCTCCATTCTGGCCGATGCGACCGAGGCGCTCATCGGTGCGCTGTATCTTGACGGCGGCTATGAGGCGGCGCGCACGTTTATCAGACATTTTCTTTTTGACGCGGAGCAAGCCGGACTTGCAGGGACGTTCAAGGATTATAAGACCTCGTTGCAGGAGCTTGTGCAAAAGGAGCGGCAGAACACCCTGTATTACCGCATGGCCGGCGAAAGCGGTCCCGACCATGCCAAGCGCTTTATCTCTCAGGTGCTCATCAACGGAGAGGCGGCAGGGCAGGGCGAGGGAGAAAATAAAAAAGCGGCCGAGCAGGCGGCGGCGCATGAGGCGCTCAAGCTGCTGTACGGCTGGGAGGATTAAGGGATCATGGCAAGGTCTTCCATACTTCCCATATTTGTGCCCCATGCAGGCTGCCCGCACGACTGCGTTTTTTGCAATCAGCGCCGCATTGCCTCAACTGTAAAGCCCCCTTCCGTACAGGAAGTGCGCGCCATCATCGAGCGGGGGCTTGAAATTGTGCCGCCCGGACAAATGGTCCAGGCGGCTTTTTATGGCGGCAGCTTTACGGCCATTGCCGAGGATTACCGACTCGGGCTGCTTGGAGCGGTCAGGCCGTATATCGAATCCGGGCGCATCGCGTCCGTGCGGATATCGACGCGCCCCGACTGTATCAGCGCCGAAATCCTTGCGCAGCTGAGGGAATATAAGGTGGAAACCATTGAGCTGGGCGCGCAGTCCATGGATGAGCGCGTACTGTCGCTTTCAAAACGCGGGCACACGGCGCAGGACACGCTGTGTGCCTCAAAGCTTATCAGGGAGAATGGTTTTACGCTCATTTTGCAGATGATGTGCGGGCTTCCCGGGCAGAGTGAGGACAGCGCGCGCGATACCGCGCGGCGTTTGGCAGCGCTCACGCCCGACGGCGTGCGCATCTACCCGGTGGTGGTCATTGAGGACACCGCGCTGGCGGAGCTTTGGCGTGCCGGGGAGTACCGCCCCATTTCGGTGGACGAGGCCGCCGGCCTGTGCGCGGATCTTCTTGAAATATTTGAGCAGGCGGATATTCCGGTCATTCGCGTCGGGCTTAACCCCAGCGAGGAGCTGTCCGGCGGGGGCGCGCTTTGCGGGGCATATCACCCCGCGCTGGGCGAGCTTGCGCGCGGGCAGCTGTATCTGCGGCGCGCCCGCGCACAGCTTATAGGGCATGAGGGACAGGCACAGGTGACGCTGCTTGTAAACAGCACCTGTGTTTCTCTCATGGCAGGCCAGCATGGAAGCAACAAGCGCGCGCTTATGGAGGAGTTTGGCATTCAAAAGCTCACAATCCGCGGGATTGAGGCGCAACCCGGTTCGGTCGCCGTTTTATAAAACCATTTTCATAAAAAGAGACAATTACGCGGCTTTCCGGCCGTTCACCTTGCATTATTGTCCGTAAATTGGTAGAATGTTGAAGACAGGAAAATGCATGCGTGACCGGCCACTGTATTTTTTTGCGTTTGTGCCGTTTTGGAAGAAGGAGTGGCTTTCCAAGTTGTTTTTAAAATCACTTGAGGTACAGGGCTTTAAGTCCTTTCCCGATAAAATCGTCCTTTCTTTCGAGGGCGGAATAACAGGCATCGTCGGACCCAACGGAAGCGGCAAGTCAAACATTGCCGACGCCATCCGCTGGGTGCTTGGGGAGCAGTCTACCCGCACGCTGCGCGGCGGGAAGATGGAGGATGTCATTTTCGGCGGCACGCAGAAGCGCGGGCCGGTGGGCTTTGCCGAGGTTTCCCTGACGATCGACAATTCCGACAAGGCGCTGCCCATGAATAACAGCGAGGTCATGGTCACGCGCCGCTATTATCGCTCGGGTGAGAGCGAATATTACATAAACCGCGAGACCGCGCGATTAAAGGACATCAATGAGCTTTTTATGGATACGGGGCTTGGGCGCGACGGATATTCCATCATCGGGCAGGGGCGTATCGATGAAATTTTGTCCCTTAAAAGCGACGATCGGCGCGAGATCTTTGAGGAAGCCGCGGGGATATCCAAATACCGCCATCGCAAAGAGGAGTCGGAACGTAAGCTTTCTCTGACGGATGAGAATCTGATCCGTATCAACGATAAGATTTCCGAGCTTGAGCTTCAGGTCGAGCCGCTGCGCGAACAGTCGCAAAAGGCCAGACAGTATCTGGTTTTTCGCGACGAGCTGCGCGTGCTTGAGATCAATGTCTGGCTTGACGCGCTGGACAAGCTGCACGCAAGCCTAAAAAAAACAGAAAACGATTATGCGGTGGTGTGCGAACAGTCCGAGCAGGCAAAGACGGCGCTCGACAGCGCGTACACACGCTCCGAGCAGCTCAGCGCGCAGATGCGCGAAAAGGACGAGCTGGCGGAAGCCGTAAGAAACGAGCTTGCCCAAAACGAGTCGGACAGCTCGCTTTGCGAGGGCGAGCTGAGAGTGCTCGAAAACACAATCCTGCACAATAAAGAAAATATTGAAAGCATCCGCCTTGAGCTTGAGACCCAGGAGGGGCGCGCAGGCGGACTTTCCGGACAGATCGAGGAGCGCCGCGCGCGCATTGAAAGCATCGATGGGGAACGCACGCTGCTCGGGCAGGAGCTTTCACAGCTGTACGCTTCGGCCCGGCAGGCGCTGGAGTCAGCGCGTGCCGCCTCCGTGCGCATTGACGCGCTGCGGGCTTCCGCTGCTCAGGAGGATGCCGCAGCGGCACAGGCGGGGATGCAGCTTTCATCCATTATCGCGTCTGACGCCGAGCTTCAGGCCCGCCGCAGCATCGTAGACCATGATTTAAGTGAGAAGCAGGAAACGCTCAGCGGACTGAGCCGCCAGCTTGAGCAGTCCGAGGAGCAGCTCAAGCAGGCGCGGGAACGCGAGCAAACGGTGAATAACGTTATCTCCGGCTATACCCTGCGTTTAGAGGCGCGCAATAAACGCGCGCAGGCGGCGCGCGAACGCAGCGCCGGTCTGAAAAGTGAAAAACAGGCGCTCGAGGCGCGCATTCACCTGCTTTCCGAAATGGAAAAGGAGTATCAGGGCTACTCGAATGCGGTCAAGCTCGTCATGCAGGAGTCCGCGCGCGGCGCGCTCAAACACATACATGGGCCGATCTCGGCCTTAATGAAAACCGAGGACCGGTTCGCGGTTTCCATCGAAACGGCGCTGGGAGCCGCGGTGCAGAATATCGTCGTGGACAGCGAGGATGACGGCAAGGCCGCCATTGGGTTACTGCGCACCCGTGACGGCGGGCGCGCAACTTTTTTGCCGCTGTCTGCCATACGCGGACAGGAGCTTTCGGAAAAGGGACTTGAAAACGAGCCGGGCGTGCAGGGCATTGCATCCCGGCTTGTGCGAACCGAGGACAGATACGGGGATATCATCCGCAGCCTGCTCGGCCGCGTGGTCATCATTGAGGATATGGACGCGGCCATCCGCGTCGCCAGAAAATACAGCTACCGTTTTCGAATTGTAACGCTCGACGGGCAAGTCATCAACGCCGGCGGCTCCATGACCGGCGGCAGCGCGGTGCGCAGCGTGGGAATCCTTTCAAGAAAAAATGAAATTGAGCGTTTAAGGGACAAGTCTTCGCAGCTAGAGACTTCTTTGACGGCGGCGGATAAGGAGCAGCGCGAGGCGGAGCGGGAGGCCGCGGCAGTCTCCTTCGAGCTTGAAGCCGCTTCCGGTGAAAAGCGCCAGGCCGAGGACGACGCGATCCGGCTGGAGATGGACGCGCAGCACCGGAAAACGATGTGTGAAAGCGCGCACGCGGACGTCGCGGCGCTTGAAAGCGAGCAGATGGCTATTGCCGGGCGGCTGGAGCAAAACGCGCAGAGCATGGCGCGTCTTGAAGCGCAGCAGCGCGACAGCACCGCGCGCAGGCAGGAGCTTAATGCACAGGCCGAGGCGCTTATGCTCAATCAGAGCGGCATGCAGGAGCAAGGCAGCGGCTATACCGCGCAGATCAACGAACTGAACATGCGCGCGGCCGCGCTCGACGCCGAGCGGGAGACGGTGGGAAAATCCATGGTCGAGCTTGAGGCGCTGCGGCAGGAGCTGTCGGGAGATCAGGCGGTCAAGCTTGCGCGTATAGACCAGTACCTGGAAAAAAACAAAGCCGCCGAAGCGGAAATGCTGGAAAAAAAGACGCGGCTTGAAGCGCTGCACGCATGTTGTCAGGCCAAACGGCAGAATATACAGGATATCAGCCGTGAGCGGCTCGGTCTCGAGGCCGCGCGTACCGCGGCCGAGCGGGAAACGCAGGATAAAAACCGCGAACAGCTCAATCTCGAGCGTGAACGCGGCCGCCTCGAGCAGCAAAAGCAAAAGGACGAGCTGGAGGAAAAACGTCTGCTCGACCGCATGTGGGAGCAGTACAGCTTAAGCTACAGCGCCGCGCTTTCGGCGAGAACGCCGATTGAAGGGCTCCAGCAGGCCAACCGGCGCATCGCGGAGCTAAAAAAGGATATAAGCGCGCTCGGAAGCGTCAACGTCGGCGCCATCGAGGAGTATGACCGCGTTTTCGTGCGCTATGAATACCTTACCGGACAGCGCGATGACGTACAAAAAGCAAAAGGCGAGCTTGAGGATATCATAAAGGAGATCACAACGCACATGCGCGATATTTTCGCACAGCAGTTTAAGGTGATCAACGAGAGCTTTTCTCAGACCTTCGTCGAGATATTCGGCGGCGGGCGCGCACAGTTAAATCTGGAGGATGAGTCGGATATTTTAAACTGCGGCATTGAAATCGCCGTGCAGCCGCCGGGAAAACAGCTCAAAACCATCACGCTGCTGTCCGGCGGGGAAAAAGCGTTTGTGGCCATCGCGCTCTACTTTGCCATACTTAAAGTGCGCCCCGCGCCGTTTTGCGTGCTTGACGAAATCGAGGCGGCGCTCGACGACGTGAACGTTTCGCGGTTTGCCGCCTATTTGCGCAGGCTGACCTGCAATACCCAGTTTATTGTTATCACCCACAGGCGCGGCACGATGGACGAGGCCGATATGCTCTACGGGGTGACGATGCAGGAGCAGGGGATATCCAAGCTGCTGGCGTTACACCTAAATGAGGTGGAGCAGCAGCTGCATATTAAGCTCAGGTAAACGGGACTTTTAAAAATATTCCCATCGCCCCCCGCGTCCGGATTTCGGCACGGCCGGGCGATGAACCGCCTGTCATTTTCCGCGCGGCATGACGGGATGCGGATTAATTTAAGCGGCGCGGAGAAACGGCGGGAAACACGGGATGGGACTATTTGATAAGCTTCGCAATGGGCTTGATAAAACAAGAAAGGCTGTAACCGGGCAGTTTGAAGAGCTTTTTTCGGGCGCCGGGCGGCTTGACGACGAATTTTACGACCAGCTTGAGGAGACGCTTATTTCGGCCGATCTGGGCGTGGAGACCTCTCTGAATGTAACCAAATTGCTGCGCGACAGGGTCAAGGAGCAAAAAATCAAGCAGCCGGACCAGGCAAAGGACGCGCTTAAAGAAATCTTAATCGACATTCTTTCCAAATATCCGGGCACACTCAGGTTGGATACCACACCTGCCGTCATACTGGTCGTCGGCGTAAACGGCGTGGGGAAAACCACCACGATCGGGAAGCTGGCAAACATCCTGCAAAAGCAGGGCAAGCGCGTGCTGCTGTGCGCCGCGGACACGTTTCGGGCCGCCGCGGCCGACCAGCTGGAAATATGGGCTGACCGTGCGCAGGTGGAGCTTGTGCGGCAGGACGAAGGCGCCGACCCCGCCGCGGTGGTATTTGACGCACTGTCTGCGGCAAAAGCCCGGCGCTGCGACGTTGTCATCTGCGACACCGCAGGCAGGCTGCACAACAAGCAAAACCTGATGAACGAGCTTAATAAGATCAGCCGCGTCATCGACCGGGAGCTTCCCGGCGCCAGCCGCGAGACCCTCATGGTGCTTGACGCGACCACCGGGCAGAACGGACTCAATCAGGCCCGGCAGTTTCAAGAGACTGCCGATGTAAACGGCATTGTGCTGACAAAGCTCGACGGCACGGCCAAGGGCGGGATCGTGTTTGCTGTTGCCGACACGCTCAAAATACCGGTGAAATTCGTGGGCGTGGGCGAGGGGATCGACGACCTGATGCCCTTTGACCCTCGTGCATTCGTGGACGCGATTTTATAAGATGTCGCACGAAAAAATGCGGTTTATCGCGCGGCATTTAGCCGCGTTTCAGGCAGAAACCCCAGGATTATGCCTGCATTCTTTGATGTATGAGTGGGCATAAACGCTGATCGGCGTTTATGTTCGGGTGCAAGGGGGTTAATGGTATATGCACTTTTTGCTGCTTGCCAACAGGAACTAACGGTAAAGGATTTGTGTTTTCTTATGACATTTGTGCTTGCGACAAATAATGAAAAAAAGCTTGCGGAGCTGCGCGCCATTCTATCCTCTTTGGATATTGAAATCATTTCACTATCGCAGGCGGGCGTTTTCACCGCACCGGAGGAGACAGGGAATACCTTTGAGGAAAACGCGCTCATCAAGGCGCGCGCGGCCATGTCGGCGACGGGTCTTCCCGCCATCGCAGACGATTCCGGTCTTGAGGTGACGCACTGGGCGGCGCGCCCGGCGTTTTCTCCGCGCGGTACGGCTCGCCGCAGGCGCGCACGGACGAAGACAGAAACAAAAAGCTCCTGCATGAGCTTCAAAACGTGCCGGCAGGCGGGCGCGGCGGCCGTTTTATCTGCGCGGCGGCCTGCGTTTATCCGGATGGGACAGAGTTCGTTGAACGGGGACAATGCGAGGGCGAGCTGCTTTTTAAGGAACAGGGCGCGGGCGGCTTCGGCTATGATCCTCTGTTTTTTGTACCGGAATACGGCCTGACGATGGCGCAGATGACGTCTTTGCAGAAAAACAGCCTTTCGCATCGGGCAAAAGCACTTATAAAACTTCGCGGCCGGATTATTGCAAAGCAAAGCGGCCATTGATATGGAGGTACGGAAATGATAAACAGCAGACAGAGGGCGCAGCTGCGCGCCATGGCAAACGGGATAGAGACAATTATTCATGTGGGGGAAGGGCGGCATTACGGAGAACCTGACCCGCTCGGCCGGTGAAGCGCTTCTTGCGCGCGAGCTGATCAAGGGCAGGGTGCTTGAATCCGCGGGGCTTACCGCGCGCGAGGCCGCCACACAGCTTTCCGAGGCGACAGGAAGCGAGCCTGTTCAGGTCATCGGTACAAGGTTTGTCCTGTACCGTGAAAACCCCAAGGATAAAAAGATATTTTTGGATTGAGGCGAAACCGGCCATGCGCATCGGAATCTACGGGGGGACGTTTAATCCGCCCCACACAGGGCATATAAAAGCGGTTCATGCGGCACGCGAGACGCTCGGGCTTGACCGGGTGCTTATTGTTCCGGCGGGCGTGCCGCCGCATAAACGCCTGTCGCCGGACGCGCCGCCGGACGCCGCGCGCCTTGAGATGGCGCGCCTTGCCTTCGGCGAACTTTCTTATGTGCAGGTCAGCGCGACTGAAATGGAGCGCGGCGGGATAAGCTATACCGTGGACACGCTTGATGAAATCAAAGCGCAGGCTCCGGCGGTGCGGCTGTGGCTGATCGTGGGCACCGATATGTTTTTGACCATGCAGGACTGGTACATGTCGGCGAGGATATTCAGCCTTTGCCGCGTAGCCGTGCTGCCGCGCGGGGCGCAGGAACTTGACGGGATACGGGAACACGCGCAGCGGCTTGCGCGTGAATACGGCGCGCAGACGGACGTGATCGCGTCGCAGCCCGTGGTGATCTCCTCCTCGCAGGTGCGCGCGCTGCTGTCGGTCGGGGAGGGAAGAGAGTATCTTGCCCCTTCGGTTTTTGAATACATAGCCGCACATGGCTATTACGCATTTTCGCACGCGTCTGCAAAAAAGGGCGGTGTTACGCATGGAGCTTGATACGCTTCGCACGCAGATGGAAAAGCGCATGGACAGCCAGCGCTTTTTGCATGTGCTCGGCTGTGAGCAGGAGGCGACAAGGCTTGCCGTGCGCTTTGGCGCGGACGAAGCAAAAGCGCGCCGCGGTGCGCTTTTGCATGATGTGACAAAGAGCCTTGACCGGGCTGAACAGTTGCAATTATGCGAAAAATATGATATACTTCCGGACATTGTCGAAGGCTGCGAAGCAAGCTGTTACACGCGCTGACGGGCAGCGCGCTTGCCCGCGCAGAGTACGGCGCGGCGGAGGATATCTGTCAGGCAATACGCTGGCATACCACCGGCAAGGGCGACATGACCCTGCTTGAAAAAATCCTGTATCTTGCCGACTACATAGAGCCGACCCGGAACTTTCCGGGTGTGGACGCGCTGCGGGAGCTTGCCTCACGAAACCTGGACGCAGCTAATACTCAAGGGACTGACCATGTCACTTGCGGAGCTTTCGCAGGCGGGCGCCCTGATCCACCGCGCACGGTGGAAGCAGAAACTGGCTGATCATGAAGGGAACGGTACTTGAATGAAGCTATTCGGCAATTCAGGCGGTAAAAATTCAAAAAACAGGAAGCCCGCCCAGCGTCAGTCCGATTCGGCTCGTTCCGGCTCAGCCGCGCAGACCGGGGCGCATAAAAAGAGCCGCGTGAGCGAAAAAAGACGAAAAAGAGCGCTTATACTCATCAGCGTATCGGTTCTTGCGATTGTTCTGGCCGTGTGGGCTCTTATCGAAGCGTCTATTGCGCCGCCGAAAAAGCCGATTCCGGCAAGACCGCGCAGCCTGACACAACCGCGGAGGAAACCGACGTAAGCGACATCATTTCGCCTCCCCCCACACCGGGAGGCGGGTATAAGGACGACTTTTACACCGTGCTGCTTATCGGCACGGATGAGGCCGATTATAACGCGGATGTCATCATGGTGGCGGCCTTTGACAAGAAAAACGGAAAGGTAAACGTACTGAGCGTACCGCGCGACACCATGGTAAACGTTTCGCGCACCAACAAAAAAATCAACGCCTCCTACGGCGTGGGCAAAAGCAAAACGGCGAGCTCGCCGACGGCGTGGCCGGACTGAAGAAAACGCTGCGCACGGTGATCGGTTTCAGCCCCGACTATTACTGTGTAATCAAATTTGACGGATTTGAAAAGCTTATCGACGCCATCGGCGGCGTTGAGTTTGACGTCCAGCAGACCATGAAAAAGAGCGACCCGTATATCAGCATCCAGAAGGGCCTGCAGGTGCTCGACGGCGAGCATGCCCTCCAGCTCGTGCGATACAGGGATTATGTCTCGGGGGATTTAAAGCGCATCGATACCGCGCAGGCGTTTTTGAAAGCGGCGGCCAGGCAGATGCTTACCGTTGCCAACGTACCCAAGATCCCCGAGCTTGCCGGCATTATTTCAAAAAAATATGAGCTCCGACCTTGCCATCGGTGAAATGGTCTGGTTCGCGACCGAAATCATGAAGCTTGACAGCGAGGAAGATATCAACTTTTATACGATACCCAATACCGGCACCGGCATGTACAAGGGCGCATCCTAACTGTTTGCCGACGAGGACGGATTATTGAGCTTGTAAATCAAACGGTCAATCCCTACCTTGTGCCAATTACCTCCGAAAATCTGGATATCATCAAGCTGGGCGGGTACCCAATCCGGAGGCACTAAATCACAACGAAGCCGACTACAAAGCCGACAAAAGCGCCTGCAACACCGGAGCCCACACAAACGCCGGCTGAGACCCCGGAGCCGCCTGCGGAAACGGTTGAGGCTCAGCCCGGGCAAACGCCGCCGCCAGAGGAAACGGAGCTGCCCGTCGAAGAGATCCCCGAGACGGATGAAGGCACAATGTGGCCGGTGGATTGATTTTGCCCATGTTTAATCAAATTTCGGAGTCAGATAAAAACGGCGGCCATGCCGCCGGCACATACGAATAAGACGGCGCGAAAACCGGCGGAAGAATCCGTCCGGCGCGACTGATGGAGGATATTTCATGACAACAAAAGAAATGGCGGAAGCCATAGTCAAAGCGCTTGACGCGAAAAAAGCGTCTGATATCATGCTGCTTGAGCTTTCGGAGCTTACCGTACTCGCCGACTATTTTATTATCTGCACGGTTCGTCCACCACGCATATCAAGGCAATGGCCGACGAGGCGGAGCGCGTGATGGCGGCGGTACAGATCCTGCACCCACCATACGGAGGGATATCTGGGCGGCGGCTGGATCTGATGGATTTCAGCGGCGTGGTCGTTCACCTGTTTTTAAAGGATATGCGGGAATTTTATATGCTCGAGCGTATGTGGAGCGATGCAAAGCGCATCGATATCAGCGCGCTCACGAATACGGAAAATACGCACGGAATGGAATGAGACAGATGAGATATGAGCATGAGCCAATCGAGGGCAAGTGGCAGGAAGTTTGGGAAAAGCAGGGCGTTTACAGAGCACAGGACGATTTCAGCAAGAAAAAATACTATGTTCTCGTAGAGTTCCCTTATCCATCCGGCAACGGGCTGCATGTCGGACATGCGCGTCCGTATACCGCGATGGACGTCGTCGCGCGTAAACGCCGTATGCAGGGCTACAACGTGCTCTTTCCCATCGGCTGGGACGCGTTCGGGCTGCCCACGGAGAATTTCGCCATCGCCAACAAAATCCACCCGGCGCAGGTCACACAGAAAAATGTCGCGTTTTTTCGTAAACAGACAAAGCTGCTGGGCTATTCCTTCGACTATTCCCGCGAGGTGAATACCACCGACCCGGGGTATTATAAGTGGACGCAGTGGATTTTCTTAAAGCTGTTTGAAAACGGCCTTGCTTATAAAACAAAGATGCCCGTCAACTGGTGTACCTCCTGCAAATGCGTGCTTGCAAACGAAGAGGTCGTCGACGGGGTGTGCGAGCGCTGCGGCAGCGCCGTTGTGCGCCGCGAGAAGAGCCAGTGGATGCTGCGCATCACAAAGTACGCGCAGCGGCTGCTCGACGACCTTGACCTTGTTGACTACCCCGAGCGCGTCAAATCTCAGCAGAGAAACTGGATCGGCCGCTCCACCGGCGCGGAGGTCGACTTTCAGACAACGGCCGGAGACATGCTGCGCGTATTTACCACCAGACCGGATACGCTGTTCGGCGCGACGTACATGGTCATGTCGCCGGAGCATCCGTTTATCATGGACTGGAAGGACAAAATAGAAAACTTTGCCCCAGGTGGAGGAATACCGCGTGCTCTCGGCTAAAAAGTCCGATTTTGAGCGCACAGAAATGCAGAAGGACAAAACCGGCCTGGAGCTTCGCGGCGTGCGCGCCGTGAACCCCGTGACCGGCGGGGAAATCCCCATTTATATTTCCGATTATGTGCTCATGAGCTACGGCACGGGCGCCATTATGGCGGTTCCCGGCCACGACACGCGCGACTGGGCCTTTGCCAAAAAGTTTAATCTGCCCATCATCGAGGTCGTCGCGGGCGGCAACGTGCAGGAAGCACCCTACACCGACGTGGAAACCGGCGTGATGGTCAATTCCGGCTTCCTAAACGGCATGGAGACCGCCGACGCCATTAAAGAGATGATCCGCTGGCTTGGGGAAAAGGAACTTGGGCGCGAAAAGGTCAATTATAAGCTGCGTGACTGGGTGTTTTCCCGTCAGCGTTACTGGGGCGAGCCCATCCCGATTGTAAACTGCCCGAAATGCGGCTATGTCGCGCTGCCCAAGTCTGAGCTGCCGCTGGAGCTGCCGCAGGTGGACAGCTACGAGCCGACCGATACGGGCGAGTCGCCCATCGCCAAAATGCGCGACTGGGTCGAAACGACATGCCCGCACTGCGGTGGGAAAGCCGAGCGCGAAACGGACACACCATGCCGCAATGGGCCGGTTCCTCCTGGTATTTTTTGCGCTATACAGACCCACACAACGAGCAGGCCGTTGCGTCGCCGCAGGCGCTTTCCTACTGGACGCCCGTTGACTGGTATAACGGCGGCATGGAGCACACCACGCTTCATCTGCTGTATTCCCGCTTCTGGCATAAGGCTTTATTTGATATCGGCGTCGTTCCCACAAAGGAGCCGTACGCTAAGCGCACAAGCCACGGCATGATTCTGGGCGAGGGCGGGGAAAAGATGTCAAAGTCCCGCGGAAACGTCGTAAACCCCAATGATATCGTAAGCAAATACGGCGCGGACACCATGCGTCTGTACATTATGTTCCTGGGCGACTTTGAAAAGGCCGCGCCCTGGCAGCAGAACGCGGTCAAGGGCTGCCGCCGCTTTTTGGAGCGGGTATGGTCGGCCGCCGAGGCCGCGCGCGGCGGGGAAGGCTACTCCGCCGAAAACGAGATCCTCATCAACAAGACCATCAAAAAGGTGACCGAGGACATCGAAGCGCTCAAGTTTAATACTGCCATTGCGTCGCTCATGAGCCTGCTAAACGAATTTGCCGCCAAGGGCGCCGCCCGGGGCGATATCAAGGCCATGCTGCTGCTGCTTTGTCCGTTTGCCCCGCACATCTGCGAGGAACTGTGGCACATGCTCGGCTTTGAGGGGCTTGCGGTGATGCAGGCATGGCCTGACTATGACGCGGCCAAGTGCGTCGATGAGGAACTGGACATCGCCGTACAGGTCAACGGAAAATTCAAGGGCACCGTGCATGTGGCGGCGGACTGTTCCGACGAGGAGGCCGTGCGCGCCGCTACCGGGGATGAGCGCATCCGCAGAAGCCTTGAGGGCATGCAGGCGGTTAAGCAGATCGTCGTAAAAAACAAGCTGGTAAACCTGATCGTAAAGCCGCTGTAAGGCGCCGTGTTCACGCAGGCCGACGGAATAATTCGACCGCCGTCCCGGACGCCGAGGGGACCGCGTGTATATAATGGTGTAAGGGCAGCGGCGGCGCCGGCATGCCGTATACGTCTTCGGACGAGGGGCACAGCCATAAAAAACGGTGCAAAAACACGGTGTTGCGACGCGCGGCGGCCTGTAAATTAATTCGTGAACATTCTAAAAGTAAAATAATTGTGAACCTTTGGCCCGTTTTGCTTGACATAAGTTCAAACGGCCAATATAATATTCCTTAGTCAGTGTAAACGCATGTCCTTGTTAGGCGCTGTAAAAAAGCGCGCGGAGGGAGGGAAAACAATGTCGGAAGTCAGAGTGAAAGAGAATGAATCCATCGATTCAGCACTCAAAAGATTTAAACGCAATTGTGCGAAGGCGGGCGTCCTTTCCGAGCTGCGCAAGAGAGAGCATTACGAAAGCCCGAGCGTTAAACGCCGTAAAAAATCAGAGGCAGCCAGGGCCAAGAAGAAGAAATTTAAATAAGCCCTGCTTATTTCAGTTTTCCAACTCAAGACGTTTTCTGCCGGTTGATAGCGCAATGTTAAAGCCCCGCTTTTTGCGGGGCTTTTTGTTTTGTGCATTTATCTCCGGCGAATAGCTGGATTAGATCTGTGAAAGGATATCATCCAGGAGATCCTCGATCTCCGGATAAAGCAAAAACGCCTCCCGGATGCCCAGCAGGTTCGCGGTGTACAGCTTTTTGGCCAGCGTGTGCGCGTTATCGTACAGGACAAAATGCATGCCGCCCGCATCATCTCGGTATGTAAAATAATTGGCGCATAGCTCGTTTGAATAAAAAGTCATGGGCCGCAGCCGGTCAATCAGGGTGGAAAGTGCCTTCAGCTCCAGCTTTTTCCCCTCAGGCTCGGGAGAGGGCAGGATAAAATCATGGCAGAGCCTGCCCGTGTCCAGCGCGACGCGGCCCAGGCCGTATGCTGCGACCGATTCCTCAAGCCGTGCGCGCAGGGAGCCGCCGGTCACATTTGAAGAGACAAGTACGGTCGTTTCAGCGGAAAACTGCGCGTATGCCGTGCCGACATAAAGCGTGAGCCGGTTTGCGCTCAGGCTGGCCGCCGCCTCTTTTATAAACGCGGTCAGGCTCTGCGTGGGCGTGCCGGCGAAATCCGCCACGACTCCGCGAAAACCATATTCCAGACATTCGCCCATAACCTCGCGCGCAAGCAGGGAGGCGCTGCCGCCCTGCTCAAGGTATTGCGCGTCGGACAGCGTTATAAAGCCGCCGCGCGTGGATGTGCGCACATTTCCGCGCAGCAGGCGCAGCCCGGGGCCGACCCGGTAGGCCATATGTGCAAGCGGCAGGTTATAACGGGATGCGGCATGCGCCAGAGCGGGCGGCGTCGTCAAAACAACCGAAATTTTGCTGTTCATGTCCTGTCCCCCTTGTTCCCGTACAAAATAATGGTATAATAAAGAAAATATATATCTCTATATATATTTGCGCTAAATTCAATATATTCGGGAGGGAGCACATGTCTTCTCGCCTCATCCCGGACGCGGCTTTTTCCCGAATTGCAGATATTCGGCCGGACTGGCTGAAATCGCGTCAGATAAAAGGCCTGATCCTTGATCTTGACAACACGCTCGCCGGTTACGGCGATGAGCACCCGCCCCAATCCGCGGTTGATTGGGTGACGGGGCTTACTTCAAGCGGCATCGAAGTGATCGTATTATCAAACAATAACAGCGCCCGCGTGGAGGTGTTCTGCGCGCCGCTGGGCGTGCGCTTTGTCGGCGGAGCGCGCAAGCCATTGAAACGCGGTTATTTAAAGGCCGCGGCCATGCTTGGTCTTCCGGCAGACCGCGTCGCGGTCGTGGGCGATCAGATTTTTACCGATGTCTGGGGCGCCAAGCGCTGCGGGATGACCGCCATTATCGTTGACCCGTTTAATTTGAAAGGGAATAAATTTTACCGGCTGCGCCGCGCACTTGAGCTGCCGCTCATTCGCCGCGCCAAACACGTGTTCAAGGGGGACGAGTGACGTTGAAAGCGTTGTTTGGCCCGGCGGGCAACAGCCTGAGCTTTATACGGCAGGAGGGCAACGTTACTGTCAAGGCTCCGGCGTGGCTTGCCGGAATGGGACTTGACGCCTATGAATATCAGTGCGGGCGCGGAGTAAACATCGGCAAGCAGACGGCCGGGAGAATCGGCGAGCAGGCGCGCGTGCACGGCATCGCGCTGTCGCTTCACGCCCCGTACTACATCAGCCTGACCAGCGGCGTGCCTGAGCGCGTGGAGGCAAACCTGCGGTATATTCTGCAAAGCGTGCGCGCCGCCGCCTGGATGGGCGCTGCGCGCGTGGTGGTGCACGCGGGCTCTATGGCCGAATCGGACAGGCCAAAGGCGATTATAAACGCGCGAAGCTGTATCCAGGCCGCCCTTTCGCTGATGGAGCAGGAGGGAATTTCGGATATTACGCTGTGCCTTGAGACCATGGGCAAGGTCAAAAGCCTGGGCTCGCTCGACGAAGTGACCGCGCTGTGCGCGTGCGACGAGAGGCTGCTGCCGTGTGTCGATTTTGGGCATCTTTATGCCCGCAGTCAGGGCGCGCTTACCACAGACGAGCAGTTTATCTTCGTGTTTGACGCGCTCGAGCATGCGCTTGGCCTGAAAAGAGCACGGCGCATGCATATTCATTTTTCCAAAATAGAGTATTCCTCTGCCGGCGAGGTACGTCACCTGACGTTTGATAATGATCAGTACGGCCCCGAGTTTGCCCCGGCGGCACGCATACTGCGCGAGCGGGAATATTGCCCGGTCGTCATTTGCGAGTCCGCGGGGACGCAGGCGGAGGATGCGCTGAAAATGAAAACGGTTTTCTTCAGCGGCGCTTAGTTTACGTTTTTTGTCCGGCTAGCTGCCCCTTTTTCATTGATTGATCCTGCGTCTTATCCGGCTCACGGTAAGCGCGCGCGATTTTGTGAGCCGGAAGGAGAACGGGCATGAGAAAAAGCATACTGGTGCTGCACGGGCCGAACCTTAACCTGCTGGGCGAGCGCGAGCCGGGCATTTACGGCAAGGAGAGTCTCAACCTGATAAACCAGCAGATTTCCGAGCATGCGCATGAGCTGGGCGTTGATGTGGAAATTTTTCAGTCAAACAGCGAGGGCGCGCTCATCGACCGGCTGCACGGCGCCGCAGCGGTGAGCAGCGGGGTTATCATAAACGCGGGCGCATACACGCATTACAGTCTGGCCATACGCGATGCCATCGCGGCCATCCGGCTGCCATGCGTGGAGGTGCACCTGTCCAACATCCATGCCCGGGAGCAGTTTCGCAGTCAGTCGGTCATTTCGCCGGTGTGCGTGGGCGTGATCGCGGGGTTCGGCAAATACAGTTATCTGCTGGCGCTTGACGCGCTGGTTCGGATGCTTTGACGCGTCCGTTTATTTTGTGTAAAGGATGATAGATATGTTAAATCTGGACAGAATCAGGGAAATGCTTAAAGAAAACGGATTGGAGGCGGTGATGCTGACCTCGGAGGTCAACCGTCTTTTTGCCACAGGCTTTCATTCGACTGCCGGCGTGGCCATCATAACACAGCAAAAGGGCTACTTCTTTACGGATTTCCGCTATATTGAGGCCGCAAAGGCGCAGGCAGTGGGCTTTAACGTGGAAATGACCACGGGCGAGCGTCCGTATAAGCTGCTCATAAACGAAGTGATCGCGGGGCACAACATAAAGCAGCTCGGTTTCGAAGAAGAGGCTATGAGCGTATACGAGCATACGCAGCACAGCGAGAACATACCGGCGGGCCTGGTGCCGGCACAGGGGCTTCTTTTTAAGCTGCGCGCCGTAAAGCAGCCCTTTGAGCTGGAGCGCATGCGCCGCGCGCAGAGTATCGCCGACCTTGCGTTGGAGCAGACGCTGCCGCTTATAAGGCCGGGCTTAAGCGAGCGTGAGCTTGCCGCCGAGCTTGTATACAGGCTGCTCAAAAACGGTGCGGGCAACGTTTCCTTTGACCCCATCGTGGTGTCCGGACCAAACTCATCCATGCCGCACGGCGTGCCCGGAGACCGGAAAATCGAAAACGGCGACTTCGTGACGATGGATTTCGGCTGCCTGTATCAGGGCTATTGCTCGGATATGACACGTACCATAGCGGTGGGCAGCGCCACCGACGAAATGAAAAAAATATATGACATCGTGCTTCGCGCGCAGCTTGCCGGTATCGCCGTCGCCCGCGCGGGCATCGTTGGCAGCGAGATTGACAAGGCGGGGCGCAGCCTGATTGAAAGCGAGGGCTACGGGGACTTCTTCGGTCACGGCTTCGGCCACGGGATCGGCCTGGAAATTCATGAAAGGCCCAACGCATCCCACCTTGAAAAAGGAATTTTGCCGCTCGACGCGGTCGTATCGGCGGAGCCGGGTATTTATCTGCCTGGCAGGTTTGGCGTGCGCATTGAGGATTGCCTGATACTCAAAGAGGGCGGAAGCGAGAACCTTACGCACGCGCCGAAGGGGCTAATGATCGTCTAATGCGCGGCAGTGCATACCTTGTGATTATTTTTCTTGCAATGATGGCGTTATTAGTATAAAATATTGTAGCTTTGTAACAGAAGAAAGGATGGATGTTCGTGATATCCGCAGGAGATTTCCGCAACGGAGTAACTTTTGATATGGACGGGCAGGTCATGCAGATCGTGGAGTTCCAGCATGTCAAGCCCGGTAAAGGCGCCGCCTTTGTCCGCACGAAAATTAAAAATGTAATCAGCGGCGCGGTGGTTGAGCGCACCTTCAACCCGTCCGATAAGTTTGAAAACGCCTATGTTGAGCGCAAGGATATGCAGTATCTGTATTCCGACGGGGATCTTTACTATTTTATGGACGTTGAAACCTACGAGCAGATTCCGATCAACTCCGCCAATCTGGGAGACAGCTTTCGGTTCGTCAAGGAAAACATGACGATTAAAGTCCTGTCCTACAAGGGTAATGTATTTGGCATCGAGCCGCCGTTTTTCGTGGATCTTGAGATCACGCAGACAGATCCGGGCTTTAAGGGCGACACGGCCACCAATACGCTCAAGCCGGCTACACTCGAGACGGGCGCCGTCATCCGGGTGCCGCTGTTTATCAACATCGGAGAAATGGTTCGCGTGGACACGCGCACAGGGGAGTATCTTGAACGCGCAAAAAGCTGATAATTTTCCTTTGTCCGTATAAGCTATATCATAAGCCGGGTCAGCCGGGCGACTACTGGGCGCTTGTCCTACTAGGGCGGCGCTATCCGCGTGTCAGGTTCCGTGCATTCTGACCAGCGGTCAATCAAAAAAATTAACTGCGCGGAGAAGTGGTGTGAAGTATGGGTTTTACCGAAAAAGTTTCCTACCTGAAGGGTCTTGCCGACGGCATTAAGCTCGATGAAAGCTCACAGGAGGGAAAACTCCTCAAAGCGATCATTGAAGCTCTTGATGAAATGTCTATGGCCGTTTCCGCTCTTGAAGAAACGACCACGGCGCTCGGCACCGATGTTGACGACCTGACCGAGAGCATCTCGGCTGTTGAGGATGTCCTTTACAGCGAGGACGATGACGAGGAGCTTTACGGCATCAAATGCCCGTCGTGCGACGAGGAAATCACGCTTGACGAGCAGATGCTTGAAGACGGAAAGCTGAAATGCCCCGCCTGCGGCGAGGAAATCGAGCTGGATTTTAGCTGCGACTGCGGCTGTGAAGATGACTGCGGCGATGAAAAGTGCAATATTCTGCATATTCACGAGCAGAATGAGGGCGGCAAGGAATAACCTGAAAGCACAGGATTTATCAAGAAAGGACGCGTTGGGGCTTGACGGCTTTGGGTGTCCTTTTTTGCTGTGCGGGGGGTTCTAAACGGGAATAAATCACGATTTCATGAGAAGAGGCGAACAGTGACGGACGCGGCAGAAAATGAGAAAATCACGCCGCCGGGGAAAACGCGGCGGGACCAATTATCCGGGCAGTCTGCCGCGGCAGCTGAACCGCGCATGTCCCGAGGCAGCGCCGGTTCAGACCGGTCTGCGGGCGCATCCGGCTGTGCGCCTGCGTCTGTTCAGGCGGGAGCGGTCGTACCGGCGGCGATCCTGGATTTCTTGCCGGAGCTGTCGCAGGATATTCTGGCGTGGTACGATAAAAATGCGCGCACATTGCCCTGGCGCGGTGAGCGCGACGCGTATCGCATCTGGGTCTCGGAGATCATGCTGCAGCAGACCCGCGTGGAGGCGGTGATCCCCTATTATGAGCGCTTTCTTACAGCGTTGCCCGATGTGGCCTCGCTTGCGCGGGCAACCGATGAAACCCTTCATAAGCTGTGGGAAGGTCTCGGCTACTACAGCCGGGTTCTGAACATGAAAAAGGCGGCCGGTATACTTTCGCATGACGGCGTGTTTCCAAGCTCGTTTGAACAGCTGCTCAGGCTGCCGGGTTTTGGCCGGTATACCGCCGGCGCTGTGGCATCCATCGCTTTTAATCAGCCTGTACCGGCTGTTGACGGAAATGTGCTGCGCGTTCTGGCAAGGATTACTATGAGCTTTACGGATATTTCAGGCAGCCGTACGAAGAAAGCGTTTGAGGCGCTTGCGGGCACGATGCTTATTCCGGCCCGTTCGGGCGACTTTAATCAGGCTTTAATGGAGCTTGGCGCGACGGTGTGCCTGCCTGGCGCGAGGGCACGCTGCGCCGAGTGTCCCGCACAGCAGGTCTGCTTATCAAGACAGCATGGCTGCGTGCAGTCGCTGCCCATAAGCCCCAGGAAAAAGCCCCGCACCGCAACAGAGCACACGGCGCTTATCCTTATAAGTCCACGGGGCGTATTGATCAGGCAGAGGGCAAAAACGGGTCTTCTTGCCGGCCTGTGGGAGCTGCCCTGCATAGACGGGCAGCTGAGCCGAAAGCAGGCCGTGGATGAAATGGAAAAGCTGGGCGCCGACATACGGGGACTTGTCAGTCTCCAGCCGTACAGGCATATATTCACGCACGCCGAGTGGCACATGCACGGGTTTGCGGCCACGACCCGAGGCTTCATGGCGGCAGGCTTCGTCTGGGCCGATGAGCGGGAGCTTAAAGACCGGTATGCGCTGCCCAGCGCGCTTAAGCCGTATGTACGCCTGCTCGGCGCGCTCATTGAAAGCGCCCGCACAGACGCGCGGTAAACGGCACGGACATGTGTGGCAGTGGTAAAATCTGGCCGGTTTATTCGTTAAATAGCACTTATTTATTGACGAAATGTTCAAAATGCAGTATTATATATGGATAATAACTATTCTGCCGATAACTCATAACGGAAACAAAACATACGCGTGCAGGCGCGCCTGACTGCTTGATATGGTCGTGATAAAAATGAAACAGAGAAACACCATCCAGCGGCAGCTGCTGTTGGAGGCGGTGAAAAGCCTTAAGACCCACCCGACGGCGGAGGATGTGTATCAAGCCGTTTTAAGGGAGTACCCGCACATCAGTCTGGGCACGGTATACCGCAACCTCAATCTGCTTGCCGCAAACGGGGAGATCGGGAAAATTTGCGTGCCGGACGCGGCGGATCGCTTTGATAAAAACCAGCATTCGCATTACCATGCCCGCTGCACGGGCTGTGGGCGGTTTGCGGATCTGGACGCGGACTACTGCTCGGAAATCGACGAGATGATCGAGGATCGGACGGGCTTTAAAATCGGCCGGCACAGCCTGATTTTTGACGGATTGTGTCCGAAATGCCGGAAGGCGGCGCCCGAAGCGGAAAATGTGCAGCCGGACGGCGCGGGCGCGTCCGCATCGCGGTAATCGGAGGGATTTGGATTGAAGCTGCTCATGCATATGTGCTGCGCGCCGTGCAGCGTTTACCCGGTCGAGCTGCTCAGAGGAGAGGGAGTTGAGCCGGAGGGTCTGTTTTATAACCCCAATATACATCCCCGTGATGAGTACGAGCACCGCCGGGAGACCGTTATACAGTACGCGGGCTTAAGCGGACTGCGCGTGACATATCTGGACGGGTTCATGCAGGAAGCGTGGGAGCGCTTTACAGGCCCCGAGGAGAGCCGATGTGAAATGTGCTACGCGCTGCGCATGGACAGAGCCGCAGCCTTTGCAAAGGAGCACGGATTTGACGCGTTTACCACCTCGCTTCTTGTCAGCCCCTACCAGAAGCATGAGCTGATTGAGACCGTCGCGCGTCAGGCAGCGCTGCGGCATGGGGTCCGGTTTTATTACAGAGACTTCAGGGAGGGTTTCCGCCTCGGGCAGCAGCGGGCAAAGGAACTCGGGCTTTACAGGCAGAAGTACTGCGGGTGTATCGTGTCGTTAGGCGAGCGCGAGCAAAAACAAAATAAAGCGTAGGGAAGATTTGCTTCACGCAAACCGTCCTGCGCATATTGCCATAGAATGAATTGGCACACATAAAGCGGCCGCCGGAGGTTTCCGGCGGCCGTCGCAATGAGCAGACATAATAAAAACATAATGTCAGACGTATCAAGCGTCCTCTAAAACGCAATAAACAAAGGCCGCGCATCGCCCTGAAAAGTGTCCGCTATGCGATGGAATACGGAGCTTTATCAGGGCGCATATTGTCATAAAAAGAATTGATACACATAAAACGGCCGCCGGATGCTCCCGGCGGCCACTGGATTTTTGCGTATTATGGCGTGTATTCAAATTCCACGTCGTAGATGGACACGGTGTCGCCGTCTTTGATGCCCAGTTCGACAAGCTTATCGAACACCCCGTGCCGGCGCAGTACATGATCAAAATACATGCGTGACTCATACTCGAAAAAGTTCACATTGTTTACAAGACGCGCAAGCCACGCGCCCTCAACAATCCACACGTCCTCGATATTGCGCACGATGATGTCGTCCGTCTCGGGCTCTATGGGTGCGATGATATCGGGCTCATAGATGGTGACGGGAGGCAGGGTAGCCAGAAGCGCCGCGACGGCGTTTATCAGCGTATCGACTCCCGCGCGCGTGGCGGCGGATATTTCAAAAATTTTGATATCCTTTTCCTTTGCAAGCGCGTGAATGCGTGCCAGCAGGTCCTCGTCGGCGGCGATATCGCATTTATTGGCCGCAATGATCTGCGGACGAGAGGCAAGCTGGGGGCTGTAGTTTCCAAGCTCCAGATTGAGCGCTTCAAAATCCGCCACCGGGTCGCGCCCCTCGCTGCCCGAGGCATCAAGCACATGAATAAGCAGGCGGCAGCGGTCGACATGCCGTAAAAAGGCATGTCCAAGCCCCGCGCCCTGCGCCGCACCCTCGATGATGCCGGGAATATCCGCCACTACAAAGGAAACGCCCTCGTCGATACGCACCACGCCCAGATTGGGGACAAGCGTCGTAAAATGATAGTTCGCAATTTTCGGGCGGGCCGAGGAAACGACCGACAGCAGCGTGGATTTGCCCACGTTTGGAAAGCCGATCAGGCCGACGTCCGCCAGCAGCTTCAGCTCCAGACCAACATCAAGCTCATCTCCGGGAAGTCCTGCCTTGGCAAAGCGAGGAGCCTGGCGCGTAGGCGTGGCAAAATGCTGGTTTCCCCAGCCGCCGCGCCCGCCACTAGCCAGAACAAAGGGTTCGTTGTCCGACATGTCGTGCAGCAGGGCACCGCTGTTTGCGTCCTTAATGAGCGTGCCGCGCGGCACCTTGATAACAAGATCCGCGCCGTCTTTTCCGGAGCATCGCTTGCCCATGCCGTCTTCGCCGTTTTCCGCCACGTATTTCCGCTTGTAACGGAAATCCATGAGCGTGGACATGTTATCATCAACGACAAGAACGATGCTGCCGCCCCGTCCGCCGTCTCCGCCGTCGGGGCCGCCTGAGGTAATATACTTTTCACGATGGAAAGCAACGCAGCCATCGCCGCCGCGGCCGGCGCGAACGGATACTTTGGCGGTATCGATAAACAAGAAAAAAACCATCCTTCTTAAATCATGTCCGCTGATAAATCGTATTGCGATTTATCAGCGGTATTGAGCCGCACCGCAGGCATAAACCCCAGAGTTTATGCCTGCGGCAGCATTCTTGATGTCTCAATGAACAGTAACGCCGATCAGCGTTACCGTCAGGGTGCAAGGTCTTTAATGGATTTGCGGGGTTAACCCTGCATCCCAACAAACGAAAAATGCTTTGGTAGCCGCGAGGCATCGGCATTTTTCAGTTGCTCAGTGTACATTAAATATAAAATGCACAAAAGGCAAGAAGCGAAAAAGGCGGAGTGGGAAAATACCCCCTATAAACGCCTCGCATCTTGCCTTTTTGAAGTTCAGTGCGCTTATTGAACGATGTCGTAAACCGAGACCTTTTTGCGGTCTCTGCCCAGACGCTCAAAACGGACATGTCCGTCGGTGAGTGCGAAGAGTGTGTCGTCGCTGCCTTTTCCTACGTTGTCGCCGGGGTGGATCTTGGTGCCGCGCTGGCGCACCAGGATGTTGCCCGCTTTGACAAACTGTCCGTCGGCACGCTTGGGTCCAAGCCTCTTGGATTCGGAATCACGGCCGTTGCGGGTCGAGCCCACGCCCTTTTTATGGGCGAAAAACTGAATGCTTAACTTCATCATGGGATTAACACCTCCGAAATGTCAATATAGTGCGGATATTCCTGTTTGATTGCGGTCATATGAACAGCAAATGCCTCAAACACAACGCGGCAATCGCGCGAAGCCTCCGAAGCGGGAACCTTCAAACTGAAAAACGCGTCCTTTTCCTCTATGCGGATGTCGGCGCTTATCTTCAGAACGTCGGATACGGCGCATTCGGTGAGCCCAACGGCACTGGAAACCGCGGCGCAGACGATGTCGCGCCCTTCGCGGGCATATCCGCTGTGCCCACTCACCTGAAAACCCCGTATGCCGCTCTCAGACCTGAAAATTACAATTGAAATCATATAAACAGTCCATACGACTAAGCAAGGATCTTTTCGATTTGCACCTTGGTGTAAGGCTGCCTGTGGCCCTGACGGCGTCTGTAATTCTTTTTGGCGTTGTACTTGAACACCATGATCTTGTGGCCTTTTCCGTTTTTGATGATCTTGCCTTCGACCTTGGCGCCTGCGACGACGGGAGAGCCGAGCGTGACGTCTCCGGCATTGGACAAAGCCAGAATGCGGTCAAAGGTGACGGTGTCACCCGCGCCGATTTCCAGTTTTTCAATGTAGATGATGTCGCCTTCCTGCACTCTGTACTGTTTGCCACCGGTTTCAATAACTGCGAACATTTTTGCACCTCTTTTATTAGCAGAGTCTCGCTGTTGCAGGCGGGATAGGTTCCACTTAAAATACCGGTTGGCGCTTAACTAAGCGCGTTTTTCAGCGCGCGCGACAAGCGAACGGTATTAGCCCGTTTCATGCGGCTTTACAAGTATAGCAATATTGTGTGCAGTTGTCAATGAAGAAGTTGCGCATTATCACCCTTTTTGCATCAAATAACGGTCGATTCGCTGGAGGTTGACACGGCGGCAGGTACATGCTATTATAAATTTGATGTCAAGCATACTCAGGTTGCCTTTAAATCAGGCAGCGGGCTTGGAAAGAGCCAACGTTCCCGGCATTCCGGCGTGGTGCGTCCGGGTGCGGAATCTAAGTGATGTGCAAGACCTGTAATCCGTTTTCTGCGGTTGGGGGTCTTGTTTTTTTATACCCATATTGAAACAGCGGAAGTTCCCCTCTATACGCGCGATTGCATATTATTCGACCGAACTACGCCGTCAGCGGCAAATAAAGGATGTTTTTGTAGCGATCACATGCATATAGTAAGAATGTACGGGCAAAAAAAGCTATAGCGTCGATAAGATACAGAGCGGTTGCGTAAGTACACCCGAATAAGGGTCAGGGGAGGATCGGCCGTGCAAAGTGATTATAACGCTGCGTGGCATACGCTGGCAATGAACGAGGCTTTTTCAAAACTTGAATCAAGTCCGGAGGGGCTCAGCCCGGCCGAAGCGCAGGCACGGCTTGCGCAAGTTGGTCAAAACAAGCTTAAAGAGGGCAAGCGCAAATCGGTGTTTGCCATTTTTCTGGCGCAGTTTGCGGATTTTATGATATGGGTTCTGATTGCCGCTGCGGTGATTTCCGCCTTTTTGGGTGAATGGGTGGACTGCGGCATCATCCTGTTTGTCGTTATCCTCAATGCGGTCATGGGCACCGTACAGGAAAGCCGCGCGGAAGCGGCGCTTGAGGCACTTAAAAATATGGTGGCCCCCATGGCGCGCGTGGTGCGCGACGGCGTATTGCACATCGTACCGGCAGCACTGCTGGTACCGGGCGACGTTGTGCTCATTGAGGCGGGCGACCTGATACCGGCGGATATACGCCTTTTTGAATGCGCATCCCTGAAGGTGGAGGAATCGGCGCTGACCGGGGAGTCGGTGCCTGTTGATAAGGATACAAAGCCGGTCGGTGATGCCGGCGCCGCCATCGGAGACCGTACAAACATGGCGTATATGGCGACGTCCGCCGCCTACGGGCGCGCGTCGGGCGTCGTGGTGAGCACCGGCATGGAGACCCAGGTGGGTAAAATTGCCGCCCAGCTCGGTGCGGCGCAAAAGGAAACAACGCCTTTAAGCCAAAAGCTCAATCAGATATCAAATATACTCTCTATCGGCGTTCTGATTGTGGCGGCACTGATTTTTGCGATCGGACTTTTAAGCGGACGTGAGCTTTTTGATATGTTCCTGACCGCCGTGTCGCTGGCGGTCGCCGCCATTCCGGAAGGGCTTGTGGCGGTCATCACCATTGTACTGGCCATGGGCATGGGGCGCATGGCGCAGCGCGGCGCCATTATCCGCCGTCTGCCCGCGGTGGAAACGCTGGGCTCTACGCAGGTCATCTGTTCGGATAAGACCGGTACACTGACGGAAAACCGGATGACGGTCAAAAGCGTCCGGACGGATGATGAACCGCTTTTGTGGCAGGCCATGGGCCACTGCAACGATTCACGCTTAAGCAAAAAGGATAAGGCTCTGGGCGACCCGACGGAAACGGCGCTCATCGACTATCTTTTGCAAAACGGTCACTGGAGCACGGACGCCCTGCGCGGGCGCACGCGAGCGGGAGAGATCCCGTTTGATTCGCAGAGAAAGCGTTCTTCCGTGGCGGTCGGGCTAAAGCAGGGCGGGCTTCGCATTTTTGTCAAGGGCGCGCCCGACGTGCTCATTACCCGGTGCCTGCTCGATGACGACATGCGCGCGCGCATCGAGCGGGAAAACGATGAAATGGCGGAAAAGGCGCTGCGCGTGCTTGCTTTTGCATATAAGGACGTGGAAACGGTCGATACGCGGGATGTGGAAGGCACGGAGTCGGAGCTGATCTTTATCGGGCTTGTGGGCATGATCGACCCGCCGCGCGCCGAAGCGGCTGAGGCGATCAGAACCTGCCGCGCGGCAGGGATCCTGCCGGTGATGATAACAGGCGACCACAAGGCGACTGCGGTAGCCGTCGCGCAGTCGCTGGGCATCCTGTCCGACGGACGCCGGGCTCTCACCGGAGCCGAGCTTGAACAGATGGACGACGCGGCTCTCGACGCCGATATAGAAGGCATCGGCGTGTATGCGCGCGTTGCGCCCGAACATAAAACACGCATCGTCGAGGCGTGGCAGCGCCGCGGAAAGGTCGTTGCCATGACGGGCGACGGAGTCAATGACGCGCCCGCGCTTAAAAAAGCCGATATCGGCGTCGGCATGGGCATTACCGGTACGGACGTATCAAAGGGTGCGTCGGATATGGTGCTCACCGATGATAATTTTGCCACCATCGTCACCGCGGTGGGCGAGGGGCGGCGCATTTACGATAACATCCATAAAACCGCAAAGTTTTTACTTTCCTCCAACGCCGGAGAGGTCATCGCGGTGCTGGTGGCCACGCTTTTGGGCTGGCGGATGCTGGCGCCGGTACACATCCTTTGGATAAATCTTGTGACGGATACCTTCCCCGCGCTCGCGCTTGGCGTTGAGCCGGCAGAAAACGACATCATGCAGCGTTCGCCGCGCGATAAAAAGACGGCGTTTCTGACGGGCGGCGACTGGCTGCGCATTCTTTGCGTGGGTGCGGCGGAAGCTCTGCTGACGCTTGCGGCGTTTATCGTGGGGGCAAGAGTTTATGCCTCGCCGGAGCTTGGCATGACCATGGCCTTTCTCACCCTGTCGCTTACGCAGCTTTTTGCAACACTCGGTTTTCAGAGCGAGCGGCACAGCGTATTTACAATGAAGGCAGGGCAGCATCGCGCGCTGTGGATTGCTTTGTTCGGTTCGGCTGCGCTTCAGATGATTGTGGTGCTTGTTTCGCCTTTGCGGGAGCTGTTTGGGCTTGCGGCGCCGTCCCTGGTGCAATATGGCATTGTTCTGGGTCTGTGTATCGGGATGCTTATGTTTATTGAACTGCTGAAAAGTTTTACCCGTATGCTCTGGAAACGGGGGGAGGAAAAATAATGGAAAAGCGATATCAGGCGGGGCAGAAAATTGCCGCAATCGGCATGCTGGCCAATTTCTGCCTGCTGCTTGCAAAGCTCACGGTTGGCTTTTTGTTTAAAAGCCAGGGCATGATCGCCGACGGATTTAATAGCCTGGGCGACGTGCTGGCTTCTTTTATTACCCTCGTTGGCAGCCGCGTGGCCGGAAAGCCAGCCGACGGTGACCATCCGTTTGGGCACGGCAAAGCGGAATATCTGGCTTCCGCCGCCATTGGGCTTCTGATTTTCGGCGTGGGCGGGTATGTGGCCACGGGGGCGGTTGAGTCGCTGATCTCAAAACATGGCTTTTTCTACTCTCCGCTGCTTCCGGTTGTTGCCGTGGTGACGATAGCGGTCAAGGGCACGCTGTTTTTTATAACCAACAAAATGGGCAAGGAGTACAACAGCCTGCTCATCCTTGCAAACGCGGAGGATCACCGAAACGACATGTTTGTGTCCGCGGGCATGCTTATCGGCGTGTTCGGCGGGCTTGTGGGGCTGTGGTGGCTTGACGGCGTGGTCGGCCTTCTGATTTCTGTCTGGCTGATGTTTACGGGCTTCAAGCTGCTTCGGGCATCCCTGCTTGTGCTGATGGATACGATTCTCGACCCTAAAGTGGTCGATCATTTGCGCGAGCATATTCTGAGTATTCCCAACGTGCTGCACATCGACTCCATCCGTTCCAAGCCGGTCGGGGCGCGGTACATAATCATTGTTAAGGTATCCGTGCCGGGCGCGCTGTCTGTGCTTGAAGGGCATACCATTGCCGGCACGATACGCGCGCAGCTGCTTGATCACCGTGAGATTGCCGATGTGGTGGTGCACATTAACCCGGATACGCCGCACGAGGATCCGCAAAAGGGCTGCTCCGTGTGACGGTTCGGGTCGGTTATATTTTAATTTTCTAAGAGGGCTGCTGTGAAACGCCGGTTTCGCAGCAGCCCTCTTAAAACAGCATGGTTTTTATGGGAAGACAATCCGCGAGGTGCGGCTGCCAAGTATTTCACGTGTTTACTTCGTGCAAGGCGTGTTCGTTTAGCGGCCGCTGCCGTCGTTAAAAGGGGCATCCGCGCCGAAATCGGGAACCGAGCGAGACGTCAGCGCAAAGTCAAGCGCGGTGAGCATGCGCCCGGACCGGCGCAGCGCGCGTTCATACAGCTCCATAAAGGTATCCGTGCGCGGCACATCAGGCTGGCGCAGGTTGTGCCACGGCTTTCGCGATTCATTGAGCCACGCGGCGTCCGCTTTGACCGGGCGCATATGGGCCGAAAATGAAAGCGGTCTGTTCGCGGCGCGCTCGAGCATCCGGGCAGCGGCTAAAACCGCGGGGTTATTTGAAAACAGCAGGGCTAAGAGTCCGCGTGCATCCCGAAAACAGCGGGTCATCCGTTTTTTTGTGAGCGTTTGCTTGTCCGGGTCTGAAAGCACCGCGCGGTAGAGCTTATAAACTGCGTCGATGAGCGCGCCGTCATAGGCGCTTGCTTCATAGGCGGGGAAGCGGGACAGGCCGCCTGTTTGCCTGCGCGCGCACAGCAGCGTATCAAGCTCGGCTTCGATAAGCGTATGGCGCGCGGACGCGCTTGCGCGGGGATACAGGGCTTCAAGCGCGCGTTCGTGAAAAAACACATACGGGTGCGCGGCGCTGTCCAGGCAGTAATGACACAGGAAGCCGGCAAGGTACGCGACGCAGAGCAGATACGGTTCATCCGCTTCCTGTGCAAAGGTATGCTGCGCGATGGCGCGCAGCAGCTGTGGCGCACTGCCCGCGTGGAGCAAACGGGATAATCGGCGTATCTTTGCGCCTGACGGAAGGAAACTGCAATACATGAAAATATCGGGGCCTTGCGCGCCCCAGAAAAACGCCTGATGTTTTTCTTCGAGGATAATGCCAAGCGGGCTCCCCTGTACAAGCTTTTTCGCATCTTTGGCAAGCAGATAATGAGCCGCGAAAGCGGGCATGCGCCCATCTCCTTAATAAATGTTTTTTGCACCGGGCAAAACGGCGCGTCAAGGCCGGCGCGCGGCATAAACAGTATATGAAATGTTTAAGAGGGGTTCATCATGCATTTGTATTTTATTGCAAAATCCTGTAAAATAAAAACAGAATCGGGCGCAGCGAAAAAATAAAAGCTTTCGGCGGTTTACCGGCAGGTAAAAGCGGGGCCATTTTAGATGCGTGCAGGTTTCCCATAATGATCGCATAAATGGAAACCGGCATAAAAACGGGGCACAGGCACTTCACCGCCTTTATACCATGCGGCATGTGATGCATTCGTGTAAAAACAGGGCGCACAGCGGCGCAACCCGGGTATTCCAGCGGGTTATCTGTCCGGCTGCCTATTCGCAGGCGTCGGGCCTGTAATACAGCATAATACGGGGAGTGAAGAAACATGGTCGAGGATAAATATATCAACTTTACCATCGGCAGGCAAAAGCATATTGCGCTGATTGCGCACGACAAGAAAAAGGGCGACCTGTTGGAGTGGGTGCAGGAAAACCAGGACATTCTCAAAAGCCATTTTCTGTGCGGCACGGGCACGACCGCCCGGTTGATTGCCGAGAAAACGAATCTCCCCGTCGTCGCCTACAACAGCGGCCCGCTGGGGGGAGATCTGCAGATCGGAACCCGTATCGTCGAGGGACGGGTCGATTTTGTCGTATTTTTCTGGGATCCGCTGGAAGCGCAGCCGCATGATCCGGACGTCAAGGCGCTGCTTCGCATTGCCGCGGTGTATGACGTACCCATTGCAAATAACCGCGCCACGGCGGACTTCATGCTTACTTCAAAATATATGAGCATGGAATACGAGCGCCGCGTCCTCAATTATAACGCCATTATGCAGAATCGGCTCAAAGAGCTCATGGAAGACCAGACTTAAAAATACCAGAGCCTCAGCAAAGCGTTCGCTTTGCTGAGGCTCCTCTTAAAATTGTGGATATTATCAAAGCTTTTTATATTATTGTCTGTCCGCAGTCCGTATTTGCATTACACTGCCCAAAACATAAAAAAACCATGTACGGGTTTAAAGCCTGACGCATGGTTTCTTCTGGAAGGCTGGGTGAATATAGATGCCCCTGCTTTATTCGCAGTAAATTCATATTTCAGGGATTTTGGTTAAGAACCTTCCGGTTCATTATAAGCGTACCAATCTGATTCAGGCAGCCCTAACTCTCGAAGTATGCCGTTGAGGTAGCCAATGTTATACATGACATGCCTTATTTGACCAAGAATCACATCTGTATAAGTATACTGTGGGTCATTTTTATAAACCGAAGCACTCAGTTTTTTATCATTGAGATTATCAAAGATTCGAGTAGTTTTCGTTTGAATTGCCTGAAGATACTCCATCATTTTTTCTCTTGAAATAAACAAACCTTCATAGCTGTCCGCATACAAATCGGTGGTATAGGCATCATCAAAAATCATTGTACGCCATTCACTGTCATCATACCTTTCGCGCATCCAGAAATCAATAAAATAGACATAGTGAAAGACCTGCTGCCAAAATGGAACTTCATTATAGGATGCCGCCCAGATTTCATTTGGACAAACTTTGACAAGAACACGCACCATATGAAATGTAGAGTCAAATTGATTTCGCAGGGTCTCTGTAATCATTCTGTTCATGCGTACTCTCCTTAACCAAATATTTCCTATTTGATTGTGCCATACAAAGTAAAAAAAGTCGACTCATTTCAGAATCAACTTCTTTCGATAAAATTCTCTGGTACAATAGTGAAAAAAGATTCCCGACGCTTGTGACGCCGCGAGTGCGGCGTCATAAGCGTTTTGGCCTGAGGCCAAAACCTCGCTGCAGGCGGAATTCACTTCCGCCGGGGATGTTAAATAAAACGGGTGGAGCGCCCGAAGGACGCGAAACCCAAAAAGAAAGAACAGGCAAAGCCTGTTCTTTCTTTTTGGTGCGGTCGGCGGGACTTGAACCCGCACAGACTTACGTCCGCTACCCCCTCAAAGTAGTGCGTCTGCCGATTCCGCCACGACCGCATAGGGGAGTATAGTTCATTTTCTGTTTATGCGCAGTGTTTATTATAGAGACATCCCGTCGTTTTGTCAACAGCTATTTGACCGGCCGGATAGATACGCGGATGCGCCCCGGCGGGACACGTGGGGCGCGGTAATATGCGCATGCGTTATTTTTCTTCAAAAACAAAAAAACGCCCGCAAAAGCGGACAAAAAAATCTAAACGGGATTTGTTGACAAGTTTACAAAACTGTGGTACAATTCTAACTTGTCTCATTATGAATGGGCACCGGCATGTTTTTTCTAATTATAGCACCGGACAATATTTCACGCAAGAGTGAAAAGCCAAAATCACACAACCGCGCCGGGCGTGTCGCACATGGCGATATTTTCCGAGCGGGAATTACCAGGGCGGGGAACGCGCCGCCGGTTTAACAGATAAATTTGCCAAAACCACCGAATTTTGAAACGGAGTGATAAGTTGATGGTCAAGGACGTGCAGTATGGCACAACCATCCGGAAAAGCTATGCAAGGCTTGATGAAGTGCTGGAGATGCCGAACTTAATCGAGGTGCAGAAAAACTCGTTTAAGTGGTTCCTCGAGGTCGGACTGCGGGAGGTTTTCCGCGATGTGTCCGCCATTACCGATTACACGGGTAATCTGGAGCTGAGCTTCATCGATTATTCGCTGGATGAGTCGCCCAAATACAACGTGGCCGAGTGCAAGGAGCGCGATGCGACATACGCCGCGCCGCTCAAGGTGCGCGTGCGCCTGCGCAACCGCGAAACTGAGGAAATCAAGGAGCAGGAAATCTTCATGGGGGATTTCCCGATTATGACCACCAACGGCACCTTTATTATCAATGGCGCCGAGCGTATTATTGTTTCCCAGATTGTGCGTTCCCCCGGTATGTATTATGATGACAAGCTGGATAAGACTGACACGCCGCTGTACGGCTGCACGGTGATCCCCTATCGCGGGGCATGGCTTGAGTACGAGACCGATGCAAACGATATCTTTTATGTTCGTATCGATAAAAACCGCAAGCTGCCCGTCACCTCGCTCATCCGCGCCGTCGGCATTGTGACCGACGCGGGCATCAAGGAAATGTTCGGGGAAGACGAGCGCATCGTCGCCACGCTTGACAAGGACCCGTCCAAAACCGAGGACGATGCACTCATTGAAATTTACCGCCGTCTGCGTCCGGGCGAGCCGCCCACGGTAGACAGCGCCAAAGCGCTGTTAAACGGCCTGTTTTTTGACTCGCGTCGTTATGACCTGGGCAGCGTCGGCCGTTATAAGTTTAACAAGAAGCTGGCCATTGCCACGCGGCTGACCGGGCGTGAGCTCGCAGCTCCCGCGACCGACCCGATGACCGGAGAAGTGCTTGCCGAAGCCGGCGAGGTTCTCACCCGCGAGCGTGCGCATGAGCTGGAGAACCGCGGCGTAAACGAGGTCATGGTGACATCTGCCGAGGGAAAGACCGTCAAGGTGTTTTCAAACGGCATGGTTGACCTGAAAAACTTTACCGACATCGACCCCGCCGAGGTCGGTATATCCGAAAAGGTGCGCCTGTCGGTCCTGCGGGAGCTGATGGAAAAGCACGCGGGCGACGAGCTTAAAGACGCCATACGCGAAAATACCGACGCGCTTGTGCCCAAGCACATCATTGTCGAGGATATGCTTGCATCCATAAACTATCTGTGCGGGCTGGCGCATCTGGTCGGTATTACGGACGATATCGATCATTTGGGCAACCGCCGGCTGCGCAGCGTGGGAGAGCTTTTGCAGAACCAATTCCGCATCGGCTTTTCACGCATGGAAAGAGTGATCCGCGAGCGCATGACGATTCAGGATCTTGACATCGTCACGCCGCAGTCGCTCATCAACATCCGCCCGGTGACGGCCGCGATCAAGGAGTTTTTCGGCTCCTCGCCGCTGAGCCAGTTTATGGATCAGACCAATCCGCTTGCCGAGCTTACGCATAAACGCCGCATGTCGGCGCTTGGCCCCGGCGGTCTTTCGCGCGAACGGGCAAACTTCGAGGTGCGCGACGTACATTACAGCCATTACGGGCGCATGTGCCCCATTGAAACGCCTGAAGGCCCGAACATAGGGCTTATTTCCTATCTTTCCACGTATGCGCGCATCAATGATTTCGGTTTTCTTGAAACGCCGTACCGCCGCGTAGATCCTGTCACGCACAAGCTGACAGATACGATTGAATATATGACCGCCGACGTGGAGGATGAATACATCATCGCCCAGGCAAACGAGCCGGTCGGCGAGGACGGGCATTTTGTCCATTCGCGTATCACCTGCCGTCACCGTGCCGACATTCTTGAGGTCGACCGCGAGCGCGTGGATTTTATCGACGTGTCGCCGAAGATGATGGTGTCCGTCGCGACCGCCATGATCCCATTCCTTGAAAACGATGACGCAAACCGCGCGCTGATGGGCTCGAACATGCAGCGTCAGGCCGTGCCGCTGCTCGTGACCGAGCAGCCGGTTGTCGGCACCGGCATCGAGTATAAGGCTGCCTCCGACTCCGGCGTTGTGATCCTTGCCGAAGAGGAAGGGGAAATCACCAAAGTAACCGCCAACGAAATCGGCGTGCGCTATGATTCCGGAGAAAATAAAACCTACAAGCTGATCAAGTTTCTGCGTTCAAACCAGGGCACCTGCATTAACCAACGGCCCATCGCACATGTGGGTGACCGCGTTAAGCGCGGCGACGTGATCGCCGACGGCCCGTCGACCTCGCAGGGCGAGATTTCGCTGGGCAAAAACGTACTCATCGGATTTATGGCATGGGAAGGCTATAACTACGAAGACGCCATTCTGATTAACGAGCGGATGGTTAAGGACGACATTTTTACTTCCATACACATTGAAGAATATGAGACCGAGGCGCGCGACACAAAGCTCGGCGCGGAGGAAATCACGCGCGACATTCCCAACGTGGGCGAGGAAGCGCTCAAGGATCTCGACGAGAGAGGCATCATCCGCATCGGCGCGGAGGTGCGTGCCGGCGATATTCTCGTCGGCAAGGTTACGCCAAAGGGCGAAACCGAGCTGACCGCCGAGGAAAAGCTGCTGCGCGCAATATTCGGAGAAAAGGCGCGCGAGGTGCGCGATACTTCCCTGCGTGTTCCCCATGGTGAATATGGAATCGTTGTCGACGTGAAGGTGTTCACCCGTGAAAACGGCGACGAATTAAACCCCGGGGTAAACATGGTCGTGCGCTGCTACATCGCGCAGAAAAGAAAAATCTCCGTGGGCGATAAGATGGCGGGCCGCCACGGCAACAAGGGCGTCATTTCCCGCATCCTGCCGCAGGAGGATATGCCGTTCCTGCCGGACGGTACGCCGCTTGACCTGGTCGTTAACCCGCTGGGCGTACCTTCGCGTATGAATATCGGGCAGGTCCTCGAGGTCCATCTGGGATATGCGGCGCGGGCTTTGGGCTGGAGAATCGCCACCCCGATTTTTGACGGCGCCAACGAAGCCGATATTGAAGAAACGCTTGAGATGGCCGGACTTTCCAGAGACGGAAAGACCGTGCTTTTCGACGGACGCACCGGCGAACAGTTTGATAACCGCGTGACCGTGGGCTATGTCTATTTCCTTAAGCTTGCCCATCTGGTCGACGATAAGATCCATGCGCGCTCCACCGGGCCATACTCGCTGGTCACCCAGCAGCCACTTGGCGGCAAGGCACAGTTCGGCGGGCAGCGTTTCGGAGAGATGGAGGTCTGGGCGCTGGAAGCATACGGCGCGGCGTATACCCTTCAGGAAATCCTTACGGTCAAATCCGACGATATCGTGGGCCGTGTAAAGACCTACGAAGCAATCGTCAAGGGTCATAACGTGCCCCAGCCCGGCGTGCCCGAATCCTTTAAAGTGCTTGTCAAGGAGCTCCAGTCGCTGTGCCTGGACGTGCGTGTGCTTTCAAAGGATATGCAGGAGATCGAGCTGCGCGACGACGACGAGGACGATGCGTTTGCCTATATGCACCGCGAGAGCGAGGATGCCATGGTCATCGACGAGGAGCTTGCGCAGGCGGGCTTTGCCGTTGAGGAGCCTGCAGCCGATGAAGCCGAGGAATTTCTGGATGATTTGGTCGGCGACGAAGGCGAGGATGAAGAGGCTGCCGGGGATGATGTGGAGGAGCCCGTCGTCGACGAGGACGCTGAGGATGAATCCCCCGAACTTTAATGGAAGCTTGTTTTTTCTAAAACAACAACTTTGAAAAGGAGAGCAGGCTTATGAGCCATACAACATTTGAAGCCATCAAGATAGGACTTGCATCGCCTGACATGATCAAGCAGTGGTCCCACGGCGAGGTTAAAAAGCCCGAAACCATCAACTACCGCACGCTTAAGCCTGAGCGCGACGGTCTGTTCTGCGAGCGTATTTTTGGCCCGCAGAAGGACTGGGAGTGCCATTGCGGAAAATATAAAAAGATTCGCTATAAGGGCAAAATCTGCGACCGCTGCGGCGTCGAGGTGACAAAAGCCAAGGTTCGCCGCGAGCGCATGGGCCATATTGAGTTGGCGGCGCCCGTGTCGCACATCTGGTATTTTAAGGGCATTCCTTCGAGAATGGGCCTTATTCTGGATATTTCTCCCAGACTGCTGGAAAAGGTGCTGTATTTTGCATCCTATATCGTTGTGGATCCCGGTGACACGCCACTGACTAAAAAGCAGATCCTGACCGAAAAAGAATACCGCGACATGCGCGAAAAATATGAGGAGGATTTCAAAGCGGGCATGGGCGCCGAGACAATCAAGGCACTGCTTGCCGAAATCGACCTTGAGGAGCTGTCCCGCGAACTGCGCGCGGAGCTTAAGGACGCTTCCGGACAGAAAAAAATGCGTATCATTAAGCGCCTTGAAGTTTCAGAAGCGTTCCGGCAGTCCGGCAATCGCCCGGATTGGATGATCATGGACGTCGTGCCGGTCATCCCGCCCGAACTGCGGCCCATGGTGCAGCTCGACGGCGGCCGTTTTGCCACTTCGGACTTAAACGACCTGTACCGCCGCGTCATCAACCGCAACAACCGCTTAAAGAGACTTCTGCAGCTGGGTGCGCCGGACATTATCGTCCGCAACGAAAAGCGTATGCTTCAGGAGGCTGTGGACGCGCTTATCGATAACGGCCGCCGCGGCCGTCCCGTGACGGGACCGAATAACCGCGCGCTCAAGTCGCTTTCCGATATGCTCAAGGGCAAGCAGGGCCGTTTCAGGCAGAACCTTTTGGGCAAGCGCGTCGACTATTCCGGCCGTTCCGTCATTGTCGTCGGGCCGGAGCTCAAGCTCTATCAATGCGGCCTGCCCAAGGAAATGGCCATGGAGCTGTTTAAACCCTTCATCATGAAAAAACTGGTCGAGGAAGGCCTTGCAAACAATATTAAATCCGCCAAAAAGATGGTTGAGCGTACACGCAACGAGGTTTGGGACGCGCTGGAGAGCATCATCAGCGAGCACCCGGTGCTCTTAAACCGCGCGCCGACCCTGCACAGACTGGGTATACAGGCGTTTGAGCCCGTACTCGTCGAGGGCCGCGCACTCAAGCTCCATCCGCTGGTTTGTACCGCATATAACGCAGACTTTGACGGAGATCAGATGGCCGTGCATCTGCCGCTTTCGGCGGAAGCCCAGGCGGAGGCGCGCATTCTGATGCTTTCCGCAAACAACCTGCTCAGGCCGCAGGACGGCAGACCCGTCACCGTACCTACGCAGGACATGGTGCTTGGCATCTATTATATGACGATCGATCGCGATGAAGTTGGCGCGGGTAAGGTTTTCCGCGACATGGACGAGGCGATCATGGCCTACAGCGACGGCGTCGTGGGCATCCATGCACCCATTCGCGTGCGTCTGACCCGGATGGTCGACGGCAAAGAGTACACACGCATCATAAACGCCACCGTCGGGCGGCTGCTCTTTAACGAAGCGATTCCGCAGGATCTGGGCTTTGTTGACCGTTCCAATCCGGAAAAAATACTCGATCTTGAAATCGCTTTCAGCACCGGCAAAAAAGAGCTGGGTAAGATCATCGAGCGCTGCATCCAGAAGCACGGCTTTACAAAATCGGCAGAAATACTCGATCTGATCAAGTCCCTTGGCTTTAAGTATTCCACAAAGGGCGCCATTACCATTTCCATTTCCGATATGACCGTCCCGAAGGAGAAGGCCGAGCTGATTTCCACCACGGAGAAAAAGGTGATTGAAATCGAGCGGCAGTTCAAGCGCGGCCTGATTACCGACGACGAGCGCCGCCGCCTGGTCATTGACGAGTGGGACATTACGACGAAAAACGTGACCGCCGCGCTTCAGAAGAACCTTGACCAGTTTAACCCGATTTATATGATGGCAAACTCCGGCGCGCGCGGCAGCATGAACCAGATCAGGCAGCTTGCCGGCATGCGCGGACTGATGGCCGACACAACGGGACGCACGATCGAAATCCCCATCAAGGCGAATTTCCGTGAGGGGCTGACCGTGCTTGAATATTTTATTTCCTCGCGTGGTGCGCGTAAGGGCCTTGCCGATACCGCGCTGCGTACCGCCGACTCCGGTTATCTGACACGCCGCCTTGTCGACGTTTCGCAGGAAGTCATTATCCGCGAGATCGACTGCGGCACGGACGACGGCATCTGGGTGCAGGAAATTCAGGAGGGCAATCAGGTCATTGAACCGTTTGGGGACCGTCTGGACGGGCGTTTTGCGGCGCAGGACATCGTTGACGAAAAGGGCACGGTCATCGTGTCCAAAGAGACGATGATGACCGTGGACGACTCCAAGCGCGTGGTTGATGCCGGCATAAAGCGGGCAAAAACCCGTTCGGTGCTTACCTGCCGTGCTCGCCACGGCGTATGCGCAAAATGCTACGGGGCGAATCTGGCTACAGGCGAGCTTGTCAACGTCGGCGAAGCCGTCGGCATCATCGCCGCGCAGTCCATCGGCGAGCCGGGCACGCAGCTGACCATGCGTACCTTCCACACCGGCGGCGTCGCGGGAGACGATATCACGCAGGGCCTGCCGCGCGTCGAGGAGCTGTTTGAGGCGCGCAAGCCTAAAAGAGTGGCCACGCTTGCGGAAATCGGCGGTGTTATCAGCATCGAGGAGGCGCGCCGTGGGGGACTTCGCACCGTTACCGTGCGCAACGACGAGCAGGGCGATTCAAAGAGCTACCAGATTCCCGGTTCCTCGCTCTTAAAGGTGCGCGAAGGACAGATCGTTGAATCCGGAACAGAGCTGACCGAGGGTGCGCTCAATCCGCACGATGTGCTGCGTATCCGCGGGGACGAGGCCGTTCACAATTATCTGATACAGGAAGTCCAGCATGTCTACCGCCAGCAGGGCGTTGACATCAACGACAAGCATATAGAGGTCATTGTGCGCCAGATGATGCGCAAGGTGAGGGTGGAGACTACGGGAGACACCGATCTGCTCATGGGCGCGATTGCTGATTTGTTCGAGTATGAGGACGCAAATGATGCCGTTCAGGCGCGCATCGATGCGGGCGAGGAGGAGCTTTCGCTGGCCACCAGCTCGTCCATGCTGCTGGGTATTACCAAGGCGTCTCTTGCCACGGATTCGTTCCTGTCGGCCGCGTCCTTCCAGGAGACCACACGCGTGCTCACCGAGGCCGCCATCAAAGGCAAGGTGGATAACCTGGTCGGTCTGAAGGAAAACGTGATCATCGGTAAGCTCATTCCCGCAGGCTCAGGTATGGAAATGTACCGTGATTTTGAAGAGGTTATCAAGCCCGGAGCGTGGGGCGATTTGGAAGAAGTGCCCGCGCAGTAGGTTTCCGGTGCGTTTGATGCGTAACCGATGCGTTTGTGTACGATCGCCCCGGCAGACCGAAAAGGTTTGGTTGATTTGACGGTTTGACAATTGCGCGTAATAATGATAAAATACACGCTTGTGCGAAGCATTGTTGACGTTTGAAGGATGCGGCCGTTTTTCGATTATGCCGGCGGGCGGCGTGCAGGCGGGTGTTTGCCGCGGCCTTTGGCCTGAAAAACCCGCTCCTGAACAAAACGGAGGTAAAAATGCTCAGTGAATTATCCACACAAAAAAAGGTTGTGGGCATAAAGCAGTCGCGCAGAGCCGTCACTGAGGGTGCGGCGGTCAAGGCTTTTATTGCCCTTGACACGGAAGGCCGCATCAGGCAGCAGCTTATGGAGCTATGCGCCCAGACAGGAGTGCCGGTTGAGACGGTGCCCACCATGCATGAGCTTGGGCAGGTCTGCGGCATCGAAGTGGGCGCCGCGATTGCGGTAACTGTCCGGTAAAATGGGCACAGCCCGGGTATCCATTGGTTTTTACGGAATATGTCTGACATATTCCGGGAAAATATAATGTTATGTGAAAGGAGGAAAAGCATGCCGACTTTTAATCAGCTGGTTAAACACGGCCGCGAAAAAGTTGCCTACAAGTCAAAGGCCCCCGCGATGCAGAAGGGCTTAAACACCCTGAAAAACCAGGCCACGGACCTGTCCGCTCCCCAAAAGAGAGGCGTTTGCACCGCAGTCAGGACCGCCACGCCGAAAAAGCCGAACTCCGCGCTTCGTAAGATTGCGCGTGTGCGTCTGTCAAACGGCATTGAGGTAACCGCCTATATTCCGGGCATCGGACACAACCTGCAGGAGCATTCGGTGGTCATGATCCGCGGCGGGCGCGTTAAGGATCTGCCTGGCGCAAGGTATCATATCATTCGCGGCACACTCGATACGCAGGGCGTCACCGGGCGTAAGCAGAGCCGTTCCAAGTACGGCGCGAAGAAGCCCAAGGCCGGCGCAAAGACCGGTAAATAAAAGCGAATAACCCAGGACACTGTCCTGTCAGGTTTAAATACAGCCTCGACAGGGCACACATGGAAGCGGGCACGCTTTCAAGTACCTATGAAATCATACTGTGAAGGAGGGAAGCATAGTGCCCAGAAGAGGATTTGTTCCCATAAGGGAAGTCCTTTCGGACCCGCTTTATAATTCAAAGCTCGTCACGAAGTTAATAAACGGCGTGATGTACGATGGAAAAAAAGGCGTGGCTCAGAAGGTCGTTTACGGTGCATTTGATATCATTAAGGAAAAGACCGGCAAGGAACCGCTGGAGGTATTCAGTCAGGCTCTTGAGAATATCATGCCAGTTCTTGAGGTCAAGGCACGCCGCGTCGGCGGCGCTACCTATCAGGTCCCCATCGAGGTCAGACCCGAAAGGCGTCAGACCCTTGGTCTGCGCTGGATGGTCGGTTACTCGCGTTCGCGCGGAGAGAAGACCATGAGAGAACGTCTGGCCGGGGAGATACTCGACGCCAGCAATAATCTCGGAAACTCTGTCAAAAAGCGTGAAGACATGCATAAGATGGCAGAGGCCAACAAGGCATTCGCACATTATCGCTGGTAAACAGCCGGAGAAATACGGAAAACGTCCGTACTCCGACATCTTAATTCAAAAAGGAGCAAAATCATGCCCAGGCAATTTCCCCTTGAATTGACGAGGAATATAGGCATCATGGCCCATATAGACGCCGGCAAAACCACGACAACCGAGCGTATTCTGTTCTACACCGGGCGTAACTACAAGCTCGGAGAGGTGCATGAAGGCACAGCCACCATGGACTGGATGGAGCAGGAGCAGGAAAGAGGCATTACCATCACCTCGGCCGCAACGACCGCACAGTGGAAAGGGCATCGGATCAACATCATCGATACCCCCGGCCACGTGGACTTCACCGTCGAAGTTGAGCGCTCTTTGCGCGTACTTGACGGTGCGGTTACTGTGTTTTGCGCAAAAGGTGGCGTTGAGCCCCAGTCCGAGACCGTTTGGAGACAGGCCGACCGCTATCATGTCCCGCGTATGGCCTATGTCAATAAA
This sequence comes from Oscillospiraceae bacterium, assembly GCA_963678505.2. Taxonomy (GTDB): domain Bacteria; phylum Bacillota; class Clostridia; order Oscillospirales; family JAVBQB01. Next base: position 20,549 of record CAXXFP010000002.1, on the reverse strand, counting down.
ATGGATATCATGGGCGCCGACTTTTTCAACGTGGTGGACATGATGCACGAAAGACTCAAATGCAACGCCGTTCCCGTTCAACTGCCGATCGGCGCGGAGGATACGTTTAAAGGCGTTGTAGATTTGGTCCACATGAAAGCGTATGTCGCCTATGATGAACTGGGCAAGGACATCCGCGAGGAAGACATCCCCGGGGAGCTCCAGGAAATGGCTGCGGAGTACCGCACGAAGCTGCTCGAATCGATTTCTGAATTTGATGACGCAGTGATGGTGAAATATCTCGATGGCGAAGAGATTTCCGTTGAGGAAATCAACGCGGCGATCCGGAAAGCCACCATTGCCGTCAAGTTCGTTCCGGTTTTATGCGGCACGTCGTACCACAACAAGGGCGTACAGAATCTTCTCGATGCGATTATTGAGTATATGCCGTCGCCGCTTGACAAAAAAGCCATTACGGGAGTAAACCCTGAGACCGAAGAGGAAGACAGCCGTAAAGCGGACGACAGCGCGCCGTTTGCAGCCCTTGCTTTTAAGATCATGACAGATCCGTTTGTGGGTAAGCTGTGCTTTTTCAGAGTGTATTCCGGTATGATGAACACGGGTTCGGCGGTGTATAACTCCACAAAGGGCAACCGTGAGCGTTTGGGTCGTATCCTTCAGATGCATGCAAACCATCGTGAGGACATCGAAACCGTTTATTCCGGCGATATCGCCGCGGCGGTCGGCCTGAAAAACACGACAACCGGCGACACGCTGTGCGATGAAAAGAACCCCATTATTTTAGAATCCATGGAGTTTCCCGATCCGGTCATCCGCGTTGCCATCGAGCCCAAGACCAAGGCAAGCCAGGAGAAGATGGGCGTCGCACTGATGAAGCTGGCTGAGGAAGATCCTACGTTTAAGACCTATACCGACGAGGAAACCGGGCAGACCATCATCGCGGGTATGGGCGAGCTTCACCTTGAAATTATCATCGACAGACTGCTGCGTGAGTTTAAGGTGGAGGCCAATGTCGGCGCGCCGCAGGTCGCCTACAAGGAGACCATCCGCAAGAGGGCCGACGTCGATAACAAGTACGCCCGTCAGTCCGGCGGTAAGGGCCAGTACGGTCATGTTAAGATCATTGTCGAGCCCAACGAGTCGGGTAAGGGCTATGAGTTTATCAACAAGATCGTCGGCGGCTCCATTCCCAAGGAGTATATCCCTGCGGTCGACGCGGGTATACAGGGCGCCATGCAGTCCGGAGTGCTCGCAGGCTACAATGTGGTAGACGTCAAGGTCACGCTGTATGACGGCTCCTATCATGAAGTCGACAGCTCGGAAATGGCATTTAAGATTGCCGGCTCCATGGCCTTTAAAGAGGCCTGCCGCAAGGCCGATCCGGTCATCCTCGAGCCGATCATGAAGGTTTCCGTCAATGTTCCCGAGGAGTATATGGGCGACATCATCGGAGACTTAAACTCCCGCCGCGGGCATATTTTGGGCATGGAGGCGCGCTCTGGCGCGCAGCAAATCGACGCCAACGTTCCGCTTTCGGAAATGTTCGGCTACGCAACCGATATGCGCTCACGCACACAGGGCAGAGGCCAGTATTCGATGGAGCCGAGCCACTATGTCGAGCTTCCCAAGAGCATTCAGGAAAAGATCGCTGAAAAGAAAAAATCCTGATAGCGCGGCCGTATCCAATATCTGCTGCACACAGTAAAATTGTGTTGCAAAACTCAAAAAAGTACTATAAAATAACTTCATTACCAATAAAAGACAATGATGAAGATATAGAGGAGGATAATTACAATGGGAAAGGCAAAGTTTGAACGCAATAAGCCCCATGTGAATATCGGCACCATTGGTCACGTCGACCACGGCAAGACAACGCTGACCGCCGCCATTACCAAGGTGCTCGGTTTTAAGGGCCAGGCTGATTTTATGGCTTATGACGCCATAGACAAAGCTCCTGAAGAAAAAGCACGCGGAATCACAATCAACACCGCTCACGTTGAGTATCAGACAGACACCCGCCACTATGCGCACGTCGACTGCCCCGGCCATGCTGACTATGTTAAAAACATGATCACAGGCGCGGCGCAGATGGACGGAGCCATTCTGGTTGTATCGGCCGCCGACGGCCCCATGCCCCAGACCCGCGAGCACATCCTGCTTGCCCGTCAGGTCGGCGTGCCGCATATCGTTGTTTACATGAACAAGGTTGATCAGGTTGATGATCCCGAGCTTCTTGATCTTGTTGACATGGAAATCCGCGAGCTGCTCAACAAGTACGAGTTCCCGGGCGACGACACCCCCATCATCAGGGGTTCCGCGCTCAAGGCGCTTGAGTGTGAGTCGAAGGATCCCACGGCGCCCGAGTACGCATCCATCCTTGAACTGATGGACGCTGTCGACTCCTTTATCCCGACGCCGGAGCGCAAAGCGGATATGCCCTTCCTGATGTCCGTTGAAGACGTGTTCTCCATCACCGGCCGCGGCACAGTCGCAACCGGCCGTGTTGAGCGCGGAAGAGTCAAAATGGGCGAAGAAGTTGAGATTGTCGGCCTGATGGAAGCACCCCGCAAAACCGTCGTCACCGGCATCGAAATGTTCCGTAAGCTGCTTGATTACGCGGAAGCCGGCGATAACATCGGCACCCTGCTTCGCGGAATCAACAAGGCGGATATCGAGCGCGGCCAAGTTATTGCCAAGCCCGGTTCCATTAAGCCCCACACCAAATTTGTCGGGCAGGTTTATGTTCTGACAAAGGAAGAGGGCGGCCGCCACACTCCGTTTTTCGGCAACTACCGTCCGCAGTTTTATTTCCGTACAACCGACGTGACCGGCGTGATCGAGCTGCCGGAAGGCGTTGAGATGTGCATGCCCGGCGACAACATCGCCATGACCGTTGAGCTGATTACCCCCATCGCCATGGAGGAAGGCCTGCGTTTTGCTATCCGCGAAGGCGGCCGCACCGTGGGTTCCGGAGTCGTCACCAAAATTAACGGCTAAGCAGACGCTGACATGCTTTTTTGGCCGCTTACGCGTCAAAAAAGTGTAAAAATAAGGTACCCCCCGTATCAGACTGTCTATGGACAGGTTGGAGCGGGGGGTATCTTTATGCATAGACATATAAAACCGCGCAGATATGCTCAAACAGAATAACGGACTTTGTTGCGGGCGCGCAGGCGTATTTCCCGGCGGCGGGACGTGAACGTCGGTTGGAGAAATGCATAGCAGGGGGAGATGGCTGCTGTATCAAAAGAACAATACGATCGCGCAATAAGTCTGTAAGCATGCCGGTAAAGCCTGCGCCGGAAATGCCGCCGGAATCCGTAAAAACGGTAATCATCCGGCCTTTCATGTATTCAAGCAGCGAAGCAAAAGAGTCGGGCTGCTGCTGGGAGAGTTGGGCGTTTATAGCGCTGTAATCCTTTATGTATATCATGAACCTCACCCTCGGCGCCGCATTTATGCTTCTGCACACTTTGAAGCCGTTCATTCTATAATATACGGCAGGGCTGAATTTGACACGGCCGGAAAAGTAGCAAAGCGCAATCAAGCGCGTACAATATAGTGATGAGAAACAACGGATTTAAGAGCGCAGCCCAAAACAAAACCGCACGGTCGGCACCCATGACTCCTCCTTTATGTGTGTTTGACAGAACAATGCGATATTTGCGCCTTATGCACTGAATAAATTCCGACGCCGAGGCCGGATTGATTCGTACATACAAAAGATAGGCTCAGATATCAGCTATATATTAACTGTATGGAGGGACAATTCATGTCTAATAACAACGGCGTTTTGGATGAAAACTTTATTTTCAATGAGGACAGAAACGATCTCTTTTCAAACGTCGGCAGACTTGTCACAATATTTACGCAGAGCGGCGGCGAATCCGGAAGCGGCTTTACCGGACTTCTGATTGAAGCCAACTGCCGTTTTATTAAACTTATCACATCACTGCCGTCCGCGCCGCGCCATCCGTTTGGCGTAGAAGCCGACCGATTTGACAGGGACCGCGACCGTGATGACAGAGGCCACGGCTGCTTCCGTAACCGCGACAGATTCGACAGGCGCGATCGTGACCATAGCAGATTCGGCACGATCATCATCATTCCGGTAAACAAAATCGTCTCCTATGTATTCAACGAAATCTAAATGACAGTGTGCCCTGATGCGGGGATCGGCACGCCGTACAATAAAGCTGCCGGCAGATTAAGCAGTCAATCTATGGATCGCCGGGAATCTGCCGGCCGTATGTACACGTGCGCACAGGCCGATACAGTCCGGCAGTCAGACAAATATTTGTATGCATAAGAATATTGTGCGGAAACATTATTTGTGATATTATGTATGTGTCCTTCAGGGCGGGGTGCGGCGTAAGCCAATTCCCCACCGGCGGTAATGCGGCATATGGCCGACGAGCCCGCGCGCGAAAGCTGAACCGGTCAGATTCCGGTGCCGACGGTATAGTCCGGATGGGAGAAGGCACAAAGCGGCATTTTTGCCGCTATATGCTTTTGACCGTAAACACATCCTGAGAAGGATGTGTTTTTTCTTGTCCCGCAAAATAAAACAAGGGAGAATGTACAATGAACAATCTCAAAAGGGTCCGCACCCTTGCGATCCTTGCAATGCTGGCGGCGATTTCAGTGGTGCTCATATGGCTCGTCCACTTTCCCATTATCCCCGTGGCACCATGGCTGGAGTATGATCCGGCCGATATCCCCATTCTGATCGGAACGCTTATATACGGACCTGTGATGGGACTTGTGCTGCTGATTGCGGCGGCGGGTGTGCAGGCCATTACGGTCAGCGCACAAAGCGGTGTGATTGGCTTTGTGATGCATGTGATTGCCACAGGGACAATGGTTTTGACCGCGGGGCTTATACAGAAACGAATGAAAAGCGACAAGGGAATACTTACCGCGCTGATCATCGGCGCATGCGCGATGATTGCCATTATGATTCCGGCAAACCTGATTTTAACGCCCATTTTCTACGGACAGCCCCGGCAGGCGGTCATTGAGCTGCTCCTGCCGGCCATTATTCCATTTAATGCCATTAAGTCGCTGGTTAACGGCGTCTTCGCCTTTCTCATTTTTCAGAGGGTGCGCGGATATTTCCTGATGCATAAATAATATCCGCACGAATAAACCCCGGAATTTATGCCATTCTTTGATATCTCAATGAATAGTAACGTTTATGTCAGGGCGCAAGGGGGTTACTGGATTTGCCGGGTTAACCCTGCACCCTGGTGAAAAATGCTTTGCAAGACGCCAGGCATCAGCATTTTTCATTTATTCATCAGGCATTAGATAAAAACTATAACGGCAGATATGCGCACGACAGACTTTAAGACAGTCTGAGGGGCTTTGCAGGATACTTTCCGCAAAGCCCCCTTTTTGTATGCAAAGGCCGGCCGATAAAATAAAAAATATAAAAAAATTTACCATTTTAACGGACTTTGTGATGCGGGTTTGAATACATTTGGCAATAAAATGGAATCTCCTGTTGTATTTTACATACAAAAGATGATACAATAACAAGAAGGATGCTATACATGAATTTATCTGTTATGTGGGAGGCGTCCATGATTTATGATCAGCTGACATCAACGGTATGGGGGCAGGCGGTCTTAACGGGCGCGATCTCCATGCTGCCCGTGGCCGAATTACGGGTAGGCCTGCCGTTTGGCGTTGCGTTGGGTCTGCCGCTGTATCTGGCTTTTTTATCATCGGTTTTAGGCAATATGCTGCCGGTGCCCTTTATTATTGCGTTTATTCGTCCGCTTTTTAAATGGATCAAAGAAAAAACCAGGCTGGGCAGCCTGATCGAGCGGCTGGAAAATCGGGCTTTTAAAAAAGCCGACAAGGTCTATAAGTATGAGATGCTGGGTCTGTTCATACTGGTGGCCATACCCTTGCCCGGAACGGGCGCATGGACGGGGGCGCTGATAGCGGCCCTGCTTGATTTACGGCTTAAAAATGCGATACCGGCTATTTTCCTTGGCGTTGTTGGGGCGGGGATTCTGGTTATGATCATTACGCACGGGGGTAACGCTCTTTGCCTGACGGCTTATCAATCGCGCAGCTTGCCGCATACAATGCGGTAGGGGGGTGCGTGCTTAATGGGTGCCTGGGGCGTCGCCGTTTTTTCCGGTCTGGCCGCGTTGGGATTTCTGATGGTTCTTTGGATTGCGTTTGGTGCTCTGCTGCTTCCCATCGCGGGAAAGCAGGGGGAGCAGATCTGCTTTTTGATACACGCAAAAGGAAATGATACAGCTCTTGCCGAAACCGTGCGGGGGCTTATCTGGCTGCGGCACGCGATTGGCGTCACGCCGTGCATCGTGATTGTCAACGACGGCATGGACCCTGCGTCGATGCTGAGCGCGCAGCAGCTTATTTTAATGTATCCGGGCATAAAAATCGTCACGGCTGAGGATGTGCAATTAAATAATATATGGAAGAACAAAACCGACAGTTAAAAATAAGCGGGATCGTCCGTTCGGTCGTTTACCGCAACGAGGCAAACGGCTATACCGTACTTAGGCTCGAAGGAGACGATGGGGCGCTTTCCATGCTGGTGGGGTTTATCCCTTATGCGGCACCCGGGGAGCGCCTTGAGGCAGTTGGAAAATGGACGACCCATCCGGTGCACGGAGCGCAGTTTAAAGCCGAGAGCTTTGAACGGAAAATGCCGGAAAACGAGACGTCCACGCTTGAATACCTGTCCTCCGGCGTCGTGCCAGGCATCGGCCCCGCGACTGCGCGCCGCATTGTGGGACGGTTTGGCATCGGTGCCATGGAGGTTCTGGAAAACGAGCCGCACAGGCTTGTGGACATCAAGGGCATTACAGGCGTTAAGGCAAAGCAGATCGGGCAGAATTTCAGAAAACAGAGCGGAATCCGCCGCCTGATGGAGTTTTTACTCGGACACGGCCTGATGCCTCAGCTTGCCATGCGCCTTTTTAAGCGCTACGGAGAGGCTGCGGTTTCGGCGGTGCGCGCAAATCCATATATCCTTGTGGAGGAATATTTCGGCGTGGATTTTCACAAGGCGGACGAGCTGGCGCTGGACATGGGGTTTGAGGGCATGTGCGCGTGCAGGCTGGAAGCGGCGCTTCTGTTCGAGCTTACATACAACCTCAATCAGGGTCAGTCGTTTATTCCGCGCGAAAAGCTCATTGAGGCGAGCGCCGGGCTTTTGGGCGCGCTGGGGCCGGATTTTGAGGATTGGGGGCTCGCCATCGAGCGCGCGCTGGAAAATCTGATCGAATGCGGGCAAATCGCGCGAGACGCATCGGGCGGACACGACGCCTGTTATCTGCGCGAAGTGTATGAGGCCGAGTGTTATGTCGCCGAGCGGCTGGGCTCCATGGTCAATAAGCGCCTTTTACCTCCACGAGGCATAACTGCCACGGTCGATGAGATATCAAAAACCGTGAGCCTTGACTACGCGCCCGGACAGCGCCGCGCTGTGCTGATGTCCGCGCGCAGCAGGGTCATGCTGCTCACCGGCGGACCGGGAACGGGAAAAACAACGACTGTGCGCGCGATGCTTTCTCTCTTTAACCGGATGGAGCTTAAAACTGCGCTGACAGCGCCCACGGGACGCGCCGCCAAGCGCATGAGCGAGCTGTGCGGTCAGGAAGCAACGACCATCCACCGACTGCTTGATATGGAATATAGCAGCGAAACGAACCGCTTTGGTTTTATTCACGACGAGGAAAACCCCATCGACTATGATGCGGTGATTGTTGACGAGACGTCTATGATCGACATCATGCTTATGCGCGCGCTGCTTGCCGCGCTGCCGTGCAAGTGCCGGCTTGTGCTGGTCGGGGACCCGGATCAGCTGCCGTCTGTGGGGCCGGGAAACGTTCTTTCGGACATGCTGTCAAGCGAGCGCATAGATACCGTTCGCCTGACTGAAATTTTTCGCCAGGCCGGGCAGAGCAACATTATCGTCAGCGCGCATGCCGTCAACAACGGGCTCATGCCCGAGCTTCATCACAAGCAGGGGGATTTTTACTTTGTCCGCTGCGATAGACCGGACCAGATTCCCGAACTGCTGCTTGACCTGTATCAAAACAGGCTCCCCAAAAAAAGAGGCATACACCCGACCAAAATTCAGGTGCTTACGCCCACGCGTACCAAGGAGACCGGCACCGTGGCGCTTAACAAGCTGCTGCGTGAGGCCATCAATCCCGCCTCGCCCGAAAAAAAAGAAGCCGTCATCGGTCCTTTTGTGTTTCGCGAGGGCGATAAAGTGATGCAAGTGCACAATAACTATGATATAATATGGAAAAAGGATGACGGAAGCACCGGTTTGGGCATGTTCAATGGTGATATCGGCACGATTTTAAAGGTAGAGCCCGCGGCATCCGCGCTCACTGTACGGTTTGATGACCGGGTTGCGGCGTATTCCTTTGATATGCTCAACGAGCTGGAGCCTGCGTTTGCCATGACCGTGCATAAGGCACAGGGCAGCGAGTATGATGCGGTAATCCTTGTGGTTTCGAGAAGTCCGTCCATGCTGCTTAACCGGCGCGTGCTGTATACGGCCATAACCCGGGCGCGTGAGCTGATGGTCATTGTCGGCAGCGAGGCGATTTTGCAGCAGATGATATCCAACAACCGCATCAACGGCCGCTACAGCGGCCTGAAGGACAGGCTGCTGGAAAAATGAGCGGCAGCCGCGCAAAAACAGAAGGCGAACGTTGTTTATGCGGCGAAAATTTAAGGAGGGGAATCGTATGGCGAAGTTTTTACTCGACCTGGCGGATATCCTCTTTCCTCCGCGCTGCGTATTCTGCCGGCGGTTTCTGAAGAGCGGAAACGAACGCCGGATCTGCTCGGCTTGCCGCGACAGCCTTCCCTACACAAACGATAAAAAAATCAGCATCCGTGATGCCGAGGACTGCGTGGCGTGCCTTTTCTATCGCGACAAGGTGCGCACCGCGATTCACCGCTTCAAGTTTAAAGGCGCGTCCGGGTATGCGTCCTCCTTCGGCCATCTGCTTGCCCAGAGCATTCAGCGCAATTTTTCGGGCCGCTACGATCTGATCACATGGGTTCCGGTCAGCGCCAGAAGAAAACAAACGCGCGGCTACGACCAGGCCATGCTGCTCGCGCTGGCCGCCGCCGTCGAGCTTGAGGATGTGGCGGTGGAGACCATTGTGAAAATCGCGGACGTGCCCTCCCAGACCAAGCTTCAAAGCCATGAGCGCCGCCGCGCGAATGTGCTGGGCGCCTTTGAGGTGCGCGACACTGAGCTTGTAGCGGGCAGGCGGATCTTACTTATTGACGACACGGTGACCAGCGGCTCCACGCTTTCCGAGTGTGTGCGCATGCTCAAAACCGCCGGAGCGCAAAGCGTGTGCTGCGCGGTGCTTGCAAGCGCGGCGGGCCGAAAAAAATAGAAAAAATGGACAAAACCATATACAGCTATTGAAAGCGCGGGCCAGATTGGTTATAATTATCTCATCCTGTGCTTGAAAAGCTGAGAATTTGGGAATAATACAGCGGTGTCAGCGCGTTGAGCGCAACCCGATAATGAGGTGCAATAGATGTTTTCCTTAAGCAGAGATATTGGTATAGATCTTGGAACCGCCTCCATCCTTGTGTTTGTCAAGGGCAAGGGCGTCGTACTGCGTGAGCCGTCCGTGGTTGCCATGGACAAAAATACGGGCAAACTTCTCAAGGTGGGAGCGGACGCGCAGAATATGCTGGGCAGAACGCCGGGCAATATCGTAGCCATCCGTCCGCTGCGCGAGGGCGTTATTTCCGATTATGATATGACCGAGCGTATGATCAAGGAGTTTCTACACAAGGTTTCAGGCTTTAACCTGATTAAGCCGCGTATTGTTATCTGTGTTCCCAGCGGCATTACGGAAGTCGAGGAGAGAGCGGTGATCGACGCCGGCATGCAGGCGGGCGCGCGCCGCGTGTATCTGATTGAAGAGCCTGTCGCGGCTGCCATTGGCGCGGGCATCGACATTACCAAGGCAAACGGGCATATGGTGGTTGATATCGGCGGCGGCACGGCCGACGTCGCGGTTATTTCTCTGGGCGGCATCGTGGAATCCACATCAATTAAAATCGCCGGCGACCAGTTTGACGAGGCCGTCATCAAATACATACGCCGTAAGCACAATGTGCTTATCGGCGAGCGTACGGCTGAGGAACTGAAGATCAATATCGGCTGCGTGTTCCCCCGTCCCGAGGAAAAAACTGCCGAGGTGAAGGGGCGCTGCCTGATGACGGGGCTGCCGCGTATCTTTACGGTCACATCGATTGACATGATCGAGGCGTTTGAAGAGGTTTCCTCCCGCATTGTCGAGACGATCCACAGCGTTCTTGAGCGCACGCCGCCTGAGCTGGTGGCGGATATTTCCACAAACGGAATCGTAATGACGGGCGGCGGCAGTCTGGTCTGGGGCTTTGATAAGCTCATCGAATCGAAAACGGGCATTGCCACCCATGTTGCCGACGACGCGATTTCCTGCGTGGCCTACGGTACCGGTAAATCGCTTGAATCCATCAACGAGATGCAGGATGGTACCATTAATCTTTCCAGAAGGAAGCAAATGCAGAATTAGCGGTGAGTTTTTATTCACCGAATAACAGGCAGCAGCCCGCGCCGGATGGCGCGGGCTGCTACCTGTTTTAAAGGTTCGATCTTCGGTTGGCTTTTCATATATGCGCGTCACGAACAAGAACCGATTTTTGGACGTTGATCTGCCTATGCACGAAATTCCCGGGGGTTAGTTCGTACATAGGGAGACATGGTCATTTTTCTGATCTTTATCGACACGCTCAAGCCCGCGCCGGATGGCGCGGGCTGTTTTTGGTATGCACCGCGTGGCGCACGCATTTTGTATGGCTCACACCAGAATGGGCTGAAGCTGCCTTCCCTCCAGCGCGGCGTTGACGGTGTCTTCAATTTTTGTCATATCGGCAAGCATCGAATAGGGCTTTCCGATCGGGTCGTCCTGTCCAAACGGGACGAAAAAGATATTTTTTCTCGCAAGCAGCGAGCCTATGTTGACGGCGTTGGCACTGAGCGCGTCGTTGGAGGAAACGGCGATGACTATGGGGCGGGCGTTTCTCAGGTGGGATTTAACCGCCAGGGTCACAGGGGAATCAGAAATCGCATGGGCAAGCTTTGCAATCGTATTTCCCGTGCAGGGGGCGACTACGAGCACGTCAAGCAGCTTGCGCGGGCCGATGGGTTCGGCCTGTTCAATGGTTTTGATCACGGGTTTTCCGCAAATTTCCTCGAGATGGTTTATGTAATCGGCGGCGGCGCCGAAGCGTGTGTTTGTTTGCCACGCGGCACCCGACATAATCGGGTACAGGTCGTAGCCCAAAGCCGCCAGCCGGTCTATCTCCGGTATTACCTTTGAGAAGGTGCAGAAGGATCCGCACAGGGCAAAGCCTACCCGCAGCGCGCTCATCCCTTATCCCGCCTTTCTTCGAGCATATTTAATATTGTGTCACGGATGATTTCTCCGGATGTGTAGGGGGCGACTTTTCCGGGAAGTGAAAGCGCCCATATGCAGCGGATTCCAAGCTGCTGCGCCGCGCTCAGATCAATACCGCCTGGCTTTGAGGCAAGGTCGATACACAGGCAATCGCGCTTGAGGCAGGCAAGCTCCTTCTGCCCGAGTACGCGCGCAGGAACAGTGTTGATAAGCAGATCAAAACGGTTTAGACTCGCGGCCAGATTCTCCGTGTCGGCTGATCCGTAGCCGTAGGCGCGCAGCCACGCACGGTCGGCATATTTACGCACGGCGACGGTTACGTTGGCGCCCAGTCCGCGCAGATAGGCCGCCAGCACCTTGCCGACGCGGCCAAAACCAATGATCAGACATGCGCTGCCATGCAGCGTGATGGGAAGCTCTTCAAGCGCGAGCTGTATGGCGCCCTCGGCCGTCGGCACCGCGTTTAAAACCGCCAGCTCCTCGCGCTCGAAATAATCAAAAAGAGGAATGTTCATCTGCCCGGCCAGCTCAAAAAGCGGCTTGCCGACGCGTCCGGCCAGCACGACCGCGTGTTTGTCAACCAGGGAGAGAATCTGTGACACAGTCAGTTTTTCCGTACTGAGCGGCGTGTTGACGCGCTCGCCCTCGCTCGTGCAGGGCAGGGGAAGAATTACGCAGTCGGCGCCGATTACCGCTTCTTTGAGCGTATGTACCGGGGACGCCTCGTCGGTAAGCTGAGCCTGTTCCAATGCGAAGGTTCGCGTAGGATACCCGTCGCGCTTTAAAAGCGTGGCCAGATATGCCTGCCGCATATCTCCGCCGATAACGGCAAAAGCGATGTTTTTATCCATAAAAGCCTCCATTTTCCGCGCAGCTGGCTGGGCGCGTATCGCCATGACATCTGCCGAAACGCGGGTACCGCTGTTGTGCGGCCAGCGGCGCACCGTAGTACGCGCTCTGAGAAATCAGGGTTTTCCCGCACCGACCGGCCGTGCTGCCGGACAAAGAAACGGGGACACATGTCGTGCGGGGCATTGCGCCTGAACCGTTTTTTGTACAGGGGTCGTGGCCGCAGTCAGTCTGCCTTGCTCCTGATATAGTGTATTCCCCGCGCCCTTATCCGGTGACGGCACAGGCGGATAAAAAAACGGACGGACATAAGTCCGCCCGACAAGGCTTTCACTGCTTATTAACGGCCGTCACGCCGGAAAACGTGAGCGGCGATCACGCTAAAGCGTGGGGGAGTCTGCCAAAAGGAGCTGCGCGGCAAGCCCGCGGAGGATTTCCGGCTCGTTATCCTCAGGAAATACAATCACATGCTCTAAAAGCTGATGGAGCGCAAGGCCCACGTCTTCCCCCTGCGTAAAGCCCATCCCGACAAGCTGTCGGCCGTCTATTTTGAGCGTGCCCAGCGAAAAGCACTCGCCGCTTCTGAGCACACCGCCCAGCGTCGGCCGGGCGCCGCCGCCCAGAAGGCAGTCCCACGCGCAGGCGGCGCACTGTGCTCCGCTGCGCCCGCATGCGCTGAGCAGACGTTTCCAGGAAATGCTGTCACAGGGCAAGGGCGCGTCCAGCGCGGCGCCAATGCCCGCCGAACAGGCGGCGACGGTCTTTTTATCGAGCCTGAGCTGCCGCAAAAAAACCGCGCAGTCGGAAATGGCGCCCGCTTTCATAAGCAGGGCGCAAAAGCCGCACCAGCGTTCGGCTAAACGGCGGGGAACACCGTTTATACGCCCGGCATGCGCGATTTCCGGGCGGGAACGGTCCAAATAAGCATCGAGCAGACCCAGCGACAGAACTTTTGCGGCTGCGGCAGGGCGTGGGGACAGAAGTATTTTTGAAACCTCCGCGTTTACACGTTCCGCGGAAACAGCCCGGGCAAGCGGGGAAAGCCGGTCAATGGCGGCAAGCGTGTCGGGCTCGATGTCAAAGCCCAGCACCGCGGAAAAGCGCAGCGCGCGCAGCATGCGCAGAGCATCCTCTGAAAACCGTTTTTCCGGATTGCCCACGCAGCGCACTATTTTTTTGGCAAGGTCGCCGCGCCCGTCAAACGGATCGATGATGTCCCCGTCCGGCGTCATAGCCATGGCGTTGATGGTGAAATCGCGCCGGCTTAAATCGGATGTCAGGTCGGTGATAAAATTGACCTCTTCGGGCCGGCGGCCGTCCAGATAGGCTCCGTCTACGCGGAAGGTGGTGACCTCCACGCAGTGTGTGCCTGAAAGGACGCTGACGGTACCATGCTGAAGCCCGGTGGGGACGGTTCGCTTAAAAAGTGCCGTCACCTGCGCGGGCAGCGCGCTCGTTGAAATATCCCAGTCCGCGGGACGTACTCCGCGCAGCAGGTCGCGCACGCAGCCGCCCACAAGCACCGCCTCGTGCCCGGCCGCCTGAAGCGTCTTTAAAATGTCCAGAGCATAGCGCGCAACACCCGCGGTACTCATACCCGGGGCTTTTCTCCGAGCCCCATCACAAAGTCGCACAGCTTATCGGTGGAGTCCGGGTGGGCGAGCAGATCCATGGTTTGTTCCATGAGCAGGAGTTTTTCAGGATTTGATAACAGATAGTAGACGGCCTGTCCGATGGACAGGCGCTTGGTAACATGCAGGGCAAGGCCGTTGTTGAGCAGAAAATCGACGTTGTTTTCCTCCTGTCCGGGTATGGCGTCGACGAGAATCATCGGCAGCTTTTTGCTTAATGACTCGGAAACCGTCAGTCCGCCGGGCTTTGTGACGATACAGTTTGCCGCGTCCATGAGCAGCTCCACATTGTCCACAAAGCCATATATATTGAGACCGTTGCGCGTTTTGAGTTTTTTAAGTTTTTTGCACAGCTTTTCATTGTTGCCGCACACGCATAGAATCTGCAGATCGTCGCGCAGCGCGTCGACCTGCTCGATCATGCCGGCCATATCCCCATGCCCCATGCTGCCGCTCATAAAGAGCATGGTATATTTGTTTGGGGGGATGGACAGGCGCGCGCGGGCTTCCTGCTTATCCACTTTGCCCATAAATTTGGGATGCACCGGGATGCCGAAGGGGAGTACCCGATCGATGTTGATGCCCTTTTTCTGCGCTTCATAGTTTAAAAGTTCGCTTGCTGTGACAAAATAATCCAGACAATCCATTTCGTTCCAAAATGGGTGGATGGTATAATCGGTTATAATGCCTATGATGGGGCAGTCGATTTCCCCACGCCGCTTCAGTTCGTCCATGACCTGCGCGGAGAAAAAATGCGTGGCGACGATAACGTCGGGGTTGAATTCCCGTATATATGCGTTGTATCTGTCCGCCAAAAGCTCGGCGGCGAACATGCTGATGGTATACTTTTTCATGGTGCTGTTTTTTTCCATCAGCCGGTAAAGCTGCCCGTACTGCTTGGGCGCGTATTTTGCATAAAACAGATATCCCTTGTCCACCATGTGGAATATGAGCTGGCTGACATATTTCAGCAGATCGGATTTTTCAACGACAGCGCCGCGCTGCACCAGTCCCTCGGCGACGGCGTTTGCGGTGGCGTGATGGCCATAGCCGGCAGTGACGGACACCATTAAAACTTTCATATATTCCATCTCCTGAAAGTATGATAAACTAGTAGACAGAGGTCTTGCATTTCAAGCGTATACTTATTATACTGTTAACCGCGTGCGGATGCAAGATGGATGCGGTCACGCGAGCGGCGCGGCAGGCGCGGCACAGGAGCTGGCCTGTTTTTTTACTAAAATATAATACACAGCGGAGCGTGGGGGAGACGTAATGAATATAGAACAAACCCTTGAAAAAACAGCACCCGGCAGACATGTTCATCTGGTGGGGATCGGCGGCGTGTCGATGTGCGCGCTCGGAGAGGTCCTGCTTGGCAGGGGTGCGGTGGTGACAGGCTCGGACATGAAGGAAAGCCCGGCCACGCAGCGGCTGCGCATGCTGGGCATCCCGGTATATATCGGCCATGCCGCCGAGCATATTGACGGGGCGGACTGCGTGATACGCACGGCCGCCGCGCACGAGGATAATCCGGAGGTGGCCGCCGCGCGTGAAAAGGGCGTGGCACTGTTTGAGCGGGCTGAGGTCTGGGGCGCGCTAATGAAAAAATACGAATGCGCCGTCTGCGTTTCCGGTACGCACGGCAAGAGCACAACAACCTCCATGATTACGCATATCGCCATTGCGGCGCGGCTTGACCCGACCGTGATGATCGGCGGAAGTCTGCCGCTCATCGGCGGCGGACACAGAGTCGGGGCGGGCGGACTGATCGTGGCCGAGGCCTGTGAGTACTGCAATTCATTTCTTTATTTTTTCCCGACCGTTGCGGTGATATTGAATATCGAAGAGGATCATCTCGATTTTTTCAGCGGACTTGAGGATATTATGCGCTCCTTCCGCGGGTTTGCCGGCCTTGTTCCCCCTGGCGGCGCGATCGTTGCAAACGCGGACGACATAAATACCATGCGCGCCATTGAAGGGCTTGAGCGGCGCGTGGTGACATTCGGTCTGAGCGGGCACGCGCAGGTGCGTGCGGAAAACATTGAAACAAAGCGGGGACTTGCCCGCTTTGACCTGTTCGTAAACGGCGCTCCCCGCACGCATATCGCGCTGAGCGTGCCGGGCCGGCACAACATCACAAACGCCCTTGCCGCCGCCGCCGCTTCGCTTGAGGCGGGCGCGGGAATCGAGGACATAAAGCGCGGGCTGGAAGCCTATACCGGGCTCAAGCGCCGCTTTGAGTATAAGGGGAGCTGTCACGGCGCATGCGTCTATGACGATTACGCGCATCACCCGAGCGAGATTGCGGCGACACTCGCCGCCGCGCGTGCGATGGAGGCCAGGCGGATCATCCTTGTTTTTCAGCCGCACACATACTCTCGCACGAAGCTTTTGTTTGATGACTTTGCTGAAAAGCTCAGCGGCGCGGACGTGCTGATTCTGGCCGAAATCTATGCCGCGCGGGAGCAGAACACACTCGGAATTTCTTCAAAGGATCTTGCCGACAGCATTTCAGGTGCGCTTTTTATTCCGTCCTTTGAGGAAATCGCCGAATATTTAAAGCAGAACGCGCGCCCGGGAGACCTGATCCTGACGGTCGGCGCCGGCGACATATACAGGGTAAGCGAAATGATTACTGAATAGACGGGCGTGGGATTTTTCGGCGTCATGCCGGCTTATGTTCTGTCTGGCACGTATTGCGATCGGCTGCGGGCGAAATACAGAGCTAAAGCCCGGGGGCCATTCGGCTGGATACACATACTTTCCTTGTCGGCGCAGAAACGAATTGATGACATAAACTTATAGCCTGAGGCCGTCCGGCCCGCGCGATTTGCGGGCCGGACGGCCTTATGCTATTTGCGCAGGTTTGTGCCGGGGGACAAAAAAACGCGGAGCCCGGGATTATACCCAAGCTCCGCAGGTTTATTATAAATTACAGGTCGGCAAACGGAAAGAGCTTTGCGCGCAAACGGTCGATATTAAAATCCGGGTTGAGCGCAAGCAGTCTGTCGGTGACGGCGTCCTCGCCGTCGCGCGGTGAAATGAGCGCGGCGGCCTCCATGAGCCCCGCGGGCGCCCACTGTTCGGTGAGCGTATACGCCGACGACGGCCAGCCGTATGGCTGCCCCGTTTTACCGACCTTTCGCGCCGTGCCGCACGTCGTGATGAATAGCCCGCCCTGCAGGCTGATCAGATCACGCTCCGCCTTTGCGCGTTCCTTCCCGGCATAACCGGCAAGAAACGCCACGTCATGCGCCGCGATAAACGGATGTTCCACAAACGCGCCGTAAAGCCTTTTGCAGCCCGCCGACAGCACACCGGCGCCATAAAGCTCCCAGAAGCCCTTGTCGCGCCGGACGGCTGCGTACAGGTATGGATACATGGAAAGCGAAACAAAGCTGTTTTTACCCAGCAGGATGTGCCCATACGCCGCGCGTCCCTCGGAGGCGATGCGGCTTTTCCACTGCCACGGGTCGGTTTCCAGGCCGGTGTGCCAGGCGGATTCTTTTGTCAGGCTTGAAAGTGCGGGCAGCCCGAACGGATTTTCGCTGAGTGTGAGAAACCCCGTTTGATCCACATACCCCGCAAATTCTTCATATGTTTGAATGAGCATGCGGCACGATCCTTCCCCTCGTTTTTTTATTGTGCGTTCGGGTTTAGCAGATATTTTCCGAATTCGCTGTTAAGCGGAATAACAAGCGTCGTGCTTTCTCCGACGGTCTGGCGGTAGGTGTCGAGCATATTGTAAAATTTGAAGAAGTCCGGATTTTTGCCATAGGCTTCGTTAAAGATGCGCGCAGCCTCGGCGTCACCTTCTCCCTTAAGGATTTCGGAAGCGCGCGCGGCTTCGGAGGTGATGACTGTGACCTCGCGGTCGGTTTTTGAACGCATTTCTATGGCCGTCTCTTCTCCCTCGGAACGGTACTGCGCGGCGATGCGGTTGCGCTCGGTTATCATGCGGTTATAGATGCTGGCATAGTTTTCCGACGGAAAATCGGTGCGCTTGATGCGGATATCAACAACTGTGACGCCGAACTTGCTGGTTTCGGCGGTCACCTGCTTATTGAGCTCGAGCAGCATGCTTTCAATGGTGGCTTTGTCCGATATGAGCGTGGTCGAATCGAGCTTGCCCACCTTTTCACGGATCAGTGAATACATATAGTAATCGATCCGCTCGCGCGCGGTTTCCACATTGCCCACGGATATGCGAAACAGCAGCGGGTTATCAATGCGCCACTGGGCGTTGTTGTCAAAAAACAGGATTTTCTTATCCGATGCGATGACCTGCTGAGCCGGGGTGTCATAGGTAAGCAGCTTCGAGGAGTATTTGACGACGCTGTCGATGAGCGGGACTTTCAGCTTGAGCCCCGTGCCGATATGAATGGATACGCGATAGCCGGACAGGTTTTCAATCTGCGTACGCAGAGCGGGCGTCTCCGCCTTGACGTATACGGATTCGATGCGCCCGAAGCGCTCGACGATGGCGGATTCATCTTCATTCAGGATGAACGTACCGTCGGCCAAAATGATCACGCCGATCAGCGCGGCAACGATAATGAGAATGGTTTTTATACTTTTCTTCACTTCAGACACCTCCTTATTTCGCGGGAATGACCGCCGAACCGCCGATTGGCAGGAATTTGACGGTATCTCCGCTTGAATCGTCTACAATAAATACGTCTTTCACCTTAGGCAGCACGTCGCGGATCATTTCAATGTACAGACGCGTGCGCATGATGGCCGGCTGTTTCGCGTATTCGGCCTCAATGGATTTGTAGCGGGCCACGGCGCCCTTCGCCTCGTTGACGCGTTTTTGCTTATAGGCCTCGGCGTCGTTTTTCAGCCGCTCGGCCTCGCCGCGGGCGACCGGCAGTTTTTCGTTTTCATATTTGCTGGCTTCGTTTATTTTTGATTCTTTTTCTTCCTTGGCGCGCGTGACATCCTGGAAGGATTCGTTGACCTCGTCGGGCGGCATGGCATCCTGCAGCTGTACCGCGCGGATTGTTATGCCAAGGCTGTACTTGTCACAGATGGCCTGAAGATCCGTTCGCACCTCGGTCTGGATGATATCCTTCTGGTCGGTCAGGATATCGTCGAGCGAGTGGGAGGCCACAACGCGGCGATAGGCAGACTCGCTGATGATGCGCAGCGTTCCGATCGGGTCGTCGGCACTGAACAGATACTTATATACATCAGTCACCTGATATAAGACAGCCCAGTCGGCAATCACAATGTTGAGATCGGATGTAATAATATGCGCTTCTTCGGCCTGGTAGGTGGCGTTGTTCGCGTCGTTGGTGCGATAGCCGAATTCCAGCGAACGCACAAGCTCGGCATTTACCTTCTGCACCTTGTCCACAAACGGAATTTTCAGCTTCAGTCCGGCATTGCTTTCGGTATAGGCGAAGCGCCCGAACCGGGTGATGACGGCGTTTTCGCTGGATTTCAGCATGTAAAGGCTGTTAAACACTACCACCGCCAGTACCACGATGGTTAATATAATTCCAAAACTGTTTTTCATGAATTTTTTTGTCTTTTCTTTGAGAGCGGAAAAATCAGGCGGCTGGACCGGTCCGCCCGGATTGAAAGGGTTTCCGTTATACATATGTTGACCTCCTTAAATAGCGGCTATAAAAGCTCGCGCAAATCGTACGGCGTTGTCTGATAAACATAGTAGTTGAGCCAGTTGGTGTAAAGAAGCTGCGCATGCGAGCGCCAGGTTACAATCGGCGGTTTTGTCGGGTCGTCACCGGGATAGTAGTTTTCAGGAACCTTTATGTCAAGGCCGCGCTCCTTATCGCGCCAATACTCCCGGGAAAGCGTTTCCGGGTCGTATTCCGAATGACCGGTAATGAAAATCTGCCTGCCGTCGCTTGATGCGCACGCGTACAGCCCTGCTTTTTCGGATACGGCCAGAACATTTAAGCCTGCTTTTTTGATGTCCTCCTCACGCACCTCGGTGTGGCGTGAATGGGGCGCATGGAACACGTCGTCAAAGCCGCGAAACAGCGGGCACAGCTTTTCGGTAACGGTGTGCGCATAGATTCCGAATTTTTTCTGTTCGAGCGGGTGCTTGGGTACGCCATAGTGATAGTAAAGCCCCGCCTGCGCGCCCCAGCAGATATGAAATGTGGAATAGACGTTTTTCTTGGTCCACTCCATAATCCGGCACAGCTCTTCCCAGTATTCCACCTGCTCATATTCCATATTTTCAACAGGCGCGCCGGTTATGATCATTCCGTCATAGCGGTTATTGACCACCTTATCAAAGGTCGTATAGAATGTAAGCAGATGGTCGCCGGGCGTATTCTTTGAGGTATAGGTGGATGTTTGCAGCAGCTCGACCTCGATTTGCAGCGGCGTGTTGGACAGACAGCGCAAAAGCTGGGTCTCCGTCATGATCTTTGTGGGCATCAGATTTAAAATAAGCAGCTTGAGCGGGCGTATATCCTGGTGCAGCGCCCGGTACTCTGTGATGACAAAGATGTTCTCGCTTTCAAGCACAGCAGTCGCCGGCAGTGAATCGGAAATTTTTATGGGCATGATGCGGACACTCCAGTCAAAAAAATTCTCTGACATAATTGCA
>CAXXFP010000001.1:0-382768 GCA_963678505.2 Oscillospiraceae bacterium | reverse complement strand
TGGCTGAACATTTTTGTGATTCCATACAAAATACACACGGTTACGGCGTCGCTTTTTGTTTAAGAAAAAAATTGCTTTTATATTTCGAAAGGTGCAGAATATAACCTGAGTGCTTTACCGTTCATATTGCTCAATGTCTATCTCTCTTTGCTTGGCTGCGCACGGCCCGGACCTCAGGTTTACGCAAAAAAACAGAGGCGGTTATCAGTTAGCGCTGAGAATTGGTATAAAATAGAGAAAACGCAAAAGCGAACGATAAAACATGCGGATTCACAGGATATATAAAGGCTGTTGACATTGCCCTTACCATGAGTATAATGATAAATGGGTGTTTAGGCGGAAAAACAGATTATCGGGGTAAAAACGTTAGCCGCCTTCATAAATAGAATCGCTGTGCCTTGGAATTTTAAGAGATCATATCGGATTTTAGGGATAATGGCGAAACTGAAAGGTGAAGAGAGATGGATCTATTACTAAAACTGACTGAAGGACTGTCACAGTTTACTTTGGGCAATCTCGTGATGTTCCTCATCGGCAGTGTGCTGATTTGGCTGGCCATCAAAAAAGAATATGAACCCATGCTGCTGCTGCCCATCGGGTTCGGCGCCATTCTGGCAAATATCCCGATGTCCTCGGCAATCGGAGACGAGGGGTTTCTGACGATCCTGTATAAGGCGGGTATTGCTTCCGAGCTGTTCCCCATTCTTATTTTTATCGCAGTCGGTGCGATGATCGACTTCTCCCCGCTCTTCAAGCAGCCGGTCACACTGTTCTTCGGCGCGGCCGCGCAGTTCGGTATTTTCGCGGCGCTGCTGCTGGCTGTCATGTGCAACTGGATCTGGCCGGGCGTGTTTACGCTTCGGGAAGCGGCGGCGGTCGGCGTGATCGGCGCGGCGGACGGCCCAACCTCCATTTTCGTCGGAAATCTGTTTGCACCAAAGTATTTAGGCGCCATCACCGTGGCCGCCTACTCCTACATGTCGCTCGTGCCCATTATTCAGCCGCCGGTCATCAAAGCGCTGACCACTAAAAAAGAGCGTATGATCCGCATGGATCTCAATTACGGCGTTGAGATTTCCAGAACCGTAAAAATCCTGTTTCCCATCGTCGTGACGATTGTTGCGGGGCTGATCGCACCGATGAGCGTGGCGCTGGTTGGCTCTCTGATGTTCGGTAACCTCATCCGCGAGTGCGGCGTGCTGGCAAGACTGAGTAACGCCGCGCAAAACGAGCTTGCCAACATCGTAACGCTGCTGCTGGGCATCACCATCGGCTCGACCATGAGTGCCGCACAGTTTTTAAACTGGAATACCGGCCTGATTTTTGCTATCGGTATTCTTGCCTTTATCTTTGATACCGCCGGCGGCGTTCTCTTTGCCAAGTTCATCAACCTGTTCCTTAAGAAAAAGGTCAACCCCATGGTGGGTGCGGCGGGCATTTCGGCGTTCCCCATGTCCGCGCGTATTATTCAGAAGATGGCACAGAAGGAAGATCCGACAAACTTCATCCTGATGCAGGGCCATCGGAGCCAACGTGTCCGGACAGATCGGTTCCGTCATAGCCGGCGCCATGCTGCTTGCCATGCTTGGTTAAAAATAACTGAAAGCTGAAAGAGGAGGTCTTTTTCATGACAGTCAGCCAGATGATTTTTGAGGCATTTCGGCTCATGGGTGCGGGCGTAGGCTCCGTATTTGCAGTATTGGGACTGTTTTTTATACTCATAAAATTGATGATCTGGATGTTTCCAGACAAAAACACCGAGAAAAAGTGATCCGGACGGCTTTTTTGAAGCCGGACAGGCTGATTTCGGCCTGATCTTTTGCCATTGACATAGAATGTGTTTGGGACGGCTGTCGAAGCAGCGCGGCAGGCAGGCGGTTCATTCATCGGGCGCATCGCGGTATCAACTGTTTTGAAAACCGGTTTCTTTCCGGGCAGACTCCGGAAAGCGGCGACAGATTTACGGTCTGTCAGCGGATACAGGGCGCGGGCGCTCTCCAGTATGGAAGCAGTGGAGCATTCCATTGTGATAATAATAATTCGGGAGGTTTCATCAATGAACACCACTTTTTGGCAGGTAGCATCCATTTTGGTTTCTGCGCTTGTCGCTTGGTGTGGCGTTTTGGCTTTACACATGGGTTAAGTCACAGCCGTCATCCAACAAGCAGGTCCAAAACATCGGCGAACTGATCCGCAAGGGCGCCAACACTTTTTTAAGGCGTGAGTATAAACTGCTTGCACGCTTTGCCGGAGTTGTTGCGCTTCTGATACTTGTGTTTCTGCCCAGCCCCATCTGGTCCGGCGACTGGACCAGAAACCTTACCATGGCGATTGCATACATCTGCGGCACCGCGCTGTCGGCTCTTGCCGGCAAAATCGGTATCCAGGTCGCAACGATTGCAAACGTCAAAGCTGCGGAAGCAGCGCCTAAGGGCATTAGGAACTCCTTCATGGCTGGTTTCCGCGGCGGCGCCGTCATGGGTATGGCCGTTGTCGGGCTTTGCCTGTTCGGCGTAACCGCAGTGCTGGTGGTTACCGGCGATTCTTCAGCCATCCTGGGCTTCAGCTTTGGTGCTTCCTCCCTTGCTCTGTTTGCGAAAGCGGGCGGCGGCATCTTCACAAAAGCGGCCGATATCAGCGCCGATCTTGTGGGTAAAGTTGAACTGGATATTCCGGAAGACGACCCCCGCAACCCCGCCGTCATCGCCGACAACGTCGGTGACAACGTCGGTGACGTGGCCGGCATGGGCGCTGACCTGTTTGACTCAAACGTTGCTTCCATGGCAGCCGCGCTGATTGTCGGCGAGACGCTTGCCCCCGGAAACGTGAACATTGTTCTGGCTTATTCCCTCATCGGACTTCTGTCCTCTATTGTCGGCGTGCTCAGCGCGCGCATGGGCAAATCGGACGATCCGACTGTTGCGCTTAACAAGAGCACCTATATCACCACCGCCGTTTTTGCCACACTGACTGCGGGCGCTACCTACTTCTTCGGCTTTGACTGGGCGCATCTGGGGAGCCACGATTGTCGGTCTGGTTGTCGGCGTTATCATTGGTATTGCGACCGACTACTTTACAGACGACAAGAAGCCGCCGGTTCGTGCCACGGCTGAAGCCTCCAAGTCCGGCCCGGCTTTCACCATCCTGTCCGGCTTCTCTTATGGCTTTTTAAGCGTTTGTACCGGCGCTTGTCGGCATCGCGGTATCCGCGCTTGTCGCCTATAAGCTTTGCGATTCGATTGGGACCGGGTTATGCCATGTTCGGCATCTCCATGGCCGCTGTCGGAATGTTGTCCATCGTGGGCATGATCATCTCCAACGACGCATACGGCCCCATCGTCGACAACGCCCGCGGCTTTAGTCGAAATGGGTAACCTGGGCGACGAAGCGCTGCGCGTAACCGACGAGCTTGACTCGGCCGGAAACACCGTCAAGGCCATGACAAAGGGCTTTGCCATCAGCGCCGCCGGCTTGACTGTTATCGCACTGCTCGGCGCGTTCATGAGCGAAGTCAACGTGGCAGCAAAGGAACTCGGACGCGAGCTGATTACCGGCTTTGACATCATGAACCCCATCGTGTTCTTCGGACTGATGATCGGTATCGCCATTCCTGCCGTGTTCTCCGCCCTGCTCATTATGGGCGTTGACCGCAACGCGCAGCGTATGGTTTCTGAAATCCACAGACAGTTTAAAGAAATTATCGGTCTGCGCGAAGGCAAAGAAGGCGTACTCCCCGATTATGATCGCTGCATTGATATTGCTACCGTGGGCGCTCTCAGAGATCTGATTCCTGCCGGAGTTATGGCCATTGTTTCCACGCTGCTTGTCGGCTTTATCGGCGGTGTGCAGGCCATCGGCGGCTTCCTGACCGGTAACATTTTAAGCGGCCTGCTGCTGGCGCTGTTCATGTCCAATGCCGGCGGCCTGTGGGACAACGCCAAAAAGTATGTCGAAGCAGGCAACTGCGGAGGCAAGGGTTCCGTGGCGCATAAGGCAGCCGTTGTCGGCGATACCGTCGGCGACCCGTGCAAGGATACGGCCGGCCCGTCCATCAACACCCAGATCACCGTTGTTTCGCTTGTGTCCTCCCTGATGGCGACCCTGTTCCTCACCTTTAGCATTTTTTAAGGTCTGACCTTAATAAGCGTAAAGCGCCGCCCCGACCGGGGCGGCGCTTTTTGGCGTGTACGGTCGATGTGCGCGTGCGCAGGTCCGCTATGTCCGCGCCGGAAAACCGGGCGGATCCGGCTATCTTCAGATTAATCCTCCACCCGGCCTACAATGCGGAGCAGGGCTCATTTGCAAAGCGCCGCATAAACCCTGCATTCAGGCTCTGAACCCTTTGTTTTTAAGCCTGACAGGAAGCCATTCCATGCATCGAGCCAAAACACATTTATTGAGCGGACGTTAATTATTCTGAAATCTGACGCTGCGCCGCGGCCGGGACCGTATTTTTGCTTTATATTGGAAAATGAAACCGGGTATAGTATAATAAGAACAGAAAAATACCGCGCGCTGCGTGAAAAAGGCAGAAAGGCCCGGAAATGGCACGAAAACTCTTTTGTCAGCAAAACCGCGCATTTTATGCGCTGTCGGTTTTCCGGCTTCGCCTGAAAAGATATATCAAATGATGGCTTCCCGGCATCCGCTATGCAAACGAACTGGATATGCGTCCGCTTGAAAACGTGGTTTATACCCATAAGTCCCTC
The DNA here is from genome assembly GCA_963678505.2 of Oscillospiraceae bacterium. GTDB lineage: Bacteria > Bacillota > Clostridia > Oscillospirales > JAVBQB01. The sequence goes on along the minus strand of CAXXFP010000001.1, from coordinate 378,059 downwards.
ATCCGCAGAACACTGGGAAACGTAGATATGCAGATGCAGGAAAACAAGGCGGGTCAATCTTTCGCTTACGGCGCCGAAGATTGACGGGATCCTTATTAAGCCTGGAGAGGTGTTTTCCTTCTGGCGGCTGGCCGGGAAAAGCACGCGCGCGGCAGGCTATCTTGACGGTCTGGTCGTAACCGCGCACGGGCCGGACAGGGGGCTCGGGGGCGGTATGTGCCAGATGACCAATCTCATTTACTGGCTGGTGCTGCACAGCCCGCTTACGGTGACCGAGCGGCATCATCACGCGCTCGACTTGTTTCCCGATACCGGCCGGCAGGTGCCCTTTGGAATGGGTACGTCCATTTTTTATAATTACCTGGACTTTCAGTTTAAAAACAATACCCGGGATACCTATCAGCTGCATATATATGAAGACGAAAAATATCTTACCGGAGAGCTCAGATGCAGCAGCGCGCAGCCGCTGAGGTACCATATACGCGAGGCGGAGCAGTTCTTTTATCGCGAAAACGGAAAATACTACAGATATAACCGCGTGGACCTTGAAATTGTGGACGCGCGCACAGGAAATCTGCAAAAAAAGAAGCCTGATCGCCGAAAACAGGGCGCAGGTTTATTATGAGGAAAAGTACATACCGGGATATGCGCTGATACCGTGACCGCAGCAAGCGGATGAGGGGGATTGTGATGCTCAACCACAGGGGGACGCAGACACTCAATACAAAGCATTTGATCCTGCGGCGTTTTGAAATGAAGGATGCTGCGGACATGTTCAGCAATTGGGCCAACGATCCGCTTGTTACGCGGTATCTGACCTGGCTTCCGCATGTGGAACAGGATGTGACGCGACGCGTCGTGCGCCTTTGGACGGACGGATACAGGGACTTAAATTTCTATCAGTGGGCTGTCGAGCTGCGCGTGATCGGGCAGGTGGTCGGCTCCATTTCGGTTTTTGACATCCTTGAGGATGTGATGAAAGGCGAGACGGGATATTGTCTGAGCCGAAAATACTGGGGCAGGGGCTACATGACCGAGGCGCTCAGCGAGGTGATCCGGTTTTGTTTTGACGAGGTGGGCTTTAACCGCGTGCAGGCCATGCACGACGCGCGCAATCCCGCCTCGGGCAGAGTGATGATCAAAAGCGGTCTGATGTATGAGGGCAGGCTCCACCAGTATGCCCGCAACGGGCTTGGGGAAATCGTGGACGTGGATATGTACGCGGCCATAAACACCGAGCAGACCTTTAATATGACCGACAGGGAGCATGAACATGTCTTTTTTCGAAACAGTTTATGAGCAGTGTATGCGCATACCGCGCGGACGGGTCGCCACTTACGGGCAGCTTGCCGCGCTGTCCGGCAATCCGCGCATGTCCCGCCAGGTCGGTTGGGCGCTGCACGCGAATCCAAGACCCGGCGAGATACCCTGCCACCGGGTGGTCAACCGCTTCGGGGAGATCTGCAAGGGCTTTGCCTTCGGCGGTCCGGAGATCCAGCGAAGGCTCCTTGAGCGCGAGGGCGTGTCCGTCGGCGAGGGCGGACGTATTGATCTTACGGTGTTTGGCTGGAGGGCGGAGGAGTAAAAACGGCATGACCGCGCAGTAAAAATAAAACGTGTGGGGAGGCGACGCCTGTTTCCCATATTAATATCGGCTGTTCCGGGCGCGCGATTGCCGGGTTGGCGCATGAGCTGGGCGCCGCGCATACGGGCGTGCTCCGGACGCAGGACATTGTCCTTTCATTTGACATAAGAAATATGTGCCGGCAAAACCGCTGCGGCAAATACGCCGCGAACTGGTGCTGCCCGCCGGGTGTCGGCAGGCTGGAGGATTTGCGCGCGCGCGTGCTGGAATATGAAAAAGGTCTGGCTGTACAGGGTGTATACCCGCTTGAGGACGCGTATGATTATGAAGGTATGCTGCGCGCGGGGGAGTCTTTTCGGTCGCTGTTTTGCGACTTGCGGGAAAAAGCCCGCCAAATCAGCGGCATCGGGCAGCTGCTCTTTCTGGGCGCGGGAGGCTGCGGGCTGTGCCCCGCCTGCGCGTATACCGAGGGCTTGCCCTGCCGTACTCCGGAAAAGGCGCTTTCCTCGGTGGAGGCGTACGGCGTGGATGTTTATCAGCTGCTTAAATCGTGCAAAATACCGGTTGTAAACGGTGAAAATACAATCTTCTATACGGGCCTTGTTCTGTTTGATAAAATCAAGTGGCAGGAGGCGTGAGTGTGAGGAAGACAGATGAGCGGAAGCTGACCATGCGCGACAAGGCGATGATTCATCTCATGGTTTTCAGTCCCGGAGACGGGGTCCCCGGTGTGCGCGGCGTCGCTCCTCGTGCATGGCTTTGGCGAGCATGCCGGACGGTATGCGCAGACAGCGGAGTTTATGCCCTTTGGTTGTAATCCCTGAGGCCGCGCGCAGCGGGACGCAAAAACCTGCCTGCCGGGTGACCATGATGTATTTGAAAGGAGCTGGAAGAGCATGTCTAACTATGAATATTCAGTAAATACACAAGGCGAGGGGCTGTACAACATCACCGAAAACGTACTCAGCGCGGTCAGGGAAAGCGGCGTCGCGGAGGGGCTGTGCATCGTATACTGCGCGCACACATCTGCGGGAATTACCATCAATGAAAGCGCGGACCCCGATATGGGCCGCGATCTGCTCGCGGGTTTTGCGCGGGCATTTCCGGACGGCCGCGAATTCCGGCACATGGAGGGCAACGCCTCGGCGTATCTGAAGGCCGGCTGCATCGGCGCGTCTCAGACTCTGATCGTTGAGGGCGGGCGGCCGCTTCTTGGGGTGTGGCAGGGTGTGTTCTTCTGTGAGTTTAACGGCCCGCATACGCGAAAGTATACCGTCAAGGTCATGGCGGATCCCACATAAGGCCGCCGGAGTGTGCTCAAAACAAAGCCGCCCGCCTTCCTTTTGAGGGCGGGCGGCATACAAGCTCAGCCAAATGGTTTTTCGTTTTTTGAAAAAATCGATGCGCAGGTATTCTGCATGGCACGGGGGTGTTTTATGTCGGCCTTTTCCTTGAAAATGATCGCGCTGGGCTGCATGGTGGCCGATCACATCGGTTTTGTATTTTTCCCGCAGAATATCGTTTTGCGACTGATCGGCAGGCTGTCCTTTCCCATATTCGCTTTCCTGATCGCACAGGGCTTCAAGCACACGAAGGATGTGCGAAAATATCTTATCAGGCTGGCGGTTTTCGCCGTCGCCTCGGAAATTCCGTTTGACCTGGTCGTATCTGGAAAGCTCTATTCCGCGCAGCAGCAAAATATTTTTTTCACGCTGCTGCTGGGGCTTATGGCACTGATGCTGTACGACTGGTTTCAAAGCAGACGCCGGCTGCCGGTGGCTTTTTTGTCGGTTTTCACGGTTTGCTTTGTGGGACAGGCGCTCAATGCCTCTTACGGCTTTGCCGGCGTGCTTTTTATATTTATTTGCTATGTGTGCAGGGAAAAACAGGTTTTCGTGCCGTGGTTTATTCTGGGGGTCTGCTGCACGGCGATGTATGCGTTTGCCGCGTCCGGGCCGCGATGGGCGCTGATACAGCTGGCGTCGCTGACAGCGCTGCCGATTCTCCTGCGTTATAACGGGCAGCGTGGTCGGTCGCTCAAATTTATGTTTTACGCCGCGTATCCCGCGCATCTTCTGATCCTGTATCTGATTTACACTTATTTTCCCATTTCTTAGCATATGGGAAAAACCGGTGCACGGCGCAAATATGCCGCGCACCGGTTTTTTTTACAAAAATAAGCAGAAAATAATATTGTTATTATGATAAAAAACTGTTTCTTTTTTCACAAAAATATGATATTATTCAAAATTGAAACGCACGGTAAGAAGCCCCTTTTTACAGGGAACAGACCGGGCTGCCGTCAGGTCGAAAAACCTGCGCGGAAAAGCATGATAGAGATCATTCAGCGTTTCACATCAAGGAGGTTAGACATTATTATGAAGGTCCTCTTTACAGAGACTGTACTTCGTGATGCAAATCAGTCGCTCATTGCCACCAGGATGCCGTTTGACCAGTTTAAGGATATCCTGTCCGATTTGGACGAGGCGGGATACTATTCCCTCGAGTGCTGGGGCGGCGCCACCTTCGATTCCTGCCTTCGTTATTTAAACGAAGATCCGTGGGAGCGTCTTCGCAAGATTAAATCCGTCTGCAAGAAGACAAAGCTGCAGATGCTGCTTCGCGGTCAGAATCTTTTGGGATACAAGCATTATCCGGACGAAGCCGTCCGCTTGTTCGTCAAGCACTCCATTGAGGGGGGCATTGACGTGCTGCGCATCTTCGACGCGCTCAACGACACGCGCAACATCTCCGTTGCCGTGGATGAAACCGTTAAAAACGGCGCCATTGCGCAGGTTGCGATTTCCTACACCTCAAGCCCCATTCATAACCTTGAAAACTATGTCAAGCTGGCGCGCGAGATCGAGTCCATGGGCGCGTCCTCGCTGTGCATCAAGGATATGGCCGGCATCATGAGCCCCAAGGAGGCGTATGATCTGGTTAAGGCGCTCAAGGAAAACATCAAGCTGCCCATTCATCTGCACACCCATTCCACCACCGGCCTTGCTTTCATGACGTATCTCAAGGGCGTGGAGGCCGGCGCGGACGGCATTGACACCGCTATTTCCTGCTTCTCCGGCGGAACCTCGCAGCCGGCCACGGAAACGCTTGTCTATGCGCTCAAGCAAATGGGCTACGATGTGGGCGTCAAGTATGAAGAGCTCAAGAAAATCAACGATTTCTTCAAGCCGGTCAAGGACGCCTATCTGGCTTCCGGAACACTGGACGCATTCGTGCTGGGAACCGAGACGGACGCCCTCAATTACCAGATCCCGGGCGGCATGCTTTCAAACCTCATCGCGCAGCTCAAGGCGCAGAAGGCCATGGACAAACTTGACGCCGTGCTTGAGGAGACTCCGCGCGTGCGCAAGGATCTCGGATATCCGCCGCTGGTCACTCCGATGAGCCAGATGGTGGGCGTGCAGGCCGTCAACAACGTACTCACAGGCGAGCGCTACAAGGCCGTTTCCAAAGAGATCCGCGCCTATCTGCGCGGTGAATACGGCAAGGCGCCCGGCGAGATCGATCCCGCGATTATCAGCAAGGTGCTTGGCGATGAGAAACCCATCACAGGCCGTTTTGCGGATACGCTTCCGCCTGAGTTTGAAAATGCGAAAAAGGCGATCGGCGAGCTTGCGCGCAGCGACGAGGACGTCCTTTCTTATCTTCTTTTTCCGCAGGTGGCTGAAAAGTTCTTTAAGTACCGCCTTGATAAAGAGGAGAACAAGATCAGCTACTCTATCGTGAAAGCATAACGGAGGGTTAAGCAATGCAGTTATTTATGGCAATAGAAAAAATGACCTTTGTCGAAAGCCTCAGCCTGTCTCTGCTTGGCATGCTGGTTGTGTTTGTCGGGCTGATCGCGCTGAGCATGGTCATTGTCCTGATCTCTTATTTCAGCCGCAAGGTTGATAAAAAATCCGCACCGGAACAGGCGGCCGCACCGGCAGCCCCCGCCCCGGTCTATGCAGCTCCGGCTGCCGCGCAGCTCGTGCCCGCCCGCGGTTCAACAGGCGAGATCAAGCTTGGCAAGATCGACGACCGTACGGCCGCGCTTGTTATGGCCATCGCCGCCGACGAAATCGGCGCGCCGCTCAACGAGCTGAAGTTCTACTGTCCATCCGTGAAGCCCGGAAATAAGTCGGCTGAGTCCCGGGATTACCCGCTCAGCGATCAAAATGTTATTGGAGGATTACGCTGTATGAAGTATGTTGTTTCATTAAACGGCAAAGACTATGAAGTTGAAGTCGAGCGCGGACAGGCCGTCATGGTCAGCGTCAGCGATACGCCCGCGGGAGCTCCCGTCCCCGCAGCCGCTCCCGCCCCCGCAGCCGCTCCCGCGCCTGTTGCCGCCCCGGCCGCGGCTTCCGCACCTGTCGCTGCTCCGGCGGCCTGCCGCTGCGGCTCCGATTGCCGGCGGCGAGAAGATCAACGCCCCGATGCGGGCACAATTCTTTCCGTCAAGGTCAGTGTCGGCGCTCAGGTCCAGCGCGGCGAAGTGTTGGTTATTCTGGAAGCCATGAAAATGGAAAACGAGATCGTTTGCTCCCAAGGCTGGTACTGTTGCACAAATTATTGTTTCAAGCGGCGCCACCGTCGACACTGGGGATCCTCTCGTAGTCCTCAATTAGGCGCGGGTGAAGAATGGATATATTAGGAATTCTCAATAAACTGTGGATGACCTCCGGCTTTGTCACCGTGACCTGGCAGCAGGCCGTGATGATTGTTGTGGCATTGGTGCTTTTGTACCTGGCCATCGTCAAGAAATTCGAGCCGCTGCTGCTGGTCTGTATCGCCTTTGGCTGCCTTTTGGTAAACCTCATGCCCGCGCTGATGTTTGCGCCGGTCTATGAAGACGGGCACGTCAAAGAAGTCGGCGGTCTGCTTTATTACCTGTATCAGGGCGTAAAGCTCGGCATTTACCCGTCGCTCATCTTTTTGGGTATCGGCGCGATGACCGACTTCGGTCCGATGCTTGCAAACCCGAAGAGCCTTCTGCTCGGCGCGGCGGCGCAGCTGGGCGTGTACTGCGCGTTCATTGTAGCCAGTCTGATCGGCTTTACGCCGGCAGAGGCCGCCTCCATCGGCATTATCGGCGGCGCGGACGGCCCAACCGCCATTTACCTGACGACGAAGCTTGCCCCGCATCTGCTCGGAGCCATCGCCATTGCGGCCTATTCGTACATGGCGCTCATCCCGCTCATCCAGCCGCCGCTCATGCGCATAATGACGACGAAAAAAGAGCGCGAATGCAAAATGGAGCAGCTGCGCGTGGTCTCAAAGACCGAGAAGATCATTTTCCCGATCGCCGTGACGATCTTCACCACGCTGATTCTGCCCTCCGTTGCGCCGCTTATCGGCATGCTCATGCTAGGAAACCTTTTCCGCGAATGCGGCGTGGTCGACAGGCTGTCCGACACGGCGCAGAACACGCTCATTAATATCGTGACGATTTTTCTGGGCACCACCGTCGGCGCGACGACCATCGGCACGAAGTTTTTGAAGCTGGAAACTATCGAAATTATCGTCCTGGGCCTGTTTGCCTTTGCGTTTTCCACCATCGGCGGCCTGCTGTTTGGTAAGATCATGTACTGGGCGACGGGCGGCAAGGTCAATCCGCTCATCGGCTCGGCCGGCGTTTCCGCCGTTCCGATGGCCGCGCGCGTGTCGCAGGTCGAAGGGCAGAAGGCCAATCCTTCCAACTACCTGCTCATGCACGCTATGGGCCCGAATGTTGCCGGCGTTATCGGTTCCGCCATTGCCGCGGGCTTCCTGCTTGCGGTGTTCGGTTAACATAAAAGAATTTCAGGCTTTACAGGGCGGGGTTTTAAGGTGTTTGCTTTAAAACCCCGTCCTTTTTATAAGATAAAACTGGAAAAAAATTACAAATTAGATTAAATATCATTAAGCGTTAACCGATATAATGCAATGAAGCAGCAGCGCACAGCACGGGCAATCTGAGAATCGGCATTAAGTATAATAAAAAATGCTAATAATTATTGAAAATGCAGCCATTTATTGTAAAAGTTGCTCTTGTATTTTTTCGGGAGATTCTATATAATGTCATTACAGCAAATTAAATAGGCAAACCCGCTGAAAAGCGGCGACGCAAAGCCAGGAGCCTGCGTGATTTATTCACATGGCCGTCCGGTTGCATGGAAATGATTTCTATGCAGCCTTTTTTGTTTTTTATAAGCAAAAAAGAAGCTGCTATTTTAGACGAAGTGAATAGGCAAACCCGCTGAAAAGCGGCGACGCAAAGCCAGGAGCCTGCGTGATTACTCACATGGCCGTCCGGTTGCATGGAATGGATTTCTGTGCAGCCGTTTTTTTATACTTAACTTTATTATAGATGACAGTAAAACCTAATGAATACTTTAAGGAGTGTGGATTATGAAAAGAAACGCACGAATTCTTTCGATAGCGCTGGCGGCATTTTTCCTGCTGTCGGGCTTATCCTTTGGCCAGCAGACCGCGTCGGCGGTCGTCGCCCCCAATTACCTCAGCGAGCTTACCGGCACCGCCGGCAGAGGCAACGCAGCCGACGCCCCGCTGACAAACTATGATAAGTACGGCGTTGACAACGGCGACGGCACCTATACCGTCAGCCTGAAAGCTGAGTCCCAGACCGCACTGCAAACGTCGGTCAAGCCCATGAGCGTCGTCATGGTGCTCGACGTTTCGTAGAGCATGATAGACAGGATGAACACCCTCAAGCAAAACGCCCGGAAGTTTGTAGACGAGGTCGACAGGACTTATCGTGGTGTAAGCGGACAGCCGGTTCGTTTCTCGGTGGTCGCTTATTCCAGCGCAGCGGCGAACTACAGCGGGCCAAACGGGTTTGTCGGCACAGGACCTGACGCGAATACGACAAAAAGCATAATCACCGGTCTTGATGTCGGCCAAAACATGGGATTAGGCCAGTACACCAACACGGCCGCCGGCATGAGCCTTGCGCGCCAGACCATCAACGCGGATAATACCGCCAAGGGCAAGCGCACCGACGAGCAATACGTCGTGTTGCTCTTCAGCGACGGCGAGCCCACCGCCTATTACGGAACACCGGCGCAGTTACCAGCTTCAAGCGTAACGTATGACGTGAATAGGACTTCAGGTTGGTACGGTGAGGGTTTGAAAGAAAGCACCTATGCACCCACAACGACCTGCGCGCAGTACGCCGCAAAGGCGCAGGCCAACCTGATTAAAGCAAACCATAAGATCATCACCGTCACCTACGGCAGCAGCTCGGTCGGTACCCTGATGACGGAGCTTGCCTCGCCCAACCTCGCTTTTGTCAGCACCAACGACATGACGGCGATCTTCAACGCCGCCATCAGCGCGGTCGGGCAGCTGGCGCTTTATAGCGGCGGCGCGAGCGAGTTCGCGATTCAGGATATGATCCCTGAGGAATTTGAGATCGTCCCCGACACGCTGAGCGTTGCAAGCACGCTTAAGTACTCTGACCAGACCACCGGGGACACCTGGAGCAACCAGCCCTACACGGCGCCGGCCGCGGTCGTAGCGGCAAGCAGCACGAATACGAAGCTTACCTGGAGCACGGACGGCGGATATTTCCCGGTTCTTCCGACCATCACGGCGGCCAATGTGAGCACGCTGCCCAAGCGCATCAAGCAGGAAGTCACCGTTTCCGTGACCATTCGCGTTAAGAGCACGGTCACTCAGGCGGACTACTATTACGATTCCGTTATCGGCTACTACTTGCCCACCGATATCGATGGCAGCTCCTTTATCAAGGATTCCACCAAGAGCAGGCCGCTGCCTGTTCCCTATGTGGCCAAGGATAAAATCATCACCATCGACATTACCAAGGCCATTTCCGCCGCGCGCGGAACGGCTCCCGCGGGAACCTTCCATTTCGGCCTGTACACCAGAAGCGGCGACACGCTTGTTCCTGTTCAGGACGGGAACCCGGCCGTCAACGTGACCGGCCAGATCACCGGCGCGGGCATCGGGACAATCTCGGTCTCGCTAAACGCGCTGAAGATCGACGGCGCGGATAAAACCTTTGTCGTCAAGGAGATCCTCCCCGGCACACCGGACGGAAGATGGGCCTATGACGCCACCGAAAAAGAAATCACCATTTCCAAAGCAGGTGTTGTGGCCTACGGCGCGGCCCTGACCCGACTGACCTTTACGAACACCTATACCGAATACGGCAAACTGACCATCACCAAGGTCAAGGTCGGCGGCCCGGCAGACGACACGTTTAACTTCACCGTCAAGCTCGGCGACGCGAACGGCGACGGCATGCTTGATAACTATAATGGCAACGTCTTGATCGGCGAAGACACAGTCGCCATCACAAACGGCGCGCTGACCCTGTCCGGCGGGCAGTCAGCTGTCATCGCAAGCGTCCTGTGCGGAACTGCTTACTCAGTCAGTGAGACAGCGAAGGCCGGCTACACGGGCGAAGTCACCTCGACGGACGCCGCGAGCGGCTCGATTGCCGGGGATGTGGTGGTCGCTTTCACGAACACCTACGACGTCGGCAAGCTGACCATCAGCAAGCATGCATTTATTGACCCGAATCTGTGCACACCCTGCGGTTCGGAAGACGGCGAAAACCTCTACGCCTTCAAACTGACGCTTTTGAAAAACTTTGGCGTCGCAACACCTGCGGGCGCGACGCTCGAGACCGACGGAAGCTACACCTTTACCCTTGCAAGCGGCGCATCCATCGATTTTACAAACATCCCTGCCGGAACGACGTACACTCTTGAAGAGACGGATTCGTTCGGCGCGGACTCCGTATATATCAACGAAGACGCGGGAACTAGCTACGTCGGCACGATCGCCAAGGGCAACAACACAGCCAATGTGTACAACAACTTCTATACCCCCGGCGTTCTGACCGTCAGGAAAGCCGTCACCGGTTCGGCCGCCACTGCGGGTTATGAGTATGGCTTTAAAATCAAGCTGTACACAGAAACCGATGAAGAAACCGAGCCTGAGCTTACCTGCGAGATACCCGAGCACACGCACGATGACAGCTGCTACGATGAATTAAGCATGATCTGTGAGCTGCCCGAGCACACGCATGATGCGGATTGCTACTCGTCCGGTACGGAGATAGTCCAGCATCCTGTCATCCTGAGCGATATTCTTTCTGAGAGCGAATTTGCCGCAACCGGCTTAACTGAGCTTGTCGATGAAGTCAGTGGAGAACCGACCGGCGAATACACCTTTAAGCTTACGGCAGGCGGATTTAAGACCTTTGATTTCCTCGACATCGACACGTATTATGAAATCACTGAGACAGCCTCCGACGGTGCCAAAGAAACAACCATCACGGGCGATCCCACAGACGTGACCGAGCAGCGCGAGAATAAGGAAGTCACGTTTACCAACGATTTCTCTGTGTCGCTGGGCAGCATGACCATTAAGAAGACGGTTGTCGACGAGGACAACTTGTATGGCGATGGCGCTTTCACCTTCACAGTCGCCTTTACAAAGGACAATGAGCCCTACTTCAACAAAGACTTTGATGCGGAGCTTGTACTTGACGGAGAAACTCCACTTTACTACACCTTCACCCTTGTAGACGGCGGTTCACTGACCTTTGGAAACCTTCCCAAGGGCGTATCCTACACCATAACCGAGACCAACGCGCAGGGCGCGAACCAGACAAAGATTGACGGAACGGTCGACAGCGACCGCGCGGTGACCGGTACGATCGGCACAGCAAGCAGGTTCGTGCTTGACACACCGGAATATGAGTTTACCAACGAATACCTGATGCCTGAAACCGGCATAGACCTTGAAAAGTCGGTCTCCAGCTCCTCCGTGCGCGAAAATGGTACGGTGACCTACACGCTGGTCGTTACCAATACCGGCGACACGGCGCTTGAGGGAATCACGCTTTCAGACACGATGCTCGGCTCCGCAAATGATGGCAGCCTGAGCGTGACCTCCGGCGGCAGCAACCTTTCCTACAACATTGACTCCGAGACCGGCGACATGACCTTTACCGAGTTCTCTCTGCTAAAGGGCGCGAGCATCACCATCACCTATACCCACACATTTACAAACCGCGGAACCTACACCAACGACGCGGCGGTTGTCGGCTACTATAATAGGCATCCGGCCAGTGACGAAGACAGTAAAACCGTCACCGTGACCAGACGCCGGATTGACGACGACGATGACGACGATGATGATGACGATGAGGATCCCACGCCGACCCCAGCCACTCCGACCCCCACGCCCATCATAGTCGAAGAGACTGAAGTCCCGCTGGGACCGCCCGCCACGCCTGTTCCCACCGTTAAGCCCGTGACGCCCATCACCGTGACCGATCCGAAAATCCCGCTTGCGGGCGGCTTCGGAATGGGAGCGCTCGGACTCATCGGCGCTGGAATGGCAGCGTTTGGCGTATTCCTCGGCAAAAAGAAAAAGGATGAACCCGAGGACAAATAAGCGCTAACCAGAAGCATTGACCCGTAATTAAAGGGCAGCGGCCAACCGGCCGCTGCCCTTTCAGACTTCAAAAAACATCTGCGTGTAATTATAGTTCGTTTTTTCGGCGACATGCGCGTCGAAAAAACTCCATGGCCCGCCGTATGGACGGCGAAACCGGGGGTAACGAGCAGTAAACCTCTGGTTTTCTGCTCGTACATAGGGGGTGCTGGGTACCCCCTATGCAGCGTGTCGACGACACGCTCAAAGGGCAGCGGCCAACCGGCCGCTGCCCTTTTTATTATCACACACCGGACAGGAAGCAAAGCCTTCCCGCTGTTAATGCAGATATATTACGTCCCTTGCTTTTCAAAAATACGCGTGGTATGCTGAACATAATCAGTCGCGGCTTTGCCGCGGGAAGAAATATTTGGTGCTTATATGAAATCATGGAGAAGCATTCTTTCAAAAGTACTTATTTGCGCGGGGCTTGCCATCGTAACCGTGTCGGTGGTCTATGAGGCCGCGAATTATCCGTGGAATGCTGTGTTTTTCCCAAATTCCGCGCAGACGGACAGTTTGCCCGACCCCACAGCACCCGCCGACCTGCCCGAGGACGTCGAGATTGTTAAGTACACGGATCAGGCGGAGGACATTGCCGCGCAGGATGAACCCGATGCCCCGCAGATGCCCGGGGAAGACACCATCAGCGCGCCGGTTTCCCCGAAAAGCACAAACGCCCCGGTAAAAGCAAAGCCGAAGAAGCAGTTTGTTCTGCTCGGCGTCTTTAAGCTGCCCAAGCTCAATATTTCCGTCAATTTATTTGAAGGCAGCGGGGAGCAGATGCGCTCGGGCGTCGGGCATGTGACGGGTACGGTGCTTCCGGGGCAGGAGGGCAACGCCGTCTTTTCCGGACACCGCAGCTATATCCGCATGCATCCGTTTCGCCATCTTGACCTGCTCAAGTCGGGCGATAAGGCGATTATTCATTTTAACGGACATGTTTTTACCTACACCGCCTTTGAAACCTTTTTTGTCGGGCCGGATGAAACGTGGGTCATGCGCGCAATCAACGGGGAAAAATACGCCGCCACGCTGATAACCTGCGACCCCGTCATTCGCCCCACACGGCGTATGATCGTCCGTATGCGCCTGACCGAGGTTGATTCCATGACCCCCGAAGAATACTTTAAGCAGCTTGAAGCGCCCGCGAAGCCGGTGATTCCCGCGCCCGCGACACCGGTTCAGCCGGAATCCACGCCGCCGGAGGAGACTGCTGCGGCGCCTGACGGGCAGGCGGAGGATATAGAGCAGGATTCGTCAGAAAGCCCGGTACAGAGCGCGCAGCAAAGCGTCTCGCCGGATACGACCGGGCAAACAGCGCCGCCGGATGAAACGGCGTCCCCGGATTCAACCAGCCCGCCTGATTCGCCTCAGCCGGAAAAACCGCAATAAGCGCGTACCTGCCGGGCAGTTGAGTTTACCCCGCGCAGTAATATCCGATATGGGACAGGGGAGATCGCTTTGGCCGCGAAGAGTGTCATCATGCGTGCATGGCGCACAGTTGAGCAGTCTACATATTTGAATTAACGGGTTTTGCACACAATTAACCGCGCAGGACAGTGCCCGCGCGGAAGTATGTTTGCGGCACAAAGTGTATTTCCGGCAAGTCGTAAACATTAGAATAACAAAAAAGGGATGACGCACATCAGCCTGATCGAACATTTTGACGGCAGTATTCTTTTATTCATTCAAAACAACCTGCACGCCGGTTTCCTGGATCGGCTGATGCCCGGCGTGACCGCCCTCGGAAACGCGGGAGCGATCTGGATCGCGGCGGCGATTGCCCTCCTGCTGACAAAACGGTTCAGAAGACAGGGCCTTCTGCTGCTGGCGGTCCTGGCGCTGTGCTATGTTTCGGGCAATCTGCTGCTAAAACCGATCGCAGCAAGAATACGGCCGTGCAATGCGGATGCGGCCGCTGTTTTGCTGATACCCCGCCCGACGGATTTTTCTTTTCCGTCCGGCCATACCATGACTTCGTTTGCTTGCGCCGCGGTGATCGCATATGTCAGTCCCGTGGCGGGAATTGGCGCGTATCTGCTCGCTTTTCTCATTGCGTTTTCGCGATTGTACCTATATGTCCATTATCCGTCGGACGTGCTTGCAGGCATGCTGATCGGAACGGCGCTTGCGCTGCTTTGCGTGATGGCGGATAAGCGCCTGAAAATGCATATCAGGACATGAGGCCGCAGCACGAAAAGCAGTCTGTAAAATGACGCCCCTATGATGAAACAGTTACTATACTGTTTCATCATAGGGGCGTTTCCCGGCGTCGGATATTTATTTTTGGAGCCGGTTTAGCTGCGTCTCAAGCTCTTCGATAAGCTCGGCGCGGGTGAGGTGCTGCCAATGCCCCGGTACGCACCGCTCAAAATCGAGGGATTTAAGCGCCTGCGTGAGTGCCCGGTGCTTTTCTTTATAATATACCTCTCCGTGATACAGATCCGCGCAGAAGCAATCGCCAAGGAAAAGAATTTTCTCCTCAGGGATATAGAAAACCGTGCTGTCCTCGCAGTGCGAGCCGCCCACACGAAGCAACCGGCAGGTGACCCCGCCCAAATCAATCGTCAAGCGGTCATCAAAGGTAAGATCAGCGCTCCGAACACAAATCCGGCTTCTGTCCGGATACTCTTTTTTGATCATATCCGAGCAAAAAGCCGACTCTTCCCCATTTTCGACACGCGCTGTCATAGCCGCGTCGTCAAAGCTCCACCGGCTCATTTTTATAAGCTGCCGATTGGTCAGCGCACACGCGACGGAAACGGCGGGAATGGAGCTGAGTGCGTACGTATGATCCCAATGCCAATGCGTGACCCCCACAAAATCGGGCGCGCGCAAACCGGACGCGGCAAGCGCGTCCATAAAGAGCGCGGAATGCGCACCGGAAGCGCCGGCATCCACCATAAAGGAATAGCGATCACCGCGTATATACCCGAGTACGGGCCGGTCGGACGACGGCTCGTGCGGCAGATACCAGACGCGGTCGGACAGCTGATGCAGCATGTTATTTGATCAGGCTGATTTTGCCGATCAGCGGAAGCTCTTTAGCTTTTCCGTTGAGTCCGTTTAAAAGGCCGATGACAAACAGCACAAAAACAGCAATTCCGAAAAGCGGCATAATAATCCAGCCGATGATCGGTATGATGCCCAGCACAATGTTGCCCACGATGCAGGTCAGCAAAAGGACAAGCGACTGGTTTGCATGGAACTTACCGTACTTTGAGTCGGGATTCGTAACCAAAGGCAGGAAAAAGAGAATGTAGGCCAGCCCCGCAATGGTTTTAGTCTTTTCAATGTCCTGCGGATCAAACGCCGAGGTGGAATCCTGCGTGTTGTTGACAAAATCCGTTACGCTGTCAACTGTGGACTTGGGCGCCTCGTTTTCCTTTTTTTCGGGATCGTTCTGGACGGGGTCATTCTGGACGGGTTCGTTCTGCTCTGACATAAATTGTACCTCCTAAAGATTTGATTGAAGTATCCTCTCTCATATCCGCGCGGGCGTCTTTTATTATCCGGGGCGGTCTGAGTTGTGCGAAAAATCTCTTCTCCGGGGGAATTGGGCTGTTATGACGTATTAAGTCCTTATTTTTATTTTACGCGATATCTTTCCATATGTCACCATTTTTATGACAATATATTCAAAAAATTCAGTATATTTAAAAACATATCCCGTATATTGGCAAAAAGATAAACAGGGAGCGCTTCAAAAGCTGAAACGCTCCCTGTTTATAGATGTACGCGGTTGGATGACTGTTAAGATACAAAGCGAAGCCGGTTTTCCCGGCGGGGCGTAAGGGAGAATAAACTACTTTTCGGATTTAACCGTGTTCTTCAGCCTTGACCAGACGAGATACGCGATGAGTGAGCCTATGATGGCGGTGATCAGCTGATTGTAGGAAAACATAGCCGTCAGGGCCGCTTTCTGCGGCGCCTTAAGCATTTGCCCATAAACGGGAATGACGAGCAGCGAGATGCCCGCCCACAGTGCGGCAGCCTTCAGCACCGAACCGACGACCAGGCCGGCAATCAGGCTTCTATTCTTAAACAGATAAGTGCCCAGCACGATGATGATATTTCCAAGCGCGATGATGGCGCCCATCTGCGGAACCAGCTGCATGATCGGCGCGGGATTGATCAGCAGGGCAAACAGAGGGGAAAGCACCGCAATGGCAAGGCCGCTCCACAAGCCGACGTATAAAACCGCGATGATGAGGATGGCATTTACCAGCGGGCCGGTAATAAACTGCGACAGCACTTTGAACTGCTGCACGGCAACGCACAAAGCGAGCAGCAGCGCGGAACGGGTCAGGATCTGCACGGAAATCTTTTTCATAATAGCCTCCTTCATGTATAGACGGGGAAAAGCGTGCACCGGTCAAATTTTGACCTGAACGGATTTGACGCTGATGCCGCTTATCCTGCCGAGCTTGCCCGCAAGCGAGCTGATTGCGTCAGGAGCGGCGTCAACAATGATAGAGATGATGCTCACGCCCTTGTCCCTGTAGGGGATGCCCATGCGCCCGACGATGCTCCCGGCATATTCGTGGAGCAAATCGTTTACAAGGGCCGCCGCGCCGCGGTCTTCTACAACAATGGCAATGAGCGCGATCTTATTTTCCATATCTTCACCTCGATTTCTGTACTGCGCACTGCACGGCCGCACCGGCTCAAATGAAGACAAAAAAACGCCCTCCTTGATACAGAAGGGCGCATGTATACACAGTCAGCGGATCCTTCTTTATCTCAGGACTTACCTTTGAATCAGAATGAGCTTGAGGGCCATATTAGATGTCAGCGGACAGAATCCGCTGAAAAGATTGTAGCTTCAAGATATCATATTGTTAATAATCTGTCAATAAATAATTACCCGCCGACGCATGAAAAAATCGCGCGTTATTCTTCTTCGTCTTTGTCATAATCTTCGAGCATGGCGGCCAGAATGGCGTTATAGATCTGCTCGGCGTTGCGTTTAAAATTATTCTCCAGCAAAACCGCCTGCTGGCGTGTGACAGTCATCAGCTCAAGCGACAAAATAACGCCGGAGTCGTCGGAGAGCCGGCACACGGCCGCTACGCTTCCATCCTTTTCGGAAACCTCCGTGCGAATCGAAGCGTCCCTGCGCATGCGGGAGACAACCACCAGTATCGAGCGCTGCGCGGCCATGCGCACGGAATAGGGAAGACTGCTTTCACAGGTGTCGGCCGCCTGTCTGCCCTTTTGCGTGATTTGATAACATGCCGCGCCGGTTTCATCGGACGTTTCGGCAATATGCCCGCTTGAAACAAGCTCCATGGCGGCGTCGGCAAACTCAAAATAATCGACGGCGTTGTCGCACATGGTCATTTCCGCAAGCTGGGCAAACGCCACAGGCTCGGTAAGCTGCCTGAGGATGAAGAGCACAAGGTATTTGATTTCCAGTTTGTCCCGAATAAACCCGTGATTAGGCATGATAACCGCCGTTTCTCCGCGCGATATGGTGTCCTGCGAAAAACGCGCCGGCCGGACCGCGCGGGCTCCGGCGGGCGGGAAAGTACAGGGAAAGCCGTGCGTACCGCGCGGCTTTCCGCGGGTACGGCGTTTATGATGTTCTTACTGATCAGTATATCATAAGCGCGCCGGCACTTCAATTTGCATGTGGGCGCTTTTTGCTTTCTTCGGGATAAAAGGCCGCAGCAGCTGCCGCTTCCTGCCGGAGACGGGATTGTACGTTGACATGGCGCGCGCGTGGTTGTACAATATTTTTACTGGTGTCTTAAGACACTTCTCAACTGAATCAGCCCGGCGCGGGTTGCGTGGAGGCTCTATGAAACGGATTTTTGTTTTGTTTCTGATCTGTCTGACGTGCATGACCGGCTGCGCCGAGGTAAAACAGTTGACGCCGGAGACTACCGACGCGCCGCCCGTAATCAGTTCCGCTCCCGCGCCGTCTCTTTCACCGACGCCTGATCCGGAGGCGGGGCTTACCGGGGTGAATCCATTAACAGGGCTTAAAATGGACGAGGCCTATGTAAATCGCCGGCCTATCGCAGTGATGATGAACAATTTAAAGAAAGCGCTTCCCCAGTACGGCGTTTCACAGGCGGATATCATCTATGAGGCGCCCGCCGAGGGCGGCATCACACGGATGCTTGCGGTGTGGCAAAACGCCTCTGCGGTGGCGCGCATCGGCTCTGTACGCAGTGCGCGCGCGTATTATTTGGATCTCGCGCAGGGGCTTGACGCCATTCTGCTTCACGCGGGCGGAAGCCCCGAGGCTTATGCACAGATCCCGGCGCGTGGCGTTACGGCGCTTGACTGCGTACGCGGCGGCTGGGAGGGTACACTGTTCTGGCGCGACAAGGGGCGCATCAAAAACGCGGGGTATGAGCACAGCGTGTTTACCTCGGGTGAGCGCATTACCAAGGCGCTTACAAAGGTCAAGCGGATCGACCATGAGGCGGATTATGATAACGGCCTTCGTTTTTCGGAGGACACCGTGACAAATGCGGGTAAAACGGCGCAGACGATCACGCTGCCCTACTCGGAATATAAAACGGGCGTTTTTACCTATGATGAAAAAACCGGGCTGTATGCCGTGTCGGAGTATGGCAAGGCGTATATCGACGGGGAAAACGAAACGCAGGTAGCCGTGAAAAACGTGCTTATTATCAGCGCAAAGGTAACGCAGATCAAAGGCGACGACGCCGGCAGGCTGCGAGTCGACCTCGTGGGCAGCGGCAGCGGATATTATGCCTGCGCGGGCAGAGCGGTTTCCATCAAATGGTCGAAAAAATCCTACAGCGCTCCGTTTGTATACACGCTTGAAAGCGGCGCGGCACTCACGCTCGCGCGCGGCACGAGCTATATCAATATTTTCCCCACCAGCAGGCAGCCGGTCATCGCCTAGCCTGCCACACCCGGGAAAAAACCAAGTCTTGGAGGTTAACAAAAAATGGACGCATTGCAGCCCAACACGGGCAAAAACGAGATTATAGAGGTCGGCGGAAAAAAATACGCGCGCTATCCGGTCAAAACGCATGTCATTACCGAAACGGACAGTATTCCGGATGTCGCCGAGAAATATGTCAGCGAGTTTTTAAAGCCGGGTGACATCGTTTTTATGAGCGAAAAATCGGTTGCCTGTTCGCAAAAGCGCGCCGTACCGCTGGATACCATCAAGCCCCGCAGGCTTGCAAGGTTTTTGACGCGCTTTGTATATAAATCGCCTTACGGCATCGGGCTTTCCATGCCGGAGACGATGGAGATGGCGCTGCGTGAATGCGGCGTCGTGCGCATTCTGTTTGCGGCGTTTATCAGCGCCATCGGCAAGCTTCTGGGAAGGCGCGGCTGGTTTTACAAGGTGGCGGGATATAGAGCCGAGTCCATTGACGGGCCCACGCCGTACACACTTCCGCCGTATAATAAATGCGTCGTTTTAGGGCCGGAGGATCCCGACAAGGTGGCCCGCGAGGTGGCTCAAAGGCTGGGTGCGCCCGCTTGCGTGGTGGATATCAACGACCTTCAGGGAAAAATTCTCGGCGCGTCCTCCGACTCGATCGACCGGGCGCTCATTGCCGCCATATTAAAGGACAACCCCCTCGGGCAGAGCGGCCAGCAGACGCCCATGGGAATTATCCGCGCGCTTTAACCGAATATTGTGAAAACCGCTGCCTGAGAGGCATAAAAACCCCTCGCAGCGGTTTTTTAATGCGCCGCGGGCTGCGGACCTTTCAGCGCGCGCGGATGTACGCGCGCTTGGCCGTGCCGCGCGGGTGCGCGCCGTCCACTCCGAAACCGGTAAAAAGTTGCTCAAATGGCTGGCGGGGCTTTTCTTTTTACGCACAAAAAGGTATAATAGTGTCTGATGAGTCAATGCGATGCACGAAGCCTATTTGCACAAGTGCGTATCGTGTGGACTATATATGGCAGAATAAGCCTGCTTTTTATTCCGGTACGACTGCCTGACGGCCTAAACTGAAAATCCAAACTCAATTATAAGGCGCGGGGTCTTTTCGGACCAATATACAAAAACCACTGCGCTGACCATAATCCCCGGCAAGGCAGTATAATAATTTCTGGTAAGAAAAGCGAAGGAATTTGCGCAATGATAGACATTTCGGTTTCCGGCCTTGAAAAATCGTACGATCAGGACCGCCGGATATTAAACAATTTATCCTTTGACGTCTACGAGGGGGAAAAGGTTGGCCTGCTGGGGAAAAACGGCACCGGCAAGACCACGCTTTTTAAAATTATCAGCGGGCAGCTCGACTGTGACGCGGGAAGCATCGCCATTCCCCGGGGCAAACGCATCGGGCTGCTGTCACAAATTCCGGATTATCCCGCGCACTCTACGGTAAACGATGTGCTCAAATCCGCCTTTGAGCGGCTGGACAACATGCTTCTTGAAATGAAGGAGCTTGAACAGCGCATGCAGACCGACTCGTCCGGCGCGGTTCTTACACGCTACGGGTCGCTTTCGCAGGCGTATGAAGCGGCGGGCGGCTATGAAACGCAGACACAGGTCGCGCGCGTGGCTGGCGGCCTTTCCATTTCGCAGAGCATGCGGGATCAGCCGTTTTCCCGCTTGTCCGGCGGCGAGCAGACGCGCGTCAATCTGGCGCGCCTGATTTTGCAGCAGACGGATATCCTGCTTCTCGATGAACCGACAAACCACCTCGATTTAAATTCTGTCGAGTGGCTCGAGGAGTATCTGCTCAAATACAAGGGCACAGTGCTCATTGTTTCGCATGACCGGTATTTTCTTGACCGTGTGATCACGCGAATCGTTGAGCTGATCGATGGCAAAGCCGAGTTTTATAACGGCAATTACAGCTTTTATGTCCTTGAGAAGGAAAAGCGGTATACCGAGTCCCTGGAGCGCTATGAGCAGGAGCAGCGCAAAATCGCGCAGCTTGAGGAAGCCGCGCGGCGCATGCACACCTGGGCGCAGGGGCATGACAATCCCGCGCTTCATAAGCGCGCGTTTGCAATGGAAAAGCGCATCGAGCGCATCGGCATGACCGACAAGCCGCAAAAGGAGCGCGCCCTGCACGCGCGCTTCGGTGAGGTGGGCTTTAAGGGCGACGAGGTGCTCAAGGCGCGCGGACTTTCAAAGAGCTTTTCTGGACGGACGTTATTTTCCGCGCTGGATCTGGATGTATTAAACGGAGAGCGCATCGGGCTGATCGGGGATAACGGCAGCGGCAAAACGACACTGATGGACATCATAATCGGTACGCAGGCGTCCGATGAAGGCTGGACGAGGCTTGGTCCCTCGATCAAACCCGCGTACATGCATCAGATCGTGACGTTTGAAAACCCGGAGAGAAATCTGGTTGATACGCTCATTTACGCGCTTGACTGCTCCCCGCAGACGGCGCGCAACCGATTGGGCGCGGTTAATTTCAAGGGCGAGGACGTGTATAAATGCGTTTCCTCACTGTCCGGGGGAGAGCGCAGCCGGCTTATGCTGTGCATACTGATGGCGGGAGACATCAATTTTCTCATGCTCGACGAGCCGACAAACCATATGGACGTGGCTTCGCGCGAGTGGATCGAAGCGTGCGTGGGCGATTTTGAGGGTACGCTGCTGTTTGTTTCGCACGACCGCTATTTTATCAGACGATTTGCCACGCGCATCTGGGAGTTTGAAGACGGAAAAATTTACGACTTTAAAGGCACCTACGAGCAGTACCGGGAATACAGAAGCCGGCAGGAACGCAAAGACGAGCTGACCCGGGCGTCGCAGCCAAAGATGGTAAAAAAGAAGACGACGCAGTCCGGCGCCGGGCGCTCGGCGGCGCAGGTCGAGACGGACATCGCGCGCACGGAGCAGAAGCTGGACGCGCTCAATGAGGAAATGAAGCAGTTTGCCAGCGACTACGACCGGCTTGGGGCGTTGTACGAGGAAAAGACAAGCCTTGAAAGCGCACGCTCTGCGTTGTACGCCGAGTGGGAAACGGTGCTGGGAGATGAATTTTAGCTGTGCGGTAAATGACCGCAGGCTTGAATGCAGGAGGGAAAACAGATGAAAATACTAATCGCCTACTATTCAAAAACCGGGAAAACGCGCGCCCTTGCGGAAAGAATCAGCGACAGACTGGGCGCGGACAGGGTGGAAATCCGCCTGAAAAAGGAATACAAGGGCGTCATCGGCTTTTTTAAATCCGCAAGGGACGCCATGAAGGAAAAGCCCGTGGATATTATCCTGTCCGGCGACGCCCCGCGGGTCGAAGAATATGACCTTGTGATCTGCGCGTCACCGGTGTGGGCCGGCAGGTTTTCTTCTCCTGCGCTTTCTTTTATCAGGCAAAATGATATTCGCATCAAAAAAATAGCGTATATCCTGACACACGGGGACAAGCAGTCCTATGCGGAAATATTCGGCCGGCTTGACGCGATTGTGAGCCTCACGCACTGCGCACAGCTGAGCGTAGCGGGCAACGGAAACGAGGATGCGCGCGCGGTGGAAGAATTTATTAAGCAGGTGCAGGCGCTTTGAGCAGTGGCTTTTTTACTGGCCGGGGCGAAGCGCGTGCGTATTTCGCGTTTCTGCCCACACTGCTGGCGCTTTTATGCTTTGTGTCGGGCGCGGTGTTTTATCTGCTGCCGGGCAGTTCCTTTCTCGGGTTATTTTTGGCGGCCGCAGGACTCGCGCTGCTGACTTTGGCCGGGCTTAACCGGCTGTGCGGCCATGCGCGCTGGCGGCGCACGGCGGTTTTTATGCGCGGGCTGCTCACGCTGGGTGCCATTTTATTCCTGGCTTCGTTTATTATTGTTGAGGGCATGCTTATTTCCGGCGGCCGGAAGGCTCCGGACACCCGTGCGCAGTACGCGGTCGTGTTCGGCGCGGGGCTTAATGGGGAAACGCCCTCTCTGGCGCTGCTGTCCCGCCTGCGCGCGGCGCAGGACTGGCTTGAGGAGAATCCGGCTTCGGTTGTGGTGGTCACGGGCGCGCGCGGGCCCGGGGAGAGCATTACGGAGGCGCAGGCTATGCGCATCTATCTGGAGTCCAAGGGGATTTCATCCGCGCGCATCCTGACAGAGGAGAAAGCGCGCGACACCGAGCAGAACGCGCGGTATTCCGCGGAGATCCTGCACGAGCTTATAAAAACCGGCGCAGTACCGGCGTCGGACGTACGCGTCGCGGTCATAACCAATGAGTTTCACATTTTTCGTGCGTCGCGCCTGATCAAAGAGCAGGGCTTTGAGCCTGTGGCCGTGCCCTCGCCCACCCCGTACGCATACCTGAAGGCCGCATATTATGTGCGCGAATATTTCTCCGTTGTCTTCATGCGGCTGGGGCTTTAGCGGGCGCTGTATGCATTAACGCTAAGCTCAGCTATGACATGCAGATGAAAACGCTTGAACACGAACTAAATCACATCGAGAACGAGGATTTTGAAAATTTGAAAAGCATAAGGGAGATTGAATAGGAAAGGGGGCGCGATAATGCTCGATGTTGTCATATTGACTGTGATATTTAAGTTTTTCCTATTTTTAATTACAGTTAATTGCAAGCGCATTGACGACGAAAACGAATGCGAATGGAAACAGCAAATATCAGAACTACAAAAAAACTGCACATGGTGGGGAATGGCATCGCTCGTTGTTTTGGTTATATACTTTTATGCATGGAATACAGTTATTTATTTTGGGTTTGGCATTTGGGCGTTTATAACCATTCTGGAGGCCGTTGGTTTTATTGCTGTGCTGGTTGGATTTAAGCGGATGCAAAAAGAACTAGAAGCGGACATATCCAACGGAGAAGAAGCAAGATTATACTTAAAACAGATTAAAATAACCAGAAGGTGTTTATTTGCGCGCTTTGTGGAAGATGCCCTATATGCATGCATTGCTCTTGAGATGGCCGCATTTGCGTTTGGGTGGTTTTTATGAGGCGGGGCGTTTCTTTCACACGTCGATTCTTCAAAAAACGATGAAAAGGACTCTTAAATATGAAAAAGTATCGTA
The DNA here is from genome assembly GCA_963678505.2 of Oscillospiraceae bacterium. Taxonomy (GTDB): domain Bacteria; phylum Bacillota; class Clostridia; order Oscillospirales; family JAVBQB01. The sequence goes on along the minus strand of CAXXFP010000001.1, from coordinate 354,043 downwards.
TCGCATTGATTGTGGCAATCTGTGTTTTTGTGTTCTTGTTTGCAAGCAGGCTATACGAGGGGAATACATACCTTGCGGCCTTTATTGACGCTGGGGAGTCTGGCGCGCTGTGGTTTTTGCTTATATTCGGTGTGCAGAAAATCACGCGTCGGTGGAGGAACAGATAGCAAAAAAAGGCAAATGAATGCCGACGAAGTTTTATGCAAGACACGCAGCAACAAGCAGGGGATAGCAATTAAGATGCCTAACGGCAATCCCAGGCAGTGAATTAAATCCTTGCCAAAGCAGTAACACTAAAAGATGCAAGAAATCAATGTGTGCAAAGTAGCAAAAACACGCTTATTATTCCGACTTGGGCTTTAACGATCGAAAATAACAAAAATCACATTCGGGAAAGGGTTTTATTCTCTATGCTGGAAAAACTGAAGGATATTGAAGCACGATATATTGGCATTGAAGAACGGCTGTCAAGTCCGGAGCTGTATTCCGCACCTGCCGAGGCCGCCGCGCTCATGAAGGAGCAAAAGGAGCTTACGCCCATTATTGAGGCGTACCGTACCTATGTGGCATATGAAAAACAGGCGCGGGAGGCGCGTGAAATGCTCGACGGCAGGCCGGATGCCGACCTGCGGCAGCTGGCGCAGGAGGAATATGACGATGCCCGCGCAGGTATGGAGCGCCTCGAGCAGGAGATGAAGCTGCTGTTGCTGCCAACCGACCCGAATGATTCAAAAAACGTCATCGTAGAGATCCGGGCGGGCGCGGGCGGCGAGGAAGCCGCGCTGTTTGCCTATGGACTTTACCGCATGTATTCCATGTACGCGGAAAACAGGCGCTGGAAGGCCGAGGTGCTCAATTTAAACGAAACAGAGCTTGGCGGCATCAAGGAAATTTCCTTTCTTATGGAAGGCGGCGGCGCGTGGTCGCGCTTGAAGTTTGAAAGCGGTGTGCACCGCGTGCAGCGCGTGCCGGATACCGAGGCTTCCGGGAGAATACACACCTCCACCGTCACCGTGGCGGTGTTGCCCGAGGCGGAGGAGGTTGAGGTTGACATCAATCCAACCGAGCTGCAGATCGATACCTTCCGTTCAAGCGGCGCGGGCGGACAGCACGTCAACAAGACGGAGTCGGCCATACGCATCACGCATTTGCCCAGCGGCATTGTGGTGGAATGTCAGGATGAGCGTAGCCAGTTTAAAAACCGCGACCGCGCGATGAAAATTCTGCGCTCGAAGCTGTATGACGCGGAGCGGGAAAAGCAGGCAAGCGCCATCGCGGCCGAGCGAAAAAGTCAGGTCGGCACGGGCGACCGATCCGAGCGCATCCGCACCTATAATTTTCCGCAGGGAAGGGTGACCGACCACCGGATCGGTTTGACGCTTTACAAAATCGAAGCGATCATGAACGGGGATATCGACGAAATCATCGACGGGCTCATCCGGGCTGACCATGCCGAAAAGCTCCGGGCGGGTGAATAAGACATACACCGAATCTTAAGAATGTCTGCAAAAAGACAACAGCTGCAACGGTTTGATGGTTTTTTGCTTTGCTCAAATGCAGGACCCTGTTACGGCATATACCGCAATCATAACGCTTAAAAAGGCTGCCCATGTTCCATGGGCAGCCTTTTTTTTACGGGAATGAAATCCCGGCGGGTCTGTGCCGATCCACGAAACAGGCAAAAGCTTTTGCGGGAGGTCTGGGCATTTTTCTTCTTTGGCGCGGCTAAATTCGGCTCAATAAACCGCGCATGCGGCTTATTGAGCCGTTTCGCTTACGCCGGACTCGAGGATGGAAAAGGCGGACTTGTCACAGTCGATTTCAGCCAACGCGCCATAGGGCAGGCATAGCATAGGCTCGGTGTGGCCGAAATTCATGTTATAAAGCACGGGCAGGTCGCATAGTCCGTACTCAAGGCAAAGCACCTTTTGTATGGCCTGCTTATACGCCTCATAATAGCGGTGGTGATAGGGCTTTCCCCATAAAATACCGCGCAGCCTGTGCAGAATACCCTGCGCGGCGTAGTTTCGCAGCCAGCACTCGATATATCTCGGTTCCGGCATATCCTCCGAGGTTTCCAGAAACAAAATGGCGTCCTCAAAGGCTTCCGGCACGGGCCACAGGCTGGTGCCCTTGAGCATTTCAAGCACGTCGATGCAGCCGCCGATCAGGCGTCCCTGCACGCGGCCTGTGCCCTGCAAAACCTCATAGCCGCTGTTCTGGGTAAGCTCTCTGGCGGTGTCTCTATTTTTTTCCTCCCAGGCCAGATATTCGCTTGTCCAGCCGGGGGCGGCGGGAATTAATCCAATCGGACGGCTGTCAAACAGCGTTTTTTTCACATATTCCTTGGTATAGGAGAACATATCTACGTTTTCCGCGAACTCGGCGAGCACCGACGCGCCGTAGAAGCTGGACAGCCCGCCGCATAAACACATAAAATGGGCGACGGTCGTGTCCGAGTAACCCAGAAAGACCTTTGGGTTATTGCGGATAACAGAAAAGTCGATGTATGGAAGCATACGGATGCTGTCGTCCCCGCCGATCGTGGTGAAGATTCCCCGAATGTCCTTGTCCATAAACGCGGCCATTAGGTCCTCCGCCCGCTTTTCCGGATGGGTGTACACAAAACCGCTGCCTTTGAGCGCATTGGGCATCTCGCGCACATGCAGACCGAATTCCTCTTCGAGCCTTTTTTTCCCGCGCGCGTATCTCCACAGCAGGTCGGGATCCCCGGCGCCGCCCCATGACAGGCTCACGGCGGCGACCGTATCCCCCGGACGCAGTCTTTGGGGCTTTATAAGATTGTTCATACACCGGCCTCTTTTCCTTTATATTAATGTCTGCTGAACAATTCAAAAACGCAATAACTGCAATACTTTGACAGCGTTTTTGAATTGTTCAAGTGCAAGGCTCTTTGCCGCACGCGAAAAAAAGCCTTGCACAATGGATTTGCGGAGTGTGTCCGGAAATCCATTCAGGCGGTCAATCAATGCATCTGGAACGGCAAAACAGGTATGTGTTGCCGTTAAAAAGAGCAAGTTTTGCTCTTTTTACAAATGCGTTTCGCAAAACGCATTTGTTTAGTGGACATTATATTAATGCCTGTCCAGCAAATCAAAAATACAACAGCCGCATTGGTTCACGAAGTGCCAAATCGTATTTGCTCAGCGGATATTCTATGAGCCTTACACATCGCGGATATCCATACGGAAATCCTCATCCGAAAGCGTAATGACCCCGTAGGTTTTTCGCGCGGTGTGCGCGCCCGAAACGCTGCCGGGATTGAAAACATGCATGCCTTCGTGCATGGTGTACAGCGGTGTGTGCGTATGCCCGAACAAAAACACAAAGGCGCTGCGCTCCCGTGCCGCGAGCAAAGCGCGCTCCAGGCCGTATTTGACCTGATAGATATGTCCGTGCGTCAGAAATATCCGGTATCCGCCCGGTTCAGCGATGCGGCATTCCGGCTCGTCGGCGTCTATATCGCAGTTTCCTCTGACTGAAACCAGCGGTATGCCCGAGAGTCTGGTCAGCCTGTGCGCATCCGATACATGGTCGCCCAGATGAAAAATCATGTCGGGCTTTTCAGCCCGGAGGGCGCGCTCCATTTCGGATATGTGTCCGTGTGAATCTGAAAAAATAAGAAGCTTCATGTTTTACCAAACAAACTCCTTTATATGGGTATCTTGTATACCGCGCCGCGCATATACTATTGCAGGCGGGCTGAGCAAAGCACCGTGATTTTGGGCAGGACCCGCGGAAAATTCCGGGACCGCGCAAAAATGCAGGCCGCTGGGCGGCACTGCCCGATGGAGGCTATACAATGAATGAATATGAGGTATTGGCCAAGGCACTTCTAAACACGCCGCAGGGCGCAAAAGTACTCGGAAACCTGGACAAAATATCCGCGCTTCTAAACAAGCCTGAGGGCAGGCAGCTTTTAGCGATGCTCGCCGGCGGCAGTGGAGACGCACTCAAAACCGCGGCCGAGGCGGCCTCAAAGGGAGACGGCGACACAGCCAAAAAGCTCTTGTCCTCGCTGCTGTCAACGCCCGAGGGCATAGACATGGCAAAGCATATCATTGACCTTATGAAGGAATAAAACCGCCTATACGATCATTTTGGCACATTCATGAATAGAGAGAAAGGGAGGAAAAATGGGCGAGCTGGAAGAAAAAATATCCTCCCTTTTGTCGAATCCGGACGCACTTGAGCAGGTGATGAAAACCGTGCGTGCTCTGGCAGGCGACGGCGCGGAGAAAACGGCGCCGGAGCCGGAACAGCAAGCCGCAGCTCTGTCGCATTCGGATTCCGGGAATCTGGTGGGGCTGATTTCAGCACTCGGGGGAGGAAAGGGCGGGGGTTCCCCGCTGCAGGGCCTCGACCCAAAGCTTCTGTCCATGGCGGTAAAACTGATGGGTACATATTCAAGTCAGGACAGCCGGCAGACCGCGCTTCTGATGGCGCTCAGGCCTTATGTGCGCCGTGAGCGATGCGATAAAATCGACAATGCCGTAAAAATGGTCAAAATCGCAAAGGTGGCAAAACAGGCGCTTTCGGGCTTGATAGGGGGCTTGGACGATGTATAACCGGTATGTGTCGGCCGGCGGACAGGATGACGAGGTTTACTCGCGCGTAGACGCGCGAGCCCATCCCGCGCCGCAGATTCCCAGTGCGCCGGAGCGGCATGAGGAAAGAAAAGAGCCGGCAGGTCAGGGGAAAATGCTGATCGGCAACTTTCTAAAGGGGCTTAAATTTAACCTGGACACAGGGGATATCCTGCTGCTGCTGATCATCCTGTTTTTATCCATAGAAAGCGATGACGATGAGATCATTATCCTGCTGGCGCTTTTGCTGCTGATGGGCCGCTAAGCGCTGTATCGAAGAGGCTTATAAAGAAGCTTTCCTCTCTGAGGAAAGCTTCTTTTTTGCGAAGGATTATCCCATATCCCATGCAAGCGTACGGTTGGGCAGTCTGAACTTCTCATCGGACGGCTCGGACAGGTCAAGCAGCGTCATGGACGCGCGGCAGACAAGCGTATCGCCTTGATAGCGTTCAAAAGTAACGAGAAGGCCGCTGTGCAGATTGACCCAGTAGTGATCGGTACAGTCAAGCGCCTTGTCATGGGTACTTACATAGATGCAGTCCTGATCCTCATACTGCGTATAGCTCGCAGAGGTGATGGCGGCCTTATCCAGTACGAGAATGTCTTCATATGTGGGGATGCTCTGAATGTCGTCCGCAGTTGCCTCTCCCGCGGCGCCTTTATAAAACTGCGCGCTGCCGGGAGTCCAGTAAAAAATCTTTCCGCCGCCGGAGACAGCGCTTTTTTCCACTTTTCCCGCGGAGCTGAGAAAATCAATGTGCGAATATCCGTCGTGCATATAGATCCTGCGCTGAAGGCTGCTTTGCCCGCCGGTCCAGTACAGATTGATATCAAGCCTGTAAAAATAACTTTTCGGCCGTACAAGCGTGGAAATGACCCGCTGCACCGAATCGGGCGTGACCGAGACCGGCAGCACCTGCTTTGGCGGCGCGGTCGGAAAATCATAGGGCTCACCCGAACCCGGGCTTGACAGATCCACGGGGCTTGGCAGTACGATGGGTTTATCCGCGCCGCCGAAAATATCGGCGCCCAGAAAACTCATAAACAGGCTGATCATCAAAATCATAGCTGCCAACACGGACAGCAGAGTGATGCGCTTTCTGGTCATTTCAGACCTCCTAAAGGCACATAAAAAGCAATCATGAGTCACAGCACGGGTGAAAAATCAATATTTTGGCAAAAACATATCCGGCGCCGGGCCCAGAGAAAAATGAGACAGAACCGCCTGCGCAATACGGCTGCAGGCCTGTCCGTCGCCGTAGGGATTGACCGCGTGCGCCATTTTTGCGTATTCCTCCTGTGAGTCCAAAAGCGTACAGGCCATTTCAAAGATATCCGCGCGTTCAACGCCGGCAAGCCGGGCCGTACCCGCGCGCACCGCTTCGGGACGCTCGGTTTCGCGGCGCAGCACCAGCACGGGCTTGCCCATGGCCGGCGCCTCTTCCTGAAGCCCGCCCGAATCCGTCATGACCAGATGGCAGCGAGAAATCAAATTGTGCATTGCGTCAACGGGCAGCGGGGCTATCAGATGGATGCGCGGCACGCCGCCAAGCGCGGCGTGCGCACCGTTAAAGACCGCGGGGCTCGGGTGGACGGGATAAACCACCTCAACATCGTCAAAACGCTCCACGATGCCGCGTACAGCCGAAAAGATATTTTCAAGCGGCTGCCCGTAGTTTTCGCGCCTGTGCGCGGTGAGCAGAATGACACGGGAGCGGTCAAAATCAACATCACCGAGCGCGTGTAAGTCAAACGGGTAATCGGGGCGTACGGTATATCCCATGGCGTCGATGACGGTGTTGCCCGTTATGAAAATCCCGTCGGTTATGTTCTCCCGCCGGAGGTTTTCGCTGTTTTGCAGCGTAGGGCAGAAATGCAGGTCGGCAATATCGCCCGTCAGCCTACGGTTCATCTCCTCCGGATAGGGGGAGTATTTGTCAAAGGTGCGCAGGCCGGCTTCGACATGCCCGACCTTTATTTTTGCATAAAAGGCGGCAAGCGCGGCGGCAAACGTGGTCGAGGTATCGCCATGTACCAGGATCAGATCGGGGCTTGCCTGCGCGAAGACGCCGGTAAGCCCACCCAGAGTTTTGGTGGTGATGGAAGAGAGCGTCTGCCCCTCCTCCATGATATCCAGGTCAAAATCGGGCTTCACATGAAAAATATCAAGCACCGTATCAAGCATTTCGCGGTGCTGTGCCGTCACGCAGCACAGGCTTTCGATCTGCGGGCACTGTCCGAGCTTAAGTACGAGCGGCGCCATCTTGACGGCTTCCGGCCGCGTGCCGAAAACCGACATGACCTTAATTTTGCTCATAATTGCCTCCCAAAATGGTTAATAAAAGCCGGACGGAAAAACATCAGATTAGAGCGTCTATTTTGGCGCGGTGTCGTCCGGTTTGTTTTCATCGGAACCGTCCTCTTTCCGGTTGTTTGCGTCGGGTTCGGGCTCGATCGCGTCGTCCGGCGGCTCGGGGGTGTCGCCCGGGCCCTTCGAGCCGTTTAGCAGCATGACATGTGAACCGATTGCAAGCGTCACAAGCACCGCCAGCAGCAGCAGCATGGCCTTGAACTCTCCGGACGAGGTGAGCACGACCGCGGCAAGGCCAAGAATGGCCGACATAGCGTAGAGGATGGCCACCGACTGCTTTTGCGAAAAACCCATATCGATGAGCCTGTGGTGTACATGGCTGCGGTCGGCGTGCATGGGGCTTTGACCTTTCAAAATCCTCCGGATGATGGCAAACGCGGTGTCAAAGATGGGAAGACCGAGGATGAGAAACGGCACGGCGAAAGAAATGATGGCGTAAAACTTAAAAAGGCCCTGAATGGATACCGTCGCGAGGATGTAGCCTAAAAAAGTAGCGCCCGTATCGCCCATGAACATTTTTGCGGGGTTGAGGTTGTAAGGAAGGAAGCCCACGCATCCGCCCACGAGTGCCGCCGTGACAATGGCGACGTTCGGCTCGGTCAGCATGATGGCAATGACCAGCAGCGAAAACGAGGCGATGGTCGAAACGCCCACGGCAAGCCCGTCGAGCCCGTCGATAAGGTTTACGGAGTTTGTGATGATAACGATCCAGATGACCGTGACCGGGATGGAGAAAACGCCCAGCGACAGATATTTGTCGGAGCTGAATATATTTGGGTTTGACAGATGCTGAATGATGACGCCATGAAATACCGGGATCAGTGCGGCGCCGATCTGCACGATAAACTTGATCCATGCGTCCAGGCGCATAATGTCGTCAATGACGCCCAGAACGACGATGACCACCGCGCCGAGCAGAATCCCCTGAAGCTGCCGGTTGATATCCGCAAACAAAAGGACGCTGAAAATAAAGCCCAGAAAGATGGCAAGCCCGCCCAAACGGGTGATGGGCTTTTTGTGCATGCGCCGTTCGTCCTGCGGAATGTCCACGGCGCCCACCGTTTGAGCAAACATGCGCACAAGCGGGGTGGACACGAAGCAGATGAAAAAGGCCAGCGCGGCGGTCGCCAAAACCAGCAAAACAAGCGTAAAATCAATGTGCAAGCACGATCACCTCTTCTTTATGAAGCCCACTTTTTTGCAGACTTTTTCCATTGTGCGTCCTGCCAGCTGTGAGGCGCGCGCAGCGCCCTCACTGAACAGGTCCTCAAGGTAACCGCGATCCTCCATGAGCTGCTTTGCACGCTCGCGCGTGGGGCGCAGAAGGCTGTCCACGGCCTCTCCCACGGCGGGCTTGAACACGCCGTAGCCCTTACCGTCGAATTCCCGTTCGATCTCCTCATAGTTCTTGCCTGTGGCAGCGGAGTAGATGGTCATCAGGTTGGAAACGCCGGGCTTATCCGCATGATAGCGCACACAGGAATCGCTGTCGGTGACCGCGCGCTTGAATTTCCGCATGATTTCATCGGTGCTGTCCGACAAAAGCACATAAGACCCCGGATTGGGGTCGGATTTGGACATTTTCTGCGTCGGGTCGGTCAAGCTCATGATTTTAGCGCCCACCTTGGGCGTGTAGATATCCGGCATCGTAAAGGTGTCTCCGTAAACGGAGTTTATGCGCTGGGCAACGTTCCTTGTCAGCTCCAGGTGCTGGCGCTGATCCTCGCCCACCGGCACAAGATCGGCCTGATACAAAAGAATGTCCGACACCATGAGCACAGGGTAGGTGAACAGTCCGGCGTTTATGTTTTCCGGGTACTTTGCCGCCTTGTCCTTAAACTGCGTCATGCGGGAAAGCTCCCCGAACATTGTATTGCAGCCGAGTATCCAGCTAAGCTCGGCATGCTCGTGCACGTGGCTCTGTATAAACAGGATGCTCTTTTTCGGGTCGATGCCGCACGCGACGACCTGGGCAAAGGCCTCGTAGGTCTGCTTTCGCAGCATGGCGGGGTCCTGACGCAGCGTGATGGCGTGCAGATCCACAATGCAGTAGATGCAGTCGTAGGCGTCCTGCATGTCCGCCCAGTTTTTTACCGCGCCTAAGTAGTTGCCGAGCGTTATTTTACCGCTGGGCTGTATGCCGCTGAAGATACGTTTCTTTTTTTCCGGTATATCCATGATAGCCTCCGCAGTGATTTATTAAGTCCTCCGCCGCCCGGTGAAGGCGCGCGGATATGGGAGCGATTATTTCAGGTACTGGTCAAGACAGCGGCCCATGATTTCGATGCCGGTGTCGATCTGCTCAAGCGAGGGCAGAGAGAAATTCAGGCGCAGGCCGGGGGAAACGGCGTTTTCATCCGGCATGAACGCACAACCCGGAACGGCGGCGACCTTGTTTGCGGTCATCCTCCGGCACAGCTCGGCCCCGTCGAAGCCCGCCGGCAGCTCCATCCAGATGAACAGCCCGCCGTCGGGCACGTTCCAGTTTGCCTTGCCGGCAAGATGGCGCTCCATAGCCGCAAGCATATGGTCGCGTTTGATCCGGTAGAGCGCGCATACCTTCTCAATGTGCGCGTCAAGATCATAGCTTTCAAGCAGCTGCGCCACGAGCATCATGAAAAACTGGTTTGTATGCACGTCGGACACCTGCTTTGCCACAACGAGCTTTGATATGATTTCGGCCGGCGCGCACACCATGCCGATGCGCATGCCGGGGGAGATGACCTTGGAAAATGAGCCGACATAGATCACGCGGCCCGATTCGTCCATGCTTTTGATCGGCGGGACATACGCGCCGGAGTAGCGCAGCTCAAAATAGGGGTTGTCCTCAAGTATCATGACGTCGTAGGCTTTGGAAAGTTCCAGAACTCTTTTACGGCGCGCAAGCGACAGCGTCACGCCCGAGGGGTTCTGGAAGGTGGGGACAAGATAAATAAACTTCGCGCCGGGGTTTTCCCGAAGCTTAAGTTCAAGGGCATCCATGTTCATGCCCTCGGCGTCGACGGGCACGCCCACAAGATTTGCTTTGTAGGAGCGGAAGGCGTTGAGCGCGCCGATAAAGGCGGGTTGTTCGCACAGGACGGTGTCCCCCTCGTTTATGAGAACCTTAGTCGTCAGCTCGATGCCCTGCTGGCCGCCCGTGACGATGATGGTTTCATCAAAGTCGCGCCCGATGCCGTATTTATCCTTGAGCCGTGCCGCCACCAGCTCGCGCAGACGGGGATAGCCCTCGGTAATGCCGTACTGAAGCGCGCCGGCGGACTGCTTTTCAAATAGCCCGGCGGCGATTTTCGCCATGATATCGGTGGGAAACGTTTCCGGGGCGGGGTTTCCCCCGGCGAAGGAGATCATCTCCGGGTCGGCCAGCGCCTTAAAAATCTCGCGGATGGCCGAGGGCTTGAGCGACGAGATGCGGTCGGAAAAAGTATATGACATACAGACCTCCGTAATCTTCAGGTTTTGCGCAGAAGGGCTATTTTGAAGCCTGCTTTGAAAAGCCGTCCTTGAGCGGTACGATCCGGTTAAAGACGCCGGGATTGCGCGAGTCCGCGCAGAAATAGCCCGTGCGCACGAACTGGAAGCGCTCACCCGCGGACGCATCCTTCAGGCAGGGCTCAAGCTTGCAGTTTTCCAGCACCTCAAGCGAGGCCGGGTTGAGATAATCGTCGAAATTCTTATCCTCCGGCATGTCGTTGAGGTTTTCCAGCGTGAAGAGCCGGTCGTAGAGCCGCAGCTGCGCGGTCACGGCGTTTTTCACTTCCACCCAGTGGATGGTGCCCTTGACCTTGCGTCCGTCGGGAGACTGCCCGGCACGGGTCTCCGGGTCGTAGGTGCAGTGAAGCTCGGAAAGCTCGCCTGTTTCATCGTATACGGCGCGCTCATAGCGGATAAAATAGGTGCCCAGCAAGCGCACCTCGCCGTCCGGCTTTAAACGGTGGTACTTGGGCGGCGGGTTCTCTTCAAAATCGGCACGTTCGATAAAAAGCTCACGCGAAAACGGGACCTGACGCGTACCGGCCGATTCGTCCTCGGGGTTGTTGGGCAGGGTGATATATTCGGTCTGGCCTTCCGGATAGTTGGTGAGCACGACCTTGAGCGGCTTTGTGACCGCGACGCGCCGCAGCGCCGTTTTATTTAGTTCGTCGCGGATGCAGAACTCCAGCAGCCCGATGTCCACCAGACTGTACGTTTTCGACACGCCGGCTTTTTTGACAAACTCAAAAATGGACGACGGGGTAAAGCCGCGCCGGCGAAGCGCGCACAGCGTGGGCATGCGCGGGTCGTCCCACCCGTCGACCAGCCCGGACTCCACCAGATACCGCAGATAGCGCTTGCTCATGATGGTATACGTCACGTTTAAGCGCGCGAACTCGGTCTGATGAGGCTTTTTTTCAAAGTCGATCTGATTGACCACCCAGTCGTACAGCGGCCGGTGATTTTCAAATTCGATCGAGCACAGCGAATGCGTGATGCCCTCGAGCGCGTCCTGTATGGGGTGGGCAAAGTCATAAAGAGGGTAGATGCACCACTTGTCGCCCTGGCGGTGGTGGCTGACATGCAGGATGCGGTAGATAGCCGGGTCGCGCAGGTTGAGGTTGGACGAGGACATATCTATTTTTGCCCGCAGCGTGCGCGCTCCGTCCGGGAACTCGCCGCCCTTCATGCGCTCAAACAAATCGAGGTTTTCCTGTATGCCGCGCTCGCGGTAGGGTGAGTTTTTTCCCGGCTGCGTGAGCGTGCCGCGATATTCGCGCATGTCCTCGGCGGACAGGTCGCACACATAGGCCTTCCCGTCCCTGATAAGCTTGACGGCGTATTCATAGCACTGATCGAAATAATCCGAGCCGTAGAAAATATGATCCGGCACGGCGCCAAGCCAGCGCAGGTCAGCCTCGATGGCATCGACGTACTCGTCGTCTTCCTTGACGGGGTTCGTGTCGTCATAGCGCAGGTTAAAAAGCCCCCCGTATTTCTTCGCGGTGGAATAGTTGATCCAAATGGCTTTCGCGCTGCCGATGTGCAGGTAGCCGTTGGGCTCGGGCGGAAAACGCGTGTGTATGCGCCCGGAGAAGCCCGCGGAAATCTCGGCGTTGATCATGTCATGTATGAAATTGGAAGTGGTTTCATCCATTGGCGTTTCCCCCCTGTTTTTTTAGCCGGCCGATTGCGGCCTCAATACGTTCAAGAACACGCTCGCGGCCCAGGAGACGCATGACCTGATGCAGATCGGGCGAATTGGTCCGGCCGGTCACAGCGACGCGCAGCACCATGCTCACGTCTCCCACATGTCCCTTATAATCCTGCGGATTTTTCTTATATAGCTTTGTTTCCGGGGCAAAACCAAGCTGCGCGGAGAGCGCGCGGATTTTGTCAAACCAGTCCGCCTGCGCGTCGTCCGGGTCAAAAAGCGGCAGATAATTTTCAAGAATCGAGCGTGCGTCGCCAGATGCAACAGACGCGGGGAAAGCTTCGGCTGGTAAAAAAAGCTCGTCATAGAAAAAGTCCATATATGCGCGCGCTTCTTTCCATGCGGCTAGATCCTTGCGCGGCTTTTCACCGCCGCGCCCGATGGAAAAAATATCCGTTGCGCAGCGCGCGTCGCGTGCCAGAAGCGCGTATAAGTCCCTGTCATATTCGTGCGCCCAGTCGAGCACCTGCGCGTAAACCTCTTCGGCGGTCATGCGCGCGATGGTGTTTTTGCTTACGTCGCGCAGCTTGTCTATGTCAAACAGCGCGCCGGCCGCGCTCATCTTTTCACAGGTAAAGGGGAATGCGTCAAAGCCGGACGTTTGGTTTTCAGTCCGCCACTGCTCAAAATTGGAATTGAGTATGGTCAGCAGATATTCCAGCACGCACTGCACGGGGTATCCCTCCGCATGGTAATAATCCAGCGCAAGCTCCGGATCCTTGCGCTTTGAAAGCTTGCGCCTGGAGCCGTTATCCAGCTTCATCAGCGGCGCGATGTGCGCATACTGCGGACGCGGCCAGCCGAAAAGATCAAAAAGCTGAAGATGAATGGGCAGCGTGGCCAGCCATTCGTCTCCGCGCACGACGTGCGTGGTGCGCATGAGGTGGTCGTCCACAATGTGGGCAAAATGATAGGTGGGAATGCCGTCGGATTTCAAAAGCACGACATCCTGCTCGTTTTCGGGAAGCTCCATCTCGCCTTTGATAAGATCCAGATGGCGCGTGCGGCGCGCGGGATCCCCCGGCGAGCGCAGACGCAGAACATAGGGCTTGCCCGCGGCGAGCTCTTTCTGAATGTCCGCAAGGGGCATGTCGCGGTGCTTTGCCCACGGGCCGTAATAGCCGAAGTTGGCTTTTTCCGCCTCCTGACACGAATGCATGGCGGACAGCTCCTCTTCCGTGCAGAAGCAGGGATAGGCAAGCCCGCGCAGCACCAGCTCACGCGCAAAAACATGATAAATTTCGGCTCTCTGACGCTGTCGGTATGGCCCATAGGCCCCGCGGTCGCCGGTTTCGGTGGCGCCTTCATCAAAAACAAGACCAAAGCGAGAAAAGGCGCTGATGATGGCTTCGACGCCGCCGGCGACCTCCCGCTTTTCATCGGTGTCCTCAATGCGCAGGATAAAGACGCCGCCGCTCTGGTGCGCGAGACGCTCCGAGGTCACGGCCGCAAGCAGGTTTCCCAGATGCATAAAGCCCGTTGGGCTGGGTCCCATTCGTGTGACCTTCGCGCCTTCGGGCAGGTTTCTTTTTGGGTATTTGGCTTCCATTTCCTCCGGCGTGGCATGAGGTCCGGGAAACAGAAGCTGGGCAAGCAGGGTATTATCCATTTCTTTCACCACTTTAAGTGTATAACTTTTTAACTACTTGGAACATTACAGATAGAATAACATATATTTCCGACTTTTTCAATTGTAACGGCGGCAAACGGCATGGTATATCCTGCCCTTTTTCCGGTAAATATAATACGGTACACGCGGCGGGCGCGCGCGTCGGTCGCCTGCGCAAAACGTATTTATCGCGCACCGGTCGGGTTTGCGGCACGGCAGGGCAAAAAACGCAGGCTGCAGGAAAATGGGAATTCATTCTGACAGGGAAGGACATGATGGCATGGCTAAGCTCAACATAAACCTCAAGCGCCGCACGCTGGTGCGTATCGTCAGCTACGGCATGGGGGTTGTGTTAATTTTAGGGGGCGTTGCCTTCGCGGGCTGGCGCACGGCGTATGTTTTCAGACGCCATATCGAAATGGGGCAGCAGCGCGCCTTTACGGACCTTGTGACCAACGTCTCGAACATTGATACGACGCTTCAGAAAGGCATTTACGCCAACACGCCGTCCATGATGTCGGCGCTTACGGCGCAAATCTATCAGGAGGCGTCGTCCGCGCAGGCGACGCTTGCGCAGCTTCCTTACGCCTTTATCGAGCTTGAAAACACGGCGAAATTCCTGTCACAGGCCGGTGATTACGCGCACTCGCTTTCCAAAAACGCGATTACCGGCACCGGATTTTCCTCGGAGGAGCGAAAAAATCTGACCCTGCTCAGCCAAAGCGCGCAGCAGATTGCCCAGCAGCTTTCCGAGCTTCAGGCGGAGGTCAATGAGAAGACACTGCGCATCGGAGACATCCAGCAGGCGCAGCAGCAGCTTTCCGGTGAGCAGCAGAACCACTATACCGAAAACGTGAACTATTCCATCCAGCAGCTTGAGGCGGAATTTCCGGAGTTTCCCACGCTTATTTACGACGGGCCGTTTTCCGCGCATATCGACAAGCTTGAGGCGCTGTATTTAAAGGGGAAGCCCGAGGTCAGCATCGAGCAGGCGCAGAAAAACGCCGCTGAGTTTATCGGCGTCAAGCCCGAGCTTTTAAAATATCAAATTACCAACGAGGGCAAAGTCCGCGCCTATACGTTTTACGGGCAGGTTGACGGGGGAGAGATGACGGTGGATGTGACAGCTGCGGGCGGCGTGGTGCTCGACGTGCTCAATTCACGATCCGTTACCGCGGCCAAGCTCAAGCCGGAGGACTGTGTTAAAAAAGCGCGGGCGTTTTTGGAGAGTGCGGGCTATCAGAGCATGAAGGAATCCTACTGGATGATGGAGGATAACATCGTCCTTGTAAATTTCGCCTATGTACAGGACGGTGTGATGTGCTATCCCGACCTGGTTAAGGTATCCATCGCGCAGGATACGGGGAAAATGGTAGGCTTTGAGGCGCGCGGGTATATCATGAGTCACACGCAGCGCACCATCAAATCGCCCGCTGTCACAAAGGCACAGGCGCAGGCAAAGGTTTCGCCCGAGCTTGCGGTGGATTCCTATCAGCCTGCAATTGTTCCTTCTGAGGGTAAAAACGACGTATTCTGCCACGAGTTTAAATGCACCGCGCCGGATAAAAAGAGATATATCGTCTATATCAACGCGCAGACAGGTCTGGAGCAGCAGATTTTGATTATTCTCGAGGGAGAAAACGGAACGCTGACGATGTAGGATCATGTAGAAGGCATAGAGCGAAACAGGGCGTCCGGCTTGACCGGACGCCCTGCTTCTTTGTATATTGCGATTATTCATCCATATCGTTTCGCCGCAGCTGCATTTCCTGCCACTGCTGGCGCGTAATTAAAAGCTGTCGGGGCTTGGAGCCCTCGAAAGGACCGACGATGCCGCGCTCTTCCATCTGATCGACCAGCCGCGCCGCGCGTGAATAGCCCAGCTTAAGGCGGCGCTGCAGCATCGAAACCGAGGCCTGCCCTGTTTCCACCACGACTTCGATTGCCGCCGGCAGTAAATCATCCTCATCGTTTTCCGGTATGGATGTACCCGAGGAGGATGAGCCGGGCGCTGCTTCCGCCTGCCGCTCGATGTGCTGGATAATTTCTTCTGAATACTCGGGTTCACTGCTGCGCTTGATGTAATCGACCACGGCTTCGACCTCGGAGCCGGATATGAGCGTGCCCTGTATACGGGCGGGTTTTGCAATGCCCAATGGGAAATAGAGCATGTCGCCGCGACCGACCAGCTTTTCAGCGCCCATGGTATCGAGGATGATGCGCGACTCAAGCTGCGACGCGACGGCAAAGGCAATGCGGGAGGGAATATTGGCCTTCATGATGCCGGTGATAACGTCCGCCGAAGGGCGCTGGGTGGCAATGACCAGATGCATGCCGGCCGCGCGCGCCATCTGCGCGATGCGGCACACCGATTCTTCCACTTCCTTGGCGGCAACGAGCATCAGGTCGGCCAGCTCGTCGATGACGATGACAATCTGCGCGAGCTTACTCAGCCCGCAGTCCGGGTCCTTCAAGACAGAGGCGTTGTAAGCGAAAATGTCGCGCACGCTGCGCTCTGAAAACAGCTTGTAGCGCTTCATCATCTCGGTAACAGCCCATTGCAGCGCGCCGGAGGCCTTTTTGGGGTCTGTGACCACGGGGATGAGCAGATGCGGGATGCCGTTATAGATGCCAAGCTCGATCATTTTCGGGTCGATCATGATGAGCCGGACGTCCTCGGGCGAGGACTTATATAAAAGGCTGATAATGAGCGAATTCATACATACCGATTTGCCCGAGCCGGTCGTACCGGCAATGAGCAGGTGGGGAAGCCTCGCGATATCGCCCACGATGCACTGTCCTGAAATATCCTTACCGATGGCAAAGGAAACCTTGCTCGGACTGCTTAAAAATTCTCTGGATGCGATCACGTCGCGTATGTAAACGATGGAAACGAGCTTGTTTGGCACCTCAATGCCCACCACGGCGATCTTGTCGGGGATAGGCGCGATGCGCACGCCCGACGCGCCCAGGGAGAGCGCTATGTCGTCGGACAGGCCGGTCAGACGAGAAAGCTTGACGCCCTTGTCCATTTCAAGTTCGTAGCGCGTGACCGTGGGGCCGCGCGTAACGTTGATGATGCGCGCCTCGATGCCGAAGCTGTGGATGGTCTCCATCAGGCGATGCGCGTTGGTTTTAAGCTCCTCCGATCCGTCCACGACATTGGAGGGCCCGCCCGCGGTGAGCAGCGTGATGGGCGGGAAGGCATAGCCCGGACCGGAAACAGCGTTGTTTTCGGGTGCGGGCTCGGGTTTGGCTTTTTCCGATTTTGGGGAGGGCGGCGTGACCGGTACGGCCGCGGCGGGGACCGGCGGCGCGGCGGGAATGGGTTCCGGCGCCGCCTGTGTCGTGCCGAGCGCGTCGGGCGGGATCATCACGTCCGCCGGCGTACGCACGGCGGGATTTTTCCCCTTAAAAAGACCCTTTACAGGCTCGGGCGGCGCGGAAACCGCGTCGTCAAGCGGAATATCTATCTGTTTTCTGAATTTTGCGGAGGCCGCAACGGGCGCGGCGGGTACCGGACGCGGCGGCTCCGGTTCATAGATGGGGCGCTCACGGCGCAGAAGATCGACTATTTTTGGTATGGACAGGTTAAGCGCGCCCAGTGTCAGGGCAATAAAGCCCACAATAAATACGATCGCGGCTCCGATGCGGCTTACGGCGCCGGTCAGCGCCATAGATAAAATCCCGCCGAATACGCCGCCGCCCGTATGGCTCAGGCCGTCCGTGTAAAACTGCCGGAAGAGATTCCAGGACCAGGGATAGACCTTGACCGGCAGAAAAAGATGCAGAATAGCGCCGAGAAGGAAGGGCGCGAGCATCGTGCACCACAGACGCAGAGCGACCGGCCTGCCCCGGTGAAAAAGGAGAACGATTCCGCACCCGAGCAGAGAAAAAGGCAGAAGATAAAAGCCCCAGCCCATCAGACCCCACGCAAGCCCGCAGATGAGGTTAATGAGCAGCGCCTTCACATTGAATAAGCCTAAAAAAGCGAATACGGAAAGAAAAATGAATACGACCGAACCGACTTCGCGCCGGATGGGACGGGGCTTTGCCGCGGCGGGCATCTTACTCGCGCGTTTTTTTCTCTTTGCAGCCGGCATGTCCGGTCACCTCTCTTTCGTACAAATATAGCTGTGCTAAAAAACAGTCAGTAAAATGGTCAACGCGCCCATGCCCAGGCAGTAGTAGGCAAAGCCGCCGAACTTCCCGGCTTTGACGATATAACGCATTAAGCGGATCGCGAAGTAGCCGGAAATGGCGGCCGCGGCGACTCCAATGCAGTAGGCTGGAATGAGCGCCGCGTCCACGCCTGTGCCGAGAGCCTTAACAAGACTTAAAATGTTGGCGCCGATGACTGCCGGCAGGGACAGCAAAAAGGAAAACTTGACGGCAAAGCTACGGTCAAGGCGGCGGCTAAGGCCGGCCGAAATGGTCATGCCCGAGCGTGACAGCCCCGGCACAACGGCGGCAAGCTGCGCAAGACCGATAAGCAGCGCGTCAAGCAGCGTGACGCTGCGCTCGTTTTTTTCGCCCTTTGCCGCGCGGTCGGAAAGAAAAATAACAAGCCCGGTCAGCATCAGCGCAATTCCGACAAACAGCGTGCTGGAAAACAGGCTTTCAACAGTGTCCTTGACAAACAGCACAAAAACGAGCGGGAGCGTGGCGACAATCAGCATCAGCAGAAGACGGCGTGCCGACCGGTTTGTGAGCGAATGCTTGTCGCCATGCGTTTCCGGCACGCGGTTAAACAGCGCGCGCACCATGTCGCGGATGTCCGGCCAAAAGGCGATGCATACGGCCATAAGCGTGCCGAAATGCAGCAGCACGTCAAAAAGCATGTAGTCGTGCTCGATATCCTGCATACCGAAAAATTGCTGAAAAATAACCAGATGCCCGGAGCTTGAAACGGGCAAAAACTCGGTCAGACCCTGCACAAGACCCAAAACCAGCGCAAATATCCAGGACATACCGATCCCCCCTAAATAGTACAATCAAATAAGCCTTCCGGCCGCAGCGCGGCCTGACGGCGGCGTTTTTACACCAATAGCATTATATTAACATAATCTGCCGATTTTTCCAATATCTTTGTCCGCCCCGTTTTTTTTCGCGGCGTGGACATGAACACAAGCAAGCCCCTTGACGATCTCGTTGAATATGTAATATCCACTCAACAAATGCGATTTTTGAATCGCATTTACAAAAATCCGCATGTTGCCTTCTTTTAGTACCAAAGCACATTTGTTTTGGTACTTCGTGAACCATTGATTGACTTCCTGTAAGGTGCATGTTTTTGCAGCATATGCCGCAAAAACCATGACTTGAACAACACAACATCAAGCCATTGCAGCTGTTGTGTTGCTAATTTGTTCATCAGGCTATTTAAACAAACTGGTCATGGAAATGGGAGAGATCATGAAAAGGCATAGACGCATCGGCGAATCCCTCTGATAACAAGACGCCGCGGCTGTTTTAGCCGCGGCGTCAGACTTTTAAATTAACGCTTTTGGTACGCAAAAAAATATTTTCTGGCAGGATTCGCGTAAGCGCAATACCGTCCGCCGCATGGACAGCGGGGGCGGGGGCGAGCGCACAGCAGAAGCTGCATTTCTATGCCGGGTTAGGACTGGTTTGAGCCTGGGAGCGCGTCACTTCATCAGAAAGCAGGTCAGATCGGTGGAAATGACGCGGCTTTTCGCCATAACGCCGTTGGCGTCGCGACGGAATTCCGTTAAAACGCCGCCGACCTGCTTTTCCTCAGACGGCTCAATGGGCTGTGGGAAGATCATTTCCATCGGTACGATCGTGTAAAGCATTCTGTTCCTCCCTGTTTTTACGGATCATTTCATGCAGCGCCTTGAGTGCGTCGGACAGATTGCCGACGCTGTCGATGAGACCCTCGGCCACCGCCTCCTCGCCGTAGATGACGCTGCCGACGTCGGCGGCCAGTTCCCCGGTTTTGAGCATCAGTTCCCGGAATTTTGCTTCGCTGATGTGTGAGTTGGAGGACACAAAACGCACGATGCGCTCCTGAATTTTTTCAAAATAGTTAAAGGTCTGCGCCGTGCCGATGACAAGCCCGTTTAAGCGTACGGGATGGATGGTCATAGCGGCCGAGGGTGCGATGAGTGAGTATTTGGCGGCAACCGCCAGCGGAACGCCGATGGAGTGCCCGCCGCCCAAAACCAGCGAGACGGTGGGCTTACGCATGCCCGCGATCAGCTCCGCGATGGCAAGTCCCGCCTCAATGTCTCCGCCGACGGTGTTGAGCAGAATCAAAAGCCCGTCTATTTCGTCGGACTCCTCAATGGCGGCAAGCTGCGGCAGCACATGCTCATATTTTGTGGTTTTGTTTTGCGGAGGAAGCACCTGGTGCCCCTCCACCTGCCCGATCACGGTCAGGCAGTGGATGACGCCGTTGGCTGAGCGCGTGGTTACCGAGCCGGTCTGTTCAATCGTGTCGTTGCGTTGCTGTTCTTCTTTGTTTTCCTTGTTGGATTCATCTTCCGCCATTTGTCCGCCTCCCGAATGCTGTATGATTCACCGCGCGCCGCAGTAAAATGGATCGTATTTGCGCAGCCATTGTCATATTGTTTCCGCAAACGGGCAAAAAAATACAGCGGACGGCATGAAGCCGCCCGCCGTCAGAAAAAGAGCAAAGCTGTTTAATCCTCGTACACAGCCCTGAAACCCTTATAGGCCATGAAGGTGTCGAGCTTTGAAACGACCTCAAAGGGCGCGTGCATGCTCAAAACCGGCACGCCCGCGTCGATCGTGTCAATGTTGCGGTTTGCCATGTAAACTGCGACCGTGCCGCCGCCGCCCTGATCGACCTTTCCCATGGGCGCCATCTGCCACAGGACATTCGCCTCGTCAAATATCCGGCGAAGGCGCGCGACCAGCTCAGCCGACGCGTCCGACGCGCTGGATTTGCCGCGCGAGCCGGTGTATTTGGTGATGCCCAGCCCGTAGTTTAGGGCCGCATTGTTGCGCTTGTCGGAGACGTCGGGGAAGTTTGGGTCGTAAGCCGCGCACACATCGGCTGAAACGCAGAAGGATTTTTCCGTGCAGATGCGCAGCGCGGTGCCCTGCGCCGCGCACAGATCCTCAAGAAAGCCGTCAAAGAAGGCCGACTGCATACCGGACACGCCGTCCGAACCGACCTCCTCCTTGTCAAGCAGCGCGCAGATGGCGGTGGCTCGGGGCTTTTTGGTATCGAGCAGCGCCCGAAGCGCCGTGTACGCGCATACGCGGTCATCCTGCCCGTACGCACCGATCATGCTGCGGTCAAGCCCGACGTCGCGCGCATTGAAGGCGGGCACAAGGGAAAGCTCGGCCGATTGAAGATCGGCCTCGACAATGCCGTATTTGTCATTTAAAAGCTGCATAATGGCAAGCTTGGTGCGGTCGGAGCCTTCGTCGTCGGCAAGCGGGCGGCTTCCGAGCAGCACATTGAGCGATTCACCGGGAAAAGCTTCGCTGAGCGTTTTTTTATACTGTTCGTTGGCCAGATGCGGAAGAAGATCGGAAATGTACAAAACGGGGTCGTCCTTGCCGCTGCCCGATTCCACATGCACGACCGTGCCATCCTTCAAAGCGACCACGCCGCGCAGCTCGAGCGGAAGCGTGGGCCACTGGTATTTCTTGATGCCGCCGTAATAATGCGTCTTAAAATAGGCAAGCCCGCTGTCTTCATAGAGCGGATTGGTGCGAAGGTCAAGCCGCGGAGAGTCGATGTGCGCGGCCACGATGT
Source organism: Oscillospiraceae bacterium (assembly GCA_963678505.2). GTDB lineage: Bacteria > Bacillota > Clostridia > Oscillospirales > JAVBQB01. The sequence continues at coordinate 332,515 of CAXXFP010000001.1, read as the reverse complement.
GCGCGCCCTCGGAGATGGGATGCGACCCGATGACCGCCAAAACGATGGCCTTGCCGCGGTTATTGGCGTATACCCGGTCTCCCGCGCGCAGCGTCATGTCGCGTGAATAGGGGACAAAGCCGCTTTTTTCCGCAAGCTCCATAGTGGCCGTGACGCAGTCGCGCTCGGTTTTTCCCAGGTCGAGAAACTCCCTGTACGCGCGCGAAAACTGCTCCATGGCGTCAAGCTCGGCCTGATCCAGCCTGTCAAAGCCGTTTTTTGGGCTGTTTAAAAGCGTATCGCGCAGGATATCTTCCTTTTTCTTTTTGTCGGACATGTTCTAACCTCCAATTTATTCAATGCTTGCGGACATCCTCGAGAATTTTCGTTTTTTCAAGGATGCGGGCAACGTTTTCTCTGAGTGAATCCAGATCGCCGTTGTTTTCGATGAGAAAGGTGCAGTGTGTACGGTAAAAATCGTCGTTCTTCTGGGCTTTGATGCGCGTGGTCACATACGCCTCATCCAGCCCGTCGCGCGAGAGCACGCGGCTTACACGCAGGGACTGCCGCGCGGTGATGCCGACGGTAAAGTCGCATTCCCGGTCAAAGCCGCTTTCAAACAGGGCGGCCGCGTCCACCGCCGCAGCTCTCGCCCCGCGCAAGGCCGCGTCTTTAAGCAGGGCGCGCAGCTTTTTCATGACATGCTTGTGTGTGATATGGTTTAGATCCTCCAGTGCCTGCGCGTCGGTAAAAACGATATTTCCCAGTCTTTTGCGGTCGATGCCGTCCTCTGTTTCGATGCCGGGGAAACGGGTGATAAGCTCATTTTGCAGGTTCCGGTCGCGCTCAAGCAGCGTGTGATACACCGTGTCGGCGTCAATGGCAAACAGGCCGCACTGCTCAAGCATTCGCAGGACAAGCGTTTTTCCAACGCCGGAGCCGCCGGTCACACCGATGATTTTCACAGGAAAACCTCCCCCGTCTTATACTGAAATCGTTTGAAAACCCGCCGCTTTCTTGAGCCGGTTTTCAACGGCCAGAGAAAGCCCGCCCCCCTCGGGACAGCGGGCAAAGATCATATCGATATCCCCGGAATCAAGCCGGCGCAACGCGGAAAAGAGATTCCGGGCAAGCGCGCCATAGTCCTTTTCCGGCCCGTAGCTTACGCATTCAAGGTCCGGATACAGGGCGGCCTCCTCATCAAAGCACAAAACAGCAGCGCGCTTACCGCAGGTGCGCGCTTGATGATTGATATAGTCCGCCGCATGCTCGCGCGTGCCGCGCACGATGAGAACCTGCGCGTCGGGCGCATAGTGGCGGTATTTCATGCCCGGCGAGCGCACCGGTGCGCTTAAATCCGGTTCACCGCTTACGGCGGGGTCAACGGCGACCTCGCCGAGCACCTGCGTGAGCTGCTCGAGCGTGATGCCGCCCGGACGCAGCAGGCGGGGCGGCGTACAGGTCAGGTCGATTACGGTGGACTCAAGCCCGATGGAACTTGGGCCGCCGTCTACAATGGCGTCGATGCGCCCGTACATATCCTTGATGACGTGCTGCACGTCGGTGGTACTCGGCTTGCCGGAAAGGTTTGCAGAAGGCGCGGCCACAGGAACGCCCGCGGCTTTTATGATGGCGCGCGCAACGGGATGGGAGGGACAGCGCACCGCGACGGTTTCAAGCCCCGCGGTGGTCTCATAAGGCACCGCCGCGTTTTTTTTCACGACCATGGTCAGCGGCCCGGGCCAGAAAGCCTGCGCAAGGCGCAGTGCGCTTTCAGGCACCTCAGGGCTCAGCGTATAAAGCTCCGCAAGCTCGGTAATATGGACAATAAGGGGATTGTCCTGCGGCCTGCCCTTCGCGATAAAGATCCGGCCGACCGCCTCTCCGTTTAAGGCGTTGGTGGCAAGACCGTATACCGTTTCGGTCGGGATGGCGACGATTTTACCCTGCGCGATCAGGTCCCCCGCGAGAGCCACTGCATGCGCGTCACGCGCGGGATCGGTAATTTTTAAAATATGTGTTTTCATCTATTAACATCTTTTCATCTTTTGTAGTGTGTCTGCCGCGCCTTACCGATCGGTTTATCCAGTTCATATTTTACCATTATACGGCACGCATAACAAGTCCCTCAGCCCAGACTGACGGAAACTATCATGCCCGTGAGCAACCCGAATATGCTGCCCAGCGAACCAAACCGGCCGCTGTACAGGCGCTTCGACTGCGGGATCATATCGATAAACACCACGTAGAGCATGGCGCCGCCCGCAAAGGCAAGACAAAGTGATACAACTAAATGCGAAAGTCCGCCCACCAGCGCCCCGATGAGCGCGCCCAAGCCTGTCGGGACCCCGGAAAGCGCGGCAAGGGACATGGCGGTGAGCGGAGAATAGCCGCCCGCACGAAGGGGAGCGGCGGTCGCCATGCCTTCCGGCACGTCGTGCAGGATGATGGTGACGATCAGCGAAATGCCGAGGCGCAGGTCGATTTCAAGCCCCGAGCCGATGGCCAGCCCCTCCGGAAAGTTGTGCAGGGCGATGCCCGCCATGATAATTAAACCCGTGCGGATGAGTCCGTGGTCAAGCCCCGCCGAAGGCGGCTTAAAATGGAAAAGCGAATCGGCCCAAAGAGAAAAGACAATGCCCGTGCACACGGCCAGCAGCACGCTTAAAAGCCCCGCGTGCGAAAAGGCCTGTGGCAGAATGTCAAAGCACACGATGGCAAGCATCAGGCCCCCGGCGTATTCCAGAATGAAGCTGACAAAGCGGTGGCTTTTGGGCGGCGTAAAAAAGGCGATCGCCCCGCCCGCGCCCGTTCCCAGAATGCCCGCTGCAAGACCGTAGAGCGTATACGTCCAGATATGGTTCATATCCCCACCTCTAATGATAGGAATATATGACCCCGGACGCGGTGTTATGTCACGCCGGTCAGAAAGCGCCCCTGGTCGGGCAGTGCGCGAAAAGCGGGCAGTTTGCACATTTCGGCGCGCGCGCCGTGCACATGTCGCGCCCAAAATAAACGAGCCTGTGGCAAAAAGCCGTCTGCTCGGTCTCCGGAATGAGCTTTTGCAGGGCAAGCTCAACCTTGTACGGGTCCTTCGTTTTGCAAAGCCCCAGCCGGTTTGAAAGCCGGATGCAGTGCGTATCGGCGACAACGACGGGCATGCCGTACACATCGCCCAAAATGATATTGGCCGTTTTTCGTCCGACGCCCGGCAGGGTGAGCAGCTCATCCATGGTGCCGGGCACCTTGCCGCCGAATTCGCTGAGGAGCCGCTGCGCGCTCAATATGAGGTCGCGGGCCTTGACGTGGTAAAAACCGCAGGGCCGGACGGCCTGTTCAAGCTCGGAAAGCTCCGCCTGCGCGATGGCTTCAAGCGTCGGAAATTGCGTGTACAGCGTCTGCGCGACAATATTGACGCGTTTGTCCGTGCACTGCGCGGCAAGGCGCGTGGAAAAAAGCAGCTCGTAGTCCTTGCGGTAGTCGAGCGAGCACTGCGCGTCGGGATAAAGCTCCTTTAAAATTGTGATGATGCAGAGCACCCTGCTGTCGTACGGCATACTGAAGTCCTTTCTGGCCTGTTTTCGTTATTATAGCACAGCTTTGGCTTTTTTTCGACCCGGGAAGCCATGTCCCGCGCTTTATAGTTGTTTTTCCGGGGCATCGTGGGTATAATGAAAAATGACGAAAAAAATAACCGACAGATTAGGAGAATCAGGATGGTTAAAGAAATCATGTCCTTCATTTCGCGGTCCGACCCCGATGTGGGACAAGCCATTGAGGCGGAGTATAGCCGCCAGCGCCGCAATATCGAGCTTATTGCTTCTGAAAATTTTGTCAGCCCCGCGGTGCTTGCCGCGATGGCTACGGTACTGACAAATAAATATGCCGAGGGATATCCGGCCAAGCGCTATTACGGCGGCTGCGAGTGCGTCGACGTGGTAGAAAACATAGCCATCGAGCGCGCCAAGGAGCTGTTCGGCGCGGAGCACGCCAACGTTCAGCCGCACAGCGGCGCGCAGGCCAACACGGCGGTCTATTTCGCGCTGTGTAAGCCGGGCGACACCGTGCTTGCCATGAACCTTGCCCACGGCGGGCATTTAAGCCACGGAAGCCCCGTGAACATTTCCGGCGCGTATTTCAATATCATACCCTACGGCGTCGATGAAAAAACAAACCTCATCGATTACGACGGCGTGCGCGCGCTCGCGCTTGAACATAAGCCAAAAATGATCATCGCCGGCGCCTCCGCCTATGCGCGCGCCATCGATTTTGAGCGTTTTTCACAGATCGCAAAAGAGGTCGGCGCGTACCTGTTTGTCGACATGGCGCACATCGCGGGACTTGTCGCGGCGGGTCTGCACCAAAGCCCCGTGCCCTATGCCGACGTGGTGACCTCCACCACGCATAAGACGCTGCGCGGCCCGCGCGGAGGGCTGATTCTCTGCAAACAGGAATACGCCAAGATGATCGACAAGGCCATATTTCCGGGCACGCAGGGCGGCCCGCTCATGCACATTATCGCCGCCAAAGCCGTGGCGTTCGGCGAGGCGCTCAAGCCTGAATTTGCGCAGTATCAGAAGCAGATTATCAAAAACGCAAAAGCCCTTGCCGATTCGCTTATGAAAAGGGGGCTTGACCTTGTGTCCGGCGGAACGGACAACCACCTCATGCTCATCGACCTGCGCAGCGTGAACCTGACCGGCAAGGAGATGCAGCACAGGCTTGACGAGGTGCGCATCACCGCCAATAAAAACGCCATCCCCAACGACCCGCAAAGTCCGTTTATCACCTCCGGCGTGCGCGTCGGCACACCCGCGGTCACCAGCCGCGGCTTTGTCGAGGAGGACATGGACAAGGTGGCGGAGCTGATTTACCTGACCGCCGTGCAGTTTGAGGAAAAGGCCGATTATATCCGCGGCGAAGTGGAAAAACTGTGCGTCAAATATCCGCTTTACGACTGATTTATGCTTTGTCTGCGCTGCCGGTTTGGCAGCGCAGACATATAGCTATAAAAAACGGGCGGCGCGGCAGCATTGACGCCGTGCCTGAAACAGACCGACTGAGGTAAAAAAGATAAGCCCGCGCTCAGTCAGGAAAAAGGGGCGAAAGTTTGACTGTTTTATCGGCCGCACCGGCGAAAACCGAAACCGGCGGGAGGATACTCTATCCCGACATGCTGAAGTTTTTTGCCATTGTCGGCGTGCTCATCATCCATATCTCCGCGGTGGGCTTCGGCGGCTACAGGGTTTTAAGCGCAAACTGGTACATATGCGTATTGTGGGGCAGCGCCGTGCGCTGGAGCGTTCCGGTGTTTTTTATGTGCAGCGGTATCTTTTTTCTGGATGGAGAAAGAAGCTTTCCCCTGCGCAGGATGTACACAAAATATATCCTCAGGCTGGCCGCCGCGCTTATTTTCTGGGCGTGCCTGTACGAGCTGCGCGACCTGATCGCCGGTTACCTTCATAACGGGGTTTGGGAGTTCTCGCTTATTAAAAGAGCTGTCAGAAACCTTGCGACCGGCAGCACGCACTTTCATCTGTACTTTCTATACATCATGATCCTTATATACGCGCTCGTACCGCTGATGCGGGTGTTTGTTTTATCCGCGGACAAGCGGACGACACAGTATTTTTTGGTTGTTTGGTTTGCTTTGGCGGATGTACTTCCGATGCTCAGGCATTTTTATCCCTTCAGGCTGCTTAAAGGCATTCCCGCACAGTACGCGGTCAATCTGACCTATGCGATGCTGGGGTATTTTGTACTGGGCAGTTACCTGCACCGCTATCCCCCGCAAAAGCGGACAAGGCGTATCCTGTATGCGCTGGGCGCGGCGGGGTTTGTGCTTACCGTCGGCGCGACAGCCGCCGTATCGGGTGTCAGGCATGCCGCGCAGGTATTATTTCTGGAGGGGACGGCGCCGAATGTGGCGTTTATGGCGGCGGCCGTATTTCTTTTGACGCAGGAGCTTGCGGAAAAAGTCCGGTCGCAGCGGTTTAAAGGGATTATAAGTCTCGCGTCAAAAAGCAGCTTCTGCATCTATCTGACACATGATTTTTTCAATATCCTGCTGCGTGGGCAGCATGTCGATGTATTTATGCTGAGTCCGGCAGTCTCCGTGCCGATGCTCGGCGCCGCGGTATTTGCGATGAGCCTGTGCGTTTACTTTGTCCTGCGCAGGATACCGGGGGTCAACCGGTACCTGATCTGAGCATACCCGGCTGAAATACACATATAAACGAAGGAGGGGGCAGCATGTACCGTCCGCTTGCTGACAAAATCCGGCCGCTTACGCTTGACGACGTGGTCGGCCAGGAGCACATTCTTGGTAAGGACGGCATCCTGCGCCGCGTCATTGAAAGCGGCCATGTGCCCAACATGGTCTTTTTCGGCCCCTCGGGTTCGGGAAAAACCACGGTGGCCAACATCATCGCCAAGGAAACCAAGCGCGAGCTGTATAAGCTCAACGCCACCACGGCCTCCATCGCGGATATCAAAGCGATCATTTCCGACCTGGATACGCTGCTCACGCCCAACGGCGTTTTGCTGTATCTGGATGAAATCCAGTATTTTAACAAAAAACAGCAGCAGTCGCTGCTGGAGTTTATCGAAAACGGGAAGATCACGCTCATCGCCTCCACGACGGAAAACCCGTATTTTTATGTGTATAACGCCATTTTAAGCCGCTCGACCATCTTTGAGTTTAAGCAGCTGACCTCCGCGCAGACGCGTCCGGCGGTGGAGCGCGCCATTGCGATCGCCGCGCAGGAGCTGGGCGTGCGGGCGGTGTATACCGAGGAGCTTACGCAGCATATATCCGCCTCGTGCGGCGGCGACGTGCGAAAGGCCATCAACGCCGTTGAGCTGCTGTTTGCGGCGTCGCCCGAAAAGGACGGACAGGTGGAGCTTCGCCTTGAGGACGCGCAGGCGGTGTCTCAGCGTTCGGCCATGCGCTATGACCAGTCGGGCGACTCGCACTACGACATATTATCCGCTTTTCAGAAATCCATCCGCGGCTCCGACCCGGACGCCGCCGTGCATTATCTGGCGCGGCTGCTTTCGGCAGGCGATCTACCCTCGGCCTGCCGCCGTCTTCTGGTTACGGCCGCGGAGGACGTCGGGCTGGCCTATCCGATGGCCGTCGTGATTACCAAGGCGTGCGTGGACAGCGCCCTGCAGCTTGGGCTGCCCGAGGCGCAGATCCCGCTTTCCGAAGCGGTCATTCTGCTTGCCACAGCACCTAAATCAAATTCCGCGGTCAACGCCGTCGGCGCGGCCATGGCCGACATCCAAAACGGCAAAAGCGGAGATATCCCTGACCACCTCAAGGATTCGCATTACGCGGGGGCCAAAAAGCTTGGCAGGGGGCTTACCTACCAGTATCCGCACAGCTTTAAAAACCACTATGTCAAGCAGCAGTATCTTCCCGATGCGATCAAGGATGTCCGCTATTACGAATATGGGGGAAATAAGCTTGAGCAGGCAAACCGGAAATACTGGGAGGAACTGAAAAAAGGCGAATAAGCATTTATACGCCCGGCACAGGCAGGCCGGGCGTTTTTTCGGCGGCGCGCGCCGCCCTGCTTTTTTGCAATGAAGGGGGAGCCTTGTATGTTTGATCTGATTATTATGGGCGGCGGGCCCGCGGGGTATACCGCGGCGGAGCGCGCCGCGCATAAGGGCCTGAAGGTGGCGCTGTTTGAGCAGGCTAAGCTTGGCGGCGTGTGCTTAAACGAAGGGTGCATTCCGTCAAAGACGATTTTAAACTCGGCTAAGATTTTTGATTACGCCGCCGGGTACGGCGAAAAATACGGCGTTTTCTGCGAGGGCGCGCGCATGGATCTGCCCGCGGTGATCGCGCGCAAGAACAAGGTGGTTCGCGTGCTCGGTGTGGGCATCGAGGCCAAGCTCAGGGCTGCGGGCGTAACGCTCATTCGCGCGCGCGCCGCCATTGAAGGGCGCATCGACGGCGGCTTTTCCGTCTGTGCGGAAGACACGCGCTACGAGGCAAAGCAGCTGCTTCTGGCCGCGGGCTCGCAGCCTGTCATTCCCAACATCCCGGGACTCAGACAGGGGCTTGAAAGCGGCTTTGTGTGCACCAGCCGCGAAATGCTCGAGCTTACCGAGGCACCCGCGCGGCTTGTCGTCATCGGCGGCGGCGTCATCGGGCTTGAAATGGCGTCGATGTTTCGCTCGGTGGGCAGTCAGGTCGCCGTGCTTGAGATGCTCGATCACATCGGCGGGCAGACCGAGCGGGAAATCGCGGAGATACTTCAAAAAAATTACGTAAAAAAAGGCGTGGAGTTTATTCTGAACGCGCGCGTAAGCGCGATCGGGTCGGGCGAAGTGACCTATGAAAAGGACGGCGAAAGCCGCAGTATCCAGGCCGACCGGGTGCTTTTGAGCATCGGACGGCGCGCGGATACCGAAGGGCTGGGACTTGAAAGCATCGGTGTTGCCTGTGAAAAAGGTGCTGTCGTCACGGACGGGCAGATGAAAACCAATGTTCCCGGCGTGTTTGCCGCGGGTGATATAAACGGGCGCTCCATGCTCGCGCATACGGCCATGCGCGAGGCGGAGGTGGCCGTCAATGTGATTTCGGGCGAGGACGACCGAATGGATTATGGCGCTGTCCCTTCGGTCATTTATACAAACCCGGAGGCGGCGGGCGTGGGCGAGACACTTGATTCCGCGGTGCAAAAGGGCATCGCCGCGCGCGAGGTCAAGCTGTCTATGCGCTTTTCCGGGCGCTATGTCGCGGAAAACGAGGGCGGGGATGGCATCTTTAAGCTCATCGTGGACGAAGGCGGACGGCTTATCGGCGCGCACCTGCTGGCAAATCCGGCCTCCGAAATCATCGGACTGTGCGCCATGGCTATTTCCATGAAGTGCGATATCGCGACGCTCAAAAAGGTTGTGCTTCCGCACCCGTCCGTTTCCGAAATTATCCATGAGGGCGTTTTTATGGTATAAACGGTCATGCGATTGTGACCGGACAAAAAAGCCCGCCCGCAGAACTGGTTCTGCGGGCGGGCTGTGTATTATCAGGGATTATTTGAGCGGCGGACATAAAGTCTGCACGCGCCTGATATCCGTTTCATCGGCCAGGGAAGAGATCGCGCCGTAGCCTGACGCGCAGAAGGCACCCGCGGCGTTGGCAAAAGCCACGACCTCGTCAAGCGCCGCCTTGTCCGCGCGTTTGATGTCAAAACCCGGCTTGGTCATGCGAGACAGCGCCGCGCCCCAGAAGGCGTCGCCTGCGCCGGTCGTATCGAGCACCTTGACGTCATAGGTAGGCACAAGCCCGGTAAGCTCCCCGCGCCGATAAAAGCACCCGTCAGGCCCAAGCGTCACGGCGACGAAATCCGCGCCCTTTTGGCACAGCGCGGCGCTTCCCTGCGCAAGGCCTTCGCAGCCGGTGAGCAGCGCCAACTCCTCGCGCGAGAGCTTGACAAGCCCGGCGTAGGCAAGCCCTTCGAGCATCCAGCGCTTTGCAGTTTCGGTGTCCGGCCACAGCGGCGGACGCCAGTTCGGATCGTAGGATACCGTCACACCCTGTTCCTTTGCAAAACGCGCGGCGCGCAGCGTGGCGGTGCGCGCGGGCTCGTTGGTCAGGGAAAGAGAGCCGAAATGAAACACGCGCGAGCGCGCGATCAGTTCGGTATCCACCTCGTCTTCACCAAGCAAAATATCCGCACCCGGCTTGCGGCAGAAGGAAAAACTGCGGTCGCCGCCGGCGTCGAGATGCACAAACGCGAGCGTGGTGACTGCCTGCGAAGTCTTTTTTAGCCCCGAAACGTCCACGCCGCTGTCATGGAGCACGTCGCGCAGATAAGCGCCGAACGCGTCGTCGCCAACCTTGCCGATAAAGGCACTTTTTGAGCCTAAACGCGCGGCCGCCGCCGCGACGTTTGCCACAGCGCCGCCCGGATTGCGCTCAAACAAAGGATTGCCGCGCGCGGAAAGTCCGGCCGGAGTAAAATCGATGAGCAGCTCACCAAGTGCGGTAATGTCCATAAACGCGCCTCCTTGTTTATTTAAAGCTACCGAAGGTTCTTGAGAATGGCCTCGAAAGGGACGCCCTCGCGCGTGGGCAGTTTATCCCGGATAAAGAGCGCGATGCAGTTGTGTACAAAGTTTGCGGCGGTCTGACAGGCGTCCCCCAGACAGTCCCCGCGCAGCAGCCCGCCCAGCAAAACGGCGGCAAACAGGTCGCCCGTACCATGTACGGCCGAACCCAGCCAAGGCGTCATGGCAAAATGCACGATTCCGCTTTTTACGTCCAAACTCGCGGCGCCAAGGGCTGTATGGTCAAACGAAACGCCGGTGATGACCACCGAGCGCTTGCCGTGATTGGATAAAAGCTCCAGCCACGCGCGCGTGCCCTTTTCATCGCGCGGCGCGTCGGAAAACGGTTTTCCAAGCAGAATGGCCGCTTCGGTCAGGTTTGGGGTAATGAGGGTGGCGTCGTCGGCGAGCGTTCCCATTTGCGCGCACATTTCGGGCGTGTAGGTACTGTAGGGTTTGCCATTGTCGCCCATGACCGGATCGACCAGCACAAGGGTGTCTTTTTCTTTAAAGCGGGAAATGAAATTCTTAATTAAACCGATTTGCTCCACCGACGCCAAAAAACCGCTGTAAATGGCATCAAAACGCAGATCGAGCGATTTCCAGTGGTCGGTAACCGGGGTGAACTGATCGGTCAGGTCTTTAAAGGTAAAGCCGGGGAAACCGGCCATGTGTGTGGACAGATAGGCTGTCGGCAGGGGGCAGCACTGCGCGCCCATCACCGATAAAACCGGCAGGATAACGGTCAGCGAGCAGCGTCCGAAGCCGGACATATCGTGGATCGCGGCCACTTTCTTTACGGGCACGTACATCACTCCAGATTCGTACAGTGCTATTATTATACATGAGCGTTTGTGTTCCTGCAAGTGTACGGTGTATCGGCGCGGGTGGGCAGACGATTGACTTTTTTTCATTATTCCTGCTATAATAATATCCGCGCAAACAAATGCGTTTTGGTACTGCATGATGCATTGCTTCATCCCTGCCGGGATTTAAACGAATGTTATAAATCGCAAGTGCACGTTTTTTGCGGAGCATGCCGGGCGAAACCTGCGACTCTGCGTTGAAAGGAGCATGCCGGCTATGACGGTATACAATTTGGGACAGGAGCTCAAAAGCATGTACGAAAATGCGCCGCATGGAGAAACAACGACGTTTATCCGGCTTTTTGGCATAAAGTATGCAGAGCAAATCAAGCGTTATGACTACAAGGTCACGGATATCGTCAAGGCTTCCGGAATCGGCGCGTCCTATCAGGCGGAGGTCAATAAGGGAGTCCAGCTGGCCAAATATGTACTCATGAAATAGTTCCGGGACAAACAGAGAGAGTCTGGGAGTTCTCACTTATACGCGGGCGTGGTGGAATGGCAGACACGTTGGTCTTAGGAGCCAATGCTTACGCGTGCAGGTTCAAGTCCTGTCGCCCGCACCAAAAAATCAGTACAAAAAGCGCGCTTTTTGTACTGATTTTTTATGTTGCTTAGGCACTTAACTGTGCCTTTAAATCTTTATACTGGTGAATCTTTAACATTACTAAACGAGCTATTGGCTGTGCGATACACGCTTCGACGAAGAATGAAATTGCAGCATTGCGAGGCCATTTGTAGAAAAACATACGAATAGGCTCCATGCTGATATGACGTATTCCGATCCAAGTACCAATAACAGTTAAGAAGATCGACATTAGAAACACTGTACAAAGGATGTTTATCACAATATGAGATCCAAAGCTGTCGCCCTCTTTTACAATTCGAGCGGTCAACCATTCAGCCGGTTTGTATGTGATCAGTACTAATGCAATTACAGCAACCCAAATGAAAGGGATAACCTTTAGCGTGTCCGCCCAGATATACATGTGGAACCCCATTTCAAAACACGTGATAAGTGGAGCGATGATGTTGACTGAGATAATGGAGATCACTGCCATAAATAATGCAAATTCTTTTTTGTTTCGTGGTAACTTCATATGAAATTCCATATTTTTTATCCTCCAGTTACTTGATTAATATTTGGGGCAAAAAATAAAGCACGAGACTAACGGGTAGTCTCGTGCTGATTAATTATACGCACCAAATATTCTATTATTTTTATATTATACATTAAAAATTGAAAAAATCAAGAATGGGATTAATGAATTTAGTAATCCTCGTATTTTTCGTAATTTAGCGCTGAGAGACTATTTTGACTTGTTATCAAAAAAATTGTGATAGCAATCAAACGAGCATAATCCATAGTGCATCCAAATTGAGCAAATGACACAAAAAAGACATATCTTTCCGCCAGGGGGAAGGGATGTCTAAATTTAAGAGGACTATGGACAGAGTATTGTCCGCATTGTGGCGAGAAAATAGAGTAACAAATTCCAATTTGTCAGGTCAATCAGCGTACATCATATCGGCCAAAGAAAAAATTCATTTTACACCATCGCTCCAAACACATATAATTCGAACAATTTACGGTTTTTTCAACGTGTCCCGCAGCGGATATTACGATTACATGAACAATCCACAGAAAGATGAGACGCTTGCCGCGCTCTATCTATCCATGATCCGAGGCCTTAATGACAACAGCGTTGTTGCGTATCAGATGGGCACTGAACGAACGGTTAATCCTGTATTAAGGACTATTCAAGCTGCCATGGCAAAAGAAGCGGTCGCCGGAAGTTACAGTTCCACAGCGGCCAGAGTCTTCAATACACCTCACGAGCATACTTCAACCTGACTAAATGGTATGGCATTACGCCCTCAATGTCAAGGCGTGGAAATGAATAATCCCAAGACATCAGTTCCTCCAATAAATGGGCATGAAAAAGCACCTGCAAAAAGACAGATGCTCTTAAATTTGTATGTAATTCAGTGAAAATCCAATACAGAAACTAGTCTATGCTATCTTCATCCGCTATGCTAATCCCCAGTGATGGGCTATCAATCGTTTCAGGATTAAGCCATGTGTCTTCCGGTTTGCATATAACACGAGCATTGTTATACGCCCATGGCAGTTCAAGAATGGTTTCCGGCGTATAATATTTTGTTCCGTCCGGCATTATTTCGATGTTAAGCACTAAAGCAAAATCAGGCTTTTCGCCATACTGCCTATCCAAATATATAGGCATTAAGAATTGTATCTTCCCGGGCTCGCTCCCACGAGCACTTCTGTACTGTGGAACAACAAACTTATAGTTTCTCTTCGCAATTTTCAGAGCGTTCTCAATAGCGGTTTCCAGCGTACTTGTGATTGCAGGGAGGTCTCCTTTTTCATACATGACCGTATATTTTTCAGCAAAACGATTCCTCTTTGCACCGTCCTCAATAATGTGACTCAATCGGTCCGCACTCAGGTCGATTTCTACATCAGAGTCGTAAATGATGTCATCCAATTTGTGAAAGAATTCCACAACATCGGGATATGGGGTGAGGTCAGCAGCGCCAAAGCCATACTTTCGTATCAAATCAACTTTACTGGGGGCAATCGTCAAGTTGGAAAGAGCAAATCTTCCTCCAACAGTGCCGAAAACATCACCAATTAAATAAACATCTTGGGCAAATTTGTTGAGAAGGCCGGAATTAAACAGAGCATGTTTCTGATCCAATGAAAATACAATTTTTTGGTAGTTTTTTGAATCGGGATTATTATAGTCAGCCAGCAGTTTCTCAAACACATATTGCAGGTAACTTTGCAGAATGTCAAATTTGGTTTTGGGGCGGTATTCTTCAGAAAAACTGTTGCGGAATTTCCATGTCTCACCAGGCAGCAGGATGCTTTCAAGCGTTTGAATAAAGGTGTTTGCCGCGGAATAGGTTTTAAAGCTGATATTCCCAAAGCGATATGCGTTAAGCGCATTCTCCAAACGATACCTTGTATAAAATTTAACGCCATTCCATTGGCCGTACCCATCTTTCTGAAAAACGGCGTATATTTTTTCGCTAGGATACTGGGGATTTTGGTTTGGTGCAAAAAAGCCGGTTTCAATGGCATAACGGCATGTTTTCTTATCATCAAAAGCACCGGATTGCAAAATTCCATTCTCATCATAGTAATAATTGATTTCATTCTGTGCAGCATATGCTTTTTGGATGCTCTCATCTAATTCATCAGCTGAAACACTGGCTCCCACAAGAGCCGAAATATCGGATAAATAGGATACTTGGTTTTGAATGAATCCCAATGCAAAAAGGCTCGTTTTGCCTTCTGCGTACTCTTTTCTCATATAGGCACCTGCTTCCTTATGTTATTGTGAGTATACAGTATGACAGCGAAAAATTCAACGGTGGCTGCACGATAAAATCAGCAGACCACGGTCATCATAGACCGAAAAGCCGATTCATTGCCACCCCGAATCACCCGGCCGAGCGCCATAATGGCAGCGACCGATCCGTCGATTTTTTCTGTGCTTAACGCTTGTCGCGCGCTTAAGCTATCAGGCGTTTAAGTCACCTGTTTGCCTGCTCACAGCAACGGTCGGGTTTTGATTGAGGATGCAAAGTCTGCTGTCAGACCGAATACACCGCTCGTAACCATCATGCTTGCCAACAATGAAATCCAAACGATTCAACCGATAGCGGAAATCGGAGCGTTTTTGCACGAGCGGGATATTCTGTTTCATATCGGGCAGAAAAAAGCGGATGGTCTATAGCCGGAACGGATGGAGACAATGAAGCAACTTTAAAGACGCTGTGCTTTTATATTTCTCACGGATGGAAGTGTATCTTCAAAAAAAGACGTGGTGTCGCGTATCATCCGCAAGTGCAGACAGGCCCCCAAATCCCTTGAAAAGGATTGGGGGCCGCTTTTTAAAGATAATCAGCCGTTTTCAGGGGACTGACGCGCTTATTTCGTCTGTGCGTTAAAACTGTCGCTGACCCGGCACAACAGCTCAGAATCTGAAAAAAGCCGGTTTGCGGCGTCGGCAAAGGCGTGTGCGGCCTTTAAAAGCTTTTCCTGCGCCTCGGGGGAATTTACATGCGGCAAAAAGGCTTCCTCGTGCGGGCCGGTGGACCCGTCGCCCACGCCCATATTGCCGTAAAACGTCGGCACGCAGTGGCTGACATTTCCGACGTCGGTTGAGCCGGCCATTTCCGGCACGTCGCTGAAGTCGGCAATTCCGGCTGCGGTAAGGCAGTCAAACATCAGCCTGTTGAGGATGGGATTGATCAGCAGGTCGTCATAGCTGTTTTCAAAGCAGCTGATATTGAGCTTGGCGCCGGTCATCAGCGCCGCGCCCCGGGCGCAGTTCTTAACTTTTTCAGTCACTTCATCCAGATAAGCGCGCTTTTCCGCCCGGACGTAAAATTCACACACGCCCCGCTCCGGAATGATATTGGCGGCTTTTCCGCCGTCGGTGATAATTCCGTGAATGCGCACATCCGGGGCGAGCTGCTGACGAAGCGCGCTGATTCCGGCAAAGGTGAGGTTGACGGCATCCAGCGCGTTGATGCCGTTTTGCGGATAGGCCGCGGCGTGGGTTGCTAGGCCGATAAACTCAAAACGACAGGAATCCATGGCCAGCGCGCGGGCGCGCAGATTTGTGCTGTCGCTTAAATGAAGCTGAAACGCGGCGTTGATATCCGCAAACGCGCCGCGATTGACAAGGTCGATCTTTCTGCCAAACGTTTCCTCTGCGGGCGTTCCGAAGACTACGATGGTCCCCTGCACAGGCGGCGTCTGCTTTGAAAGGAGCAGCGCGGCTCCCACCGTGCTTGCGGCGATCCAGTTGTGCCCGCACGCGTGGGCGGGCTTCTTTTCCGGCCCGTAGCCCGGCAGCGCGTCATATTCGGCCAGAAAGGCGATTTTCGGTCCGGGCTGGCTACCGAATTCCGCGCGGAAGGCAGTAGGCAGGCCGCAGTATGGGTGTTCTACCCGAAAGCCGCCTTCTTTGAGCAGGTTGACCAGATATGCCGAGGAAACAAACTCATGGTCGCCAAGCTCCGGATGGGAAAAAATAAACTCACTGATGCCGAGAATCTGTTCTTCCGTGGGGGAGAGCCGCTCGTTCACTTCCAAAACCTCTTTTCAAAAAATCCAAATTCGTTATGTTATGTCCACTGAACAACTGAAGAATGCTGATGTATCACACCCGTCTGCGCGGGCGCGCAGAAACACAGAAACGGCGCTGCTGTAAAAAGCGACGCCGTTACCGATTGCTGGAAATAACCAGCCATTATTATCAAAACTATATCATGACAGCAAAAAGGTGTCAAGGCGAAAAAACCATACGGGTGGATGGAGAAACGCGCGCGCTTTCAGCCCTTGACGCTTCCGGCAGTCATGCCGCGCACGAGCTGCTTTTGAAAGATAATGTACAGGATTACGATGGGAAGCGTCGACAGCGCCAGTCCCGCGACGAGAATAGCCCAGTTCGTTTCCGTTTGGCTTCTCAGGGAAAGCAGTCCGACGGGGATGGTTTTGAGCGCGCCGCTTTCGACAAAGCACAGGGCAAACATCATCTCGTTCCAGGCAAATTGAACACTCAAGAGAGCCGCGGTAGCAAGCATCGGCTTGCTCAGGGGAACGATAATCCGATAAAAGATCCGAAAGGTCGAGCAGCCGTCCACTACCGCGGCCTCCTCGATCTCCCTGGGGATGGTAATAAAGTTTGACCACAGCAGAAAAACGGTGAAGGGAATGCGAAAGGCAATATAGGGGATGATCATCGCGAAATAGGTATTATAAAGCTTGATCGCGGATAAAACCTTGTATAACGGAATCAGGCTGACCACGGGCGACAGCATCAGGCCGCTGAGTATGAGCATGAGTACAGCCCGGTTGCCGCGAAAACGGAAACGGGCAAGCGGATAGGCCGCCAACGCGCCGATAAACAGGCTCAAAGTCGTTGAAAGGGCGGTTACCAGCGTGCTGTTTATCAGGTATTTTGCGATTCCCGAACGCCAGGCGGTCGCATAATTTTGAAAAATCCAGACAGAGGGCAGCGCATACGGCTGCATAAACATCTCCTGGGAGCTTTTAAAGCCGGACATGAACATCCAGAGAAACGGGAACAGTTCAACTACAGCCAATGCAAAAAATAAAATAAAAACAAGGCTGTGAGCGAGTTTTGAACCGATGCTGTTCATATGAAGGGATGTATTTTTCATAGTTATTTCCCTTCCTCTCCGATTTTGGACATTTTGAGCTGTATGATCGACAGGGTAAACGTAATGACAAAAACCAGCGAGGCGATGGCGGAGGCATACCCCATTTCATCATTTCGAAAGCCCGTCCTGAACAAATAGGAGCCCAGCACCTCAGTTGACCGGCCCGGACCGCCCGAAGTCATTATGTATATCGCATCAAACACCTTAAAGGCGCCGATGATAGTAGTCATCATGTTTACAAGCAGCATTTCCTTGATGCCGGGTATGGTGATATATATAAATCTCTGAAAGGAATTGGCCCCGTCAATCACGGCCGCTTCGTATAAATCCAAGGAGATTTTTTGCATCGCCACTAAAAAGAGAACCATGGTGTAGCCTATGTACTGCCACTGGGAAACCATAATCACAGCATATATTGCGGTTTTTGTATTTCCAAGCCAGTCGTTTGTAAACGCACCCAGTCCAATGCTCTCAAGCAGCGGGTTAATAATGCCGTACATCGGGCTGTACATGGTTTGCCAAAGCAGGCTGACAACGGTCAGGGAAATCATGGAGGGCAGAAAATAAATGGTTCTGAATAACGGCTGCGCTCTTTGCATCCATTTTTCTTCCAGAACGGCGGCGATGATCATGGACAGGCCGACCTGAAAGAAAAGGGACAGCACAGCAAAAGCAATATTATTAAATAGAGCCGTTCCGATTACTGGGTCTTTGAGCAGCCGGATAAAGTTATCAATGCCGATAAAGGTTTTTTCCGGTGAAAAAGAACTCCAACGATAAAAGGAAAAGATGAAATTCAGTACAATAGGAAAGAAAATGAATGCGGTTATGAACAGCAGCGCAGGAAGGAGATATAAAAAAACGATATGCTTTTTAACCTTTAGCATCGGTTAACCTCCTTAATCTAAAATGGGGCGGGCAAACCGTCCTTCGGCCTTTGATCCGAAAGACGGCTTGCCCGAAGCTGCCGCATGGCTTATCCGAGTTCTGCGCTTACTACCTTTGAAACCTCCTGAACCTCTTTGACAATGGTTTGGGGGTCTTTTCCGTCATAAACAAGCTGAAAGTTTTCAAGCCATTTGTCGCATACCCTGGCTTCGGTCGCCGTGTCGAAATACTCAGAGAGACCATTGCTTTCCTTGGACAGATATTCAAGAAAACGCAGGATTTTGGGATTTGTATTTTCGGTTGTCATGGCGCCGTTTGCGGTCGGCGCAAGGCCGGTCTCTTTCATCATCTTTGTCTGGTTCTCGAGACTGGTCACACTTTTGAGAAAATCAACGCCTATTTCCGGGTGCTTGGAGGCGCTGGAGACCATGAACAGGTCGGCGGAGCCAACGACCGTATTGGCAGTGCCCTTTGCGCCCTCAATAGTCGGGAAGGGCATCCAGTCCCAGTTTTCCGCGCCCAGAATCTTGTCGGTATCCATCACACCCATAATACCGGAAAAATACATGGCGGACTTGCCGGCATGAAACATCTCCTTAGACTGGCTGTAGGTCATGGAATTGATGTTCTCATTGAGGTAACCTTTGGCCTGCATGCTCTGCATCAGGGACAGGGCCTGCACATATCCGGGATCCGTCCACACGCCGGTGGTTGGGTCATAATCCGTTAGCCGGACGTCTTTGGGCACGGTTTGCTCAAACAACGCGCCAAACCACCAGGCGGAATGCCACGGCTGTGCGTTTCCGTAACTGATGGGGATAAAGCCGTTATCCTTGAGCTTCTGACAGGCGGCTTCCAGCTCGGCCCAGGTTTTGGGCGGCTCGATGCCCAGCGGGGTCAGAACGTTCTTGTTGTAATAGAACACGCCGGAATTAAAACGGAATGGAACGCCTGCAATTTTGTCATGGATCGTTGAAATGCCCCAGAAGGTGTCCGAGATACTGTCTTTCCACGTGGTATCCGCTTCCACATACGGCGTCAGGTCAATGATCGCATCTGCACGGAGGAATTTTGCCGCAAATTCGCCCGCCCAGGAATAAAACACATCCGGTGTGTCTCCTCCGCCGACCATGACGCGCAGCTTATCTTTAATCGCCTCGTCGCCCACAACCTCGACTTTAATGTCAACATTTGGATGATCCTTCGTATAGCCGTCTGCTAAACTCTGGAAAAACGGAGCATATTGCTCTTCCGGATACCTATGCAGCCACCGAAGGGAGACTTTGTCACCGGTGATTTCGCCGGTTTTTAAATAATGTTCCTGAGGAGACTCGGCCTGTACCGTGGGCGGCGCCACTACATCGCCGGCGGCCGGAGACTGCACGGCAGGCTGGGGATTTCCCGCACAGCCGGAAAAAATTGAGACCAGCATCCCGACTGCCAGAAACAGGGTTAGAATCCGCTTTTGCATAAATTTCCCTCACTTTCATTTTTAAACACATCGGCAGCACCAAGCAACGCTTTGATTTTCCTCCTTTTTAGTTGAAGAGATTTTGGCAATGCCAAAAGCCTCACTGTTTTTGACGCCGGGTCAGATTAGCCCCGCGCATCGAAAGCCGCCGGCAGCGGCATCGGATGGCCGACGGAGCCGTAAAAGGAGCAGTTGTGGGTGGCAAAATCGGAAGCAAAGCGCATGCAGTCCATAATTTCCGCCTCGCTCTTGGGGTTTCCTGCGTACAGATCGAAGCTGCGTACCAAAAAGGCCGTCAGGAAGGAATCGCCGGCGCCCATGGTGTCGACGATTTTTTGCTCCGGCGGTTTGACGGAGTAAAAATTCTGTCCGTTAAAGAGGATAGCTCCGTCGCCACCGCGTGAAGCAAACGCATAGGAAGGCCCAAGGGAGCATATGGTTTTGAGCAGTTTTTCGGTTTCAGGCACCGACAGGTGGCTGCAGGAAAAAAAGGCGTATTTACACGACGGAGCGACGTCTGAAAGCGCCTGATCGTCAGTGATGTCAGAAAAGTCATAGGCAAGTGGAATGCCGGCCTGTAAAAGCTTGGTAAACTCAGAGGCCTTCATGCGGGATGCGCGGTCGGAGACAGCAACGTCATACCCCTTTAAATAAGCAAGGTCATTTTCATCAAGTACCACGGGATGAAGTCCCGTAACCCCTCCGTTGTTCCCGCCCAGAAACACCCTGTCTCCGTCCACCAGGTTAACAAGGGCGTAACCGCAATCGCCCTGATAATACCGGCAGCGTGTGGTATCCACATGATAAAAGGAGAGCACGGCATGATTGAAGCCTGAAAAGAAGTCATTTCCAAAGCAGCCGATAAACGCCGAATCCGCCTTGAGCCAGCTTGCAAAAATGCTGACATTGAACTCATTTCCGCCGGGATATGCCAACTGCTGATGGATATATTTATCCACTACATTGAGTCCGACACAGGCTATCCTACTCAAGACCCACGCCTCCTGTTTTTTGTAATCATATTCATAAAGGATGTCTTCAGGCTCGTGTGCGCTTGCTCTGTGATAATCGGAACAAACGCCACAAGAGTAATGAGCCGCAGCATACTTGCCACGATAAACAGCACCTGGTATTTATCAATTACGAGGCCTAAAAAGGTATATGTATTGCCCAAGCCTGAGAGAAGCTCCATGGCCAGACCGCTGAGCAGAATAGCGGACGCATATCCAAACACAAGGGTGAGCATGGAAAACACGGCCACATAATCCTGCCTGTTTTCGGTCGGGGTCTGCGAGATCATCATATGCTGGTTGACCAGGTCGATAACCCCCCAGAAGAATCCGCCCAGCAGATGAAAAACAAACGGAATCAAAAGACTTTTCGGGACGGAAAACAACCACAAAAAGCCCATCAGTGAGGTCGTGCCGAATGAAAGATAAATGGCGGCCTTGCAGCCAAACCTGTCAATGAAGCGGCCCCAGCCGGGCAGTGTCAAAATTGATACTGAAAAGTAAACAAAATTGCAGAAAACGGTATACTGCGTAAAAGAAATTCCCAGAGGCCCGAGAATATAGCGGGAATTAAAAGGCGAGGCGATCATGTAGCTGAAGTTCCAGGCGATCCAGAAAAATGTATAGTTTCTGAATTTGCGCTTTGAAAGCGTTGAGCAAAATATCTGCCGGATGGTTTTTCGCGTTTCGGTCCGGCCGTTTTCCGCGGGGTTATCCGGTTCCTTCAGTCTCGCCATCCAGAAGGCGTCGATCATGCCGCACATGCCCGCCAGAAAGAACACGATACTATAATTGTATGGGGGACAAACAGTGTCCAGAATTACAGATACCAAAAGTCCTGTAATGAGATTTGCGGCCGTCCCGATGCGGTTACGCGAGGAAAGATAAGCGCCCATCGACCGCTGGGGGACGATTTCGCCCATCAGTGTTGTCAGGGTCACATTTGAGAAGGCGCCTGCGACAGACGACAGGGCGGCGAGGAGTACAATTGAACCGGTTACCGAGCCTGTCAGGCTGTTTTTTCCGAAGACCGGAATAAAGCCGATGATAATCCACAGGCTGCGCTGTTATCATAGCCGCGCGGAAGTACAATTTGCTTTTTTTCGGAAGGCGAAAAATCGTTTTGGCGCCTAAAAGCTGTAACACTGCGCCGAAATAGGGAAGACTGACCATCAATCCGAAGATAAAGTCGCCGCTTTTAATAAATTGGAGAAAACCGGTCAGCGGGGAAGCCGTGGTAATGTTGAGAAAGATGGAGGAAAAAGCCATACTGAAAATCAGGATATGCAGGTTATCTCGCAACGTGCAGTCGGCCTCTTCCTCCAGGTTTAGTCCAAGACGGGTCCGTGCGCGGCTGAGCGCCTGTTTAAAAACAATCATGATGCGTCTCCGTATTCGCCCGATCGCGCGCGGTTATTAGCATTTAGTTTATGGCGTTAAGACTATATGAAGTTTGCGGGTTGGAAATGCGGGGGGGCGAAATCAATAGGCAACCTGCCACATATAGCGCCTGACCGAACGGGCGTGCTTTCTTTCGTCTGCCAGCGTGTTGAGGTAACCGCTGAGCACGAGACTGAACACGATGCCGTTAAAGTAGTCTCTGATCTCCGGGGCAAAAAGCCCGGTGGAAAGATCCTTTGCATCGATGACGGTGTGGTTGCCGCCATGTTCCTTTAAAAAGCTTTCCGCTCTTTCATCAAGCGGCCGCGTAGGCCCGTCATTTTTCAGCAGCACAACCGGAAGCTCCTTCGAGGTCGTTTCAAAAGGCCCGTGAAAATACTCTCCGGAGTGGATGGTCGGGGAGTGGATCCATTGAATTTCCATCAGGCTGCATATGGAAAAGGCGTAGGCTGTGCCAAACGACGAGCCGCTGCTGAGCACATAGATGATTTCTTCATTTTTGTAACGCTCGGCAAATGCCTTTTGGGCAGCGGAGGAAAACTTGACCGCTTTTTCAATGACCATATCCAGATCCGCAAAACCTTTCATGGCCTGCTCGTAGTATGTATATACCCCTCAAACTGATGTAGGATTTCAAAGGCAAGCTCCATTAACCGGCTCATATTGCTTTCCGTGAAGGAGATCCCGTCGCTTCCGTCTGAGCTTCTGTAGGTTACGGAATATTCCCCGGCCCGCATCAGCGCGCGTTCCGGGTCTCCAACCAGAGAAACGTCCCCTGTAAAGGCGATCGTCGCCGCGCCCGCACGCACGGGCGACCCGCATGGCCTCCACGGTTTCCGGTGTTCCGCGCAGTGAGCAGGCGACCGCGATCGAGTGCTCGCCGCAGCCTTTCGGCGTCGCGTGGACAAATTCATTGCTGGTGTATGCTGCGATTTTCAGCGTCTTGGCTTCTGTCTCCAGCAGGTATTTTGCCGGATAATAGGTTGCAAGCGACCCTCCGCAGCCAATCAGATAAACGCTGTCGATCTGTCTCTTCTTTTTTGATATCACCAACAATTTCAGATATTCTCATACAGACACTCCCTGTTATATTTTTTAAACGATAGGTTCATTCTTTATGTGGGCTTAATAAGCGACCTTCCACATATACTGACGGATCGTTTTCGGATGCTCGCGCTGCTGAGCCAGCGAGTCCGTGTATGCCGTCAGCACGGGGGACAGAACCGATGCGTTGAAGAATTCCCGCACGTTGGGGCCGATGCGGTCAATTCCCAGCTCCTTGGTGTCAATGGTCGTTATTTTTTTCACCGTAACGGGTTAGAAAGACATGCGCCCGCTCATCGAGCGCCCGTGTTCTTCCCGTGCTGATTAAAAAGATGAACGCAAGATTTTTGTCGGTCGTCTCAAACGGGCCGTGGAAATATTCTCCGCTGTTGACTGCAACGGAATGAATCCATTGGCACTCAATCAAGCTGCATATGGAAGTGGAGTATACGATACCGTTGTTTGGGCCGGAGCCCATCAGATAGATCAGGCTTTCGTCTTTATATGCTTTTCCGAACGGCTCGGCTCTTTTTAAGGCGTATTTTAAACCCGCGGCAAGGACGTCATCCAGCACTCCGAAGGCTTCCGCCGCCTCCTCGTAGGCCGAATAATCCTCCAGCCGGTACAAAAGTTCAAAAGCCAGCGCGAGACTGAAATTCATCGGGGTATCAAGGCTGCTGCCTTCGCTTGAATAAACAAAGCTATAGTCGGCTGTTTTGCACATTTCGGCATCCGGCTTGCCGACCAGAGCGATAACGCTTGCACCCAGGCCTTTAGCAACCGAGCAGGCGCGCACTGTTTCCGGCGTTCCAAGGCGGGAGCATAAAATAACGATGGAATGGTCAGAGCAAGCTTTGGGGGTGCTGTGTACAAATTCGTTGCTCGTGTAGTAGCCTATATTCAGCGTCTTCGACTCGCTGCTGAGCAGATACTTCGCCGGCCAGAGAGCAGCCAAAGAGCCTCCGCATGCTACAAGATAGATACTGTCAACCTTTTTCATTTTGTGCTTTGTGATGTCTCCGACAATCTCACGGGCTGTTTCATGAACCGCCATATTCCGAACACTCCTTGCATACATTTTTTATATGACTAATTGTTTAACTTAATACAACATGTCATATATCAACAATACATATATTACTATATGCAAGCATAAAAGTAAATAGACGAACAGTAAACTATTAAGATATGTTTATAATCACGAAAAACGACAATAATATTTGTTCGATCTACCAAAATTGTTATTGCGAGTTCAAGAGTTATTATGTTATAATAAGCTGTATTATATAAATATAGGTTGCGATGGCAGAATACGATGCTCAGTTAAAATTCATATACAGCACTTTGTGTTTTTTCTTCTTATGAGTTCCGGTTTGTCTGTATCAGAGCAACTATACAAAAAGATAGGAGAATATGAATGCCTTCAACAAAACCAAGCAGGATGGTTCCTATTTACAGGCAGCTGGTAGAAATCATACAAAAGGAGATTATTGGCGACAATCCGGAGGATAATGCCCTTATGCCGACCGAAAAGGAGCTTGAGGAGCGTTATTCGGTCAGCAGAATTACCGTGCGCAAAGCCCTTGCTGAGCTGGTGAAGGATGGGGCCGTTACAAAAATTAAAGGCAAGGGCGCCTTTATTGTCGGTAAAAAAATCAACTACTCCGTCGGACACGGCAAGGGATTTACTGCCGGCTGCCGGCTGAGAGGGGCGGTTCCGTCCACCATCCTGCTGAAAATTGAAACTGTAACGGCACCAAAGGATGAGCGCGCCTTTTTCGGAATCGGAGAGGAAGACAAGGTGGTTATGATCCAGCGGCTTCGTTCCAGCGACGGAAAGCCCTGCATTTTCGAGACCATCTACTTGCCTATGGAAAACGCCCCATTTGCCAACGAACAGCTGGAAGGTTCCTTTTATTCCATATTGAAAGAAAAATACCATATTACGCCCTTTAAAAAGTCAATCAGTCTGGAAATCAGCTACGCGACCGCCTATGAGGCAAAGCTTATGGGGGTAAAGACGGGGGAGCCTATGATACTGGTGCATGACCATGTAGTAGATCAAAACGGAAAACCCGTGCATACGACCAAAATGGTGGTCAGCCATCAATATAAGTTTTTCCTGTAATTTGTGAATGTCCCGCAGCGCGTCAGGCACGTGGCCGCAAATTTGCGTTATAGAAAAGCCCTGAAAATGCCGCAGGCATTTTCAGGGCTTTTATCCGATGTTTATTAATTTCTGTATCTTTGGGGCGTGTGCCTGCCTCAAAGTGTTTACGCGTTTTCTTTTTCGGAAGCAGCCTGTACCGCGTGGGCCAGCTGGTCGGAGCAGGAGGTGCTTTTGCTGCCGCAGGTGATGCCCCGGCACTTTTTAATGGCGTCTTCGACGGTCATGCCCTGCACGAGCCTTGAAATAAGCTTGAGGTTTCCGTCGCAGCCGCCGGTAAAATCGACCCGCACAATGACGCCCTTGTCCAGCTCCACCGCGATTTCGGAGGCGCAGGTGCCTTTTGTCTTATAGATGTATTCCATTCTTTTCTGTCTCCCATGGTTTGCCGGCAACGCGGCTGTTTTTTACTGGCAATTTACCCGTTTTTTCGCATATCGTTATTTTACAACAGGGTGCATAAAAAGTCCACCGCATGAAAAGCGGATTTATTCACTTTTTGTCTGCCCCGGCGGGTGTTTACCCGCGCAAAACCGGATTAACGGATGGGGGGCGGCGCATAGGATGATAGCAGGGCATATCGGCCATGTGAATTTAAATGGAGGAATCGACTGTGTCAAGCGGTAAGGTCAGACACCTGTTTCCGGGCGGGAATACGCCGCTGGGTTTTTTCAGCTTTTATCATGAGATATTACCCCCCGAGGAAGCCGACCGGCTGATTATTTTAAAGGGCGGCCCGGGCGTGGGCAAATCGACCTTCATGAAAAAAATCGGGCAGGAGATGGTAAAGCGCGGGTTTGATGTCGAGCTGCTGCACTGCTCCTCGGACAACAATTCGCTCGACGGCGTCAAGATACCCGCGCTGAAAGCCGCGGTCATTGACGGCACCGCGCCGCACAGCGTCGATCCGAAAAACCCGGGCGCCGTCGATGAAATACTTAATTTTGGAAGCTTTTGGGACGAAGCGGGCATACGGGCGCACAGGGAGGATGTTTTAAGCACCAACCGGGAAATTGCCCGGACCTTTGCCCGGGTGTACAGCTATTTGAAAGCGGCCTGGGCGGTGTACGAGGGAAGCGCCGCCATCTATGCCTGCGCGCTCAACCGCGGAGAGGTCAACGCGTTTGCGCGCACGCTGATCCGGGAGCTGTTTTGCGACGGTGGGGCTGCCGCACAGGAGGGGCGGCAAAGAAGCCTGTTTGCAAGCGCCATAACCCCGGACGGGTTTGTAAACTATCTTGACGACTTGCTCACCGCCGGGAGGGTCTATGAGATTACCGCGGAGCCCGGTGCGGGCGCAGAAAGGCTACTTGAACAAATCAGAGCCGAAGCTTTAGCGCGCGGCTATTTCACCGAGGCGTATTATTGCGCAATGAACCCGTATAAGCTCGAGCATCTGGTCATCCCTGCGCTGGGCGCCGCGCTGACTACCGCCAACAAATATCATACCTCATCGGTAAATAAGTTTTCAAGCATCGACTTTATGCAGTTTTTTGACGCGCAGGGGCTTGAGGCGCGGCGGGACGACTTGCGGCAAAACGCCGAAGAAATCGACCGGCTGCTCGGCGTCGCACTGACGACACTCGGCAGGGCGAAGGCGCTGCACGACCGGCTGGAGACCTGGTATATCCCGCATATCCGTTTTGATGAGCTCGACGCGGTCTATGAGCAGACGATGAAAAAACTGCTGGCGGGGATGTGAGCCTGTAAACCAAAGCACATCTGTTTTTTTCAAAGGCATGTTCTATGCGAGAAAAGACAAACAGGCCGGGATATCCCGGCCTGTTTTTGTTTTCTACGTCCCGATGGCCCCGCAATCAGTCCGTCGGGGCTTATCGGCGGTTTATTTAAACTCAAGCGGGACCTTGGACATCAGCAGCGCCATAACGGCCTTTTGGGCGTGCAGCCGGTTTTCCGCTTCGTCGAAAATCTCCTGCGCGTGCGCCTCGAACACATCAGCGGTGATTTCCTCCCCGCGATGCGCGGGCAGGCAGTGCTGAATCATGGCGTCTGGCTTTGCAAGCGCCATGAGCTCACGGTTGATCTGATAACCCGCAAAATCTACCTTGCGCTTTTGAATTTCCGATTCCATGCCCATACTCGACCAGACGTCGGTGGCGACTACGTCCGCGCCCTGCGCCGCAAGCTCCGGCTGTGTGACGAGCGTAAAGGACGCGCCGGGCAGATTTTTGGCAAAATCCAGTACGGTCTGGTCCGGCTCATAGCCCACCGGGCAGGCGCACGCAACCTGCATGCCGCATTTGAGCGCGCCCACGATCATGGCGTTGCACATGTTGTTGCCGTCGCCGATCCAGGCAAGCTTAAGTCCCTCGAGCACGACCTTGTGTTCGCGGATGGTCATCAGGTCGGCCAGGATCTGGCACGGATGGGTGTAATCGGTCAGTCCGTTGATAACCGGAATATCCGCATACTCGGCCAGCTGCTCGACCATGCTCTGCTCAAAGGTGCGGATCATGATGCCGTCGCAGTAGCGGGAAAGCACGCGCGCGGTGTCCTCAATGGGCTCCCCCCGCCCAACCTGAGAATCCGCCGAGCTTAAAAACAGTGCGTGACCGCCCAACTGATACATGCCCGTTTCAAAGGACGCGCGCGTACGCGTGGAAGCCTTTTCAAAAATCATGGCAAGCGTCTGCCCACGCAGGAAATCGTGCGCGATGCCGTGTTTCTGGCTGTATTTGAGCTGGTCGCCCAGATTAAGAATGTCCAGAATATCCTGTGCGGACAGGTCAAGCAGCTTAAGTAAATCTTTTTTCATATTTTCCTCCAATCAGAGCGTATCGGGTAGAATTCCGGTTATTTTTATGCTTCAAGCGACTGCAAAACGGACTGCATGATGGCAAGCCCGCGGTCGATTTCCTCAAAGGTGATGGTAAGCGGCGGCAGCAGGCGGATGGCGTCCGCGCCCGCCGTCAGGCACAAAAGGCCGGCTTCAATAAAGCGGCGGTTGAGCGCGGCAGGCTCGATGCCCGCGACGGGAATGCCGATCATAAGCCCCAGGCCGCGCGTACCTTTGATATAAGGGTTGTTAAAGGCTTCGATATGCTGCCGGATGTAATCGCCCTTTTTTTCGACCTCCGGCAGAGCCTCGTCGAGAATATCTAAAACGGACAGCGCGGCCGCGCAGCAGACCGGATTTGCGCCGAAGGTGGTGGCGTGGGTGCCCGCGGTGAGCACGCCCGCGCATTTTTCGTTTGCAAACACCGCACCCAGCGGAAGCCCGCCCGCGATGCCCTTGGCCGTGGTGAGCACGTCGGGCGTGACGCCGTAATTCTGGAAGCAAAACAGCTTCCCCGTGCGTCCCATGCCCGTCTGCACCTCGTCGATGATAAGCAACCAGTCGTTGCGCACGCAAAGGTCGCTGACCGCACGCACATACGCGGGGGTGAGGGGGAGCACGCCGCCTTCTCCCTGCACAAGCTCGAGCATCACCGCGCACACACCGCTGCCGGCAGCGTTTTCAAGCGACTCGAAGTCGTTTGCCGGCACATGGCGGAAGCCCTCGGTAAACGGATAAAAATACTGATGGAATTTATCCTGTCCCGTGGCGGAAAGCGTAGTCACCGTGCGCCCGTGAAAGGAATTGACCAGCGTGATGATCTCGTCGCGTCCGGCGCCATAGCGGTCAAAGCTGTACTTGCGCGCGAGCTTGATGGCGCCCTCGTTTGCCTCGGCGCCCGAATTGGCAAAGAATACGTTTTTCATGCCGGAGGCGAGACACAGCTTTTCGGCAAGCAGCGTGCCCGGCAGGGTATAAAACAGATTGGAGATGTGACCGAGCTTTCGGATCTGCCCTTCGATGGCCGCAATCCACTTCGGATGACATGCGCCCACCGAATCCACGCCGATGCCGCTGGTAAAATCAATATATTCGCGTCCGTCCGGGTCGTAAAGCGTGGCGCCGAGGCCCCGCTCGATGGCCACGGGATAGCGCGCATAGGTCTGCATTACATATTCGCTGTCCTTTTGGCGAAGCTCTTCAAAAGTCATGGGTACACCTCCAAAAAAAATCTGCGTGTCGGCAGCTTACGCCGCTTATAGGATCATGGTGCCGATGCCCTCGTCGGAAAGCATTTCAATGAGAATCGAGTGCGGGATGCGTCCGTCGAGAATGTGCGCGCGGCGCACGCCCTGGCGGATGGCCTCCACGCAGCAATCGACCTTCGGGAGCATGCCGCCGGTAATGACGCCGTCGCGCACAAGGCGCGGCACGTCGTGCACGCCGACGACCGGAATGAGCGTATCCTCATCCTTCGGGTCGCGCAGCAGGCCGCGCACGTCGGTCAGCAGAACGAGCTTTTCGGCCTTGAGCGCGATGGCGAGCTTCGCTGCGGCGGTGTCGGCGTTGATGTTATAAAACGTGTCGGCGTCCGCGCCCTTGGCCACGGTGGAAACGACCGGGATATAGCCGCTGTCCAGCGCGACGGAAATAACCTCCGGGTCAACGGCGCTGATGTCGCCCACCAGACCGTAATCCACGCCGCCCTCACACAGCCGCACGGCGGACATCATACCGCCGTCCAGTCCGCTTAGTCCGATGGCGCGCCCGCCCATGCCGGTGATGATGGACACAAGATCCTTATTAACCTTGCCGCACAGCACCATCTGAACGATATCCATGGTTTCCTTGTCGGTATAGCGCAGGCCGTTTACAAACGAGGACTGCTTGCCGGTCTTTTTAAGCATGTCGCTGATTTCCGGGCCCCCGCCGTGTACGACCACGACGCGGATGCCGACGAGCGAAAGCAGCACGATATCGCTGATGACGGCGCTTTTAAGCTCCTCGTTGATCATGGCGTTGCCGCCGTATTTGATAACCACGGTCTTTTTATTGAATTTTTGTATATATGGCAGCGCCTGACTGAGTATCTGCGCTTTTTCCACGTTGGATGCGGACATTTAAATCCCCTCAATCTCTTAAGCGGCGGCGTAAAGCCGCCCTGCGGTGCGTTTGGAGAATGTTACTGCGCGATCGGTCACGTGCGGTAATCGCCGTTTATTTTCACATAATCATAAGTCAGGTCGCAGCCGAAGGCCTGGGCCTCATAGCTCCCGTCCTTTAAGTCCACGTCGATGACGACCTCGTTTTGCGTCAGGATGGTTTTTGCAAGCGCTTCGTCAAAATCAACGCCCGTGCCGCCTTTGCACACCAGAATGCTGCCGGCGACGGAGGCGAAGGAAACATCCACATATTCCGGGCGGAAGGGCGCCTTGGAGTAGCCCATCGCGCACAGCACGCGGCCCCAGTTCGCGTCCGCGCCGAACATGGCCGCCTTGACCAGCGATGAGGAAATGACGGTGCGCGCAAGTGCTTCGGCCGTCTCCTCGCTGCGCGCGTTTTTCATCACACAGGTGATCAGGCGCGTGGAGCCCTCGCCGTCGCGCGCGATGCTGCGGGCAAGGTAGCCGTTGACCGCGTTGAGCGCTTCCAGAAACAGGGCGTAGTCGCCGTTTTTTCCGTCGATCGGCTCATTTCCGGCAAGTCCGGAGGCGAGCACGGCGTTCATATCGTTTGTGGAGGTGTCGCCGTCGACGCTGATGCGGTTATAGGTGTGCTTTGCCGAATCGCTGAGCGCCTCGTGAAGCAGCGCGGGGGTAATGGCGCAGTCGGTGGTGACAAAGGCAAGCATCGTGGCCATGTTGGGATGGATCATGCCGGAGCCCTTGGCGATTCCGCCGACGGTCACCGTTTTTCCACCGATCATCACCTCAACGGCAATTTCTTTTTTAATCGTGTCGGTGGTCATGATCGCCTCGGCCGCGTCCGAAGAACCGGACGGGCTGAGCAGGGCGGACAGCGTGGGCATGCTTTTTTCGATGGTTTCCACATTGAGCGGCTGTCCGATGACGCCGGTCGAGGCGACAACGACCTCGTTTTCCTCAATGTTCAGGGCGGAGGCGACGCTTTTGCACATCCTGCGCGCGTTTTCATAGCCGCCGGGCGTACAGGCGTTGGCGTTGCCGGAGTTGCAGACAAAGGCGCGCGCGCAGCCGTCGTCGAGATTTTCCATGGTGACGTAGATGGGGGCCGCCTTCACGCGGTTGGTCGTGTATACCGCGGCGGCAGAGCAGGCGCACTCGGAGACAATAAGTGCAAGGTCACGCTTTGACTGGTTTTTGCGTATGCCGCAGTGCATGCCCGCGGCCGTAAAGCCTTTTGCGGCGGTGACGCCGCCTTCGATCTGTTTCATAATATCCGCCATTTCTCCGCGTGATAAAAAATAAGATACCGCCAGTCAAATCACGCGGAAAATGAAAGGCGGTTTTTTGGCCGGCAGCGCGCCGTTGTGCGCCGGAATTCGGATAGGTTTTGTTAAAGGCAGAGACCCTCGGTTTCCTCAAAGCCGCACATGAGGTTCATGCACTGCACCGCGGCGCCCGACGAGCCCTTGCCCAGATTGTCAAAACGGGAGATGAGCACGGCCTGGTCGTCATGCCCGCAGACAAAGATTTCCAGCCGGTCGCTTCCGGCGCGCGCGCCCGCGTCCAGAAAACCCTTTTCCAGAATGCACTCGCCGCCAAACGGCGCGACGGAAATCATCCGGCTGTCCTTATAGTAGTCACTTAAGAACTCCCACAGCCCGCGCGCCGTCGGTTGCTTTTTTAAAAAACGCG
The DNA here is from genome assembly GCA_963678505.2 of Oscillospiraceae bacterium. Lineage (GTDB taxonomy): Bacteria > Bacillota > Clostridia > Oscillospirales > JAVBQB01. Next base: position 300,766 of record CAXXFP010000001.1, on the reverse strand, counting down.
TCTGGATGGGTACGGTGGTTACCATGCCCGCATAAAAGTCCGCCACGATGGGGTTAAAAACAGGAGGGAAGTCAAGCGAGCACACGGCCTGCATTTCCGGCAGGTGCTTATGCGTCTGCCCGAGCGCGTACTGGCGCGGGGAGGCGTAGCAGGCGGCGCGGTTTTTATCCTCATATTCGGCGATCATGCTTTTGCCGCCGCCGCTGTAGCCGGTGACCGAGTGGCAGGTAAACGGGTAGTCGGAATTTAGATAGCCCTCTTTGATGAGCGGGTAGCAAAGCGAGATAAAGCCGGTGGCGTGACAGCCGGGGACAGCCACGCGCGCGGCGTTTTTGATTTTTTCGCGGTGAAAGGGGGAAAGCTCGGGCAGGCCGTACGCCCAGCCGGGGCTTATACGGTGCGCGGTGGACGCGTCAATGACGCGTGTGCGCGGGTTTTCCACAAGCTCGAGCGCTTCGCGCGCGGCGTCGTCGGGCAGACACAGAAACACGATGCCGGCAGAGTTTATGAGCTTTTTGCGCGCGGAAACGTCCTTACGCCGCGCGGGATCGATCTTTAAAAGCGTGATGTCGCTGCGGGCGCTCAGGCGGGACGCGATTTTGAGCCCCGTGGTGCCCGCCTCACCGTCTATGAACACCGTTTTATTCATGAGTGTGCTCCTTGATAAAGGTGTCGAGCGCGTTCATCTGCGCTTCGACGGCATGGCGCGCCGGGCCGCCCGGAACATCACGTTCGTTGACGCAGGTCGTGAGCGTGAGCGCGTCGTACACGTCGTCGGAAAACACGTCGGATATGGCGCGAAAATCCTTGAGCGTAAGCGTTTCGAGGTTCTCGTCGTTCTTGATGCACATATTGACCAGCCGGCCCACGATGCGGTACGCGTCGCGGAAAGGAAGACCCTTGCGCACCAGATAATCGGCGCAGTCGGTGGCATTAATGAAGCCCTGCGACGCCGCGCGGCGCATATTCTTGGTTTTAAAGGTCATGGTGTCAAACATCGCGGTAAAGACCTCAAGGCACTGCTTGACGGTGTCCACCGAATCGAAGATCGGCTCCTTGTCCTCCTGCATATCCTTGTTGTAAGCCAGTGGAAGTCCCTTCATGACCGTCAGCAGCGTCACGAGCGAGCCGTAGACCCTGCCGGTCTTGCCGCGCACAAGCTCTGCGACGTCGGGGTTCTTCTTCTGCGGCATGATCGACGAGCCCGTGGAATACGCGTCGTCAAGCTCCGCAAAGCTGAATTCCCAGGAGCACCACAGGATAATTTCCTCGGAATAACGCGACAGATGCATCATCAGGATGGAAAGGTCGCTTAAAAGCTCAATGGCAAAATCGCGGTCGGACACGCCGTCGATGCTGTTTGCGGTAATGGCCGGAAAGCCCAGCGTGTCGGCCACAAACTGCCGATCGATGGGGTAGGTGGTGCTGGCCAGCGCTCCACTGCCCAGCGGCATGACGTCCATGCGCTCGTAGCAGTCCTCAAGCCTGCCCACGTCGCGCTTGAGCATTTCCGCCCAGGCCATGACGTAATGCGCCAATGTTGACGGCTGTGCGCGCTGCATATGCGTGTAGCCGGGCATTACAGTGTCCAGATTGTCTCCGGCGCGTTTTAAAAACGATGTCTGAAGCGCAAGCACGAGCGCAATAATCTGTTTGACTTCTTTTTTCAGGTACATGCGCAGATCGAGGGCAACCTGATCGTTGCGGCTGCGCGCGGTGTGCAGCCGTTTGCCGGTGTCTCCGATGCGCTCGGTCAGCAGCGTTTCGATGTTCATGTGGATGTCTTCGTTTGCCGCGGAAAACGCGACCTTGCCGGCCTCGATGTCGGAAAGGATCTCCTTAAGGCACGCGACAATCTTGTCGGCTTCGTCAGCTTCGATGATGCCCTGCTTGCCGAGCATGGCGGCGTGCGCCATGGAGCCCTCGATGTCCTCTTTATACATACGCGCGTCGAATAAGATCGACGAGTTAAAATCATTGACCAAAAGGTCTGTTTCCTTCTGGAAACGTCCTGCCCACAGTTTCATGGTATACCTCTTTTCGGGTGACGGGTTTCCACACGTCAGCGTTTGTAAAAGACAGCCTGCGAATACGGCCGTCGGCGGAGTTATTTTTTCTGGTCGGCCAGCGCCTTGACCTTGATGGGCAGCCCGAAGAGGTTAATAAAGCCCTCGGAATCCTTCTGGTTGTAGTCGCTTTCGCCGAAGGTGGCGATGGATTCGGAATACAGCGAGTTTTCGGAATACACGCCGGCGTTTATGATATTGCCCTTGTAGAGCTTGAGCTTGACCCAGCCCGTTACCGACTGCTGTGTGCTGTCGACAAAGGCGGTGAGCGCCTCGCGCAGCGGGGTAAACCACTGACCGTTATAGACAAGCTCCGCGAAACGTACCGCAAGCTGTTCCTTATAATGTGCGGTGTCGCGGTCAAGCGTGATGGTTTCAAGCGTGTGGTGCGCCTTATACAGGATGGTGCCGCCGGGCGTTTCATATACGCCGCGGGATTTCATGCCCACCAGTCTGTTTTCAACCAGATCCGCGATGCCGACGCCGTTTTGTCCGCCCAGCTCGTTGAGCTTTTTGATGAGGGCGACGCTGTTTAGCTTGACGCCGTCGAGCGAAACCGGCACGCCCTTTTCAAAGCCGATGGTCACATAGGTCGCCTTGTCGGGGGCTTTTTCGGGCGTTACGCCCATTTCAAGGATCTTGTCGTACATCGGCTCGTTTTCCGGCTCCTCCAGATCAAGACCCTCGTGCGACAGATGCCACAGGTTTTTATCCTTTGAGTAGTTGGTTTCACGCGTGATGGGCAGCGGGATGCCCCGCGCCTCGGCATAATCGATTTCGTCGTCGCGGCTCTTTAAGTCCCACTCGCGCCACGGGGCGATGATGGTCATGTTCGGCGCGAAGGCCTTGATGGTCAGTTCAAAACGCACCTGATCGTTTCCTTTTCCGGTGCAGCCGTGCACGATGGCGTCCGCGCCCTCTTTGAGCGCAATTTCAACGATGCGCTTGGCGATGACCGGGCGGGCAAACGAGGTGCCCAGCAGATAATCCTTTTCGTAGATGGCGCCGGCTTTCATGGTCGGAATGATGTAATCGTCCACAAATTCCTGCGTGAGATCCTCGATGTAGCATTTCGAAGCGCCGGTTTTGATGGCCTTTTCCTCAAGGCCTGAAAGCTCGCTGCCCTGGCCAACGTCGGCCGCGACCGCAATGACCTCACAGCCGTAGTTTTCCTTGAGCCAATGGATGATAATGGATGTGTCCAGCCCACCTGAGTAGGCAAGCACGCATTTGTTGATCTTTTTCATAAGACGTTTGACCTCCAGAAAGTAAATTTATTCATGCTGTTTGCTTATTTAATGTGCCGGGTCAAATTGAAAACGTTTAGGTCGACGCAAAAAATACGTTTACGCTTCTGCCCCGGCCGCAGCCAACATAAGTAATTATGCAGGTTCCTCACCACGGGGAAAACGGTAAAATTCGTTGTTCCCGCCCGATGATAACACCGTATAAGCGGAAATAACGCACAGCTGATAATATAACAAATATAACATTGCACGAATAATTATGCAATAGTCATTTTTCACAGAGATAATCGGCACAGCGGTTTATATGGGGCAATATGCACTATAAAGAGAATGCAATAATGAATAAATAATCATTATGCGGAATAAATATATTTACACAAAACTTAAAAAATGCAGGTCTGACAGTTGTTTTCGGCTTCCTGCGCTTTGCCGCAACTATTCATGGGGTGTAAAATCAACGTTTGCGCGCATCCAGCCGAAAAAAATATTGAAATTCACCCGCATTGCAGATATACTGAACGTAACCAAAATTTAAGCGCGCCCGGAAACGGACGCGCGGCTAGCGGGATGATGCCCGCGGGAGATGCCCCGCGCTGTTTGCGGGGAGCCGAAGAGGTAAACCCTGCCGCGGTCGCGCGGCGGCTCCGGACGACAGTCCGGACGGGTGAAGCTTTCAGGCAAAGGGACCGCAGGCAGACCGCACTCTGAAAAGCGCGCCGTTTCGGCGTGCGCCGAAGGAGCAAAGCGCAAAAGATTCCGCCGCCCGGCCGACAGCCGTACTGGCGGATCCGATACACCGCTGAATCTCTCAGGCCCGGTACAGAGGAAGACGACGTTTATTTGTCGTCTTCTTTTTTTGTGTTCATTTTTAGGCCGTCGGACACGGGCGTGTGGCTTTCACGCAGCAGACAAGCGCACAAGGTAGGAAAGCCGCGTGACTGCTGCGTGAAAACGGACCGGCGATTTACCCGGCGCGGGTACAGATTGTAGGATGCAGGGAGGAAATAAGTATGCCGGAGAGGACTCCGCTTTATGACGAGCATGTCAGAATGGGCGGGAAAATGGTTGACTTTGCGGGCTGGGAGCTGCCCGTGCAGTATACGGGTATTCTCGAGGAGCACAGGTTCACGCGCAGCGACGCGGGAATATTCGATGTGTCGCACATGGGGGAGCTGCATGTGTCGGGCGCGGGCGCGCAGGAGTTTTTACAGGGAATGCTGACCAATGATATCAGCCGCGTAAACATGGGGCGCGCCGTTTATTCGCCCATGTGCTATGAAAACGGCGGCACGGTGGACGATCTGATCGTTTATCCCCAGCCGGATCGCTTTTTTGTGGTCGTTAACGCCGCAAATACCGATAAGGATTACGAGTGGCTGGCCGCGCACGCGCCGGCGGGTGTAAAGGTGGAAAACATGTCGCGCGCTTACGCGCAGATTGCCTTGCAGGGGCCAAGCGCCCGCGGGGCGCTGCGTGCGGTCGGCGGGGAAGAGGCGGCTGTCGCTCTGCCGTATTACGGCTGCGGTTTTTTTGAGCTGCTGGGAAAAAAGACGTTTATCACCGCCACAGGCTATACGGGGGAGCGGGGCTTTGAAATTTATCTGCCGCCGGAAAACGCGCCCGCGCTGTGGCGGGCGCTATTTGCCGCCGGAGCCAAACCCACGGGGCTGGGCGCGCGGGACACGCTGCGCTTTGAAGCATCTCTGCCGCTTTACGGACACGAGCTTTCCAAGGACATAACGCCCCTTGAAGCGGGGCTTGACCGGTTTGTAAAGCTTGAAAAGCCAGACTTTATCGGCAAAAATGCGCTTGTCAGGCAAAAGGAACAGGGACTAAAGCGCAGACTCACGGGGCTTCATGTGCAGTCGCGCGCCATTGCCCGCGCGGGCTGCGAGGTCTTGTCGGACGGCGCGGTCTGCGGGTATGTCACCTCCGGAGGCGTTTGCCCGACGCTCAATAAAAACATGGCGCTCGCGCTGGTGGATACCGGGGCGCAGGGAGATTTTTCCGTCTTGGTACGCGGCAAAGCCGAGCCGGCGCAGGTGGCACAGACGCCCTTTTATAAGCATACATAATTTACTGATAAATACTGGAGGTAAAATTACATGTCAAAAATTGCGCAGGGTATTCTTTATTCGCAGGAGCATGAATGGGTGAAGGCCGAGGGCGGCAGCGCCTATATCGGCATCACCGACTATGCCCAGCAGGCGCTGGGAGATATCGTTTTTGCCGACGGCGAGCCGGTGGGCACGAAAATCAAGGCCGGTGCGGCGGTGGGCGTGGTGGAATCGGTCAAAGCCGCGTCGGACGTTTTCAGCCCGGTTTCGGGTACGGTGGAGGAAATAAACAGCGCGCTCGCGGACGCGCCCGAGGCGGTCAACACCGACCCATATGGCAGCTGGATTGTAAAAATAAAGCTCGACGACGCGGCGCAGCTCGACGCGCTCATGGACGCGCGCGCCTACGCGGCGTTTTGCGGGGAGGAAGCCTGATGCCGGCCTATATCCCGGGGACCGCCCAGGAACAGCGGGAGATGCTGTGCGGTGCGGGCGTGCAGAGCGTGCAAGCGCTGTTTGACGCCATTCCGCCGCAGGCGCGCTTAAAGGAGCCGCCCGACGTCGGAAGCCCCATGACCGAAATGGAGCTGGACGCCGCCCTGCGCGCGCTTGCCGGGCGAAACCATCCCGCGGCGTCGCTTTCCTGCTTTTTGGGTGCGGGTGTGTATGACCACTATATCCCCGCGGCGGTCGGCGCCCTTGTGTCGCGGCAGGAGTTTTCCACCGCGTACACCCCGTATCAGCCGGAAATAAGCCAGGGGACGCTCACGGCCATCTTCGAGTTTCAGACGATGATCGCGTCGCTTACCGGACTGGACATCGCCAACGCCTCCATGTACGACTGCGCCACCGCGGCCGCCGAAGCGGCGCGCATGGCCGCGGGAGATACGCGCCGGAAAAGCATTCTCGTTTCGCGCGCGGTGCATCCCGAGGTGCGCGCGGTGCTCAAAACCTACGCGCGGTTTTCAGGAGTTGAAATGGTTGAAACGGATTTCGGCGCGGACGGCCGCTCCGCGGCCGGATTCTTGGCAAAGCTCGGCGCAGATATCGCCGCCGTCATCGTGCAAAACCCGAATTTCTTCGGCGTGGTCGAGGATATGGGTACCTGCGCCGGTGCGGCGCATGAAGCGGGGGCGCTGGCCATTGCCGTGTGCGACCCGCTGTCGCTGTCGCTGTTAAAGCCGCCGGGACAGTGCGGATTTGATATCGCGGTGGGCGAATGCCAGCCGCTTGGGCTGCCCATGTCCTTCGGCGGGCCGTATGCGGGCTATATGGCCGCGCGTGAAAAGCTGCTGCGCCGCATGCCCGGCCGAATCGTTGGGCAGACGCAGGACGCGCAGGGACGACGCGCGTTCGTACTAACTATGCAGACGCGCGAGCAGCACATCCGCCGCGAAAAGGCGACGAGCAACATCTGTTCCAATCAGGCATTGTGCGCGCTGTCGGCCACCGTGTACATGTCGCTCATGGGAGCGGCCGGTATGCGCGAGGCGGCGTCGCTGTGTGTGCGCGATTCGGCATATTTACACAATAAACTGATTACATCGGGTAAATTCGAGCCGGTATTCAACGCGCCGTATTTCCGCGAATTTGCAGTAAGACTCAAAAAAGGCGACAGTCATGCCTTTGTCGACAAAATGCGCGCACATGGGATTTTAGCGGGATATCCGCTTGAAACGGACTATCCGGAGCTTTCCAGCGCGCTGCTGATTGCCGTGACCGAGAAGCGCACGCGGGAGGAACTGGACGAATACGTGAAGAGGGCGGTGGAGGCGGTATGACAAAGCTCATTTTTGAACTGGGCGCGCCCGGGCGGCGCGCGGTCACGCTGCCGCAGCCGGCGCCGGGTATGCCGGAGATCGGCGGGGTGCTCGGGAAAGAAAACCTCAGGGCAGATGCGCCCATGCTTCCCGAGGCGGCTGAAAACGAGGTGGTACGCCACTATACGGCGCTTTCAAAGCTCAATTTTGGCGTGGACAGCGGTTTTTATCCGCTGGGCTCCTGCACAATGAAATATAACCCCAAAATAAACGAAAAATTGTGCGCGCTTGACGGCTTTGCGGGTGCGCATCCGTATCAGCGCGCCGAGGATGTGCAGGGCTGCCTTGCACTCATCTATGAGCTTGAGCGCAAGCTGTGCCGCATCTGCGGCATGGATGCGTTTACGCTCCAGCCGGCGGCTGGAGCGCACGGCGAGCTGACCGGGCTTATGATCATGGCGGCCTATCATCAAAAAAGAAACGACGCGCAGCGGCGCGTCGTGCTGGTGCCGGACTCCGCGCACGGCACAAACCCGGCCTCCGCCGCGCTTGCGGGCTTTGAGGTCCGGCAGGTGCCGTCAAACGAACATGGCATGGTCGATCTGGAAGCGCTTCGGGCGCTTGCCGGGCCGGATACGTCGGGACTCATGCTGACAAATCCCAACACGCTCGGGATTTTTGACCGGCAGATCCTGAGTATTGCCGCCATCGTGCACGACGCGGGCGGGCTTTTATACTACGACGGGGCAAACTTCAACGCCGTTGTGGGAAAAACAACGCCGGCCGCCATGGGCTTTGACATTGTGCATTTAAACCTGCATAAGACGTTCGGCACGCCGCACGGCGGCGGCGGTCCGGGCGCGGGTCCGGTGGGCGTTGTGGAAAAGCTGCGGCAATTCCTGCCCGTGCCGCGCGTTATAAAAGAGGGGGAAGCCTATCGCCTTGACAGCGCGTATCTGGATTCCATCGGGCGCGTGCGTTCCTTCTACGGCAATTTCGGCGTGCTTGTGCGCGCGTATGCCTATATTCTGAGCAATGGCGCGCAGGGACTTGATGAAATTTCCACCGCCGCGGTACTAAACGCAAATTACATCATGCGCGCGCTGAGCGGTCACTTCGAAATTCCCTATGAAAATGAGGGCTGCATGCATGAATTTGTCCTGTCGGCGGAAAAGCAGAAGGCGCAGGGCGCGTCGGCGCTGGATCTTGCCAAGGGACTCATCGACCGGGGCTATCATCCGCCCACGATCTATTTCCCGCTGATCGTCCATGAGGCCATGATGATCGAGCCGACCGAAAGCGAAAGCCGTGAAACGCTCGACGCGTTTATTGCGGCGATGTGCGCGCTTGCGGATCTGTGTGAAAGCGACGCGCAGTCGCTGCATGAAGCGCCGGTGTCCGCGCCTATCGGGCGGACGGACGAGGCCGCGGCGGCAAGACATCCCGTGCTGACATACAGGCCGGAATAAACCCGGACATATACGAAACCATCCCCGCCAGACTCAAACAAAGCCCGCAGCCGAAAGGCTGCGGGCTTTGTGCGTGGGAAACCTTTGAACCTGCCCATAAGCGGCATGGCCGCTTATGCGCAGGTTGAAAAACACAGGGGGTTGGCGGCACGGTTTCTCCATCCATGCGGCGGGTATTGGATGACCCTGAATACGGTTTGATGAGCACAAAAGCCGATTTTAGCAAACTGAACCCCGCAGCCGAAAGGCCGCAGGGTTTGTTAACCCACAAAAAACCAGTTTTTTATTTTATCTGCCCGTGCCGCGAAACACTTTCTTAAAAGTCCGCGCCGCGCCCGCAATGTCGGCTTTTCCGAATACGGCGTTTCCGGCAACGATCACGTCGGCGCCCGCTTCAATGGCAAGGTGCACGTTTTCCGGATAGATGCCGCCGTCAACTTCCAGCTCGCAGGCGGGATTGATGCGGTCGATTGCGTCGCGCAGGGCGCGCACCTTTAAAAGCGTGTCGGGGATGAGCGACTGGCCGCCGAAGCCGGGCTCCACCGTCATCACCAGCACCATGTCAAGTACGGGCAGATAGGGCAGGAGAATTTCGACCGGGGTCGCGGGCTTGACACACAGTGCGGGGTGTACGCCGCGCGCGCGTATCTTTTCAATAAGCTCCGGCAGTCTGTCGTCCGGCACGGTTTCGGTGTGTACGGTCAGAATATTTGCGCCCGCGTCCATGAACGCGTCGGCGTATTTTTCGGGCTGACTGATCATCAGATGTACGTCGAAGGGAAGCTTTGTTACCTTGCGCAGACTTTTCACCACCAGCGCGCCAAGGCTGATGTTGGGCACAAAATGTCCGTCCATCACATCGATATGCACATAGTCCGCGCCGCCCTCTTCCGCAAGGCGGATATCCCGTCCGAGCGCCGAAAAATCTGCGGAAAGAATGGAAGGAGCTAATTTGATCATCTTAAGTCGCCTCCGTATCGGTTTCTTTATACATTGTTGCTGTTGCGCAATTCGCATAGGCCCGCGGCGCACTGCGCGCCGTAACAGAAAGGGGACGCGGGGCATACTATTAATTGAGCGGCAGATACCGCCTGAAGCCTCGCTCTTCAAATCTCCGTCCGCGTGCACTCAACCGGAAGCAACGGCAGAAAACGCCGCCGCCGGCAGTCAGCAGCGGGCCCCGGCGCGTGGCCGATGAGGGTGTCCGCTGTTTATATAGATTATCGGAAGGGCGGTTTTCCGCCCTTCCGATCTGCCTACACTTAATCATCTATACATTCTTCAGGGATGAAAAAGCTGATGAGGGAATAGTTGGTTGTTTCCTTACCCGGACGGGTGTTCACGGAAACATAATAGACGTCCGGTTCGGTTGTTTGATACGTAACAGACACAGCGTAAAATTTGTTTTGCAGCGAGCCGGTCGTGACCGTTTCGGTCTTTACACCGTTTTCCACCGTCATGGAGAGGTTGCCCGCGTTTTCGGAGGCACATCCTACAGAAATGTAGAGGACGCCCGGGGTGTTGCACTGGATACGGTATACATCCGGTGTGCTGCTGTCGGACGTGCCCAGCCCCTCGCAGCCGTTATCCAGATAGTCCGCGTTATTTATGGTGTCATTCGGCTCATATTCTGTCATAAAGTACATCGTCCCGCCGCCACTAAGGGCGGCCTCTATACGGGAGTACTGATAAGCGGAATACTTGGCCGCGGCCTCCGGCAGCGTGCATGAGGCGCTTTGGCTTACGGTGGCAAGCTGTGCGATGGGGACGGCAAAATTCAGATTCTGTCCGTCGACAACGCTCAGCGCCGTAATGCCGATGACCTGCCCGTATTCGTTAAGGAGCGCTCCGCCGCTGCTGCCGTGAGACAGCGCGGCCGTGATCTGGATCAAATTCTGTCCGTCGATCTGCCGTGCGGTGCTGGAAATGATGCCGTCGGAAATCGTGCTTTCAAGCCCGAGCGGGCTTCCCAGCGCGTAGATTTTATTACCGCCCGCGATTTTCGAGGAATCGCCGGTTTTCAGGTAATGAAAACCGCTGCCGGAAATTTTCAGAACGGCGATGTCTTTGTCGATGTCATACCCCAAAACCGAATCCACCGGATACTCTTTACCGTCCGGCAGCCGGATCACCGCGTAAAACGCGTCGGCAATGACGTGATAATTTGTAACGGCGGTGCCCGAGGCGCTTATGAAAAAGCCGCTGCCGGAGCCCAGCATGGTTTTATGCATGTCATAGATTTCAATATAGAATACCGCGGGCGCACAGGTGCGGTAAATATCCGTCGAGGACAGAAGCTGCGGCGGCGCGGCCGGGTCGGGCGTTGCCGCAAACAAACGGTAGACCGTGATATAGGCCTGCTGACGGGTATAGGTCCCGGCGGCTGAAAAGCTGCCGCCGCCCGTGCCCGACATCACGCCGCCCGCCGAGACGTAATCGATGGCCTCAACCGCGTACGGGGAAAAACCCGCTTTGTCGGAAAAGGAAACCGGTGTACCCTGCGGGATGTAGTTAAGGATCACAGCCGTGCGCATGAGCATGGCCGCCGCCTGCTCGCGCGTCAAAAGGCCCTGCGGACTAAACAGACCGCCGCCGACGCCGCCCACAATGCCCAGAGCATTCGCGGCAAGGATGGTCTCATCCTGCGTGTCGGAAAAAGCGGACGCGTTGACGGACAGGCCGTTTGACACAAGAACCGCGGAGATCGGCTGTCCGTATTTGACCTCCAAAAGCTTTACAGCCAGCCGGCAAAAATCCGCGCGCGTGCAATTATTCTTGTAGGAGGACTGCATATCTGCGGGAATAAGGCCCATGGAGATCGCCTTGCCGACTTCGGTTTTTGCCCACGCGTCCGGCTCGTCTGCGGCAAGGGCGCACGGGGCGGCCAGCGAGGAAAGCATAAGCGCAAGTATGAGAAACAGGCTGATTTTACGTTTCATAGAATACCCTCCGAACATCTGAATAGGACAAAAGGATACCGGAGCGCGCACGTGCTTTCCAAAATGACGGATTTTCATGCAATATGGACATATTATACAGGAGTACAGGGGGAAAATCAATTGCCCGTACATTTACACGCAGTATCAATATATGCCGTCCATGCCGCGTCATATACAGGATATAAACGTTTCGAGAAAACTGTATGAAATTGATTTGTCAACGTTGCATCAGAACAAATGTTCTGCTATAATTTTCGTATGGCACGTCAGCAGGAATTTGGCAGGACCGGCGCAGCCCTGCGCGCATGCGCAGCCGGATAATGGAGTGTTTTTAAATGCCTTCTTTTAAAGTAGTCAGTGAATATGAGCCCGCCGGTGACCAGCCGAAGGCCATCGAGCAGCTTTCGCGCGGCGTTTCCATGGGCTTTGAGGAGCAGACGCTGCTCGGAGTGACCGGTTCGGGCAAGACCTTTACCATGGCAAAGGTCATCGAGCAGGTTCAGCGCCCGACGCTGGTGCTTGCCCATAATAAGACGCTCGCGGCGCAGCTGTGCGCGGAATTTCGGGAGTTTTTTCCTGAAAACGCCGTGGAGTATTTTGTCAGCTATTATGATTATTATCAGCCTGAGGCGTATATTGCCCACACGGATACCTATATAGAAAAGGATTCGAGCATCAACGAGGAAATCGAGCGGCTGCGCCACTCGGCCACGTCCTCGCTGTTTGAACGCCGCGACGTGATCGTCGTGTCGAGCGTTTCATGCATTTATACGCTCGGCGATCCGATCGATTACGCGGGCATGGTCATTTCCCTGCGTCCGGGCATGCGCTACGGGCGCGACCAGCTGCTCAAAAAGCTGGTATCCATCCGCTATGAGCGCAACGATGTGGCCTTTGAGCGCAACAAGTTCCGCGTGCGCGGCGATACGGTGGAGATTTATCCCGCGTACGCCACGGATCAGGCTGTGCGCGTGGAGTTTTTCGGAGATGAAATTGAAAAAATCAGCTCCGTGCAGGTCGTGACAGGCGTACCCATCCGGGTTTTAAGCCACGTGGCCATCTATCCCGCCTCCCATTACGTCACACCCGCGGATAAGATGGAACGCGCGCTTCGCGACATTGAAGACGAAATGACCGGGCGGGTCAAATATTTTGAAGAAAACGACAAGCTGCTCGAGGCGCAGCGCATCAAGCAGCGTACGCTGTACGATATCGAAATGCTTAGAGAGCTGGGATTTTGCAGCGGCGTCGAAAACTATTCGCGCGTGATCAGCGGCAGGCCGTCGGGCAGTATGCCCTATACGCTCATGGACTATTTCCCAAAGGATTTTCTGCTGTTTGTGGACGAGTCCCACGTGACGCTGCCGCAGGTGCGCGGCATGTATGCGGGCGACCGAGCAAGAAAACAAAGCCTGATCGATTACGGCTTTCGCCTGCCCTCGGCGTTTGATAACCGGCCGCTCAATTTTGATGAATTCTGCGGAAAAATCAAACAGGCCATCTATGTCAGCGCGACGCCCGCCGAGTATGAAAAAAGCCGCTCCTCACAGATTGTCGAGCAGCTCATCCGACCCACCGGCCTTACCGATCCGGAAGTGGAGGTGCGCCCGATCGAGGGCCAGATCGACGACCTGATCGGCGAGATCAACGCGCGCACCGCGCGTACCGAGCGCGTGCTCGTGACCACGCTGACCAAGAAAATGGCGGAGGATCTGACCAGCTACCTCAAGCAGGCGGGCATCAAGGTGCGCTATATGCACCACGACATTGAGACCATCGAGCGCATGGAGATCATCCGCGACCTGCGCAAGGGCGTTTTTGACGTGCTGGTGGGCATCAACCTACTGCGCGAGGGGCTCGATCTGCCCGAGGTGTCCCTTGTCGCCATTCTCGACGCAGACAAGGAGGGCTTTCTGCGCAGCGAGACGTCGCTTATCCAGACCATCGGGCGTGCGGCGCGCCATGTTATGGGCAAGGTCATCATGTATGCCGACCGCGTAACCGACTCGATGCACCGCGCCATCAGCGAAACCAACCGCAGGCGCGCGCTGCAGATGGAGTATAACCGGCAGCATGGCATTACCCCGCGCAGCGTGATCAAGAGCGTGCGCGAGCTCATCGAAATTTCGCGCGACGCGTCGCACACAGGGGATAAGGAAATCGACAAGATGACAAAGCGGGAGCGCGAGGAAGCCGTTGCAAACCTCGAAAAGGATATGCTCAAGGCGGCCAAGATGCTCGAATTTGAATATGCGGCGGTGCTGCGTGATCGGATTATCCGTCTGCGCGGGGAAAAGTAGGCAGTTCCTGTGAGGAAGCCCGCGCGAAAGGGAAGGGTCCGGAGAGAAACTGATTATGCCGACAACCTCAGCCGAAATGACTGGATCACAATAGGCGCAGGGGACAAATGCGCCGGAACGGTGAGCTTTCACAGTAGGAGCAGGAAAAGAACTTTGGACGGACGCCGGGTCGTCTCAAATAAACAGACATGCGATTTTATCTTTGCACAGGTGCGGATTCATTCCCGCCCCTATTTAAACATAAGCAAGGGAGATCATTTTTCTATGCGGGATACGATTTTTATCAAGGGCGCGCGCGAGCACAACCTTAAAAACGTGGACATCGAGCTGCCGCGCGACAAGCTCGTTGTTTTAACGGGTATTTCGGGCTCGGGCAAGTCGTCGCTTGCCTTTGACACCATCTACGCCGAGGGGCAGAGGCGCTATGTCGAGAGCCTGTCGTCCTATGCCAGACAGTTTCTGGGACAGCTTGAAAAGCCCGACGTAGACTACATTGACGGGCTTTCTCCCGCCATTTCCATCGACCAGAAGACCACGTCGAAAAACCCTCGCTCGACGGTGGGAACCGTCACGGAAATTTATGATTATCTGCGCCTTTTGTGGGCGCGCATCGGCATCCCGCACTGCCCGAAATGCGGCAAGGTCATCCGTCAGCAGACCATCGACCAGATCATCGACCAGGTCATGGAGCTTAAGGAGGACGCGCGCATTCAGGTGCTCGCGCCCGTCGTGCGCGCGCGAAAGGGCGAATACACGAAGATTTTTGAGGACGCGCGAAAATCCGGTTATGTGCGTGTGCGCGTGGACGGCAGCATGTACGACCTGAGCGAGGAAATCAAGCTCGACAAAAATAAAAAGCATTCCATTGAGGTGGTGGTGGACAGGCTGGTGATGAGCCAAAGCGTGCGCCAGCGGCTCACGGACTCGGTGGAAACCGCCTCGGCGCTTGCCGGCGGCCTCGTGATCATCGACGTGGTGGGTCAAAAGGAAATTTTATTTTCGCAGAATTACGCCTGCGAGGACTGCGGCATCAGTATTGAGGAGCTCACGCCGCGTATGTTTTCCTTTAATAACCCATACGGCGCCTGCCCGACCTGCACCGGCCTCGGTTCCCAGCTAAAAATCGATCCGGATCGCGTGCTCAATATGCAGCTTTCATTAAACGACGGAGCGGTAACGGCTTCGGGTTGGTCCGGAATCGACGGCGACAGTATAGCCAAGATGTATTTTACGGCGCTTTCAAAACATTATCGTTTCAGCCTGGACACCCCCGTGTGCGAGCTGCCGGAAGAGGTGCGGAATATCATCCTCTTTGGCACCGGCAAAGAAAAACTCAAGCTCGAGTATAATCGCGGAGGCGGCACCGGCAGCTTTTCGCAGCCGTATGAGGGCATCGTCAATAACCTTGAGCGCCGCTACCGCGAGACGCAAAGCGACGCAATGCGCCGCGACATTGAAGACTGCATGTCCGCGACGCCCTGCCCGGACTGCCATGGCGACCGGCTCAAGCGGGAAAGTTTGGCCGTGACCGTTGGGGACATCAACCTTTCGCAGTTTACGCGCAAGTCGGTGACCGACGCGCTGCGTTTTTTGGAAGGCATTATACTCGGGCAGCGGGAAACCATGATCGCCGAGCGCATTTTAAAAGAGATCCGCGAACGGCTGGGTTTTCTCAAGAGCGTGGGGCTTGAATACCTTACGCTTGCCCGCGCCGCGGGCACGCTTTCGGGTGGCGAGAGTCAGCGCATACGACTTGCCACGCAGATCGGTTCGTCGCTGATGGGGGTGCTCTATATTCTCGACGAGCCATCCATCGGGCTTCACCAGCGCGACAATGAGCGGCTGCTCAGTACGCTTAAGCGCCTGCGCGATCTGGGAAATACCCTGCTTGTGGTCGAGCACGACGAGGACACCATGTTTGCCGCCGATTATATTGTGGATGTCGGTCCCGGCGCGGGCATTCACGGCGGACACATCGTATGCGCGGGCACGGTGCAGGACATCATGGCCTGCGAGCAGTCGGTTACCGGGCAGTATTTAAGCGGAAGAAAATTTATTCCCATACCGAACAAACGCCGCTCAGGCAGCGGGAAAACGCTTGCCGTGCGCGGCGCGGGCGAAAACAACCTGAAAAATATCGACGTGACCATCCCACTGGGTACGTTTACCTGCGTAACGGGCGTTTCCGGCTCGGGAAAATCGTCCCTGGTCAATGAAATTATCTATAAGCGCCTGGCCGCCGAGCTCAACGGAGCCCATACGCGTCCGGGAGCGCATGACGGCATGGAGGGGATCGAAAACCTCGACAAAATCATCGACATCGATCAGTCGCCCATCGGACGCACCCCGCGCTCGAATCCCGCCACCTACACCGGCTTGTTTAACGACATCCGCGAGCTGTTTGCCGCGACGCAGGACGCCAAAATGCGCGGCTACGGCACAGGCCGTTTTTCCTTTAACGTGCGCGGCGGGCGCTGCGAGGCGTGCACGGGCGACGGACTGATCAAAATCGAAATGCATTTTCTGCCTGACATCTATGTGCCCTGCGACGTGTGCAAGGGCAAACGCTATAACCGCGAAACGCTCGAGGTGCGCTACAAGGGGAAAAGCATCCACGAGGTGCTGGAAATGACGGCCGAGGAAGGGCTGGCGTTTTTTGAAAATGTACCCAAAATCGCGCGGAAGCTGCAAACCCTCAACGATGTGGGCCTGGGCTACGTCAAGCTTGGTCAGCCCTCGACGACGCTGTCCGGCGGTGAGGCGCAGCGCGTAAAGCTGGCCACCGAGCTTTCAAAGCGTTCCACCGGCAGCACGGTCTATGTGCTCGATGAGCCGACGACCGGGCTGCACATCGCCGACGTGCACAAGCTCATCGAAGTGCTCGATCAGCTCGTGGAGCTTGGCAACACCGTCATCGTCATCGAGCATAATCTCGAGGTCATCAAAACGGCGGACTATATCATCGACCTGGGCCCGGAGGGCGGCGACGAAGGCGGCCGGGTGGTCTGCGCGGGCACGCCGGAACAGGTAGCGGCAAACGACGCATCCTACACCGGCCGATACCTGAAAAAATACCTCCACGACTGAGCGCGCGGGGATTGCGCGGCGTGGCGCGTATAAAGCAGGTTCCGCCCGTCCGGACGGATTATTTGCTCCGCGTGCGGATACAGGCTTTACACCTTGCCGGGATTGATTTATAATAGGAATTACTATCTGGTGGGAAATACTAAAATAATAAAAATGGAGGCTTGAACATGGCAAGATATGTTTGCACGATCTGCGGGTATACGTATGATGAGAAGCTCGGAGAAGAAGAGTCCGGCATCGCCCCCGGCACGCTGTGGGCGGATGTGCCCGACGATTATGTCTGCCCCGTTTGCGGCGCGACAAAGGATCAGTTTGAAATAGAGGCATAATTAATATAAAAAAAGGCCCGCGCACTTCGGTGCGCGGGCCTTTTTTGCGCGTTGCGATAAGATGGATACGATTCATGGGGGGGGAAGTCCTCCCGGTTTGGCCGCACATATGGCAGACTATGAAGTATTTTGGCTCAAAGCCATGTAATGCAAGTACACGCGGATGTCTTTTAGACCCGTACACCGAAGTGCGCGGCCTTCTTGCGCGCGCCGATCAAGTCGCCGCGCCGCACAGGAAAACCCAAATATTCCACATGTTTCCAGCAGGCAGATAACCTTTTTTCATAAGAGCGCAGGGTTAATAATTCAACAAAAAAGCAGGCGTCCTCCAATGATTGTATAAGGATGCCTGCTTTTTATACCCCAGCGTTGTTCGGTTGAGTCAAGATGCCCACGAGCGGCGCACGACGGGTGCGCGCGAGCGCCCGCATGAATGTATTCCGGGACGCCTGCACGGGCCGGGCGGCTGCGCGCAGGAAAGGGGCAGCTTACACCGCCCCCTCGCAGGCGCCGCCTTTGAGCTGCTCGACGGCGCGCTCGCGCAGCTTGAATTTCTGGATTTTGCCCGAGGCGGTCATGGGGAGCTCATCGGTAAACAGCACATAGCTTGGAATTTTATGGCGGGACATTTTCTGCGAAACGAAGCTTCTGACGTCCTCCTGCGTGATGGCTGCCGTACCCTTGCGCACGATCCAGGCCACCACCTCCTCGCCGAATTTCTGCGACGGGATGCCGACCACCGAGACGTCCTGAATGCCCTCCATATGGTATAAAAGCTCTTCAATTTCACGAGGAGAAATGTTTTCACCGCCGCGGATGATCATATCCTTGAGTCTGCCAGTGATGGAATAATAGCCGTTTTCATCCACCACGCCGATGTCGCCCGTGTGCAGCCAGCCGTCTGCGTCGATAGCAAGCGCCGTGGCTTCCGGCATATTGTAGTAGCCGCGCATGATATGATAGCCGCGCGTGATGATCTCACCGGGGGTGTTCGGCGGCAGCTGCGCGCCGGTTTCCGGATTGATGACTTTGCCCTCGCAGTGGGGCAGCAGCCGGCCGACGGTGGATACGCGCAGTTCAAGCGGATCGTCAATGCTGGACATGGTCATTCCGGGCGAGCATTCGGTCTGGCCGAAAACACTGACGATGTCGCGCATGTTCATACGCTCAACGACCGCGCGCATAACCTGAATGGGGCATGTGGAGCCTGCCATAATGCCCGTGCGCAGAGATTTTAAATCAAATTTCGCAAATTCCGGGTGATCGAGCATAAAGATAAACATCGTAGGCACGCCGTTGACTGCCGTACACCGTTCGGCTTCAATGGTCTGCAAAACCGTCAGCGGACTGTAGTATTCGACAGGAACCATGGTGGTGGCGTGGGTGATACTGGCCATGATGGATAAAACCATTCCGAAACAGTGAAAAAACGGTACGCAGATGCAGTATCTGTCCTTTTCCGTGAGCTTCATATTGTCGCCGATGAAGCGGCCGTTGTTTAAAATATTATAGTGGGTAAGCATGACGCCCTTGGGAAAGCCCGTGGTGCCGGAGGTGTACTGCATATTGACAACCTCGTGCGTATCAAGCCCGCGCTGAATTTGATCAAGAGTTTCATCGGAAACGCTTTGCCCCAGCTTCATGAGTTCATCCCAGCCGAAAGCGCCCGCCGGGGTCGGCGTGCCGTATTTGCCGGGCAGGTGGATGAGGTTTTTGAGCACCGGCACGCGCTCGCAGGAAAGCCCGCCGGGCTTGGTCCGGGCAAGATCCGGAATCAGCTCTGTGAGGATATCGATATAGCGCGCGTCCTTGACGCCGTCGGTAAATAATAGCGTCATGGAGTCCGACTGCCGCAGCAGGTATTCAAGCTCGAAGACCTTATAGTTTGTGTTGACGGTGACAAGCACCGCGCCGATTTTTGCGCAGGCGAACAGCGTGTAGATCCACTCGGCTAAGTTCGTGCCCCAGATGGCGACATGGTCGCCTTTTTTGATGCCCAGCTTTATAAAGCCTTTGGCAGCCTGACGGCAGACCTCGTTGAGCTGCCGGTATGAAAGGCGCAGGCCACGGTCAGGATAGACCAGCCCGTCAACCTCGGGATACTCCTGCGCGATGTGATCGAGCCAGTCGCCCAGTGTGGAGTTTAAAAAATCCATTTGAGAAAGCCCCCCTCAAAACTTGTTGTGTAATACTCTTAAAAATGCACAACAAAACGCCCCCTGGAGCGTTTTGCTCCAAGGGGCGACAAAAAATCGCGGTACCACCCTTAGTTTATCCGCCGGTTGCCCGGACGGAACTTGCCGGCTTGCAGACTTACCCGTTCGGATGTCCTGCGCAAGACCGCGGCCGTAACGTAGCCGGTGTCCGGCGGCTCCTAACAAAATATTCAGAGCCACAGCTCGGGAGTGAGAAAGCCTCCGTACCGTTTGCCGCCTTTCACCAAACACGGCTCGCTGAAAACGGGATTAAGAAACCGGTCTCCGTCATCGCTTTTAGATATGTAATTATATTATAGTATACGAAGACTTCTACTTTATGTCAAGAATAATTTCATACAAAAGGCTGTCTTTCTTTGCCGCACGGCACCTGAAAACGTAATAAATCGCGCGTGCGCTGTTAATAATAGGAGCGTGGCGGTGCTTCATGCCCTGAAAACAAAGCAGACATGAATGAAAACCCGGTCTATCGGAGGGTTTACCGCTTGCGCCTGTCAGTTCCCGCGCGATCTGACCGGCGTTTTGCGTTACTTTTATTCGCACGGAGAAATGGCGGAGAATATGAAGGCCGTGATTATGGCCGGCGGAGCGGGTACGAGGCTTCGGCCGCTTAGCTGCGGCGAGCCCAAGCCCATGGTGCCGCTGTTTGACAAGCCGGTCATGGAGTACATTATTGAACTGCTCAAAAAGCATGGGATCACGAATATCACCGTGACGCTGCAGTATATGCCCGAGCGTGTGATGGATTATTTCGGAAACGGCAGCGCCTTCGGCGTCCGGCTTAACTACTGCGTGGAAAAGGAGCCGCTCGGCACGGCGGGCAGCGTCCGGGCGAGCGGAATCGGCGCGGGTGGCGAGGATTTCCTGGTCATCAGCGGCGACGCGGTGTGCGATATGGATCTTGGAGCCTGTATCGCTTTTCACGAAAGCCGGCAGTCCGATGCGACGCTTGTGCTCTACCGCAGCGCTTCGCCGCTTGAATACGGGCTGGTTATGACCGACGCGCAGGGGCGCGTGGAGCGATTTGTTGAAAAACCCTTTTGGGGACAGGTTTTTACCGACCAGGTCAATACCGCATTTATATTTTGAGCGCGCGGGCAATGGAGCGCGTTCCAACGGGGAAAACCTATGATTTCGGCAGAGACCTGTTTCCCGGACTTTTAAAGGACGGCGCGCGTCTGTATGGAGTTACGGGGGACGGATATTGGTGCGATATCGGGGACACGGGCGCTTATCTGCGCTGTATGACGGAGATCCTGTCCGGCAAGGCGTCCCTGAACCTGCCGGCCGCCCAGGTTTCTCCCGGACTGTGGACGGCTTCCGAAGTCCCTGCCGGAGCCAATCTCATCACACCCTGCTATATCGGAAAAAACGTGCGCATCGGGCAGGAGGCCCTGATCGGCCCGTATGTCGCGCTGTGTTCGGGCAGCCGGGTCGGTGATCAGGCGCTTGTGCAGTACAGCGCCGTAAACGGCGCGCAGCTCGGCCAGCGCAGCACCGTTTATGGCTGCACGGTGTGTGCGGGCGCCGTGATCGGCGCGGACGCATCTGTCGACCGGGGGCTGCGTCGTGGGAAAGGGTGCCGTGATCGGCGCCGGAGCGACGCTTGCCGAGGATGTGCG
Source organism: Oscillospiraceae bacterium (assembly GCA_963678505.2). Classification (GTDB taxonomy): domain Bacteria; phylum Bacillota; class Clostridia; order Oscillospirales; family JAVBQB01. Next base: position 279,674 of record CAXXFP010000001.1, on the reverse strand, counting down.
CATCTGGCCGGAAAAGCAGGTGCCGGCCGGCGCGCATGTGGAAGTCAGCGTCGCGGGCAGTGAAACGCTGCGGGCGCGCACCTTTGACGAGGAGGGCAGCCTGACGGGTACGGCGGACACAGATCTGACGCCGGAATACTGCCTGCGTTTCGGACTTGCCGTTTCGGGTTGCCTGACCGGTGAAATCGGCGTTTCGGGGGCGGGCGGTCAGGCGGCAAAGGCATGCATGCTTGCTTTTTGAAGCTGGAGTTCGCGCGACCGGCAGCGCCACGGTATGTGTGGACGCGGCCAGCGCGCCCGCCGCGGCGTTTGCCGCGCGTCACCTCGGGTTTGCTGGATGCATCTTTATTGCGCAGCAAGAGGAGAACCTGACCGTTTATCTGTATGGCGGCGACGGACTGCCGCTTTCCAGAGGTAAAATGCGCATGGTGGAAACGCTGCTTGCGCGTGGGGAATTTTCGCGCGCGCCGGCCTCGGGGTTCGGATGCGGGCGAAAGCTGTCCGGTATTGGCGGGGCCTACGCGGGGGCGGCTTCCGCCTGCGCGTTTGAATTGCTGCGCGCTCCCTGCGCGGGCGGGATGAAGGTCAGCGTGGAGGGGACGGGCGCTTTGTGCGACAGCATCATTCTGGCGCTTTCGCAGACGGGGTGCAGGCTTGTGCCGCCCGGACGGGGCGTGCTGTCGCTTTTTATCGAGGAGGATCATCGGCTTGCCGCGCGTGATGAGGACGGCGCGGAGATCCCGGCGGACAGGCTGCTCGTGCTGCGCGCGCTTTTGGAGCTGCAAAACGGCAGCGCCGCCGTGGCGGTCGGCCCGCGCGCGCCCGCTGCCGCGGACAAGCTGACGGGCAAGGGCGGACGCGTACTGCGCGCGGGACGTGACGGAGACGAGGCGGACAGACTGTATGCCGAGCAGCTTTACATGCGCGACTGCGTGTTCGGCGCGGCGCGCCTGTGCGCGGGACTGATGCGCGCAGGCAAAACGCTCGCACGGCTCAACGCGCAGCTGCCGAAGTTTTTCACCGTGACCCGGCAGACCGCGCTCAAAAGCGACCGCGGCGGCGTGATGCGCGCGATGGATCTGTTATGCGCCGACGAGGACAGACAGCTCTACGAAGGCCTGCATGTGAATCTCAAACAGGGTGCGGTGCGCATCATGCCGCATTTCTCCCGCAGCGCGCTGCTTATTACCGGAGAGGGAGCAAGCGAGGAAACCGCGCAGGAGCTTTGCGCGCTGTTTGAAAAAAGGGCACAGCAGGCGGACAGCAGGCCGGATAAAAAATAAAACTATACAAACCCTTTAAAAAATGGTATTATTAACAATAATTGTTGTCACTACAGCCTGTATTGCGCCGCAGAGCTATTCCGGAAGGGGAAAATCCGGTACAGCGTGCGGCGGATATGGCTTAGTATATATGGCCCAGTCAGTTTCTGACTGGCTATCGTGATTTAAGTGAGTCAAAAATGGCCTGCCTCAGAAGACAGAGAAGCGGGGATGTGATTCCCGTTTTATTTGTCTGAAATTTCTGTTCCCTTTTTGGTTTTCAGAGGGACAGTACATACAGGTTTGCTTATGCCACGTTTCATTCGACAGCCGAAGGGCTGACCGGGTGCGCTTGAAAGTGCGTAATAAATGCCGCTGCGGGCCATTTATGCGCGCTGCAACATACCTGTGTACGGTAAAAAAATTAAACCGTTTGGTTTATATAAGGAGAAGTGATATTTTAATGCCGGAAAAACTGAAAATCATACCGCTGGGCGGTATGAACGAAATAGGCAAAAACCTTTACGTTTATGAATGCGCGGGGGATATCCTCGTGGTGGATTGCGGGCTTGCCTTTCCCGATGACGAGCTTTTAGGGGTAGATTTGGTCATCCCCGACATTTCCTACCTCGTCAAGCATAAAAACCGCGTGCGCGCCATTGTGCTTACGCACGGCCATGAGGATCATATCGGCGCACTGCCGTTTGTTTTAAAGCAGCTCAACGTGCCGCTTTACTGCACAAGGCTTACAGCCGGGCTTATCGAAATAAAGCTCGAGGAAGCGGGGCTTGCCGGCAAGGTTAAGATTAACCGCATGGAAGCCGGAATGAGCTTCACGGCGGGCATCTTCGGCGTTGAACTCATCCGCGTCAATCACTCCATCGCCGACGCCGTGTCGCTTGCCATCACGACCCCGGTCGGCGTGGTGATACACACGGGGGATTTTAAAATCGACACCACGCCCGTCGAGGGGGATGTCATCGATCTGACCCGTTTTGGCGAGCTGGGAAAACAGGGCGTGCTGGCGCTGCTGTCCGATTCGACAAACGCCGAGCGGCCCGGCTTCACCATGTCCGAACGCAAGGTCGGCGAGTCGCTTGACGCGCTGTTTAAAAACTGCGACAAGCGTATACTAGTCACCACCTTCGCCTCCAACGTGCATCGTCTGCAGCAGATTATTGACGCCGCGGCCAAGCACGGGCGCAAGGTGGCGATTACCGGACGCAGTATGGAAAACATCTTACGGGTTTCTCTTGAGCTGGAGTATATCACCCTTCCCGCCAACACCATTGTGGATATCAACCAGATCAAGGGCGTGCCCAAGGATAAGCTGGTTATTATCACCACCGGCAGCCAGGGAGAGCCGATGTCCGCCCTGTACCGCATGGCCTTTTCCGGGCACAAGTATGTTGAAATCGGCGTGGGCGACCGCGTCATCGTTTCGGCGTCTCCCATCCCCGGAAATGAAAAAACCATCAGCAAGGTCATAAACGAGCTCATGAAAAAGGGCGCCGAGGTCGTTTACGAAAAACTGGCCGAGGTGCACGTTTCGGGTCATGCCTGCCAGGAGGAGCTTAAGCTCATGCTGGCACTGACACGCCCGAAATACTTTATGCCCGTCCATGGGGAATATAAGCATATGAAAGCGCACTCCCTACTTGCCAAAAGTATGGGAATCAAAGATTCAAACATCTTCATCGGCGACATCGGCCGCGTGCTGGAGATCACCAAGCAGGGTGCGAAAATGCAGGGCACCGTGCAGTCCGGGCGCGTGCTGGTGGACGGCTTCGGCGTGGGCGACGTGGGAAGCGTGGTGCTGCGGGACCGCAAGCATCTGTCAGAGGACGGGCTGATTGTCATCGTTGTTACGCTCAGCAGCGACGACGGTTCCGTTGTGGCCGGGCCGGATATCGTTTCGCGCGGGTTTATCTACGTCAAGGAAGCCGAGGACATGATGGAAGAGGCGCGCAAGGTGGCGCTTACCGCGCTTGAAAACTGCATCTCCAACAAGGTCACCGACTGGGCGACCATTAAGGCAAATATCCGCGACGGCGTGTCGCATTATCTGTATAAAAAAACCAAGCGCGGGCCGATGATTCTGCCCATCATTATGGAGATTTAGTTTCCGCGCGGAATGAGGGGATTTCATGTCTGGAGCAAAGCGCCTGACAACCGACCAGGCGGATTTTGCGCGCGTTTTTGAACAGGCGCAGGTCGCGCACCTCGCGCTGTGCGATGACGGCGCGCCGTATATCGTGCCGCTGTGCTTTGGAAAGCAGGGCGATACGCTGTATTTTCATACCGGACTTACGGGCAAGAAGCTGGATATCCTGCGCGAAAACCCCGCCGCCGGCTTTGAGCTTGAGGCGGACGTGTGTCTGCGCGGTGTCGGCGCGGACCCCGCGTGCGCGTCTACCATGGATTTTATCAGCGTGGTGGGTACGGGGCGTGTGGAGATCGTTTCAGACGGGAAAGAAAGGCTTGACGCAATGGGGATTATCATGCGAAAATACACCCATCAGCCCGACGGCTTTGTCTATCGCCCAGAGTCTTTTGCAAGGACTGTTATCCTGCGGCTCACCATTGAAAACATGTCCTGCAAAAAACACAGCATTTAGGCATGTTCGGCAGGACGCTGTCCGCAGCCTTATAAACTTAAAATAAAAGCCCGCGCTTTCCGGCGCCGGACTTTTGCGGAATACGGATGGCCAGCAAAAAAAGCGCCCCCGACAGGGCGCTTTTCCAAAGCACAAAATTATTTTTACATGACGGAAAGTCCTGGCCGGAAATAAAAAAATCAGCAGTATGTATTGGTGGTGCGCAATGGTTTTCAGCAGTGTGGTCTTTTTATTTGCATTTTTGCCGGCGGTGCTCGCCTGCTATTTCTTAACGCCAAGAAGGTTCAGATTTCTCAGAAATCTGATTCTGCTGGCGTTCAGTCTTGCTTTTTACGCGTTCGGCGAGCCGCTATATGTACTTGTCATGCTCTTTTCGATTCTGCTTAACTATGTGCTGGGCTTCTTTGTGGAAAAAAACCGCAATAAACAAAGCCGGGTTCTGGCCTGCGCCGTGGCGGTCATCTTAAACATCGGCATCCTGGTCTATTTTAAATATACCGGTTTTTTTGTCGAAATCCTCAACGGGATGACGGGGCTTGAACTTCAGATGGCGAAAATTACCATGCCCATTGGCATCTCATTTTTCACGTTCCAGGGCTTGAGCTATGTGCTGGATGTGTATTTTGACAACGCCCGGGTGCAGAAAAATCCGCTCAACGTGGCGCTGTACATTTCCTTTTTCCCGCAGCTCATCGCGGGGCCGATCGTGCGCTACGAAACTATAGCCGAGCAGATCGAAGAAAGAAATGAGAACTTAAGCGACGCGGCCGCCGGCATCAGCCGCTTTATCATGGGCTTCGGAAAGAAAATCCTGATCGCCAACAATGTGGGTCTGGTTGCCGACGCCGTGTTTTCAAAACAGCCGGGGGAGCTTTCCAGTCTGCTTGCCTGGTTTGGCCTGATCGCCTACAGTCTTCAGATTTACTTTGATTTTTCCGGCTATTCGGATATGGCCATCGGACTGGGTAAAATATTTGGCTTTCATTTTCTTGAAAACTTCAACTATCCTTACATATCGCAGTCGATTACCGAGTTCTGGCGGCGCTGGCATATCTCTCTGGGCACATGGTTTCGCGATTATGTATATATCCCCCTTGGCGGCAACCGGGGAGGTGTGCGCAGACACATCCGCAATATCGTGGTCGTCTGGATGCTCACGGGCTTCTGGCACGGGCGCGGCGTGGAATTTCATTGTATGGGGACTCTATTTCGGCGTGCTGCTGGTGCTTGAAAAGTACCTGAAATACCCGGAAAAACTTTGGAAACCGCTGCGGCATGCATATGCCCTGCTGTTTATTATGCTGGGCTGGGTGCTTTTTCGCAGTACCGACATTGTTTACGCCTGGAATTATACAAAGGTGCTGTTCGGGTTGGGCGGGGCGGGGCTTTATAACAATGAAGCGACTTATTACCTCCGGGAATACGGACTTACGAGCCTTTTGGGGCTTATTGCCTGTCTGCCCGTGAAGGACGCGCTGCAATCGTTTCTCGGACGGTTTAAAACGGGGGGGAACGCGGGGCTTGTTACGGTACATTTAAGGTACGCGCTGGTCCTGGCTGTGTTCGCGCTTTCCATCGTGTATCTCGTGAAATCAGACTTTAATCCGTTTATATATTTTAGGTTTTAGGATGTGACGCGGTTTTGAAAAGGTCGGGGGAAACAGCGCTTGTTATACTTTTTATGTTCATTCTTTTTGCCGTTCCGGTACTGATGAAATTTGAAAAAAATACCGCCTATTCGACCTATGAAAACAGGACGCTGGCTCAGGTCCCCGTTTTATCCGGAAAAGCGCTGATAAGCGGGGACTATTTTCAGGACTGGGACGATTACCTGTCCGATCATATTGTTGGCCGCAACGAACTGCTCAGGGTGTACGCGGACCTCAACAGCAATATTCTGCATAAACCGGTCGTAAACGACGTCGTTATACTCAAGGACAGATTACTTCAGTATAACGGCTATTACACGGAGGATACCGCCGCCATTTCCGCACGCATAGCGGACATGGCGCAGGCCGTCTCGGGGCTTAACGAGCATGTATCCGACAGCGGCGGGCAGTTCTTCTATGTGGGCGTTCCGGAGCAGTATTCCATCTTCCGCGGGCAGTACCCGGCTTACCTCAACAGCCGCGAAAAAATGCTCGATTTTATCGAGACCGGTTTTTTCGGCACACTGCGTGAAAAGGGCGTAAAGTATTTGGATATGCGCGGCGAGTTTTTAAAAGAAGACGATTTTGCGCAGTACTATTCAAATATCGACCATCACTACACCTATTCGGGCGCGTTTAAGACCTGTCAGAGCATCATCAGGAGGGTAAGCCAGCAGACGAATTTTACACTTGAAGCCCCGAAGCGCGAGGATTTTGATTTTATCGAGTTGCCCAATCCCTTTTACGGCTCGAGAAACCGCAAGCTGTGTAACGTCTACGCAAGCGATGAAAAGCTGTGGATCGCCAATCCGAAAACACCGGTCGCCTTTACGCGCACGGATAACGGAAAAGCCGTGGACGCGTCGCTTTTCGCCCTGCCGCAAAACGATACGGATTATGTGACTTACAGTGTGTATATGGGCGGGGACGTCGGGGAAACGGTGATCGACACCGGGCGCGATGCGCTTCCGAATCTGCTTTTATTCGGGGATTCCTTTACAAATCCGCTGGAAACAATTATTTACCGCAGCTTTAATCAGACACGCGTCCTTGACCTTCGTCACTACGATGAGCAGTCCCTGTATGAATATATCGACAAGTACCGGCCGGATGTGGTCGTCTGCCTCAGGGACGACACCAATTATCTGACAAAAGAGGGAAACGGGACCTTTGAGTAAGGCTGGTTTTCTCTGATAGCTGACAAAAGGCGCAAAACCGGTTCGGTTTTGCGCCTTTTGTCAGCTATCAGAGAGGTTCAACAGAAAATCTATTTAAAAAACCATGGACGGGCATGCGGTTTGCCGCGCCCGGCCGTGTGGGATGAAAAGGGATGTCATCCCCGGATAAACTGGTGAAGCTCCGCGTTGTGCTCGACGGCGAAGCCCACAGCGCCCATGCAAAGGGAAAACAGAGTCAGCGCAATAAGCAGGAATATGGACGTGCCGTCGTAGTGGGATTTTTCCTCCTTGTTAAGCGCGTAGTTTACAAGCACCTCAATGCCGAGCAGGATGAGAATGACCGGCCAGGCATACAGGACAAAATCATACGGGATCACATGGGAGATCGCATTGATAAAGAAGATGGCACCAAAGACCACAAAGCATATGCCCATCGTAAAGGTTCCCACCGCACGGTTTTTAAACATAGCTCAGCGGCCTTCTTTCTTTTTTCCGGCGATGAGCCGCGCACCGATGATAATAATGACAGCGCCTACAATAAGTTCCGGCAGGGATTGGTTGAGGGAGTAGATGAAATTGCGGGCGGCGTCGTTAAAGTATACGGATATTTCCGACCAGAGGTTATTCCACAGCATGCCCGCTCCGAGCAGGACAAGCCCGATGCCCACATACAGCCGGTAGGACTGCACCACGCCTTTTCCCTGCGTAAACAGCGAGTCTATCGAAAACAGGTAGCGGTCTTCCAGCGTGCGGAAGTTTTCATCTGACATGGACATTTTATTGATGCAGTCAAAAAAGGAAAAAAACCATAAAATAGGCAGCGTATACAGGATAGGGCCGAGGTGCAGAAACGACGAGATGAAAATAACGAAAAAGAACGCGGACATAATGGACACGCCCATTTTCATAAAGCCCATGTACATATGGCCCGCGCCGGGCAGAAAAGAGAAAATGACGGTAAAAAATCTACTGCGCTTGTTTGTCATGCGGCAAAACCTCCAGATTGATTAATTTGTCGGAAAAGTCTTTCATATCGTCCGAAAGCTGCTGGGTAAACGCGATGCTGCCGGTTACTTCGCTCAGCGCGGGCATTCCGGCGGAAAGATGGTCGAATACGCCGGAAAAAACCACCGCAAGCGACGCGCATACCGCAAGTCCCACGCGCAGGCAGTAAAACAGATACTGTTTTTTTAACTGCGCGGGCGTGTTTTGGCTTTCAAGCTGTCTGAGCGCGTACAGGGTATCCTCGGCAAAGGATGCCGGCGGGCCCGGCAGCTGCGCGGTGTCTGAGGCAAGGGCGTCGGAAAGAAGCTCTGCGCACTGGTCGCACTCGCCGATGTGCTCTGAAAGCGCGCGGCGCTCTTCGGCGTGCGCGCCGCCCGAAACAAACAGTGCGGTGGACTCCGGTGTCAGATGTCCGCTTGAAAACAGCTTACGCATGGGTTTCCTCCCTCCAAAGCTCTCTGAGCATCTGCCTTGCACGATCGATGCGCGTATACATGGTTTTAGCATTCAGCCCTTCGCGAAGGGCAAGCTCCGACACGCTTTCACCCTGTGTGAAATGGCGGATAGCGGCCGTTTTGTAGGGCTCCTTCAGTCTTGTGCACAGACTGAAAAGCTGTTCCGAGCAGGCGTGTTCCGTCAGCGTTTCCTCAGGACTGCCGCCGGAAGCGGCAAAGCTCCCGAGGGTTTCATCCCCGGCGGGGATACTCCGGCGCTCGGCGCTTTTGAGATAATCCCGGCATTTGTTGGCGGCGATGCGCGTAAGCCATGCTTTTGCGTTCTCCCCGTCAAAGGCGTCCAAATGCCGGTAGGCGGAAACAAAGGTGTCCTGTGCGAGGTCCTCTGCGTCAAAGTAGTCGCGCGTCATGGCGTAGCAAAGGGAGAAAATCAGCTTGCCGTAAGATGCAATATAGGTTTCTATCTGTTCTCGCATGCCGTTTTTCCCCACCACCTTTCGCCTTCATAAACATAAACGAGCCAGCCTTGCCGTTTTCTTCAAAAAATAAAAATTTTATATTAAATTTGTTATCTATCAACAGTATAAAGCCAAAAATTGCGTTTGCATAGGAAGACTCCCCCGCACGGCGCAAAATCGCGTGCAGGGGAGTTTATTCGTTTACGAAAACTTAAACTGCGTCTTGGCGCGAGCCTGCATACGCAGGCAGCACAGGGGATGAAACGCTTTTTGCGCGCATGGCGCGCAGGGAGTTTAAAATGGCCAGCATGGCCACACCGACGTCGGCGAAGGTGGCCGCCCACATCGAGGCGAAGCCCAGCGCGCCCAGAAGGAGCACGGCCGCCTTGAAAAACAGCGACAGCACGATGTTCTGCCGGACAATGCGCATGGTTTTGCGCGCGGACAGGATTGCGTCGCCCAGCCGCTGCGGGTCATCAGTCATGATGGCGGCGTCCGCGGCCTCAAGGGCGGCGTCGGTGCCGGACGCACCCATGGCGATGCCGATGTCGGCGCGCGCGAGGGCGGGCGCGTCGTTTATGCCGTCGCCCACAAAGACCACCGGTGAATCGCTTTCGCCCATGATCTGCTCGAGGGCGTCGAGCTTGTCGCCGGGCAGCAGGCCTGCACGGATATCGCTCAGCGGCAGTGCGGCCAGCGTGCTGCGCGCGGAGGCCTCGGAGTCGCCCGTGAGTACGATGATTTTGGAAATGCCCAGACGGCGCAGCACCGCCAGCGCATTTTGCGCGCCCGGGCGCAGCGTATCGGATACTGTGATCCGGCCCAGACAGCGGTTGTTTTCTGCGACATATACCACGCTGCCCGCGGTTGGCGCGTCGCAGGAAGCCGGCACGGCCACGCCGTATTTATCCATGAGCCTGCGGTTTCCCGCAAGCAGGGTGGTTTCGCCCTGCGCCCGCACGCCGTAGCCGGGAAGCTCTTCAACCTGAGAGGGACTTTCGGCGGCGCGGTCATACGCTCGGCAGACGGCCTGCGCCACCGGATGCGTGGAGTGTGCTTCGGCACAGGCCGCGCGCGAAAGCAGATATTCCCGTTCTACCCCGTCGGCGGGGATTATTTCGCAAACCGCGAAGCTTCCCTGCGTGAGCGTGCCCGTTTTGTCAAAAACGACGGTGCCCGCTTTGGCCAGCTTTTCGAGGATGACGCCGCCTTTAAACAGCACGCCGCGGCGCGCGGCGCCGCCAATGCCGCCGAAAAACCCAAGCGGCACCGAAATGACCAGCGCGCACGGGCAGGAAATGACTAAAAAGACCAGCGCGCGGTACAGATAGTCGTTAAAGCGCGCGCCCGGAATCAAAAGCGGGGGAAGTACCGCGATAAGCACTGCGGCGGCGGTGACAAGCGGCGTGTAGATGCGCGCAAAACGGGTGATAAACGCCTCGGTCACGGCCTTTTTTGCCGCCGCGTCCTGTGTCATTTCAAGAATTCTGGAAGCCGCGCTCTGCCCGAATTCCTTTGTACTGCGCACGGTGAGGACACCACTCTGGTTTACAAAGCCGGAAAGCACGCCGTCGCCCGGAAAAACGTCGCGCAAAGCGGCTTCTCCGGTCAGCGCTGCGGTGAGTACCGCCGAGGTCCCGCTTTCCACAACACCGTCGAGCGGAACCTTTTCACCCGGGCGCACCAACAGCCGCGAGCCCACGGGCACCTGCGCGGGCGAAACCTCGCGTGTGGCGCCGCCGTCTTCGAGCAGGTTTGCCCGGTCGGGCCGGATATCCATGAGCGATTTGATGCTGCGGCGGGTCTGTCCCACGGCGCGGGATTCAAACCACTGCCCGAACTGATAGAAAATCATAACGCCCGCCGCCTCGGGCATTTCCCCGATGGCGACCGCGCCGATGGTTGCAACGGACATCAAAAAGTTCTCGTCAAAAACCTGTCCGCGCAGCAGGTTTTTAACCATCCGCAGGAGCACGTCATAGCCGGCAATCAGCCACGCGGCAACGGATAAAACATTTTGCGCCGGTTGGGAAACAGGCAGCGCCATACCCGCAATGAGCAGGAGAAGCCCCGCGCCCGCGCGCAAAAGCCGGAATAGGCCGCCCGTGTTTTCATCCTCAATATCCGCTTCCTGTTCGCCGCCCGGCAGGGATACGCGCACACCCGGCTCGATGCGCGCGGCAATGGCATTGATTTTATCAACGGCCGGGGCAAGTCCTGCGCCCTTTTTAAGCTCGAGGAGCATGGTCGCGGACGCGACATCCAGCTGGGCGCGCTGTATTTCGGGCAGGGCGGACGCTTCTTTTTCGATGCTTGCGGCGCAGTTGGCGCAGTGAAGTCCCGAAACGCGCAGACGCACAGGCCCGGCGTGGACGCTTTCGATATTCTGCATAGGACGTACCTCTTTTCTGTTGCCCGGGAGGCCCGGTATAATATAGTCGGCGGCAAAAGCGCCGCGCGCTTTAAAAAACGATTCTTTTATGTTTTGTACGCGCAATGGCTGCGCGCTACTCGTTTATATGCGCGAAGCCCTGCATAAACAGCAGCGCCACATGCCCGTCGTCGAGACTGTAGTAGACCATTTTGCCCGCGCGCCGGGCGCGCACCAGCCGGGCTGCCCGCAGCAGGCGCAGCTGATGCGAAATCGCGGTGCGCTCCATCCCCAGCGCGGCGGCAAGATCGCACACGCACAGCTCGGATATGTTCAGCGCGGACAGGATGCGCACGCGCGTGGAATCCCCCAGCATTTTAAAAAGCTCGGCCAGATCAAAGAGCTTTTCCGTATCCGGCATGGCGGCAAGCACCTGATGCACGGCGTCCTCGTGTACGCACACCGTTTCGCAGAAATCCATGGTTTCAGCCATTTGAATCACCTCTGAAAGTATAGACATGTGAACATCTATTCATTTGATTGATTTCATTATATCGCTGCGGAGCGGTCTTTGTCAAGCTACTAATTTATTGACACACGGTATATAATAATAACAGTATAAGTACGCGAAAAATTATCCCGAAAGCGCCGCTGCCGCATCGATTTTGAAGAAAATGCGCCGACGCCGGAGGGATTTCTTAAAAAATAAAAGATACCTGCGCACATTGGTGCGCAGAAAGGGAGGGTCTTTATGTCGGCTGGCGAGGAACTGAGGATAGCCGTCCTCATCGACGCGGATAACGCTCCGCGAAAAAGGCTGAAAAGTATCATGGAGGAAATCGCGATTTACGGTGTCCCTACGATCAAGCGCATATACGGAGACTGGACGACGCCCAATCTTGCGGGCTGGAAGTCTGCGCTGCTCGAGCACGCCATCACGCCCATCCAGCAGTATGGCTACACCACAGGCAAGAATTCCACCGATTCGGCCATGATTATCGACGCGATGGATATTTTATATTCCGGCAATGTGGGCGGGTTTTGCCTTGTTTCCAGCGATTCGGACTTTACACGGCTTGCCACGCGGCTGCGTGAAGCGGGAAAAAAGGTCATCGGCATCGGGGAAAAGAAAACGCCCAGCCCCTTTATCGCCGCGTGCAATAAGTTTATTTACATTGAAATTATCGGAAATCTGGAGAAAAAGCCGGATGAACCGGAGGATGTGCAAAACGAAGCCCCGCCGGAGATACTGCCCGGCGTTCCCGCGGAGGAAAAAAAGAAAAAGCTGATCAAGGCTCCAAAGGGCAATGTGCCGCGCGAGATTATAAACCTCATCAGCACCACCATCAGCGATCTGGCCGACGACGAGGGCTGGGCCTTTTTGGGCGAGGTCGGTACGCTGCTCATTAAAAAGCAGCCTGATTTTGACCCCCGCAACTTCGGCTTTGAAAAGCTCACGCCGCTCATTAAGAGCATTGATACCTTTGATATCGACATCCGCCAGACTAATTTTCCGCATATTAAGCATATTTATATCAAAAACCGCAGGTAGCCCGCATGGCGGAGAAAACAAGCTTGAGAAAAAGGCGCAGAAGCGGCGCTGCCGGTTGCGTACACAGGCTACTTTTCATCCTTGCCGTCGCCGCCGGAATGGTCGTCTTCCTCTGTCTGGGGCAGAACCTGATCGAGACGAAAACCTATGAAGTCAAGCTCTCCCGTCTGCCCGAGGCGTTCGACGGCTATAAAATCGTGCTTGTATCCGATCTGCACGCCAAGCAGTACGGGAAGGACAATGAAGCGCTGATTCGTCTCATCCGCGCGCAGCAGCCGGATCTGATCGCGGTGGCGGGCGATTTGTGCCACGGCGCGGATGAAGCCGGCGTTGCCGTTTCATTTTGCAAACAGATTGCGTCCATCGCGCCCGTTTATTATGTGTTTGGAAATCATGAATGGGCGGGCAGGGTGGTGCCGGAGTTAAAAACGGCGCTCAAGGACAGCGGCGTGGATATCCTGCAAAATCAATATGTCACGCTCACGCGCGGGGAGCAGTCTATTTGTTTGCTGGGTCTTGAAGATCTTAACGGGCCGTATGATATGAAGAGCATCACACAGGTGGTGACCGGATTAAGGGAAAATGAGGGAGATCCGTTCATTCTCACCCTGAGCCACCGGTTTGACCGTTTTGAAGAGTACGCCCAGCATCGGCTGGATGTGGTGCTTTCCGGCCACTCGCACGGGGGCATTATACGGCTGCCCTTTACCGACGGGCTGATCGCGCCCGGACGGACATTCTTTCCTAAATACACTTCCGGCAAATATACGCTGCGCGACACGGTCATGGTGGTCAGCCGGGGACTTGGCAATTCCGCAAATGAGCTGCGTGTTTTCAATCCGCCCCACCTGCCCGTTGTCATATTAAAAAAACAGTAGCCGCGCCGGTATCAGGCGTCGCCAAAAAGGGAAAACATGAGAATACTTATCTTACAAAATTCAGACCTTTGCTTTGATGACGCGATGGAGCGCCGGATCACCGGGCAGTTTCCGGAGGTGCAGGTCGCGTGCTTTACACGGCAGCAGGCGAGCAGTGAGCCGGTTTCCGATTTTGAGGTGATTTTTGGCTGGCCCGAGCCGGAGCTTCTGCGCCGCGCGGATGCCCTGAAGTGGCTGCATCTGCCCAGTGCAGGAGTTGAAAAGTACATTGATCCGTCCCTTTACGTAAACCCCGGCGTCATTCTGACGCGCTCAAGGGACGTATACGCCGTTCCCATCGCCGAGCATGTGCTGATGATGTTTTTGTCCATTCTGCGCCAGCTGCCCGAATATGTGCGCAGGCAAGGCGGACATGTGTGGCAGCATCAAAAGGGCGCGCGGGAGATTACGGGATCGAGCGCCCTTGTGCTGGGGTTTGGCAGCATCGGCCTTGAGGTCGCTAAAAAGCTTCATGGCATCGGCTGCAACGTGTCCGCCCTTGCGCGCACGCCCGGAGAAAAGCCGGAATTCATCGACGCTCTTTACGGGCCGGAGGGGCTGGCGCAGGCGCTGTCCCGCGCCGATCTGGTTGCCTGCTGCCTGCCGGACACGGCAGAGACAAGGCATATCATCAATGAGGCGTGTCTGCGCGGCATGAAAAAAGAATGCATTCTCGTCAACATCGGGCGCGGCAGCGCCGTGGACACGCAGGCGCTGATCAAAGCGCTCCAGCAGGGCTGGATCGCCGGAGCGGGGCTTGACGTGACCGAGCCTGAGCCGCTCCCGCAGGACAGTCCGCTGTGGGACATGCCGAATGTCATCATCACCCCGCATGCGTCCGCCATTTCCGACAAATCCCCGGACAGGCTGTTCGGCCTGTTTTTTGACTTACTTTGCAGGTATATGTCCGGCCAGCCGCTTTATCATGTTGTGGATTTCGGCAGGAAGTATTAGCCTTGCGCAAATCGATCCGTCCCGCCCGCGGCTAAAGCGGGCGGGACGTTTTATCTGCAAACCATATTGTGCTGTGCGCGGGGATTTGATATACTAAATTATTGTACACAGCATCAAAAGCGGGCAGCCGGGCGGTTGGCGCTTATATTGACTTTATCGGGCGGGAAAGCTTTCGCCTGTCTGTATGAACGGGCGGCGCCGTGCGCCGCAATTACTCATTATTGAGGTATAAATTATGAAATATGCCGAGTGGATCGTGCATGGATATGACCCGTCGGACGTGCGCACGCTTGAGGAAGCCGGAATCGGCAGCCTTGCGGCCATGACGCTTTCTTCCCGCGGCGTGGCCGATATGCAGGGCGCGCGCGCATATCTGTGCAGCGATCCGGGCGAGCTTGCCGATCCCTTTCTTATGCGCGATATGGACCGTGCGGTGCAGCGTATCCGGCGCGCGCTTGCTTCGGGCGAGCGGATCGCCGTTTACGGAGATTATGACGCAGACGGGCTGACCGCGACCTGTATTCTCATCAAATACCTGCGTGCTCTGGGTGCGGACTGCCTGTGGCACATTCCGGACCGTCTGGAAGAGGGCTACGGGGTAAGCTGCGAGGCGCTGCAAAAAATCAGGGACAGCGGCGCGCAGCTGGTCATTACCGTGGACACGGGCGTGACGGCCATAGACGAGGCGGCCTACGCAAAATCCATCGGGCTGGACATGGTGATCACCGACCACCATGCGTGCAGGGACACGCTTCCCGAGGCCTGCGCGGTGGTCGACCCGCGCAGAGACGACTGCGAATATCCGTTTAAAGGGCTTGCGGGCGTGGGCGTGGCGTTTAAGCTGCTGTGCGCGCTGGAAGGCGACGCACAGACAGCCGCGCTTTTAAACCGGTACTGCGATCTTGTGGCGCTGGGCACCGTGACGGATGTCATGCCCCTGACGGGGGAAAACAGGATCCTTGTTGCCCAGGGACTTAAAAAAATGAAAAACGGCGCCAGCGCGGGGCTTTCCGCTTTGCTTGACAGGGCCGGCGCCGCGCAGCGTCGTGTGAACACGACGCTTCTGGGCTTTGTGCTTGGGCCGCGCATCAACGCGGCCGGGCGCATGGGCTGCGCACAAGCGGCGCTTGAGCTTCTTCTGGAGGAGGATGCCGCACGCGCAGACGAACTGGCTGCGCAGCTGTGTGCGTTTAATCAGCAAAGACAGAAAATCGAAAGCGGTATTCTCGGGCAGGCGCTGGAACAGTGCGAGGCTTTGGGCGGGCAGCTCGGCCCGGTCATTGTACTTTCAAGCCGTGAGTGGCATCACGGCGTGGTGGGCATTGTGTGCGCGAGGCTGGTCGAGCGTTTTAACCGCCCCGCGCTGCTTATCTGCACGGACGGGGAGCAGGGCAGAGGTTCGGCGCGCAGCGTGCCCGGTTTTCATATCGTCGAGGCGCTCGGGCACTGTTCCGATTTGCTGGAGGGCTTCGGCGGGCACGAGTTGGCCGCCGGTTTTACCATAAAAGATGAACACCTTTCCGCTTTTCGGGAAAGGCTTTGTACATATGCCGCAGGGCTTAATCAAACGCAGGGCGCGCAGCAGCCGCTGCACATCGACTGCGCGGTCGATGCCGGTGAACTGACCGAGCGGCAGGTGGAGGAACTTACGGCGCTCGAGCCGTTCGGAACGGGAAACCCGCAGCCGGTCTTTTGTCTGGAGAGCGCGCGCATCAGCGCGGTTACCGCCATCGGAGCGGGAAAGCACACGCGCCTGCGGATAAACGGCGCGGGCGGTCTTGACGCCGTATATTTCGGCGTGGAAGCCGCCTCGCTCGGGCTGAGCGCAGGCGACAGCGTGGATATCGCGGCGCGCGCGGAAATCAATGATTATCGCGGGCAGCGCAGCGTTCAGCTTATGATTTGCGATATCAGGCCGCGTGCCGGCGTGTCGGCGGAGTGCCCGACGCGCGCCGAGTTTGCGGCTTTGTGGAAACACCTTGTCAGCCTGCGTGCGGAAGACATCACGCAGGAAAGCGCGGACAGCCTGGCGGGCGCGCTTGAAGCCCGGCAGGGAAAGACGGTTTCCTGTGTGTGTGTGACGACCTGCCTTGAGGTTTTTCACGAACTGGGGCTGATCCGGCTGGAAAAGAAGGGACCGTCGCTTCATATTCATTTAACGGGCACGCAGGAAAAGGTCAGCCTGTCCGACTCGCGCATTCTTGCGCAGCGCAGGGCAGACTGCAGCGGTGCGGCAGTTTAAACAGACCCGGTTTTGAACGGAGGCGTTTTCGTATGGATGAAAAATTCGGGCAGCTGCTCGAAAAAGTCAAATCCTATACCCCCTCGGTGTCCGTCGAGAGACTGACCGATGCCTATGAGTACGCAAGCCGCGCGCATGAGGGACAGAAAAGAAAAACGGGCGAGCCGTTTATCATCCACCCGCTTGAAACGGCGCTGATCGTTGCGGAAATGGGGCTGGACGTCGACTCCATTATCGCGGCGCTGCTGCACGACTGCATCGAGGACACCTCCATCAGCTATGACGAGGTCAAGGTGCGTTTCGGCCCGACGGTCGCCGAACTGGTTGACGGCGTGACAAAGCTCACGCGTATGCCCTATACGAGCAAGGAAGAAGAGCAGATGGAAAATCTGCGTAAGATGTTCCTTGCTATGGCGCATGACATCCGCGTCATCCTGATTAAAATTGCCGACCGGCTGCACAATATGCGCACCATCAACTATCAGTCCGAGGCCAAACAGCGTGAAAAAGCGCTGGAAACCATGGAAATCTACGCGCCGCTCGCGCACCGGCTGGGTATGCAGCGCGTCAAGTGGGAGATGGAGGACAGGGCGCTCAAGTGCCTGGACCCCATCGGCTATGCGGAAATCCAGCAGGAGCTTGAAAAACGCAGCGCGCTGCACGAGGAGTTCCTCCTGCAGATCAAAACGCGCGTGGGCGAGCGGCTTGAGGAAGCCGACATCCCCGCGCATATTGAGGGGCGCTTAAAGCACACGTACAGCATCTACCGCAAAATGTACAATCAGCGCAAGGCCATCTACGAGATCTACGACCTGTACGCGGTGCGCGTCATCGTAAACACCGTGACCGACTGCTATAACGTGCTCGGCTTCGTCCATGACCTGTATAAGCCGATGCCGGGGCGCTTTAAGGACTATATCAGCACGCCCAAGCCCAACATGTACCAGTCCCTTCACACCACTGTCATCGGCCGCGAGGGGATCCCGTTTGAGGTGCAGATCCGCACGTGGGACATGCACCACACCGCGGAATACGGCATCGCCGCGCATTGGAAATACAAGCAGGGGCTGCAGGGCGAATTCAACATGCAGGAGAAGCTGGAGTGGGTGCGCCGTCTGCTGGAAACGCAGCAGGACACCGACGCGGAGGAGTTTTTCCGGTCGCTGAAAATCGATTTGTTCGCCGACGAGGTGTTTGTATTCACGCCCAAGGGCGACGTCATCAATCTGCCGGCGGGCTCGACGCCCATCGACTTTGCCTACGCCATCCATTCCGCCATCGGCAACCGCATGACCAGCGCCAAGGTCAATAACCGCATCGTCACCTTTGATTCCACGCTGCAAAGCGGCGATATTGTGGAAATTATCACCACGGGGGCGAGTCATGGGCCGAGCCGGGACTGGGTCAAAATCGCCAAGACGAGCGAAGCGCGCAATAAAATCAAGCAGTGGTTTAAAAAGGAACGCCGGGAGGAAAACATCGCGCAGGGGCGCGAGGAATTTGAGCGGGAGCTTAAACGCTCCGGTATCCCCATGTCGACCATCCAGCAGGAGGACGTTTTACCGATTCTGCTTAAGAAGCTGTCGTTTAACAGCATGGACGAATTATACGCGGGCATCGGCTACGGCGGTATTTCCGCTACGCGCGCGCTCAACCGCATGCGTGACGAGCTGCTGCGCCTAAACCGGCTGCAGCTTGAGAAGATCAGCCCCGATAAGCTTATTTCAAGCGCCAAAAGACCGAGAAAGTCCAACTCCGGTGTTGTTGTCGAGGGAATTGACAATTGCCTGATCAAGTTTTCGCGTTGCTGTACCCCCGTGCCGGGGGACACCATCGTGGGCTTTATCACGCGCGGCTACGGCGTGTCCGTGCACCGCTCGGACTGCGTCAACGCGCGCCCGTCCGTCATGGATAAGGAAATCGGGCGATGGGTGAGCGTATCCTGGGCCGGGGATATCAAGGAGTTTTATCAGACCTCGCTGCAGGTGTCCGCCAAGGAGCGGGAAGGGCTTCTGGTGGATGTGGCGTCGAGTCTGAGCAATATGAAAATTCCGCTGCGCTCCTTAAACGCGCGCAATTTGGGCGACGGCTCCGCCGTCATCAGTATTGTGCTCGAGGTGCGCGACGTCGAGCAGCTCAATACCGTTATTAACAAGCTGGTGCGTTTAGCCGGCGTAAACGGGGTCGAAAGGCAGCCCCTTCATTAGAAATGCGGGCTGCGAGCAAAGGAGCGGTTTCATGAGGGCAGTTGTTTCAAGGGTAAAACAGGCGCGCGTGGAAATCGGCGGCGCCGTCCATTCCGGCATCAGCGTCGGGCTTCTGGTGCTGCTGGGCGTTGGTGCAAAGGATTTGCGCGAGGACGCCGCATATCTGGCAAACAAGGTGTGCGCCGTGCGGATATTCGAGGATGAAAACGGAAAGATGAATCTGTCCCCCGCGCAGGCCGGGGCGGAGCTTCTGGTCATATCAAATTTTACGCTTTACGGCAACTGCGGCTCACGGCGCCCGGATTTTATGCAGGCGGCGCGGCCGGAGCAGGCGCAGGAGTTGTACGAGCTGTTTATTTCGGAGTGTGAACAGCGGGGCTTTTCGGTCAAAAAGGGCGTTTTCGGCGCGGACATGCAGGTTTTTTCGCAAAATGACGGGCCGATCACATTGATTATGGATACGGACGCGCTCAGGAGGAAACAGGAATGAAACTTTGGACATTGGTTGTGGGTGGAATCGGGACAAACTGCTATATCGTTTCCGATGGGGAAACGGGCGCTGCGGCGGTCGTCGATCCCGGCGAGGATGCGGACAGGATTTTAAAGGTGCTGGGTGAAAATAAGCTGACGCTACAGGCCATTTTCCTTACGCACGGCCATTTTGACCATATTTTGGCTGTGCCGGCGCTTAAAAAGGAAACCGGCGCGCAGGTCGTCATCCATGAGGCGGACGCCCTGTGCCTGACCGACGCGTCGCTCAGCCTCGGCCCATACCGCCACGGCACGCAGGGCATTGCCGCCGACGTGCGCACGCGTGACGGACAGGGCTTTTCATCAGGCAAACTGTCCTTTACCTTTTTGCATACGCCCGGCCATACGCGCGGCTCAAGCGTGCTTGTGTGTGAGGACGTAATATTTTCAGGGGATACGCTGTTTTGCGGCGATTGCGGCCGGTGCGACCTGCCCGGCGGCAGCTATGCGCAGATGCTTGTGTCGCTTAAGCGACTGGGCGAGCTCAAAGGCGATTACAAGGTGTATCCCGGCCACGGCGCGCCCACGACGCTTGAAACGGAGCGTAAGACGAACACATATATGCGCGAGGCGATGGACGCATGAAGATTGTCATGCGCGGGCATGACTGCCGGTACGCCCTTGAGCAGACCGCACTCATGCTTTTACCTGATGAAAAACCGGTCTTTGCACCGGATACAGAGCCGGAGGATACACGCTGGGCCGTAAGCCGGCTCACGCGCGGCAAGTGCTATGTGACGGTCGTAACAGATATGGCTTATGATACGGTTCGCGCACACGTGCGCACCCGGGAACGCATCCCGCAAAAGGGCAGCCGGCTGGACGACGAGCGCTGCGTGCGGGTTGCCGTCAAACGGTCGTTTTATCTTGCCGCGTGCAGCATTACCGGGAAAACTCCGCCCTGGGGGGCGCTTACGGGCATCCGCCCGGGAAAGATCGCCACGAAGCTGCTGGAAGAGGGCAAAAGCGAGCGCGCCGTACAAAAGGAGCTTGAAAACCGCTATTTTGTGACCGGCGAAAGGTCGCGGCTGTGTATCGAGGCCGCGCAGTGCGGCATCAAAGCAAAACAGGGCTTAAAATCCAATGAAATATCCATTTATATAGGCATCCCGTTCTGTCCGAGCCGGTGCGTCTACTGTTCGTTTGTCAGTCATTCCGTCCTCAAGGCCGCGAAGCTGATTCCCGACTATCTGGACGCGCTCGAACAGGAAATTACTTCCGGCGCCGCGGCTGTGCGCGCGCTGGGGCTTTCGGTCAAATCCGTTTATTTCGGCGGCGGCACGCCGACTTCGCTGACCGCCGCGCAGCTTGACCGGCTGCAAAGCTGCCTTGAACAAAATTTTGACCTTTCAAAGGTTACGGAATACACGGTGGAGGCCGGCAGGCCGGACACGATTGACGAGGAAAAGCTTGCCTGCCTGAAAAAACACCATATCACGCGCATCAGCATCAATCCCCAGTCCCTGCGCGACGAGGTGCTCATTGCCATCGGCCGCGCGCACACCGCGCAGGATATTTATGACGCGTACGCCGCGGCGCGGCGGACCGGCTTTGCGGTCATCAACATGGATGTCATCGCGGGGCTTCCCTGCGACAACCCGGAGGGGTTTGCGCACACGCTCGGCGAGGTGATCGGACTTCATCCGGAAAACATCATGGTGCACACGCTGGCGCTGAAAAAAGGATCGGCGCTGGCGCTTCAGGGGCTTCCGCTGCCCGATGCGCAGCAGGTTGGACAGATGCTCGATTTCGCGCAGCGGGAGCTGCGTTTGGCGGGCTACCGGCCCTACTACCTGTACAGGCAGAAATTTATGTCCGGCAGCTTTGAAAATACAGGCTGGTGTCTGCCCGGCACGCAGGGGCTTTATAACATTTACATCATGGAGGAACTGCATACCATCCTGTCTTTCGGCGCGGGCGGCGTCACGAAACTGGTGGACGCCGGGGCAGGCTATATCGAGCGAATATTCAATCCGAAATATCCATATGAATATATAACGAGGTTTCAGAAAATCCTGAAAAATGGGGAAAAACTGGCTGCGTTTTATGAAAAAAGAGGCCTTGCCGGCCCCGGATATAAGTAAAAGTCATTGCACTGAGAGGGTAAAAAATGGATTACGATTTTTATGAAATAAACCGCAGGGCGAAAACCGATCCGGCCGAATGGATCGCCCAGTGCGACCAGAGCTTTCACCGGCATGTGCTCGACGCCGCCGACTCCATCGCCTCCACCGCTTCTGCCGCGCCGATCGTGCTTTTATCCGGCCCTTCCGGTTCGGGAAAAACCACCACGGCCAAGAAAATCGAGGAGGAGCTTGACAGGCGCGGCATCGGCACGCACACAATTTCCATGGATAACTATTTTGTGACCTTCAATCAGGAGACGCATCCGCGCAGCTTTGACGGCGGGATCGACTTTGAGTCGCCTGATTGTCTGGATATCGAGCTGCTTACCCGGCATTTTAAGGAGCTTTCCGAGGGGCGGGAAATCCTTGTGCCCAAATTTGATTTTGTCAATCAGAGGCGGGATAATTCACGCATGGTTCCCCTGCGGCTGGGCGCAAACGAGGTGGCTATTTTCGAGGGTATCCACGCGCTCAACGATCGCATTACCGGACAGATCGGAAGCAAGGCTAAAAAGGTGTATATCAGCGCGCGCTCGAACATTCAGCGCGACGGGCAGCTTTTTTTCAAGGGCACCTGGACGCGCCTTGTCCGTCGGCTGATACGCGACATTAATTTCCGCGGCGCGCCCGCGTCGTTTACCCTGTCGCTGTGGGAAAGCGTGCGCCGGGGGGAAAAACAATATATCTCTCCCTTTAAGAATAAAAGCGATATTCTGTTTGATTCGACAATTCCCTACGAGCTGCCCGTCCTGCGCAATTTTGTGCTGGGGGAGCTCAAGGACATCCCCGAGTGCGGGCGCAGGCAGGAGCTTTTGCTCCTCGCCCCCCGGCTTGAGGCGTTTGAGCCCATCGACCCGAAGCTTGTCGCGCCGGATTCTCTGATCCGCGAGTTTATCGGCGGCGGATCGTACAAATATCATTAATAGGCGGCAGGATCATGGCTGCAGTTGTATTTTGCCCGGCGCCAATGGTATAATAACCGTACAGCGGTTATTATACTTAATTCAAGTCCTTTTCCTCGCCCCTTTGGGGCAACCGGAAAAGATGACGCATGAACCCATAGCCTCCGTGCTGACTATGGGTTCATAACCGCACAGCGGCTATTATACTTAATTTAGGTTATTATCCTCGCCCTACCGGGCAGCCTGAAAAGATGACGCAGGATGCCCCGCAGTACGGCTATGGGTTCATGAAACAATATCACAACGTTTATAATCAATGATGAAATGATGATAAGGAGGTTTTCTCAAATGGAGGAAAAGGTAAAGGACATCCTGGAAAAGGTAAAGCTGTCCGCCACAGCCGCGGGGGAGTTTGCCGCGAGCACGGCCGAAGCCGCCGGGAAACGGGCGAGCGAGGTCGTTGAGGTTACCAAGCTCAATCTTCAGATTTTTGATTTGGGAAACGAGATTTCGGCGCTTTATAAGCAGATCGGCGAGCTTGTATACAAAGCGCACGACGACGCGGACGCCGATACGGGCAGCATTGAGGAATGGCTCATCCTGATCGATGAGAAGAAAAGCGCCATTGAGGAAATCAAGCAGCGCATTCTCGCCTTCAAGCACAGCAAAAAGTGCCCCAACCCCGAATGCGGCCGGGACTGCGAAAAAAGCGACGCGTTCTGTCCGAAATGCGGGACACAGCTGTAGGCTTCATTGGCTTTTGCACTACTGATGAACATATGCGATTTAGGTAACAGAAGTCCGCAAGTCTGCGGACTTCTGTTACCTAAGCAAACGTGTTTTGGTACAATCTATAATAATTTAGCGCACGGCCCGTGGCGCGTCGGCCTCAGGCTGTACGCGGATTTGATCCCGACAGATGAAATACAGGCCTGTGGCCGGGTTCCCGGCCCGGCCGGCAAAAGGCGGACGGCAGCTTGACTGAATTTGAAAAACTCGAGCAAAGCATAGGCTTTATCCGGCAGCTCATCGGCGGTTTTACTCCGGACATTGCCCTTATTCTGGGTTCCGGCCTGGGTTACATGGGGGATACGCTTGAGGATGCGGTCGCGATCGACTATGGAGACATCCCGCATTTTAAGGCTTCTACGGCGCCTGATCACAAGGGCCGGCTTGTTTTTGGCAGGCTGGGTGGGAAAAATGTCGCCGTCATGCAGGGACGCATCCATTATTACGAGGGCTATTCGTACCGCGAGGTGGCGTATCCCGTGCAGGTGCTGCGCCTGCTCGGTGCGCGCACGCTCATTGTGACAAACGCGTCGGGGGGGATCGACACCTCCTTTCAGGCGGGCGAGCTGATGCTCATTACCGACCATATCAAATTTTTTAACGACAGTCCGCTGCGCGGAGAGAACCTGCCTGAGCTTGGCGAACGTTTTCCGGACATGACGTTTGCATATACGCCGGCGCTTTGCGAGCTTGCGCGCAGGGCCGCGCGGGAGGAAGACATTGTGCTGCGCGAGGGCGTTTACGCGTATTTTCCCGGCCCGCAGTTTGAAACACCCGCGGAAATCCGCGCGCTGCGCACATTGGGCGCGGCGGCGGTGGGTATGTCCACCGTACCGGAGGTCATCGCGGCGGCGCACGCGGGTATGCGGGTGCTGGGCATTTCGCTTGTGTGCAATATGGCGGCGGGCGTGCTCAATCAGCCGCTCAGCGCCGGTGAGGTCACCGAAACGGCGGACCGGTCGCGGCAGATGTTTTCGCGCTTTTTGCTCAGATGCATTGCGTATATATAATGTTTACCGAATAAAAACGACGCTCCGCATATTATGGACTTTTTTAAACAGTAACCTGTTTTTACCAACTCGAAGTCATTGGCTGCCTGGCTGGAATTGAAGCTTCGGTTTCATTTGCAGAGTGCGGGGGCTGGATGATAAGGGTTGGCTCTCTGCGCCCGAACAGCACGAAAACGCTGCCGCATTGCGGCTGAATTTTTGGCTGCTGCGCAGGTATTTACAGTGCCGGAGGAAATGAATGGACACATTAATCAAAAATGCGCTTGTCGTCACCATGGATGAGGAAAACCGGGTGATCAAAAACGCGTATATCGGTATTGAGGGCGGTAAAATCGTCCATCTCGGGCAGGAAAAACCGCCGCTTCCCGCGCAGCGGGATATCGACGCCGCGGGCAAGGTGGTGCTTCCGGGCCTGATCAACGCGCACACGCATCTGCCTATGACGCTGCTGCGCGGATATGCCGACGACTATAATCTTCAGACCTGGCTCAATGAGTATATTTTTCCGGCCGAGAGCAAGATGGACGGGCGCTGCGTATACTGGGCATCGCTCGTGGGTGTGGCCGAGGCCATCGCGTCCGGCACCACCTCGGTTTCGGATATGTATGATTACTGCGATGAAATCGCACAGGGCGTGGCGCAGGCTGGGATGAAGGCAAATATTGCGCGCGGCATGACCGTGTTTAAGCCTGATTTTGATTTTAAGACGTTTCCCGCGGCGATAGAAACGGTGCAGCTCGCGGAAAAATGGAACGGCTTTGACTCGGGCAGAATCAAGACCGAGGTGAGCATCCACGCAGAATACACGTCCTATCCCGGCGTGTGGCGGCAGCTTGCCGATTATGCGCAGAGCAGCGGGCTTGGCATGCACGTGCACCTGTCGGAAACCAAATCCGAGCACGACGAGTGCGTTGCGCGCTACGGCATCACGCCGGCACAGGCCTTTGCGCGCGAGGGCGTGTTTAAAGTGCGCACCCAGGCGGCGCACTGCGTGCACGTGACCGATGAGGACATGGAGCTTCTTCGGGAAAACGGCGTATCTGCCGTGCACAATCCGATTTCAAATCTCAAGCTGTCAAGCGGCGTCGCGCGCGTGCCGGAGCTACTGCGCCGCGGCGTAAATGTCGCGCTGGGCACGGACAGCGCGGCCTCCAACAACAGCCTTGACCTGTTTGAGGAAATCAAATGCGCGGCCACGCTGCACAAAACGGCGTCCGCCGATCCGTCCGCCGTACCGGCGCTTGAGGCGCTGAAGCTTGCCACCATTAATGGTGCGCGCGCGCAGGGCCGGGAAAACGAATGCGGGATGCTTAAAACCGGCATGGACGCGGATTTGATCTTTGTGGACTTTGATAAGCCTCATCTGTTCCCGTGTCACAATGTGCTTTCAAACCTTGCTTACAGCGCGCGCGGCAGCGACGTGACGCTGACCATGGTGCGCGGGAGCATCCTATATAAAAACGGGGAATTTCTGACCATCGATATCGAGCGCATCCGGCGCGAGATCGCCGAGTATGCCATGCCCGTCATGTTCGGAAATTCCGCGCAGACGCTGATATAGACGCCTTCAGGCCCTTAAAAGCCGCATCGCCGCTATCCGTGCGGACCTGCGTGCCCGCGTTTTCTGTAAGTTTAATTTTAAGCGGCGTGGGACTGGCGCACAGCGCCGCCCGGGTCTTTAAAGGTTGTGTGTTTGTTGCCAAAATCATCCTCAAAGCAGAGCTTTCTGCACGGCGCGCTTATTCTGACGCTGGCCACGGCTGTTGTCAAGGTGATCGGCGCGCTGTTTACCATTCCGCTTGCAAATCTGCTCACCGGCGAGGGCATGGGGTATTTTTATACCGCGTATGATATCTACAATGTGCTGCTGGTCATCTCCACGGCGGGGCTGCCCGTGGCCATGTCGCGCATGGTGTCTGAAGCCGAGGCAAAAGGACGCTATGCCGAGGTTTCTCGTATTTTCAATGTGAGCATGCTCACATTCCTTATCATCGGCGCGGCGGGCTCCGCGGGTATGTACCTCTTCGCGCACCGGCTTGCCGACCTGATGCGCAATTCAAACGCGTGGCAGGCGGTCATGGTGCTGTCCCCCGCGGTGTTTTTTGTCGCGCTTATGTCGGCCTTCCGGGGATATTTTCAGGGGCGTTCGAACATGACTCCCACCGCCGTTTCACAGGTCATCGAGGCGCTGAGCAAGCTTGTTGTCGGCTTCGGACTTGCCTGGTGGATCGTGCACGTGGGCGGAGGACTGGAAAAAGCCTCGGCTGGCGCCATCGCCGGCGTGACGCTGGGCACGGTGCTCGGCGGGCTGTACCTGATATTCTGCAAGGTGCGCGACGGCAAGCCGTCCGCGCTTGCGCCCGAAAACCAGCATATACGCACCTCATCGCAGATATTTAAGGCGCTTATAAAAATCGCCATTCCCATCACCATCGGCGCGTCTGTTTTAAGCGTCGTCAATTTTATCGACACCATGCTGGTGCTCAGGCGCCTTCAGGATGCGGCGGGCTTTACGCAGCACATGGCAAACTGGCTATACGGCGCGTATGGAAACGCCAAGAAGATTTTTAATTTTCCCGCGGCGTTTATCGTGCCTTTCAGCGTGAGCATTATTCCGGCGCTGACGACCGCGCTTGCCAAAAATGATAAAAACGGAGTCACGCGCACGGTGGAGGCCTCCCTGCGCATCATGTCGCTGCTGGCCATGCCTGCGGGCGTGGGGCTTATGGTGCTCAGCTGGCCGATCCTCAACGTGATCTATTTTGCCATTCCCGACGAGGTCAACGCAGGCGCGCCGCTGCTGGCCATTCTGGGCATCGCTACGGTGGTCAACTGCGTAGTGCTGCTGACAAACGCCATTTTGCAGGCGTTTGGGCGCGTTGGAATCCCTGTTCTCACCATGGCAATCGGCGGCGTGGTAAAAATCGTCACCAACTGGTTTCTTGTGGGTACGCCTTCCCTGAATATTCTCGGCGCGCCCATCGGCACCTGCCTGTGTTATACCGTGATCGCGGTCATGAATATCCTGTTTATCATGCGCGAGATTCCGCAGACGCCCAATATCTTTAAAGTATTTTCACGCCCGCTCATCGCATCCATCCTGATGGGGGGCGTGGCCTGGGGTTCCTATACCCTGCTTATGCGCGTGGTGGGCGCGCGCATGGGCGTGCTGCTGGCTATCCTCCTTTCGGGAGCCGTATACCTCGTGCTTGTAATCGCGCTGCGGGCCATTACGCGCGAGGACCTGCTGCTTCTGCCCAAGGGCCGGAAGATAGCCGATTTTCTCAGAATCCGATAAAACCAATGAAAAGGATGGCATTATGCTTGATTTTGAAACCAAGGAAAGCTACGGCTATGAGGATCTGATTGAAATCATGCGGTTACTCCGTGCGCCCGGCGGATGCCCGTGGGACGCGGAGCAGACGCATCAGAGTATCCGGCGCAACCTGCTTGAGGAAGCGTACGAGGCTGCCGAAGCCATAGACCTGAATGACCGGGCGCTTTTGTGCGAGGAGCTGGGCGACGTGCTGCTGCAGGTCGTTTTCCATGCGCGTATGGAGGAGGAGGCCGGCGGCTTTTCCATGCCGGATGTGTGCGACGGCGTGTGCAGGAAGCTCATCCTGCGCCATCCGCATATCTTCGGGGATGTGACCGTGTCGGGCACTGAAGAGGTGCTCAAAAACTGGGACGACATCAAGCGCGATTCAAAGGGACAGATCACGCACACACAGGCAATGGAATCGGTGGCAAAAAGCCTGCCCGCTCTGATTCGTGCCGAAAAGATACAGACAAAGGCAAAAAAGGCCGGTTTTGACTGGGAGGACGTATCGGGTTCGCTTGATAAGGTTTCCGAGGAGCTTGAGGAACTGAAGGCGGCCGTGGCGTCCGGCGGCAATGTGGAAGAGGAGCTGGGCGACCTGCTGTTTTCCGCGGTCAATGTGTCACGCTTTCTTAAGGTAGATGCGGAACAGGCGCTTGAGCGTGCAAACGAGAAGTTTATCTATCGGTTCAGGTACATCGAGGAGGCTGCCGGCAGGCTGTTGAAACGTCCGGAAGAGCTTTCTGCGGCGGAGCTTGAGAAACTGTGGGAAGAAAAAAAGAGTCTTGACAATTTAACCAAATAACGGTACAGTATGTGTATATTTACCATATGATTGCATAAAAAAGTCCGCGCAGGCAAACAAATACCCGGGTGTGTTTCACCGTGCGGGAAAAGATGTATTTAGGCCGATGCCTTTTGCATAATAAGAAACATAAAGTTTGAGGAGGATAACCATGAACAAAGCGGACCTTATAAATGTCGTGGCGGAGAAAGCGGGTCTTTCCAAAAAGGATTCCGAGCGCTCGATCAATGCTACGTTGGATGCCGTTACCGAGGCACTGGCACAAGGGGACAAGGTTCAGTTGGTTGGCTTTGGCGCTTTTGAAGTCAAGAACAGGGCTTCCCGTACCGGACGCAACCCCAAAACAAGAGAAAGCATCGTAATTCCCGCCTCGAAGTCTCCCGTTTTCAAAGCCGGCAAGGCGTTTAAGGACGCGATCGATAAATAGTTGCCTGCCGCTGCGGCTGGTCCGGCCGAAAGGCGCGGCAGACGCATTCCGGCGTGCAGTCCATTTTTATCCTTTGGCTTTTCATCACTGCAATCCATAAAAGGACAGGCTGCGGGCGAAGGCCGGAATGGAAGGCAAAGCTGTATTTTGGGAATAGAGCGGCTCCTGCAGTCAATACCTGCGGAGCCGTTTGGCTTTTAAACGGCTATTTTTATTATCTTAGTGGGGAAACAGTATGCGGCTTGACAAATATTTGAAAGTTTCACGGCTGATTAAACGGCGCACGGTGGCCAACGAGGCGTGCGACCATGAGCGCGTGATCGTCAACGGGAAAGCGGCGCGGGCGTCCTATGAAGTCAAATGCGGGGACGTGATCGAAATCCGTTTCGGCCAGCGTCTGCTTAAGGTGGAGGTCGTGCAGGTGAACGAGTTTGCCGCAAAGGCCGACGCGCCCGCCATGTATAACGAAATACAGTAACACGGTATCAGCAGGATAACAGGCGCGCAGGGCTGCGCGCCTGTTATCCTGCTGTTGCGGCTTTGGGCGGCAGGCTGCCGAAAACATGCCTCTCTCCGGTTATAGTCGGGACTTCCCTTCAATATACTTGTACAGGAATATTGAAAGGAAGTGTACGCGATGTATTATGACGAAAAATCGAAGCATCCCGCATCTGCACATGGCGTTATCATGGAGGGGCGGGAAAAGCTGAGCGTATCGGGCGTTGAGGACATGGAGAGCTTTGATGAGACAAGCGTGGTGCTCTACACCTCAAAGGGTACGCTGGTTATCCGGGGTGCCGGGCTGCACATAGAAAAACTGAGCATTGACGGCGGCGAGCTCACCGTGCAGGGGCGCATCGACTCGATGTCCTATGAGGATGATAAGCCCCAAAACGGCGGCGGTTTCCTGTCACGCCTGTTCGGGTAAGCGGATATGGAGATATCCGTAACCGGGCAGACGGTCGATTTTCTGCTGTCCATTTCACTCGGCGCCGCACTCGGGCTTCTATACGATTTGATGCGCGTGATCCGGGGGCGCATACGCAGCCGCCTGCTGACCGCGCTGCTGGATCTGCTGTTCTGGATGTGCGCGGTGCTGGGTGTGTTTATCTTTGCCATGACTGCGGGGCAGGGGGAACTTCGCCTGTATGTGATGGCGGGTATGGCGGGCGGCGGCCTGCTGTATTTTCTGAGCATCAGTCCAATTGTGCTTAAAATAGGCTTCTGTGCCGCCGACTTATGTATCCGGTTTGTCCGGCTGGCGGTCAAACCGATCGTGCTGATTACCGGGAGCACGAAAAAAAATATGAAAATTGCAAAAAATATCTTTAAAATGAAGTCAAACTATTGTAGAATGAGCATGTCTATACACACGCAAAGAGTATTTCGGGCTTTTTTGCGCAGGCTAAAGGGAGAAAACGGCTATGAAAAAGAAAAAAGCAAACTGGGCCGTAAAGCTGTGCGTCGTTCTCTTTGCCGTATACGCCGTTACAACGCTGCTGACGCTTCAGGTGCAGATCAACAAAAAGAAGCAGGAAAACGCGGTGTTGCAGGCGCAGGCGGAGCAGCAGACGCAGAAAAATGCCAAACTCGCAGAATCATTGGAGTCTAAGGTTGACAATGCGTACCTGACAAATCTGGCAAGAGAGAAATTCGGGCTGGTAACTCCCGGAGAAAAGGTGTTTGTAGACGTATCCAACTGACCGGCATGGTTTGCCTGTCCGGCCGCGAAGTCTGATCGCGTCTTATTTTAAAGGAGGTCATAACTATAGGTATGGAAAGCGCTGTGGGTTCTATTGTTGAGGGCAAGGTGACCGGTATCACCAAGTTCGGTGCGTTCATCGCGCTGCCGACCGGCCAGTCCGGAATGGTGCATATTTCGGAGGTCGCCCAGACCTACGTCAGCGATATCAACCAGTATCTTCAGGAAGGTCAGCAGGTTAAGGTGAAAATCATCGGCGTCGATGAAAAGGGAAGGATTAATCTTTCCATTAAAAAAGCCGCGCCTCCTGCGCCCTCCGCACAACAAGCCTATAGTCCCCGCCCGTCATCTTTTGAGAGAAAACAGCAAAGCTCCGGCTCCTCGTCTTTTGAGGACAAGCTCAAGCAGTTCATGCAGGACTCCGAGAGCAAGATGACGGATCTGAAGCAGTACATAGACAAAAAGGGCGGTCCTTCCAAGCGCGGACGCAAATAATGAACTTATTGGAAGCCGGGATCAACATGCGTAAGCGTTTTGTATTTCGGTTTCCTTTGTTTGCAGCTTTTCTCCGGCGTAACTACCGGGAGAAATAATTTAATAGACGCATGATCGCTTTTTGAAATTCTGAGCTGACCGGTCTTGTCGGTCTGCTACTACACAGCTGCATTAAAAAATGATCGCACACTCGGCGCAAATGCCCATTATGCTAAAAAACTTGCATCCCAGCAAATTAAAAAACACCATAAAACCATTGCAGCGGTTGTATTTTAATTTGCTCATCAGGCATTAAAATATGAGTTGGTGTGATTACAGGAGGAGAAAAAATGCTCATTACCAACGGACGTATCTATACCATGGAAGGCCGCAGCATCGAATCCGGCTGGGTACGAATCGAAAACGGCCTGATCGTATCCTGCGGTGTGACAGGCAGCGAGCCGGCTTTTGACGGCGATAAGCTGGATGCCGGAGGCGGATTTGTGCTGCCCGGGCTCATCGACGCACATTCCCATCTTGGTATGTGGGAGGATGCAATGGGCTTTGAAGGGGCCGATGGCAACGAGGAAACCGATCCGTTAACGCCGGAACTGCGCGCCATTGACGCCATCAACCCCATGGATCGCTGTTTTTCCGACGCGCTCAAGGCAGGCGTGACCACCGTGATGACCGGGCCGGGCAGCGCCAACCCTGTCGGAGGGCAGTTTGTCGCCATAAAAACCGCCGGTCGGCGTGTCGACGATATGATCGTCAAATTTCCCGCGGCCATGAAGTTTGCGATGGGCGAAAACCCCAAAACCGTATATCACGAAAAAAACCGCGCCCCTGTCACGCGCATGGCGGTCGCATCCATCATCCGTGAGGCGCTGTTCAAGACCAGAGAATATATTGAAAAGCAGGAAAGGGCGAAGAAGGATCCGGAAAAAACGCCCGATTTTAACTTTAAATATGAAGCGCTCGCGCCGCTTCTGCGCGGTGAAATGACGGCGCATTT
Source organism: Oscillospiraceae bacterium (assembly GCA_963678505.2). Taxonomy (GTDB): domain Bacteria; phylum Bacillota; class Clostridia; order Oscillospirales; family JAVBQB01. The sequence goes on along the minus strand of CAXXFP010000001.1, from coordinate 247,706 downwards.
TCACGCGCACAGAGCCGACGATATTCTCACGGCCATTCGCATCGCAAAGGAATTTAACCTCCAATACGTGATCGTACACGCAACCGAGGGGCATTTGATTGCGGACATTCTCGTAAAGGAGAACACCCGCGTCATCACAGGGCCGTCCTTAAGCGAGCGTTCAAAGCCGGAGCTTAAAAATCTGACGTTTGAGACGCCCGGTCTTGTTTCAAAGCTGGGGCTGATGACCGCCATCTGTACCGACCACCCCGTAATTCCCCTGAGCTACCTGATGCTGTGTGCGGCGCTTGCGTGCAAGGAGGGCATGGATGAAAATCTGGCTCTTTCGGCCGTTACCCTCAGCGCCGCGCGTATAGCGGGCATTGATGAGCGCGTGGGCTCGCTCAAAGCGGGCAAGGACGCGGATATCGTTATTTACGACCGGCATCCCTTCGAGCTTTTATCCAGGGTGAAGACCGTCGTCATCAGCGGCGAAAGGGCTTACTGATGAGAAGCATTGATGCGGGCGAAATCACCGGGGCGATTCGCCGCCTGTGCATGAAGGCGAATTTCGAGCTGCCGGCGGATTTGTGCCGCACCATTGAATCGTGCGCCGCAAAAGAGCAGTCGCCCGTCGGGCAGGCGGTGCTCAAAACCGTCATTGAAAACTACACCTATGCAGCGCAAAACAGCCTGCCCATTTGTCAGGATACCGGTATGGCGGTAGTCTTTGCCGATATCGGGCAGGAAGTGATGATCACCGGCGGCGATTTTACAGACGCGGTCAACGAGGGCGTCCGGCGCGGCTATACAGACGGGTATTTGCGCTGCTCGGTTATTTCCGACCCGCTTCGGCGCGCGAGCAACACAAACGACAACACGCCGGCTGTGCTGCATGTTCGCATCGTCGCGGGGGACAGGCTGACGCTGACGGTGGCGCCTAAGGGCTTCGGAAGCGAAAACATGAGCAGGCTCAAGCTCTTTACGCCCGCGGCCGGCATAGAGGACATAGAACGCTTTGTGGTGGATACCGTCACCGACGCCGGGGCAAACCCCTGCCCCCCCGTCGTGCTCGGCGTGGGCATCGGCGGCACGGCCGAGCAGGCCATGCTTATAGCCAAACGGTCGCTTTTGCGCCCGGCGGGGGAGCACAACCCGGACCCGTTTTATGCGCAGCTTGAAGAGCGGTTTTTGCAGGCGGTCAACCGCACCGGCATCGGTCCGCAGGGGCTGGGCGGAACGGTCACCGCGCTTTGCGTAAACATTGATTTTGCACCAACGCACATCGCGGGGCTTCCATGCGCGGTCAATATGGGCTGCCATGTGACAAGGCACGCGCAGGAAACGCTGTAAGGCAAGGCCCGCACGGCATGCGTTCATGGTGCTCAGCGTTGCGTACGAACTCTCCACGCAGGTTTTTCCTGTGCGGAGAGTTTTTTTTGCGTGCCGGGTTTCCTTAAAAAATGCGTATCCGCCGCCGTGTGCCCCGGCGGTTTTTCCGCGGTCGTCGCGCGGCCGTCACGCAATAAAAAAATTATTATGGGTATGATTTTCCCCGGCCGGATGCGCAGCGATAAGCGCGGACGGCAAAAACGGAGTCAAACTTGCCTGCTGTGTACTTTGCGCAAAAACCGCCCAAAAAAAACGGTTTGGTTCCTGTAAAATGTGCGGTATAATAAAGACATAAACCTCAGGTATGCGAAGGGGCGAAAGGAGACGATGTTGTGAGGATTACGTTTATCGAGAAAAAAGTCGAGATTTCCGATGTGCTTAAGGACTATGCCGAGAAGAAGATTGTTAAGCTGGACCGCTATTTCAGGGGTGACGCCGACGCGGTTGTCCTCTTCGGCATTGAGCGGGGCAAGCACACGGCGGAAATTACCGTGCATTCCGACAACACCTATTTTCGAGCCAGCGAAAGAACGTCCGACATGTATGCCTCCATCGACAGCACAGTTGACTCAATCGTGCGTCAGATCCATAAAAACAAGACCCGCCTGATCAAGCGTCTGCGCAAGGAGGCCTTTGACAAGAGCCAGCCGGCGGTGGATATTTCCAATGTGGAAGAGGAAAAAGAGTTCTCGATTGTGCGTACAAAGCACTTTTCCATAAAGCCGATGGTCCCGGAAGAAGCCATTTTACAGATGAACCTGTTAAATCACAACTTTTTTGTATTCCGCAATCAGGCGGACGAAGACGCCTTTGCCGTGGTGTATAAGCGTGACGACGGGGGCTACGGTCTCATTGAGGAGGATTAGGGCATAGCACCATGAGCGGAGGACGGGGATACCGTCCTCCGTTTTTTTGTTCGCTGCGCGCGGTGAAAGGAGCCCATCCGCGGCCGCATAACGCATGCGTTTTCATTGCAATTGCTTAGAAAATGGGATATAGTAAAACAAATACAGGCGTCAACCGTTTGTTTGCGGGCTTGATGCACGCCGCCTGTTCTGAAAGAAAAAGGGGTAGCAGGGTGTTTTTTGATTTATGCGCGCCGTGCCTGTTCGGGCTTGAGAGTATTGTGGCCGAGGAGCTTAAACGCATGGACATGCAAAATGTGCGTGCGGAGAACGGCCGCGTGTTTTTTTCCGGGGGCTTTGAAGAAATGGCGCGGGCAAATATCCGTCTGCGCTGCGCCGAGCGGGTGCTTATCCGGCTGGGCAGCTTTCACGCCTCAACGTTTGACGAGCTTTTCGAGGGGACAAAAGCGCTGCCGTGGGAAGACCTTTTGCCGCCGGACGCTGAGTTTCCCGTGAAGGGGCACAGCATCAATTCAAAGCTTATGAGTATTCCCGACTGTCAGTCCATTGTGAAAAAGGCGGTCGTGGAGCGCTTGAAAACCAAATATAAAACCGAATGGTTCGAGGAGACAGGGCCGCAGTACCGAATTTCCTTCGCTATTTTAAAGGATACGGCTGATCTGCTCATCGACACCTCGGGCGAGGGGCTGCACAAGCGGGGCTATCGCGCGGTCGGCAATGAAGCGCCCTTGCGGGAAACCTTGGCCGCGGCTATGGTAAATCTCAGCCGCTATCGGGGGCGCGGCCGGTTGTGCGATCCGTTTTGCGGCTCCGGCACCATTGCCATAGAAGCCGCGCTGATTGCGCGCAACCGCGCGGCGGGTATTTTTCGCTCCTTCGCGGCACAGGCGTGGCCGCAGGCTCCGGAAAAGTTATGGCAGGATGCCAGAAACGCCGCCAAAGCACTCGAGTTTGAAGGGGCATACGATATCTGGGGCGGCGATGTGGACGAAAAAGCGATATCCATCGCCTCGGGCAACGCGAAAAAAGCGGGCGTGGACGATATTATCCGCTTTGAAAAAGCCGATGCGGGCAAGTTTTCACCGGTTGAGCCGGGCGGGACGGTCGTCACCAATCCGCCTTACGGCCAGCGGCTGTCGGATATCGAAACGGCGCAGGGCCTGTACCGGTCGTTTGGGCGCGCCTGCCGCGCGCTTCCCGACTGGAGCTTGTATTTAATCTCCCCAAATCCCGATTTTGAGACGCATTTCGGGCGCGTCGCGGATAAAAAAAGGAAGCTTTATAACGGGATGATCCAATGCAATCTGTATATGTATTTTCAAAACGCACGGCGATAAGCGGGGCGTGATACGAAGCTTATCAGACGGGGACCCGGATGGGTATTCCGCAGGAAAGCGGCTTTATTATGTCAGGCGGATACGCCGGCGCTGACGCGCTTTCCGACGCTGCGGCGCCGCCATCGGGCAGCGATGTCCTTATCGGGAGGAGAGCATGAAGCATCTTTTTATCATAAATCCCAAAGCAGGCAAGTATAACCATGTCAATGAAATCCTGCCGCAGATCGAACGCTGTATGAGCGGCTGCGGGGAATACTATACGACGGCCCTGACCGAGCGTCCCATGCATGCCGCGGCGCTTGTGCGTGAATATTCCGCCGACGGGGATGAGTGGCGCGTGTATGTGTGCGGCGGCGACGGCACGCTCAATGAAGCGGCCGACGGTGCGGCCGGGCTTAAAAATGTAGCGGTCACCCAGTATCCCTGCGGCACGGGCAACGATTTTGTTAAAATATTCGGCAGGGACGCGGGCCGCTTTTCCGACCTGACGGAGCTTGTTTTGGGGGACGTCAGGCAAATTGACCTGATCGAGTGCGCCGGGCGGCACTGTGCCAATATCTGCTCGCTGGGCTTCGACGCACGCGTCGCCGCCGATGTGGCGCGCTTTAAACATTTGCCGCTGCTCAGCGGAAAGGGCGCTTACAACCTTTCTGTTGTAAAAAACCTGTTTGGCGGACTGCATTATCCTTATCAGGTGCGGATCGACGGCGTACCCTACGACGGGCGGTATACCATGCTTGTCGCGTGCAACGGACGCTATTACGGCGGTGGATTTAATCCCGTGCCGGAAGCCATGCCCGACGACGGACTGATTGATTTTCTGCTGGTGCGCCCGGTGACTCCGCTTTCGGTAGCACTCGTGGTTGGAAAGTATCAAAACGGCCAGCATGAGGCGCTTCCCGAATATATGACCTGGATACGCGGCCGTCGGATGGATATTGAGTGTGACCGCCCCAACGCGGTCAATTTTGACGGCGAAACGGCCTATATGCGCGCGGTCAGCTTTTCTATTTCCGAGAAAAAGCTCAATTTCATCGTTCCGCATGGCGCGGACTGGAAATCTACCGGGAATAATGTGAAAACTAATGAAAATTCAAGTAAACGCGAGTATGTGACGTTAACAAAAAGGTAAACGGATGTAAACGCATAATATGGTAATAAATTAGCAGAATCAGGGAAAATACAGCCTTGCACAATCTCCGTGAAGTCTTTATTATTATAGTTGTATTAGCACTCTTCATCAAAGAGTGCTAATTTGAGGAAAAGAGTGGGTTCGGTTTCGTCCCAAACCGCCTGAAAACAGGCCCGGGCCGGTAAGAATGCGAATTTGTCTTTAAACAGAAAATCGCAGCTTGAAACGGCAGCGTAAGAACGTACCGGTGCCGCATCCGTTCTCAGGATCAGTTTTTTCTCGGAACCGAGCGGGCATCAGCCCGTGCACATCCTCTGGTCCATATTACCAATACAATAAGGAGGCATATATCAATGAAGCTTAAACCCCTTGCTGACAGAGTAGTTGTCAAAATGGTGGAGACCGAAGAGACCACAAAAAGCGGAATCATCCTGACAGGAGCTGCCAAGGAAAAACCGCAGGTCGCGCAGATCCTGGCTGTCGGCCCCGGCGGTGTTGTCGATGGCAAGGACATTGTCATGAATGTGAAAGCCGGCGACAAGGTCATACTGAGCAAGTATTCCGGCACCGAGGTCAAGGTTGACGGCGAAGAGCTGGTCATTGTCAAACAGGGCGATATCCTCGCAATCGTCGAGTAATCACTGATTAATAATAGGTTGGAGGTAACATAGATGGCTAAACAGATACTGTTCGGCGAGGACGCCAGACGCGCGCTTGAGCGCGGCGTAAACCAGCTTGCGGATACCGTTAAGGTAACGCTCGGTCCGAAGGGCCGCAACGTGGTTTTAGACAAAAAATTCGGTTCTCCCCTCATTACAAACGACGGCGTGACCATCGCCAAGGAAATTGAGCTCGAGGACGCTTTTGAAAACATGGGCGCGCAGCTTATTAAGGAAGTCGCCACCAAAACAAACGACGTCGCGGGCGACGGCACCACAACGGCCACGCTGCTTGCGCAGGCGATCATCCGCGAGGGTATGAAGAATGTCGTCGCCGGCGCCAATCCCATGATTATGCGCAAAGGAATCCAGAAGGCTGTCGACGCGGCGGTGGGCTCCATTCAGAAAAGCTCACATAAAATCAACGGCAGCGCCGACATTGCCCGCGTAGGAACCATTTCCTCCGGCGACGAGGTCATCGGCGGACTGATTGCCCAGGCGATGGAGAAGGTCACAAACGACGGCGTAATCACCGTTGAGGAGTCCAAGACGGCAGAAACGTATTCCGAAGTGGTCGAGGGCATGCAGTTTGATCGCGGCTACGTTTCCCCCTATATGGTCACCGATACGGAGAAGATGGAAGCTGTCATCGACGACGCGCTTATTCTCATCACCGAGAAAAAGATTTCAAACGTGCAGGATCTTCTGCCCCTGCTTGAGCAGATCGTGCAGACCGGCCGCAAGCTGGTCATCATCGCCGAGGATGTCGAAGGCGAGGCGCTTGCGACCCTGATCGTCAACAAGCTGCGCGGCACCTTTACCTGCGTATGCGTCAAGGCGCCCGGCTTCGGCGACAGACGTAAAGATATGCTCAAGGATATCGCCATTTTGACCGGCGGCGAGGTCATCTCCGATGAGCTTGGCCTTGACCTGAAGGAAACTAAGGTCGATCAGCTGGGCCGCGCCCGTCAGATCAAGATCCAGAAGGAAAACACCATACTCATCGGCGGCGCAGGCGTGTCCGATGAGATCAAGGCCCGCATCAATCAGATCAAGGCTCAGATCGAAAACACCACCTCCGATTTTGACCGCGAAAAGCTTCAGGAACGTCTTGCAAAGCTGTCCGGAGGCGTGGCCGTTATCAAGGTTGGCGCCGCCACCGAGACTGAAATGAAGGAAAAGAAGCTGCGCATCGAAGACGCGCTCAACGCCACCCGCGCGGCTGTTGAAGAGGGCATCGTCCCCGGCGGCGGAACCGTGTTTGTAAACGCCATTTCCGCTGTTGAGGAGCTCATCAAGACCTCCGAGGGCGACGAAAAGACCGGCATGACCATTATCGCGGCGGCCCTTGCCGAGCCGCTCAAGCAGATTGCAAAGAACGCAGGGCTTGAAGGCTCCGTTGTGCTTGAAAACGTCAAAAACAGCAAGAAGACCGGCTACGGCTTTGACGCCTACAAGGAAATCTACTGTGACATGATTTCCGCAGGCATCGTTGATCCGACAAAGGTCACGCGTTCCGCGCTGCAAAACGCCGCATCGGTTGCCGGCATGGTGCTGACCACCGAGTCGCTTGTGGCCGACAAGAAGGAAAACAATCCGACCGCTCCCGCGGCTCCCGGCATGGGCGGCATGGACATGTATTAATGCGCGCACCGCGCTGAAGTTTAACTTTGTAAAAGATGCGGCAGGCCAACAGCCTGCCGCATCTTTTTTTACCCGCCATGCGGGGGCTCTGCCAGAATTGACATGGGATAAATATGGCAGGCTGCGCTGCGCGCTCCAAAAAAGGAGGGCCATATCGTAAACCCAAAAAAACGCAGCTGCGGGCGGAGCCGCCGGTGCGCTGACAGAATCCCCCTTTTCATTTTATGGGGGGCGTGATATACTGAAAAAATAAGGTGGTGTCTTAGATGGATCAGTATATTTGGCTTGGTTTGCTTATTTTCTTCGGCGTTCTGGAGGCGGTAACGGTAGGGCTTACCTCCATCTGGTTTGCATTGGGCGCGCTTGTAGCACTGCTGGCGGCATCGTTCGGTGCGTCCGGGTGGCTGCAGGTGCTGGCGTTTATCCTTGTGTCCGCGCTGGCCTTGGCAGGTCTGCGTCCGCTGACAAAAAAATATCTCAACACAAAAAAAGTGCCCACGAATGCCGACCGCGTCCTCGGGAAAATCGGCGTAGTCATGGAAAAGGTGGACAATATGGCGGGCGCGGGGCTCGTGTCCGTCGGCGGCAAGCTGTGGACGGCGCGCTCCGGCATGGACGCTGTCATTGAGAAGGATACCCAGGTGGATATCCTTTGTATCGAGGGCGTTAAGCTGATCGTCTCGCCGCATTCGGAATCTTCGGACTGACATGCGGTTCGTTTGAAGAATTCCGCAGTACGCATAATGATAGGAAAACAGGAGGAAAAACGAAATGGAATGGGCAATTATCTGGATTATTGTCGGACTGCTGGCTCTGCTGGTGATTACATCCAGTATTCGCATTGTACAGCAGTCAAAGGCTTTTGTTATCGAGCGTCTGGGCGTTTTCAGCTCGGTGTGGGCCGTGGGTCTGCACATCAAGATCCCCTTTATCGAGCGGATATCCAAAATTGTGTCCCTCAAGGAGCAGGTGGTGGATTTTCCGCCCCAGCCTGTCATCACCAAGGATAACGTCACCATGCAGATAGACACCGTGCTGTATTTTGAAATTACGGACCCGAAGCTCTATACCTACGGCGTGGAGCATCCCATGTCCGCCATCGAAAATCTGACGGCCACGACGCTTCGCAACATCGTAGGCGATCTTGAGCTGGATGAAACCCTGACCTCACGCGACGTCATCAACACAAAGATGCGCGCCATCCTCGACGAGGCCACCGATCCCTGGGGCATCAAGGTAAACCGCGTGGAGCTCAAAAGCATCATCCCGCCGCGTGAAATTCAGGACGCGATGGAAAAGCAGATGAAGGCCGAGCGTGAGCGCCGCCAGTCCATACTCAAGGCTGAGGGCGAAAAAGCCTCACAGATCCTTGTCGCCGAGGGCGAAAAGCAGTCCGTTATCCTGCGCGCGGACGCAACCAGACAGTCGCGCATACTGGAAGCGACCGGCGAGGCGGAGGCTATCATGATGGTGCAAAGGGCTTTGGCCGACAGCATCAAGCTTTTAAATGAAGCAAACCCGGGCGATGCGGTCATCAAGCTCAAGGCGCTTGAAGCCTTTGCCAAGGCCGCCGACGGCAAAGCGACCAAGATTATTATTCCCTCTGAAATCCAATCTCTGGCCGGGCTTGCCGCTTCGGTCAAAACACTTTTTGAAGCGGATACGCTCAGTAGCCGGTGATTGATTTCCTGTTAGGATTCGAATGTTTCAAATCCTAAGTGCAAGGGTTTTCGCGGTGTATGCCGCAAAAACCTTGCGCCTGAGCAAATCAAAAATACCATCAAACCATTGCAGCTGTTGTGTTATTGATTTGTTCATCAGGCATTATATAGCCGGGTTTATAACAGAGCAGCATTCGGCAAACCGCCGGACGGAGCCGGAAAACGACTTTGGCCGGCAGTTTGCGCAGTTTTTAACAGATGGAGACCATATTGTGAGAAAGACGCTTAAAAGTCTATTGACCTTCATTGTGAGCAGTTGCATTTTGTTCTCCCTTGCGCCCGGTCTGCGCGCCGGGGCGGCATCCTATACGCCCGAAAGCGGTGCGGCGCTCATGAATAACCCGCTGTTTGCGGCGCAGTCAGGTGCTGCTGTCGCGGCGGAAAACCCTCAGTTTGCCTCGGATGGCGTGCTGACCTGTTCCGGCATGGATGGCTTGATCGATATTGTCAGGCGGCAGATGCTTGCGCGCAGCACATCTTTTTCCGTGAAATTTACGCAGCCGGGTATAATCCCGAGTGTGACGCAGGATTTTCTTGATGAGCTTATGCGCAGGGTGTGCGCCGCCGACGACCCTGCGACATCCGGTGACGCCGACTATTTAAGTTATAACTACAGCTGGGCGCAGATTTACTATACCGGAGATTCGAAATTTATTTTTTCTTTGGCGTATCAGACAACGGCCGAAGAGGAGGCCATGGTCGATCAGAAAATCAAGCAGGTACTGGATGCCCTTGACGTATATGAATCGAGCCAGTATGAGAAAATCTGCGCCGTGCATTCCTATATCGTGGGTAACGTCCGCTATGACGACACGCTTATAAAGCACTCAGCCTTCGACGCACTTATAGACGGCAGCACCGTTTGCCAGGGCTACGCGCTGCTTACGTACAAAATGCTTACCGAGCTGAACGTGCCCACGCACATCATCACGGGCACGGGAAACGGCGGAGACCACGGCTGGAATATTGTTAAAATCAGGGAAAGCTGGTATAACCTTGATGTGACCTGGGACGATTCCACGCGCTCAAAAGCGTATTTCCTCAAGGGATCAAGCGATTTTAAGGATCATATCAGGGCCGCCGAGTTTACCACCCAGCAGTTTCAAGCCCTGCACCCCATGTCCAAAACCGCTTTTCTGCCTGCAAACGACGTGATTTTGGTGTACGCGATCACGCTTGACAGGTCATTTGCGGAGATGGAAACAGGAAAGAGTGTGACGCTCAGCGCACTGGTGACCCCGGAAAACGCGTCGCAGCCGACGCTCAATTGGAGCTCGTCAAATCCTGCGGCCGCCTCGGTTTTACAGGACGGCACGGTCAGGGCGCTTTCACCCGGCACCGCGGTTATCACGGCCTCGGCGGCGGATGGCAGCGGAATACAGGCCGCGTGCACGGTCCGCGTCTGTGCGCCGCCGGACTTTACCAAGGCAAGCGCCTGGGCGCGCGGCGAGCTGTCCGCCCTGTACGAAAGAGGTATCGTGCCCTGCAGCTTGCTCAGCCGGTTTTCCGACGGCGTGACGCGCGCGGAGTTTATCGCGCTGATGGTAAACGTATATGAATATTCCATGGGGGAATATAGCCCGGAGGGCGTATCTCCGTTTATGGATATCTCGGGCAGCCCGTACCGGGTACATATTGAAAAAGCTTATGCCCTCGGTCTGATCAACGGCGTAAGCGGCACGCGCTTCGCGCCGGACAGCGTGCTTACCCGCGAGCAGTGCGCAAAGATCCTTTGCGTGACCTTCGCGGCGATCGGCGGGGATGCGCTTGGGTTTGACGGACAGCTGCCCTATCAGGACGCATCGCAGATTTCCGGCTGGGCGCAGCCATATGTCGGATATGCATATGTGCACGGCCTCATGGCGGGAGACGGGAGCCGCTTTCATCCGGCAAGGCCGATGACGCGCGAGCAGGCTATGGCCGTATGCCAGCGCGCGCTGGGAAAATACAACTGGTAGGCGCTTATTTAAGCCGTATCGGGCTTTTCGCCGGACTTTGGAAACAAATGCTTGCGCATTGCATAATGATATGGTATACTACCTGCAATAATGAACCAGTTATCAGGCGTATATGCCGGAAAGGGTGCCCATGCTTCAAAACAGCTTGTATTTTAACAAGTTTTTTAGCTTTAGCTTTTATTTTAGCTACGGCTTTATTTGCATGGATGCCCACCGTTTAAGAACGCCGCTTACTGGAAAGGCCAGTGCATAAACCGGAAAATCCGGATTTGCCGCGGGGACTTAAATGGTCCCCGCGGTTTTTATTTTTATTACGAGATAAACACCGGTGATTTGAGAGGATGGGGCGCAGGGAGTTTGAGGAAAAACGCACGAATACCCCATCATAACAATTTTTTCGGATACGGTATGCTTAAAGGCTGTTATAATAAGATTGGAGTGAGATTGATGGTCATTGTCATGAAGAGCGGGGCGGACAGGCAAGCGGTGGACACGGTCATACAGGAACTCAAACAGGCGAATATGAATGTCATCGTAAACGAGGGCGTTGAGTGCGTGGTGCTCGGCGTGCTGGGAGACACGCACACGCTTGACAAGGAATACTACGGAATGAAAGCGGGCGTGGAGCGCGTGGTGCCCGTGCTTGAGCCGTACAAAAAAGCGAATAGAAAATTTCATCCCGAGGACACCATTGTCCGGGTGGGGGATACGCAATTCGGCGGCGGCGCGTTTGCGGTGATCGCCGGCCCCTGCTCGGTAGAGAGCATCGAGCAGATGGAATGCGTGGCCGGGGCGGTCAAGGCCTCGGGCGCTTCGCTTCTGCGCGGCGGAGCCTATAAGCCGCGCACCTCGCCCTATGCCTTTCAGGGCCTTGAAAAAGAGGGACTGGAGATCCTGCGCAGCGCGCGTCAGATCACGGGGCTTCCCATCGTGACGGAGCTCATGTCTCCCAAACACGTCGAAATGTTTGAAATGATGGTCGACGTCATCCAAATCGGCGCGCGCAACATGCAGAATTTTGACCTTTTAAAGGAAGTCGGCAAAACCAGCAAACCGATTTTATTAAAGCGCGGGTTATCCTCCACGATAGAGGAGTGGCTCATGAGCGCGGAGTATATCATGGCCATGGGAAACCCAAATGTCATTTTATGCGAGCGCGGCGTGCGCACCTTTGAAACCTATACGCGCAACACACTGGATTTAAGCGCGATTGTCGCAGTCAAAAAGCTATCGCATCTGCCCATCATAGTTGATCCGTCACACGCCACGGGAAAAGCCTTCATGGTGCCGCCGATGGCGCTTGCCGCTGTGATGGCGGGCGCGGACGGGCTGATGATTGAGGTGCACAACGACCCCGCGCACGCGCTGTGCGACGGGCCGCAATCCATGACACCGGAGGATTTTGACGCGCTCATGCAGAAGGTGCGCGCACTCATGCCGCTTGTCGGGCGCAGCTTTTCCGGGCATATGGAAGAAAAAACGCAGCAGGGGCGGGAAGAAGTATGCGCGCACTCGAAGTAAGCTTCAAAAATGAGAAATACCCGGTTTACATCGGCGCGGGGTTGTTTGGCGCGCTTGATGGGCCGCTCGCGGGATTGGCGGGCCGTGCCTGCCTGGTCATTACCGATGAAAATGTGGGCGCGCTGTACGGCAAAACCGTCTGCGTCGGGCTTACAAAGCTGGGTGCGCGGGTAAGCATCATAAGCGTGCCGGCGGGCGAGGCCTCAAAAAGCGCCGATATGCTCGACATGCTGTATAATGCCATGCTTGACGCGGGCGTCACGCGGAAGGACTGCGTCGTCGCGCTGGGCGGCGGCGTGGTGGGGGATCTGGCGGGATACGCCTGCGCCACCTTTTTGCGGGGCGTGCCGTTTATCCAGATGCCCACGACGCTTTTGTCCCAGGTGGACAGTTCCGTGGGCGGAAAGGTGGCCGTCAATCTGCCGCGCGGGAAAAATCTGGTAGGTACTTTTTATAATCCTATCTGCGTCGTTTCCGACACGGGCGCGCTTGATACGCTTGATAAAAGGCAGGTGCGCTGTGGAATGGCCGAGGTGGTCAAATACGGCGCCATCTGCGACGGGGAACTTTTTGCGCGCGCAGCGGTTGATCTTGCGCAGGCGCTTGAAAACATCGACGAGCTGGTGCACCGCTGCTGTGTGAGTAAGGCCGCCTATGTGGCGCGCGATCCGATGGACACTGGCTGCCGCATGGAGCTTAATTTCGGGCACACGCTCGGGCACGCGCTGGAAGCCGCGGCGGGCTACGGAGTCTATACGCATGGCGAGGCAATTTCCATCGGCATGGCGGAAGCCGCGCGCTGGGGGGAACTGCTGGGCGTGACGCCTCAAGGCGTGCGCGGCCGGCTGATTTTAACGCTCGACCGGCTGGGGCTTCCCACACGCGCGCCGAAGGAGCTGCTGTTAAAGAGTGTCGGCGCGCTGCGCTTTGACAAAAAAGCGGGCGGGGAAACGCTGTCCGTGGTGCTCCTTGAGAAAATCGGTCGGGCAAAAGTAGTGCCTGTACCGGTTACGGAGCTGGTTAAATTGATTACGGGGGGCACTCAGGCATGCGTGTGATGGAAATTACGCCGCATAAGCTGCGCGGACAGCTTGAAGCCATGCCGTCAAAAAGCTGTTCGCATCGGACGCTTATCTGCGCCGCGCTTGCACGGGGGGAGTCGGTCATCGAAGGACTTCAGTTTTCCGATGATGTGGAAGCGACGCTCGACGCCGTAAAGGCCATGGGGTTTGCCCGCTGGACGAAGCTGGATGGACAGGTTTTAGTGCAGGGCATGCAGCCGGGCAGGGCGGCGGCGGATACGCCGATCGACTGCCGTGAATCCGGCTCGACGCTGCGTTTTCTGCTGCCGGTTTCGCTGCTGTCCGGCGGCGGGACGTTTACAGGCCGGGGAAGACTTATGCAGCGGCCGCTTGCGCCCTACCGCGCGCTTTTTGAAGAAAAGGGCATTGTCTGGCAGGAAAGCGGCGGCGCGGTTTCGGTTTCGGGTACGCTCGCGCCCGGGCGGTATGCGCTCGCGGGGAATGTCTCCTCACAGTTTGTGTCCGGGCTTTTGTACTGCCTGCCGCTTTTGCAGGGTGATTCACAAATCGAGCTCACCACGCAGGTCGAATCCGAGGGCTATATCGAGCTGACACGGCAGATGCAGGCGCGTTTCGGGGTGCGCTCAGAATGGACGGACATGCGAACGCTGATTGTCCACGGCGGGCAGCACTACACGCCCGCGCGGATAAAAATCGAGGGCGACTGGTCGCACGCGGCGTTTTATGTTGCGGCGGGCGCCATGGGCGGCGAACTCGCGCTTTGCGGGCTGGATGACGGCAGCGCGCAGGCCGACCGCGCCATTGACGCGCTTGCAAAGGGCATGGGCGCCGCGGTTTCATGGGAAGGCGCAAACCTGCGCGTGCGCGGCGGCACGCTGCGCGGCGCCGTCATCGACGTAAGCCAGACCCCCGATCTTGTGCCCGCGCTGTGCGCGCTTGCCTGCGCGGCCGACGGGGAAACGCGCCTTATTAACGCCGCGCGGCTTCGGGCAAAGGAAAGCGACCGCTTAAGCGCTCTGTGCCGTGAGTTTACCGCGATCGGCGCGGATGTGAAGGAAACGGACGATTCACTGATTGTCCGCGGGCGCGGCAGGCTTTCAGGCGGGATATGCGGCGCGCAAAACGACCACCGCATCGCCATGGCGCTTGCAGTGGCATCGGCAATCTGCGAAAATCCGATTCATTTAAGCGGCTTTGACTGCGTTAAAAAGTCCGCGCCGCGTTTCTGGGAGGAATATCAAAGCTTGGGAGGGGTCATTTGTGAGCGCGACATGGGGCAGGCATTTTAAGGTGACTATTTTCGGCCAGTCGCACGGCGCGGCCATCGGCGCAGTGATTGACGGCGTGCCCGCGGGGCTTGAAATCGACGAAGCGCGCATCGCTTGCGACCTGGCGCGCCGCGCGCCGGGGTACGCCGCCGGAAGCACGAAACGGCGCGAACCTGACCGCGTAAATATTTTAAGCGGCGTTTATAACGGCCGCGCCACGGGCGGCCCCATCTGCGGTGTAATTGAAAACACCGACACCCGTTCGGCGGATTATGAGAGCCTCTGTCTTAAGCCGCGTCCGGGTCATGCCGATTATACCGGATATGTAAAATATAAGGGCTTTAACGATCCGCGCGGCGGCGGCGGGTTTTCCGGCAGGCTGACAGCGCCCTTTACGTTTGCGGGAGCTATTGCGCGGCTTTTGCTTGAAAAGCGCGGCGTTACGGTCGGCAGCCATATTTTAAGCATTCATCAGGTGCGCGACCTGCCTTTTGATCCGGTGCGTGTCGCCGCGCCGCTGCTTTTGCAGCTTTATCAAAAGTCCTTTCCGGTTATAGACGACGAAACAGGGCAGCGGATGCGCGGCGCGGTCGCGCAGGCGCAGCAGGCGTGTGATTCGCTGGGCGGCGTCATTGAGTGTGCGGCTGTGGGGTTGCCTGTGGGATGGGGCGATCCGTTTTTTAACAGTCTGGAAAGCGATATCGCCGCGCTGCTGTTTTCCGTGCCCGCGGTCAAGGCGGTGGA
This sequence comes from Oscillospiraceae bacterium, assembly GCA_963678505.2. GTDB lineage: Bacteria > Bacillota > Clostridia > Oscillospirales > JAVBQB01. The sequence continues at coordinate 232,442 of CAXXFP010000001.1, read as the reverse complement.
GTTTGGCGCGGGCTTTGGAAGCTGCGAAATGACTGGAAGCGTCTCAAACGATCCGTTTTGTCTTAAAGAGGGCAACGTGCGCACACGCACGAATAACGCCGGCGGCATACAGGGCGGCATTTCAAACGGCATGCCGCTGATCGTGCGCGCGGGTATCAAGCCCACACCCTCCATTGCGCGCGCGCAGCAAACGGTCGATCTGACGGCCATGAAGGAAACAAGTATTGAGATCCACGGCCGGCATGACGCCTGCATCGTGCCGCGCGCGGCCGCGGTGGTGGAGGCGGCGGTCCTCATCGCGCTGGCCGACGCCGCGCTCGGGGAGGGTGATACGGATGAAGCTTGATGCGCTTCGCAGGGAAATCGACGAGGTTGATGGGGAGCTTGTGCGCCTTTTTGAAAGACGCATGGAGATATCTTATGAAATAGGCGAGTATAAGCGGGAAACCGGGATTGCCGTCACCGACGCCGCGCGCGAACGCGAGCTGCTCAAGGGGCGCGTGGAGCTGCTTAAGGACTCCGCGTTGTCCGGCAGCCTGCAGCAGCTTTTTACCTTTCTCATGGAAACGGGCAAGGAGCTTCAGCGCAGAGCGCCGGGCGCCGGACAGACCGGTCAGCTTAATCAAGATGATATACGCGCAGCGCACGGGCAGGTTGCGTATCAGGGCATCGCGGGCGCCTATGGGGAGCAGGCCGCGCGGTTATTTTTCGGGGATGAGCGCGCGCTATTAAGCTGTTCGCGGTTTGAGTCGGTGTTTGAAGCCGTGGAGGCGGGGCGCGCATGTGCGGGCCTGATACCGGTGGAGAATCTGCTCACGGGCGGCATTACCGAGGTGTTTGATCTGCTCGAGAGCCACCGCTGTGTGATTTCAGGCGAGCAAACGGTGCAAATCGACCACTGCCTGATGGCGCTTCCCGGCGCACAGCTTTCCGATATCCGGCAGGTCGTGTCGCATCCGCAGGGGCTTATGCAGTGCGGCGGCTATCTCGACAGGTTTCCGGACTGGGAGCGCATACCGCGCCTGAATACCGCCGAGGCCGCATACCACGTTTCGCAAAAGAAGGATCAAAGCATTGCCGCCATCGCAAGCGAATATGCCGCGCGGAGATATGGCCTTGCCGTGCTCGAGCGCAGCATTGCAGACGCCGCAGACAACCGGACGCGCTTTGTTGTGCTCGGGCCGGAGGGCGCGCATGGACAGGGTGCAAAGCATTCGCTGGCGTTGGTGCTCCGGCACGCGGCGGGCTCGCTGCGTGCCGCTCTGGATATCCTGTACGCGGGTGGGCTGAGCCTGACCTTTATCCAGTCGCGCCCGTTTCCGGGCAGAAGCTGGGAATACCGGTTTTTTATCGATTGTATATCGGAGCGCGGTGCGTGCGACATGGAAAAAACACTTGCGCTGCTTGCGTCTTCCGGCGCGCAGGTACGGCTTTTGGGCACATATGCGCCCACGGGAGGGCAGCGGGATGGATAATATCTGGCTCATTGGCATGCCCGGGTGCGGGAAAACCACCGTCGGACGGCTGCTTGCCGGGCTTTCCGGCGGTCTGTTTATTGATCTCGATGTGCAAATCGAGCACAGCGCGGGCATGGGCATCCCGGAAATTTTTCGCCAGCGCGGCGAGGTGGGCTTTCGCACGGCGGAAACGGCGGCGCTCAATGGCATTTGCAGGAAAGAGAACATCGTCGTTGCAACCGGCGGCGGGATTATCCTGAAAGCCGGGAATGTGCGCATCATGAAACAGAGCGGAACGGTAGTATTTCTCGACCGGCCGCTTGCGCAGCTCGAAAGGGATATGTCCTGGGGTGAGCGTCCGCTTTTGCAAGCCGGACGGGAGGCGCTGATCCGGATTTATAACGAGCGCATCGGCCTTTACCGGTCCGCGTGTGACATAACCGTGCCTGTCTCGGGCACACCCGAGCAGACCGCGCAAGCGGTATATGATCAGATATTTGCTGAAAAAGCCCCAAAAAGTTAAAAAGTAGGCAATCATATTCTCTATACAGCTAAATCCGTTCGTGTTATACTTAAAACATACGATTTAGATCTCGATAGGAAGTCAATCAATGGTTCTTGAAGCGCCAAAACACATTTGCCTTGACACAAAAAGTTCGCAACATGCGGACTTCTGCGGTTCGAAAATTGAATTTGTTCAGCGGACATAATTAAATGGCCGCTGAAAATGCGCTAAAGCGGCATAAAAGTATAATTTGGATGAATTTTAGGAGGCAGCATGCGTACACTCATTGTCTACGAAACAAAATACGGCAGCACGGAGAAATGCGCCCTGCGCCTGAAGGAAAAGCTTTCAGGTGAGGTTACTCTTGTAAACATAAAAAATGAACCGGCGCCTGCACTTTTGGATTATGATAAAGTAATTATCGGCGGCCCTGTTTATGTGGGAAGTCTTTTAAAGAAGATCGGCCGTTTTTGTGGGCTTAACGAGCAGCTTTTGAAAACAAAAAAGCTTGGACTGTTTATCCTCAACATGCGCGAGGGGGAGGCCGCGGCGGCCGAGCTTGACAGTGCGTACAGCGAGTCCCTGCGCACGGCCGCGGCGGCGTTGGGTGCGTTTGGCGGTGCGTTTAATTTATCTGTGATGAATCCGCTGAACAGGATGATTGTAAAAAAAGTCAGTAAAGTCACAGAGGATACGTCCAGTCTGTCCGAGGAGTCGATCAGCCTTTTTGCAGAGCAGATGAACAGGGCCTGAAGAGATTGTACTGAAAAATGCGCGTAATATTTAAAAGAGGGCGGCTGTACTATGTACAGCCGCCCTTAACTTATATAGCCTTACAGAACGTCTCTTTGATTTTACCGCTCCGGATAATCATTCAGTTTATCAGCGTACTTTTTCTATTTCTGAAGACCGGGGCGCAGCGCGCGGACGACTTCGGAAAACAGGGCGGGCTCCGGCTGTATGCCGGTAAAGTGAGCGAAGGCTTCAAACGCCTGGAAAATGAGCATGCCCAGTCCGCCCAGTACGGGATGCCCTTTTTTTTGCGCATATCCGAGCAGCTTGGTCATTTCAGGCTCGTAGATTAAGTCGCACACAGGCGCTCCGTCCGGAAGCGCGTCAATAAAGGACAGGTCGGGAAACTCCGCTTCAACCCCGCGCATACCCAGCGGCGTGGAGTTGATCAAAAGCCCGCAGCGCGCGCACGCCCCGGCAAGCTCCACGCCTGAAAAACCGGTATATCCGGCGGACACATGAAAGCTGTCGGCAATCAGCCGACACAGCGGCTGTGACTGTGTTCCCGTACGCGCGGCGATGGTCACGGAGCGTGCACCTGCGCGCGCGATACCCAGCGCAAGCGTGTGCGCGGCCCCACCCGCGCCGAGCAGGAGCACGTCCTGATCCCTGACCGGAATCGAGCTGTGCGCGAGCGAGGCAAGAAAACCCTGCGCGTCGGTTGAGTGACCGATTAAGCGCCCGTTTTTCACGCATACGGTATTGACCGATGCGCACAGGCGTGCAAAGGGCTCCACCTCGTCAAGCAGCTTAAGGGCGTCGAGCTTATGCGGCATGGTCAGATTGCATCCGGACAGGGCATACCGCTCAATGAGCGTCGGCAGCTCCTTCGTATGTCCGCGCCCAAGCAGGATGCGCGTATAATCGGCGTCGATGCCGTACTGCCGGAATAGGCAGGCGTAGATGACGGGGGACAGGCTGTGTCCAATGGGGTCGCCGAATACGGCGTAATGCTTCGTACTCAAATAAAGCCTCCCGGTAAACTTCAGAACTGTCTTTAGTGAATAAATCAATCGGATTGCGTTAACCTTCGTGACATCATCATACCGTATCCGGATGCGTTATTCCAGTAATTCTTTCACGCAGCAACGGGTTGAATATCCGCGCCTATGTTATGGCGGATCAGCGTAAGCCGGTGAGAGACGGTTATTTTGCAAGAGTTTTTATCATGAATCAGTATGCCTTCTCTTCAACTGCCTCGAAAATTCAGCTTAGGCTTCAACAAAGATGGCCTGCGGGAAAATTCACCGGCCATCTTTGCGCATATCCGGAATGAGATATTGAGTTTTAGGTTCCCCAAAAGACAAGTCAAACATGAATAGGCGCGCTACTGCATATATATGTCCTGAGATATACCGTGCAAGAGGGAGGGAGAGGCATTTGAAGGGGAATCCGGAGGAGCGCGCGGCGAAGCTGGGGCTTTATATAGTGGAAACCGGAGCGACTGTCAGAGTGACGGCTAAAAAGTTCGGCGTGTCGAAATCCACCGTACATAAGGACATTGCGCAACGTCTGCCGCAGCTCAACAGGACGCTGTACCTTGCCGTCAAGGAAGTGGTGGAGAAGAATAAGGCGGAGCGCCATCTGCGCGGGGGAATGGCGACCCGCAGGAAATATAAAGGGGTATAACGGCTTTCATACGCAATAAGACCGCCGCTGGTTAAGCGGCGGTCATAAAATGTGCGGCATATTTCATGTCCACTGAACAAATGCGATTTTTCAATCGCTTTTGTTCAGTGGACATGTTGCGTAATTTTAGTGCCGAAACAACTATGCTTTGGCACTTCAGGCACATTGATTGACTTGCTGTTGGGCAAATCAAAAATACCGTCACCATGGCAGCTTTTGCATTTTTCGATTTGCTCATCAGGCATTATATAGAGCTTGCGGAGCGGGTTGCGGGTTATCGCTGAGTCAGTTGCTTTTTCTCAGACGCGTTTTTAAAGGGAAGAACTCGCAGCAAGGGCGAACGTCTTTTGTCTGCGTCCGTGTCGTCAGCTTCGGTCAGTGCGGGAGCGCGGCTTAAGTCCGGCGACGCTTTTTTGTCTTCAGGCACGCCGTCTGTGAGCTGAAGTCCGGAGGCGTGGCGCTCCCTCAGCTTGAAGCCCGACACCAGCTGCTTGAGCGTTTCCGCCTGGCTTAAGAGCTCCTCGCTTGCCGCGGAGCTTTCAACGGCTGTGGCGGAATTTGTCTGCACAACATGGGATATCTGGCCGATGCCCTGATTGATCTGCGCGATGCCGGCGGCCTGCTCGTTAGAGGACACCGCGATGGCGCCGATGAGCGAGGATACAAGAGAAATGCTTTGTTCGATTTCCTGAAGCGCCTCGGCAGTCTGCGTTGCTGTTTTTGTTCCATCCGCAACCTTTTTGATCGAGTTTCCGATCAATACGGTCGTATCCCTTGCGGCGTTTGCCGAGCGAGCGGCCAGACTTCTGACTTCCTCGGCCACCACCGCGAAGCCTTTGCCGTATTCTCCCGCGCGCGCGGCCTCGATGGCCGCATTGAGCGCCAATATGTTTGTCTGAAAGGCGATGTCGTCTATAACCTTGATGATTTTTGAAATATCCTCGGAGGATTTGTTGATGTCCGTCATGGCGCCGAGCATGGAGGACATCCGCTCATTTCCCTGCTCCGCTTTTTCCTTCGCGGATTCGGCAAGCACATTTGCCTGATCGGCATTTTCCGCATTGTGTTTGGTCTGCGCGGAGATTTCCGTCACGGAAGCGGTAAACTGCTCAACGGTGCTTGCCTGTTCGGCTGCGCCTTGAGACAAGGCCATGCTTGACTCCGAAACCTGCTTTGCCGCCGAAGCGACCTGCACCGCCGCCGCGTTGATCCGGCTTATCACGTCATGAAGCCTTGCCGCCATTTCTGAAAAAACGAACGCCAGAAGACCGATTTCGTTTTCGGAATCCACATGGATATCGACATCGAGATCCCCCTGCGTAATTTTCCTCGAGGCGGTAATGACGCGGTTTAGTGGCTTTGATACGATGGCACCGATGTAAAAATGAAGCTCCAGAAAGAGCACCCCCAGCGCAAAAAGCGCAATGGCGGCGATGATATAAGCAATTTTATAGGTAACCGCGACAGTCTCGTCCTGCGGCTCGCCGGAAAACAGAACGCCAATAATTTCTCCGTCCGCATTTTTAAGGGGCATGTACGAGCAGATATACGGTTTTTCGAGGATATCGGCCTTCCCTGCATAGTTTTCGCCCTTTGTCAGGACAATGTCGGCTATGTTTTTGCTCAGCGTCGTGCCGATTTTTCTCTCCCCGTTTTGCATGATGGTCGTACTGACGCGGACATCATTAAAAAAGAGAGTCACATCCGTTTGAAAAAGTTCCTTGATTTGATCAACCAGTTCGTCTTTATCCAGCGCATAGCCCAGACATAAAGTTCCAAGCACACGGCCCGACCCATTGGTGACAGGCACCGTCGAGGACGCGGCAAGGCGGGATATGGCGGAGGACTCAACCGTTGTGTAAGCGCCCGCCTGCAGCGCCGCCTTGACGCCGCTTTGCGCGGAGAGGTCTTTTCCGACGCTTTGCGCGTCATAGGTATTAAGAAGTACCGTGCCGCTGTCGTCTGTGACAGCAATAAAATCGGCCTGCGCCGTTTCCGCAAGCGCGCGGACGGCGGCGTCCAGTTTTACGGTGTCCGCCGAGGAAAGCGCGTCGGAAACGTCCGGAACCGCCGCGGCGATTGTGGCAAGCTTAAGCGACTGCGCCTGATAGTCCTCGATCTTTGCATTCAGACCGAGTACGCCGCTGTTTGCCCGCTGCGTACTGCTGGTTTGTGTAAACGCGTTGATTTCATAGAGCGTAACGCACAGCAGTATGGCGAGGATAATGAAAACCGTAATTTCGACAAACAACAGGAGCCGGGTTCCAAGCTTTTTTCTGGTTGACATTCTTGTAGTGCCTCCTCACTGAATTTGCAGCTTCTGGGTGCCGGTCCGGACAAAAAATGGAATTAATTTACCAAATATGGAAATAAACGCCATACTTTTGTATATCGAATATATTGTGAAATAATTAATGCCTACTCAAAATAAATGCAATTTTTAAGTCATATTTGCAAAAATCCGCACGCTGCGGACTTTTGGTGCCAAAACACATTTGTTTTGGCACTTCGTGAACCATTGATTAACTTCCTGTTGGGGTTAACAAATGCTTCAAATCCCAAGTGCACGATTTTTGCGGAACCTGCCGCAAAAAACCGTGCGCCCCAGCAAATCAAAAATACCATCAAACTATTGCCGCTGTTGTATTTTTGATTTGCTCATCAGGCATTAATTAAATTAATTGAAATCTGCTGGAAAAAACGGACATAATTGTTAAAATAAATTAAGCTGTAAACGAGTTTTAATAAGGATAAACAGACTGAGCCGCCCTGCATGGCAGGGCGGCTCAGTCCAGACTGTCGAGAAACCATCCTTGTGTACCATAGTTCGTTTTTTCGGCGACATGCGCGTCGAAAAAACTCCATAGCCCGCCGTATGGACGGTGAAACCGGGGGTAACGAGCGGAAAACCTCTGGTTCTCCGCTCGTACATAGGGGGTACGGGTACCCCCTATGCAGCGTGTCGATTTTATCGACACGCTCAACTGAGCCGCCCTGCATGGCAGGGCGGCTCAGTCACATAGAAAAGTCAGCCGTTAAAAACCGGATGCTTAAAACAGACCCGAAATGACGCCGTTTTCGTCCACGTCGATGTTTTCGGCGCACGGCACGCGCGGCAGACCCGGCATGGTCATAATATCCCCTGTAAACACGACTACAAAGCCCGCGCCGGCGGATACCTTGAGGTTGGTTACATGCAGTTTAAAGCCGGCCGGCCGGCCGATCAGGCGCGGATCATCTGAAAAGGAATACTGGGTTTTTGCGATGCAGACCGGGAGTTTTCCAAAACCGTGCTTTTCAATATCGGCCAAAGCTTTGAGCGCCGCCGGGGCAAATTCAACGCCCTCGCCGCCGTAAACGGTGCGTACAACCGTTTCGATTTTCTCGCGGATTGGGAGCGCATCCTCATAGGCCAGACGGAAAGCATTTTTTTCTTCTTGTATGATACGCAGGACTTCCCGCGCAAGAGCCGTCGCGCCCTTACCGCCATGCTGCCAGACCTCGCACGGCATCGTTTTGACACCCAGCGCGCCCAGGCTCTCGCTGACAAGCGCAAGCTCCGCGGGGGTATCGCTTGCAAAGCGGTTGAGGGCGACAACACAGGGAAGGCCGAAGCCTTCCGTCATGTTTTCGATGTGCTTGATGAGGTTGGGAAGTCCGCGCTTGAGCGCGGGCAGATTTTCCGCGGAAAGCTCCGCGCGCGGCACGCCGCCGTGAGATTTGAGCGCACGCACGGTGGCAACGATCACGCACGCGGCGGGGCGCAGCTTTGCGCTGCGGCATTTGATATCAACAAATTTTTCTGCGCCCAGATCGGCGCCGAAGCCCGCCTCGGTCACGACAAAGTCGGCAAGCTTCAAGGCAAGCTTGGTCGCCGCCACGCTGCTGCATCCGTGCGCAATGTTTGCAAACGGGCCGCCGTGGATGAGCGTGGGCGTATGCTCGAGTGTCTGTACAAGATTGGGCTTGATGGCGTCTTTAAGCAGGGCGGCCATTGCGCCGTTTGCATGGAGCATTTCGGCGGTGACCGGTTCATTGTCGTATGTATAGCCTGCCACGATGCGCCCCAGCCGCTCTTTCAGATCGGACAGGTTTTCGCTCAGACACAAAATGGCCATGACCTCGGAGGCTACGGTAATATCAAAGCCGTCCTCGCGCGGGACTCCGCCCAGTCTGCCGCCCAGGCCGCCGACAATGTGCCGAAGCTGACGGTCGTTGATATCCAGACAGTGCTTCCAGGGGATGCGGCGGCTGTCAAGATTGAGCGGATTACCTTGATAAATATGGTTATCAATGAGCGCCGCAAGCAGATTGTTGGCAGCGCCTACCGCATGGATATCGCCTGTAAAATGAAGGTTAAGGTCCTCCATGGGGATGACCTGCGCATATCCGCCGCCCGCCGCGCCGCCCTTGACGCCGAAAACAGGACCCAGCGAAGGCTCACGCAGCGCAAGCACCGTCTTTTTCCCCAAACCGGAAAGCGCGTCGGCCAAGCCGACGCTGACGGTCGTTTTGCCCTCGCCCGCCGGCGTAGGCGTCATTGCCGTAACGAGAATGAGATGACCGTCCGCGCGGTCGCTCAGGTCGGCGGCGCTTAGGTTTATTTTTGCTTTAAACCGGCCGTAAAGCTCCAGCGAATCGACCGGGATACCGGCTTTTTGGGCAATGCTTTCAATAGGCAGCAGGGTGGCCTGCTGCGCGATTTCTATATCGCTGAGCATAGGCATGATTTCCTCCAAATGTAATGTGCGGCTGCGCCGGGTTGAGAAGGTTTACCGGGCAGACAGCCTGCGCGCCGCGAGCAGTGTATTTTTAAGCAGCATGACGCGGGTCATCGGGCCGACGCCGCCCGGCACGGGCGTGATAAAGGAGGCTTTTTCGCACACCTGGTCAAACACCGTGTCGCCGCATAGCTTCCCCTCGCTGTCATGGTTCATGGCAACGTCGATGACCACGGCGCCGTCTTTGACCATATCGCCTGTGATCAGGCCGGGGCTTCCCACCGCGCACACAAGGATATCCGCGCGGCGTGTATGCTCAGCCAGGTCGTGTGTGCGTGAGTGGCAGACGGTCACGGTGCCGTGGCGGTGCAGCAGGAGCATGGCCTGGGGCTTGCCGACAATGTTCGAGCGGCCGACCACCACGCATTCGCGCCCGGCGGGGTCGATTTTATATTCATCCAGCAGTGCCATCACACCCGCGGGCGTGCATGGCAGAAAGTCATAGTCGCCCTGCATGATGCGCCCGACATTCTGCGGATGAAACGCGTCCACATCCTTGTCCGGACGAATGAGGTTGATGACCTTTTTCTCATTGAGGCCGCGCGGGAGCGGCAGCTGCACAAGGATGCCGTGGACATCCGCGCGGTCGTTGAGCTGCGCGATGAGCGACAGGAGCGTCTCTTCCGGCACGTCCTCGGGCAGGGCGTATTCAAAGCTTTCAATCCCGCACTCCGCACAGTCGCGGCGCTTGTTGTTGACATAGATGCGCGAGGCGGGGTCGCCGCCGACAATAATAACGGCAAGGCCGGGGCGGATACCGGCGCTTTTCAGTTCAAGTGTTTGTTTCGCGATTTCCTGCTTAAAACGCTGCGCGACGGCTTTCCCGTCAATGATTGTCGCCGCCATCGGTTTCATCCTCCTTTGCGGGCAGGCTGCCGGTTTCTTCGGCGGGGGCCGCCGTGTTCGGCGTTTCGGGTGACTGCACGGGCGCGTTGTCCGCCTTTTCGGATGACTGCGCCGCGTCGGCATCCGGGGATGGGATAGACTCCGGCGCGTCTGTATCCGCGGCGACCGGTATCTCGGCCGGCGCTTCCTGCTCGGCCACGGTCAGGTCGACCAGCTTGGACGGGTCATGGTTTTTAAAGGCAAAGTTATAAAACAGTACAGCTCCGGCAACCAGAAACGAGGTGAAGCCCAGCACCTGCGAAACGCGCAGGTTTGCGCCGATCATATACAGGCTGTCGGTGCGCAGGCCCTCGATCAGGCCGCGGCCAAGGCCATACCAGGCAAGGTACATGATGAAGGTTTCCCCGTTGTATTTGCGCTTTTTGGATAAGCTATGTAGCAACAAAAAGCCCAGAGCATTCCAAATGGATTCATATAAAAATGTCGGATGCACAGCCTGGCGCGCGCCCGCTATCCGGTCGTAAATTTCCATGCGCCAGGGCAGGTTTGTTACGGTGCCGTACGCTTCGCGGTTAAAAAAGTTACCCCAGCGGCCGATCGCCTGCCCGATGAGCAGACCGAGCGCGCCGATATCGAGCACTGCGGCGGCATTGATCTTTTTCACGGTGGTCACGATAAGCACCGTGATGACCGCGGCGATGACCGCCCCGTATATGGCGACGCCGCCGTCCCATACATACAGAGCGCTGATGGGGTTGTCCGCATACTGGTCAAGCTCAAACAGCACATAATACGCCCGCGCGCCGATGATGGCCGCAGGGGTCGCGAAAATCAAAACGTCGGTCAGATCGTCGCCTGTAATGCCGAACTTCGGCGCGCGGCGCAGCGCATACAGTGCGGCAAACAAAAAGGCCATGGCGAGGATGATTCCATACCAGAATATCGGCCTTCCGAAGACGGAAAAGGCGATGCGGGGCGGGTCAAGCGAAAGTCCCAGTCCTGGGAAGCTGATCATATCGGCACTCATATTGCCACCTCCAAAAATACTGTCAACACGGGAGTACGGGGTTTTCCGGCAGGGCGGCGGGGGGGGCAGCGGCGCAGGCTCAAAGCGCGCCGCTGACGGCGTTACACGCCCTGTACGGGCAGGATCAGCGACAGCGCGCAGCGCTCGGGTGTGACGGTCTGCGCGATATATTCCGCGGCGTCCTGTGCCGTGATGCTGTCGAAAAGCTCGGGAAAGTCAAAATGGCAGGCTTGCAGAAAGTGCGCTCCGGCCTGCTGGTAACAGATGTTGTCAAGCTCGTTTAATTGGCGCAGGCGCTCGCCGAACAGGGCTTTTTTCAGCCGGTCGAAGAGCGCGCCGTCAAATCCGCTGCGGCTGACACGGGCGGCCTCGTCAAGGATTTGCGCGCGCACGGCGCGCGGGTCCTTGCTTTCCCCGCCGAACATCAGGCAGGCGCCGCCGGGAAAGTCCATATAGGAGCCTTCAAAGCCGCGGTTGATCAGGCCGTGGTCGTAAAGATCTGCATAAAGAGGGGAGGAAACGCCGCACAGCGCCTGACAGGCAAGCTCAGCGAGCAGTTCAAGCCGCTGCGCTTCAAAGCCCGGCTTGGCGGGCGTGCTTTTTGCGCCGAGCATGAACATGGGCATGGAAACTTCCATTTTAAGCTCCATTTCATGGCGTAAAACGCGCGCCGGGTCTTCCGTCCCGTAATCACGCTCGATTGAGCCTAAGCCATGCTCGGGCAGAATCTCGCGCGCAAGCGCAACAACGCGTGCCGCGTCCACATCCCCCGCCACGCACAGGACCATGTTCGACGGATTATAAAATGCGCGGTGGCAGTCATAAAGCGTCTTGTCGGTGATTTTGGCGATGGATTCAATGGTGCCCGCGATGTTGATGCGCACGGGGTGGTTTTCATAAAGGCAGGTAAACAGGTTTTCATACGCGCGCCAGTCGGGACTGTCCTCATACATGCGGATTTCCTGCCCAATGATGCCCTGTTCCTTACTTACACTTTCGGGCGTAAAGTAGGGCTGGGACACAAAGTCAAGCAGAATGCGCAGGTTTTCCTCAAATTTTCCGGTACATTCAAAATGGTACGCGGTCATCTGAAAGCTGGTAAACGCGTTGGGACTCGCGCCGTTTTTGGAAAGCTCCTGCAGGGCGTTTCCGTCCTTTTTGTCAAACATTTTGTGTTCAAGAAAATGCGCCACGCCCGCGGGCGTATCCTGCCAGCTGCCGCCAAGGCAAAAGCGCAGGTCAATGGAGCCGTAATTCGTGGCGAAAAATGCATAGGACTGCTGATAATCCTTTTTGGGGATGACATACACGTTGAGGCCGTTTGGCAGCGTTTCGTGCATGAGCGTTTCGTCTATGCGCGGATAACGGGTGCTTTTCATGACTGCTACCTCCCTATATGATGCCTCTGAGGAAATAGATGGTGTCCGGCTCGAGGATCTTCGCGCAGGCGACCACCTCTTCACGTGTGACCTTTTCAATACGCGCGGCCATGTCCTGCGGCGTGTATTCAAGCCCCGCTATGGATTGCGAAAGCCAGAAATCCTCCAGCGAAGCCTGAGAGTCGAGATATGAGCGCAGCGAGCTTACGATCACCGAGCGGGCGCCTTCCAGCTCCCAGTCCTCGATCTCTCCGCGCCGGCAGGCCTCCAGCTGCGCGAAAATTTCGTCCCGCGCCGTTTCATACCGGTCAAATTCAATGCCCGAGTAGACGTTTAAAACGCCCTTGAGCCGGTCAAGCGACGAGCTTGCGAAATAGCATAGCGACAGCCGCTCGCGCACGTTCATAAAAAGCTTGGAGGTGGTGGTTCCGCCGAAAACGGCGTTGAGCATCATCATGGCCGGCAGCTTTTCGTCCTGCGCGGTGATTCCGGTGCGAAAGCCGATGGAAAGCTTGCCCTGCGTGATGTCCATGGTCTCCTCGACGTTGCGCAGCTTGCCCTCGCGCAGGCGGATGCCGGTTTTGACCGGTGTGACCGCACCTGTGCGCGGCAGCTTTTCAAAGGCGCGGCGTAGCGCAGCCTCAGCGCGTTCATGGCCGCCGCTGCCGCAGAAAAACAGCTCGACGCGGGAAGAGGCAAGCGTATTGTGATAAAAATCATGCAGCTCCCCGGCGGTAATGGCCGCGGCCGACTGTTCGCTGCCCAGCACATTCACTCCGTAAGGCTCGTCCGCGCACATCAGCTCCGTGAGCCGGTTACGCGCATAAATGCGTTTATCGTTAATCTGAGAGCGGATGCGGTCGACCAGATTGACGCGCTCGCCCGCGACGTACTCTTCCTTGAAGCGTCCGTTTTCAAGCACGGGAGACAGCAGGCTTTCACCCATCATGCGCGCGGCGTCTTCAATTAAGGTGTTGCCCGGCGCGTAGGCGTCGTCGATCACGCTTGAGGCGAAGCCCACGCACTGCACGTCGCCTTTCTTGCGCACGGTGGGTTCAAGCCGCGCGCCGTACAGGCTGTCAAGCGCCGCGGAGATGGACTGCATGTCCTGATGGCGCGCCGTTCCGCGCCGTAGCACATGCGGCATGAGCGCGTTTAAGGACGCGTCGGCGACGCTGAGGTTTTTTAGCAGCGTGGCGCTCATAAAGCAGGTCTTAAATTTATCGGTTTTGATTTGGGTCAGGAAGACTCCGGGCATAAGTTGCGTACGTTTAACAGGCTCCAAGCTATCAGCCTCCGCTCCGGAAACGGCGCACGCCGTAAATCCGGCAAAATTGAATTGAGTTTACCGGGATAACGAAAAAAGGTTTAGGCATATGATCGTGGAAGCATTTTTTTCGTTTCTTCAGGTGCGGGGAGGATGCTTAAAAAACATCCACCCAAACAGGCTGGTTTTCCAAACCTGCTGCGTGGTGAAGTGTGATAAAATGCCGCCAAAAGATATAAAATGGACATTTTAGCCCGTTGGCACGGCTTCGCCGCGCGAATCAACGGAGATCCATTCGGCAGACACGCATTATTATACTATATAACACCGTTTAATGGAAAGATTAAATTTCCTGCGCGCAGACAGAAAAACGCGGGGTTCAGACGGTGACGGTAACGGTATGTCCGCCGTCCCGGTCTGAAAGCGGTACGGCGCCGTCCGGACAGGGTACGCCGTCGCAGGTGACGGTTGCATCGCCTGTGCGTGTGATGGAGATTTTATACGAGCAGCCGGCCAGCGTAAGCGCAGCCTCGCAGCCCGGCCAGCCGTCGGGAAGATGCGGGCGGATGCTCAGCGTGTCCGCGCGCAGCGTGATGCCCAGCAGTCCCTCGGTCACCGCGCGCCAATACCAGCCCGAGGCGCCCGTGTACCAGCTCCAGCCGCCGTGACCGGCGCAGGCCGGATTGGAATAAACATCGGCGGCGAGCACATACGGCTCTGTCAGGTACACGTCATGGTCACGGCCGGAGGGCAGAAGCAGGTGCAAAAGCTCGGCCGCGTCGTTTTGCCTTCCGCCATAAAAACAGGAAAATGCCAGCCACACCGCCGCGTGCGTATATTGCCCGCCGTTTTCCCGGATGCCGGGCGGATATCCCTTAATATAGCCCGGATTTCGAAACGTATTCTCGAAAGGCGGGGTAAACAGCCGGATGAGCTTATTTTTGCGGTCGGCAAGCTGCGTAATGGCTGCGTCCAGCGCTGATGAGGCTCTGACGGGGTCCGCGTGCCCGCTCAAAACGGCAAAGCTCTGGGCGATGGAATCGATGCGGCATTCCTCGTTTTCGTGTGAGCCGAGCGGGGCGGCGTCGTCGTAATAGGCGCGGCGGTACCAGCCGCCGTCCCAGCTTTCCCCGGCGGCGTTTTCAAAGCCTTCGGCGGCAGCCGTGAAGGCTTTCGCATCCTCGGGGCGGCCGCAGGTCAGGCACAGCTCCGCCATCGCGCGCAGCGAGATGGAAAAGAACCACGCAAGCCAGACGCTGGAACCCTTTCCCTGCGCGCCGACCAGATTAAATCCGTCGTTCCAGTCGCCGGAGCCGATATAAGGAAGGCCGTGGCCGTCCGTGCCGCGGGACAAAGCGAGCGTGCACGCGCGCAGGCAGTGCTCAAGCAAACTCCCGCGCTCCTCGGAAATGCCGGGGATCTCATAGCGTTCGTGCTCATTTTCATTTAATACGGGGGAGGACAGGTACGGCAGGCGAATATCAAGAATGGCGCGCTCCCCGGTCATCTTCACATACCGGCTCACGGCATAGGGCAGCCACATCAGATCGTCGGAGCAGCGCGTTCGCACGCCCTTGTGTCCCGCGCGCCTGATGGGCGCATACGGATGCCACCAGTGCTGCACGTCGCCCTCAAGAAACTGGTGCGCCGCCGTGCGCAGAATCTGCGTGCGCGCCGCCCGTGCGTCGCAGTACATAAGCGCGCAGACATCCTGCAGCTGGTCGCGAAATCCATACGCCCCCCCGCACTGGTAAAGCGAGGTGCGCGCATACAGCCGGCACGCCTGCGTCTGGTAAAGCGCCCAGCCGTTTACATAGTCGTCAAGGGCTGCGTCGGGCGTTTTCATCACAAGCGGGCGTGCGTGCGCCTGCCACTTGTCGCGCGTGCGCTCAAGCTCCTTTGCGGAAAAATCAAAGCTGCGGTATCGCGCGATGCGCTTAAGGCCCGGTTCGTTTGGCGAGCATCCGGAAACGAGCACCGCGCGCAGATGTCCGTTTTCCCGCTCAAGGGCAAGCACCGCCCCGAAGCACGCATCGGCTGCCGCGCCGGTAAAGCCATCGCATACACCGCGCTCCCACGCGGACGCGCTGCAGGTAAAGCCCGTGGGCGGGGGGGAGGAAATCAGGTGGAAGCGCTGCGGGCAATAATCGGTGTTGTAAGGATTTTCCGCGCTGAAAACCTGGTTTTCCGTATCAAATGAGGTCAGTACATGTCGGGAAGCGCGCGGGTCGCTTCCCATTAAAAGCGTACAGAAATAGGACAGCTGCGCCGCGTCCGCGCCGTCTGCCTCAACGAGTAAAATCCGCGCCGCCGCGTCGGGCGGGACAAAGGCGGTCAGCTTAGTTTTGATGTTTTTTACCTGTTTTTCCCATACGGCGTACCCAAATCCATAGGTGACGCGGCAGGGAAAACCGTCGTCGTCGGCAAAAAGGGAAAACGTCTGCCCGTCCGCGCTCAGCTCAAGCCTTTCTCCGCCGCGTACGGCCAGCGGGTCATTGAGCCACGGGGTCATCTTGTTTTCACGGGAATTAAAGCGCCACATATGTCCCGTGCCCGTGTCCGTGCACAAAAAGCCGAAAAACGGGTTTGAAAGGACATGGCTCCATGCCGCGCGCGGCAGCCGGCCGTTTATTTCAAAGCATACGGCGCCGTCGGGCAGATAGTTCGGGACGGGCACGGTCGCCGACCCGCCGTTTTCGGGCAGGGAAGGCGGGCAGCTTTGCGGGCAGACGGCGGATGCGGCGAAATTCGGGGAGAAGCTCGGTTTTCAGGTCAATATAGACGTCCGCGCAGGCGCGCAGCAGCCGGTCAATATCGTCGGACAGCGCCCCGGCCTCGACCAGATGCACGCCGCCGCGCGCGCCAAGCACATATTCGCACCCAATGAGCTTTAGGGTGTGATAGACCGTGCTGTGCATGGGGCGGCGGTAATCCGCGCCGTCGTTTAAAATCAGCACCAGATCGCAGGCAAAGCCGTTTGTGATGAGCAGCCTGTGCTGCCGGATCAGGCGGGAGACGGCCTTCTCGGCATCCTGTGTGTCGGCGCGCATAAGCAGTATGGGCAAATCTCCCGAAATGCCAAACTGCCACAGCGACGACTGGCCGCGCGCAGGCGTGCGCTCCGCGCCGCTTTCGGCGGGCTGATGGCGGGAGGGAAAGCTAAGCGCGCATAAATAGTCCATCGCCTGCGTAATGTCCGTATGAGAAAGCCCGAGCTGGCGTGCCGACGCATCCAGCCGTGAAAGCGCGGGCGCGCTTGCCGACCCGAGCGTACGCAGTGCCCCGGACATCGCGTCCTCGCCGTTTTGCGCGTAGGACAGAGCAAAGCGCACCTGTATTCTCTGTTCCGGCGCAAGGCGCAGCTTCACGCGCGCGGCGACGCAGGCGTCAAGCACCTCGCCGCTTGTCGACTGCACTCCGCGGGTAAGCGCCCGCGCAAGGTTTTTCAGCCCGCCCCTGCCTAAAAAGAGTTCTTTGGAGGTGTCATAGCCCACGCTTTCATCCGAGCAGACAAAAGCGAGGTAGGCGTCCTGCCCGTCGCCGCGCGCCCTGCGGTGCATCAGCACGCCGGAACCGGTGAGTTCCATTTTTATAAACAGCTTTGAAAAAGCCGGGTGCGCCTCATAATCCGCGCTCACAGCCGCGACCGGTTCAAAATAACAAACAAGCTCGCATTCGCGCGCCTGTTTTTCTCGGTTGATTATTGTGATCTCGCGCAGCTCGCAGTTGTCATTGGACGGCACGCGCAGGCTCATGGAAAGCTCAAAGCCGTGCCCGAGCGCGCTCCATCGGGCCTGCGCGCCGCTCAGGGCGCAGGAATAACGCATTTCCTGCTCAAAATACGGAAGCGGCGTCAGGGAGGACAGCGCGCGCTCGTGTTTGAGAAAAAAAAGCATGCCGGGCAGCTCGCCCAGCGGCGTCAGCTGCGCGCGCGTGAGCTGCAGCCCCGCGCAGGCGGAGGCGCTGTGGCCCGTATCGGTGGCAAGCACGGTGTAAGAGCCGTTGCCGATGAGGGCGCAGCGGGGGATCCACGGGTCAAAAAACGGGCTTTCCTGCCGCCAGCCGTCATGCTGCCCGCGCGCGGGCTTTTCGGGCACCTCCGCGTCCGCGTGACGAACCGCAACGGCGCTTACCGGTACTTTTTCCTGCAAAAGCTCGCCAAAGGCGGCCATGCGCGGATCGTGCATAAAACGCCGGATCATGACGCCGCCGCACAGCGCGTTGTTGACCGCGACCAGGCTCATGCCCACATGATGCACCATAAAGCAGCGAATGATCTCGTGTTTGCTGCCCTGCACCAAACGCGACGGGGTGAAATCCATGGCTTCGAAAAAACCGTAGCGCCCCTCCATGCCCATATCCCGCAGACGCCGCAGGTTTTTAACGGCGTCACGCGGCGCGAGCGGGAGGGCGAGAAAGCTTGAGTAGGGGGAAATCACGCTTTCACGGTTTAAGCCGCGCTTGAGTCCCAGCCGCGCCACGCCGTGCGCCGCATACTGATAGTTGAGCGCCGTGTCAAAAGAATAAAACGCACTTTCCGAAATCCCCCATGGCTGATGGCGGTTAAAGGCGTGCTTTTTCTGGCAGTAGATGCAAAAAAGCATGCTTTCGCTCAGCAGCGAGTTTTTATAGCTGGGCATGAGAAGCGCGGGCATGAGATACTCAAACATCGTACCCGTCCAGCTGACCATTCCCGAATAGCTGTCGCACAGCACCATCGCGCGGGAAAGGCGGCTCCAATGACGGCGCTCGACCTCGCCGCGCGCGATGGCGATATAGCTTGTCTGCCGCGCTTCGCTTGCCATCAGGTCGTACCAGCCGTCGGTTGTGCGGCTGGTTTCCAGGTCGTAGCCGATATGAAACAGCCGGCGCTTCGGGTCGTACAGCGGCTCAAAGCGAATGGCCTCGCACAGCGCGTGCGCGCGTGCCGCCAGAGGCTCGGACTCAGGACATTTCAGCTCATACAGGCCCGCGCGCAGCGCCATCAGGCAGCCGGCAAGATTGCCCGAGTCCACGGAGGAAACATAGCGCGGGTAGAGCGGGCGCAGCGTTGCAGTGTCGTACCAGTTGAGCAGGTGTCCGTTCCATTTGGCCAATCGTTCAAGCGTGTCGAGCACACACCCGGTAAGCTCGATGGCCCGGGCGGAGGAAATAAGCTTTAAATCACAGGCGGAAAGGATACACAAAAGCGCCAGCCCGATGTTTGTCGGCGAGGTTCGTTTTGCCTGGCCGGTCGCCGGCTGTTCCTGCCAGTTATCCGGCGGAAGAAAATGGTTTTCCTTTGTCAGGAAGGTATCAAAGTAGTTCCACATGAGCGCCGCTTCGTGCATGAGAAACATGCGGTCTTTCCCTTCAATATCCGGAGCGTCGGCGGTATCCAGGCTTAAAAAGCTTGCAAGCGCCGGCGCCGCCAGCCAGATGCCCGCAAAGACATATCCTGCCGGAAGGGCCCCCAAAAGTGCCGCCGCCGCGATGGGAACATGCATCCACATGCGCAGATAGTAAAACTTCGCATCGGTACCGGCGCTGTGCTCGGCCTGTGCGGCCGTTACCCAGTTTAAAAGATTGCGCCGGGTAATAAACATCCGGTAAAGCGCGGTCAGCGCGGCGGAAAGGCAGGTATATGCGTGCAGCGGCAGCAGCATCAGACGCATGAAAATGCGGGCAAGCGCGCCCCTCCAGCCGGAGATGAGCGAGGAATGATAGCGGCTGCCGCGGTTTTGCCGGCTGCGCAGCAAAAGCTGCGAGCTTGAAACGAGCAGGTCGGAAAGATAAAAGGCGGCGGCAAGCCCCGCGAAGTAAATAAGCGGCGTGTCCGGTGAGGCAAAGCCTGTAAGCAGAGCGATGAGCACAGACACCGGGGTCAGGCTGCGGCGCAGATTATCCAGCACTTTAAAGCGGGAAACCCGGCCCAGCGGATTTTTTTCCGTGCCGCCCAGCCCGTTTTTGACCCGGCCGGACAGCCAGCGCGCGGCCTGCCAGTCTCCGCGTACCCAGCGGTGCAGGCGGTCATACCACGCGATGACCTTGTACGGGCAGCCGTCGGTCAGCTCCACGTCGCCGACGAGCCCCGCGTGCAGGTATGCGCCCTCGAGCAGATCATGCGAGAGCACCGTGTTTTCCGGAAAACGGCCATTCAGGCACGAAAGGTAGGCGTCGATGTCGATGATGCCCTTGCCGGTAAAAGTCCCTTCGTTAAACAGGTCGTGGTAGACGTCGCTTACCGACGAGCAGTATGGGTCGATGCCGCCGTGTCCCGCGCAGATGCGTGAAAAAAGCGATTTGCCCGCCGCCTCCAGTTCCACCGATATGCGCGGCTGAAGCAGGCCGTAGCCTGCCCGGACCACCTTTTTTTTCAGATCGAGCACAGGCGTGTTGAGCGGGTGCAGCATGGCACCTGTAAGCTCGCAGGCAGTGCCCGCGCACAGGCGCGTGTCGCCGTCGAGGGTGATGACGTACCGTACGCCCCGCAGAAAGGACGGGTCTCCCGTCACGATGCGCAAGCTTCGCGAGCCGCCCGCCCGCATGGCCTGCATGAGCTGGCACAGCGCGCCGCGTTTGCGTTCCCAGCCCATATAGCGCCGGTCGCGCAGGTTCAGGCTGCGGTCACGCAAAAACAGATAAAAACCGCCGCCGTATTTCCGGTTGAGCCGGTAGATGGCCCGCTGCGCGGCCTCGATGCATTTGCTGTCGCCCGGGCGCAGCTTTTCATCCGCGTCGGGCAGGTCGGCCAGCAGACCGAATACTAAATTTTTGCCCGCGTCGCGGTTTAGCAGCCGGTAGTGCTCCAAAAGCGTTGCATAGTGCGCGCCCTTGCGGCTGTCGGTAAGCAGCGCGCAGATGACGCACAGCGTCGCGCCCTCGTCGGGGATTCCCCCCGCAAGCTCCAGACGCGGCACATGGCGCACGCGGTGGAGCCGCACAGCCAGAAGGTCACAAAGCGTTTTGGAAAGCTCTGTCGCGGGCAGAATAAGCAAAACAGCCACGGCGGGCATTTTAAGCAGAAAAGCGGGTATTAGCGCAAAAAGGAGTGAAAATATGGCCATCAGGGGGAAATAGAGCGCCGTCACGACCCGCTGCATGCGGTCTTTTTTCGCGGGGTGCAAAATGTAGTGCCCGACATGCCGCGTGCGCGCGTCCGACCCTTTTTGGGCCAGCTCCACGATTCGCCGCGCCGCGTCGCTTTCGTTTATTTTCTGTCTGCGCGCAAGCAGGCTCAGCTCATGCCGGTAAAAGGAGCGCGAGCGCTCATCCATTTGTGCGTACACGCCGGCCGGATCCCCGGTCAGGATGCGCTCGACCATGCCGGCTTTTGAAATAAGCTCGGACAAATCCGTGTTGAGGAGCATGCGCAGGGAACCAAACACATTTGATACAAGCCGGTTGACCTCGTCCTCGCAGCGCAGCGAGGCGTCGCTGTTATGTTTTCCCGACAGAATATCCAGGCTGTTTTCAAGCTCCGGGCAGCAGGAATAAAGCTGCTCGACAAGGGCAGCTCTGAGCATGGGGATGAGCACCCACAGCTCTCGCTCCTCAAGTGCGCGTACGCTTTGCGCCGCTTCCAAAAACGTGTCGAGCCGCTGCGCGCGCAAAGCGCCGGATTCCGCGTGCACAAGCGAGCGGGCGAGGGCGTACACGGCGGGCAGTTCAAAACGCGGCGCGGGCAGCCGGCCGGCGCGGCGGATCTCCACCGCGGCGTGCAGTCCTTCGCGCTGGGCGATGTACCAATTGTCCATCAGCCACTCAAGCTGTTGGGGGACTTTATTCTGCGCCGGGAGGATGTTCATGGCGTGCAGATAAACGGATTTTATCGTTTTAAGCTGCGAGCGGATGCGCCGGGAGACTTTCTTCGACGAAATTCTGCCGGAAAGGCGCAGTCCGCGCGCTTCGTTTACGGCGTATTTCGATAGCTCGACGACGTCCATTTCAGGAACTGGCTGGTTACCGATCATGGTTCACTTCCCTGTATACGACGCCGCAAAACGCTCCGTTAGCAGAAAAAACGGAGGTTCCGGGCGACGCGGAGATACCGCTATTTTCCCCGCGCGGGTGCAAAATATTCCGTGCGGCGGGCAGACACGTCCGGACAAAAATCGACAGCGTGCGGGATAATTGAGCCTTGACAAATACGTTCCGGTATAGTAAAATCGACAATAGATGTAAAGTTATATTGCTTTACATACCTGGAGGTGCTGCTGTGAAAAGCAAATCTTTCGAAATGGCCGTGCTGTTTGATTTTTATGGCGATATGCTCACGGACAAACAGAAGGAATTTTTCGACCTTTATTATAATGAGGATCTGTCGCTGGGTGAAATCGGCGAAAACGAGGGCATCACCCGCCAGGGCGTGCGCGACGCGGTGCGCAGGGCGGAGGACACCCTTAGGGAAATGGAGCAGAAGCTGGGCATGGTCGCGCGCTACGGCAAGCTCGACGCGCAGCTCGCGCAGATTACGGAGCTTGCCGAAACGATCGCGCAGGTCAACGAACGCGGCTTCTCCAACGCCGATATCGAGCGCTGCACGCAGGAAATTCTTGAAATAACCGGGCAGTATGCGGACCGCGCGCAGGCCGCGCCCGCAGCTGCTTTTTGAGCAATATTTGGAGGGCTTATGGCTTTTGAGGGACTTACCGAAAAACTGTCCGCCGTATTTAAAAAGCTGCGGGGCAAGGGCAGACTGTCCGAGTCCGACGTAAAAGAGGCCATGCGTCAGGTGCGCCTGTCGCTTCTCGAGGCCGACGTGAATTTCAGGGTGGTCAAGGATTTTATTGCCCGCGTGACCGAGCGCGCCGTGGGCAGCGAGGTGCTTGAAAGTCTGTCTCCTGCGCAGATGATCATTAAGATCGTCAACGAAGAGCTGACCGCCCTGATGGGCGGCGTGGACGCCAAGCTCACGATGGCCTCTAAACCACCGACGATCATCATGCTTGTCGGGCTGCAGGGCGCGGGTAAAACGACCAACGGGGCAAAGCTCGCCGGGCATCTGAAAAGCGCGCAGGGCAAACGCCCGCTGCTGGTCGCCTGCGACGTGTACCGTCCGGCCGCCATCAAGCAGCTTCAGGTGGTCGGCGCGCAGCTGGGCATTCCTGTTTTCGAGCAGGGCCAGACTGACCCCATAGACATTGCAAGGGCCGGCGTCGAGCACGCGGCGCGTCATGGAAACGACGTCGTGCTCATCGATACCGCGGGCCGGCTTCACATTGACGAGCAGCTCATGGATGAGCTTAAAAATATCAAAGCGGCGGTAAAGCCCCATGAGATCCTGCTGGTGGTCGACGCCATGACCGGCCAGGACGCCGTCAGTGCCGCACAGGCGTTTAACGAGGCGCTGGGCATCGACGGGGTGGTGCTGACAAAGCTCGACGGCGACAGCCGCGGCGGCGCGGCGCTCTCCGTGCGCGCGGTCACGGGCAAGCCGATCAAGTTTGCGGGAACGGGAGAGAAGCTCGACAGCATAGAGCCGTTTTATCCCGAGCGCATGGCTTCCCGCATACTGGGCATGGGCGACATGCTCACGCTCATAGAAAAAGCACAGCAATCGTTTGACGAAAAGAAAGCGGCCGAGCTTGATAAAAAACTGCGCTCGAACCGCCTGACGCTTACAGACCTTTACGACCAACTGGTGCAGCTCAAAAGCATGGGCTCGCTTTCAGATATCGCGGGCATGCTGCCCGGCATGGATAAAAAGGCGCTCGCGGGCGCCACGGTGGATGAAAAGGCGCTTTCGCGCACCGAAGCCATCATCCTTTCCATGACACAGAAGGAGCGGGAAAACCCCGCGGTTTTAAACTTCAGCCGGAAGAAGCGCATCGCCGCGGGAAGCGGTACCAAAGTTGAGGAAATTAACCGCCTTTTAAAGCAGTTTGAAGCCATGCAGCTCATGGCCAAGCAGTTTGCGGGCGGGAAAATGCCAAAGGGCATGAAAGGGCGCATGCCGATGTCTTTTTAAGGTGTGCATTTGCCCCATTTACACAGCGCAATACAGAATTTATATACATTCAACAATTTCAGGAGGTAAACAAGTCATGGTTAAAATGAGACTTCGCAGGATCGGCGCAAAGAAAGCGCCTTTTTACAGGATCGTCGTGGCAGATTCCCGCTTCCCGCGTGACGGAAGGTTTATTGAGGAAATCGGTACCTATAATCCGCTGACCTCGCCTTCAACGATCAACGTCGACGCGGAGCGCGCACTTGCCTGGATAAAGACCGGCGCACAGCCGACCGACACCGTCAAGGCGCTGCTTAAAAAAGCCGGCGTACTGTAAGGATCCGAATAAGCCATTCGTGCCGGGCTCGCGGCGAGCGGCCGAAAGGCGGCCTTCACGCACGCGGGGTGGGCGTCGTCCCCGCTCCTTCGCGGCTTTCGCAAATTGGGGGACGGCTGATAAGGCTTCTGTCCATACTCTTCTTTGCTGGACGGGAGCGTATGTTTATGTATGATTATTGCCGGCGCAAAGAGGCGGAATGGAGCGATCTATGAAAGAACTGCTGATTTACATTGCGCGCAACCTCGTTGAGTTTCCCGAGGAGGTCACGGTAAACGAAGTGGAGCGCGAGGGAGATATCGTGCTTGAGCTTCGCGTAGCGCCCACGGATATGGGCAAGGTGATCGGCCGTCAGGGCCGCATTGCCAAGGAACTGCGCACGCTGGTAAAATCCGCGGCGGTGCGCGAGAACAAAAGGGTATCCGTTGAAATTATCGGTTAGGTGAAAGCGGCGTTTTCCCCTTTGCCGAAAGAATGAACACACGGTCAGGGCAGCCCCTTGTGGTTGCCCTGCTCTGATTTTCCGGGAGGAAAAAATGAAAAAGCAGTATTTGGAGGCGGGCAGGATCGTCGGCACACACGGGATCCTCGGGCAGGTGAAGATAGAGTGCTGGTGCGACAGCCCGCAGTTTTTGCAGCAGCTTAACACGTTTTATTTAAACGGAAAGCCGGTCAGGGTCGAAAAAAGCAGCGCGCACAAAAGCATGCTGCTTGCAAAGCTTGAAGGCGTGGATGACGTCAACGCCGCCATGCGGCTCAAGGGCGCGGTCATTTTTTTTGACAGGGAGGATGCCGTGCTGCCCGAGGGACGGTGCTTTGTGCAGGATTTGATCGGTGCGAAGGTACAAAACGCGGATACCGGAGAAGAGATCGGGACGCTTTTGCAGGTGCTCAATCTGCCCGCGCACGACGTGTACGAAGTCCGGGGCGCGCACCGGTATCTGATTCCCGCCGTGCCCGCGTTTATTGAGAAAGTGGACGCACAGGCCGGTCTTGTCCTGGTACATCTGATTGACGGAATGGAAGATGACAATGCGCATTGATATCCTGACGCTGTTTGACGGCGCGGTGGAGAATATGCTCGGGCAGAGCATCATCGGGCGCGCGCAGGAGCGCGGGCTGATTACCATCCGGTGCCATCAGATACGCGACTATACCACAAATAAGCAAAAGCAGGTGGATGACTATCCCTACGGCGGCGGCATGGGCATGGTCATGCAGGCCGATCCGCTGTATAACTGCTGGAAACAGGTGTGCGACGAGGCGGGGCGGCGTGTGCGCACGCTGTACATGTCCCCGCAGGGCGTGGTTTTTAACCAGACGCACGCGCGCAGACTCAGGGACGGCTATAATCATCTGATTTTGGTGTGCGGGCATTACGAGGGCATAGACGAGCGGTTTATAGAGGAATGCGTGGACGAGGAGATCTCCATGGGCGACTTTGTGCTCACGGGGGGCGAAATACCCGCCATGGCAGTCGCCGACGCGGTGTGCCGGATGGTGCCGGGCGTGCTTTCAAGCGAGGAGTGCTTTACCGACGAAAGCCACTGGCAGGGACTGCTTGAATATCCGCAGTATTCCCGTCCTGAAATCTGGCATGACCGCAGCGTACCCGACATCCTGCTGTCCGGACACCATGCCAATATCAAAAAATGGCGCAGAAAGCAGTCCCTTCTGCGCACGCTCGAGCGCAGGCCCGATCTTTTTGAAAAGGCGGAGCTTACCACAAAGGACATGAAGCTCCTGTCGGAAATCCGGATGGAAAAAGAAAATGTGTAATCCGGCCCTGACGGCCGATTGACAGCAAAAAACAGAGCGTGGCGGTCACAAAGGCTGACCGTCACGCTCTATTTTTTTTATACTTTTTTCAACCTTAGGCCGCGGCGACATGACTTCATGTCCGCAGCCCAGGCATTTCAGCCTGAAATCCATTCCCACGCGCAGCACCGTCCATCTGCGGCTGCCGCACGGATGCGCTTTTTTAAGTTCAAGAATATCATTTAAATGAATATCCAAAACGCTCCTCCTATCCGCTGCGTTTTCTTAAGCGTTTTTTCATTATACCACAAATTGGGAGAGGATTCAAAGCGCGCGCCGCTTTGTTTTTGTATATTTGCATGCTGCTTTTGCGCAAACTAATGACGCGAGAAAAATGAATAACTGAATTTATTGTATAAACACAGCGCAGCCGCCTACAAAAGCGCATATCCTCTTCCGGTGGCGGATAGGCGCGGAAAAGCGGCGTCGCCGGAGAAATGGAGCAAAAAATGAGTATAAAGATTACCGCGCTGTTTGACAGCCCGGACACAGCGGACATAGCCCTGATGAACCTGAGATCGAATAAAATTGCCTTTCACAATGTATCTCTCAAAGAGGGCGGCCCGAACGCGCATGTGGAAAACAGCCGCGCGGATAATTATTATGTGCCGATTTTCGTACCGGGCTTCAGCATGACGACCGAGGCCGCACCCGCGCGCCTGGCTGAAAGCCAGAGTATCACAGGACTTGAAAACAACGATTCTTCCGCCGGCGACCGGCGGGACAGAATGGGGCGCGACGCGCGCGGCGGGCAGACACTGCTCGAAGTCGAGGTGGATTCCGTCTGGGCGGAAAAAACCAAAGAGGTTTTTATTTCAAGCCACGGACACAGCGTAGTTTCATAGGCAACCCGGCGCAAAGGCCGGTCATCAGATGCATCTGCGCCCGTCATACGGGACTGCCTGCCGGATTTACCATGAAAACGGTTTATCCGGCAGGCTATACATAATGCCCGCTAAGAAAATGCGATTTTCAAATCGCGAGAGCCCGCATGCTGCGGACTTCTGGTGTCAAAACTAATGCGATTTGGTACTTTGTGAACCGTGGATTGACTTTCCGTCAGGATTTTAAACGTATGCTTCAAATCTCAGGCGCAGGGTTTTGCGGGATATGCCGCTAAAACCCTGCGCCTGGGCAAATCAAAGAATACCGTCAAATCACTGCGGCTGTTATATTTTTGATTTGTTCATCAGGCATTACACAGAAAAATACCGGGCCCAATCAATTTGCGCGAAAAAAACGCATATATTGTTTTGTATGACGCCGGACGCCGGCATAAGTGCGGGAGGTAGGAATATGCAAAACAGTTTCTTTGCGCCGGAGGGCAGTCTTTTGCATGCTGAAGAAAACAGACAGGCGCTTTTTTCCCCCGAAGCCATCGAACGGGCGCGCGGGCAGGGCACGTTTCTTGAAGCCAGAGCGGTGCTGTGCGACGCCGGGCACAACCTCACGGTGGATTTAAACGGCATCAGGGGCTTTATTCCGCACGACCAGACTGCCGCGGGCATAGAGACCGGACAGACGCGCGAGATCGCCGTGATATCAAAGGTTGGAAAACCTGTCTGTTTTCAGGTGGAAAGCGGCTTGCTTGACGGGCCGGACGGCCCGTATGTGCTGCTTTCACGCCGTGCCGTGCAGGAGCGGGCGCTTGCGCATTTTCTTGCGGAGCTGCAGCCGGGCGACGTGCTCGGAGGCGTCATTACACATATCGAGCCGTTCGGCGTTTTTGTGGATATCGGCTGCGGCATCATCTCCTTTATCAGCATAGAAAACATCTCGGTTTCACGCATCAACCATCCGCTCGACCGGTTTTCACAGGGGCAGCGGATTTACGCGGCGGTTTTATCCGTGGATAAAAAGCTTGGCAGAATCACGCTCACGCACAAAGAGCTTCTGGGTACCTGGGAGGAAAACGCCGCGCTTTTTGAAGCGGGGCAGACGGTGACCGGCCTTGTGCGGGGGATTGAGGAATATGGGATTTTTATTGAGCTTACGCCAAACCTGTCCGGACTTGCCGAAAAGCACGAGACCGCCCAGGAAGGGCAGGCGGTTTCAGTTTACATAAAATCCATCGTGCCGCAGCGCATGAAGTTTAAGCTGGCGATCATAGACCTGCTTTCAAAGGAAGGCAGGACGACAAAACAACTGAAATATTTCATCCGCTCGGGACATATCGACCGGTGGGAGTATTCGCCGGACTGCTGCCCGGGCAAGAAAATCGAAACGCTGTTTAAATGAAGTGCGCGAAAACGATCCTGCTGTCCAGTCCCCGCTCCCGCAGGCAGGTTGTTTATCCAACTTTGAATAGTTCGTTAAATATTTAGAAACACATAGGGAACAGGGTGAATATTTGCGAATATCTACTGTTCAGAAGCATGTTTTGGGCGTATAATATTTTCGCGTATGCCAAAAACCGAAACGGATACGCCTGCCCCAGGCAGGCGTATCACACGTCGGCAAAGGGGACAACCATATGAAAAACGCACTTGTGGCGCTTGGCGGCGGGCCATCGCCTGTAATAAACGCATCCCTGTCGGGCGTCGTGGAGCGCTGTTTATGCCATAGCGCGCAGGTCGGGAAAATTTACGCCGCGTGGCACGGCATCGAAGGCGTTCTCAAAGAACAGCTGCTGGATCTCGGCGGGCAGCCGAAAGAAGAACTCGCGTTACTTAAAAACACACCGTCCTCGGGCGCCGTGGGTACTTGCCGCTATAAGCTGTCAAGCGAAGCGCAGGAGGATTTTGAGCGCATTGTGCGCGTACTGGAAGCGCATCGCATCGGCTGGTTTTTCTATATCGGCGGAAACGACAGCATGGATACGGCCGACAAGGTGCAAAAGCTCGTGCACAGCCGGGGGCTGGACACGATCGTTGTGGGCGTGCCGAAGACCATCGACAACGACCTGGGCGATGAGGCGTTTTCACTCATTGACCATACGCCGGGCTACGGAAGCGCCGCGCGCTATTGGGCAAACATCGTAAAAGACGTGCTTGAGGAAAACCGCGGCATGTGCGTTTCCGAGCCGGTCACGGTGCTGCAGGCCATGGGGCGCAGCGCGGGCTTTATCACCGCGGCGGCAAGGCTTGCCGACCCGTGGCGGGAGCATCCGCTCCAGCTTTACTTCACGGAGTCCGGACTGGGAATGGACGAACTGGTAGACAACGTCGACCGGGAGCTCAGGCGCAGCGGCCGCTGCGTAGTGGTGGTGGGCGAGGGCTTCGGGGCAGACGCCGACGCACACGCACGAGACGGCTTCGGGCACATTGAATACGGCGCGGGCGCCACAACCGCCGCGCAGACGGTCGTTAACCGGCTCAACGGCGCGGGAATCCTCGCGCGCGGCAACGCGACCGGGCAGGTCCCCGGCGTGCTGCAGCGCTCAAATTTCATTTACCGGTCGGTCGTGGATGTCGAGGAGGCGTTCGGCGTCGGCGCACAACGCCGTGCAGCTTGCCCTGAGCGGCTGCGGCGGGCGTATGGCGACCATTCTGCGTAAAAAGCAGGCGCAGTACCAGGCGTATTATGACAGCGTTTCGCTATCGGACATGGCCATGAGCGAGCGCGCTCTGCCTCGTGAATGGATCGCGCCGGGCGGCACGGACGTTACAGACGATTTTATCCGTTATGCCGCGCCTCTTTTGGGCGACCGCTGGCCGGAGGCTCCGCTTGAAAACGGGCTTGCGCGCTTTGCAAGGCTCAACATCTCATTGATCGGGCAAAAGTGCCCGGAATATATCCCTCAAAGGCTGCGTACGGCGGACTGATTTTTGAATTTAACTTGATATAAATTGTGCCCGCCTGCGGCGCCGGCCGGCACATACGGAAAGGAGGCGCCAACTTGTTCGGAGTTGAAAAAAGAAACGGCGTTGTGACGGTCTATGTAAACGGAAGGCCGGTTATACGCCACAGCGAGCATGCCCCGTTTATCACAGTGGGAAAGACGGACAGGCCGGGGGAAAAAGCCACAAAACCGGTGATTCTGGGCGCGTCATCCTATGATGAAGCGCGTGCGCTGCTGCGTTTTTCCGGGGATGGGCTATTTATCGCGTTTACCCTTTCCGATACGGACGGGGCCCTGACGCTTACGCTGCAGCGAAGCTCTCCGGGCATCGTGTTTGTGCGTTTGGATTTTCCGGCGGGCAAGGACGCACATGTTTACGGCGGCGGGCAGCAGTATATATCTGAAAGCATGCATGGCAGAAAATATTATATGAGGGTGACCGAGGACGCGGCCGGTCATCTTAAAATCCGCTGGCCGGGTGCGCGGGCGGGATTTGGGCTGCACCGCCGGACAAGCTTTCCCCAGCCCACCTTTATAAACGGGGATATGACGCTGTATCATTTTGATACGCCGTATGACTGCGTGCTTGATTTTAAAATCGACGGCCGCTGCCGCGCGGAAATAAAGGGACTGCCTGAAAAACTGACCATCGCCGCTGAAAAAAAGCCGGCCGATGTAGCAAAAAGTCTGATGGCGGTCGTCGGCGGGCAGCCCGCGCCGCCGCAGTGGTGTTCGGCGGGAACCTGGCTGGATGTGCAGGGCGGCAAACAGACGCTTGAGGACAGCCTTTCAAAGGCAGCCTCCATGGGTATTAAAGTGTCCTGCGTCGTGCTGCGCGACTGGTCGGGCCACCTCAATTCGGCAAAGAGCAAGGATGCGTTTTGGGATTGGGAACAGAGCCCGGAGCTGTATCCCGGCCTTGCGCAGAGCCTTGCCGAGCTTCGGGACAGGGATATCCGCGCACTTGGCTACATTAATCCGCACCTTTCCATTGAGGGCAGGTTTTTTGCGGAGGCGGCAAACAAGGAATATCTTGTCAGACGGATGGATGGCGGCGCGTATATCAGCGATATCGGCGGGGTGATGGCGGGGCATGTGGATATTCTTAATCCCGCGGCCATGGCCTGGTATCAGCAGATCATTCAAAACAATCTTTTAAAACTTGGCTTTTCGGGCTATATCGCCGATATGGGCGGCTTTTTACCCGAGGACGCGGTGCTGTACGGCGGGGCTCAGCCGGCAGACGTCGGAAACGTCTGGCCGGTCATGTGGGCAAAGCTCAACAGCGAGGTGATCGGACAGGCGGCAAACAGCGGCGAGCTTGCGCTCATCCTGCGTTCGGGTTACAGCGGTACGTCGCGGCATGCGACCTTTGTCTGCGCACCGGACAGGCGCGCGGTTTGGGGCGCAAACGGAGGGCTGAGTTCCGCGTTTAACGCATCCTTGTCATTGGCCTGGTCCGGGGTCGGCGCGTCCTATAGCGTGATTGGCGGCGCGCAGCCGGGATTTCTGACCTTTGACGGTCGTGAGCTTTTGATGCGCTGGTCGGAGTTTGCGGCGTTTACACCGGTCATGCAGGCCGCGTTCGGCGGGCGTGCGCGGGGCCTGTGCGTGGACGAGGACGTTGAAACGCTTCGGCATTTTTCGCATATGGCCGCGGTGCACAGTAAGCTCAGCCCATATATCAGCGCCTGTCTGGCTGAAAACGCAAAACATGGAATTCCCGTCATGCGGCCGATGCGCATGGCGTATTACAACGAAAAACTGTCTTCAAAGGTACGCGGGGAATACATGCTCGGCCCGGATTTGCTGGTCGCGCCCGTGCTTAAAAGAGGCAGACGGGAGAGAAGCGTTGTGTTTCCCAAGGGTGTCTGGGTGAATATTTGGAGCGGAAAAGAATACAAGGAGGGCAGGGCGTTCGTGTCGGCTCCTCTGGGTAAGCCGCCGGTCTTTTTCCGCAGCGACAGCCGGTACGCGGACTTCTTCCGCGAACTGAGACTTGCCGGTAAAAGCTGATAAATGCATAGGGGGTACCCAGTACCCCCTATGGTCGAGCAGAAAACCAGAGGTTTTTGCTCGAACCCCCGGTTTCGCCGTCCATACGGCGGACTATTGAGTTTTTTCGACGCGCATGTCGCCGAAAAAACGAACTATGATTACACGCGGATGGTTTTTCGACAGTCTGAGGGGCTGCTGCAAACGATTGTTTGCAGCAGCCCCTTTTTGGTATGGTGAATAAAAAGCAAGCTTATTGTTTTTTAGAAATTATAATGTTGCCGCTTGTGCATTCAGCGGTATATTCGCGGCTGCCGTCCCCATAAGCAAGAGTTCCGGAGCCTCTGGAAATGTCGATTCCGAAATCCCCCTCAATATCACCCGAGGTCACGCGGTAGGCAAGCGTAAAGCCGTCGCTGTCGGGCATGGCAAAGTTCATGTCGCCGGAAGTCGTCTTCAGCGCGAGCACGTCGGGGGCAAGCTCGTCGGATAAAGTCATGTTGCCGCTGGAAAGCTCCGCCTGCACGCTTCTCCAGCTGCCGCTTAAGTTGATATCGCCGGAGTTTTCCTTTACAAGGAGGGTATCCGCCCACAGGCCGATTCCCGTGACCTCGCCCGAGGATATGCCTATTTGCAGACTGCCGGTATGAAGCGCGTCAAGCGTGATCAAGCCGGAGGAGGCTTTGATTATTGTCTTATCCGCGTGAAAGCCGCGGGCGCTGATGGTGCCGCTTGTAACCGACAGGGTTATATTTTCAAAGTATTGATCAGGGAGATAGACGGTCAGCCGGGGCGATTCGAGCCATATTTGAAAGGGAAAGGAAAAATGCCAGCTGCTCCAGTCTTTCTGCGGCATACGCACGCGCAGTACGCCGCCGTCCACGGAATAGTCCAGACTTTGAGTCGGATGTTCTCCTTTTTGCGGAGAATGCTCGACTAAGCGGATGTTTTCGTCTGTTGACGGAGCAATATCAAGCTGTCCGCTGCTCCATGACAGGTCAAGGTCGGAGATATCCTCCGGGTCAAGCGTGACGTCGGATATCACCCGCCAGTTATCTGCGCCTGAGCCGCCGGTCAGAGCGGACAGATAGTCTTTGGGAGAATCGCTGGAGCGCACCAGAATTTGGACAAACACAACCAGCGCGCAGCTCCATAAAATGAGTGACAAGAGGGGCGCAGTTTTTTTCATGATTGATCCCTCATCATAATAAAGCTTTTAACAATGTTTTCCGCGGCGACGGCAATTAAAAAGATGATCCAGGAGATATGCCAGTTATGAAAGGTGAAGCTGATGATCAGATAAAGCGGTACCGTTATCGTCCAGATGCACGAGGAAATTGCCCGGATGAGCTTGACGCGCCGGTCGGACTGCGCGGAGAATTCCTTGAATTCTTCCACAAGGGTGTCGTCTGAGCGCTGATACTTCGGCCTGGACAGGTTCTGGTAAATGAGCAGCCCTGTTGCAAACGCGCTGATGAGCAGCATCAGGCACAGCGCGAGGACGGGGTCCATTCCGCTTTCCGAGCCGTAGATGAGCACGATAACCGCGACAAAATACAGCATGACGGACACCGCTACGGTCAGGGCATGCTTTTTTGCGTCTGTTTCTTTCTGCGCGGGGTCAAACACCCGCGTTTCCTCAAGGCTTTTGATCAGCTCGTCGATGTCTCCGATGCCGGAAATCACGACGTGGTACGCCTCGTCTTCACTTTTTCCGGCGGCTACCAGGTCTCTGTACTTCTCCGACAGGTTGGCCAGAAATTCTTCTCTGAGCTCATTGGCTTTTTTGGTTTTGGGTGCGTCGGCGAATAGCTCCTCCACATAATTGCGCAGCTTGTCATACATAACGATCCCTCCTCATATCAAGCGGTCGATAATTAATTTCGCGTTTTCCCATTCGGCTTTGTTAGAGGTATATGCCTCCCGCCCGGACGGGGTGATGCTGTAGTAGCGGCGTCGGGCGCCCGTCTGTTCATCTCCCCAATAAGAGGATATGCTGCCCGCCTGCTCGAGACGCCTGAAAGCCGTATACAGCGTGGCTTCCTTGAGCTCGAATTGATTGCCCGTTTTTTCCTGTATGGCCTTGTTTATTTCATATCCATAGCTGTCATGGCTGAGCAGATGCGCCAGAATAATGGTTTCCGTATGCCCGCGGATCAGATCGGAAGCGATGGACACAGTGCAAAACCTCTCTTCCCTGCATGTTATTACCAGTTAAAGTATAAAGCACATATACCTCGCCTGTCAAGGTATATGTAAATATTATATAAATTTTATTTTTATGTAAGTCGAAAAAAATAGCCCGGAAGCGTCGCTTCCGGGCTTGATGAAATCACATTTTAAAAAAGACAGAGCGTTTCTCAGCTTTTCCGGTGCTCGTGGCTGAAGATGTGCTTTGAGCAGTAGCAGGCATAATCGGTGCACAGCGAGCAGTAGCGGAATTCTTCCTCGGGATGGTCGGTGTCGGTGATGCCGCACTGCGCGCATTTATGGATATAGCCCTGAGTGCGCTTCGTCTCACGTACAGCCTTTTTAAAGTGAACGATATTCTTGTTCCTTGCTTTGCGGTTGCGAAGAAAGCTGGCGTAGAAGTCATAGAAAAACAGAAAATAGGCGCCCATGGCGATGAGGGGGGCGAGCATGAAGGGGAAAGGGGTGGTGAATATGCTCAGCGCAAAAAACAGCGCGTCAAAATAGGCCAGATATTTGACCTTGACGGGCAGCACGAAAAAAAGCAGAATCTGATAATCCGGGAAAAAGGTGGCAAAAGCCATAAACAGCGAGAGGTTTATATACGTCGCGTCTAAGGACACATTAAAGACAATGCAGGCGATGAGCGTGAGCAGCGCGGAAAAAACATAATATAGGGTAAACTTCATCCGGCCCCATTCCGCTTCGATGGAGCGCCCGATCATATAATAAAAATAAAGCGCAAAGAAAAGTAAAAACGGGTTGGTGGTGGGGGGGATAAACAAAAAGGTGACCAGCCGCCAGACCTGACCGCTCAGGATGGCCGCGCGGTCAAACATAAAGCCCGAAACGATCTGCGCGCCGCCCGGCATTAAAAACAGCAAAAAAATGAGCGCGTTGAGCCCGATGACGTACATCATCAGGTTAGAGACGCCGTATCGGTCATATTTATAGCAGAACCGGTCGATCCACTTCAAGGTAAACCCTCCAAACCTGTTGCCGCGGGGTTGCTTTGCCCTGACGGACGGCAAAAGACGTTTTTTCGTATTGCTATTTTATTCTATGGCGGTCTGTTTGTCCATATATTTTACCTGGCGCTTCCGGTTTTGACGGGACACGTCTGACCATCATAAAAAAAGCTCCTGCGTTTTTTACCGCAAAAGGTTTACATAAGTCGAAGTTTGTCATATCATTAAACAAATACTTCCTGTAGCGGCACAAATTGGCGGGATTTTCGTCTATTAAAAATTATGGCGTTTTCTGCACTGTGTCGTTTCGCCGCAGGAAAAAACGGACCGGAACCGGATTTCCTGCACTGCATACGGGGCGGCAGCATCGGGCTGCGGCGCCGTTTTTCAGGGTATGCAGACCGTGTATGCTCTATTTTACAGGAAAAACCAATGCGCGGAAAATACAGCCCTGCGGCAGAAAAAGGCTGCCGTAGGTTATCTGCTGTCCCGGGTAAACGGCCGGATCATCTATGGAGGGTTACATGTACATGAAGAAAATGAAATTCAGAAGGGCGCTCTGCCTTGTGCTCGCGCTGCTTACCCTGTGCCTGCCCGCGCAAGCCGCCTTCACGGTGGAAGGGATCGGGGATATTGTAAGGCAAAGCATCCTTCCGCTCGGTCCGGGTACATATTTTAACACAGCTACACTCAAAAATACGGTTTCAGGCACGCAGGAGGAGCGGTATATCGAGTATACTCCCGGCGGCGATATCAGTCCCATGATCGCCTACGGCTCCAAATTATACGGCAAATCCACCGCCACCGAGGTGGCGGCCTATGTGAGCTCGCTGGGGAAAACACCGGTAGCCGCCGTAAACGGCGACTTTTTCATGCTTGATACCGGCATTCCCATCGGCCTTGTCATGACCGACGGCATTATCCGCTCCTCCGACGCCGGGGCAAACGCCCTTTGCTTTACCTCCGACGGCAGCGCATTTATCAGCAAGCCCGCGCTTTCCGTTAAGCTCAGCGTCGGCGGCAAGCAAGTGGCCATCGAATATATCAATAAAACACGAAAGTACTACGGGCTTTATCTGTTCACACCGGATTTTTCAGCGACCACGCGCGTGGCCGCGCAGGGAACGGATATCGTCATTTCAAATATTCAGGGTGAGCTTACGGTGGGCGGCACGATCACCGGCACGGTCGAAAAGGTGGTCACGGGCGCGGGCGCCCTGCCGCTTGAAGCGGGCAAACTGATCATCAGCGGAGAAAGCTCGCACGGACAGGCCGCCAGGCTTGACGGCATTACTGCGGGCATGCCGGTAACGCTTACCGTGACCTCGCCCGATCCGTACCTGTCCGACGCGGTCTGCACTGTCGGCGCGGGCGATCGGCTGCTCACGGACGGCGTAATCGCAAGCGGGCTTGCCTCCGGCACGGCCCCGCGCACTGCTATTGGGATAAAGCCTGACGGCACCTGCGTTTTTTACACGGTGGATGGCCGGCAGAGCGGCTATTCGCAGGGGATGAGCCTTTCCTCCGTTGCGGCCAGACTTCTGTCGCTGGGCTGTACGCAGGCGGTAAACCTGGATGGCGGAGGCTCCACCGCCATGACGGCAAATTATCCCGGAGACAGCGCGCTTTCCCTGACAAACAAACCGTCGGACGGTTCGCTGAGAAAGTGCGCAAACTACCTGTTTTTAATCAATAACGCCGCGCCCACCGGCGAGCTGGGCGGCCTATATGTATATCCGTACGACATCCGTATTCTCAAGGGCGCCTCGCAGCAGATGGATGTCAGGGCGGCCGACACCGCCTATTATAAAATGGACGTGCCCGCCGGGCTGACTTACGGTCTGGATGTGGAAGCGCTGGGCAGCATCACGCAGGACGGCATGTTTACCGCGGCCGCCACAGGCAGCGGATATGCGCTGGTAAACGCCGGCGGCGTGGACGGTGGTACGAGCGTGACGGTTTATGATACGCCAAGCTCCATCGCTTTGGTCAACGCCGCCACGGGCACACAGCTAAGCACGCTTGCGCCCAAGTCCGGCGAAATAATCAAGCTGCGCGTGCAGGGCTATGTAGACGGGCTTCCCGTCATCAGCGAAAACAAATGCTTTACCTGGGAAGTGATCGGCAACGTCGGCTCCGTTACCCCGGACGGTGTGTTTACCGCCTCGGCGGCCGTCGGCGCCACAGGCTATGTGCGCGTGCGCTGCGGCAGCTTTTCGATGGACTATAAAGTGACTGTGGATACGGCCCCGGCCGTACTTACGGGCTTTGAAGGCACGGGCAGCATCGCAAGCGCAGCGGGCATAGAGTTTACCGACCAGAGCGATATGGCCTATGTGCGCTTCGGAAAAGGCTCGGGCAGGCTGACCTATTCCTTTGACTTGGCGCAGACCGAGGGCCAGACCGCCGAGATCACGGCGCTGTCTGCGCCCATGAGCATCTCCATGAGCGGCAACCCGGCCTATCTCGGGGCGTGGGTCTACGGGGACGGCTCGATGAATATACTGTATTTAAGCGTGACCGCGGGCGGAGCCACGCAGCACATTAAGCTGGGTACGCTTGATTATACCGGTTATAGATACCTGTCGGCCGCTCTGCCTGCGGGCGCGACCGCATTTGGCGGCTTTATCCTGCAAAGACAGGAAAACGGCTCGTCCTCCGGCACGATCTATATCGATCAGGTGATCAGCTCCCACCAGAGTACGCTCGATCAGACCGCACCGGAAATTACCATCGACGAGGAAAGCTCCACCGTGCAAAACGGCGTTTTGAGCCTATATGCGACGGTGATAGACGACACCGGCGCCGCGCCGGCGAAAAGCCATGTGACCGTGACGCTCGACGGCATCGCACAGGAATTTACCTATGACACGGTCACAGGCAAGCTTACGGCGACCATCGGCGGAATCGACGATACCTGCGCCCACCGTGTAACGATCACGGCGCAGGATACTTCCGGCAATCTTTCGCGCGCCTCGTTGGATGTTGTGGCGGGAGAAGAGGGCGTTTCGCCCTTCGCCGATACGGCAGGGCACTGGGCCGAGTCATACACGAACTATCTTAACAAAATGGGGGTTTTAAACGGCACGCAGAAAAACGGCGCGGTCTACTGTTACCCCAACGCATCGCTCACGCGCGCGCAGATGGCCGTGCTTATGGCGCAGTATTTAAAGGTAGACACATCCAAATACGCATCGGTCACAATGCCGTTTTCCGATACCGCAGCCATCCCGGCCTGGGCGGAGAGCGGGATAAAGGCCATGTATTCCATGGGCGTGCTGCAAGGGCGCATGACAAACGGAAAGCTGCGCTTTGATCCGGACGCAAAGATTACGCGCGCCGAGATGATGACGGTGATCGGGCGCACGCTGCCGCGCGGCTACACGCAAAAAGCGCTTACCTTTGCCGACAGCTCCGCCATCCCCGCTTATGCCAAGGACTATGTCGGCGTGATGACAACCCTCGGCGTGCTCTCGGGATATACCGACAACACAGTGCGTCCGGCCAGCTTTGTCACCCGCGCGGAGGCGGCCAAGATGCTCAGCAGGCTTTATTAGCGAAAAAAATGCGCAACCAAAAATTTGACTTAATATGGAAAATATGGTATAACGGATGTCGATTGAAGCCTGCCCTGCATAACGGCTGGATTAATGAAGCTTTTCCTGCGCGCCGGTTAAGCGGTCATGCGCGCGGACAACACGGCGCATGATACGGCCGCGCGGCTTTGTTCTTTCCGTTTAAGATGGATGTGCGGGCGGTGTCAATAAAATCTATTTTGGAGGTCTTTTTTTGAAACGATTGTTTAAAAGCATGCTGTCTGTCGCGCTCGTGCTTGCCCTTACTGTGTCTCTGTCCGCGGGCGCTTTTGCCGCGGGGACGGGGAATATTTCCGTTGAGCTTAACGGAAAGGCGATCACATTTACCGATGCGGCGCCTGTTTTAGAGGGCGGGCGCACCTTCGTGCCGTTTCGTGCGGTCTTTGAAGCGCTGGGCGCCACCGTCAGCTTTGACGATGATACCCGCACGGTCACCGCTGTGCGCGGCGACACCACCGTCCGGTTCACCATCGGCCAAAAGAGCGTCGAGGTAACCACCGCCGGCAAGACCGAAACCGTCAGCATCGATGCGGCCTCCTTCATTAAAGGCAACCGTACGCTGGTTCCCGTCCGTTTTGCGGCGCAGGCGCTGGGATGCAATGTCGGCTGGGATGCCGATGACAAAACGGTCGTTATCGTCGATGTCGACGCGCTGATACAGGAAAACGGCGCAGAGTTTACCCTGATGGATAAATATCTGGCCTATTCGCGCGCGTTTTCCGAAAAGACGATGGCCATAAAGGGAACGTTCGACCTCTCCATGAAGGTAACGGAGTCCGGGGAGACCATACCGGTGACCGCAAACGGGACCATTGACGGCATTGTCAGCAAAAGCGCCCTTGAAATGAACATGAGCATGGCCTATGATCTGGCCGCCCTGACGGCCCAGATGACTGACGCGGAGAAAAACGATCCGGCCACGCAGGCTATGCTTGCCTCGTTTAAGGATATGAAAATCGAGTATATCATGAACCTTGACGAGGGAAAAATGTACTTCCGCGCACCGGCGCTGTCAGCGGTTACCAACGTTTCGGCCAACGCGTGGTACTGCCTTGATTTTGACAAGCTTTTCAAGCAGGCCGGCATGAATATCTCCATGAAAGATATGATGGCCATGAGCGGCACGCAGACCGACTTTAAAACCTATCTTGTCAGTATCATGGGCATGATGCCGCTGACAGATAAGGAAGACGCCGCGGAAATCGCTGACTCAATCAAGGCGGTGTGCGCGATGCTTTCCGACAAAGCGTTTGTAAAGAGCGGGGATACCTATACCAGCACCGTTAGGGTTTATCAGGACGGTACGGCTATGACCGTCGAAATGTCCTTTATCATGGCAAACGACACCGTCACGGGCTACAGCATGGAGATGTCCATGACCATGCCGGAGTCTGGAAGCATGAAGATGACCGCTTCGATGGACAAAAACTACAAAACGGTTATACATATGGATATGGCCATGGAGGATCTGATCGACATGGCCTATAACATCACCATGGAATATTCCGAAACGACCAAAACGCCGGCCGCCGCCCCCGCAAGCGACAGCGTGATCGTATCCCTTCCGTAAGAATACCCGAAAAAATCGAACAGCCTATAAAAGGAACACCGCGCAGCCGAAACGCTGCGCGGTGTTCCTTTTATATGGCCCTTAAAAATACAATAGAATTCAGACATTTTCATATTGAAAAGACTGAAAATTATAATATAATTAATGTCGACACGCATGAATCCCAGAATTTATGACTGTGGAAGTATTTTTCATTTGTTGAGCG
Source organism: Oscillospiraceae bacterium (assembly GCA_963678505.2). Lineage (GTDB taxonomy): Bacteria > Bacillota > Clostridia > Oscillospirales > JAVBQB01. The sequence goes on along the minus strand of CAXXFP010000001.1, from coordinate 192,371 downwards.
GACATTAATCACAGCATATGAGCTGCAAAAAAAGAAAGGGAGCATTTCTATGATAACGGCAGATAACATCATGTCAATTGACAAGGATCAATTACCGGAAGCGGCAAAGGCTGCCCAGACATCGGATTTGCCCGTTCTTGTGGATTTGCTTTCTGAGAAGAATGATAAGATCAGGTACCAGGCGTTTCTGCTGCTTACGTACCGTTCTCAGTTTTTTGATGATGTTTATCCGTTTTGGGAAACCTTCCGGCTAAAGATGAAAAGCAGCAATTCTTATCAGAGAAGCATCGGGCTTATGTTAATTGCGGAAAATGCAAAATGGGACGCGGAAAATAAGCTGGAACATTCGGTCGATGAATATTTAAATCTGCTCACGGATGAAAAACCCATAACAGTAAGACAATGTATCCAGTCGCTGAGCAGCATTGTGCCGTATAAGCCGAATTTATATAGTAAAATCGTAGGGGCGCTTTTGTCTGTTGATATCGCGTCGGTTAAAGAAACCATGCGCAAATCCATTTTGCTTGACATTTTAAACATATTGATAAGTATTAAAAAAAGATATCATACCGATGAAATCGATAATTTTATCTTAAAAGCTCTTTCGGGTGAGATATTGGATAAAAAGTCAAAAAAGGAAATTGAGGCGCAATTAATTTTGAATCGTGCCACAGAAGCCACTTGATTTATTCCGTATCCTGCGCATATAAGCAACTCAACAAAAAGCGCTTACCATGATTTCATGGTAAGCGTTTTGTTTTTTGACAGAAACAGGGGCTTGATCGCACGGCAGATGACTGGCGGTCACGCATTTTTTTCCGCCGCACAATGCCTGTACGCCGTTACTTCCCCGACGGCGCTTCGAGCGGCCGGCCGCCGGCCGGATTTCCGCTCACCTGACTGAGAAGCCATTCGCGGTTGGACGAGAGCGCACAGCCGCCGACGCTTTCATGCAGTAAAGCATGACTGCCGCGCACGGTCTTTAAAAGCGGGGAATCCAGCGCGTCAAGCAGCTTCATATCGGCTATGCTGCGGTCGCTGACGGGGGCAAACGGGCAGGGCATCAGCCCGCCCTGCGCGCCGATGTAAGCAAAACCGCGACCGGCGGCCAGACAGCCGCCATAGGGTTCTTCATTGCCGGGAAAGGGGATAAACAGGGCGGGGAAGTCTTCCTCCAGCTCCTTCGCGCGCGAAAGCAGCAGGCTTTTATCGGTATTTGAGAGCGCGAGGGGGCGATCGCTTAAATCCGCGGGGACATATTCGACATATAAAAAGAGGCGGCAGCCAAGTTTGTAATGCTCCCGGATAAAATCATCCGAGGTAACTGCCGCGGTGTTTTCGGACGTTGCCGTTAAGGAAAGCCCAAAGGGCACACGCCTGAGGGAGAGCCGGTTCATGGCCTCAAACGCCGCCTGATAGGCGCCCGGACCGCGGCGCGCATCGGTCAGCTCCTGCCCGTCCTCGATACTCAGGACGGGGATCACGCTGCGGTGCCGCGAAAACCAGCCAGAAAAGCGGTCGTCAAGCAGCGACCCGTTTGTAAATACAAGGGACAAAAGATTTTTGCGTTTGGCCGCCAGCTCCAAGACGTCGGGGCGCAGCAGCGGTTCGCCGCCGGCCAGCATCAGTAGCGAAACGCCGATAGTCTCCGCCTGAGAAAACACGCGGGAAAAAACGCGCGCCGAAAGCTCGCCGGCGCACGCGGGGGATTGCGGCTGTCCGGATTGGGCATGCAGCGCACTTGAGTAGCAGCCTTTGCAGCTATAATTGCAGCGGGAGGTCAGCCCAAAAATAAGAATGGGCGGTACGCTGTGTCCCTTTTTCAGTCGGGCGGCGCGGCATTTGGCGGCATGGCGCTGCCACAGCAGCACACGCATAAGCGCGCTGCCGGACGGCGGTACACTGCGCAGGATCCCCACGCCCTTTTTAAGCGCCGCGGTCAGATGGCTGCTAAACAGAGCCGACGCGGCGGGACTGCTTTTACTGCGAGTCAAACAGATACCTCCCCGACGTTCGCTTTCAGAGCCGAATACCTATTTAATGTCTGCTGAACAATTAAAAAAACGCTTCCTCCGCAATGAAATAATCGTGTTTTTTTGCATCTGATGGTATTCGAAGCTTTCGCTTGGGATACCACCAAACAAATTATCAATGCATCTGCTCAGTGGACATTATTTTGCATCCTTCGAGCGGATCTCGGCGCGGCGGATTTTGCCGCTGACGGTTTTGGGAAGCTCATCGACAAACTCGATGATGCGCGGATATTTATAAGGCGCGGTCACATGCTTGACGTGCTCCTGAAGCTCATGAATGAACGCCGGGTCATCTTTTCTGTGCGCGCAGCTTTTTGTAAGTACGACTGTCGCCTTGACCACCTGCCCGCGGATGGGGTCGGGCGCCGCGGTTACGGCGCACTCCACAACGGACGGATGCGTGATGAGCGCCGATTCCACCTCAAACGGGCCGATGCGGTAGCCCGAACATTTGATGACGTCGTCGTTTCTGCCGACAAACCAGTAATAGCCGTCCGCGTCCCGCCAGGCGACGTCTCCGGTATGGTAATCGCCGTCGTACATGACCCTGCCGGTGACCTCGGGGTCGTGATAATATCCGGTAAACAGGCCGGCGGGCATGCATTTATCAATGCCGCGCACGACGATCTCGCCCTCCTCGCCCTCGGCGCAGGCGTTTCCTTCGCCGTCAAGCAGGTCGATGTTATAAAGCGGAGAGGGCTTTCCCGTGGAGCCGGGGCGGGGCTTAAACCACTCGAAATTGGCAATCAGCACGGACGATTCGCTCTGCCCGAAGCCCTCGGTCAGGCGAATGCCGGTGATCTCATAAAAACGCTTGAAAACCTCGGGATTGAGCGGTTCGCCCGCGATGCAGGCGTGCTCGATGGAGCTTAAATCATATTTTGTAAGGTCCTCCTGCAGCATAAAACGGAACATCGTGGGCGGCGCGCAGAAGGTGGTCACCCGGTATTTCTGGAGCTTTTCCAGCAGCAGCGCGGGCACAAATTTATCCATATCGTAGCCGAAAATGGTGGCCCCGCAAATCCACTGCCCATAAATCTTGCCCCAGCCGAACTTTGCCCAGCCGGAATCGGATACCGACATGTGCAGCTTGTTTTCCTGCACGCGCTGCCAGTATTTTGCCGTTACGATATGCCCGAGCGGATGGATAAAATTGTGCATGACCATTTTGGGCATGCCGGTTGTGCCCGAGGTGAAGTACATGAGCATGGTGTCTTCGTTTTGCGTGGCGTCCTTGCCCGTCGGGCGCTCGAACACATCGGGGTATTTGTTGAGTTCTTCGGAAAAATCAAGCCAGCCTTCTCTGACGCCGTCCACCAGCGCGCGGGCGGCAACCTTCGGACAACCGCCGGCGGCTTCTTCGACCTGACTGACAACAAACGCGTCGTTTACGCACACGAGCATGCGCACGCCCGCGGCGCCGCAGCGGTATACGATGTCCTTCGCGGTCAGCTGCAGCGAGGCCGGAATCAAAACCGCACCCAGCTTGTGCAGCGCCACCGCGCAGATCCAGTATTCATACCGGCGGCGCAGGATGAGCATGACCGGGTCGCCTTTTCGGATGCCCAGAGCCGCAAAAAAGTTAGCCGCGCGGTTTGAAAGCCGGCTGATCTCATCAAAGGTGAAGCTGTGTGCGCGGTCATGGTCGTCGCACCAGACGAGCGCTTTTTTTTGCGGCTCGGTGCGCGCCCACTGATCAACGATATCAAAACCAAAGTTGAAGTTATCCGGAATGTTGAGCGTATAGTTGCTTTTAAAATCCTCGTAAGAGGAAAATTCCGTTCGGGGTAAAAATCTCTCCAGCATAAAAAGCAGTTCTCCTTAGCTTATGAAGCTATTCCGCAATGACGGTGAGGAACCTGGCCGGTTTGTCGCCAAAGGCGCGCTGGCCGTGCGGGTGGGCGGGGTTAAAATAAACCGAGTCGCCCACGCCGAGCACCACGCGCTTTTCATCAAAAAGCAGCTCAATGCTGCCCTCGAGCACAAAGTTGAATTCCTGTCCGGCATGCGTCACCAGCGTGGGGGTGTCGTGATCCGGGTCGACCGTCACCAGAAGAGGCTCCATGATCTTATGTGAAAATTTATATGCGAGCGACTGAAAAGTATAGCCGGGATAGCGGTCGATCCGCGCACCGCGCCCGCTTTTGACAACGCACAGGTCGTCCAGTCTGGGCGTCTGCCCGGTCAGTATTTCAGTCAGATCTACCTTGAATTTCTGCGAGATATGGTACAGGACACTGATGGGAATGTTTACACCATCGGTTTCGTAGCTTATGTACGTTTGCGGGTCTACGTCCAGCTCGGCGGCGAGTGTTTCTACGGTGCAGCCGGAAATTTCCCGCAATTCCTTTATTCTGGATGCGATTTGCTTAATTTCATCGGTCATGTGTGTCTGCGCCTCCTTATTCACTCGGGAGCAATTCTTTTCGCGGTCAGTTCGCGCCGGATTTTTGTTTTTACCGACGTCTGTGAGTGAAACGATAGATTATAGGATAGTATATCAAATGCCGGCTGCCTTGTAAACAAAGATGCCGCATTTACGCCGGAAAGACGCTTAAGTGAAGCATTTCATGCAGATGAGTGCGCGGGAAGCTTTATTTGATGCAGCAGCCAAAAAAGCGGCGCTTCGCCGGTTTTAACAGACGGCGGCGATTATCGGGACACCGGATGCATAAAGAAAACGGCATGCGGACTTAATATTATTATTCATTTTACTACTTTATAGTACGGCCGATATATGATAATATAATGACGGATATCGGGGGCTTGAGCCGATACTTTATGTCGAAAAGAAAAGCCGCGCGGCATAATGCGGCGGCCTGTGCGGTATAAAAGGATTTTTTGCCGCCCGGCACTGAGAAAGCTCCTGTTTATTTCTCATATTTCGGCAGGCCGGCAGGCGATGGCCGTTTATATAGACTTCGCGTCCGGATGGTTTTGCGCTTTACAAAGACCCGGATAAGCAGAGGAAAATACCGTCCGTTTTTATTCCGGACAAACAGAGCAGTCAAACTATTTAGCAAGGAGATATCAGCTTATATGGCACACAGAATGTTTACTTCGGAGTCCGTAACGGAAGGGCATCCGGACAAGATATGCGACCAGATTTCCGACAGCGTGCTCGACACAATCCTTGCCGAGGACAAATACGCGCGCGTGGCGTGCGAGAGCATTGTTACCACCGGCATGGTACTGGTGATGGGGGAAATTTCAACCGAATGCTACGCGGATATCCCGTCCATTGTGCGCTCGACGATCCGCCGCATCGGCTACACCAAGGCGGAGTATGGGTTCAGCGCGGACAATTGCGCGGTGCTTACGTCCATCGACGAGCAGAGCCCCGACATTGCCATGGGGGTCAACGAATCATTTGAATTTAAAAACAGTCATGCCGACAGCGCGGATCTCATCGGCGCGGGCGATCAGGGTATGATGTTTGGCTACGCCTGCGACGAAACGCCCGAGCTGATGCCGGCGCCGATCTCCATGGCGCACGCGCTTGCCTACCGTCTTGCGCAGGTGCGTAAAAACGGCGCGCTTGCGTTTCTGCGCCCGGACGGGAAAACACAGGTCACGGTGGAATATGACGACGACGGGCGCGTCCTGCGCTGCGACGCCATCGTGGTTTCCTCGCAGCATGACCCGGACGTCAGCGGGAAAGAGCTGCGAGACGGGATCATTGAAAGCGTCATCAAGCCCGTCATCCCCGCAGGCTACATCGATGAAAACACCAAGCTGTTTATCAACCCCACCGGACGCTTCGTGGTGGGCGGGCCGCAGGGCGACTCGGGCCTGACAGGACGCAAAATCATCGTAGATACCTACGGCGGATACGCCCGTCACGGCGGCGGCGCTTTTTCGGGCAAGGACCCGACCAAGGTCGACCGCAGCGCGGCCTATATGGCGCGCTATATCGCCAAAAACATTGTTGCCGCGGGACTTGCCCGCCGCTGCGAGCTGGAGCTTGCCTACGCCATCGGCGTGGCGCGCCCCGTGTCTGTTCTGGTGGAGACCTTCGGCACCGGGATCATAGACGACGCAAAGCTCTCGAAGCTTGTTACAGAGCAGTTTGACCTGCGCCCGGCGAGCATTATCAGCCACCTTGACCTTCGCCGTCCCATTTACAGTCAGGTGGCGGCATACGGTCATTTCGGACGAAGCGATATTTCGCTGCCGTGGGAGAGCACGGACATGGCGGAAAAACTCAAAAGCCTGGTTTAACCCGGCGGATTCATGAAGCAAAAACGGTGCCCGGCGCGTCCGGGCCCTGCCAAAAGAAAATATAACGACACGATGGAGGTCGGCATGAAAAAAATAACCATTATGGGGCTTGGCTATATCGGCCTGCCTACAGCAATCACCTTCGCCCTGGCGGGCTTTGAAGTGTGCGGCTTTGATATAAACGAAGAGGTCGTGGCAACCCTGAATAAGGGGAAAATACACATCGTCGAGCCCGGGCTTCAGGAGGCGCTTGAGCAGGCGCTCAAGCTGGGCAGGCTGAGCTTTTCAACGACCGTGCCCGAGGGCGACGCGTTTATTATTACCGTGCAGACGCCGTACCGCGAAACGCCGGAGGGCAAGCGCGTATCCGACATCAGGTATGTCGAATCCGCCGCCTCGATGCTCGCGCCCAAAGTCAAAAAGGGGAACCTTGTGGTGCTTGAATCCACCGTTCCGCCCATGACTACGCGCCGCGTGGAGGAAATCGTGGAGAGTATCAGCGGCATTTCGCGCGACGATTTTTATACTGCGCACTGCCCCGAGCGCGTGCTCCCCGGACGCATGCTCATTGAGCTGCGTGAAAACAACCGCATTATCGGCGCACGTGTGGAAAAAGCGGGTCTTGTCACGCAGGAGCTTTATTCAAAGCTGGTCACCAAGGGCAGGATCATGCTCACCGACGACATCACCGCGGAAATGTGCAAGCTGGTGGAAAACACCTACCGGGACATCAACATCGCCTACGCAAACGAGCTTTCCGTCGTGGCCGACAGGCTGGGCATTGATATCTATAATCTTATTTCGCTTGCAAACTGCCATCCGCGCGTCAATATCCTCACGCCGGGCGTCGGCGTGGGCGGCCACTGCATCGCGGTAGACCCATGGTTTATCCACGAGAAATTCGAGGATATCACGCCGCTTATTTACGCCGCGCGCATGGAAAACGACCATAAGCCCGCATGGGTCGCGCAGCGCGTCGCCCGGGATGTGGAGCCGGGCGCGCATGTGTGCGTGCTGGGGCTTTCCTACAAGCCGGACATCGACGATATGCGCGAAAGCCCGTCGGTGGAGCTGTGTGAGATACTCAGGGACAAGGGCTTCCGGGTTACCGCGTGCGAACCGAATGTTACAAAAGACACGGTGAGCGGCTTTGAGAACCTTTCTCTGGCGGACGCCGTCAAACAGGCGGATTATCTGGTCATCACGCTGCAGCACACACTGTTTAAAGAAAACAGGAGTCTGATTGCCTCCAAGAAGAACTATGACTGCGTGGGACTGCTTGCAAACACCGGAAAGTAAAACGCGGCCGCCCCATGAATCGGATTATTTTTGGCCGAATCGGGTCGATTGCTCCGATTTTGCCGTGAATCGGGATTTTTCATTGCCGCGCCTGTCCGTGTGCGATTGACGGACAGGCGCGGCAATGGTATAATCTGAGAAAGTTGTGCCTGCGCGGGCAGGCCGTTTTACAGGCATTTTCTAAACATTTGATTTTTTGGCCCGCATCGCGCGGAAAACTGCGCACAATACATGCGGGACCTTCTTGCACACACCGGTGTAAACGCCGGCAGTATAGAGAAAAAATGGTGGAGCTATGTGGATTTCCGACGGTTGGAAGGATTACGAACTGCTGGACTGTTCAGGCGGTGAAAAGCTTGAGCGCTGGGGAAAATATGTGCTGGTCCGCCCGGACCCGCAGGCGATCTGGGATACGCCGCGGCTTCATCCCCGCTGGAAAAACCCCGACGCGCGCTATGTACGTTCCGGCTCCGGCGGCGGGCGCTGGGAAAACCACGGACTTCCCGATAAATGGGATATTCGCTATAAAGGGCTTACGTTTCAGGTAAAGCCTATGAATTTTAAGCATACCGGGCTTTTCCCCGAGCAGGCGGTCAACTGGGACTTTATCTCACGGTGCGTTAAAAACGCGGAAAGACCCGTTTCGGTGCTCAATCTGTTTGCCTACACCGGCGGCGCGACAGTCGCGGCGCTTGAAGCGGGCGCCTCGGTGTGCCATGTAGACGCGGCGCGCGGCATGGTGGCGTGGGCGCGGGAAAATGCCGCCGTTTCAGGGCTTAAACAGAAGCCTGTGCGCTGGATCATTGACGACTGCGCGCGCTTTGTGGAGCGGGAAATCCGGCGCGGGCACCGGTATGACGCCATTATTATGGATCCGCCGTCCTACGGGCGCGGGCCATCCGGCGAGATCTGGAAGATCGAAGAAAACATTTATGCCCTTGTAAAGCTGTGCGCGCAGGCGCTGAGCGACGACCCGTGCTTTTTCATCGTCAATTCCTATACGACGGGGCTGGCTCCGTCTGTGCTCGGATATCTGCTGGGCAGCACCGTAAAGCCGCGCTTTGGCGGCAGTGTGGAATCCGATGAGCTGGGGCTGCTTGTGACCGCAAGCGCAATGGCGCTTCCGTGCGGAGCGGCCGGACGCTGGACGCCGTACAGATAGAGGGCCGTTTAAATAACCCGGCCGCCGGACCGGCTTATATCGGACCAAAAACCCGTTTGGGGGACTATTCCGTCTGCTTGTTACCCGTTATTGGAAAGGATAAACGATGGATCGTTTTATTGAAAGTGAAAATCTGACTTTTCGTTATCAGGGCGTCGCCGAGGATATTCCGGACGTTCTTGATCATGTCAGCCTGCACATAGAAAAAGGGCAGTTTGTAGCCATTATCGGGCACAACGGCTCGGGAAAATCCACACTTGCAAAGCACTTTAACGCTATTTTGCTGCCGTCCGGCGGCAAAATGATTATCAAGGGCATGGACACCTGCGATGAAAGCCATATATTTAATATCCGGCAGGCGGTGGGCATGGTGTTTCAAAACCCGGACAACCAGATCGTCGCCACCGTGGTGGAAGAGGATGTGGCGTTCGCACCGGAAAACCTGGGCGTGCCCTCGGAGGAAATCCGGCAGCGCGTGGACGAGGCGCTAAAAGCGGTGGGCATGTCGGAATACAAGCAGCATGCCCCGCATATGCTGTCGGGCGGGCAGAAGCAGCGCGTAGCCATTGCGGGCATCATTGCCATGCGTCCGGAGTGCATTGTGCTCGATGAGCCGACCGCCATGCTCGACCCGACCGGACGCCGCGAGGTTATGGCGACCATCCGCAGCTTAAATCAGGAGTATGGCATCACCATTATCCTCATCACCCACCATATGAACGAGGCGGCCGAGGCCGACCGCGTGGTGGTCATGGACAGCGGCAGCATACTTTTGGACGGTACGCCAAAGCAGGTCTTTTCACAGGTGGACACCCTGCGCGCGGCCGGGCTTTCTGTGCCGCAGACGGTTGAATTGCTGTACAGGCTCAGGCAGGAGGGTCTTGATGTCCCGCTTGATGCGCTGGACACCGAAGAATGCGCCCGGGTGCTGTTTAAACTGCTTTCGGAGGGATTGTCCAATGCAAGCAATCATTAAGACCGAGGGGCTCTCATATATTTATGGAAAAGGAACGCCGTTTGAAAGCCGCGCGCTCAATAATGTGGATTTTGAAGCGTACGAAGGCGAGCTTTTAGGTATCATCGGCCATACCGGTTCGGGAAAGTCGACGTTTATCCAACATTTAAACGGCCTGCTCAAGCCGACAAAGGGCAGGGTGCTGCTTTCAGGGCGTGATATCTGGGCCGACGGCAGCGATATCCGGCAGGTGCGTTTTAAGGTCGGGCTTGTTTTTCAGTATCCGGAGTACCAGCTGTTTGAGGAGACTGTTTTTAAGGACATTGCCTTTGGACCCAAAAATATGGGTTTAAATGAAAACGAAATTCGTGCGCGCGTGCTGGAAGCCGCCGATTTTGTCGGCCTGGGGAAGGATATTCTGGATAAATCCCCCTTTGAACTGTCCGGCGGCCAGAAGCGGCGCGCAGCCATTGCGGGCGTGATCGCCATGCAGCCCGACGTGTTTATTCTCGACGAGCCGACGGCGGGGCTTGACCCGGCCGGCCGTGATGCGCTGCTTGCGAATATCCGCGAATATCACCGCGCGAAGAACTCGACTGTCATTCTGGTTACGCACAGCATGGAGGAAATCGCGCGCACGGTCGACCGCATCGTCGTGATGAATCAGGCGGGCATCCTGATGACGGGCACGCCGCACGAGGTGTTTTCAAGCGCCCCGCAGCTGGAGGCCGTCGGGCTATCCGTGCCGCAGATTACAAAGGTGTTTATGCGCCTGAAGAGCATGGGCCTTCCGATTAACGCCTCGGTATACACCACCGAGCAGGCCGTCGACGCGGTGCTTTCTCTGACGGGGGGTGGGACGCATGCTTAAGGATATCACGCTCGGCCAGTTTTTTCCGGGCGATACGGTCGTGCATAAGCTCGATCCGCGCGTAAAAATCCTTTTGACGTTTGTTTATATCATTGCCCTGTTTATCGCCAAGGGCTTTGTCGCCTATCTGATTATGCTTTTCTGGCTGCTGGGCACGATCTCGCTGTCGAAGATCAACCTGAAAGTCGTCCTGCGCGGCTTAAAACCGCTCGTGTTTATCATCGTTTTTACCGCGCTGCTCAATATATTTTACACGCCCGGGCGGATCGTCGCCGAGTGGTGGATTTTTCATATTACGCGCGAGGGCGTCGTGACGGCAATTTACATGGTCGCGCGCATCCTCATGCTCATCGCGGGCACATTTTTACTGACATATACCACCTCGCCCATCATGCTTACCGACGGGCTTGAACGGCTGTTGGGGCCGCTCAAAAAGCTGCGCGTTCCGGTGCATGAGCTTGCTATGATGATGACCATCGCGCTGCGCTTTATTCCCACGCTCATTGAGGAAACCGACAAGATCATGAGCGCCCAGCGCGCGCGGGGCGCGGATTTTGAAAGCGGAAACCTGGTACGCCGGGCAAACGCGCTGGTTCCGCTGCTTGTGCCGCTGTTTATCAGCGCCTTTCGGCGTGCCGACGAGCTGGCCATCGCCATGGAAAGCCGCTGCTACAGGGGCGGAGAGGGACGTACAAGGCTGCGCATTCTGCATATGGAGGCGCGCGATTATACCTCGCTCGGGCTTTCGGCGCTTTTTACCGCCGCCGTTATCCTGACGGCCGGGCTTACAATGTAGGTCGACCGTACGGTTCATATCCGGTGAAAGGAGCATGCGCTTGAAGAACACGGCTATCCTTTTGCGCTTTGACGGAACGGCATACCACGGCTGGCAGACGCAAATGCGCGACGTTACGGTTTGCAGCACACTCAAGCAGGCGATCGAAAAAACGGTCGGGCATGCGGTTTCCCTGACCGGCTGCGGGCGGACGGACGCGGGCGTGCATGCGCGCCGGTATGTCGCCAATTTTCGGACGGATTCAACAATTACGATGGAGAGGCTGCCCTTTGCGCTCAACGCGCATCTGCCCGGCGACATCGTCGTGCGCGCGGCCGCCGCCGTCGGCGAGCGCTTTCACGCCGTCGGCTCTCTTGAAAAGAAGGAATATACCTACAGGATCTATAACGACCGCCACCGCGATCCGTTTGAGCGCTCCCGCGCGTATTTTTATCCGTACGCGCTCGACGTGGACGTGATGCGCGCGGCCGCCCGGATGTTTTTAGGAAAACATGATTTTGCCGCGGTGCGCACTCAGGGCAGCAGCGTCAAATCAACCATCCGCACGGTTTTTTATTTTGACGTTGAGAAAAAAGATAAATTTATTGAGCTGCGCGTATGCGCGGACGGATTCTTATACAACATGGTGCGCGCCATGGTGGGCACAGTCATGTACGCAAGCCGGGGAAAGCTTTCCCCGGATGAGATTCCGGCATTGCTTGAAAGCCGCAACAGAGGCCTTACAGGGCCGACCGTCCCCGCCTGCGGGCTGTATATGACGGGGCTGTGGTACCGGGAGGGAGTGGATGCGCAGTGGCTATCTCAGTAAAAACGGAAAAGGACGCGCAGCCCCGAAAGCCCCGCCTGAACAAAAAGACCGGCGCGCGCGCGCTGCTTGCGGGTCTGACGCTGGTGCTTGTCATGCTGGGCCTTTACTATCGCGATCAACTCAGCGGCGGGAACTTTAAACCACTGATTCCCCTCGCGGTCGCCGAACAGTCCGGCGATACGGGAGAGATCCTTGTCGATACGGGGCTGAAAAGCTGCTATGCGGCCATTCCGGACGGGCTGGCGGCACTTGCAACCGACGGGCTTAAGCTTTATGACGGCGCGGGCAAGGAGCGTCTGTACGCGCAGGCGGTCATGAAGGCGCCTTCGCTGCGCACAAAAGGCGAGTATGCGCTGGGCTTTGACCGCGGGGGCACGGGCTTTGTATATACGCGCGCGTTCACGCTGGCAGGCTCCGGTCAGGCCGAGGAACAGATCATTAACGCCGGGCTGAGCGAAAACGGAGGGTTTGTGCTGGTGACCAACCAGTCGGGCGACAAGGCCGCCGTTACGGTATATGACGCCGCGGTGCAGCCGGTCTTTAAATGGTATTCCTCCGAGCGGTATGTCATTGACGCCGCGGTGTCGCCGGACGGCAAAAGAATGGCGGCGGCCTGTATCGGCCAGAAGAACGGAACCTTTTTCAGCAGCATTCTTGTGTTTGATTTGTCTAAGGAACCGCCCATTGCGGATAATGATATAATGGATACGGCGGTGCTGTCCGTTTTTTATACCGGCAAGAACAGCCTGTGCGCCGTCGCGCAGGACAGAGTGGTCTTTTATGACGGAAAAGGAAAACAGGCGGGTGAGTTTTCATTCGGTGAAAACTGCCTGAGAGATTTCAGCGTGTCGCAGGAGGGCTTCGCGGCGATTCTGCTGGGCCGGTATCAGGCCGGCGGAGACACGACGGTACATATTCTCGGCGCCGGCGCGAAGGAGCTCTCACAGGCGGCCATAACCGAGGAGGTCAGGCAGATTTCCGCGGCGGGCAAATATGTGGGCGTGTTGTACGCGGACACGCTGAAAATCTACGCAAGCGACATGAAGGAAACCGCCTCGTGCGGCGGTCTGGGCGATGTCCGTTCGGTCGTAATGCGGGAGGACGGATCTGCGCTGCTCATCGGCGCGCGGTTTGTGAAGCTTTTTACCCCATAATGCGCGCGCAGTGCTTTTGAAAACAAAAAATACTCCGGGTGCCCGGTTTGTGCGGTACACACCGCAAAAATCTTGCACCGGAGCAAATCATAAAACCCATCCAACCAGTGCAGCTGCTGTATCTTTGATTTGTTCATCAGGCATGATATAACAACCGCCTGCGGTTATTGACAACTGCCATTCCAGTCCTTTTCCTTGCCCCTGCGGGGCAACCGGAAAAGATGACATATTCTACCATAGCTGTGCGGCTATGATAGAATAACACAGCGAAAAATCTGCGTTTTGCCCGTTCGGGCAGGTCTAAGAAACTCAAAAACCGGAGGGTGCGGATATGAACATCATCCTGGATTTGCTGGCGCTGGGGATACTGGGGGCGTGCGTGTGGAGCGGCTACCGGAAGGGCTTTATCATGAGCCTTGCCGGCGTGGTCATCCTTGTGGCGGCGCTTTTGCTGGGCGGCTACGCGGCCGAAAACTATTCGGAAAAACTCAGCGGCTATATCGAGCCGTATATCGGCTGGCTGTCAACCGACGCGGCCGACAGCACGCTTGCCAAGGCGGGCGCAAACTCCGGAGAGCAGGATAAAAGCAAGATTTTCACCGCGATTACAGATACATTTGAAGCGCTGGGCATTTCCAGCGAAGCGGCGGACGGCCTAGCGAAAAAGGCGGACGCGCTCATTGAAGAAAAGCAGCTTTCCGTAAGGTCGGGCATCGCGCGCGTCTTTACGCAGACGCTGACATATATCCTCGTGTTTGCGGCGGTTTTCGCGGTGGCCTCGCTGGTGCTCACCGTGCTTGCCAATATCATCAGCACCGCGTTTGGCCTGCCTGTGCTTCATGCCATCAATAAAATCGGGGGCATTACGCTCGGCGCGGTATACGGACTTCTGATCCTCTTCGCAGTGACCTGGGTGCTTCGGTTTACCGGGGTGCTGATTTCGCAGGAGCTGCTGGAAAAGACCTGGTTTGTCAGGGTTTTCATGTACATAAATCCCATCCGGTATCTGCTTGGGCTGTAAGGGCTTTTTGATAATGGAAGGTTTCCAGTAGCTTTTTTACTTAATTTCGTATAATATACTAATGTGTGCCGCAGGGCAGTATGCAAGATACCCGCGTATGATTAAGGGCAGCTGCCTGTGTTGTTAGGATGGATGAAGATGAACATACCCAACGCATTGTCCATATTCAGACTTTTACTCGTGCCTGTGTTTGCAGTCGTGTTTTTTTCCGGCCGGGAGGATGCGTATCAGCTTGCCGCGCTGGTCTATCTGGTCGCATCGATTTCCGACGGATTGGACGGATATATTGCCCGCCACTGTCACCTGGTGACGAAGCTGGGCCGCATCCTTGATCCGCTGGCAGACAAGTTTATGGCAGCCGTCGCGCTGTACTGCATTACCGCCGCGGGGCTTTTGCCGCTGTGGGCGTTTATCGTGTTTGCCTGTAAGGAACTGCTTATGGGGCTGGGAGCGCTGGTTTTATACAAAAAGGTTTACGATGTGCTGTCGGCAAACTATGTCGGCAAGGCGGCCACGGTTCTAGTTTTCGCTGTTTGTGCGGCGCTGCTTTTATTTAAAGGAATATCTCACACCGCAGCGAGTATAATGATTGCGATGGCGCTCGGGCTGTCGGTGGCGGCAATGGTCCTGTATCTGATCCAGTACATCCGCCTGATCAGACAAAAAAAGTTATAAAGAATTCGACTGAGCACACTTTTGTGCGATTCGCCCAGACGGGCATATAAACAAGGAGAAAATTATGCAGCCAACCATGTGTTCCAGATGCAAAAAGAATGTCGCCGTGGTGTTTATCACGCGCATTGAAGGCGGCAACACCATTAACGAGGGCATATGCATCAAATGTGCCAAAGAGCTTGGCATTAAACCCGTCAACGATATCCTTCAAAAGATGGGGATATCCGACGAAGAACTGGATAATATTTCGGGAGAGATGCTTGAGGCCTTCGGCGGCGCCGAGGGACTGACGACCATGCCGCCGGAGCAGGGAGAAGAGGACGATACGGGCAACACCGCCACCTTTCCTTTTTTAAACCGGCTTTTTGGGGCTGCGCATATGTCCGAAAACGAAAGCGAGCCGGGCGAAGGCCGCGTTCAGCGCGAAAAGGAGCGGCGTGAAGGCTCGGATGCGCGTGAGTCCAAACGCAAATTTTTGGAAAACTACTGCATATCGCTGAGTAAAAAGGCGCAGCTCGGCCGGCTTGACCGGATTGTAGGGCGCGAACAGGAACTTGAGCGGGTCATTCAGATACTCAACCGCAGGCAGAAAAACAACCCCTGCCTGATCGGCGAGCCCGGCGTGGGCAAAACCGCCATTGCCGAAGCGCTCGCGCAGCGCATCGCGGACGGCCGGGTGCCGTATAAGCTGCGGGATAAAGAGGTTTATCTGCTGGATTTGACGGCCCTTGTAGCCGGCACGCAGTTTCGCGGTCAGTTTGAGTCGCGTATGAAGGGGCTCATCGAGGAAATTAAAAAGCTCGGAAACATCATTCTGGTCATCGACGAGGTGCATAATCTGGTCGGTGCGGGGGATGCGGAAGGCTCGATGAACGCCGCAAATATCTTAAAGCCGTCGCTCTCGCGCGGAGAAATTCAGGTGATCGGCGCGACCACGTTTACCGAGTACAGGAAGCATATTGAAAAGGATTCGGCGCTTGAGCGCCGGTTTCAGCCGGTCACGGTGGGCGAACCGTCCATCGATGAATCCATTGAGATTATCAAGGGCATCGCGCGGTATTACGAGCAGTTTCACGGTGTGATTATCACGCCGGAGGTTGCGCGTCAGGCCGTGCTGCTGTCCGAGCGCTATATCAGCGACCGTTTTTTACCCGACAAGGCCATTGACCTGATTGATGAGGCCTGTTCGGACGTAAATCTGAAAAGCCCTGCCATCGCCGAGGCGGACGCGCTGCGCAAGGAGATCGACTCGATCCGCACGGAGCGGGAAAAGCTCATGCTGGATACCGCATCGGGCGCTTATGAGCGGCTTGCATATCTGAAAAGCCACGAGCTGCAGCTCAGCGGTAAGCTCCGGCAGGTCATGCGCGACGGGCCGCCCAAGCTCGGTGTGGAGGATCTTGCGCATGTCATCGAGCTGTGGACGAAGATTCCGGCAAGCCGAATCCAAGAGCAGGAGTTTGAACGCCTGTCAAAGCTTGAGGAGCGGCTTAAGCAGCGCATCATCGGGCAGGACGCGGCCGTTTCCTCCGTGGCCGCAGCGATCCGGCGCGGCCGGGTGGGTATTTCCGCCAAGCATAAGCCGGTTTCCTTTATTTTTGTCGGCCCGACCGGCGTGGGAAAAACCGAGCTTGTCAAATGCCTTTCCCAGGATCTGTTCGACTCGCCCGAGTCGCTTATCCGGCTTGATATGTCCGAGTTTATGGAAAAGCATTCGGTTTCGCGCATGATCGGCGCGCCTCCCGGCTATGTGGGCTACGACGAGGCCGGCCAGCTGACGGAAAAAATACGCCGCAAGCCATACTCGGTCATCCTCTTTGATGAAATTGAAAAAGCGCATCCCGACGTGCTCAATGTGCTGCTTCAGATCCTTGACGACGGGCACATCACAGACGCGCACGGCCGCACCGTAAATTTTGAAAACACCGTGATTATCATGACTTCAAACGCGGGAAGCGACCGACGCGACGGCTCGGTGGGCTTTAACCGCACGATTTCCGAGCAGGGCAGGGAAAAGGCGCTCAAGGCGCTGCAGGACATCATGCGTCCGGAGTTTATCAACCGTGTCGATGAGATCGTCTCCTTCAACCAGCTCACGCCCGAAAACTTCCGTCCCATCGCAGCCATCATGCTCGGTGATATGCAGGGCGCGCTGCGCGAGCGGGGCATAACGTTTGAATATGACGAAAAGGTGATTGACTATTTGGTCGAAAAATCCTATTCCGTTAAGTACGGCGCGCGCAACCTGCGCAGACTGATCCAGAAGGAAATCGAGGACACCGCGGCGTCGCTGCTCATCGCACGCTATACGGAAAGCATTGCCCGCATCAGCGCCACCGTGACCGAGGGAAAAGTAACGCTTGACGCGGAATAAATCATGCTTTGTTCATCAGATATTAAATAACCATAAAAGCGGGAGCGCGGCCACAGGCCGCGCTCCCGCTTTTAGTTTTTGCTGCAATATGGTCCAATATCCCTATTGATTGAAACGCTTTTAAGGGCGTTTCAATCGCTTGAAAAAACGCTTCCCGCGCAAATATGCTTACAACGTCAGACGCATGGTATGGGAAACTGTTTTAAACCCGATATGGTCATAAAACCGTATTCCGTTCTCATTTTCAGCAAGTACAAATAACTCAAGATACGCAAGCTCTCTCTTTTTAGCCCACTGTTTTGCGGCGTCCGTCAGTAACGCGCCCACGCCGGTTCCGCGAAAGGGCGGTTCCACAAAAAGATCGACAATAACCCCAAATCGGTATGGAATGTAAACCCCGTAAGGCGGGGTTTTATCTTCTAAAACGTGAATCAGTCCGATCACAGCATGCTCCTCAACGGCAATGAAAATGTCCTCATGACTGTTTTCAATTACGCTTGCGGGATATTTTCCGCTTTCCAGTGCTTCCCTGTAATACTGCGGCTGCTGGTTTGCGTTAAATACAAAAAAATGTTCATAAAGCACACGGATACTGTCTATATCCTTTTGCGCCGCCATTCTGATGTCCATTGCGGTTCACCTCTCTTAATGCTTAGCATATTTAAACTTTACCACAAAAAAATCTAAAATGCCATATAATGGCTTCTAAAAGCAGGCTTTCCGGCGTAAAAACGGCAGGCCTTCACCACCCATGTACCTATCAGCCGTCACATATAAACCGTTGAAAACACAGTCATTTAAATATATAATTCAAGGCGGTACCCCGGGCGTATAAGGCAAAATTCAAAATCACACCCCGTATCAGAAAGAACATTCAATGAAATTCATTCATAACGGCGGATTGACAATGAATAACCCCTTTATCGCATTAAAACACAGGAACTTCCGCTATTTCTGGATCGGGATGTGCATTTCCACAACAGGCACATGGATGCAGAATATCGCCCAGCCGTGGCTTGCATACAAGCTGACAAACTCAGCGTTTTTGTTAAGCCTGATTGGGGCGCTTCAATTCACTCCGGTGCTTCTGTTTTCTCTGTTTGCGGGGGTCCTGATCGATAAACTGCCCAAAAAGAACATTTTGATTTTTACCCAGTCGGCATCGCTCATCATTACCATGGCGCTTGCGATTTTAGCGTGGACGGGGAAAATTCAGTATTGGCATATACTGGTGACCGCCACAATGCAGGGGTTTATTAATACGCTTGACATGCCGTCCAGACAATCCTTTGTTGTAGAGTTGGTTGGCAAAGAGGATCTGATGAATGCGATCGCATTAAATTCCGCGGTTTTCAATATGTCCAGGATCATAGGACCGGCAATCGCCGGTATTGTTATGGGCGCTTTTGGGGCCGTGGCCTGCTTTCTGGCAAATTCCATCAGCTTTGGGGCTGTCGTGATCAGCCTGTTTTTTATAAAGCCATACATAATTGAAAAAGCGCCAAGGAAAGAAGAGAGCGTTTTCAAAACGATTATAGAGGGACTTCAGTACATTTATAAAAATAAAATTCTGTTCACCACGCTTTTGGTCATGGCCGTGGTGGGCACATTTGCTCCGAATTTCAGCGTACTGGTTCCTGTGTTTGCGGTGCAGATATTACACCAGCAGGAAACGGGATTTGGATTGCTTATGTCGCTTATGGGCGTCGGATCCTTTCTCGGCGCCATGCTGATGGCCACGCTGAGCAGATCGGGGCCAAAAAAATTCGTCCTGTATATCGTGCCGTTGATTGTCAGCGTAATGTTGATCATCGTAGGTTTTACGAGACTGTTTTTATTGACAGGCGTTTCACTTGCGATTACCGGGTTCTTTTTTATCATGTTCAGCTCCAGCGCGAATTCAACCATGCAGCTCAATTCCAGCAGCGAGTATCTTGGACGGGTGATGAGCGTATATTCTCTGGTGTTTTCCGGTTCCACACCGATCGGAAATCTTTATGCCGGCGCGATAGCGAACCATTTCAATGCCGGAATCGGCTTTGCGGCATGCGGCGGGATCGTTATCGTGCTGATGATCCCCATTTATTTTTATCTAAACGGAAAACGCAGATTCAAAATTTTCAAGTGAGGTGCGGCCGGGAAATAGGTGCGGAGAACAACTTGAATATAAGAGAAAACAGACTTAAATCTATACAGGTTTGGAGTCTGTTTTTCTTTTATGCGAACATCCTTATGAACTGCCGCAGCATTTCCGGCATACTATAAAAGGAATATTGCTATAAAGCGCAAAGACAAGGCGGAAAGGTGAGTCTATGATCAGTTCGAGAAATTCGGGTCAATTTTGCGAGCCGCCATATGACCTGACTAAATGTGTAAATGTTCCGATAGAGCTTTATGAATCCCTGAAAGGGGACTATTTTATTGGGTATGCCGATAACCTGAGTCTTGGCAACGGGACCAGCGCATGGGCAAGACTATATAATCCGCGCCAGTCAGGCGTAAACCTGCATGTGAATGTATGGACGGTAACCGACATATCAAACTCACCGTTTCGCGCCCAGTTCTGGTTTAATTCAAATCCTCCGGGCACGCCTTCCGAATCAACGCTTGTAACCCCCTCCAACACGGCAATCCGGCCGGCGCCGAAAAACAGTGTGAAGCTGCAGCTGGCATCAAATGTTTCAGGAGAGCCGGTCGGCGGAGTAAAA
Source organism: Oscillospiraceae bacterium (assembly GCA_963678505.2). Classification (GTDB taxonomy): domain Bacteria; phylum Bacillota; class Clostridia; order Oscillospirales; family JAVBQB01. The sequence goes on along the minus strand of CAXXFP010000001.1, from coordinate 172,294 downwards.
GCTTTTGTCCGAAGAGGCGAAGCGGGTACGACCGTGGTCGATACGGAAAATGGAAAATTGATTTTCCCTCCCGGCGGCTCGTTTCTGGTATTTGTATCGATCGAGGAAAATCAACATATCCTTGCATCGGCAAGAATCGCCTTTGGATGGTGGGAAGAAAAAATAGTCTGCAATTATTGATTTACCCCGGACGAATACCCGGTACAGGGCAAACGCAAAACGCACCTCACATCTGTGGGGTGCGTGAATTGTTTAGCATCGAAATCCCGTCACCATAAAGATCAATAGTTTCTCCGGGCGCGGCAATCACCCGCCCTGAAGCATGTAAGGCTTCCGCAGCCGATCTGTCAAAGAGCTTATCCGGTTTCATATGAATCGGAATGGTGTGTTTTGCACCGATTAAGGCTGCGCAGCGTGATGCTTCTTCGGGCCCATGAAAATCCTTGCGGTGGTAAGGGAAGAATTGTTTTCTATCATAATAATCTCCCTGATTATATAAATGTTCGGTGTTGTTTGGATCACTCACTGCTCACTGATAATGAGCGGTTAAATAATAGCAAAAACAATCGTCATTATCATTATTGCGAAAAAATTATGCAGGGTTTGCGGTCAAATATTTATATAAAAATTATGCCGTTAATCATAACTGAGCAGCGGAATATACTTTGAATGGAGGCAGCCCGCTTTCCATGACCCATTCGACAGGCGTCGGGAACCTTGACGAGTTTAGCAACGTCAAAGCCCCGCCGTATTGCTTTGATGCCGACACACAAAAAGCGAGGGCCGAAGCAGTTATGCTTCGACCCGGCTAAAAACGTCAAGTTGGGTGAATATATGCCGATGTCAGGTCAGGGCTAAACGCGAGGCTGCCCTGAAAATTCCATAGATGAAACAGCCTGTGCGGATCATGTGTCCAGGTCCCTGTAAACGGGATTTTTCAAACAGAGCAAACTGGCAACACAACCTGTAACTCCGGTAATCAAAAAGATGACTGCCATACCGGAGCCTTTTCCTGTGCCGACTACTTGTGAAAGCACTTGCTCAATGGGAGAGGCCGTGCGCATAAATGGTTCAAAAATGAAATCCGATATAACACCGCCAAGAAAAAGCCCGATCGGAATCGTAATGAACGGCTATGAAATTGTCCTTGTGCAGCGGCTTTTACAGCACAGCTTCGCCGCCGTCACGCAAAGATATATCGGCATAGAACCACAGCGGATAAAACAGGCCATACAAAACCATGCACAGCTTATTTGATACATTTTCCTTTTGGAAATATAAAGACAGGGAGCAAAAACGGCTCCCTGTCCTTTTCCATAATGGGCATTATTATTGCTGATTGTATAATAAGAGGTCTATTGTGGCAAGTTCCAGCAAGGTTTTCCGTTCATATCAGAGCGAACAATAAGACCCGCTTCTACCAATGCCCTAAATATTGCGATTACGCGTTGGAATGTAAAATCTCCACCGATAACTTGAGTTAGCAAATCCGGCATGTTAATGCCACCAGTCAATCCTGATTGTAAATTGCCTCCATGCTCTTCTATGGCAAAAAGTATTGCATTTACCACGCTTAAACTAATCGGTGTGCTAGATTGGCTGTTTATTGTATCAACAAGTTTCTCTCTGCTTCTGATCCGATTAAACCGTTCGTGCCGTTCGACAGGGCTTTCAAATAAAGGAAATCGCTTTGCCGCACCCGCGCGAAGCTGTTTAATCATTAAACCTTTGTCCGCTGCAAGATTATCATGCAATGTGTTAAATTCGATGTTGACGGATTCTCTTTCTGCTCCATTTTTCTCTAATCGTGCCAAAATTTCTTCAAGCTGATTTTTAGTAGTTTTTTTCTCATTGATTTTAAAAAGTCCCAGATGTGCGATTTTTTCCTCAAGCTCTTTTTGCTGGGATTTAAGGTGATCAAAATCCTCTGTCAGCGCTAGAGTTTTTTTCTTCATTTTAGATGTTAACTGAGCTTCTTGTTCTGCACATTCTTTGTCGAGCTTTTGCAAGTCTTCACAAATAAAACTTTCCCGTTGCGCTTGAGTTGGGGCAGCGGCCTCCTCCCATTTCGACTGTGCCAATTCAATGGAAGCAAACTCTTTTTCATCTATTAACAACTCTGCGGTCAGTAAGTTCATGCGCTTTTTCACTTTTTGCGTGAGTTCCTTTGTACGTTGGTCGCATTCGGAAATTAAGCGTTCTTGATTGTCTGCCAGCCAGTTCTCTTGCTGTTTTTCTTGCTCTGCACGAGCCTTAATAATTTGATCCGCAGTGCCTTCTTCTATATTTTTGTATTTGCTTGTAAAATAAGACCAAGGCACGGATATGCCCAACAGTTTCAAATTGTCTCTGGCATTTGCATCTGCAACTCCCAAATCAATCATTAATTTACTCTCTTGTTCCATCGGATAACTGAGGGTAAGACCACAATCTGGGCATTTAAACACTTTTTGCTCTTTACTGCCAACACCTGCCGCAGCTCCACCCGCACCAAGTACGACTGTGCCGACTGCTCCTTTGAGATAGTTATATTCAACGCCTCCGGCCTGAGTATCCATTACGACATTGGGGCTGCCACAAGCCGCACAACGATAGAGAGCCATCTATTTATCCTCACTTCCAACACAAAGTTTTATCGAATTTTATAAGTGTAATTGTGGAATTCCAATTCAAGAGATGCTCCAGTGTCCTTCATTACATCATCAGGCACCCAAACGGCTATTCTAATTTCGACCGCACCGCTTGTCAGTTTCTCCAATGCAACTTTTTCAAACTCGCTCCAGCCAGATGAAACCGTTTTGACGTAGCATTTCTTAGAATAATATTCATAGCCATCAGCGTAATTCACAACAAAATCAAAGGGATAAATATCTAAGTCGTTCTTGCCTACATTCTTGGCAATTAAAGTAATAACGATTGGAGATTCATTCTCATTGGTGGATGAAATAAACTTGTCATTTAGTTCTAATTCCTCTTTCGGAAAGAGAAATTCATCTGAGGATTTGTTACCCTCTAAGTATTTGGCATCAGATACCATAATGTCGGTGACTGTAATCTCTGCGATTCCGGCTTTTATGGTATCTCCTATTTTGGCGGTTTTAGAGCCAAAAACCAGATGGTAGGCAAATAATAAAATCGCTATGATTACGGCAACTACTATGAGTTTTTTCAGTGCTTTTTTCATTCTATGTCCTCTCTTTCTGTGCGAAAAAAATGTCGCAATTTTTTCATTACCCATTCTAAAACAGAAAAAGACTTGTGTCAAATCATTGCGCTTGTACAAAACGGTTTATACTGTTGCACCTTGCGGTTAACGCTGTCATACTTGCCGTAATAATTCATGAGACCGCGTTGACTCATCAGGCCTGCGTTCCTTAATTATCGCGGCGAGGATATTGTCTGCGTATTCCGTAACAGTGCCGCTGTCGAGCTCAACAGGGTCATTCTCCCAATCACCCCACTTGTTCCTCTCATAGGTGGTGACGGTGAGCGGCATGTACAGCTTGAGGGGCTGGAGCGGCTGAGGGATGACCGAGAACCGATCCTCGCCGGATATGAGGGCGAGGGTGCGACCGTTATCCCAGGTCATGTGAAGCTGGCACTGGTCATCGATTAGGTCGAGGGTTCCCTCGGTACCGGGCGGAACTGGAGCGTATGGGTCTTTCATTTCAGTCAGTCGGATGCGGGTGCCGGGCGGGAACTTCTCCCGCATGAATTCCATCCATTTCGGATGCTGGTTCAGTTACATTCCTCGCGCCACAATTCTCCGGCCAATGTTGCTTACATATTTAATTCCTGTGCCATCCCTTTTGCTTGTTCGGCTCTATCTTGGATATCTGGAACGATGTACTCGATTTGCGACGTGGTTTTCTCGATCAGCTTTTCCTGCTCATATGTCAGCTCACGTTCGGAATTCAGCCTGTCCCGCAGGCATCTGAATATTTCCGTGAGCTGCTCATCCGCAAACAATCGGTCACGTTGTACGAGACCGGCGCGTTCAGCGAAGTCCTCCTTGGCCGCTGCGTAACAATCAATGCGATAGTGCCCCTGTCCCATGCCGGTGCCGTCGTAGTCACGCTGCCACGTGACAAACGGGTAGGCCGTCAAGCAGGATTGTGAGATGGTCCTCGCGCTGGACTGTGGACTTGATTCCTTGTTTGGCGAGAATGCGGGAGAGTTCATTGAAGTATTTTCTGTCCATATAAAAACCTCCTTAAAAAACAAATAGGCCGGGGTTCCGCTTAACAGAATCCCGGCCTGACATCACGACGTTCCTTATATATAATTTCGCTTTGCGAGAAACGCTTGGTTCGCAACTCAAAGGACTGCGCACCCTTGCTTTGCACGGTTGCCTCTTCAAACGAGGCAACTGAAGAACGCCGCCGTGTTTATCCCACCGCCACACTTTTACGCAGCTCGGTTGGCGGGGTTAGACAGCATAATATACAAACAGATGCGAACCGAGCGTTTCCGCTGTTTTCGGCAGGCATTCTTAGCCTCGCGTCGTTCCGGACAAAAAGAAAGCCAGCAAACCCTTGAGTTTACTAGCTTTCTTGGTGGAGACGAAGAGGATCGAACTCTCGACCTTACGGATGCGAACCGTACGCTCTCCCAGCTGAGCTACGCCCCCAGATAAATAGCAGCGAGTCTGCTCTTTTTTTAACTTAAACGCGAAGCTTATTGTAACAAAAAAAATGGTATTTGTAAAGATAAAATTTGCGTTGCCGATCAGCCTGCCTGTAAGAATACGATTGACGCGTCACTGCGGAAAACGCAGTGGGGGTTGACTTTTTACAGACTTGCGCGCATGATTGAATTTGTATCGATTAAAAAAATACAAAAATGCGCTCGGGGGCACACAGGATGAACTGGATGAAAAAATTCATGATGGGAAGGTATGGTGCAGACCAGCTTTCCATGACGCTGCTTGTTTTATCACTTTTACTGACTTTTATTTCTTCGATTGCGGACATTCCTTTATTTATGTATTTAGGCTATATACCCCTTGTGCTCTGCCTTTACAGGATGCTGTCCAGAGATATATCCAAACGCAGGATGGAAAACTACCGGTTTTCCATATGGATCAGTCCGCTTTATTCATGGTTTAATAAAAAGGTAACCCGCATCAAGGACATGAAAACGCACAAGTATTTCAAGTGCCCCGGCTGCAAGACGGAATTGCGCGTACCCAGGGGCAAGGGGAAAATCAACATCAGCTGCCCAAAATGCAAAGCTGAGTTTATTAAAAAGACGTAGTCAAAGACTTGGGGCCGCGCGGTTCGCGCGTGCTGCTCAAAAAGCGCCGTACGAGTAAATCAGGGTGCGCGCTGTATCGAAAAATGTTGTGTATGATCTGTCTGCCGAGGGATTTATGAACGTAAATCTCCCGGCAGATTTTATTGTTATGTAGGGTTTCAAAAAATGCAGCTTAGTATACAAAACAAAATGTAATATATAGTTGACAATTAGGGTTATATAGCATATATTATGCAATGTAAGGAAGTGGGGCATTTTGAAAAACAAGAAGATGAAGCTTGCCCGCGTGGAGTGCGAGCTTTCGCAGGAGCAGCTTGCCGGACTTGTCGGGGTCACCCGGCAGACCATAGGCATGATTGAAGCGGGAAACTACAATCCTTCGCTGAATTTGTGCACGGCTATCTGCAAAGCGCTGAGGAAAACGCTTAATGATTTATTCTGGGAGGAAGAAAAATGAAAAACCCGATAAAAGACGAGAGAATCTTGCACATGCAGCAGAAAATAGCAGGGGATGCGTACAGCATTGCGGTCATATTGTTGTTTTTGTCCATGCTGGTTAAAATATATTGGATGGAGCTGCCGTTTGCGGCCTGCTTTACGGAGCTTGCCGTGATCCTGATATGCTCCGTTTATGTCGTCACGGCAAATTTGCTCGGCGGCAGCGCCGGATTTGAAAGCAAAAAAGACTCGGTCAAAACGTACGGGCTAAAAAGCGCCGCGATGGGGATTGTCGTTTCGGCCCCGGTCAGCACCGTCAACTACTTCCGGTATCCGCAAAATCGGGAAAACCTGTTTTACTTTTTCATTTCCGCGGCTATCCTGTTTGCATCCGCCTTTCTGTTTTCATTTTTGAGTCTTCTTTCTATCGGTTTTGTGTCCAAAAAACGGGCGGAGAAAATCGCAAAGCGCCTTGACGAGGATGAGCAAAAGCTGTAACACACAAGAGCGATCTCCCTGCCGCCGCCCGCAAAGACATCCGCCGGACCGCGTGTGAAATACACAGGGGGAAACGGCGGGTATCTGCATCCGGCATGAGGCGGCGCATAGATCAAAAGACAAATTCAACGCCAAGAAAAACAGAGCAATATGGATTATTTCACAGCAATTCGAAGAAAAACTGGTTATAAACACCTATAAATTGCGAAAAGATAAAAAACCTCTTGATTTTTATTGACATATCCGGTATTGTGATGTATTGTGAATGCATATTTTAGCAAGGAAAGGTCGTGAAGATAGGGTTGGGGGAAAAGCTTAAACTGTATGGCTTTAACAACCTTACAAAAACACTCAGTTTTAATATCTACGACGTGTGTTATGCAAAGAGTGAGCGGGAACAGAAGGACTATATATCATATATCGACGAGCAGTACAACTCCGAGCGCCTGACCAATATCCTGTGCGACGTTACGGAAAGCATCGGGGCGCACGTGCTCAACATCTCTAAGCAGGACTATGATCCGCAGGGGGCAAGCGTCACCGTCCTGATTTCGGAGCAATCCGTTTCGGGCGGGCTGCTTGACAAATCCTGCAACGGCGGCGAGTGCGGCATCGAGCGTAAGCGCGAGACGATTGTGGGACACCTGGATAAAAGCCATGTAACCGTGCATACGTATCCGGAATATCATCCGGACAATGCCATTGCGACCTTTCGCGTGGACATTGACGTGGCGACCTGCGGCCGCATTTCTCCGCTTAACACGCTTGATTATCTGATTGGGAGTTTTGACTCGGATATTATGACAATCGATTACCGCGTGAGGGGCTTTACCCGCGATATGAACGGGAAAAAGTGCTTTATCGATCACAATATAACCTCCATACAGGATTATATCAGCGATGAAACGCTGAGAAAATATGACGCTGTGGATGTAAACGTCTATCAGTCCAATATGTTTCACACTAAACTGCTGATTAAGGAACTTGAGCTGCAGAACTATTTGTTCAATCTCGATGTGTACGAGCTGCCGCCCAAGCAAAGGCTCGCCATATCGGATAACCTGCGCAAAGAGATGATCGAGATTTTCAGCGGCACGAATATTTACTGAGAAAGGGGAAGCCATGTATACTCTTTCACAGTCGGACGCGCCTGTTTTTGAGGCCCTGAAGGAATACAGGGCCAGGCGCGTGGTATCCTTTGACGTACCCGGTCACAAGCAGGGCCGCGGCAACCCCGAGCTTACGGAATTTCTGGGACAGGCCTGTCTGAGCGTGGATGTAAACTCCATGAAACCGCTGGATAACCTGTGCCATCCGGTGGGAGTCATCCGGGACGCGCAGCAGCTTGCCGCGCAGGCTTTTGGCGCGGCGGACGCGTTTTTTATGGTCAACGGCACGTCGTCAGCGGTACAGGCCATGGTTATGAGCGCCTGCAAGCAGGGTGAAAAAATCATCCTGCCGCGTAACGTACACCGCAGCGCAATCAACGCCCTGGTTGTCAGCGGCGTTTTGCCCGTGTATGTCAATCCGGGCGTGGACAAAAGGCTTGGTATTCCGCTGGGTATGTCCATGGAATCGCTCAGGCAGGCCATCCGTGAGAATCCCGACGCCAAGGCGGTGCTGGTCAACAACCCCACCTATTATGGCGTGTGCTCCAATCTGCCGGAAATCATCCGGATCGCGCACGAGGCGGGCATGCTTGTTTTAGCCGACGAGGCGCACGGCACGCACTTTTATTTCGGAGAGGGCATGCCGCTGGGCGCCATGCGTGCGGGCGCGGATATGGCGGCTGTGAGCATGCACAAGACGGGCGGCTCGCTCACGCAAAGCTCCATTTTGCTGCTGGGTGACCGCGTCAATGCCGGATATGTGCGGCAGATCGTTAACCTCACCCAGACGACGAGCGGCTCTTACCTGCTTATTTCCTCGCTGGATATTTCAAGGCGGAATCTTGCGCTCCATGGAAAAACGATTTTCCGTAAGGTCATGGGGCACGCGCAGTATGCCCGGACTGAAATTAACCGCATCGGCGGGCTGTACGCTTTTTCCAGGGAGCTTCTAAACGGCGACACCGTGTATGATTTTGACGAAACGAAGCTCTCGGTGCACACACGGGACATTGGGCTCGCGGGCATCGAGGTCTATGATATTCTGCGCGACGACTACGGCATACAAATCGAGTTTGGCGACATCGGCAACATTCTGGCCATTGTTTCCGTGGGCGACAGAAGCCTGGATATCGAGCGGCTCATCGCCGCGCTTTCCGAAATCAAGCGCCTGTACGCAAAGGATCCCGCGGGCATGTTTGACCACGAGTACATCGCGCCGGAAATCGTCCTGTCCCCGCAGAAGGCGTTTTACAGCCCGAAAAAGTCGGTGCCCATTGAACAGGCCGAGGGCGCGGTGTGCAGCGAGTTTGTTATGTGCTATCCGCCGGGTATTCCGGTGCTGGCGCCCGGCGAGCGGATTACACGCGACACGCTTGATTACATCGCCTATGCAAAGAAAAAAGGCAGCGTGCTCACCGGCACGCAGGACCTGAAAATTGAGTTTATCAATATTGTTGAGGGAGAATAGATGGAACTTTGGTACACGGAGCAGCACACGGACTCGGTGCGTTTTTCGATTAAAATCGAGAAGCATGTCTATTCCGGGAAAAGTGATTTTCAGCGGATCGACGTGTTCGATTCCAGTGAATTTGGCCGTTTTCTAACGCTTGACGGACTCATCATGCTCACGGAAAAGGATGAATTTATTTATCATGAAATGATCGTGCATGTTCCCATGGCGGTAAATCCCCATATCAAAAACGTGCTGGTTATCGGCGCCGGAGACGGAGGGACTGCCCGGGAGCTTGCAAGGTACCGCACCGTCGAGCAGATCGATCTGGTGGAAATCGACGAACTGGTCGTCAAGACCTGCGTCCGGTATTTGCCGCAGACCGCGTGCGGTCTGGAGGATCCGCGGGTGCGCATCCATTATGAGGACGGGCTTAAATTTGTGCGCGACAAGGTGGACGCCTACGACCTCATTATCGTGGATTCCACAGACCCGTTCGGGCCGGGAGAAGGACTGTTTACAAAGGAGTTTTACGGCAACTGCTTTAAAGCGCTCAAAGAAGACGGCATCCTTGTCAATCAGCACGAAAACCCGTTCTATGAAAGCTATGCAAACGCCATGAGGCGCGCGCACAAACGTATATGCGAGTTTTTTCCGGTGTGCAGCGTCTATCAGGCGCACATCCCGACCTATCCGTCCGGGCACTGGCTGTTCGGCTTTGCGGCCAAGCGGCATGATCCGCTCAGCTTCGACGCCGCGGCGTGGAACAGCCTGGGCCTTGAGACAAGGTATTATAACACGCAGCTGCACAAGGGCTGCTTTGCGCTTCCCAACTATGTGACAGAGCTTCTGGAGGGCGCGGATGAATAAGAATATCAGCACGTTTATCGGCTGCGAGGGCGAGTACGAGCAGGCAAAGCTCGTTTTGTTCGGCGCGCCGTTTGACTGCACAACCTCGTACCGGCCGGGCACGCGTTTTGCAAGCAGCGCCATGCGAAGCGAATCCTTTGCCATTGAAACCTACAGTCCGTATCAGGACAAGGACCTGGAGGACCTCTGCGTTTTTGACGGGGGAGACCTTGAGCTGCCCTTCGGCAATGCCGACAGAGCGCTTTCGCGCATTGAAGAATATGCCGCGCGCGTACTCGGCGACGGCAAGCTGCCCTGCATGATCGGCGGGGAGCATCTGGTCACACTGGGCGCTGTGCGCGCAGCGGTAAAAAAATATCCCGAGCTGCACATCATCCATTTTGACGCGCACGCAGATCTGCGGGAAGATTATCTGGGGGAAACGCTTTCCCACGCGACGGTCATGCGCAGAGTGTGGGAGCTTGTGGGCGACGGCCGGATTTTCCAGTTTGGCATCCGTTCCGGCGAGCGGGCGGAGTTTATTTGGGCGCGCGAGCATGTATATACGCATAAATTTGACTTAAACGGACTGGATGAGGCGCTTGAAAGCCTGCGCGGCAAGCCGGTTTATTTTTCGCTGGATCTGGACGTGCTTGACCCGTCCGCGTTCCCCGGTACGGGCACGCCCGAGGCGGGCGGCGTTTCCTTTAACGAGCTGATGCGGGCGGTCGGGGCGCTTAAAACGCTTGATATCGTCGGCTTTGACGTAAACGAGCTCTCGCCCGTATACGACCAGAGCGGAGCATCGACCGCTTTGGCCTGCAAGCTGCTGCGCGAGCTGATGCTTGCGTTTTACAGGTGAAATATCCACAGGCTGCCCGGACACTGATAACAGCCCTGTATCTTTAAAAATGCCGGCACGAATAAATCGCATTGCGATTTATTCGTGCCGGCATTTTGCCGCGCCGCAGGCAAAAAACCCGTCACCGGATGCGCGAGGCATCAGCATTTTAAATTTGTTCAGTCGGCATTAAATAAACTGCGGGGTGGACAGATACCGCTCGCCGGAGTCGGGAAGCAGAACGACAATGGTTTTTCCCGCGTTTTCAGGACGCTTGGCAAGCTCGGCCGCGGCGAACGCCGCGGCGCCGGCGGAGATTCCCACAAGCAGCCCCTCGGTCCGGGCAAGCGTTTTGCATGTCTGGAAGGCATCCTCGCTTTTAACCGGGAAGACCTCGTCGTAAAGGGAGGTGTTGAGCGTATCGGGCACAAACCCCGCGCCGATCCCCTGGATCCTGTGCGGGCCCGCGCGGCCCTCCGACAGCATGGGTGAATCAAACGGTTCCACCGCGACCACGCGCATGGCCGGATTTTTTGATTTTAGAAATTCACCCGTTCCTGTGAGCGTTCCGCCGGTACCCACGCCCGCGACAAAAATATCCACCTGTCCGTCGGTATCTTTCCAGATTTCCGGCCCCGTGGTCGCCCGGTGCGCCGCCGGGTTGGCGGGGTTGGTAAACTGGCCGGGGATGAAGGCACCGGGAATCTCCGCTGCGAGCGCATTGGCTTTCGCGATGGCGCCCGCCATGCCCGCCGAACCCTCAGTCAGCACAACTTCGGCTCCGTAGGCCGCAAGCAGGTTGCGGCGCTCAATACTCATGGTATCGGGCATGGTCAGGATGATTCGGTAGCCCCGTGCCGCCGCGACGGCAGCAAGCCCGATTCCGGTATTTCCGCTTGTCGGTTCAATGATGACGCAGCCGGGCTTTAAAAGACCCTTTGATTCGGCGTCATCGATCATAGCCTTTGCAATGCGGTCTTTCACGCTCCCGCCCGGATTGAAAAATTCAAGCTTTGCCACGACCGTTGCTTTAAGCTGCAGTTTTTCCTCAAAATTGCTAAGCTCCAGCAGCGGCGTTCTCCCGATCAGCTGAGTCAGGCTTTTATAAATTTCAGACATAGGCGCCTCCTGATTTCTTAATCATATATAATTGATATGCATTAAATGTATTTTAAATATATTTATCTTATTATTAATGCGTTTCCCTGTCAATCATAATTAAAAAAATGCCGCATTTCGGGTTTTAAATGCCCTGTCCGCCGCCGAATGTACATATTGACTTGAAGGGCCGGTTGCTGTATCCTTATTTGAGTATGTGTAAAAGGATAACAAAAGGCAAAAGCCTGGGAAACCGGCTTGCGGCCTTTGCTTTATACTGAAATTCGAAGAGGTGTTTTTCTATGAAAACTATCATATCCACAGACAAGGCGCCCGCGGCCGTCGGCCCCTACTGTCAGGCCGTTTTGACAGGAAACATGCTGTTTACCTCGGGACAGATCGCCATCGACCCCGCAACGGGGAAACTTACGGGGGAGACGGTTGAGGAGCAGACGCAGCTGGTATTGAGCAACATGGACGCCGTTCTCACAGCGGCCGGATTTACCTGGGACAGCATTGTCAAGACGACGCTGTTTATATCCGACATGAATAATTTCGCACAGATCAACAAGATATATGCCGCTCGTTTTGCGGGCATGACACCGCCTGCACGCTGCTGCGTGGAGGTGGCCCGGCTTCCGCTTGACGCGCTCATTGAGATGGAGTGCATCGCCGTAAAATAATTTATAGATCAGGCATTATTAAAGGAGCGGATTTCGCGCGCAGCGGCGCGGACGCAGCGGAGAGGGTGAGCGGCACGAAAAGAAGAATCTACGGCAGGCGTTTTTTGGCGTGTCTGCTTATCGGCTTCCTGCTTTTAACGGGATTATTAAATTCCGTCGTTTTTTCTTCAGGCGGTGTTTTGTATGCGCATGAAGAGGATTTGCCCGCTGTCCGCAATCTGAGCCGGTATTCCGCCATGAGCGGCGGCACGGGACTGGGCTACATGCTTGAGATCATTGAGACGCCCGCGGCCGCGGCCATAAGCACCGCCGGACGCGTGCTCAGGCTGACCGGAAAGAGCGGATTATCCTTAGTCATTCTCTTGTTTTTTGCCATGGCGGCGGTTTTCATTTATTTTGCAAGATACCCGGATTCCGTAACCATGCAGCTGCGCCGAAGCCGGTTACAGTGTCTCATGCATGAAAAGGACGGTATGAAGTGACCGCGTAAGGCGGAAAGCTGAAAATATCCGGAGCCGGCTGCGTGTGCGCCGGCCCGTCATTCTGTCCTGCCGCGGCTGTTTTTTTGACGGCCGTGCGAAGGATATAATATGGAGGAAGAAAACTTGCAGACAAAAAAATATGTCTTTTTTATTGTCCTGCTGATATCGCTCGGACTGTTGGCGTTGTCCCTGTTCGGCCTGCAGCTTGGCGATTTTGAGCTTAAGGGCGCCGACCAGATGCGTTTTGGCATCGATATCCGCGGAGGCGTCGACGCCACGTATGAGCCGAAGGATCTTGACCGCGCGCCCACCGATAGTGAGCTTGAAGCGGCAAGAGCCATCATTGAGACCCGTATGGACGCTAAAAACATCACCGACCGCGAAGTCAGCATCGACAAAACAAACGGTAAGATCGTCGTGCGTTTCCCCTGGAAGTCCGACGAGGCCAATTTCGATCCCCAGAAAGCCGTTTCCGAGCTGGGCGAAACCGCGAAGCTTACCTTCAGGGATCCGGACGGAAACACCATCATTGAAGGCGGAGATGTGACAAAAAGCTATGCCGAGCGTTCCCAGCAGGATCAGTCGCCCGTCGTCGTGCTTGAGCTTTCGGATGAAGGCGGCACGAAGTTTGCCGAAGCGACCGGCCGGCTGGTCGGTCAGCGCATTGCCATCTATATGGACGATACGATGATCTCCAACCCCGAAGTCCAGCAGCAGATCACCGGCAACAGCGCACTGATTACCAACATGGAGAGTCTTGAAACGGCAACGGCTCTGGCCGATAAAATCAATTCCGGTTCCCTGCCGTTTTCACTGATCGCGAAAAACAGCAGAATCATCAGCCCGAGACTCGGCGCAAACGCGCTGTCCACCATGGTATTGGCCGGCGAGGTCGCTTTCGCCCTTGTGTGCCTGTTTATGCTCCTTTACTACAGGCTGCCGGGTCTTGTTGCCTGCGTGGCGCTGATATTGCAGGTGGCAGGTCAGCTGCTGGCGCTCTCCATCCCCCAGTTTTCGCTTACGCTGCCCGGTATTGCCGGCGTGATTTTATCCATCGGCATGGGCGTGGACGCAAACGTCATTGTGTCCGAGCGCATCAAGGAAGAGCTTAACATGGGCAAAACGCTTCGCGCCGCAATCGACGCGGGCTTTACCAAGGCTTTCTCCTCCGTGTTTGACGGAAATATTACCGTTATTATCGTGGCAATCATCCTGATTATCTTCGGCTCGGGCGCGATGCTGTCCTTTGGCTACACGCTGCTTACGGGCGTCATTATGAACTTTGTCGCGGGTGTCACGGCCTCGAGGCTGATGATCCGTTCACTGAGCGGGTTTGAAGCGCTTCGCAAGCCGGAATACTTCGGCGCAAGGAGGACGGCAAAATGATGATTCACTTCTATAAAAAGAGATACATCTTCTTTTCCATTTCGATTTTACTGATTCTGACGGGCGTAGTCGCCATGCTGATCAATGGAATACAGCTCGACACGCAGTTTAAGGGCGGCGCGATCCTCTCATACACCTACTCCGGCGATATGGATGTGGATAAAGCCGAAAGCGCCGCGCAGACAGCGCTCGGCCGCAACGCCAGCGCGCAGCTGCAATCAAATATCTCCGGCCAGGATCAGAGGCTGATCATAAGCCTCGCGGGCAATGAGGCGCTGACCTCGCAGGAGCAGGAGACGCTGACGGCCGCGCTTAACACGGCTTTTCCGGATTCTAAGCTGAGCGTTTCGGAAACGCTGACCGTTGAGCCGTTTATTGGCAAGCGCTTCTTTAGAAACGGCATGATTGCCATTTTTCTTTCCTTTTCGCTGATCATGCTGTATGTTGCCTTTCGGTTTAAGAATATCGGCGGCTTTTCGGCGGGCACCATGGCCATTGTGGCGCTTGTTCATGACGTGCTGATCGTTACGGCGACCTTTATCGTATTCAAAATTCCGCTCAACGACTCGTTTATCGCGGCGACTCTGACCATTATCGGCTTTTCCATCAATGATACCATCGTGGTATACGACCGCATCCGCGAAAACGAACGCCTTTACGGCAAGAAGATGTCGGTGGAGGAGCTGGTGGACAAGAGCGTTTCCCAGTCGCTCACCCGCTCGGTCAATACAAGCCTCGCGGTGTTCGTAAGCATTACCATTGTGTATATATTCGCGCAGATCAACAACATCGAATCCATCCGCAGCTTCGCACTGCCCATGATGTTCGGTACCATCTCCGGCTGCTATTCCACCATCTGCATCGCGGGCCCGCTGTGGACCATGTGGCAGAACCATAAAGCCAAGGTGAAAGCTGCCCGGGCATAACCCCTGCGGCACAGGCTGCTCCGGTTATGCCGCCTCGTCCGGAAAAGACTTCCGCGTGCGGTGCGGGCGGCAGCTTGAGCGCCTGTTTTTAAACCATCTGTTTTACGCAAAAACACCTTCCGGCAGTGCCGGAAGGTGTTTTTTTTCTTACACAGCGCCGTGCCGTGCCTTATCTGATCAGCTCAAACCAGAAAATACTGCCGTTTTCTCCGCTGAGCACGCCGTAGCGTGCGCCGTGCTGCTCGAGCACGGCCTTGACGATGGCAAGACCCAGACCGCTGCCCGCCACCGGGCGTTTGCGCGGCTTGGCGGCCCTGAAATACCGGTCCCAGATGTATGGAAGCTCCTCGGAAGATATGCCCTCGCCCGTGTCGCACACCTCAATGTGCACGCTGTCCGGCTGCGCCGTCTGACGCACGCTGACACGCTTATCCGCCCCGGTATGATTGATGGCGTTAATGAGCAGGTTATGCATCACCTGCAAAATGCGCTTTTCATCGGCCGAAACGGTCAACTCCCCGTCGTGCTCGAAGCGGATGTCATACCCATCCCGGTCGGCATACAGCTTATAGCTTGAAAGCACGCTTTCGATGAGCGCCGTCAGGTTAATCGGCGCGGGGGTTAGGCTGACGTGACCGGCCTGCATGCGCGAAAGCTCAAGCAGGTCGTCCACAAGGCCGGCCAGCCGGTCACTTTCGCTGATAATAACCGAAAGATCCTTATGCTTTTGTTCAGGGTTGTCGCCTTCAAGGTCGCGGATCGCCTCGCCATAGGCTTTGATCATGGTAAGCGGCGTGCGCAGATCGTGGGAAACATTCGCAATCAGCTCCCGGCGCAGCGTCTCGACCTGCCGCAGCTCCGCCGCCGTCTGCCTGAGCGTTCCGGCAAGCTCACACGTTTCGGAATACCGGCCGCCGTCAATGTTCTCGGGAAATTCGTTTTTTACAAGCATCCGGGATGCCTTTGTGATATCCGTTATCGGTTTTGTGACCGATTTTGCGATAAAAATCGATGCCACAGAGGCCATAAGCACAACAAAAACGGCGATCATCGCAAGCTCATGAAAGACCATAATACCGTCGACAGGACGGTATTCCGCGTTTAAAAACAAATAGACGTCGCCGACGCGCACAGCGTAAAGCAGCGTGGAGTTTCCGTAGCGCGCGTTGGAGACCCTGGTCGAGAGGACGCCGTCGGCGTCCTCCTTGAGCGTGTTGAGATACCTGCCGTACAGGGCCTTTTCCGGGCGCGGTTCGCGCGAGGGGGTTCCGGGCGGGCCGCCCATGCCGAACGGGTTTCTCAGGCCGAGCATGTTGGCAGAGTCAAGAACGGTGCCGTCTGAGGAAAGCACCTCGGCTGAAATGTTATATTTGTAAGCCGTGTCCTCGAGCAGCGTGGTAAAATCCTCGCTTGCGTAGCTTTTTTCCAGTATCTGCGCCGCCGATTTCAGGTCGCTTTTGCGCCTGTATTCGAAAATGGACGGCAGCAGAATGGCCTGAAGCACCCACAGCGCGGTCATCGCCAGCACGACGGAGGCCGTTAGATACAGCCAGATTTGAAAGCTGATGCTGTTTTTTTTAAAACTCAAACTTATACCCCATTCCGCGCAGCGTTACGATCAGCGAGCGGTATTTACCCAGGCTTGCACGCAGCATTTTGACGTGTGCGTCGACGACCCGGTCGTCTCCGCAGTAGTCGTATCCCCAGACATGATTTAAAATCATATCTCTTGTCATGGCCAGGTTTTTGTTTTTCACCAGACAAAAAAGCAGGTCAAGCTCCTTGGGCGACAGCGGCAGGTGCACGCCGTCCGTGCTGACGCGTCTGCCGGCGAAGTCCACGGTAAGTCCGTCAAACGTCTGTTTGTCGGAAAATGCAATGTGTCCGGAATTAAAGCGTTTGATAACGGCCTTGGCCCGCGCCATGACTTCCTTGGGCGAAAACGGCTTGACCACATAATCATCGATCCCCAGCCGGAAGCCGTAAAGCTTATCATATTCCTCTCCCTTGGCCGAGAGCATAATGACAGGGACGCGCTTTTCCTTTGCGATTTCCTGATAGGCCGAAAATCCGTTTAATCGCGGCATCATGATATCCATGATGATGATATCAATGTCCTGCGACAGCGCAATATTGACGGCGTCCATCCCGTCTGCGGCTTCAAGCGTATCAAACCCTTCGACTGCGGCAAAGCGGCTGATAATGGAGCGGATATCTTCTTCATCGTCGACAATCAGCATTTTTGGCATGGTAACATCACCTCTTCTATGAGTATATATCGCGTTTGTGAACGTTTTGTTAAAGATTGATACATTTGTTATGAATAAAGGGAAAAAATTCCTAGAAAACACTGTGATTCCAATGCATACAAGTCAGCTGAATTATTTTTGGACACCCATCGGCGGGCTACGCGCGGGGCTGCGATTTCACATAGTCTTCACAATCGCATGCTAAAAATATACTATCCGATATTTGGGAGGCATAGTATGAACAACCCATTGCTCCTGCTGAAAAAAACAGGAAAGGGAATAAAAAAGAAGACAATAATTATCTTATGCATCGTGCTTGTTATAGCCGCCGCGGCCGGCGGCACATGGTACGTCATGGGTAAAATGAAAACGAGCGGCGACACCACGCTCACGCCGGTTACCGTGACGCGCGGCGACATATCTGTGGTCGTAAGCGGCTCGGGAACGGTTGAGCCGATTGAACAGTATAACCTCGTTTCTTTGGTTTCGGGCGAGATCCTGTCGGACAACGTGACCGTCGGACAGACAGTCAAGGCCGACGACGTGCTCTATACAATTGATACCTCAGACGCCGAGAACAATATCAAGCAGTCCGAAATCGCGCTGCAAAAACAGCAGCTTTCCTATAATCAGGAAGTGGAATCCTATCAGAATCTGACAGTAACCGTGCCCACGGCGGGCGTTGTCACCTCGCTCTATGTTGAAAACGGTGACGATGTGTCCAGCGGCGCGAAGATCGCCGACGTCGTCGATTCGCAGACGCTTAAGCTCAAGGTGGCCTTTAACGCAAGCGATGCGGGACATCTGAGACTTTCGCAAAAAGCGCAGGTATGTCTCGACACAAACGGGGAGATCCTTGACGGCACCGTGACGCAGCTGTACACAGGCACTTATGTGACAAGCTCCGGGGCGATCGTGTCGGATGTCGAGGTGACCTTCAAAAACCCCGGCGCGCTGACAAACAGCGAAACCGCCACGGTTATGATCGGCGGCTACGCCTGCAACAGCTCAGGCAAGATTTCTTACGGCAGTGAATATACGATTACGACCAAAACCTCCGGCGAGGTTACCGGGCTTAAAATATCGGAAGGAGACAAGGTCAAGGCAGGTTCGACGCTTCTAACTCTTTCAAACCCCTCCTCCAACGTTAATCTCAAGTCCGGCAAGCTGTCCATTGAAGACGCGCAGCTCAATCTGGAAAACATGAAAAACACGCTCAATGATTATATCATTACCTCGCCCATATCCGGTACCATCATTGAGAAGGACTATAAGGGCGGAGACAGCCTGGATGACAACAAAACGACGCTTGCCGTCGTGGCCGATATGAGCAAGCTCATATTCACCATGAGCATCGACGAGCTTGATATCAGTCAGATCAGCCTTAATCAGGAAGTGGTCATCACGGCCGACGCGCTACCGGATGAGGAGTTTACCGGCTACATAGACAACATCGGCATTATCGGCACATCTTCAAACGGCGTGACGACCTACCCCGTTGAGGTCGTTATAGAAAACTATAAGGATCTTCTGCCGGGCATGAACGTCACCGCGGATATCGTCGCCGAGGAAGTAACGGATGTCATCAAAGTGCCGGTCGACGCCGTTACCAGAGGCAACGTTGTGCTCGTCACCGAGGAGTATGCAAACAGTCTGAAAACCGGGGATTCTTCCGACGCAGAAACCGCACAGACGGAAGCGGACGCATCGGAGGCTCCCGAGAGCAGCGCACAGGCGAGCGCCATGCCGGCTGTGTCCGCTTCTCCGGACACGACACAGGCAGGGGCAGCGCCCGCAGACACCTCTCCCCAACCAAATCAGAATGATAAAAAGATCAGCGCCGGAGATATCGTGGATAGGCCGGATACACCCAAGGGCTACAAATACATCAAGGTGACAACGGGCCTCAACGACGAGGATTATATTGAAATTACCGGCGGACTTACCGAGGGGGCGCAGATATTTATTATCACGACCACCACAGACGAAACCGAGGCGGCCACCGAAGAAACCACCGGCGCAGGCATGATGAGCGGCATGAGTGGCGGCGACATGGGAGGCCCCCCCGCGGGCGGCGGGGGACCGATGGGTTAAGGAGATAATAAGCAATGATAGAGCTTCAGGACGTGTACAAAATCTATAATACGGGTGAAAATGAGGTCCGCGCGCTCGACGGCGTGACCCTTACCATAAACAAGGGTGAGTTTGTCGCCATCGTCGGCCAGTCAGGCTCCGGCAAATCCACCGCAATGAATATCATCGGCTGTCTGGACGTTCCTTCCAGAGGAAAATATTTTCTCAACGGAGAGGATGTCGGCAGCTTAGGCGACGACAGGCTTGCGGAGATACGCAATAAAATGCTGGGATTTATCTTTCAGCAGTATAATCTGGTCTCAAAGCTCAATGTGCTTGAAAATGTCGAGCTGCCCCTCATATATGCCGGTCTGAACGCAAAAAGAAGATATGAGCAGGCTATGGAGGCTTTGGAAAAGGTGGGGCTTGCCGACCGGATCAAGCATATGCCCAATCAGCTTTCCGGCGGCCAGCAGCAGCGCGTGTCGATTGCCAGAGCCCTTGCAACGGGCCCCTCCGTCATCCTGGCCGATGAGCCTACCGGCGCGCTGGACTCGAAAACAGGCAAGGAAGTTCTGGGCTTTCTGAGAAGTCTCAACGAAGAGGGCAACACCATCGTGCTCATTACGCATGATAACTCCATTGCCGCCCAGTCAAAACGCATCGTGCGTATTCAGGATGGGCGGATCACCTCGGATTTGCCCGTGTCGGAGGAGGTGGCCGTCGATGGACGTTAAGCAGTCGTTCATGCTCGCGATCAAAAGCATCCTGTCAAGCAAGATGCGATCATTCCTCACCATGCTGGGCATTATTATCGGCGTTTCGGCCGTCATCATTCTCGTAAGCCTTATCAACGGGTTTTCACAGGACATGTCCGAATCGTTTGAAGCCATGGGTACCAACCTGATCTCGGTCATGATTCCCGGCAGAGGCGGCAACATCAGCGTCAGCGCCACCGATATTCAGAAACTGGCGGAAAGCAATACCGACGTGATTGCGTGCCAGTCTCCGGTGGTAACTGTAAACGGCGCCACCGTCAAGTACGGGGAGAATAATACGGACACGACGAGTATCAGCGGCGTCAACGAATACTACGGTGAGATCAAGAACTACTCGGTCAGTTCCGGACGGTTCCTTTCCTATGTCGACGTGGAAAAGCGGCTCAAGGTGTGCCTGATCGGGACCTATATCCAAAGCGAACTGTTCGGCACAACAGACCCACTGGGAAAAACAATAAAAATAAACGGGAACAGCTTTACCGTAATCGGTATACTCACCGCCAAATCGACGGGGGAGGCGAGCACGGACGACGACGTGATCCTGATGCCCTACAACGCGGCGACCAGACTGTCGAAGAATGCAAGGGTCACAAGCTATGTGTTCAGCGCGGCGACTAAGGAAACCGTGGACGCCGCCATGGAAGTGCTTGACAAATATCTCCTGACCATCTTTTACAGCGACAATTATTACAGAGTATACAATCAGCAGGATTCGCTTGAGCAGGTAAACGAGCTGTCCGGAACGCTCACGCTGGTGCTGGTGGGCGTGGCCGCCATCTCACTGCTCGTCGGCGGCATCGGCATCATGAATATCATGCTCGTGTCGGTAACGGAGCGGACAAAGGAAATAGGCATCCGCAAATCGCTCGGCGGCAAGCGGCGCGACATTATGCGGCAGTTTGTCATCGAAGCGGCGACAACAAGCGCCCTGGGAGGCGTCGTAGGCATTGTGTTCGGCTGCGCCGCCGCGTACGGAGCGGGGAAGCTGCTGGATATGAGCGCGGCCATTTCCTTTGGCGCCATCGCGATCGCCTTTTCCGTATCGGTCGGCATCGGAATCATCTTCGGCTATTTTCCGGCTTCAAAAGCCGCAAAACTCAACCCCATCGAAGCCCTGCGCTATGATTAAAGCATGCGCAGTCCTCATTTCGCAACCGGCCGCCGCAAACAAGGTATATCGGCGGCGGGGCTACGTGATGAGATACCCGCAGTAAAAGCAGAATTCACGTTTTGCGCATGCGGCGGTAACCGCCCATGCGCAAAGCATTGACTTCCCCTGCGTCTTGCCTGACACACAAACCTGCGTTTATTCAGGTTTTCAATAGAAACCCGGTATAAACACCCATAAAGGAGCATTCAAAATGAAAAAAACCGCAGCATTCATTCTTGTATTCTGTTTGCTTGTTTCCAGCGTTGCGGCGGTGTATGCCGCCGACGTTCCATCAGATGATATTCAGGAGATCCTGACGGTGATGGGCGTCATGACAAAGGACGCAGGCGGCAGCTTTCGTGCCGGTCAGACGCTGACAAGAGCGCAGCTATCCAAAATACTGGTCACCATGTCCTCCTACAAGTCGCTCGTTTCCGCGACCGCGCGCACGTCACCCTTCAGCGACGTACGGTACTCGCACTGGGCGTGTCCGTACATCAGCGTGGCCTCCGCAAAAGGGATCATGACAGGCTACACAAACGGCACCTTCAGGCCGGAGCAAAGGGTGCTCTATGAGGAGGCCGTCACCGCCATCCTGCGTATGCTCGGCTATACAAGCGAGGATTTTATCGGCGGATATCCGTTCGGGCAGCTCTTCCTCGCCGCAGACATCGGGCTTACGGAACATGTCGGCGCCGCGTCGGGCAGCGCACTGACAAGGCAGCAGACCGCGCAGCTTGTATATAACGCGCTTTGCACCAAGACAAAGGGCACTGAGCAGACCTATGCCGAGTCGATCGGCTACAGCCTGACAAACGGGGTTCTGACCATCGGGGACGCCATGAGCGTCAACGTCAAAGGCCCCGTCACGGTTTTATCCGACAGCACACTCGGCTCACTCGGGCTCAATCTCTCAAATGTCAAGGTGTATATCGATCAGTCGGCTTCGACAGCCTCTGAGATACACACCTATGATATCGTTTATTACAGCGTAAGCGGCAACACCATTTGGGCATATACGGATAAGGCAAGCGGCGTAGTCGATTCGATTTCGCCAAATCGAGAAGCCCCCTCCACGGTCGTCATTTCTGGGGAAACCTATACGCTTTCCTCCTATGCCGCGCAAAAGGCTTTTGGCATCGGCGGGCTTGAAACGGGAGAGCTTGTGACCGTGCTGCTTGACCGCAACGGCAAAATCGCCGACGCATACCAAACGCAGGATATTTATAAAGAGCGGATCGGCGTGATCATCGACTCGGGAAACAAGCAGCTTTCCGGTTCATCCTCCGGTTACGAGTACTATGTAACGGTGCTGCTGTCCGACGGAGATACCTATGATCTGAGGATGGATTCCGATTCGGAAAACCTTGTCGGCCGCGCAGTATGTATCGTTTACGCGGACGGTGAGGCCTCGGTCAGTCTCGTTTCAGGCAATAGCGGCGTGTACGGCACAGTCAGCGCCGCTTCGTACATCATCGGCTCAGGCAGCGGGAAGGGAACGCTTTCAAGCGACGTGAGCATCGTCGAGTATGACGCCTATGGAAACACCGTTAAGCAAAGCCTGTCACGCCTTGACGGGGTGACGCTTGAAAAAAGCGACATCAAGATGCTGTCGCGCGATACGTCGGGCAAGATCAATTCAATCATTTTAAAAGACGTGACCGGTGACACTGCAAAGTACGGCACCGTGCTTTCATCAAAGGAAACCAGCGGCTCAATGAGTCAGAGCGGCACGTATACATATGATATCGCGGGCACCGCGGGAACCTACAGCGTGAGCAGCGGCGTGCTCAACATCGGCTCGGGCCCGTCCGCGTTTTACTTCGAGGATGGAAAGCTCCAGAGCATCAAAAATTTGACCAAGCTTACAAAAACGATTACAAACATAAACGCCGCTTATTTGCAGACTGTCGACGGACAAAAATATAAGATGTCCACCCAGATCGCAGTATATAAGCTCAATAATTCCGAGCCGCTTCTGTCCACACTGGAGGAGGCGATGAAGCAGCCCGGCAGCGTGACGGCCTATTATGACAAAACACAGACCGAGGGCGGCCTGATCCGGGTGCTGTATATCGGATAAGTCCGTCGGTAAAGGTTAAGCGGAAGGGGGGATCCCCTTCCGCTTTTTTTGTGAGCAGCAAAAGGAAAGCGGGGCGGATATTTTGCGTTTTGGACGCATATTTTTTCTCGTCCGTTTATGATATAATAACCGCAAGCAGTTATTATATCATAATTCAAGTCCTTTTCCTCGCCCCTTTCGGGGCAACCGGAAAAGACGACACAGCATATCATAGCCGCTGCGCGGTTATGATATGCTGAAAAAAACACCTTGGGAGAGGAGGACTGCTATGCTTTCGGATGCGCACGTGAAAGTCTTAAGCAGCATGCTTCCTTTTATGGAGCGGCTGACACCGGCGCAAAAGCAGACGGTCCTTTCAAACGCACGCTTTGACGAGTGCGCGCCGGGTTATCTGTATCAGACCGGGGTGGACGAGTGCAGAGGGCTTACGCTGGTGCTCAGCGGCCAGCTGCGCGCGTATTACGCCTCGGATGACGGAAAGGAAATCACGCTGTACCGGCTTCTTTCCGGCGACGCGTGCGTGATGACCATGTCCTGCGTGCTGCGAAGCATTACCTTTGATATAAGCCTTGAGGCGGAAAAACCCTCCGCCTTTTTTACGATACCGGTCAATGTGTTTAAGCTCATCAGCGCGGAAAACGCCGCCGTCAAGGATTATGAGCTGGAGCAAGTGTCCTCGCGCTTCTCGGATGTGTTCTGGGTGATGGAACAGGTGGTTTTCAAGGGCATGGGGCAGCGCGTAGCCGCCTTTTTGCTGGAGCAGTCGGCCATCGAGGGATCGGATATGATCCCCATTACGCATGAAAAGGCCGCAAAGGAGCTTGGCACCGCGCGCGAGGTCATCAGCCGGATGCTCAAGTATTTCGAGGGGGAAGGGCTGATCCGGCAGTCGCGCGGCAGAGTGACGCTGACGGATATAAAAGGGCTTCGGAAGCTGTCGCAGTAGCATATAAGCGCGCCGGGATACCGGCGCGCTTTTTTAGCATTGCGTGACTTTGTCACAGTTTTATCAAACTTATGCGCGTAGAATATTCCTATACACAAAAACTGCTTTTCGGGGAAGAATAAGGAAAAATGGGCCGCGCGCACAGCGCCTGCCTGATAAAAAAGCAGGGTAAAAGCAGATATATAAATCATTATCTGAGGATGGGAAGTGTGATCCGGATGAAAGTACTGATCGTAGGCGGAGTCGCAGGCGGGGCGTCGGCGGCCGCGCGGCTGAGAAGGCTCGATGAGCATGCGCAGATCATCCTGTTTGAGCGGGGGCAGTACATCTCCTTTGCAAACTGCGGACTGCCGTATTTTATCGGCGGTGAGATCAAAGAAAAGTCGGCGCTGACGCTGCAGACGCCCGACAGCTTTTTCAAGCGCTTCAATGTGGATGTGCGCATAAACAGCGAGGTCGTAAGCATCGACCGCAAAAAGAAAACCGTAACGGTCAAAAAGACCGACACCGGCGAGCAGGTTGAGGAAAGCTACGACAAGCTTGTCCTGTCTCCGGGCGCGGAGCCGTTGAGGCCCCCGATTCCGGGCGTGGAGGACGCGCGTGTGTTTACTCTGCGCAATATTCCCGATACCTACCGCATCAAGGAATATATCGACGCGCACAAGCCGCGCAGCGCCGTGGTAATCGGCGGCGGCTATATCGGCGTGGAAATGGCGGAAAACCTGCATGCGGCAGGCCTGGATGTGACCGTTGTGGAGCTGCTTGACCATGTCGTCGGCCCGATCGATTACGATATGGCCTGCCAGGTGCACCGGCACATCCGCACCAAGGGCGTGCATCTTTTTCTGGAGGATGGGGTCAAGGAGATCACCGGCGGCCCCGACGACTTAATGCTCGGGCTGAGCAGCGGGCAGGTACTGCATACCGATATGGTCATCATGGCCGTGGGCGTTCGCCCGGAGTCCGCGCTCGCCCGCGGCGCGGGACTTGCGCTCAATGCGCGCGGCGCCATCGCGGTGGATACGCACATGCGTACGGACGATCCGGATATCTATGCGGTGGGCGACGCGGTGGAAATTACCGACTTTGTGACAAACCAGAAGGGCTTTGTCCCACTGGCCGGGCCTGCCAATAAACAGGGGCGCATCGCGGCCGATAATCTGTGCGGAATTGACAGCGAATATACCGGCACGCAGGGCAGCTCCATCCTCAAATGTTTTGATATGACCGTGGCCATGACGGGCATCAACGAGCGCGCGGCAAAAGCCGCGGGGATAGAGTATGAGAAGGTTTTTATCTATCCCGCCTCCCACGCGACGTATTATCCCGGCGCGGTCAATATGACTGTTAAAACCCTGTTTGAAAAGCAAACGGGCAAACTGCTCGGGGCGCAGATCGTCGGCTATGACGGTGTTGACAAGCGCATCGACGTGCTGGCCACGGCCATTCGCGCGGGTATGACGGTCTTTGACCTGACAAAGCTCGAGCTGAGCTACGCGCCGCCCTATTCCTCGGCAAAGGACCCGGTCAACATGGCCGGTTACGTGGCGGAAAATGTGCTGACTGGTAAAATGAAGGTTTTTCACTGGCATGACGTCGCCGCGCTGCCGCGCGACGGCAGCGTGACGCTGCTCGACGTGCGCACGCCCGTTGAATTTGAAAACGGCGCCATCGACGGGTTTATCAACATCCCGGTCGACACCCTGCGCGCGCGTATGGGCGAGCTTGATCCGAAAAAGCCCGTCTATGTGACCTGTCAGGTTGGCCTGCGCGCGTATATCGCCTGCCGCATACTGATGCAAAACGGCTATGACTGCTACAATCTGTCCGGCGGCTACGGCTTTTATAAAAGCATATTCGACCCGTCGAAGCCCACCGTGGCCATGCCCACACACGAAAAACGCGTGACCGCGCCCGACAGCAAAAAAATAAAGCTCGATGCCTGCGGGCTGCAATGCCCCGGCCCCATCATGAAGCTTGCGCAGGCGGTCAAGGCCGCAAACGAGGGGGACGTCATTGAAATCGACACCACCGACCCCGCTTTCGCCTCCGACATCGAGGCATGGTGCCGCCGCACGGGAAACGTTTTTCTTGGACTTGAGTCAAACGCGGGCGTTTCCACCGCGCAGATACGCAAAGCTGCACTGGCTGCTGCTCCGGCAGGGACACCGGTAAGCTACGACGCGAAAAACATTATTGTGTTTTCCGGCGATCTGGATAAAGCCATTGCCTCGTTTGTTATCGCAAACGCCGCGGCCTCGATGGGACGCAGGGTGAGCATGTTCTTTACCTTCTGGGGGCTCAATGTACTCAGAAAAACGGAAAATGTGTCTGTTAAAAAGGATATTATATCCCGCATGTTCGGCATGATGATGCCCAGAGGCACCAAAAAGCTGGGGCTGTCAAAAATGAACATGGGCGGCATGGGCGCGAAAATGATCCGCGGCGTGATGAAAAATAAAAACATCCCGTCTCTTGAGGAGCTGATGAAAAGCGCGCAGGAAAGCGGCGTGGAGCTGATTGCCTGCTCGATGAGCATGGACGTGATGGGCATCAAGCCTGAGGAACTCATCGAGGGCGTGACCTTCGGCGGCGCGGCCGCAATGCTTGCAAACGCTGAGGAGTCCGACATGTCGCTGTTTATCTGACGCTATCCGCACCCAACAGAAAACGCCCCGGAATGCCGTGTCGGCATTCCGGGGCGTTTGTGACAATCGAAAAAACCTTTATTTGTCTGTATGAACGCTATTTCAGGCTGCGTACGTATTTTACCGCGGACAGTCCGGCCTGCGCGCCCTCATAGACGGCGGCGGCCACCTGGTACATTCCGCCCGTGCAGTCCCCGGCGGCAAATACGCCGGGCACGTTGGTCGCCTGCTGCGCGTCGGTTTCAATACTGCTGCCGATGACGGAGATGCCGAGCTTTCGGGCAAGGTCGGCGACCGAGGCATTTCCCATGGCGACAAACACGCCGGAAAAGGGCAGTTCCTCCCCGTCCTCAAAGCGCACGCCGGAAACCTGCTCGCCGCCGGTGATCCCGGCGATTTTCCGGGTATCCACGCGCATTTCTTCGGGGAAGTCAACCTGCGGCGTTTCGCCGTTTGTCAGCACCGTCACGCTGCGTGCGAGCGGCACAAGCTCATGCGCTTCGCTGCGCGCGTACGCGCCCGCGCCGATGACCGCGACGTCCTTTCCCTTGTGAAAGTAGCCGTCGCACACGGCGCAGTAGCTGACACCCCTGCCCTCGTACTCGGAAAGCCCGGGGAGTCTCACCGTTTTACGCGACGCCCCTGACGCGAGGACGACGGCCTGCGCCTTGATGAGGGCATCGCCGGTTTTTACATAAAGCATATCGTCAAAGCCAAGCTCGGTGACCGTATCGGTGATGACCGATACGCCAAGACGCTGCGCCTGAAGAATTCCGGTTTCCAGCAGCTGTCTGCCGCTGACCGGCGCGGGCAGGCCGTAGTAATTTTCGATTTTATCCGCCTTTTCAAGCGAGCTGCCGTCTCTTCCGACGACGGTCACATCCAGTCCGGCGCGCTTTATATACAGCGCCGCGGAAATGCCCGCGGGGCCTTTTCCGATGATGATAACATCAGGCATGCGTATCCCTCCGTTTTTTCTCAGTATACCACAGATTATTTTATGCGAAAAGTCCGCTTATACAAGCGGACTTTTTCGTGCTTTTCGGCTTGTGCCGGATCATTCGGGATTATACGCCCAGCATGACGCGCAGGTCGTTTTTCCTGCGCAGTCCGACCGCGCGGTTGATGACTTTTCCGTCCTGCATGACGATCAGGGTCGGGATGCTCGACACGCCAAACGTCTGCGCAAGCTCGGCTTCCTCGTCAACGTTGATTTTGCCAACCTTGGCAGAGCCTGCAAGGTCGTCGGAAAGCTCCTCAATGATCGGACCGACCATGCGGCACGGGCCGCACCAGGGAGCCCAGAAATCCAGAAGTACGGGAAGGGTGGACTGCATAACCTCATTTTCGAAGTTTGATTTGGTCACATGTAAAACTGACATAAAACGTCTTCCTTTCTGTTTGTCTTTGTGGCTTCATTGTATACCCGCCCGATTGGCGCTTCCGTAACTTTGTTACACAGCAAGAAAGAATTGACAGATGGGCATATGCACATTATAATAAAAAACGCGAAAAAATTTCGCTGGAGGCTGTATGCCAAGACAGAAAAAAGACAGGCAAATCTGCTTTGAGCCGGCAAACAGGATATTTAGGCCTGAAAAAGAAAGCTCCGGGCGTGCGGATATAACGCACGAAGAGCTTGAAGCCCTGCGCCTTGTCGACCGCGAAGGCTTCGCCCAAAGCGAAGCCGCCGGCTGCATGCGGGTATCGCGCGCCACCTTTCAGCGCATGCTGTATTCAGCGCGGTATAAGCTGGCCGACGCACTGCTGGAAGGAAAGGAAATCATTATAAGCGGAGGCAGCTACCGGCTGTCAGAGTCGGGCTGCAATTGTACAAAAAAATGCAAACCGTGCAGGTTTATTAAAAAGGAGATGCAATCGGATGAGTGAACAGGAGGGCTGCACGCATGACTGCGGCAGCTGCGGACAAAATTGCGGCCACGGCGGGCAGGAGCCCGAAAGCCTTTTGGAAAAGTCGCATGAAATGTCCAATATCAAAAAAGTGATCGGTGTTGTCAGCGGAAAAGGCGGCGTGGGAAAATCGCTTGTAACCTCCATGCTTGCCGTGCTGATGCGCCGCAGGGGCTATAAAACGGCAATCCTTGACGCGGATATCACCGGGCCGTCAATCCCGAAAATGTTTGGCTTGACGGAAAAGGCGGCAGGCAGCGACCTTGGCCTGTTTCCGGTCACGACCAAATCGGGTATCGGGGTGATGTCCGTAAATCTGCTCCTTGAGGACGAAAAATCCCCCGTCGTCTGGCGCGGGCCGGTCATTGCGGGCACGGTCAAGCAGTTTTGGACGGACGTGATCTGGAACGACGTTGATTACATGTTTGTCGATATGCCGCCGGGCACGGGAGATGTGCCATTGACGGTATTCCAGTCGATTCCGGTCGACGGCATTATCGTGGTCGCATCCCCGCAGGAGCTGGTGGGCATGATCGTGTCCAAGGCGGTCAACATGGCCAATATGATGAATGTGCCGATCATAGGTCTGGTCGAGAACATGAGCTATTTTAAATGTCCGGACTGCGGCAAGAGCTATGCGATTTTCGGTGAAAGCAGTGTGGAAAAGACCGCCGCGGAATTTGGGCTTTCGGTGCTTGCAAGGCTCCCGATTGACCCGAGTCTTGCCCGCGCCAGTGACGCGGGGCTCATTGAACTGTTTGAGACGGATGATATGAATGCCGCGGCGGACGCCGTTGAAACACTTGGAAAGTAAAGGGAAAGCTATGGACAGGCAGATGAAGGCAAAGGAGCTTTTCAGCGGCGGCTGCAACTGTTGTCAAGCGGTATTTGCCGCGTTTTGCGACGAAACCGGAATGACGCGCGAAACGGCGCTGAAGCTGTCCGCGCCGTTTGGCGGCGGGATGGGCCGGCTGCGCGAGGTCTGCGGCGCGGTCACGGCGATGTTCATGACGGCGGGGCTGAAATACGGGTATACCGACTGCGCCGATGAGGAAACCAAGATGCGGCATTACGCGGACATCCGCGAGCTTGCGCGCCGGTTTGAAAACGAATACGGCTCCATCATCTGTCGGAAGCTTCTGGATCTGGAAGGCAAGTCTGTGGACACACCGGTCCCGCACGGCGCGGTGTCTCCGTGCGGCGGCTTTGTGGAAGGCGCGGCAGAAATTTTGGAGCAGTGGCTAAAGGAAAAGCAAAACAGCGAAAAATAAGGGAACAGATCTTTGCGGGGCGCTTTTGCGCCCCGCATTTGCAAGCGCCGCTGATCTGCGCAGGCGCGGCGCACGGGGACAGGCGGCGCTTTCAGGCTGTAAAAATATGGGGTAATTTTAGAAAAAGATGGTATAATAACCGCAGGGCGGTTATTAATGCTCTGCTTTAATTTTTTTCCTCGCCCCTTTGGGGCAACCGGAAAAGACGACATATGTATACCATAATCGCTGTGCTACTGTGCTATAATGGGTCTTATAGAATACAAGAAAACCCTCGATCAAAAAGGGAGGTCTGTGCGCGTGGGAGACATAAGATATTCCGTTATCATCCCTGTTTTTAACGAGCAGGAGGTCATCGGCGAATCTTACAGACGGCTCAAGGAGACGATGGATCGCTGCGGGGAGCCGTATGAGCTGATTTTTGTCAACGACGGCAGCCGCGATCAAACGTCCGATATGCTCATTAAAATCTGCAAAGCAGACAAATCTGCTAAGTTCCTGAGTTTTTCAAGGAATTTCGGACACCAGACCGCCATTACCGCGGGTATGGACTACAGCTGCGGCGACGCGGTCATTGTCATTGACGCCGACCTTCAGGATCCGCCCGAGGTTATGCTGGAAATGATGGAAAAGTGGAAACTGGGCTTTCAGGTGGTGTATGGCAAACGCTCAAAGCGCAAGGGAGAGACCGCTTTTAAAAAGGTCACGGCCCGCTTGTTTTACCGCTTCCTGCGTGCGATGACCGATGTGGATATCCCCGTGGACACCGGTGACTTCAGACTTATCGACCGGCGCGTGTGTCAGGCGCTTCAAAGCCTGCCCGAACACAACCGCTATGTCCGGGGTCTTGTAAGCTGGGTCGGTTTTAAGCAGACGGCGGTGGAATATGTGCGTGAGGAGCGCTTCGCGGGAGAAACCAAATATCCGCTTAAAAAGATGATACGCTTTGCTGCCGACGCGCTCACCGCGTTTTCCTATAAACCCCTCAAGCTGTCCATCTGGCTGGGAGCGGGCCTTTCCGGGCTGAGCTTTCTTTTTCTGCTTATTATCCTGATTCGCAGGCTTGTGGGGCTGGGCGCGGCGTCATGGGGCTGGGCAACGCTCGGCGTAGGTTCGCTGTTTTTTAACGGCGTCGTACTGATCATGCTGGGCGTGATCGGGGAATACATCGGACGTATTTATGACGAGGCGCGCGCGCGCCCACTGTATATTATCGCTGATAAGACGGGGTTTGAGCAGGATGCGCGGTAAGAACGCTTTTTGGGATGGGTGGATCCATGCCCTTGCGGTTAAATACCGCAGGGTCATCACTTTTGCCGGCGTGGGTGTGCTCAACACGCTGGTGGATTTTCTGGCCTTTACGCTGGCGGTGAATCTGCTCGGCGCGGGCGTGGAGGTCTGCCAGACCATTGGCTATTTTGCCGGCATCATCAACAGTTTTTTCTTTAACCGGCAGTTCACCTTTAAAAAAGGCGCAACCACGCGCCTGGGCGCGCAGGTCATGCGCTTTATAGTGGTCAATGGCGTCACCTATCTGGTCAGCATCTGGCTGATCCGCCTGCTCAACATCGATTGGCGCGTCAATGTGTACGTGTCCAAACTGCTGGTGACGGTGGTTGTGATGGTGGTCAACTACATCGGCTACAAGATTTTTGTTTTCGGCGTTGAGGATAAACCTGAAAAATAATGAAAAGCATAAAAAATGCGCGCGCCGGATGGCGCGCGCATTTTATATTGGATAAAAGCAATTATATAATGCCTGATGAACAAATCAAAAATACAACAGCTGCAATGGTTCTGAAGTGTCAAAACACATTTGTTTTGGCACTAAAAGTCAGCAACATGGGGACTTTTGCAAATGCGATTCAAAAATCTCATTTGTTCAGTGGACATTATATATCAGGATGCTGTGTCGCACGCAGCGCATTAAATACCGGAATGGACACGGCCGCCATGGCGCCGCCCGTCAGAATCGCCGCGAGCAGAAGCAAAGGCAGATAGGAAAGCGGCGCGGTGTTTCCCAGCAGCAGCATGGCCGCAAATATCTGTCCGATATTGTGTGCCGCGGCGCCGGCAATGCTTACCCCGAACAGGCTAAACGTATGGCCGAGCCGCTTTTTCAGAAGCGTCATTACACCCAGTGCGGAAAAGCCGCCAAACAGCGAAAAGGCGAGCGTGGTTACGCCGCCGCCAAACAGTGAGCCGAGCACGCAGCGCACCGCGAGAATGGCACAGGCCGGCGCGGCGCCGAGGTAAAACAGCGCGAACATCGTGACAAGGTTGGCCAGGCCCAGCTTGATCCCCGGCAGCGGTACAAGCATCCCCAGCGGCAGCAGCCGCTCGATATAGGACAGCGCCAGCGCGCAGGCGGACAGGATGGCGCACAGGCTGAGATGTTTCACACGTTTTGTCATAATTACCCTACTTGCTCACGGCGTCAAGCTGCGCCGCGCCCTCAATGGTGATGACCACGCGGTTTGGCAGGCATACGGCGGTCTGCCCGGGCTTACTGAGCCAGCCCGTATGCACGCACACCTTGTCCGGACAGTCCGATTCGGAAAAACAGATGCGCCCGCCGCTTACCATGATTTCGTTATGGTAGTCGCCGTCTACTATAAAATGCAGGGTCTGGCCGTTTGCGCCGAGCGCGATGCGCTCAAGGACCTTTCCGTCTCGCGTAATGACGGCCACGCCCGCCCCGTCGCTGCCGGGCGCCCGGATCAGAAACAAAAACGAAGCAAGGCATAAAATAAGCCCGATGACCAGGGCGTCGCCCCATTTCAGGCGTGAACTCAGGTGTTCGGGCTTTTTAGGCGCCTGCATATGATTATTCCCCGCTTTCCCGGTTGAAATCAAAGAAAAAATAACGGTGGGGCAGAACTGACCGAAGCTTTCACGGCGGACATAGATTACCCTCAGTATAACATACCGGCGGGGGGATGAACAGACGCGCAGGCATGCGCGGGCGGACTTTTTGGTAGAAAAATGGAACAATTTTATCTGCCCCGCGTCAAAATCACAGGGTTGTCAAAATGTATTATTTCTGATATGATGTTTGATGGAATGGACGAACCTTTTGCTGCTGTAAAGGTTGCCTGTATGGCGGCTTTCATGGCGTTTTCAATAGAAGGAGTGATTTGCCTTAATGACCAGGAGAACCGTTACCGACAGAAAAGGCGACCGGTTTACAAACAAAATACTGACCGTTTTTGCCGCCACTTTATTGGCAATTATCGGGCTCATGACCGTTTACAAGGCATATAACAGGGCAGCTACCATGCTTAATACGCGGTCGGCTTTATTCGTGCTGGCCGGCGTTGGAGTTCTGGGCATTATAGCCGGGATATTCATGGCCGTGCGGGCAAAGCGTGCGTCCGCGCATTCGGACAGGTATTATTTTGGGGTGGATCTGGCCGGATTTATGGCGGTATTTGCACTGAGCTGTCTGCTTATGGCTGTTTATCACAACGATGCGGTGCGTGTGCTGTATTTTGCACTGCCGGTTTCCTCGGTGCTGTACCTGATTTATCAAATCTACCAGCGTGAGTTTTTTGCCATCTCGATGCTGACAAGTCTGGGCGGATTTGTCTGCTGGGAGCTCAGCCGTTTGTATAACCAGCCGTATCTGAACCGCTCGGCGGAGCTTATCGCGGTCGTGAGCCTGCTGGCTTTAGGGGTGGCGGCGCTGCTGTTTTTGTTCATTAAAAAGAGCGGCGGCGCGCTCAGGCTGGGGACAAAGCGGATCGCGCTGATGCCGGGCAGAGCCTCTTATCTATTCATTTTCATCACCTGTGCGCTCATCGCGCTGTCCATTGCTTTTGCGATGCTGTTTGGAGCGCTGGCAGCCTATTATGCGGTTTTTATCTTATTTGCATATTTGTTTGTCATGGCGGTCTATTATACGGTTAAGCTCATGTAGCCTTTTTGGATGGAATGCTCTCCCCGCGCCGATTCCGCAGTTTTGCGGAGTCGGCGCGGGGAGATTTTTTATATGGACGCGCCGGAGCGATTCGCCGGGCGCCTGCAACACACATGCCCCAAAAACCTCATATATTGTCAGTAGGCCGGCGTATGGACTTTATCCTGTGCCGGTAGCCGGGAAAGGGGTTTTTTGAATATGTGCGGGATAGCCGGTTTTTGCGATTACGCGCGCGGACTGGATGGCGGGCAGGAAGAGGACTGCACGAAGCAGGTACGGGAAATGGGCCTGACGCTCAGGCACAGGGGCCCGGATGCGTTTGACACATTTTTGGATGAATATGCCGCGTTTGCGCATGCAAGGCTTGCCGTGGTAGACATTGAGGGAGGTGCGCAGCCGATGACCCGCAGGGTAAACGGCTGCGTATATACCATTACATATAACGGCGAGCTTTATAACGCGCAGCAGGTCAGGGAGGAGCTTTTGTCCGAAGGCTATGAATTTACCACCCACTCGGACACGGAGGTTTTGCTTTACGCCTATATACACTACGGAGACAATTGTGCCGACAGGCTCAACGGGATATTCGCTTTTGCCGTCAACGACAGGCGGCGCGACTGCTGCTTTCTGTGCCGCGACCGGTTTGGCGTCAAGCCGCTGTTTTACACGCAGACGGCGGGCAGGCTGGTGTTCGGCTCGGAAATCAAAGCGCTGCTTGCATACCCCGGGATAGAGCCTCGCCTTGAGCGCGACGGACTGTGCGAGGTATTTGGGCTTGGGCCGGCGCGCACGCCGGGTCACGGAGTATTTAGCGGCATTTCCGAACTGCCGCCGGGCTGGTGCGCCGTGTTTGACGCGGACGGGCTGCACACATGGCGCTATTGGGCGCTTGAAAGCTGCGAGCACGAGGATGATTACGAAAAAACCGTATCAGCGGTGCATGAGCTGCTTTTTGACAGCGTGCGCCGCCAGCTCGTTTCAGATATTCCGCTGTGTACATTCCTGTCCGGCGGGCTGGATTCAAGCATCATAACCGCCATCGCGGCCGATGTTTATAAAAAGGAAGGAAGGACGCTTGACACCTTTTCATTTGATTTTACCGGAAATGAGCAGTATTTTAAGGCAAATGATTTTCAGCCGGACGCCGACGCTCCGTGGGTGAGGGCAGTCAGCGGCGCGCTCGGGACAAATCATCACTTTCTGGAATGCGGCAATTATGAGCTGGCCTCGCGCCTTGAAAACGCGGTGCGGGCAAGGGATCTGCCGGGGATGGCGGACATTGACGCATCGCTGCTGTATTTTTGCAATCAGGTGTCCTGGAGCCACCGGGTGGCGCTTTCGGGTGAGTGCGCGGATGAAATTTTCGGCGGGTATCCGTGGTTTCATCAAAAAAAAGCGCTTGAAGGGGCGATGTTTCCATGGTCGCAGGAAATGGGGCTGCGCGAAAGCCTTTTAAAGCCGGAGGTAAACGAGTGGCTGCGCCTTTCACAATACGCGGATGAACGGTATACGCAGTGGGTCGAAAAAACGCCGAAGCTCGCGGGTGAAAACGCGCAGGAGGCGCGTAGGCGTGAAATCGGCTTTCTGAACATTCAGTGGTTTATGGCCACGCTTCTCGAGCGTAAGGATAGGATGAGTATGGCCTCCGGGCTTGAGGTGCGCGTGCCGTTTGCTGATCACCGGCTCGCGCAGTATGTATTTAACGTGCCGTGGCGGTTTAAATGCCCTAACGGCGTGGTCAAGGGGCTTTTGCGCGATGCGGCGCAGGGATTTCTGTCCGAGGCGGTGCTCGCGCGCAAAAAAAGCCCGTATCCCAAAACGTTTAATCCGGGATATGAGCTGATTATAAGACAAAAGCTTATGCAGGTGATGGAAGACCCGTCGGCGCCCATTCACAGGCTTGTCGACGCGCGGGCGGTTCGCGCGCTGCTGGGTGCACCGGCGGACTACGCAAAGCCGTTTTTCGGGCAGCTGATGGCCGGGCCGCAGCTGATGGCCTGGTTGTGGCAGATCAACCTGTGGCTGTCGGAGTATCAGATCAGTTTCTGACGCGGACGCGCGCACGCGTGCTGCATTTCGCCGGCGGACACGATTTGTCCTGTGGAGGCGAACGCCGTGCCGCGCGTTACTATTTCGTGTACGGCGCGCGAAACCTGCCCGTTCTGCCGCGCAGAACTCGCTTACGCATGACGTTGCGCGGCGGGGGGGCGGACATGGATTCGCCTTATGGTGGCAGACCCTGTACCGTAGCGTTACCGTTTCACGGACGGCGGGCAAACGCTGTCTGTCCCGGCGGAGGAATGACCGGGCACGCATTACATTTCGCGCCGGCCCTCGAGCGCGCGCATCAGCGTGATCTCATCGGCATATTCCAGATGTCCGCCCATAGGCATGCCATATGCCAGACGCGTGACCTTCACCCCGAAGGGGCGCAGCAGGCGGGAAATATACATGGCGGTGGCTTCACCCTCTGTGTCTGGGTTTGTCGCCATGATGACCTCGCTGATATTGTCATGGCTTACACGCTCAACAAGCTCTTTGATGCGCAGATCGTCGGGACTTACGTTGCCCATCGGAGAAATCACGCCATGCAGCACATGGTAACGCCCCTTGTATTCGCGCGTGCGCTCAAGCGCCGCGACGTCCTTGGCCTCGGCCACCACGCAGATGACGGACGCATCGCGCGCAGCATTGGCGCAGACGGGGCAGATTTCGGCATCCGTCAGGTTCTGACAGATCTTGCAGCAGAATATGCAGCTGCGCGCCTCCAGAATAGCACCGGCAAAAGCCTCGGCCTCGCCTTCCGGCAGCGAAAGCACAAAAAAGGCCAGACGCTGGGCGGATTTATACCCGATGCCGGGCAGCTTTTCAAACTGCTCGATGAGTTTTTCCACCGGGGCGGGGAATAGGCGCATAGGGAAAACCTCCCTTGTATTTGCTTCGTGTCGGCGGATAAAAACCTGTTAAAAGCCCGGAAGATTCATGCCGCCGGTAAATTTATTCATTCCGGAGGCCATATCCTCGCCCGCCTGACGCAGCGCTTCGTTGACCGCGGCCACGATGAGATCCTGAAGCATTTCGACGTCGTCCGGGTCAACCGCGCCGGGATCGAGCGCGATGGAAATAAGCTCGCGCTTTCCGCTTACCGTGGCTGTGACCGCGCCGCCGCCCGCTCCCGCGGAATACTGCTTAGCCTCCAGCTCTTCCTGAACCTTGAGCATGTCCTGCTGCATCTTCTGAACCTGCTTGATCATGTTCATATTCATGCCGCCGCCGCCCATTCCGGGGTTGAATCCTCTTGCCATATTCGTTCCTCCAAATTTGATTAATCGGCTATTCTTCGGTAATAAGGTCGGAAAGCGCGCTGTTTTGGCTGAGCCAGTCGTCGAGCTTTCCGCCTTTATTTGCGGGGACGTCCTTGTCGCGCGTCAGGCGCACGGAGACTTGCTTTTGAAGCAGCTTGCACGCGTCCTTCTGCACCTTCTCCTCAATATTGCGTCCATGCAGAAACAGGTAGGAAAATTCCTCGGGCAGGTATAAAACAAGCGCGTCATTGTCCATATGCGCTTCGGCAAGTACAAGATGCGTATATTCGGGCACGCTTACCGACTGCCGTAAAAGACTCAGAAGCTCCGGCCAGAAAACAGCGGGGGACGGCTGCGTGATTTCTTCTGCGTCCTGTCCGGGCGGTACTTCCGGCGCGGATGACGGTTTGCTTTCAGCCTGCGCCCGCGCGGCGGGGCTGACGCGCTTATCCGGCTGCGGGCTTTTCTCGCCGGGGTTTAAAACGGGCGTGGGAGCCTGTATGCCGGAGCCAAATGCGGAAACCGAGCGTTCAAGCGCCGCAAGGCGCGCGCTCAGTGCGGAGGGAGCGCCCGATACGGCGTCATCGCACAGGCGTACAAGGCACAGCTCGGCGTCGATGCGTCGGTTCTGACTGCGCGGCAGGTTCGAAAGCGTCTGCTGGAGCTGGGTCATGTCGTATAACAGGCCCGCCGGATCAAATAAGGCGCCGATGTCCAAAAGTGCGGGCTCGTCAAGCCCACTCAGCGGCGAGACCGTGCCGGCCGGCAGCGTTTTCACAAGCAGCAGGTCGCGCATCAGGCCGATGAGCTCGTCAAGCGTTGCCGCTACGTCCTTACCCGCGGCATACAGCTGGGAAAACAGCGCGAGCGCCGACTTTGTATCCTTCCGACCGATGGCGGATACCAGCGCGGAGGTCTGCTCCGCACCGGCCAGACCCAGCAGGGACAGCGCAAAGGGCATATCAATGGTTTCACCGGAAGCGGCACACTGATCGAGAATAGACAGCGCGTCGCGCATGGAGCCGTCGGCCATGCGTGCGATGAGCATGGCCGCATCCTGCTTGAGTGGGATGCCCTCGCTTTCGGAGACCTGCGTCAGGCGGGCGGCCAGCTGCGCGGGCAAAATCCGCTTGA
Source organism: Oscillospiraceae bacterium (assembly GCA_963678505.2). Lineage (GTDB taxonomy): Bacteria > Bacillota > Clostridia > Oscillospirales > JAVBQB01. Next base: position 133,810 of record CAXXFP010000001.1, on the reverse strand, counting down.
AGGCGAATTTCTGACAGCGCGAAAGGATGGTGGCCGGAACCTTGTGCACCTCGGTGGTTGCAAGGATGAACAGCACATGAGAGGGCGGTTCCTCAAGCGTTTTTAAAAGCGCGTTGAAGGCCGCCGTGGAGAGCATATGGACTTCGTCTATAATGTATACCCGCTTTTTGGTGACGGCCGGAGAATAAATCAGCTCGTCGCGCAAGTCGCGGATGCTGTCGACGCCGTTATTCGAGGCGGCGTCCATTTCAATTACGTCAAGAATGCTTCCGTCAAGAATTCCGCGGCAGGAAGGGCATTGGTTGCAGGGGTCGCCGTTTTGTGGATTTTCACAGTTTACCGCGCGCGAGAGAATTTTGGCGCACGACGTTTTGCCTGTTCCACGCGTTCCCGTAAACAGATACGCATGGGACAGCCTTCCGGAGACAACTTGTTTTTTTAAGGTATCGGTTACATGCGTCTGCCCGACCATATCGGAAAAGGAGAGTGGGCGCCACTTGCGATATAGTGCCTTGTACAAGGAAAAACCTCCCGCGAAACAGGACCGGCAAAGCGGCCGCGCTTTTCGTGCGGCGGCCGGGCAAATACCCGCATCGGCGTAAAAACCTTACCGTCTGTCGGCTGAAAAATAATTTGTGCCAAGAACGAGGGAAATGTGCTTTCCGGTTGAAAAAACGCCTCAAAATGCACATGGCTGAGGCGTTTTTTGATGGTATTCTAAACGGTACACGGCAAGACCGCACACCGGCCGTCGAAGAACAAACTATGCCCGCTGACCGTGCAGCCAGCTCGGAAACGGCATCCCCGCGGCACACGAACAACACCGCTTAATGCTGCTCGGTTCCCCGCCTGACATGGTTCGCGGGTGTTCGTTGCGCAGGACCGGTTCCTCATCGCCGCTTACACGGGGCGGACGGCACAGTGCGGCTCCTCAAGCCGGAATTCATCCCTGCTATAGCGGGTTGCAGGTTACAGGGCACCGCTGACTCCCCGACTAGTGCGGTCTTGCCGTATGCCGTTTTTGGGCAGCGGCAAGGCGTGAAAAAATACCCGAGATTAAATAATTGTTCTTTCGTAGTATACAACACTTCGGGGCCTTTTTCAATGGAAACTAACAGACAAAAGCGGCTGCCTTCGGGAAAAAAGAAAAACCGGCAGACGGCGGCGGACATAGGGCTGCTCATCAAACTGTGCGCACTGGGAAAAACAAAGCCGGCAAACGTTTCCGCACAGCAAAAAACGGCGGGAAGCCGCCGCTTTTTGCCGTGTGGGGTTGTCTATATGAAAAGAGAGATATAGAAAAGTGATCAGGAGCCGCTGTTCCCATTTTGCTCCCATGAGCCAAAATCGTCGAACGGATTGACGGGGGATTCCTGCGAGGGGGCGGCGGTTGCCTGCGTTTGCGGCAGCTTTTCATCAAACACGATGCTCAGGCTTTTTTCACTGCCGCCGCGGTTTAGGGTGATATTGACCGTTTCCCCGGATTTATGCTGCACGAGGACGGCCTGAAGCTCCTCAAAGGACTTTACGGTTTGCCCGGCAAGGGAGGTAATTATATCGCCCTTTTGGATGCCGGCCTTGTCAGCGGCAGCGCCGGACTCGACCTCGCCGACGTAGCAGCCCTCAGGCATATTGTAGTAGCGGGACGCCGCGGCGGTATAGGACGGATCGATGCTCAGGCCCAGCCGTGCGCGGCCGCGCACATAGCCGTACTGCATGAGCTGCGAAACGACATCGCGTACGTCGTTGATGGGAATGGCGAAGCCGATGCCCTCAACGCCCGAGCCGCTGCTTTTGGCGGAAATAACGCCGACGACATTGCCGCTCGAATCAATGAGCGGGCCGCCGGAATTGCCGGGGCTGATGGACGCGTCGGTCTGAAGCATGTTCATGGGGGTGCCGTCGATATTGATTTCGCGGTCAAGCGCGCTGATAAAGCCGGTGGTCATGGTGTTGGCAAGCTCGCCTAAGGGATTGCCGATGGCGATGACCTGCTCACCGACCACGAGCTTAGCGGAATCGCCGAAGGCGAGGGGGGTCAGGCCGGTCTTATTTATTTTAAGCACCGCCAGGTCGGCGTCGCTGTCCTGACCTATGATGCGGGCATCCACCGTTTCCCCGTTATAGAGCATTACGGTGATGGAGCTCGATCCGCTGATGACATGCGCGTTGGTTATGATGTAGCCGTCCTGCGAGGTGACGAAGCCTGAGCCCGCGCTTGCAAACGTGGCGCTCTGCCCGAAAACATTATACTGGGTGCCCTCTGTGGCAATGGCCACAACGGACGGATTGCATTTTGCGTAGATCTGCGCGATGGAAAGCGCGCCCGAGGTGCCGGTAGCCACCGGCAGCGCGCTCTGCTGCGCGGCGGGGCTTTCCTGCGCGGACTGCACATATGCCGGGGGCGCGTTGTTTCCGCCGGAAATCGCCCATCCGGCCACGCCGCCCACGGCGCCCCCCAAAACAGTACAGCTCAGGCACAGGGCGACGACGCGCCCGCCAAGACCGTTTTTGCGTTTTTTCCGGAACCGGCGGCTGCACGCCCCCATCCGGGCTGTGAAAAGAATAGGTAAATTTTTCGTTACCGTTATACATATCAGTCGCTCCTTTGTTTGATAACCTTGTTTACGTTCTCATTTTAATAAGGAAATATGTATGCGTTGTTTAAAATAAAAAAACCATTTGTGAACAAATCACAAATAACCTTTCAACGGCTTAAGCCGCGCGGCACAATCCCTACTGCTTACACAATAGCACAGTTTTAAAGACCGTATGTTAATATTCTGTAAAAACATGCGCGAGCCGCAAACGCGTGCGGTTTCGCCCGCGCGCTTCTTGACAAGTTTTGTCTGAAAATGTAAAGTAGAAGGGTATTGGCACACAACGTATTATAATGATTCATGACAGTGTTCGTGATGTGTTTTTTTAAAGCCTGCGGCCGCGCCGCTTTGTCTGCCGGTTCAGGAAAAAGCGGAAAACAGAGAGTTTGCGCATAGCCCGTAAGGAAAAGACGCATACGCGCGCGAAAAAGCGCATAAGGTCAGCGGGCAAGGGGGGCGAAAGCCATCGAGCTTCTCAGAAGGATCTTTTCAACACAGAATATGGTTAAACCGGAGCTGCGCAGGGGAGAGATCCCTAAATCAGCTGCTGCATATAAAACCGCCATAGACATCGCGGCGCCCTCCGTGGCGGAAATGGTTCTGATATCCATCATCGGCATGGCCGACACAGTCATGGTGGGAAATCTGGGCACGTATGCAATTGCCGCCGTGGGCCTTACAAATCAGCCCAGAATGCTGATGATGGCGATTTTTTTCGCTGTAAATGTCGGCGTTACGGCCATTGTCGCACGAAGAAAAGGGCAGGGAAGGCAGGAAGACGCCAAGCTTTGCCTGCGCCAGGCGATTTTGCTCAATTTGCTGCTGACGGTGGTTGTTACCGCCATCGCCATGACCTTTACAAGCCCGCTGATGAGTCTGGCAGGCGCCAAGGCCGACACGATCGGACCGGCGACGGCGTATTTCAGAATCATCGGCGCGGGCATCGTATTCAATTCGCTGGCCATGTCCATCTCCGCCGCACTGCGCGGCGTGGGCGACACAAAGGTGACGCTGAAAATAAATCTGACGGCCAATATCGTCAATATCTTTCTCAATTATCTGCTCATTGAAGGGCACTTCGGGTTTCCACGGCTGGAGGTGGCAGGCGCGGCGGTCGCCACGGTCCTCGGCAATTTTGTCGGGCTGTGCCTTGCCGTTTACGCCGTTTTTAAAAAAGACTGTTATCTGCGCGTCAGGCTTCGCGACAGCTGGAAACCGCACGCGGATATGATAAAAAGCATTTGTAACGTAGGCGGCAACGCCGTGCTTGAGCAGGTCGCGCTGCGCATCGGGTTCTTCCTCACACAGCGCATCGTGGCCGATTTGGGTACGATGGATTTTGCGGTACATCAGATCTGTATGCAGATGATGAACCTGACCTTTACCGTCGGGGATGGCATCGGCGCGGCGACGACGTCGCTGGTCGGGCAGAACCTTGGCAGGAAAAGACCGGATGTGTCCATTATGTACGGCAAGGTCGGACAGAGAATGGCGGCGTGTATTTCGTTTTTACTCTTTTTCTTTATACTATTCGGGCGGTTCTGGATTCCGTCCTGGTTTTCCGACGATCCGCAGATCATTTCACACGCAGCCGGAATTTTGATTATCATGGCGTTTATCCAACCGGTGCAGACTTCCCAGGTGATCATGGCAGGTAGCCTGCGCGGCGCGGGAGACACAAAATTCGTAGCCATGACGATGCTTCTCACGGTTACAGTCGTGCGGCCGCTTGTCAGCTATCTGTGCATTTACCCGGTGGGGCTTGGGCTTGCAGGGGCATGGGTTGCCATCATCTTTGACCAGTGTATCCGGCTTTTTCTGGTGTCCAGACGCTTTTCGGGCGGCCGGTGGATCCACATCAAGGTATAATAACCGAAGATTTTAATATAACAAATTTAAGTCCTTTTCCTCGCCCCTTTGGGGCAATCGGAAAAGATGACATAGTATACCATAGCCGCCGTGCGGCTATGGTATACTGTTTTCTTCACCCGGAGAGGCCAAAAAAACGTAAATGCCGCAGTCCCCTCGTTTTGATATGGAAACTCCCTGCTTTACGGTATGTATAGCAGGGAGTATTTTTATTTGTTCGGACGCGGATATTCGCTGCACAGCAGATAAAGCGGCCGCTCATCCTCATCTATAACGGGAAAACGACCCTGCTCTTCGTAAAAGCAGTTGTCCGTACGGTCGTCGTTGACCATGGAAACCTCGCCTGCCAGCACCGTGCCAAAACCCTTTTCACCTTGAAATTCATGATACTGTCCGGTGGGCAGCGTGATGCTTTCGCCCGGGGTCAGCCGTATGACCGAGCCTGCCGGCACGCAATAACGATGCCCATCCACTGTAACACCGACCGGCGTATCGGCTTTTTGCAGATCGGGCGTGGAGTTATGAACCTTAATAAGCAGATTGCCGCCGCCGCGGTTAATAATATCCTCCATCTTGTAGCGATGGAAGTGATCGGGCGTAACCTGATCCTCTTTGATCACGAGCAGTTTTTCCGCATAGGGCTTTGAAAAGCGGCTGTCGGATAAATTGCCGTTTCGGATGGTAAAAAGCAGCAGACCGATTTCATCAAACCTGCCATGGCCGTAATCGGTAATGTCCCAGCCAAGCATGTTTGACCGGATCTCGTCGTACGCCTCACCCCTGCTTAGCCATTCTTCGGCTGTCCAGAAAGCAAAAGGCGGCAGCTTAAACTGCATCCTGTCAAGAAAAACAAGGGTGTCCTTTAAAATGTGGTTTATTTCCGAGCGTTTCATCTTGCATTCCTCCAAATGATTTTAGCGGCGCAGGAAATGACGCCTGTACCGCTATCATATTGCGTTCGCGCGCCGTTGTCAAACCGGCAATGCGCTTTTGGGCATGGCTCGCAGAGGGTCCGGTCAGAGCAAAAAAAATCTGGCGCCGGACGAGCCGTCCGGCGCCAGACAATCTGTCCGCAAAATTTTTACAGAGCTGCCTTGGCACGCTCAACAATGGCCGTGAAGGCCTCTTTGTCGTTTACGGCCATGTCGGCAAGGATCTTGCGGTTTAAGCTGATGTCGGCTTTTTTAAGCCCGTACATAAGTCTGGAATAATTGATGCCGTTGATTTTGGCGGCGGCGGAGATACGGGTGATCCAAAGCTGCCTGAAATCGCGCTTTTTAAGGCGGCGGCCGACATACGCGTATTTCAGCGACTTCATGACCGCCTGATTGGCCATTTTAAAATGCTTGGACTTTGCACCCCAGTAGCCCTTGGCCAGCTTGAGTATCTTTTTCCTTCTTTTGCGCGTCATCATCGCGCCTTTAACTCTTGCCATCTTATTAGCCTCCTATAGCGAAGCGGAACAGCGTGGTTCCGAAATTTTTAAGATTTTTCAAAAAATGGGATCTATGCAGGATTGATTTACATGTAGGGAATCATACGCTTGATGGCGGCCTCGTTGGTCTTGTCCGCGTAAGCGCCCTGACGCAGCCCTCTTTTACGCTTGGTGCTCTTTTTGGTCAGGATGTGTGATCTGTTGGCGTGGCTGCGTTTTACCTTACCACTTTTTGTCAGCTTAAAACGCTTGGAAGCGCCGCTGTGAGTCTTGATTTTGGGCATGATTATTCTCCTCCAAACTATTGCTTTAAGGCGCTTTTACAATTTTGGGCGCAAGGAACATGGTCATGTGGCGGCCCTCCAGCTTGGCGGACTTTTCCACTGAAGAAATCTCACTGCAGCCCTGCGCAAATTTGATCAGAAGCTGTTCGCCCAGCGAGGTGTGCGCCATCTCACGGCCGCGAAAACGCACCGCGACCTTAACCTTATCGCCATCCTGTAAAAAGCGCTGCGCATTCTTCATTTTAAAATCAAAATCATGCGCGTCGATACCGGGCGACATACGGATTTCCTTAATTTCAACGACATGCTGGCGCTTGCGTGCTTCCTTGTCCCTTTTGGCCTGCTCGAAGCGAAATTTTCCATAATCCATGATTTTGCAGACGGGCGGGTTGGCCGTAGGCGAGATTTTTACGAGATCAAGCTCCAACGTCTGGGCGGCCAAAAGAGCCTCTTTGCCGGGCAGGACGCCCAACTGCTCTCCCTCCGCGCCGATCAGACGCACCTCTTTATCTCTGATTTCTTCATTGATTTGATGTTCCGAGTTTCTGATAGATAAGCACCTCCTGAAAATATAGGGAAAAACCCTTGTGCGCGGGCTTTCGTCCGCTCTCCGATAACGGTGAAAAACAAAAAACGCGGGGCACAAATGGCACCCGCGCGAACAGCTCCGACAGCGTGCATGCACGCAAACCGGACGATGTTGACCCGCGCGCAATGCCCGCAGGGTGAGGACGGGAGCCACCAGTCCTTCTTTGTTTTGCAGATGAATTATAACAGCCGCGGCGGATATTGTCAAGTTTATTTCAAAAATAGACGGGCGATATATAAATACCGCTCTATCGGACACAAACCTGACGCATGGGATGCGCTTTATGCAGCTTGAGGGGGATGGTTAACGACTCGGAAAATGCACAGGCCGCATAGGATGCGTGGCAATATATTATATATAATGCCTGCTGAACAAAGCAAAAACACAATCGCGCCACCGGTTTGAACGTGTTTTAGCTTTGTTCAGGTGCAGGGTTTTTCCGGTTTGCGGCGGAAAACCCTGCACCTTGGAGTTGAAAATCAATATTTCAGCTCCAAGCAGGAAGTTAATCAATGTATCTGAAGCGGCAAAACTGAATTGTTTTGCCGCCGAAAATCCGTATAATTGCGGATTTTCGCAAATGTGATTCGCAAATCGCATTTGTTCAGTGGACATTATATAAGGAAGGCTTATGCATACAGTCAGGGTGGAAGGAGAAACGCCGCGCCTTACCGGCCGGCGCGCTCCGGTTCCTCACCTGCGCCGGTTTGCCAGCCGCCCAGCGGAAGCCGCCGCATGGCGCCGAACAGACGTCCGTGAAGCCCGGGATACTGTTTGTCAAGCGTCGCAATGAGTTCCTTGATCTCCTGCCGCTTCGTATGCTTGTCGGCGGGGCAGGGGTTAAACACAACCGGCAGCGCATGGGTGTGCGCGATGCGGATGATTTCCTTTTCCTCAACGTATAAAAGCGGGCGTATGAGCGTCAGCTCCTTGCGGCTCAGCCAGCTGACCGGCTGAAAACAGCTGATACGCCCTTCATAAACAAGCGACAGCATAAAGGTCTCAATGGCGTCGTCAAAGTGGTGGGCGAGCGCCACCTTGTTGCAGCCAAGGGATATGGCGGTGTTATTGAGGCAGCCGCGCCGCAGCTTCGCACAAAGCGCGCAGGGGTTGGGTTCCTTGCGGATATCGAAAACCACTTGCTTGATATTGGTATGAATAACGGTGTAGCGCACATCCAGGCTGCGGCACAGCCGTTCGACGGATGAAAAATCCATTTCCTCATAACCCATGTCAAGCGTGACGGCCTCAAGCGTAAAATGCCGCGGAAAAAATTCGCGCAGCCCGGCAAGCGCGCACAGGAGCACGAGCGAATCCTTTCCTCCGGAGACGCCCACGGCGATGCGGTCGTTTTCCTCAATCATATTATAGTCCTCCGCGCACCGGCGTACCTGACCGTAGATGTGATGCAAAGCGATCCCTCCCAAAAGCGGTTTTTAAATCTCATATATAGAATAAGCGCGAAAACAAGAGCGCGGAGCATTAAATCGCATTGCGATTGATATAAATTAAAATAATATGTTGACAGGCAAATGGATGTATGGTATAAAAATATGGCGGGAAGAATCCGGCTGCTATTGTATTATGGATGCCGATGCCCGTCAATTCTTTTTGTATTTTCAACCGTCGTTGATTTTCGGGAGGTATAAAATGAGCACATTCATGGCTAATAAGGAGACCATCGTACGCAAGTGGTATATCCTTGACGCAGCCGGCAAGTCGCTTGGCCACACTGCCGCGCAGGCTGCCGCCATCCTTCACGGCAAGCATAAACCAGACTACACACCGCACGCCGATTGCGGCGATTTTGTCATTGTCTTAAACTCTGACAAAGCCGTCCTTACCGGTAAAAAACTGGAACAGAAGTTCTATCGCACGCATTCGGGCTATGTCGGCGGTTTAAAAGAGATCAAATATCGCCTGCTTATGCAAAACAGCTCGGATTTAGCCATGCGCCTGGCCGTCAAGGGCATGCTGCCTAAAAACAGCGTGGGCAGATATTCCTTAGGTCGCCTTAAGATCTATAAGGGCGGCAAGCACGAGAACGAAGCACAGAAGCCCGAAATATGGGCTGTCCAGTAATCCGGGGAGGTAAACTTTCATGTATAAGAGTAAAAAACCGTATTTTTACGGTACTGGCAGAAGAAAGTCTTCAGTAGCCAGGGTTCATGTCATTCCCGGCGGTACGGGCAGTATCACCATTAACAAGCGCGACATCAACCAGTATTTCGGACTGGATACATTAAAGCTCATTGTCCGTCAGCCGCTTGTGACCACTGACAATCTCGGCAAGGTCGACATTGAAGCCACCGTTTTGGGCGGCGGCTGCAGCGGTCAGGCCGGCGCCATCCGCCACGGCATCGCGCGCGCGCTGCTGCAGGTGAGCGATGAATATCGCCCGCTGCTGAAAAAGGCCGGTTTTCTCACACGCGATCCGCGTATGAAGGAGCGTAAGAAGTACGGTCTCAAGGCCGCACGCCGCGCCCCGCAGTTTAGCAAGAGATAGTTTGGGATATTGGAAAAGCCTGAAACCGCAAGGTTTCAGGCTTTTCTTTTTTCGAACACTCCAAAATATGTGGTACAAAGGAACAATAAACGCACAGTCTACAACGCGCAGGCCCACCGAAGGGGACAAATGAGGGCCCTCGTCTGTCACGGCTGCATCGCGCTCCCATTCCCAGAGGGGAAGGCTGAGTTCATTATATACTATGAGGCTCGGCGCTGTTTGACGGCGTCGGGCCTTTTTGCCGCAGAAAACAGGCGTCGCCTCGCGCAAACAGTATGGCAGCTGGACGGAATGTTTTTTCAGTGGTATTATTTGGACAATGATTGTTTATGTCTATCAGAAACTTAGCCATATTTTACATGGACTGATTAGCGTGGAGGATATTATGCCTGATACGAATGATCAAAGAAATATAACACATAAGGTCAATCAAGAGCGTTTGAGAAAGTTTCTGTCGTTTTACAAGCCCTATAAAAGGATACTGATATTGGATCTGATGTGTTGTGTGCTATCAGCTGCTGCGGCGCTTTCGATCCCTCTTCTCTCAAGAGTGATTACCGGAACGCTCCTTTTGCAAGGCGGTCCCGGCACAATGCAGGCAATTCTTAGAGTCGGCGCTGCGATTCTGTTTCTCATTGTAGTGCAGCTGTGCACGAATACGTTTATGGACTACAGAGGCCACTCGATGGGCGCTGCAATAGAGCGGGATATGCGCTCGGAATTGTTTTCACATTATGAGGATTTATCCTTCTCGTTTTATGACGAACAAAAACCCGGTCAGCTGATGTCTGTACTTACCAACGATCTGCTTGCTATGACAGAGCTGTTCCACCATGGCCCGGAGGACCTGTTCATTTCACTGACAGAAATGACAGGCATTCTCGTCATTTTGCTGGCGATCAATGTGAAGCTTGCATGTATAATCCTTGTACTCATGTTGTTATTGGTACTATATGCGCTGCATTTTGATAAAATTATGAGGCGCGTCATCCGAGTCAACCGCGACCGTATTGCCGATGTCAACGCACAGACAGAGGACAGCATTTCTGGCATGCGAATTGTAAAATCCTTTGCAAATGAAGCAGTCGAGAAGCGAAAATTTGAGATCCAGAATAACCGTTATTATGAAAGCCGAAAGGAAGTCTACTTGAGCGATGCAAAGCTGTGGACGGTCATCACCGCATTTTGTCCGCTTATCACGATGGTCGTGGTTGTAGTCGGCAGCGTGCTGATCATAAAAACCGGCATGCAAATAGCGGATTTGATTGTATTTCTCCTGTATATCGGCAGCCTCTTTGACCCGCTGTCAAGACTTATCAACTTTACTCGCCTGTGGCAGGAGGGCAAGCCTGCCTTTGATCGCTACATGGAGATCCTGGACACGGTGCCGGAGGTAAAAGACCGGGAGAATGCCGAAGTATTGACAGAGGTAAAAGGCAGCATTGAATTTCGAGGGGTGACTTTTCGGTATAACGGTCTTCACGAGGACGTCCTTTCAGATTTGAATTTATCCATATTTCCCGGTGAGTTCGTTGCGGTTGTCGGCGCTTCAGGCGTTGGAAAAACTACTCTGTGCTCATTGATCCTGCGCTTTTATGATGTGACCAGCGGTGAGATATTGCTCGACGGGAAAAATATCCGCAGCATCACACAGAAAAGCGTGCGCAGACAAATTGGCATTGTGCAGCAGGATATTTATTTATTTTCAGGCACCGTGCTGGAGAACGTCCAGTATGGAAATCCCGGCGCAACACGCGAGGCAGTTATTGAAGCCGCAAAAAAAGCGAACGCACATCCGTTTATCGAGAAGCTTCCACAGGGCTACGATACATATGTGGGTCCTCACGGTGTAAAGCTTTCCGGCGGACAGAAGCAGCGCATAAGCATTGCACGGGTATTTCTGAAGAACCCCCCAATTCTTATTCTGGATGAAGCCACCAGCGCGCTGGACAACGAAAGCGAACAAATTGTCAAGGAATCACTGGATAAACTAGCTCAGAACCGTACAACAATTGTCATTGCTCACCGTTTTTCCACCATTCAAAACGCCAAACGCATTGTGGTACTTGAAGACCGCCGGATCGCGGAGGAGGGGACGCATGACGCTCTGATTGAGCAAAACGGAGTCTATGCACGGCTCTACAAAAGTTCCGGTTATCTGCACTGAGCGAATGCGCGCAATAGTACAAACGGGATTCTTAAAAAACTGCGGGCCGTGCATGTTGGGTGCGGCTGTTTCTTGTGGCAGATAGATTATTCCCTGCGGGCGTCGTTCCGCAGGGAATTCTTTTTTTATTCATTCGGGCCGCCCAAAATGCATACTCCTGCGGCGGCAATTATACTGATAGTAATAATTTGCTCGGTAGGTTTCTGTTTTTGTGGGAAAATTCGCCAAAATACGACATAAAAATTGTTTCCAGTTTGTAATAAATCCTGCCTACGAAACGAAAAAGTGGGGTTAAAAGGCGGCTCTGAGTTTGCAAACTTGACTTAAGTGGAGAAATGCGCTATAATTACCATTATTCGGATTGTAACCTTTGTTATCATTTGTGATTTTTAAAAATCGCATACAATCAAGCTGACTATCCTCCCTGTTGTTTCACGGCCCGAAATAAGCCGCCCCGCATACAGTCATGATTCCGTTTTTTATGCATAGATTTAGTAAAAAAAGGAAACAATGAAGGTGGCGGGCCCGCTGTCCCGATTCGTTCGGGCAATCCCCACCGGGCGTAACCGATGAATAGCCGCATGCGGCGGCTAAACAGCATATCCGGCCGTAATTTACTTCCCCGGTTTTTGTAAATCGGTTTCCGGATAATGGAGGAAGTCGCTTTTCCGCGTGTATACACAAAAAGGCGGAAGAGCACTGGAAACGGAGAGTACCATGACACAAGTAAAACAGAAAATCAGATACTTCTATGACGCCGTCACCCGCCGCACCGTAAGCGCAATGCTTCTGTGCACACTGACCGTTTTGCTGTTCGCTTATCTGGGCAATTCGCGCAATATCTTTATCATCGTTGACGACAACAAAATGTCCCTGCATCAGACTTATACGGCCGACGCCATGCTCGCGCTCCATGAAGCCGGCGTGACCCTGGGCAGCAACGATCTGGTTGAACTGCCCGCAAACCCGGTGTCGGGCGCCGCGCAGGTCGTTATTGTCCGCAGTCATGAGGTGACCGTGCGTGCCGACGGAAAAGCGGTCAGCCTGGCCTCGCGGGGCGAGACGGTCGGCTCCGTTCTGGAAAAAGCGGGGGTTAACGTCGGCGTGCGCGATGAGGTCACCCCCGATCCCAGCAGTCCGACCGTCGAGGGGATGGAAATCGTCGTTTCCCGTGTGAATGTGAGCACGGTGACCGTCGAGGAGGACATCCCGTTTGAAACGGTTAAAAAGGCGAGCATTTACATCAACAAGGGTACTGAAAACGTCAAGCAGACTGGGAAAACCGGAAAACGCCTGTCAACTTATTCGGTGGAACTGCGAAACGGCAAGGAAGTCGAGCGCAAGCTGGTCAGCCAGCAGGTCGTCAGCCAGCCCGTCAATGCCCTCATCGAATACGGCTCAGGCGGCACCATTACCACCAAGGACGGTACGGTGCTCAAGTATAAGCGCGTAATCGATGTCAAGGCAACAGCGTATACTACGGAAGGCTACGCCGACAAAACAAACGCGCTCGGACGCGTTGCCCGTCCCGGCACCATTGCCGTTGATCCGCGCGTTATCCCCATGCGCAGCAAGGTGTATGTGACCTCACAGAATGCAAAGGGCTGGGTCTACGGCACGGCGGTGTGCGAGGATACGGGGGGCGCCATCAAGGGGAATATCGTGGATCTGTTTTTTGGTACGCGTGCAGAATGCTGGAACTTTGGAAGGCGCTCGGCAAGGGTATATATTCTCGAGTAAGGGAAAAACGGAACCGGTTCGGTTTCCTGGACCATATATGCCGATTGCAGGCAAAAGAGTTCTCATTTGCGGGCGAAACAGTCGTTTCGCCCGTTTTTTTTTACCCGTCGGCGGAGTTTGATAAAACTTACAGGATATGCTAATATGGTATTCCTGCGGGTAAAACGCAAAAGAGACCATTTTTAAAGGAAACATTATCATACAATCCGGATTTATTATGGGGAAAGGGACACGATATATGGTGCTGACAGACCTCGTGCAGATCAAAGAACTGCTTTCCCGCCACAGCTTCAATTTTTCTAAAGCAATGGGACAGAATTTTCTTATTGCGGACTGGGTACCGGAGCGTATGGCGCTTTTAAGCGGGGCGGATAAGGAATCCGGCGTGCTTGAAATCGGCCCGGGCCTCGGCGTGCTCACGGAGCAGCTGGCCGGGCGCGCACTGGGCGTTGTGAGTCTGGAGCTTGACGGGACGCTGCTGCCTGTTTTGCAGGAGACCCTTGCGGGCTATGAGAACATTGATATCCGTCATGCCGACGCGCTGAAAACCGATTTGCCCCTGCTTATGCGTAAGGCCTTCCCCGACCGTACAGTCCTCGCGTGCGCATGCCTTCCGTATAACATCACCACGCCCGCGATCGCGGCGCTCATCGGCGCGGGTGTGTTTAAGCGCATTACCGTTATGGTGCAGAAAGAGGCAGCCGAACGCCTGTGCGCCCGGCCGGGCACTCCGGATTACAGCGAGTTTACCGTTTTTGTGAATTATTACACGCGCCCGAAGATCCTGTTTGATGTGCCGTCGGATTGCTTCTATCCAAAGCCGAAGGTGAATTCCGCGGCGGTCGGCATGGATGTTTATGATGAAAAGCCGGTTACTCCGCTTGATGAAGCGCTTTTCTTTCGCGTGGTGCGCGCCTCGTTTGCCCAGCGCAGAAAAACACTGCTCAACGGCTTGTCCGCCGGTTTTTCCGGCGAGTTTACCCGGCAGACGATGATGGAGATACTCACACAGTGCGCACTAGATGAAAAGGTACGCGGGGAGACCTTGGGCGTCGCGGAATTTGCAAGAATCAGCGATGCTTTATGCAATACGAGAAAAACGTTAAAATAATCACAAATCGCCGCGAATCTATTTAAGCTGAGCAAAATTCCATGCGATGACTTTTACTCTTGTGATAATTCATGAAAATTTAATGAATATACCTATTGAATTATATCGTCAAATTTTATACAATAGATGTTAAGCTATCAAGGAACATTTTAATAATACAAAGGTCATCTGTTCGTTATGCATGAAAGGAGTATTCAAATGTCACTTACCCAAAACAAGGCTGTGCTTGGCTGGATCGATGAAATGGCCGCCATGTGTAAGCCGGACAACATCGTCTGGGTCGATGGTTCCCAAAAGCAGCTCGATGAGCTGCGCCAGCAGTCGGTCAAAGCAGGCGAGATCATTAAGCTCAATGAGGAAAAACTGCCCGGGTGCTACCTGCACCGTACGGCGGTCAACGATGTCGCCCGTGTGGAGCACCGTACCTTTATCTGCTCAAGAGAAAAAGAGAATGCCGGTCCCACCAACAACTGGATGGATCCGACTGAAATGTACGCCAAGCTTAAGAAGTTGTTTGCCGGCGCTATGACAGGGCGCACCATGTATGTCATTCCGTATTCCATGAGCGTGATCGGTTCCCCGTTTGCCAAGTACGGCGTTGAGCTGACCGACTCGATTTACGTTGTTTTAAACATGGCCATCATGACCCGTATGGGCAAAGAAGTGTTTGACACGCTCGGCGACAGCCCGGACTTTATCCGCGGAATGCACTCCAAGGCACAGCTTGACGAGGAAAACCGCTACATCGTCCATTTCCCCGAGGACAACGCCATTTGGTCGGTCAACTCCGGCTACGGCGGAAACGTGCTGCTCGGCAAAAAGTGCTTTGCGCTTCGAATTGCCTCCTATCTCGGCCACAAAGAGGGCTGGATGGCAGAGCATATGCTCATTCTGGGCATCGAGAATCCTAAGGGCGAAATCAAATATGTCTGCGCCGCTTTCCCCTCCGCCTGCGGAAAGACAAACCTTGCCATGCTCATCCCGCCCGAGGTTTACGCCAAAAAGGGTTATAAGGTCTGGTGCGTGGGCGACGATATTGCCTGGCTGCGCGTCGGCCCCGACGGCCGCCTGTGGGCGATGAACCCGGAAGCCGGTTTCTTCGGCGTGGCGCCCGGAACCAACGCCAAATCCAACCCCAACGCGCTGGCCTCGACTATGTCCGGCACCATTTTTACAAATGTTGTGCATAATCTGGATGACAATACCGTGTGGTGGGAAGGCCTTGATAAAAACCCGCCCAAGAACGCGATTAACTGGAAGGGTGAAAAGTGGGACTCCGCTTCGGGCGAGAAGGGCGCACATCCCAACTCCCGCTTTACCGCACCGGCCATCAACTGCCCGTGCATTTCCTCCGAATTCAACAGCAAGACGGGCGTGCCGATTTCCGCAATCGTGTTCGGCGGACGCAGAGCCAAGACCGCTCCGCTGGTCTATCAATCCCGCAGCTGGCAGCACGGCGTGTTCGTCGGCTCCATCATGGCTTCTGAAACCACAGCCGCCGCTTCCGGCGCTGTCGGCGTTGTGCGCCGTGACCCCATGGCGATGCTGCCGTTCTGCGGCTATCATATGGGCGACTACTTCCAGCATTGGCTTGATATGGGCCACAGCATTCCGAATCCGCCCAAGGTATTCAATGTCAACTGGTTCCGCACCGACGACGAAGGACACTTCATCTGGCCGGGCTTCGGCGACAATATGCGCGCACTCGAATGGATCATCAACCGCTGCGAGAATAAGGCCGACGCCGTCGAGTCTCCCATTGGCTTCCTGCCGGTCGCAGAGGATCTGAACATCGAAGGCCTTGACCTTTCCCTTGACACGCTGAAAGGCCTGCTGAGCGTTGATAAGGAGCTTTGGAAGGAAGAAGCCAAGGGCATCCATGAGTTCTATGGAAAGTTCGGCGACAAGCTGCCGAAGGAACTCAACGAAGAGCTTTCAGCGCTTGAAAAGCGTTTAGACTAATCAGAGTAAGGCTTTTGCCGGGCGGCGAGGTCGCCGCCCGGCAAAACTTTTCCTTGACAAGTGCTTCAGATTTTGTATAATAGATAATGCGCATTGCGGGATTGTGTAACGGTAGCACGGCAGGCTCTGGATCTGTTTGTGAGGGTTCAAATCCTTCTCCCGCAGCCAAAAGGAAAGCCCCTGTATTCATTGAGAATACAGGGGCTTTTGTTATGCTCAAATATGGGTGTTTACCCCGGGTTCTGCCCCTTAGAGATTTTTGCGGCTGTAATATGCCCCTGCATCCGGTCGGCGCTGTCCGTTTTAATGCTTTGCGACACATGGCCGTAAATGTCGAGCGTAAAGGCGGCGGTGGCGTGTCTTAAAGCTTCCTGGACGGTCTTAAAGTCATCCCCGTTCTGGAGGGGCAACATGGCATAGGGTGTGCCGGAGATCGTGCACACGGCAACCAGCGCACCATGAACATACCCCAACTTTTTGAAGTGAGTATAGACCGTCTGAAATTTGATGCTGGATTGTGAGCCCGGCTGGACGTATATGCTGACGGCGGAAAAGTTCGTGGTGCAGGAGAAAAAAGAAAGCAAGCTGCGGGCGCTGCTCAACCGGATTGAAAATAAAATCTCTGTCAACTATTGGCACTTTTGCTTTTTATTGCTATAATAGATGCGTAAATGGACCCCTGAAACACAGAATATGCCTTAAAGACGGCCAATCCGCGCCGAAACGTACCGTAAAGGGTTACGACAAGGTAGGTAGTCTTGTCTGGATGAAGGATTCCGAAGCTGCCGGCTCGACGGTCTACGACTATGACTGCGCGGGCAGAAAAATGAGCGTCAACTATCCCAGCGGCGCAAGAGAAATCTATACGTATCTGGACAATAACCTGCTCGATACACTGAAAAACTACAGCACCGGGGGGGCAATTCCCGACGATAGCTATTCCTATACCTACGACGCCGCGGGCAATCAGCTTTCAAAGAGCGAGATCGTGGGCAGCGTCAACAAGGGCGTTACGCAGTTTGCTTACGACGAGCTCAACAGGCTCAGCCGGGTAACCGAGCCTAATGGAAAACAGACCGCCTATACCTACGACGGAGCGGGCAACCGGCTTACCGAAACGGTCACCGAAAACGAGGCGGCCAAACTCATCAGCTACAGCTATAACGAGCAGAACCGCCTCACGCACAGCGAATCCGATAAGAACAATACCAAAGAAACTACCGTATACAAATATGACAACAACGGAAATCTCCTGTATAAGAGCATGGAGATCACAAAAAAAATCGACCCATACAATCCCCCGACCACGCATTTCGGCATGTTCATCCCGGGGCAGGGTAAGACCGAGTACGCACCGCAGGAGGTCATAGACTCCGTCGGTTATTACAGCTACGACGCCTTCAACCGCCTCATCAAGGAAACCTCCGGGAATGGTACGATCGAGAGCAAATATAACGGCGAAGGGCTGCGTGTGCAGACCACTTCAAACGGCGTTGTCAAGCGTTACGTTTACGAGTCCGACAAGGTTGTGCTGGAAGTGGACGACAGGGGCAGGCAGACAGCGCGCAACGTCTATGGCAGCAGCCTCATCTCACGGCGCATGGGAGCGCAGCAGGCGTACTATTTCTACAACGGGCACGGCGACGTGACGAGGCTCATCGATTCCGGTGGAATTGAGCTTGCTTCCTACTACTATGACGCCTGGGGCACGGTACTCGGGGAAGACGAGGATGAGGGAATCGACAATCCCTATCGCTACGCGGGTTATGTCTATGATAAAGAGACAAAGCTCTATTATCTGAATGCGCGGTACTACGACCCGCAGACGGCGAGGTTCTTAAGCGAGGATACATACCGGGGCGACCCCAATGATCCGCTGAGCTTGAACCTGTATACGTATGTAAGTAATAATCCTATAAAATATATTGATCCGACGGGACATTGGGAACAAGATGATGAAGAGTTCTCCTTTAATACTCAAACAAAACTAATTGCATTGACACAGGCATATTATGATGCCAAAACAGGCGTTGAAAGAGGTTTAATTCATGAGGAGGCCAAAAAATTACGCGCTGAGCACTGTAAAGAAAGGTCGAAAAAAAATAAGTCAGCTTTGTCTGATAAACTAAATGAGATCTATGAAACACAGGATTATTATATTGAGAGTACTTGGGATCAAACATTAAAGGACAGTAATATAGTCGTAACAAAAAAACAAAATACCAAAAATAATACTATGGATTTTAATTTTCTGGCATATACGATTGATGTGAAAATTGACTTCTTTAATGTAGATTATAAAGGAGATAAAAAGTATTATGGTGGTAACCAATATTGGTTTCGGGATTGGCTAGGTAATGATATTAAGCATCAAAGCGGGTGCGGGCCTGTTGCTGCAGCAAATATTATAGCCTACTATATGCTGAAAGGAAAGCTAAATACTCATATATCAAGCTATGGACTATCCGGCAGCCCCATTGTACTCGGTGGACAATTCATAGATTTGATGAATCTTATGTACGATAGCTATGTTACCCAGTCAACAGCACCAGGTCTTGGCGTATGGTATATGGATGATTTTGTGAGTGGAGTAGAAAAATACATGAAACAACAGGGGGGCATTCCCAACACATCGCAAATCAACGATTTCAGTACAAACGGATCGGATGCTGCCGATTTTATCCTCAAGGGCCTTTTAGACAATAATCCGGTTACACTGTTATTGTGGAAAAACTCCTTTACGAATACTTATCCGGGCTATACACAAAACTACTCCAATCATTTTATGACGATAACAGGAATTCATTATGATGTCGAATCGGGTAAATATGACGTTGGTATGTCAACGTGGGGAGAATACCAAACATTAAGGGATTTCGGCGCGATCTGGGATGAAAAAGGATTGGGTCATAATGCGTTTTTGGCATTTTTCAATCCGGTTTCTCAGAAATAACAACAGGGAAGGATGATATTATTTGAAACCGAAGTACCTGTGCCTGTTCATGTTGTGTTTTCTCAGCATCTTTGTTTTCTCCGGATGCTTATCCAGGAAAGATTACAAAATGGAAGAATTCAATACATTACTGACGAATCTGAAAGAAAAGCATGATTATGTGAAGACAGGAAAACTCATCGTGGAGCAGTCAAACGATATTATGCTTACGATTACGGCCAAAAAAGATTTAAGCTGGGGTGAACTTAACGATCTACTCATGAACGATTTAATACCATTTATGAGGGGGGAGGAAATGATGAAAAGCATACAAAGAAATTGGGGCGAGGATGCGGTTAAAAGTCAATACCCTGAATTAAGAATAGCGGTTCATATTGCATACGAACGAATCGCAGTATCAAGTTTTTCACATTATTACAATACACATGATATGACAGAACTCAAGGAAGAAAACATACAAGGCTATAAACAATGGTATATCACTGTGCAAAAAGATATCGTGAAAGATGTGCCCGACGACTTGCAGCAATCGATTTCGTTTGAATAGATAGACACAAGCAGGCGGTTCTGCTGTGTTGGTGATACCCCGGGCATATAGAAAATATGCCCGGGGTGACTGTACAGCCTCGGAAAGTTAGGGTAAAAAGTGCAACACAAAGGAACCGTCCCCCTGTGTTCTGAATTTTGAACTGAGGAGGTTGATTGAATAATTATGAAAAGAAAGAATGGTATGAACAGAATACGCAATTTAGTATTGTTTGTTGTACTATTATGCTTGCTAAACGGCTGCAAAAACAATGCCTTCCAAAAAGAATACCGGATATTTGAAAACGCTTATATAGCGGCAACAGACGATATCGATTTGAGTAGTTCTATCCCATCTATCAAGGTTTTAAATGAAGAAGCCGCACTATTGGAATTAGGCAAAATGAAAGATGCCTTAACAGCGATGCAGGAAAAAGCTAGATCTGATTTTGAAAAAGAAGTTTATGGCTATGCATTATCAGATTATAACGGATTGATTCAACTGCAGCAGATTGCGGAAAAGACTGAAGATTTAACGGACGATGAAAAACATACGCTTGATATGGAAACATTGTCCATCGGAGCTAAAAGGAGAATTTATAAAAAACAATTGGATGAATAGTGAGTATGGACATAAAGGAACCGTCCCACTGTGTTACAGCCATACCAGAATGCGTGGTGGAAAAGCGCAAATATTTATGATATAAATATGATATGAAGAATATATTTGCAGGCAAAATCAAAGTTTGTCAGGGTGATAAAAAATGGATTCATGTTGTTTGAGATTAGCGCAGGAAAACGACGCAGAGGCCATACTTGACATTTACAGACCGTATGTTGAAAAAACGGTGATCACGTTTGAGTACGAGGTTCCGCATTTGGAGGAATTCAAAGAACGGATTACCGATATTTCGGCTGAATACCCGTACCTCGTATGTGAGACAGAGGGCAAAATTGTTGGGTATGCGTATGCGCACAGACACATGAAAAGAGCCGCATACCAATGGAATGCCGAATTGTCAGTTTATATCGATGAAAAATATACAAGTCAGGGTATTGGGAAAAAACTCTATGCCTCTCTGATGGAAATTCTAAAGCTACAAAATGTTCGCAATTTGTACTGCGGAGTGACAGTTCCAAACCCAAAGAGTGAAAAGCTCAATGAGCATTTTGAATTTAAAAAACTGGGTACTTACCATCAAACCGGATACAAAAACGGTCAATGGCTGGATGTTGCGTGGTATGAAAAAAGGATCAGTACAGATGATCCGCCAAAGCCGTTTATACCTATTTCGGGTATTTCCTCTGCGAAAATACAGGAGATTTTTAAAGCAAACAGATAATATTAGCTTATCAACAAACTGCATACGGTTCATTAAAGGGATTGTACTTGTTACGCAGGGCCGCGGCAAAACCATAAACGCTTAGTTGAGGTGATTTTATGCCGAACACTGCTCTTGCCGGTATTGAAAAAATACAGTTACTGATGGCGGAAAAGAGTGAGCTGCGCACTCAGCTGATTGAGTCGGACAAATCGCTGCATAACACCATATTTGTCTTTGTATCCTTCTTTGCGGCAATGTTTGGAATCGGAATTCAAAATCAGATATCGGCTGATTTGACCGCTGTTCTTTTACTGACCATTTCACAGATCGAATTTTTTCTCGGCCTTTTTTCTTTAGCATTGATTGTGGTCAGAAATACTTATGTAAGCTATATCCGAAGCATTGAAGCCAGAATCAATCTGCTTGCTCAGGATAAAATATCTTTCTTTCAAAGTGAAGTCAACAGCCGATTTATTACCAATGTAAAAAGCTACTATTTTTATATTATGCTTGCGCTGATCCTGTTCGTCCTTGTTTTGTTTGTCTACTTGATGATTGGTTGCGCATCGCGGTTCCCCGACAGATCTATACTCAAGTATATATTAGGCTTTGAAGGGATCGTTTTGCTGGGCCTATTAGCCGGTTTTCTCCGGGGAGGTACCAGCAAGCATATGTATACATTCATTCATAAGCACATGATTGAGCATATGTAATGTCTGCGGGTCAAATGTGATTTGGTATGATAACCTGCAAAAGCGTCAGAACGCCATCCATGCGTTCTGACGCTTTTTATTAAAAATGGATCAGGAAAAGAACTGTCTTGTAAAACTCACTCAGAACTCGAATTTCACCGGTCTGATGAATAAATCGGTTAACGCTTCCCGCGCGCTGAACCCTTTATATAATATATTATGAACTGCCTGACAGATCGGCAATTCAACCGCATACGCTTTGGATAAAAACATGAGCGCCTCTACCGTCGAAACCCCTTCAGCCAGTTTTTCAAACGGTTCCCCTTTGACAAACGCTTCGCCGTATCTTCGGTTATGGCTGTGCTGAGAAAACAAAGTCGCTTCATAGTCTCCGAGATGGCTTAAGCCATACGCGGTCAGCTCATGCCCGCCCATCGCCTTGATGAGTCTGGAGATTTCCCTCGCGCCCCTCGCCATCAGCGCGCCCTTCAGGCTGCTGTATCCCAGCCCGTCGAGCATGCCGGCTGCGATCCCGATCACATTTTTGGAGGCGGCCCCGATTTCGTTTCCGACAAGGTCATGCCCGAAATAAAAACGGATCAGGTCGCTTCCCAGGTTATCCACAAGCTCCTTTGTCAGAGTTAGATGCTCCGAATCAATGATCATACAGTTTGGGATCCCGGCAATAAAAGACTGAACATGTCCGGGCCCGACCCAAACCGCTATATCGCATCCGCACTCTTCAGATACGACCTGGGACAGTCTTTTTCCGGAAGTATCCTCGATCCCTTTCATACAGAGAATGATTTTCTGATCACCTGTCAAATGTGGAGCGATTTGCTTTATAAAGCTCCTGAGCTCCTGCGCGCTGATGGAGATGATGATATAATCTGCCCGTTTTACACTGCTTTCAAGGCAGGTTGATAACTGTATGCTTTGGTCCAGTTCCAGGTACTGGTTTTTCCGTGTCTCAAGCAGGCTGGAAAAGTGGGCTGAGTTTTCTCTTCCGTATAATACGACGTCATGGCCGATTTTATTGCAGTACCATGCAATAAAGCTGCCCCATCTTCCGCTCCCCAACACACTGATTTTCATAAAAGATCCTCCGAATCTGCTGCTGCATGTTCATGGATGTCCGCCGGCCATGCCTGTCTGCGGCTTCCGGCATCTATATATTATAAGTTGTAATAGTCAGTATGTCCATAATGGGAAACCAAGTATCAGTTATTTAATGTCTTATCATCCTTTTTGCTGCGGGGAGGATACCGACAAATATTCAGCGCGCGATTACTGTTTATCGGGAGAGGATTGGTCAGGCTGCCGTTTGCCTGCCAGGCAGTCCAGAAGCTTTTCTTCGTTGAGTATAATTTGATCGAGCTTGCTGTGCATATCCTGAATGATGATTTCGGTTTTTAAATTGACCTTATAGTCGTTTTCCGCTCGCTCACGATCCTTCTCTTCCTGCCTGTTCTGGCTCATCATGATCATGGGCGCCTGTATTGCGGCCACACAGGATAATACCAGATTCAGCAGAATAAACGGATATGGGTCAAAGGCATGACTCAGCAAAATGATGTTGACCAGTATCCAGATACACAAAATAATACAAAAACCAATCACAAACGACCAGCTTCCGGCTAATTTCGCAAAGGCGTCCGCATTTCGCTGCCCCAAGGACCTCTTGTTTTTTATTTGAAGGTCAGTCATCTGAGAGACGCGCTTTTCAAGTATCAAATGGATGATTTCTTCATCAATAAGCTCGTTATCCACATCCTCCAGAATCGTTTTAACAATTTCGACCTTCGTTAACTTGTTCACCAGTCCCTCATCTGCCTTCATTCTAAATATCAAATAAAGTATATCACAAAAGCAAAATTGCCGTATCTATTTTAATGGCAAACGAAACAGCCGCAATGGCCGACGGTATGTTTGATTTACTGGGGTGCAAACTTTTAACGCATGTGCCGCAAAAACTTCCTGTCAGGATATGAACCGTTCGTTCACATCCTGACAGGAAGAGCCGGATAAGCGGGTATCACTGAAATTGCCGGACGTATAATTTACTTAAAAATGCCTTCGCCTTTCCTGTGTTGTTTGTTCTGTTTCGCGATTGATTTAAACCGTTGCGCCTTCTCGCGCAGCGCGCCCGCCTTGTCCTCTGAAAATCTTGCTTCTCTCTTAAGCGAAAGATAGCTTTCCCACCGCTGCTCAGACAGCAGGCCGTTTTCAATCGCTTCCTTTACGGCGCAGCCCGGCTCAATTTCGTGCCTGCAGTCGGAAAATCTGCATTTTCCAAGAAAAGCTTCCACATCGGAAAACGCTTCGCCAAGGCCCGCTTTCGCATCCCACATACCAAGCTCGCGCATTCCCGGCGTATCAATGACCATTGCCCCGGAGGATAGCTTAACGAGCTGACGAAGCGTCGTCGTGTGCCTGCCGCGCGAATCATCTTCGCGTATTTTACTGACCGCCATAATTTCTTCGCCCGCCAAGGCGTTTACAAGACTTGATTTGCCGACTCCGCTTGAGCCGAGAAACACAATGGTTGTGCACGGCCGCATATACTGCGAAAGCTCCGCCAAGCCATCTCCCGTCATCGCGCTAACGGCATGAACGCCTACACCCGGCGCGATGCGTTCCACTGCTCTGACTTGCTCTGAGCAGTTGCCGACCAAATCCGATTTATTCAAAATCACAACAGGAGCCGCGCCGCTTTGCCATGCAAGCGCGAGATACCGCTCGATTCGCCTGATATTGAAATCCAGATTAAGCGAGGCCAATATAAAAACATAATCGAAGTTTGCCGCCACGACCTGCTCCAGCACGGTTTTTACATATCCGGCCGAATGACCGGAAAAATTATTACGCGCGAATTTTGATTTCCTCTGAAGCGTCTTCACGATCTGGCTGTCGCCGTCCGGAATATAGGTTATCAGCACAAAGTCTCCCGTCGTCGGGAATTCTTCATTTCCGTTTCCGAAATATACGCTTTTTTTGAGTTTTCCGTACAACGAACCGTGCTCGCAAATGAGCGCATACCTTTCCTTATGAACCGCGGTGACACGGGCAGGAATTACATTTGTACTTTCCGGCATCATCGATGGGACAAAACCGTATTCCGATAAATTTATCATGATAATCCTCCGATGTAATTGTTTTAAGGCATGTGTAAAATGTCAGTTAAAACAGCTTCTCCCAATCTGAAATTGGGCGCAAAAATACCGCAGCAAGCAGCCTTTTCGAGGCTGTCACTGCGGATAAGGACAGTATGAACGAAAGGACACTTTAAACGGCATAACAAATCAGAGACATTTACGTCCCAATAAAAATCTGCCATGCCCATATTTGGTTTTAGTAAAGGGCCACCTCATATAATCCAGACACTAAAACAGCTCCTTTCTGGATCAGATACAATTATTATAGAACAATAAGGGGAAGAAAGCAATACCCGTTCGCTCTCGGGATTAAATGTTTGACAGCCTGCAACTAAACCGTGCGCAAATCTGAGCTTCATCCGGCAAGCCTCCGCTCCTGCCAATAAGCCGCTTGGTTTTATTATCACGGATAACTGGCAACTCATTGACATTTTTATGCTTTTATGAGATGTTAACGCTATGCCTCTGTTGCGGGGAATCAGCAAAAAAAGATCAGCGTGGAAACCGCGAAGAGAAAAGTTCTTCACAAAATAAGGAAAATCAGGTGATATTAATGAAAAAAAAGTTATTGTTTATATTTTTGGCGCTTGCGGTGATGCTGTCGGCCTGCGAAAAACCGGTTGATTCCGGAGATGGGGCGGCAAATACGCCGCTCTCTTCCCAAACGCCTGCCGCCGGTGACGAGGGGGAGCTCCGGGGCGAATATTTTGATTTTGCCGTAAAATACAGGCTGGATTATGTGCCGTTCTTTTCCGAGGGAAGCGCTCCGACAGACAGCACGGAATATCTGTATTACGCCTTTGCCGTAAACCTCGATAACTGGGGCGACGACAAGGGCACAATGACCCGCGATTATGTGGAGCAGGTCATCCACGCTCACTTTGAGGTGGGAGATATTGTCCACGCATCCATGCGCAAAGGCTGGAACTACGACGGTCAGAAATATACGGCCGTGCCCACGAGTATTAAGGATGAGCCGATCTACGTGCTGAAAAGCATTGACAGCAGCGTCAAAAACGGCCGTACCGTGTACGCCGTTACGATGGATTCCAGCGTGACCGAGGAATATCCGCTGAATACCGAACAGCGTCAGGAAATCCGCGCCGACGTCGCTCTGGGCGATTATAGCGCGCTGACGGCAGTCCGGACGGAATCTTTCCGCTATTATGTGAACGAAACCACCGGGGAACCTGTTTTTCTTTCACATGCGCTGGAAAACAATGGCTTGGCGGAGAAAAATATCGTGCCGATTGTCAGCCCCGATGGGACAGTACAGGGTGAAACGGAGCTGACAGACCCCGCTGTGCTGAAATACTACAACTATTTTATAGATCACCACACGCTCGTGGATAACAGGGTATTCACCGTAGGTGAAAATACCCTTCAGGACGATGTGATATACTTTGCCTTCATGAATACTGAACCGATCGACGGAAAGCCGGCCGATATCCGAACGAAGAAGCAAATAGATGATATCCTGATGAAGTATTTCGGGATAAAACCCAAAAGATACAGCACGGGGACCTCCAGCGTGACGGCAAGTGGGGATGTACAGCTTGGCAGTGTAATCCGGGACGTGGTACAAATCAACCGGCTGCTTTTAAAGAAGCTTACCGATAACGGCGACGGCAGCTTCAGCGCGGTTTTCAAGCTGTACCAAATCCAGGCGGGGCGCGCGCCATCGGATTTTGACCGCAGGATTCTTGAAGGCGACCCCGAAGTGGAGATGTATCATACGATGGACGTGAGGACGACCTTCACCGAGGTTCCGGAGGGGGAGTCGTATTACCTGAAGTTCAGCGAGTTTACGCTTATACCCCGCGAGGGAACGTTTGCCCCGCCGCCGCAGCAGACGGATTATACAAAAAAGGTGAGCCGCGATGAAATGAAATCGTTTCACGGGCTTTCCATCGGCATGACCCTGGACGAGGCGAAAAAGCTGCTTAATTTGCCCGAGGGCGCCTATGAATACAGCGCAGACGATTATGCCGATTATACGCTCGTCAATATTGACGGATGGAGCTATACCTTCCGCACGCTTCCAAAGGAAAAAAGCGATGACAAAACCCAATACCTCATGGCGGTCAACATCCGGGAATATCTCGGGGTGATTTTCCGCGACGTTAAGCTGGGCGACGCCTATGAAGACGTGATTAAAAAATTCCCCTCTGGCAAAGAAGAGGGGCAGATACCCGGCGCGCCGGACAGCTATTTTACGCGCGACTACGGGTTTGCCTCCACTCTGCGTTCTGTGGATATCTTTATCGGCGATGTGCACATTGCCATGCTGTTCGGGCGATACGACACGCTGGCATGGGCGGATATCTACTCCACCGATTACTGAACCGGTTTATCTGAAAAGACGGTGCGGCGACAAAGGCGCAAAGCGGACAGCCAAGACCTATGCCTGTGCAAACTCTGCTGTCTTTCGTGCTGGGCCCCAATGAAAATGGCGAACGGGGGAGCCTTCCTGCGCGCAAATTGGGAACGTGAAAGGATTGACAGCTTTGTTTGAGAGGCTTTGTTTTTCAGAAGGTCAAATTCGGATGGGAGATAAATCATTCCCAGTCACAGTTTAACATGGTTTATACACACCCCCGAAATATGGAAGGCGGAGCGCGTTTTGCCGCGCTCCGCCTTATGCGGTTTGGACTTGCGGATCAATCCATGGTCTCATAAGTCCTGACGGTCATGAGAATTGCCGCCTCGCGGGTTGCCATGCCGTAGCCGGCCGCGGTTTGGGCTGTGGTTGTGGCCTTGGGCATAAAGCTGCCGGAGGTGTCCCCTTTGATGATGCTGAGCTTCGACATGTATTTGGTCGCGTCGACCGCCCAGGAGGAAATATTTTTCTGATCCGGGAAGTCCTTGACGCCCGCGACGCTGTAATCAGCATCCGGCGCGATGGCTTTGATCGCCCGGAAGAGCATAGCGGCGCATTGCTCACGGTTAATCAGCGTTTTCGGGGAGAAGGTGGTGGCCGAAGTGCCCGTCGTAATGCCCAGCGCATACGCCTTCAGAATCTGAGGATTCGTCGTGTCGGTAAACGGATTCGCGGACGCGGGAGTCGCCGTAATTTGCGTTACCTTTTCGTAAAGCAGCACGGCCAGCTCGCAGAATTCCTCGCGGGTGATGGGCTTTGTCATATCGGCGCCCTGGAGGATGTCGGGGATGAGGCCCAGCTCATTCGCTGTTTTAAGCTCAGGCTCGGCCCAGGTGCTCGCGTCGGAGTAAAAGCTGCCCGATCCGATCGTAACCACATTGGAAACAGGGGAATAGATGGGCTGAATATCCGGCCAGCCCTCGTAGTAATCGTAGTAAACGTAGAGCTTATAGGAATAGACATGGTTTTTGATATCAACGGTGCCTATACCGCCCTCGTCGATGACGTCAAACGTGACCGGAAAGTTACCGGCTTTGACGGGCGATTCTCCATCTTCACCGCCGGTGTATACATTAATGTATCCGCCGCCGCCGAAATCTCCCCAGGGGCCGTCATCGACCTTCACCGAAAAGTCCCAGAAAACAGACCCGTCGCCCGGAGCCTCGTTGTCCAGGTCAAGGACGCTTTGCGGGAAATAGACCTGCGCTTCAAAGTACGGAAGGCCATCCTCATTGTGCTTCAGTTCAATGCCCTTGATCGTGGGGGCATCGAGCGACGAGGGAACGCCCTCCGGCAGCGCAGCCAGCGCACTCACCGGGAACATGGCGACGATCATAATAAGCGCGAGTAAACAAGCCGATAGTGTTTTCTTCATAACAATATCCTCCAGTTGATTGATTTTTTTTAACATTTTAATCGGTTTCTTATGCCGCTCCGCTCAATCGTCTTTTTTGGCGGCATCCCGGTATCGGATAATCAATTCGGCGCGGGAATTCACGTCCAGCTTCTTGTAAATCCCCGTCATGTGCGTATTCGCCGTGGAATATTTGACGGACAGCTGGTTTGCAGATTCTTTCAGGGTGTAGCCTTCCAGCAGCAGAAAAAAGAGCTCGCGCTCGCGCGGCGTCAATAAGGCAAGCCGTCTGGACTGTTCATTTTCGGAAAGCTCCGGCGCCGCTTTGCCCGGGGGTGCATTACCGGCTGTTTTTTCTGCTTGCGGGGCGTCTCTTTCGTGCCGGGGCGTCCATTTATGCCTGAAAGCCTCAAATAATTTCACATTTCCACACCTCCTGTTTGTAGGTCCTTCGGTTCGCAGCACCAAGCTTATGGATATATCCTGAACGGCTTTCGCCCAATCGTCTATTCATTAGTTCTTCTGAAACATAAAAACAGCGCCTCATTAGTTCTAATGAGGCGCTGTTTTTATGGTAATCTTATTCCGTGATAAGGTCTTTGAACTTGAGCAGGAGCTCAGTTCGGCTGTTGATGCCGAGCTTCCGGTATGCCGAGGTGCAGTAGGTGTTGACGGTAGAATAGGCGATGGGAAGTATCGCAGATATCTGCCTGAGCGTATAGCCCTGCAAAAGCAGGTCGCATACCTCGGCCTCGCGCTTACTGAGGGCGTAGGGCTTAAACAGGGCGAGCCGCCCTCCGCCGACCTCGGTATTACCCGAATCCCGACCCCAGTCATTGACATACTCGGCCCTTTCCATGACAGGCGACACGAACATAAATGCAAGCATGACCACCGCGGACAGGACGGAGACAGAAATGGAGATTTCAAACGTCCCGACACGGCTGATCATATTGCCTATCGCGATGCCAGCCACGCCGCCACAGACGCCGATAAAGAGAATGGATACCTTGATGTAGCGCATACTATCGTATTTTTTCCCGATCACACCGATGATATAGTACATATTGATCATTCCGATCGTACTCCCAAGTCCCAGTAAAACCGCAAAGGGGACGGCGAGCCGGGGAGCCTGCGGGGTAAATGCGTTGCACAAAAGTCCGATGGCGACGCTTGAAAAAGTAATGTTCCCAAGCCATATGTACGCTTTTTTTGTAAAGGCATAGACAAGCAGATAAATCAGACATCCCGCAAGGCCGCCCATGTAATACCCGGTGAGAACAGATGAACCTGAACTGGCCGCCGCGATGTTAAGAATACCTTTTCCAGCGCCCTTGCACAAAATGACAATGGCACAGTTGAAAAGGAGGGACAGATATATGCGCGGGCTCATGACGGGCCTTTCGACGGGGTCTTCGTTGTCTCCGACCCGGTTTGTCTCATTCCTGAAAAACAAGACTGCAATCAAAGAGAGGAAGAGAAGCGCAAAGGACATAATAGGCTCCGCAGCGCCATATGGGCTGTGCTCATTAATTAGGGATACCACCTGGATCAGTACATTGCCGGATACTACCGCATAGAGCTTCTCGGTGTTGTTGAGTGTGAATACAAAAGGGATCAGAATGCAGATATTGACGCCGCCGATGGCGACGGCACCAGACACAGCGGCAAGCATTTTAAGCGAAACGGAAGGCAGTGCGTAAAATGAAAGCATGCTCACAACGATCAGAACCGCGCCGATTCTCAAAGCCTTGACATACCATTCCCGCCGTATGATAAAAACAAACGCCGCCGATGAGAACAGATTGACGGTGTGCATCAGGCTCCTGATCTGGATGTCAAAAGCGGAATCCATTACCGGAGACGCTGTCCACCAGGTTGCAAACGCAACTACCCAGGTATAATAGAGAACCCACATGACAAGCTGCGGCGCGTTTTCACGGCGAAGACCGTGGGGATGGACAACATTGTCCGAAGACATTTTATTTTTAAGTATCGTACCCGGCAGGTTACTAAATTCCATCTTAAACCTCAGTATAGAATATTTGCTCGTTAACGAATTGCAGCGTTATCCAATCCGATTATCGCATATTTTTAAGCAAAAGGCTATTGTCGTATAATAGCCGTCATCAGTTTTTACTAAGGTTTTTAATCATTTCATGATAGCGCATAGTGGCTAGCGTACTTGGTTTACCTTTTTTGCAAAAAGAAAAATCAGCCAGTTTTGGGACAACGCGCTCGACAACAATCTGCCCGTCAACCATTTTTGACTTCAGTGCTTCCAAAGCTTCCAGAAACCGCTTATCCTCCTTCGCCCGGTTATAAAACGACAAAACATAGACGTAAACAAAAAGGTTGTAGTTACGGAAGGGATATTCGACCTGCATAAACAAAGTGCCGATTCCATAGTGACACGGGCCGATCGGTTTCCTGATTGTCCAATGTTCCAGCAAAAAATCCACAGCCTTGTCAAGCGCCGGTTCGTTGCCCAGATAATTGCTGAAGCGGAACGCATTCAGCGCCGTCAGTGTCGGAAAGGGATTTGAAAACTCTGTTTCCGGCCCCCGGCCAAAGCTGAACTTGTTGCAGCGCCAGCCTCCATCGGTATGCTGAATATCCAAAAGATGCCCGAAGGTTTTTTGCAGCCTGACATCGCTGGCATATCCCATGCTGCACAGCATCTCGGCGGCGTGGACGGTATGGCATGGGTATATGGCGCCTTGCGCAGACAGCTTGAACCGGCCGTCTTCCCGCCATGCGCTGAATATCAGATCGGCAGCCTCCTGAAGCAGTGGGTCGGTCGGTTCCATCCCCAATTCCAGGAGGTAAGAAATGCTCTCCAGTGTAGAGAAGGGGGCACCTTTTAACAAACGTTTATCAGGGGTAGTCCAAAAGTCGGCTCCATTATCATGTCTGTGCGACAATATCGCTTCAACATCCGGTAAATACTGCTCATCAACAGCCACTGTTTTCCACCCCATCTCCGCATATGCTGTTCAGGTATTCCAGAGCTTTTCTCTGGGCACTTTGCCGCATAACTATGCTGTCCAGATATGGTTTTCTTAAGCCGATATAGAGTTCCGCCGTTGTTGTGAGCGCTTTGATGCAGCTTTGAACATCGTGAACCGTTACTGTTTCGAGCAGCCCGGGTAAATCATCCGGTGCGTCGGTTTCAATCTTTCGCACGCCGCGGGGAAGCTTGCCGTTTTTCATAAGTATCAACGGGGCTATGACGGTCTGCCTCAAGAAGGATATGTGCTCGATTGCCTCGAAGATTTCCCGTCTGCCAATTTTCCCTGCGCCATAGTGCACCCATACCCAGAACCTGTCCTCAATCCATTGCAGATCCGGTATTGGATATACGGCGGCTTCCTTTGAAAAGGCATCGGTCAGCGCGTTGTCCCTCTGATACAGAATAACCGGGTCTTCAATCCGCTTTCCGGCGTCGCTCAGGGATACAAATTTAAGATCGACGTGCATAAGCGGTGAGTCGTACAGGCAGATCATCAGCCGCGGCTCGCCTACATGCTCTCCGGTGAATACCGAAAGGAGATTGTCGAGTTTTCCGGCTATCTGTATTCTCTCGCTCATGACCTGTTCCGTGTCCTCCGGATTTATGGCGATTACAAAGTCAAGATCCGAGAATTCATCCATATTGCCGGTAATATAAGAGCCGCCCAGAGCAACACCTGCAATACGGTCGTCCTGCTGCAGAATTTGGGTAGCCTTGTTTATGAAATTCTGATGTTCAGTTGGTATCATACTGTTCTCCTCCGGTCATATCAGCCACGCGGGAACATACCAGTTTTTCTTATCGATCGGGAGAAGGTCGTTTGCCATACAGATGACGGCGCCGGTTCCGAGCGCTAACCTGTATTGTTCCGGCTCGCCAAACCGCTCCGGCTCGATTACCGGATCGAGCACCTTGAAATGCTTGACAGCCTCCGACCCGGGCGAGGCCGATTTTCTGATTTCAATAGGATACAACGCGCCGTCATAATGAAGCAGCAGGTCAATTTCCTTTTTATCCTTATCACGGTAATAGAAAATGGGCGGTTCCTTTGCCGCATTCAGATAGCTTTTATAAATCTCGGAGAAGACCCAGGTTTCAAAGAAGGAGCCCGCCATAGCGCCTCTCTCGAGAATTTCCGCGTTTCCCCATTTCAGCAGATATGCGCAAAGCCCCGTATCCAGGAAATGCAGGAGCGGCGTTTTCACCATGCGTTTCAAAACGTTGTTGTGATAAGGCTGTACCAGCGCCACAATGCGGGATGAAACCAGAATGGAAAGCCACTTTTTTGCGGTGGGAGCACTGATCCCGGATTCTTTGGCAAGTTCATCGTATATAATCGGCTTTGCGGTCCTTGCCGCGACAGCAACCATAAAGGTATAAAAGGACATTTCGTCCGCCACCTGCGTCAGATCCTTGATGTCCCGCTGCAGGTAGGTGTTGATATAAGAGGAAAAGAAGGTCTCCGGATTAATATTATCACCCTTGTACAGCGCCGGCATCCCGCCCCGGAAAATACGCTCGTATAGTTCGGCAAGAGACATTTTACGTGCCGTTTTCGTCCTGGCCATAAGCCTTTCCGGCGAGGTCGTAAAAGGCTCGGATGGAATATGGTCGATTTCGCTGCCGGACAGGCCAAGCAGATTTACAATCCCGACGCGACCAGCCAGAGACTCACTTGCATTTTTCATCATGTGGAACAGCTGGGAGCCTGTGAGCCAATAATCTCCCTTGTTTTTTGAGCAGTCAACACTCATTTTAATAAATGGAAGGATTTCCGGCGCGTATTGAATTTCGTCAATAATGACCGGGGGCGTGTATCTCTGCATAAATAAAGCGGGATCGCTCTTCGCGAGAAAACGCACATCCGGATCGTCCAATGTAATATAGGTTCTGTCCGGCCCCGCAAGATGCTTAAGGAGAGTCGTCTTGCCGACCTGCCTCGGCCCCGTCAGAAGCAAAACAGGAAAGGTGTTTGATATTTCTTTTATAGAAGCTTCAATCGTTCTTTGGATATACATGGTCAGCACCTCAGGTCCGTTATAGACGACGACGTCGAAGAATATACGTCTATTCTAAAATATAACTTTATTTTAGACGATACGCTGTGACGTGTAAACACCTTTGAGTGATTATGTATCCGAGTTATATGGTTTTTGCTAGCGGCTGTCTTCTTATACAAAATGAGGAGGGAAAATGAGTAACAACGCAAAAATTACCTGTATCCGGG
Organism: Oscillospiraceae bacterium; assembly: GCA_963678505.2. Lineage (GTDB taxonomy): Bacteria > Bacillota > Clostridia > Oscillospirales > JAVBQB01. The sequence continues at coordinate 99,923 of CAXXFP010000001.1, read as the reverse complement.
TCATGAGGGTCGTCGAGCCGCAAGGCTCCGCTTTCTCGGATTTGGCTCGTAATTTGATCTCCGAAGATGAAAACAGGACTTTTTAAATTTGTAGATACGCTGTATTATTTTTATAATCTTATGGATAACAGGCAATTATACATCTTCTGCTGATTCAAGGGTTTTTCACGAAAGAAAGAGGAAGCAAATAATGTACAAGCCCCGTTTTGACTGCTGTTGATTGGACCGCACCGTGGGAAACGGACATTGAAAGAAATCCCCCAATCGTAGGATAATAAACTACGATTGGGGGATTTAGCATGTCCAAAAAGAGATACACAAAAGTTCAAACGCTCTTACCACAGATACAAGAAATGCTAGCAGAAGGGAGAAGTCATAAAGAGATCGAGAGGTACTTTCAATTAGAGGGTAACAGACCCATACATGAACTACTGAAACGAGAGCGGCGCAAAGAGCGAAAGGTCGAGGCGGGAATCCCACTGCGCCGTCAAGGACGACAACCGAAAGGATATATGTTCTCTGATGCAGAGAAGGAATATGAAATCAAGCGGCTGAAAATGGAGAATGAGCTTCTGCGGGATTTTCTTCGCGCCGCTGGAAGGAAGTGAAGCCGTCACTCAAATATGAAGTGATTTATTGCCGCCGGACGAAGTATCCAGTAGCGGTTATGTGCCAATTCTTTAGCGTAGCCAGAAGTGGATACTATGATTATCTGAAACGCAGGAATTGCAGTCAGCGGGATGCGGTCTTGGCTGGGATGATCTCGGAGTGCCAGCATCGCTGCGGAAAGACTTACGGCTACCGTCGAGTCCAAATATGGCTTATGCGGGAAAAGTCCTTGTATTTCAATCCGAAGACGGTACTGCGGGTAATGAACAAGTATGGTATGCTCTCGGAGATACGCCGCTTCAAGAAGTACAAATATATGGGGCAGCAGATACATAAATACGAGAATCTGCTCAACCGCAACTTCATGGCAGACCGCCCCAATGCCAAGTGGGTCACAGACATTTCGTATATCCATACCGGTCAGGGTGTACTCTATCTATCCATGATCCGTGATCTTTACGATAATAGCATTATTGCTTACAAAACGGGTACGGAGCAGACGGTAAACCTCGTTCTTAATACAATTAGAGAAGCAGTCCAAAAAGAGGCGGTGGCTGCAGAGTTACAGCTCCACAGCGACCAAGGGTTTCAATACACATCACAAGCATATTTTTCCCTGACCCAAGAGTATGGCATAATACCATCCATGTCAAGACGAGGAAACTGCTATGACAATGCTATGGCCGAGAATTTCTTCTCCATACTCAAGACTGAATGCATCTACAGACATAAGCTCAAAACCTTTGAGGAAGCCAGACAGCTAATTAATGAATACATAGACTTTTACAATAATGAGCGCATTCAGACAAAAACGAGCCTGACACCGCTCGAAAAACGACGTCAGGCTGCGTAATTTCATGATATCCTGCGGCAGGGGCTTCTTATTCCTGTCCGTTTCCCGCGGTGCGGTCCAAATACTGCATGGGTTTTGTTTAATGATATTTTCAAGGAGAGTATAAGCACGGTCCCAATTATTGAAATAACAGCCAATGCTACAATAGATATAGGATAACTGCGGAGATAAAAATCATATCCACATATAGACCCAATGATTTTGCAAATTGGAAAAAAAGAATATAATATGCAGATTATCATCGGAAATTTTGAGAGCATTCGTTTCAAATTAACACCTTCTTATTTTATAAATGCGATATTCACATGTGCCCATTATACCATGCTAATACCAATAAGTGTCAACGCCGTCACAGAAATGTGGCGGCTTTTCAACATGCCGATTTAGAAGAAAGTAGTGATGAAAATGACCAATAAAGAGATGAGTACCGAGCTTTATGAGAAGATGTTTGCGGAACAGGAAAAGTACCGCGAATGGCTGCTTTCCCAGCCTTGGGAAGAAATCATCAACCACACATATGAGTACACCATGCGAGAAGACATTCTGCTGTCGGTTGAATACAACGACCTGTCCGACAAGCAGTGCAAGGCGCTTCTGAAATCGCCCTGTCCTCTCGCGGACATCTTCAAGGATTGGGAGAAGCGCGAGACCGACCATATGGCAGACATCTGGGATACAGTCGAATGTCGCGCCAATGCTGTAATCCGACAAGAATTTCTCAAAACACAGGCTGAAAGGTAGGCGGTAGATTTGAGCTATATAACCAAAGAGGATATTGAGCAGGCCAAACAGATGGACCTGCTTACCTACCTTCAGAGCTATGAGCAGCAGGATCTTGTGCACGTATCCGGTAATACCTACTGTACCCGCGAACACGACAGCCTCAAAATCTCAAACGGTATGTGGTGCTGGTGGTCACGCGTGATAGGCGGAAAAACCGCCTAAGATTACCTCACGCAAGTGCCCCTCAACAGACTATTTATAGCTTCATTCGAGGGTCTTCCCTGAAGGCTTTCTTTGACGGATTGCCCTCGGCACGCCAGATCTGGTTTCTTTTCAGGTCGTAAACCACCGACCAAACCGTATCGGCATTGGTCTTTTGGTCATACTGGCACATGAAACCGTGCTTTCCGGCCAATATGTCTTCCGCAAGCTCCACTGACAATTTCTCGGGGTTGTTCGCAAGTGCTGCCTGCGCCGTGCGATAGCGTTAGTTGGCGCGCCAGTCGTCGACTTCGGTATTCCGATACGGCTGCATTTCGGGAGAGACTAAGCAGTTCGTCGCCGCGACGAAGTCCCTATCAGGCTCCGGCCTGATGACAACCAGCTTCTCAGCATTGCACTCGACGACGGCGATATCACCGCTCATATCCGCAAGCGTGATTGTCTGCGACGAGGCAATCGGCAGACTTTTCAGCGCTGAGATTGCTTCATCCGTTGTCCGGCATTTTTCAAGGATATACCGGGTCAGCATTCCGGCATTGAATCCCGGCTTATTCACTTTAGGATAAACAAAGCATAATCCGGCCGCAAGGCCGTGCTCGTTGACACCGTCCTCCATCTCCACGTAAGCGGTCGTGTTCCCGTTGAACGCGTATGCCCCATCAAGCACATAGAGGCAGTTCATATACAGTTTTTCGATACTCACAAGAAAATCGCTGTTGCGGGCGAAGACAATTTCGCTTTCATTGCGAAACGCAAAGCAAGTACAATGGTTTTCAAACCGCATACTGTACATTGGGAAAAGGATCGATTCCAGCGTTTCCACCGGCAGCTGCTGGCCATCTGCGATCCCTTGTATTTCGTCAAGAAGCTCGGGATAATATTTTTTATATTCAATTTTGCACCGCCGGGCGAATTCCCGCATTTCATCATCCGGGGTGAAGGTCGGGCAATGCTCAAGCGTTTTTCCGTGGTCAAACAGCAGTTTGCCCCACTTGAAACCTGCCTTGTAATGCGTACCCTTAAATCTTCCGTGATACATTATCTTAAGTTTCCCTTCGTATTTCGTAGGCGGCGCTACCCCATGCCATAAAGGTAATTGAATAAAAATTTATTGTCAAGCGCGAATAAAAATAGCAGGAAAACCTACAACAAGAAGGTTTGGAATTGAGCCGAGTACTGGATATTCCATGGAAATTCATGTATAATATAGGCTCGTAAAGAAAATCGGTTATGCTTTAAACGGCAAACTATTTTTGTACTGGCTGAAAACAGGAAGTTGTAAGGGAGCTTTCGCCCCAACGGAGGTTTTATGGATATTTTCACAAAAGATGATTTGAATGAAGCGCTCCGAGCAATCAATTCACTTATCAGTAAGTGCGAAAAATCACAGGAAAAGTTTCCGCAGGGTACGTCTCAGTGGACGTTACTCAGAAACAGAATTAAAGCTCTCCGTATATCGTCGTCATTGATAACAAAGGCATTAGAAGAATAGATATATTCTGAAGTTGAAATCCTTGGAGGCCTATGAATACATACAGGACAAACGAAATAGCGCTTCTCACGGGTGTTCATCCGAATACCGTTCGCTTTTACGAGGAAGTTGGATTCATAACGCCGCCGGAGCGCCTGAAAAACGGGTATCGGGTCTTTACGGAGCTGCACCTACGGCAGATGGAGCTGGTGCGGCTTGCTCTGCGCGCCGAGGTGCTCCAGAACGGGCTGCGAAAGAAGGCTATTGAAGTTATACGCCTCTGCGCCGCCCTTGACTTCGACCGCGCGATACAGTTGGCGCGCGAGTATGAAGCGATGCTCACACGGGAGACGGAAAACGCAAAAGCCGCCATTGTCTCTGTGGAGGCCATGCTGAAAGGAAAATGCGGACCAGACGGCGTTTCCCTCAAGCGCCGGGAGGCGGCGGAAAAGCTGGACGTGACCGTGGACACGCTCCGTAACTGGGAACTGAACGGGCTGATCACTGTAAAGCGGCGGGAAAACGGCTATCGGGTTTACGATTGGCCCGATCTGGAGCGCCTGAATATCATACGCACGCTCCGCTGCGCAAACTACTCGCTCTCTTCTATCCTGCGTCTGATGAACCACCTGGATAAGAATGAAGCCGCCCCGGTGGAAAAGATACTGAACACGCCATCGGAACAGGAAGACATCGTATCCGTCTGCGACCGGCTCATCATATCTCTGGAAAACACGCGCAAGGACACGGCGGAAATGCAATCGCTGCTTGTGGCCATGCAGTCAAAATTTCAAACCATCCAGTAAGACACCAGACTTCGTTTCTTTGGTATTATTCTCGGTGTCAAAGAAATGGAGGTATATATTTATGCTACATTGGAAGAAGAAAACCGTCACCTTTCTCGTCAGCCAGGGCGTCACGCTGTTCGGTTCGTCCTTGGTGCAGTTTGCGATCGTCTGGTATGTGACGCTCAAAACCTCGTCCGGCGCGTGGGTATCGGCGCTGACCATTTGCTCGTTCGTACCGCAGTTTTTGATTTCGTTTTTCTCCGGCGTGTGGGCGGACCGGTATCCGAGAAAGTTCCTCATCGTCCTGGCGGACTGCGTTATCGCCGCCGCGACGCTGACTCTTGCCCTTCTGATGCCGCTCATCGGTGAGGACACAAAGCTGTATGCGGCGCTGCTTATTGCATCCGTGATCCGATCCCTCGGCGCGGGTGTGCAGACGCCTGCTGTGGGCGCAATGATCCCGCAGCTCGTTCCCGAGGAGCATCTCATGCGCTTTAACGGCATTAACGCCACACTGCAGTCGGTGGTGCAGTTCGCGGCCCCCGCGGCTGCCGGTGCCATTCTGACGTTCGGCACGCTGCGCAGCACGCTGTTCATCGACATTGCCACTGCCATTGTGGGCGTCGGCATTCTCTCCTGCATTGCCATCCCGAAGCTGGAGCAGAAAGCGGAAACGGTAACGCCCTCCGTCTTAACGGAAATGAAACAGGGTATGAAATATGCCCTGACCGACGGCTTCATCGGAAAACTGCTGCTTGCCTATGGCGTATTTATCTTTCTGGCCGTACCGGCAGGCTTCCTTGCGACTTTGTTTGTAAGCCGCACCTATGGCGACAGTTACTTCTATCTGACGATCGTGGAACTGGTCGGCTTCGCTGGCATGGCAGCCGGAGGCGTCCTCATCGGCACCTGGGGCGGCTTCCCCAACCGGGTGAAAACCCTGCTTGTTGGTCTTGCCGCTTTCGGTGCGCTCGGCGTCACGATGGGCGCGATTCGAAGCTTTCCCGTCTATCTGGCGCTCATGGTGGTCTACGGCATTGCGCTCACCATGGTGCAGACCGCCGTCACGACGCTGATTCAGGAAAAGTCTAAGGCGAGTATGCAGGGGCGCGTGTTCGGCTTTTTAAGCGCCATGTACAGCGGCTGCCTGCCAATTGGAATGGCGGTATTCGGCCCGTTGGCAGACATCGTGTCCATGCGGCTTTTAATGATCGTCACCGGCGGCGCGATGCTGATACTGGCCGGAATATTGCGGCTTGATAAGAGCGTCTATGGCAGTGGATGCGCAAAGTAATCCTGGAAATGACTTTGAGAGGACAACTATTATGAGAATAAGGAGGCCGACCGATGTCTGATAATGCCTACGGCTATTGTGGAATGCCATGCGCTTTATGTACCCGATACAGAACGACGGGAGCTAGCAGATGTCCCGGCTGTTCTCATAACGGATATTATACGGAGTCCTGCAAGGTCCATCATTGCTGCAAAGAAAAAGGGATTGCGCATTGCGGGATGTGCGGAGGGTTTCCGTGCGCGCGATTGGGAAAGATGGGTGACTTCAGCGACCTGAACACAAACCGCGTGAAGGAACGCACCTGTTCAACCATCGCCGTATCCGGCTTTGAGTCCTGGTATCGGGAATATGAAGAACGCGCCGACTTGCTTACAGCGGCGCTGGAGCGCTACAACAACGGACGGATGAAAAGGTTCCTGTGCGAATTGTTTATTCAGCAGGATATTGGAATCCTGCGTGATATTATGCACAAGGCCGAAGCACTGTCGGGGAGCCCAAAAGAAATCGGGAAAGCATTCCAGGAGATTGTTAAGTCATCTCTCACAGAACCGGCTTGACATTGCCCACTATATTCCAGTCGATCGTCGAAATGGTAGCCTGATGAAAGGTAAAACAATATGAATGGTATAGAAGAAGAGATCCAGAGCCGCCTGTTTGAGCTGCAGGATCTGAAATACAAAGATTTCTCGTCCAAACTCATGCCGACGGTAAACCCGGAAACCGTCATCGGCGTCCGTACGCCCGACCTGCGGAAGCTCGCGAAGGAGTATTCCAAAACGCCTGAGGCTTCGGATTTTCTCAAAATACTGCCGCACACGTATTATGAGGAAAACAACCTGCACGGTTTCCTGATCGAGACGATCAAAGACTATGACACCGCCATTGCCGCCGTTGACACGTTCCTGCCGTTTATCGACAACTGGGCGACCTGCGATCTGATGTCGCCGAAGGTCTTCAAAAAGCATCTGCCGGAGCTCTATGAGAAGATCGTAGTCTGGCTGAAATCCGACAAAACCTACACGGTTCGCTTCGGGATCGGGATGCTGATGAGCTTTTATCTCGACGAGCATTTCAAGCCCGAGATGCTTGAACTGGTGGCGTGCGTACAGTCGGAAGAGTATTACATCAACATGATGATCGCCTGGTATTTTTCGACGACGCTGGCCAAGCAGTATGACGCGGCTCTGCCGCATATCCAGAATCAGCGTCTGGAGAAATGGACGCACAACAAGGCCATCCAGAAAGCGATTGAGAGCTACCGGATCAGCGATGAGTCAAAGGCATATTTGCGGACGCTGAAAATAAAATAACATGGAAATTTAGCGGAGGAACATAGATGGGGCATTTCGGATTTTCTTACGTTGGATTCATCTTTCTGCTGATGCTGACAGTGCCCAACCTGATATGGACAAAGCATCAGCCCAAAGGATACGACTATCAGAATGAGAATAAAGTGCTGCTTGTCTTTGAAAGGGCGGGACAGATTTGCGTCACCTGCACAGCCCTTATCTTTTCCGACTTCAATATTCGGCCTTGGTCGGCCTGGAGCCTCTGGCTGATCGCGGCGGCCATCCTCATGATTCTGTATGAATGCTGGTGGGTACGCTACTTTAAAAGCGAAAAGGCCATGAAGGATTTTTACAGCAGCTTTTGCGGCGTCCCCGTCGCAGGCGCGACATTACCGGTCGCAGCTTTCTTCTTGCTCGGACTTTATGGAAAAGTAGTCTGGCTGATGGGTTCCGTCATCATTTTGGGGATCGGTCATATCGGTATCCATTTGCAGCATCTCAGAGAGATACAATCGTAGTATTTGACAGCCGGGCTGGAACATCATTAAGGGAGAGCGATTTTGTGAAGATATTAATGAAGATATTAGTCGCCATATGCACTCTTGGGGTGGGATGGCTATTGGGAATTTACTTGCTCGACTGGTCTGTTTTCTGGAAGACAGCGTTATTTTTTCTGGCGTGTTGGGGTATCGGGCATTTCGTATACTCAATACTGAGAGCTATAGATAAACGATACAAATAATGATTTAATAAAAAGTGTTCTTCGTTTTGGGGTTAGTTACCATGTATTATTAAAAGTTCAGGTAATTTTGCAGACGGAGGCTTATTAATGGACAATATGATTCAGATCAGGAATGAAGAAGAAAAAGATTATGAGAAAGTAGAAGGAATCACAAGAAAAGCTTTTTGGAATTTATATATTCCGGGGTGCAATGAACACTATTTAGTTCATGTTATGCGATCCCACAAAGATTTTCTGCCGGAGCTCGATCTGGTGATCGAGGTTGATAATCAGATCATCGGGAATATCATGTACACAAAAGCAAAACTGGTTGATGAGTCCGGGGAAGAAAAAGAAATCCTTACTTTCGGTCCGGTTTGCATATTGCCGGAGTATCAGAGAAAAGGGTACGGAAAAAGGCTGGTGGAGTATTCCTTTGAACGGGCGGCCGCGCTTGGCTATGATGTGATTGTCATATTCGGAAACCCGAACAACTATGTAAGCCGCGGTTTTAAGAGCTGCAAAAAGTACAACGTCTGCCTTGAGGATGGAACATACCCAGCAGCAATGATGGTAAAAGAACTGAAACCGGAAGCTTTGGACGGAAGAAAATGGGCTTACTATGACAGCCCTGTGATGAAGATAGATGAACAGGAAGCTGAGCGCTTTGACGAGGGCCTGGAGCGACTGGAGAAAAAATACCAGCCAAGTCAGGAAGAGTTTTATATTCACAGCCATTCTGTTATACAGTGAGTTTCCACATTTTTTAGATTCTGTTATTGTAGGTTGGTGAGAAAGTGAAAAGGTGCATTGCAGCTGCCGGAATAGCTGAATAAAAAATAAACTTTGGAGGTTATTATGACTATTCCGGCTGATAAAATATACCCGCGAACCAACGACTATGAAACCGTTTACCTAAAAAACGTGATTACGAATCCCAATATCATCGTCGGCGATTATTCGATGTATAATGACTTCGTCTCCGACCCGAGGCTTTTTGAAAAGAACAACGTGCTGTATCACTATCCTATCAATCATGACCGATTGATAATCGGCAGGTTCTGTTCCATCGCCTGCGGAGCGAAGTTTTTTTTACCAGCGCCAACCACACGATGAAATCGCTCTCGACCTATCCGTTCCCGATTTTCTTTGAGGAATGGGGGCTGGACATAAAGAATGTCGCGTCCGCATGGGACAACAAAGGCGATATCGTCGTCGGCAGCGACGTCTGGATCGGCTATGAAGCGGTGATTCTGTCCGGCGTCCATATAGGAGACGGCGCGATCATCGGAGCAAGAGCGGTCGTGACAAGGGATGTTTCTCCGTACACGGTTGTCGGCGGAATCCCCGCGAAAGAAATCAAAAAGCGTTTTGATGAAGAGACCATTGAGAAGTTGCTAGAGACTCAGTGGTGGAACTGGCCTATTGATAAAATACGGCAGTTCTTACCCTGCATCATGAATGGAGAAATCGATCAACTGAGTCTTTAGAATTATTCTCCCTCATGAGCATAATGAGAAACTCACAGATTTAGCCAACCAGCCATATTCGCTAACCTGCTTCCCAAACCGGAGGCAGGTTTTTTCTATCCCTAAGCAAACAGAAATTCCGTAAAACCGAAAAGGCTGGACGGAATGGAGAGGTGGGTTACTATCCACCCATATGCGTGATAAAAGTCAATAGGCCGAAATTTTATCGAAAAAATAGCTGTATGAACGTAGTTGCAATCCACAGATCGGGTTGCATTTGCTTTTTATCATGTTATACTGTATATATCCCCCTAGGGGGGATATGGGGGTAAATTAAATGGGCGAAAATATTACGAATACCACGTCACATTCGCACCATCATGATGATGTGCACATGAAAGCAATCGTCAACAGGATGAACCGCGCCATCGGTCATTTTGAGGCGGTCAGAAAAATGGTTGAGGACGGAGCGGACTGCTCCGATGTGCTAATACAGCTTGCTGCGGTCAAATCTGCCGTCAACAACATCGGCAAGGAAATCTTGAAAGAGCACCTTTCTCACTGTGTTGTGGATGCCGCGGAGACGGGCGACGGCGCGGCGATGGAAGCGCTCAATACTGCCATCGACAAATTCATGAAGTAAGGTATAGGTTAACTGGTATGAGATTAAAAGAATGGTTCACCAACGGCACTAAGCGTACAATCCTGAGTGTAGTCGTTTCCGGCATCGCTTTGGTATTCAGTTTGACGGGATGGCTGAGAAACGGTCTCCCTTTTGACATTGCGTGGGTCGCTATCGTACTGTGCGGTATCCCTATTGTTGTGGGAGCGTGCATGGCTCTTGTCAAGGAGCATAACATCAAAGCTGACGTGCTGGTCTCAATTGCGCTCATCGCATCGATCTGTATCGGAGAATTTTTTGCAGCGGGCGAAGTTGCCTTCATCATGCAGATAGGTACGCTTCTTGAGGACTTTACCGCCAGCCGCGCACGCCGCGGTATCGAGAAGCTCATCAAGTTGACGCCGCAGACCGCGAGGGTCAAGCGTGACGGCAGTGATATCGAAATTTCCGCTTCCGATGTAGTGGTCGGTGATATACTGACAGTGATCGCCGGAGAGACCATCCCAGTGGACGGTATTATACTGACCGGAGAAACCTCAATCGACCAATCGGTCATGACCGGCGAATCCATCCCAGTCGATAAAAAGGCGGGAGATTCGGTAACCAGCGGTACCATCAACCAATTCGGAACCTTCGAGATGAAAGCAACTAGGGAGTGCAGGGACAGTTCTCTGCAGCGCATGATAAAGCTTGCCGAGGAAGCCGACGCAAACAAAGCGCCAATCGTCAGCCTTGCCGATAAATGGGCTACCTGGATGGTTATAGCGGCGCTAGCGATTTCTGTCTTAACCGGAATTGTGACGGGCGAGATTATTCGTGCTGTCACTGTACTTGTGGTGTTCTGCCCTTGTGCCTTTATTCTGGCAACGCCCACGGCGATCATGGCCGGGATCGGCAACGCCACCAAATTTGGCATTCTCATCCGCTCCGGCGATGCGCTGGAACGCCTGTCTAACGTGCGTTATATCGCGTTTGACAAGACGGGCACGCTTACATACGGGAAACCGAAGGTCGTCGGCGTGGTCAACCTTTCGGAGCAGTATTCGGAGGAAAGCATCCTCCGGCTGACGGCATTGGCCGAGCAGCGTTCCGAGCATCCGCTCGGTAAAGCAATCCTTGAGCATTACAAGGCAGCGGGCGGTGAACTGCGTGATGTACAGGATTTCCGGATTGAAGCCGGTATGGGTGTAAAGGCGACTGTTGATGGTAAGGTCGTTCTCGCCGGCAAGCCCGATCTGTTTGCCAAGGAGGGCATTAAGATACCAGTTGCCGCAACCGAGCACGCGGAGTCGTTTTTCTCGAAGGGCGCAACAGTAATCAGTGTTGCCATCGACGGTGACTTTGCTGGTTTTCTCGCGTTGGCGGATACTGTTCGGCCGGACGCTAAACCTGCCATTGAAAAGCTGAAAGAAAACGGCATAACACCGCTGCTGCTTACGGGTGATAACGAGGCGTCGGCACAAACAATTGCCTCACAGCTTGGTATCGAGCAGGTGATGTCAAATCTGCTGCCGGAAAACAAAATGACGATCATTCAAAAGTATGGCGAACAGAAAAAGTACATCTGTATGATCGGTGACGGTGTGAACGACGCGCTTGCTCTCAGTACAGCCTACGCGGGTATCGCTATGGGAGGCATTGGAAGCGATATTGCCGTGGAATCTGCCGACGCGGTTCTGGTCAGCGATGATGTTAAGCGCCTGCCCTATCTGTTCCGCACAATGAAAAAGGTGATGAAGAAGGTCAATCAGAATATCGTCATTTCTCTTTCTATCAACCTTGTTGCGGTCGTACTGTCTGTACTCGGTGTGCTGAATCCCGTGACCGGCGCGCTGATGCACAACTGCGGCTCGGTGTTTGTTGTGGTAAACGCGGCTCTGCTGCTGCGGGAAAAGGATTGTTAGGGTTTTCTACTAACTAAATTAAGTCAATCAGTTGTATTTACCAGCCTGCTTTCTCAAACGGAAGCAGGCTTTCTCTATACCTGAGGAGGCGATAGACATGTCATACTACGACAAGAAACAGATTGCAAAGGCCCGTGAGATTGATCTGCTGACCTACCTGCAGCGATATGAACCGGACGAACTTATCCACGACGGCGGAAACAGTTATCATACCCGCACCCATGACAGCCTCAAGATATCCAACGGTCTGTGGTGCTGGTGGTCGCGCGGGCTAGGTGGCCGCACCGCTCTGGATTATCTCACGGAGGTGCGCGGTCTGGACTTCACCGAGGCCGTGGGGCTCATCCTGCGCGACAGCCCTTTTTCTTTTCCGGCACAGTCACGCTCCCCTCCGGAGCAGGCAGCGCCGAAATCCCTTGTCCTTCCGGACCGAAACGACAACAACCGCCGCGTGTTCGCCTATCTGTGTTCTCGCGGCATTGACCCGGAAATCATCAATCACTGCATCAAACACGGCCAGCTCTATGAGGAGCGCGAACATCATAATGCTGTTTTCGTCGGCTTCGATGGTGGTCAGCCCAAGTGTGCCTCCATGCGGAGCACGCTGTCGGATTCCACTTTCCTGCGGGACGCGGAGGGCAGCGATAAGCGCTTCTCTTTCAGCTTCGCTTCCGACAACAATGGTACGCTCGTTGTAACCAAGAGCGCAATCGACCTTTTATCCTATCTGACGCTGATAAAGCAAAATCGACACGACTGGCGGATGGTAACCGGAGTATCTTTGACTGGTGTCTACAAGCCGCGTGAGAATACGTCCACCATTCCCGCGGCATTTCCGTTTCCTGTGTGGACGGCAGGAAATATCACAGTTCTCCCGAGAGCTATTACAATCAGATCCGCGCCACCTCCGACAGACTCTGCTACGACAACAAGCTTTCGGTCATCGAACATCCCCAGGAACGCGGCAAGCACTATGCCGAGTGGAAAGCCGAAAAAGAGGGCAAGCCCACGGTGCGAAGCCCCATCCGCGAGGACATCGACCGGGCGATCAGCCAGTCCCTTGCGCCCAGCCAGTTTTATGACGCCATGCGCAATATGGGCTATGAACTAAAATCCCTCATCGACCGCTGCACAGTTAATGTCTACCGGGACTACAAGCAGAGCAAATACACGATCGAACCGCCGACGCTCAAAGACTTCAGGGAAGAGCTGTTACGGCAGCCAGAGCCGGAGGCGGCTGAGCTGGCCCTTGCCATTGAATTGTTTACAGACGGCAGCCTTTCCACCTTCGCTAAGCAGACAAATGTTGACGTGAATAACCGCCTGATCTGCTATGACATCCTCGATCTGGGCAAGCAGCTCCAGCCGATCGGAATGTTGGTGGTGCTGGACAGCATCCTCAACCGCATCAACCAAAACCGCGCAAAAGGCAAGAGTACCTTCATTCTGATAGACGAGATTTATCTCCTGTTCCAGCACGAATACAGCGCGAATTTCCTGTTCACGCTGTGGAAGCGTGTGCGTAAATACGGTGCCTTTTGCACAGGTATCACGCAGAACGTAGACGATATGCTCCAGTCCCATACGGCGCGCACCATGCTGGCAAACTCCGAATTTTTGGTCATGCTCAATCAGGCGTCCACCGACCGCATAGAGCTTGCCAAGCTCCTGAGAATCTCCGACCCTCAGCTCTCCTATATCACAAATGTGGATGTCGGCCATGGGCTTTTGAAGCTGGGCAGCGCCCTTGTCCCGTTTTCCAATCAGTTTCCACGCAACACCCAGCTTTATCGACTGATGACCACAAAACCCGGATAAAAACCGGATATCTGACAAATATAGGCGGATTGCTTCATTTAATGAGCAATCCGCCTTTCATTTGGAGCCTGATAATGGTAAAATAATGCTGAATATGAGTTTTTGAGTGATATACCTAAGGTAATTGCACAAAGTGCACTCAGATGCTGGTTTTAGCAATAATGGGAAACTAGATAAGTTTCAACTGGGGGGAAATATCATGGGAGAGTTTGATTTTACTTATGAATTGCCTGAAAGCTTTAATAAGCGAGTTGTTCAGTTCCTGCAACAGTTTGGCAATAATAAAAGTGTAGAAGCGTTTCAACGCTGTGAATACGAGTATGAGGATGTTGGCTTGGCTTATTATGCAGGTCTGAAAGGTGATAACTGGAATAAAAGGGCTGTTGACTTTACTGTTGAAGGACTAAAAGCAGATATATCTCTATTAAAATCTGTGGATAGCAAACTGAAAAGTGCAATTGGAAAAGCGCTTAAGTCGAGCGTGTCTGGATATCTTGTCCGGAATATCTTTTATTTTGATACCAATGGTTCTTCTGAGAATACTAAAATACCCCTATCCAATGAGGAAAGACTAAATGCTGATATCAAAACTTCTAATTGCGTGCTTGATGATCTGATACAAATAGGAGAACGTATGTGCCTAAACTTTTCATTCAATGCATCAAGTTCTGAAAATATAATTAATGACTATTTTAGAGACATGCTTTTTGCGAAAGGCTACAATGAAGTAAAGGATCAAACCCGACATGGTGTATCAGTAAATGGAAAAGATGCTGCAGAGGTAGATTTACTATTGACAAAAGACGGAAAAGAAATAGCTATATATGAAGGATTAAAATTAGATAGTATTAAAACATCGTATATTGATGGGCATATAGAAAAAGCGATTGTCAATTACAATGCATTAGGTACGGCCACTTTTATTGTAGCATATGTTAACTCCGCAGATTTTGAATCATTTTGGGAAAGATATTTTAATCATGTACAGCATTATGATTTTCCGCTCCAAATAAAGAAAGCGTTCAATTTATTGCCTTATCCTAACGCAGCCACTCGTATAGCAACTATAATTCTTACAAGGGATGGGTTTGGCTTTCCAGTTTATTTCATCGCTTTCAAGGTTAGTTGAATGGACATTTTATGATTCGTTCAGCTTCTCATTATGTTTAATAAACGATTATAATACTAGCTAATAAACGAGGAGAAAAAATGAACGGACAGAATAGATCAGATGTTAAAATCGGTGCAAAAGTAAAAATTGTATTAAAAGCTGACCAAGGAACTGGAAAGCTCACTGAGGGAACGGTTGAAAAACTACTGACCAAAAGCAGCTTTCACCCTCATGGTATTAAAGTAATGTTAACTGATGGACAAGTTGGCAGAATAAAAGAATTTATTTAAACTAAGATAGTGGTACTATAAAACTTAACACTCTAGTCATTTGCTTTTGCAAATGCCAATTTGAACTGCGCATAATCCATAAAATTACATATTAATAAAGTACAAACAAATGCTAAGTACAATTTATACTCTATCCCCTGTTACTCTGTTTTGAATAATTGCATGAAATTATTAGAAGGAGGATTCCTATGAAAAAGAAAGTTATCGTCATAGGGGGTGGCATTGCGGGGCTTAGCGCGGGTGTCTATGCGTTAAGATGCGGCTTTGACGTTACTGTTTTGGAAAGCCATAGTATAGCGGGTGGGAACTGTACGTCGTGGAGGCGGAGCGGTTATCTGTTCGAGGGCGGTATGCACTGGCTGACGGGTTCCAGTAAAAAAGAACCCATTCATAAGATGTGGCGTACTGTGGGGGCGCTCAACGACAGCGTTCAAATCCACTGTTCTGAACCATTCATAGAATATGACTACGAAGGCACGCCTATCCGTTTCTACAGGGATGTCGATATCACAGAAAAACACTTGATTTCCTTGTCTCCCGCAGATGCAAAAGAGATAAAAGCGCTATGTAACAATATTCGCAAAGTGAAAAACCTTGCAATGCCAGTTACCGATCTGCGGGGGGTCCAAGTGACAAAAAAGACTCATCTGCCAATTTCCCTGCTTTTTAGCGCCATTTCGGCTATGAGAATCATGAGTTCCTTTTCTAAAATCTCTAGAGATAAGTATGTTGGCAGATTTACCCATGAGGGGTTACGCGAAATGCTTCGCTCCTTAACAAGCGAAAAGACTGGTGTGGTGCCACTGTTTTTTACAATGGGTACTCTTGCCCGGGGTGACGGCGGCTTCCCCGAAGGCGGATCATTGCCATTCGTCGGTCGAATTGTTAATACTTTTCAGTCACTGGGCGGTGAACTTCTTTTAAACACAAGGGGCGACCGCGTTATAGTTGAAAACGGCAAAGCGGTTGGTGTGATGGCGGACGGAAAAAACATGCCTGCTGACGCCGTGATTATCACAGCCGATACCATGTCAATCGACCGCCTGTTTGACACTCCGCCAAAAGCACCTTGGCTAGAGGAAATGCACGCTGTGACCGAGCCTACGATGGCTACCTTTCTATCGCTGGGCATAAAGGCTGACTTGAAGAAATATCAGAAGGGCCTTGTTTTCAAGCTTCAGCAGCCGATTTCCTTGGCGAAACAAAAATATGAATACCTGAGTGTCAACAACTATGCGTCTGATCCGGTTTATTCTCCTGAAGGAAAAACCGTTATTACTATTATCTTAGACGGTGACACCTACGATTTTTGGAAAAAAGCAAAAGAAGAAAACAAATATATGGATGAAAAACAAAAGTTGGCTGGGATGGTGATAGAGGCGTTATCCGAGCTGATTCCTGAAATCGAAGGGCAGGTAGAGGTCTGCGATGTTGCAACGCCGTTAACCTACGAACGTTACTGCGGCAACTGGAAAGGTTCCTGGATGACTGAAATGACGCCAAGTATGAAGATGAAGAGCTACCCGGCTGCTATCAATGGGTTGTCCGGCGTATACTTCGCGGGGCAGCGTATGATGCCACCCGGCGGTCTTCCTGTTGCGCTAATGACTGGTCGGACGGCTGTTCAGTATCTATGCCGTGATACCGGTACTCTATTTGTTAGTGAAGAATAAGCGAGTTGGGGAATTACACTATGAAAATAACATTATCTGACTTTGCATAGTGTTTAATACATGACATTCCAAATTGGATCGGCACTATCTGGAACTAGGGAATGATTTTAATGAAACCCTCAGAACCCACCAAACATTACGCGTATATGCTCCGCTGCGCCGACGGCACCATTTACAGCGGCTACACAACCGACCCAGAGCACCGCGCCGCGGCGCATAACAGCGGACGGGGCGCGAAATATACCCGTTCTCGTCTGCCGGTTGAACTGGTTTTCACCGAGCGCTTCCCCACAAAAAGCGAGGCGCTGAAACGTGAGGCGGCGCTCAAAAAACTCGGCCACGCTGAAAAGCTCTCTCTGATTTCGCCTGTCAAGTGAACTATCGAGGGAATTGCCGTGTATAAAGGGAAAGAAAACGCCATCACCGCTCAGAAGCTGAAGGAAGGCGAAACGTGCTTGTTTCTATGACTGCCCAGTTTTGCCTCCGCAAGTGTCTATCGCGATCGCCTCGTACTGTCTAACGTTGCCGACATGGTTAATAAGAAAGGGCAAGATGAAAGAGATTAAAACCAAGCGTTTGCGTATTGTACCGATGACAACAGCGCAAATGCAGGAATTGCTGAAACAGCCTCAGGCGGATGCACATATGGATGCGGCGTTTCACGAAATGCATAACGGCTGTGCTAAACATCCGAAAGATTGGCGCTGGTATACAAATTGGCAGATTATCCTGCACTCGGACGAAACATACATTGGCAGTCTCTGCTTTAAGGGCGGTCCGGCAAACGGCTCCGTTGAGATCGGTTATGGTATAGATGAGCCATATCAGAATCAAGGCTATGCAACGGATGCCGTAAAAGCAGCGGCAGAATGGGCATTTTTCTGTGAGGGCGTATATTTCGTAATAGCTGAGACTGAAAGGGATAATCAGGCATCCATCAGGGTGCTGAAGAAAAACGGGTTCGAGCTTTTTGGTGAAGGAGAAGAGGGCCTGCGCTGGAAAAAAGAGAAACCAAAAATGGTCTGGATGCCAATCTATATGTGCCTGGGTATGAGCTGCGGTCTCGCTATTAGCACTGCGTCCGGAAATACTGGGACCGGTCTTTCCTTTGGCCTGTGTCTCGGCCTGGCTATCGGAGCCGCAATGGATGCCCGAAACAAATCTCTACGAGACAAATACAAGAAAGAATTAAAATGAGCGACCAAAGTCTGATATACCCCGGGATATCTCGCGTTTTTGGGCAGAGACGGAGAGGACATTATTTTAATAAATGGTAGACTTTGATTGTAGGAGGTGATGCAAATGGAATGGCTTGAGCGACTGAATCAGTCGCTTGATTATCTGGAGGAAAACTTGAGCGGGACAATAAGCTGCGAGCGCGCCGCACAGATTGCCTGCTGCTCGGCTTTCCACTATCAGCGGATGTTTTCCTATATTGCGGGTATCCCGCTGGGCGAATATATCCGCCGCAGGAGGATGACAGAAGCGGCATTCGATCTTCAGACAAAAGGCATGAAGGTCATCGACACGGCGCTGAAATACGGATATGAATCTCCCACCTCGTTTAACCGTGCGTTTCAGAGCGTGCACGGCGTGTCTCCGGCCTCAGCACGAACGGAAGGCGTAATTCTCAAGGCATTTCCGAGCATCAGCTTCAAAATTTCAATCAGAGGAGATGCAGAAATGAATTACAAAATTGAAACAAAGGATGCGTTCCGGATCGTCGGCGTGAAAAAGCATTTTCCCATGGACGTGGAGGAAAACTTCGCGGAGGTGCCGCGGTTCTGGCAGGAGACCGCATGGGCAGGCGCAATTCCAAAGCTGTGCGATTTGCTCAACCGGCCTCCCTTTGGGATTATGGGAGTGAGCACCTGCATGAACGGCAAGGACTTCGACTATTATATCGCGGTGACGTCCGACAAGCCTGTGCCGGACGGGATGACGGAATATGAGATCCCCGCCTGCACATGGGCGATCTTTGAATGCGTCGGCCCCATGCCGACTGCGATTCAGCAGCTACAAACACGTATCGTGTCCGAATGGCTGCCCGTTTCCGGCTACGAATACGCCGCCGCGCCGGATATCGAGGTCTACCCAGAAGGCGACCAAGCGGCCTTCGACTATAAATGTGAGGTATGGTTTCCGGTCGTAAAGAAAAAGTAATATACATTGCCGGCCTTACCGACATACGCGGTAAGGCCGGATCGCAGCCGAACAGATAAATATAAGGAGCATATCTTAATGGAATATTTCCCCAAATTTATGAAAAGAGACATAAACCGGGGTCCATCTCAGCAGCAAAACACGCCGGATATCGATGGATATTTTTATACTGCTCAGGATGGAAGTCAAATGGCTTTTTGGACTTGCTTGGCTGACAGAACATCAAAAGAACATATACACGATTATAAT
Organism: Oscillospiraceae bacterium; assembly: GCA_963678505.2. Classification (GTDB taxonomy): domain Bacteria; phylum Bacillota; class Clostridia; order Oscillospirales; family JAVBQB01. The sequence goes on along the minus strand of CAXXFP010000001.1, from coordinate 80,654 downwards.
GAATACATGGTTTGTTTATCAGGAGAATATATCGTCACAATAGATGGGGGAGAAATCACTTTGCATGCTGGCAATGAAATTTTCATTCCGAAAGGAACTCTGCAAGGCGGAAGATGCAAAGCCGGAACGCGAACCATCCATGCGTTTGGTGGCAAACGGATTATTTAGATTGTAGAAATATCATGTTTTGAGCAAACTCGGAAGATCGGCTTGATATCAGTTGCCCATTAGGTTTACACTACGCGAATAAAACTATAACAAAAGCCTGAGGAAGGTGCGCTAACAGATGCAGAAGAAAACTAGAGCAATAGTTATTATTTCTGCGACATTTGTAATTGGATTAGTACTGTTTTTCTTATGGCTCAGTAAGGGTGGAGATATTAGAAATGTAAATAGGACAATTCCACAATCAGAGGTATATAGCGAACAGGATATTGCTAATGCGATGGATGTTGTTGAGAAGAAATTTAATAGTGATTTTGATGGCTGCGCGTTAACAGACTTGTGGTACGACGAGGATGCAAGTGCTTCTTCATCAGATGAATGGTCAGCGCAGTATCATGCGGATGAGGCAATTGTTCTATTATCAAATTTTGATGTCGATTCTTCCGGCGGAGATGGAAGCCTGAATCCTAATTCGACCTATACCGATTGGCAGTGGATTCTTGTTCGCAATAAAGACAGCAACACATGGGAACTCGGAACCTGGGGATACGGATAATTCCAGCTAAACTTCCCATGATGTGTTTAATACATGACATTCCAAATATGATTGGTACGATCAGAAACAGGGAAACGATACTCATGAAAACCTTTGAAACCGGCAAACATTATGCTTATATGCTCCGCTGCGCCTACGGCACCATTTACAGCGGCTACACAACCGATCCAAACCGCCGCGCAGCAATACACAACATCGGACGGGGCGCGAAATACCCGTTCTCGTCTGCCGGTTGAACTGGTTTTCACCGAGTGCTTCCCCACGAAAAGCGAGGCGCTGAAACGTGAGGCGGCGCTGAAAAAGCTCGGACATACCGAAAAGCTATCGCTGATTCCACAGACCATATGATGAAACACTCACGCAACAGCGGAGACGGCAAATAAAGTCTGAGGGGGACGAACAAGCTCATGAAAATCGGAATGATCGGCGGAGTCGGGCCGGAATCGACCGTGGATTACTATCAGCGCCTGATAAGGCTCTATCAGAAAAATATAAGCGGTGACGATTATCCTGAGATCATCATCAACAGCATCAATATGACGGCTATGCTGAAGTTCGTCTCGGGTAAGGATTGGGACAGTTTGACCGGTATGCTGTCGGATGCCCTTCGTGCGCTTCATAACGCCGGTGTGGATCTTGCATTTATTGCTTCCAATACGCCGCATATCGTTTTTGAGCAGGTCCGGCGGGCGTCGCCGATTCCGCTTATCAGCATTGTGGACGCAACACGAATGGAAACCGAAAAACTTGGGTTGAAAAAGGTCGGTCTGCTGGGAACGCTGTTCACCATGCAGAGCAGCTATTATCAGGCCGAATTTGATAAGAGTGGGATTGCGATGGTTGTTCCGAACGAGGAAGAACAGCGCTATATTCAGCAGAAGCTGTTTTCTGAAATCGAGAACGGCATATTTCTTGAAGAGACTCGAAACAGTCTTCTGAAAATCGTAAAGAGACTGATAGCCGACGAGTCGATAGACGGCGTGGTGTTGGGCTGTACGGAACTTCCGCTGATCCTGACAAAGAGTGAATACGGCATACCATTTCTCAATACGACGGAAATCCACGCACAGCGGATTTTTGAAAAATATATTGAACTCTGCGGGGTATCAATCTCCGATTAAGGCTCGAGGTGCGACATGTTCAGTGATTTATATATTGAGGGAATCAAAATACATAAAAACGCAGTGGAAAACGACAGCTATATTTTTGGCCTGCCGGTCGTAAAAAACCTGATCCGAAAGGGACAACTGCCTTTCAAGAATAAGGTGACCTTTTTCGTCGGCGAAAACGGCACCGGTAAATCCACTCTCCTTGAGGCGATTGCCGTTTCTTTTGGCTTTAACGCCGAAGGCGGGACAAGAAATTTCAATTTTGCCACAGAGGAAACTCATTCGGATTTGTGCCAATATCTGACCGTCTGTAAAGGCGTTAAAAGGCCGAAGGACGGTTTTTTTCTGCGGGCCGAAAGTTTCTACAATGTTGCCTCCGAAATTGACAAGCTGGATCAGATCACTCCACTTATTGATTATTACGGGGGAAAGTCGCTGCACAAGCAGTCCCATGGAGAAAGCTTTATGTCGCTTGTTTTGAACCGGTTCGGGGGAAACGGCGTGTACATTCTGGACGAGCCGGAGGCCGCTTTATCTCCATCCCGTCAGATGACGCTGCTGGCCGCCATTGATTCCCTGGCTAAAAACAATTCGCAGTTCATCATCGCGACGCATTCGCCCATCCTTATGGCCTATCCGGACGCCGACATATTTGTGCTGACGGATGATGATATCCGCCTGACACCCTATGAGGAAACGGAACACTATACCCTGACGAAACAGTTTTTGAATAATCCCCAAAAGATGCTGAAGTATCTGCTGGAGGACAAGCCGGAACAGTGAATTTTCTTATCGCATAAGGAGCCAAGTTATGAACGTAAAGCGTTTTTACGTACCAAATAAAGAGATGCGGATTCCCGCCGTTTTATGGGGAGAACCCGCATCCAAACTGCTGATTGAAGTTCACGGTAATCTTTCCAATAAAGAGGATACCGTGATTTCAATGATGGCTGAAAGCGCCGTGCAGCACGGATATCAGGCCTTGAGCTTTGACCTGCCGAAGCACGGCGAACGTGCAAACGAGGCCTATGAATGCAACCCCTGGAACTGCACCAGCGACCTGACAGCTGTCTTTGAATTTGCCCGGTCGCTGTCACCCAATACCAGCCTTTTTGCGTGCAGTATGGGCGCTTATTTTAGCTTGCTTGCCTACCACGATTTCAATTTAAAGCAAAGCTTATTCCTCTCTCCGGTCGTTAATATGGAACGCATCATACAGAATATGATGACAGGCTTTCAGGTGAGCGAAGAGCGACTGAAGAAAGAGCGTCAGATCCCATTGCCAATCGGACAGACTTTGGATTGGGATTATTATTGTTATGTAAGGGATAATCCCGTTTGTGACTGGAACAAGCCGACCGCCATCCTTTACGGTTCGGACGACGATGTAACCGCATGGAATGAACTCGCGGTGTTTTCAGACAAATACAAGGCTGCCGTTAAAATACTCGAACACGGAGAGCATTATTTCCACACGGAGGAACAATTGCGGGTATTTGACACCTGGGCGGACGAAAACCTGCTGTAAATTAAATACCAAAGCGCATCTCTTTACCTATCTAAAAATCTGCGGCCAAGCCAGTATTAAGAAATAAAAAATTCGAATTGCAGCGGCGAATATGGTATAGTAGCCCTGTCAACGGTAGGTGTGCGCTGCTGCAGAACAGGAGGTAATTAGTTTTGGTAGCAGGACATCTTCAAGAAAAATACGGCTATTATTATGCCGTGCTGAACTATACCGACGAAAACGGAAAGCGCAAAACAAAGTGGATCGCCACCGGCATGGAGGTCAAGGGCAACAAGAAACGCGCGGAAGCGATACTATTGGAACAGCGGCACTTGTTTGAACAAAAGCTATCGGAAATCCCGGCCGTAAAAAAGGATGACATTCTATTTGCTGATTACATGATCAAATGGCTGGGTATTGCTAAAACTTCCATCGCGGTTCCGACATACGCTTCGTATTCTCAGATGGTCAATAAAATCATTGTCCCGTATTTCAGGGAGCGGAAGATCACACTCAGGGAACTGAAGGCAAGCGATATTCAGGATTTCTATCTCGAAAAGCTGAAGCACGTCAGCGCGTCTTCCGTCATCCACTATCACTCAAACATTCATAAGGCTCTGAAGTATGCGGTCAAGACCGATCTGATCCCGGTCAATCCTGCGGACAAGGTGGATCGGCCGAAGAAGGAAAAGTTCGTGGGAAGCTTTTACGATGCCGAGGAAGTTAAAAAGCTATTTGCGGCCTCCAAGGGCACCATACTCGAGATTCCGATTATGTTCGGCGCGTTCTATGGGCTTCGCAGAAGTGAAGTAGTCGGTCGAAAATGGGATGCCGTGGACTTTGAACGGGACACCATATCGATCCGGCACACCGTCACAAGCTGCACAATCGACGGGAAAGATATCATCTACGCCTCGGACACAACTAAGACAAAGTCAAGTAGGCGGACCCTGCCGCTTGCCCCATTTGTCCGTGAGCGCCTTTTGAGGTTGCAGGAGGAGCAGAAGAAAAACAAAAAGCTTTGCGGACGATCCTACAACAAGGATTATCTTGAGTATATCTGCGTCGATGAAATCGGCGGGCTGATCAAGCCGGATTACGTTACGGACGGCTTCAGGAACTTTTTACGGGAAAACGGTTTCCGGGCGATCCGCTTCCATGACCTCCGGCACACCTGCGCAAGTCTGATGCTTGCCAACAATGTTCCGATGAAGCAGATTCAGGAGTGGCTGGGACACAGCGACTTTTCGACTACGGCAAATATTTACGCGCATTTGGATTACAGCTCCAAGATTTCTTCAGCTGACGCGCTGCTTGCAGGACTTGATTTAGAAGAGAAGCCTTGATCTGTGGGGCAGGACATTTTTGGGGGAAAATCAAAGGCGCAATTATGAACTTGACTTTTGGTTTTCAAAAAGAAAAAAGCCCGCAAACCCTTGGGTTAACTGGCTTTTTTGGCGGAGGAGGTGGGATTCGAACCCACGTGCCACTTGCGTGACAACTTGATTTCGAGTCGCAAACGCGCACGGGAATTCAGAGGAATTTAGAGGAACCTTGCGGAAGCCAGAGGAAGCATAAAAGTCTTTGTTTTCAAGGGCTCCCGGTGTCAAGCGAAGGCGGAAAACCCGCAAACACCCGCGTACCAATGAGTTCAAGATTTATCGCTTTATCCCCCGTTTTGGGAGAGAAAAATGGATTTAGGAGAGAATTTGGAGAGAACTTAAAGCCGTTCAAACACAATTATTTAGCGGATAGCACCTACCGTCAACAAGTAAAAACAAGGTGGTTATCCGAATGGAAGAACAACTCCCATTTTTTAATGAGATTCTCAAAGAGTACCCACGCACCATGAGCAAGGAGCAGTTTCGCAAGGTGGCTCACATCAGCAAGGCAACTGCGTTGTGGCTTCTGCAGAGCAGACGAGTTCCATGCCGCGACAATAAGCAGAAAACCTGCCGGTACACGATCAAGACCAATGACGTCATCGCTTATCTGCAGGATCGGTGCATCCACCCGGGACGCTATATGGCGAAGGACGGATGGTATAAGACGAGATCCGGCTATGGTAAGTCCCGCGTCACACTGAAGGATGAGCTTCGATCTCTCAAGCCGGAACAGATAGAATTATTGAGGTTATACTTTGAAACGAAGATGGCCGACTTTAACGATCTTCTCACAGTTGAGGAGATACATGGTTTTCTAGGCTACAGTCAATCGATGATCACGAGATGGTGCCGAAGAAAAACGTTCAAGTCTTTTTTGATCTCTAACCGGCATCTGATCCCGAAGCTCTGTTTCCTCGATTTTCTTGCGTCGCCGGCATCCTTCGGCATTCAGAGCAAATCCATCAATCATCTGTTATACATCCGGGAGTTTTTTGCGCAGAACAAAATCAAGTATCAAAAGTGAAAAGAATAATTCATTGAATCGAAATAGTCAGGTGCACTACCGAATGCTCCTGACTATTTAAAATGGGCGTGTCGCAAAACGTTTTTTAAAACGAAAAGCGGCGCGCCCTTTTTATATGCGAGTGACATACCACACAGCGCCCGCTTTTCCGGTCCGTCAAGCAGTTGACTTCATATTTGATCCTAATATCATTTCAACGACTCCGTGATTCCCTTAAAGAAAGCCGCACTCCAAAGCGCAAGCGTATCCGGGTTTCGAATAAACGGCAGAGCATCCTGCTTTGCCTGTTCATAGTCGATCTGCTCGAATCGCGTATACAGCATATTCTTGACATCGTCGAGTGATATTGTTCTGTCGGCTTCAATAAAATCAGATTGCGCAAGTCTCGCCCCAAGGTGCCGGAGATTAACGCTGGTCCCCCTCGAAAGATAGAAAACGTAATCATACAGGTCCCGTCCCTTGACGCGCGTCTTCCACGAACGGCAAATCACAGCATGGATTTTTCCGGCGAACAGAGACGGCATATCGTAAAGGTTGATCTCATAGGGAATGGGCAGCAACCGATACTTCCGCTCGAAGGTCGCAAATGCCGGAGGGTTGGTATCGACCTCGAATTTCACCTTGATCAGCTTGCTTGCTGCTATAGACGGAGCAAGGCGCTCATCGGCGTAGAACATCAAAATATGCTCTTTGGTATTACCTTTCAGGAATGCCGATTTGACTGCCGAATCAACGCTCTTTTCCTTTGTCTCAATCTTGAAGTTCAGTCCGTATGATCGGACTTCCTTTTCAAGCGTCGGCAAATAGGCTGCAAGGTCAAAGTTGGCGTCGGGAGCCTTAAGGGAGAAGTCCAGATCTTCCGAAAAGCGGTCGAGTCCATAGAATATTCTAAGCGCCGTACCTCCATAGAAAGCGGCAGGCTGGAAGAACCCGGCTCGACTCAGTCCGCATAACACGATCTCTTGAACGACCTCTTTTATCGCGTTCTCCTTGTCATATAATGTCTGCGCCTCGTATGGCTTCAGCATCTGTTCAATGACCGCGTTCATTGGTTTGCCTCCTTCTTGATATAAGCGCGCAGCAAGCGGTGATTCTGTGTATGGTAGCAGTTTGCCAGCTCAGCAAGCAAAAGTATGTCCAGCTCCCAGAACAGATTACTGTCAATGCGCAGATCATGGAACAAAAGCTCCTCTAGCCCGGACCGGTTTTTTACAGGTGATATTGTATACAGCTGATCGCAAAGCGCCTTTTCGGGAGAGGCAATTTGGAATCCGTAGCCGTTCTCCTCGCGAAGCTCGACTCCATATGGATATGCCTCGCTGGGTACGTCTCTATAGGTAAACATACCATAAGGTGTTTCATATTGCTTTTGCCTTTTCTTTTCAAACGTTGCAGACGTAAATTGATAGACGGCCTCAGGGATGAGAGAATGATATCCAAGAGCAAACTCAAACGAAAGGTAGGACGGCCCGTAGATGCTGCCGGCAAGATAGTATCCCGGAACATTTCTGTCGGTTTCGTATAGTCCCCTGACAACAGAAAACAGCTCTCCCTTTTCCACAAGACGACGAACCTTTGATGTTGGATTCGCATAGTTCTTCAGCTCATCCATCAGCATGGAATATGTTTTAATCATATCTTCACCACCTACAGCAATAATACTGCTTTTACTGGAGTAAATCAAGTATTATTATATCCGCTCAGAATATAAATATACATATATGTCCGCACAAATGAACCGGCCCTGTCAACTTGACATCACAAAAAAGTCGAGAACGTAAGGACTGCCAAATTTAAAAAAGGCCGTGGGCGCAAGCGCTTACATGGCCAATATACTATTCTTCATCTTATATAAAGAATAGTATAAAATGCCTTCAAACATTATTAAACGCGGTCTGGCATTATTATACTACACATTTATCCGGCTTTATCGATCACTAATAACACATTATTCCGACTATTTTCGCTATGATTAACACGTTTTTCTAAAGTGGGCTTGAAAATAAGATTGCTCCAGAAATTATTAAAACCATCCCCGCCGCTCGCACTCATTGCAGTACAACGGCGGGGATGATTTATTTCACTTTCAACGTTCGCAGATATGCTTTGGTATCATCGCTGATGCGGTAGATTTCAATCGCTTTCTGGATGGCTTTGTTGTGAGTCCATTTCTCCAGCCGCCGCTCTTCAATGAACGGCATCACGGCGTCGGGCTGTTTCACAAGCGCGGTGGCAAAATACCAGGCGATCATCATGTTGATGTAATACTCTTCCGAGCGAATCGCCGCCACTAGATCGGGCATCTCAGGCAGAAATGCGTCATCAAGATAATGGCTCATCAACATGCTAATGCTGAAACGGACGGTATAGGTTCTGTCGGAGTGCATCCAGACTTTGATCTTCTCATAGAGCTCCGGCAGATGCTTTTTAAAGACCTTCGGGGATAATGCTGTGAGTCGTCCTATGACCGCTAATTTCATTATAGAGGGGTTTTCGATATATCTTAGTTATTGGAACTATGAGAGTAAAAAGATGGTTTTATCTAAACTTCTCATGCAGTGGGCACTAATATTCATCTGCAGAGGAAGAAATTGCCTTGACCGGGCAAGAGTTGATTGCTTGCATAAGCTTTTCCTGATCTATTGCCCCACTTATTGTTATGAGTAAAGCCTTTTTGTCCCGCATCTCAAATAATTCCGGATAATTTTTAGCACACAAAGAACATCCCATGCAGGCAGATTTGTTTATAGAAGGACCGTTCTGACTTACCTTTAGCTGAGGCAGATCACTGTCTTTAACAATTTTTGCAGTAATCCAGGAAAAAATTATAATGGCAATAACAGTTAAGACCCAACGAACCGCCATGAATTTAAACCCCAGAAACTTCATCTCATTGAGCAGCATAGGAACCTTTATGACTGCCCATGCGCTGAAAATGATAACCAGGTTTCTGACCGAAGCGCCCTTTTTATGTAGCATCACGCATAGTGGAAATGCCGCATAGATCGGTCCCGCAGATATGCTTCCAAGTATAAAAGAGAGGACAACGCCTTTTGCTTTTGCTTCTTTTCCAAGGTACTTCATAATTTTCTCCTTGGGAACCCATAAGTCCAGAAGAGCCGTCAAAACAAATATGACCGGCATGATCATGATCATTTCTTTTATGTAATAGAAGCTGTTTTTAACAGAAGCAATCCCCATATTCTGGTTTATAATAAAGATGGCAATGTAAGCTGCCGCAATGAATATGATAAACAAATTTTCTTTTGTTTTGCGTATAACCTTCATACAATTACCCCCATAACAAGCGCAATAATAATTGCAAACATGAAACTCAGTCCGTTTCTCACGGCGGTAAATTTTAAGCCAAACTCACGCCTTTCAAGCGGAAATGTGACGATACCAACCATCGTAAGCGTTGTCAGAAAAGCGACGGATGGAACGATTCCCACGCCTGCGTGCACAAGCGTACCTACAAGCGGAAAAGCGATAAATGCTGGAATCAAAGTAATTGCTCCGAACGCGGCAGCAATGACAGTGGCCGAAAACACTGACTGCTTGCCGACAAATTCGGCAATGTTTTCAGGCGGGAATACAGTCAAGATCAAGCCAATCAAAAAAATAATGGACAAAATACTGCCCAGCATCCCTTTGCCCATGCCAAACGCCATTTTAAGCGCCTGTTTTGTTTTTTTCTTATCCTTGGTAAAAGAAAATATTAGAAATATTGCGGTTCCGATCCACATTGCCAATGTTAATACATCCATATGATCCCTCCTACAATCTATTTGATAAAATAATAGAGGGTATTCTTGCTTTGAAATAGACACCGATGTTTCTTTTTGCTATTATGAATAAAAAGGAGTGGTTTATATGACAATCGAGGAGCTGCAGAAAATACCATTGCTTTCAAAAATAAATACCGTCGTTTTGGATAGATGTCTTACGGAAAATCAAGTATTAGTCAGACATTACTCGAAAGGGGTAACAGTTCATCATCAACATGATGCCTGTACCGCACTTGACGTTGTATTATCAGGGAATCTTGTTGCGTATTCTTTGTCGGAAAACGGTTCTGCAAATTCAATGTTCGAGTTTCGGAAAAACAGTATCATAGGAGCCAATTTGCTTTTTGGAGATAACAACACCTATCCGCTGAACATTTACAGTGTAACCTCTTGTGATTTGCTTCATTTGTCGCGAAACGCAGTTATGGAATTCCTCCATGACTATCACTTTGTCATGCAGTATATAAAATCCTTGTCAATGAATTCTCAAGGTATGAATCGAAAAATCACAATGCTGACACAAAAAACGCTGCGCGAAAACATAATGGACTATCTCAAACAACAGTCCATTATGCAAGGCTCTTCTGAAATTGTTCTCCCATTCAGTAAGAAAGAGCTTGCCGACTACCTGGGCGTTCAAAGACCATCACTTTTCAGGGAATTGAAAAAGCTTAAGGAGGAAGGAGTTGTTGAGATAGATAACCGCACTATTCGCCTATAACAGCTCAAACTGATTTTTGTGAAAATTAAGAATGCCGTCATCCCTGAGTTTAGAAAGCTCTGCCGACATGGCGCTGCGTTCGACGGAAAGATAATCCGCAAGCTCTTGACGATTGAATGGGATGCAAAAACGGCTGCTTCCTGCTTTTTTAGCTTCGACCGAAAGATAAGCCAGAAGTTTTTCACGGGTAGTGCGCTTCGAGGTGAATTCGTTTTTTTGCGTCAGCATTATATTCTTCATAGATACAATATTCAGCATATTCTGAATGAGCCTGCCGTGAAAGCCGCACGCTTTGGCGCACGGAACAGCAAGCCTGTGGCAGTCTATAAACAGAAGTTCGCTTTTGGTCGTTGCAATCACGCTGACCGGAAGCGTTTTTATTTCCGCACAGGCAAAGGATTCTCCAAACAGATTACCTGTTCCTATATTGGCAAGTATACTTCTGTTCCCGTAATAGTCGTCCTGAACAATCTGAACCTGCCCCGACAAAACGATGCCGAAGCGTTCAATGGTTTCACCGCTGGAAAAGACGGTTCGGCCTTTTTCATAATGAACCGCCTTCGCGGACAAGCATGACAGGAGCGGCTGCAAATCAAATTCGTCAATGCCTCTGAACAAATCAACTGATTTTAACACATCCAAATATTTTCCCATGAAATCCTCTTTTGTTGGAAATCCAACAGACTTATTATCTTAAGAATAGTAAACTTAAGACATAAAGTCAATAATAACGTAAAACAACACACTCGAAGAAAGAGGTGAACGAAATATGATCAGGAAAATAATCAAAATTGACGAAGCGAAGTGCAACGGCTGCGGACTTTGCGCGGAAATGGTATCGGAATATTATGAAATGGATAATAACAAAGCCGTAGTCATGAAAGCCCGGAAAGGAAAGGAATCGCTGTAGGCAATTCAAGAATTTATCAAGAAATGCCCGTCCAAAGCGATTATTTTAATTAAGGGGGATAGACTATCATGAAATACATAGCCAACGCCATTCGTATACTGTTTCTCGCACTATTTATATTTCTGCTTGCAAACGGGAAAGTAGTATTGTGGCTTGCCTTGTTTGCGATAAGTCTGATTGCCGCTCTGATTTTCGGCAGGGTCTATTGCGGGTATGTCTGCCCCATGAATACTCTGATGATTCCCTCCACGTGGCTGTCCAAAAAGTTAAAGCTTCAAACAGCAGATGCGCCCAAGTGGCTGAAAAACGGTTATTTTACGTGGATAACACTGGGTATTAGCATAGCAGTTATGCTTCTGTCAAAAAGACAGCTGCACATTGACTTACCGATTCTGCCGTTCTGGCTGGTTATGTCGATACTTATTACGCTCAGATACAAACCGGCAGTATACCACAACCTCATTTGTCCGTTCGGCGCTCTTCAAAGAAGTTTCGGCAGATTTGCACGGTTGTCGGAAAAGGTTGATAAAGACGCCTGTGTCGGCTGTAAACTCTGCGAAAAAGCCTGCCCCTCCAATGCAATTGTGGTTTCTTCGGAAGATAAAAAGGCCGTGATAAACACCGCTTTGTGCCATCAATGCATAAAATGCCAACAAGTTTGTCCCAAAGATGCGATTCACTACAGCAAATAAAAGTATTTTTTATTAATTTGTTGCAATTACAACATACTTAATAGGGCAATTTTTGGTATAATAATTAATGAACTTCACTTGTATCACATAACATGTGAAAAAAATAGGAGGTATACTATTATGGTTGAACAGATTTTCAAACTGTCAGTTGGCGATGAAAAAGCTGTTGAAAAAGTTATATTTGATGATAATATTCATTATCTGCATATGGTATTTAACAAAAACGAAGGGCTGCCGGAACACTTTTCAAATTCCAACGTGTATATGACCGTCATACGTGGAAAGCTCTCCATCGGTCTTGATGAACAGGATGTACATGAATATGAGGCCGGAACTCTTCTGACAATCCCGTTTCAAACAAAAATGAATGTTAAAAATCTGCATGATGAAACATTGGAGCTGATCGTAGTCAAAGCACCTGCTCCAAAAGGCTGAGAAAACAAAGGAGGAAATCGGATGAAAAAATATCGGTGCATTCCCTGCGGATATATCTATGATCCCACAGTTGGTGACCCTGACAGCGGAATTGCCCCCGGCACGACATTTGAAGATATCCCCAATGATTGGCAGTGTCCAATCTGCTTTGTGGGCAAGGAAGATTTTGAACTTGTAGAAGAATAAAGGAGGAAAACAAATGAGTATGTTTTGTTATCAATGTCAAGAAACCGCAAAAAACACAGGCTGCACCATTAAAGGTGTTTGCGGGAAAAATGAGGAAGTTGCAAAACTTCAAGACCTGCTGATCTATACGCTTAAGGGTATCTCGGAAATTGTTGTAAAGGGAAAGGTTGACATCAGTAACTTCGATAAGACTAATTATGAAGTTCTAAGCAGCCTGTTTATGACAATAACCAACGCAAATTTTGACGATGGTTCGATTGAAAAGCAAATTATGAAAGTGATTGCTATTCGGGACGAACTCAGAAAGTCTGTTACTGCTGGGAATTTACACGACGCTGCATCCTTTACCGTGGATTCCAGAGAGTCCATGCTTGAAAAAGCTGCCGCTGTTGGTGTGCTTGCAACCGTAAACGAAGACGTGCGTTCTCTCCGGGAGATGATCACATATGGTCTAAAAGGAATGGCGGCCTACGCCGAGCATGCAAAGAACATCGGGAAGGAAAATCTGGATATAAATGCCTTTATCTATGAGGCGTTGGCGGCGACGCTGGATGATTCCCTTACTGCCGATGATCTGGTTGCGCTGACGCTGAAAACCGGCGAATACGGCGTTAAGGTTATGGCGCTTCTGGACGAGGCCAACACATCCCGATTCGGTAATCCTGAAATCACCGAGGTCAATATTGGTGTCAGAAAGAATCCGGCGATTTTGATTTCCGGCCACGATCTTATCGATCTGGAACAATTGTTGGAACAGACGAAGGGCACCGGTGTGGATGTGTACACACATAGCGAGATGTTGCCAGCCCATTATTATCCCGCTTTCAAAAAATATGATAATTTCGCGGGCAACTACGGCAACGCATGGTGGAAGCAGCTTGACGAATTTGTTTCCTTCCATGGTCCCATCCTGTTTACCACGAACTGCATCGTCCCGCCCAGAAGCGAAGAGGTCCGGGGCAGAATCTATACCACGGGTTCCACGGGCTATCCCGGCTGCAAGCATATTGTGGCTGATGAAAACGGTAAAAAAGATTTTTCCGAAATAATTGCACTTGCCAAGACTCTTCCCGCGCCTGATGAAATCGAGACCGGCAGCATTGTCGGTGGCTTTGCGCACAATCAGGTAATTGCCCTGGCCGACAAGGTTGTCGATGCCGTCAAATCCGGAGCGATCAAAAAGTTCTTTGTTATGGCTGGCTGTGACGGACGCATGAAGTCCAGAGAATATTACACTGAGTTTGCAGAAAAGCTGCCGAAGGACACCGTTATTCTGACAGCAGGCTGTGCGAAGTATCGCTATAACAAGCTGAAGTTGGGCGATATCGGCGGGATTCCGAGAGTGCTGGACGCCGGTCAGTGCAATGACTCCTATTCATTGGCTGTCATCGCGTTGAAGCTCAAAGAGGTATTTGGTCTCGACGACATTAACAAACTGCCGATTGCGTATAATATCGCTTGGTACGAGCAGAAGGCCGTTATTGTGCTCTTAGCGCTGCTGTCTTTGGGCGTAAAGAACATCCACCTCGGTCCAACACTTCCGGGCTTCCTGTCCGCGAATGTGGCCAATGTGTTGGTTGAAAAATTTGGCATTGCTGGCATTGGTACCGCAGATGAAGACGTTGAACTTTTCATGGCTCAATAAGCAAAAACAGTCCCGCCGATATGGTATAATCATCTCGGCGGGACATTTGTATTATGAAAATAATACGGAGGTTCTTAGAAAATGAAAATATTTGATTTAATGGCATTGGAAGCCGAAGGCTACGAGAAAAGAAATGTTAATGTGCTTTTTGAAAATGACTCATTTAAAACACGCATCATTGTTCTTGACGCGGGTGGAAAGATCTCTGAGTGCAAAATGGAGTCTTATGTCATGTTTTATGTTGTCAAGGGTGAAGTACTGTTAAGGAAAAATGACGAATCTTCTATACTCAGAGAAAATCAAGTATTTATCTCTGAGCCTGCATTACTATCCATGGAAACAATCGAAGGCGCGAGGCTCATGGGTGTCCAAATTAAGGCGCAGAAAAGTGAGTGAATACAAATTGCCACTACGAAATTTCGCGATTGAATGACCAGAACGGGCTTACCTTGGTTAAGCTGAAAAGGCCATGAAAGGGGGCGTTTATTTTGGGCAAAGGAAGCAGTGAATTTCTATTCAATAAAATAGCGCCAATTTATGGCCTATTTTATTACAGACAGAAAAAACGGTTTTCTGAGGTTTTAAAGGGTATTGAAAGCAAACTGGATTTGACATCATACGAAACAATTCTTGATGTCGGATGTGGGACTGGGGCGTTAAGTTCTGTTCTTAATGAAAATGGATTATCGGTAACAGGAATTGATCCGGCAGAAAAGATGCTGGAAATTGCGAAGAAAAAATCAGAAAACAAAGGGATTCTCTTTGTTCGCGCTAATGTTCTTGAAAAACTGCACTTTGATGACAAGTGCTTCGATATTTCTATTGCTTCCTATGTAGCCCATGGAATGCGACAGAATGAAAGGAAGCTGTTGTACACCGAAATGAGCAGAGTAACAAGGTGTAAGGTTATTATTTATGACTATAATGAAAATCGATCACTTCTGACTACAATCATTGAATGGCTCGAAAGAGGAGACTACTTTCACTTCATCAAGAATGCTGAATCAGAAATGAAAAACTGCGTTTCGGAAATGAAAGCGTGCTTCTCAGAAGTTGAGGTTGTAAATGTGGATGTTCGGGCTGATTGGTATATCTGCACACCAGCTTAAATATTTTTTTTACACCAATAATATTGGAGGAATAATGATGAAACTTGGAATTATCATTGAGACAAAAGAATTTGAGAAGTCCTGGAACGCGATGCGCTTTGCTGTTACCGCTAAAAAAAATGGTCACGAAGTACGGGTTTTCCTTATGGGTGAAGCTGTTGAAATTGAAAACCTCCATCACGAGAAATTTGATGTCGCCGCTCAGGTTGATGCGTTTCATGAAGCGGGCGGAGAAATTCTCGCCTGTGGGACCTGTCTGAAATCAAGAAATATGGACGGCAGTGATGTCTGTCCGTTATCCACGATGATTGATTGCCTGAAGATGGTGGAATGGGCTGATAAAACGGTGACCTTTTAGGTAGGCTGTATAATGAGGGATTTAGAATGGTCAGTATCGGACAGGTAATCAACGCTATGATTGCATATTACGCCGGGGATGTACGGCGAATCAACCATTTTCTGAAGGTATACGGTTTTGTCAAGGCAATCGGAGAGATGGAAGGCTTAGATGAAAGCACACAGGAGATTCTTGAAATCGCGGCGCTTACTCATGACATTGGGATTAAAATCAGCGAGAAAAAGTATAACAGCTCCGCTGGGAACTATCAGCAGATTGAAGGCCCTCCTGAAGCCAAAAAGCTGCTTGAGGAGTTAGATGTTGACGAGGCTGTGATTGACCGGGTTTGCTGGCTCATCGCGCATCATCATACCTATACCGATATTCAGGGAATCGATTATCAGATACTGGTCGAGGCGGACTTTCTTGTTAATGCTTTTGAGGACAATGTGCCTATGGCGTCCATTAAGCGCTTTAGGACTAAGGTTTTTGTAACTAAGACCGGAGAAGAACTTCTTGAAACAATGTACGAATTGCAGCAGAAAACCTGAACTCGGAGTTTTAAGAGTGGATGTCGGGGCAGACCGATATGTTCCTTAACGCGGAAGACTGCCTGCTCCCCACACGTTCCATTCCGGAAATAGAACCAGAATTATTAAAAAAGATATTCCGTATCGTTTTTAAATTTTGAGTTATCTTTTGCAGCTATGTAGGCTATGTAAGGTTTCCTCATTAATCATCACCACTCTTTGGAATTTCCCATTGCTATGCTTGAAACCTTGGTGCCTGCGGAAAATTCAAATACTAGCCATTGCCTCCAGTAGTCATCGAAGGCTTATGGCTTGTCCTCACTGAATTGCAATGATACAGCGGCATTTCGGAAAGTTGGAGCAGCCGTAAAATTCATTACCGGCGTTAGGTCCCTTTGCGGCTTTTCGGCGAACCATGACAGCGCCGCACTTGGGGCACAAAATCTGCTCAGCATTTTCGGGCGTGACCGCGACGGGTCCTGTTACTTCGGGTGCCTGGGGTGTTTCAGGTGTTTGAGCTGTGTTAGCTGGACTTCTGAATTTCTCGGTATAATCAATCTCTCTCGGCCTATGTATGCTTAAAAAGAACCGTGCCAACGATTCCATGTCCTTTTCAGCGCACTCAACTGCTTTCGGATCGGCATCCGTCTTCCGAATATATGCCGACAACTGATCCGCCCTTATGACCTGATCCTTGACTTCCTTTTTGGCGTACTTGGCATTCAAAACTGTCTTAGGATTGGCGAGAACCACAATGGAACGATAGTTATTGTAGAAACTCTTTTCGAAGAGCGCCTTCGTTAATATATTGCTTCTTTCAGCGCCACGGATCTGTTTGATCATTTCCAGGTGGCGCTTGTTTTGCGTAATGGGGGAATAGATCCCCTCTTTCCTTTTGAAGCGCCCAAATGAGACCGTGCGTATAAAATCTCCGGCACTGTTGATCTCAATATCGCCATAGAGATTTTTGCATTCTACGACATACTGATGCTTCCGCGTCACGATGAGTAAATCAATCTGCGCGGTGAGATCCCCGTATTCCAGATAAAGATCGTGCAGAACGAACATGGGGATATGGCTGCTTCGTATTTCATATTTGATGGTATTTTCTCCGAAGATGCCGGCTTCTACATATTTGATCTCCTGCTCCAGCTGTTCCGCCAGAGGACCGGAAGCGGTTTTGGCAAGCTCCTGAAGCGCGAGAAGCTGTGCATCTGCGCTGCTGTCTTCCTTGAGGAAAACTGGTTCCTTGATTTTATCGAACAGTCCCATACGCTAACACCTCATACGGCTTATATTTATGTGCATGATCTTATTGCGAACAACTCAAAATTTGACAATATTATACCATATTATTACTGTGATTACAAAGTCCTTTGTACGGCTTGTTGTTACCTTGGAGCTTAATTCAAAATTCTCTGCTACTTACATAGTCTTTCTTGGTATCTACCAGGAAGGACTTTTTTATTGCCAAAGAAAGGAGTGTACACACATGGAAGACTGCAAAATAATTGCCATCACGAACCAGAAGGGCGGAGTGGGTAAAACTACGACGGCTGTCAATCTTGGGATTGGACTCGCGCGTACTGGCAAGAAAGTACTTCTCGTTGATGCTGACCCACAGGGCAGCTTAACCGTCAGCCTTGGAGTAAAAACGCCCGACGAGCTTCCTATCTCTATCGCAACGCTAATGCAGGACATTATTGAGGATAAAGCTATACCGGAAGACTACGGCATTATTCATCACGCCGAGGGCGTTGATCTGCTCCCCTCCAACATTGAGCTGTCAGCCTTTGAAGTTGGACTTATCAATGTTATGAGCCGCGAGTATGTATTGCGAGATACCCTTGAACCGCTGAAGCAGAAGTATGACTACATTTTGATCGACTGTATGCCGTCTCTGGGAATGATGACGATCAACGCACTTGTTGCTGCGGACAGCGTGATGATACCTTCTCAGGCCAGTTACCTCTCCACAAAGGGACTGTATCTGCTGATGCGGTCTATCACTAAGGTCAAGCGGCAAATCAACCCGAAGCTCCGAATTGACGGCGTTTTACTGACGATGGTGGATAGCCGCACAAACAACGCCAAAACAATCATCAACTCACTCCGCCAAACCGGAGAGAATCTCCGCATTTTCAATACTGAAATCCCATTCTCAGTGAGAGCCGCTGAAACCAGTATTGAGGGCA
Organism: Oscillospiraceae bacterium; assembly: GCA_963678505.2. GTDB lineage: Bacteria > Bacillota > Clostridia > Oscillospirales > JAVBQB01. Next base: position 62,360 of record CAXXFP010000001.1, on the reverse strand, counting down.
AGAGCATTTTCGCCCATGACGGGAATGGGAAGGTTGCCGGCGCTTACGAAGAGCTGACAAAGGAGGTGCTGGACAATGAGCAGCGTCAAAACAATCGATCTCGGTCTGAAAAATGCATACGATGAGCTTTTCATGGATGACAAAGGTCGTGGTGAAAACCGCGCTCCAAAGATACTGGATATTCCTATTATGGAAATAGACGATTTTCCCGAGCATCCGTTCAAGGTGAAGATAGACGAGGATATGGAGCAACTTGTGCAGAGCGTTAAAGAGCGCGGAATCATCACACCAATTACACTCCGCCTAAAGGAGGACGGACGCTATGAAATTGTGTCCGGACACAGGCGAAGAAAAGCTTGCGAGCTTGCCGGCCTCTCCACCGTGAGAGCCGAAGTTCAGGATTTAACACGGGATGAAGCAATCATTTTGATGGTTGAATCCAATTTGCAGCGTTCTAACATCCTGCCGAGCGAAAAGGCTTTTTCTTACAAAATGAAGCTGGATGCTATGAAGCGGCAAGCTGGAAGACCAAAGAAAGAAAATGGTGTCCCAGTGGGACCCGATTCTCTTAGCGGAAAATCACGAGAAATACTTGCAGTTGATTCTCCTGACAGTAATACACAAATTCAACGTTATATCCGTCTTACTAATCTAAGTCCCGGTCTTCTGGACATGGTTGACGATGGCAAAATCGCAATCCGTCCTGCCGTTGAGATTTCCTATCTTGCAAAAGAGGAGCAAGAAGCTTTGATCGAAACCATTGCCTTTGAGGAGTCCACACCGTCTCTGGCGCAGGCCATTAAGATGCGTGACTTTTCAAAAAACGGAAAGCTCAATGAAGACGTTATTCTCTCCATTATAAGCGAGGAAAAGCCTAATCAGCGGGCAAGATTCAGTATTCCTACAGAACGAATCCGTAAGTTCATTCCTGACAATATCTCTCCCAAACAAACTGAAGAGTATGTACTCAAAGCGCTAGAGTATTACCACCATTACCGGCAAAAGCAAAGGGAGCTTGAAAGATAAGCCTTCTTCCCAAGGGAGGAGTAGGCCTTTTCGGGGTATCTGAGTTTCAAGCGCTTCCCCTCTCACACTCTCCCTTAAAACCAGCTGTACCAGCTGAAAAGAGAAATCATATATCCTTTCTTCAGCCGGTGATAAACTTAAAACCATGAACGGGGTGATCGAAATAAATGACTAAACTATTCAGAAGCAAAGCTTTCCTTGGCGTTATCTGTCTGGTGTTGGCTGCGGCAATAGCGTTTCTGCTGTTGCCGCTTTTTTATGCCTCTCAGTCCGCCACCGTTAATGTTGTGCGGGTCAGGCAGGATGTGCCTGCAGGAACAGTCATCACCAGCACCATGCTTATAACTACGGAAGCCGGTGCCTATGGGTTGCCGGAAAAGGTCGTGACATCTGAGGATGAGGCAGTCGGTAAAGTGGCGACAGAAACGCTCTATGCCGGTGAAATGCTTTGGCAGGACCGCCTTGTGAGCAAGGAAGATTATCTCGCCTCTGAGGAGGCTCGTACAAAGGGATTGACCGACGGTATGTGTCTTGTGACGCTGGAGCTTCCGTCCGCATCCTCCGGCATTGCCGGTGTTTTAAGAGCCGGCTACATCGTAGATGTTTACGAATGTACCAAGAGCGAGGATACGAGCTACTCCATCACAAAATGTCTGAGCTCCATGTATGTTTACGATGTTCTCAACAGTAATTTAGAGGCGCTGAACGATCTGGATGCGAAGCAAGACGCAGCACCAGCTGAAGATGAAACGAGTTATGACTATAAACCGGCTTACGTCGTGTTCAGATGTACCGAAGCGCAGGCCCAGACGCTAATCCGCCTTGAAAGAGCTGAGTCGCTGTACCTGACACTGCAGAATACGGAGGGATAAACCATGAGCATTAATGCTGTTTGGGGACCGCCGCATTCCGGAAAGACCACGCTGGCTATTGACCTTGCGTATGCGCTCTCCCAGAAGGGCCAGTCTGTGTGTCTTATTTCCCCTGAACTTTACAGTGAACTTTCTGCCCGAATGAAGATCAATATCACAAAACAAAAGAGCCTAACCATGGCATGCAAAACCAAGGAATCACTGAAGCAAGTAGTGTTCCGGGCAGATGAACTGCTATATGTTCTTGCTGTCCCGTGCTACAACGATGCTTTTGGTGAGGATACCGGCAGTGATGCAGCGAAGACAATTCTTGACCAGGCAAACACTCTGTTCGATGTAGTCCTCGTGGATTGCCCCTCTTATGCCGGCAGTGTTCTTGCAGCGTGGGCTCTGAATCGGGCAGAAAGAGTTTTACTGCTCACAGGCGGTCAGGCGTCTTCAGGCCTGTGGTATAACGCATACCGCAGAGCTGTAGAAATCGTTACGCCGAGAGCCGTTTCCGTCTGCATAGAGATAAATGACAGCTTCGACTATCCTGCGCTGCATAAGCTGATCGGCGTATCACCGGAAGTATGGATTCCGTTCTATAAAGATGCGGAATCCTTCCAGAACCTGAAACCGACCTTATATGAGTCGGGCGGGAAAATCGGGAAAGCATATTCCGGCAGTATCAATGAGGTGTGCATGAAGTTGAGAGGAGGCCTCTTATGAGTATTACCACTTACGAATTTCTTTCTGTTCTGCAGGCGCAGGACAATGCCGAATCCGGCAGCGGCAAAAACAACTTTGACTATATGACCGTGCTGGATCGTGTACGCTCCACCATCGCCCAAAGCCATGCAACTGAGCTTGCTGCCGCACTGGATGATGAAAAAGCGGCTCAAACGCTGAAACACCTGATACTGAAATACGCTGCTGAGTGTATGGCCGGTAAGGATTATGATCGGGATGCATTGGCTCTGCGCATTTATCAGGATATGGCCGGGCTCGGCATCCTGACAAAGTACCTCTACGACCCATCTGTGGAGGAAATCAACTTAAACGGCTACAACGCCGTGGAAATCATCCGAGCCGAGCGTACGGATTACCTTTACGGAACGGAGGCCTTTCCTTCTCCTAACGCTGCGCTGGATATTGTGAAGCGCATGGTGCGAATGGGCGGAATGCTGCTTGACGCGCAGACGCCGCGCGTGGACAGCTATATCGGCTCCGGAACCCGTATCTCTGCGATCATTCCTCCCCTCGTTCCACCGGAACAGGGCGTTATCGTCAGCATCCGAAAGCAGAACAAAAACCACATTACGCGGGAGCAGCTGATTGATTCAGGCTCGGCTACGGCAGATATGCTGGACTTCCTCTCAATGTGCCTCTGCTACGGTGTTTCCATTGGTGCAGCCGGAGCGACCAGCAGCGGCAAGTCCACCCTTATGGCATATCTTCTGAATGATTATATCCAGAAGAACAATGATTACAACAACCGTATCTATATCATCGAAGACAGCCGCGAATTGAATCTGATGGACTACGACAACGCTAATGACCGGCCTGCACGTGTCCTCTTTACCGTGACCAAAGGCCCACCGAATCCTGTGACGATGCACGACCTGATTGTCAGCTCACTGCGCTTCCATCCGGCTTTAATTGTTCCCGCCGAGGTACGAGATGGTGCGGCATATCAGGCGGCAATTGCCGGTCAGACTGGACATACAATCCTGACCTCTTTTCACGCTGACGGTGCTGAAGATGGATACCGCAGACTGGTCTCTATGTGTCATACGGCAGGGACCAGACTTACGAATGACCAACTTTACGAAATGTGTATTAGAGCCTGGCCTATTATCATCTTTCAGAAGCAGCTCAAAGACAACTCACGCAAAATCATGGAGATATTTGAAGCAAGAGGAGTGCTTGATGGAGCGGTAAAAGGGAAAACCTTGTACCGCTTCGATGTGGACAGGGTTGAACGCGACAGTCACGGGCACATTATCAAGGTACACGGAAAGCACAGACGCACAAGCTGTATTTCCCCCGCACTCTATAATCGCTTACGTGATAATGGCGCGCCTGAAGAACTGCTGGAGCGGCTGTTTCCCGAAGTTCAAGCGGAGGAAAAGAAATGACCCGAATTTTATATTGTTATCTCGCTGTGTTTCTTTTACTGAGCACGGCGATTTTTATTTTTTTCCGGCTGGATCTCTTGCTGCGAGAGCGCATGAAGCGTTCTTCTGTGAAGCACGGCAAAATCAGGCTGTTCAAGAAGCAAACGACGCTGAGTCGGAAGCTTGCAAGACTTGCGGAGAAGCGCAGAAGCCTCATAGCGCATAGTGAACTGCCAAAGGCCGCTTATTACTCTCTGACGGTCGCTTGTGCAGGAGCCGGTTTCTTCGCAGGACGTGTCGTTTACCACTCTCTCCTGATTTCCATTGCTGTCGGCATGATGGGATTATTTGCCCCGCTGCTACTGTTTGGTTTAAGGCAGACAAAAGCGCAAAGCGCCAGACTTGACCGGCTGGCCTCCTCCATGATGATCCTTTCTAATTCCTATTTGGTCACGGAAGATTTCATCACCACAGTTTCTGACAATGTGGACATCCTTGAATACCCGGAGCCTTTCCGGGATTTTCTCACCTATGTAACGCTCATGGACAGTGATATAAATAACGGCCTTCGCCGCATGGAAGATCAGGTCAATAATGGGTACTTTTCGCAGTGGATTGATGCACTCATCCTAGCTCAGGATGACCGCGCGCTTAAGTATGTAGCGGTATCAGTCGTTGAATCCATGCACGATGTTCTCCAGGTGCAGCAGGAATCGGATGCGGCAATGTATGCCGTCTGGCGGGATTATCTGCTGACGCTGATCCTCATATTCTCTGTTCCGCTTGTATTTAAAATCCTGATGGCAGACTCCTATGTGACGCTCACGACTTCGCCCATCGGTCAAGGCTTGTTTGTTTCGCTTCTAGTTGCTGTCGTGTATTCCGTGTTCCGGGCGTTGAAGATCAACCGCCCATTAATGATATGAGAGGAGAGGCATGTGACATTATCGCTTATCTTAATTGCCATTTTGCTTGTCTGCGGTGCATGGCTGATCCTTTCGGCAAAGCTCTTTCATGACAAGTCGTTTTATGGCCATAAAACACTGAGTCAGCTAAAAAAATGGCAGCAGAAAGACCGGGATGTATGGGATTATCCCGTGATGCAAAAGCTTGTTGCTTTCGTAAGCCAATATGTTTTTATGGACAAGGCTTCCGCTGAAACGCTTTCAAAGAAGCTTTCCCGCGCCGGTCTGGATGTAACTCCACAACGGTTTATGGCACGGAAGTATATTGTTGCCGCGCTAAGCGTTTCCGTCATTCTACTGTGCGCATTACTCGAGTTCTGGCTTGGCATTTTACTTGTTGCCCTGTTTGCCGTGCTTCTTTTGATGAAGCAGAGCGAATCGCTTTCATCAAAGCTGAAAAAGAAAGATGAAGCCATTGCATTGGAAATGCCTCGCTTTGTCCGCACCATCTGCCGCAATCTTAGAAGCAACCGGGATATTTACGCCGTACTGCAATCCTATCGCAAGGTGGCCGGTCCGGTGCTGGGCAAAGAGCTGGACATCTTACTCACGCACATGCGGGCAGGCGGTGTATCCACCGCGCTCCAGCAGTTTCAAACTCGTTTGGGGACGGAAGAGGCCTTCCGGCTCTGCAGCACCTTGCAGGAAATTGATCGAGGCATTGACCAAACCGCTACTCTCGATTATTTGGCTGACGACATGGCGCGTCAGGCTAAGTTAAAAGTTCAAAAAATGCTCTCTGCCCGACCTGCAAAGATGAGGAGAACTTATCTCCCCGCAGTTGGCATTTGCGTCGTCATGATTCTTTATGTGCTCATCGTGTTCATGCAGAACCAATTAAATAATCTATTTTAACAGGAGGAAACAACATGAAAAAGTTTATCCGCAGCATCCGCGAAAGGGCGCAGAGCGCCGGCACCCGCCTTACCAACCTGATGACCGACCGCAAGGGCGATCTGGCCACCAATACCATTGGTGCCATCATCATTGCCGTTGTCATAATCGGTCTTCTGATCGTGGCCATCAACAGTTTTTTCCCGAGCTTCTTCACGAACATGTTCCAGGACATGTCCGATAAGCTGAACGCAAACTGGTAAAAAAGGAGGGAAACAGCATGACAGCTAAAATGAAGCTCCACGGTTATCTGCGTTCCAAGAAGGGCGATTCAGCAGTCGAGTTTATCATGACGGCTGCCATGCTGGTCCTGACCTTTGCTATGCTGATTTCCGCCATGATTTACGTTACACAGTATTACAGCGCAAGCTATATCTGCCGCCGCGTGGTCCGAACGATTGAAACTACAGGCGAATACGATGAGGCAACGGTCCTCGCACTGGCAGATGATCTTGGCAACGACGCTTTGGATGACCTGAGCATCCAGGTGGACGCCACGTACTGCAGTGGCACACGAATCCAGTTGCGGGAAGAATTCCGGGTTACGCTTACGGCTGAATACAGAATCACCATCATGCAGTTCGGTCAGCAACCAATCTCTGTGGACCTTCCAATTCAAATCCGGCTTTCCGGCCGCTCGGAGGTGTATTGGAAGTGAAAAAGCTACTGAAAGACCGGACAGGCAGCGTTTCAATTATGTTTTTCGGTTTTCTGTTCGTGCTCCTGCTCATGACTTTTTTAATCATCGAGATGGGGGCGACAATGGAGAACTACGACTACGCAGTATCTATATTGCAGAGGGCCTGCAATAGTGCGGTGGAAGCAAATATTATGGATGAATACCGTGCAGACCGCATCCTTAAGCTGGACGCACAGGGCGCAGATGAGGATTTCCGCAGCTTCGTCCAGAATGACCTTCCGAGTAAATATCAAGTAGCCATCAATTCTGTGAGCTGTACTGCTTCGCCGCCGAGTATGACCGCAACAGGCACCATGACCTTTCCGACAGTCTTTTCGCAATACGGGTTTGAAGAAATCACAGTATCCTTCAAAGTGGAATCCACCAACTACGATTTGGATTGAGGAGGACATCATGGAACTGATCTATACCCTCATCAATGCTGGTATCCTTGCGTATGGCGGCGTAATGGATTATAAAAAGCGTGAGATCCCCGATTTGGTACCTGTGACTCTCATGTTGACCGGATTCCTGAATGGAACGCTAATCCTGCCCCGGATGATCTGTTTGCTGATAACAGCCGCGGCGCTGCTGATCTCAGCAAAGCTCTCGAAGAACAGCCTTCCGGGCGGTGACTTCAAATTGATTTGTGCGCTAACCTTCTCAAGCGGGCTGTGCTCTATGGCAACCATATTGCTTCTGACAGGCCTCGGTGCAATCCTTTTGAGCATCATCCGGAAGCAACCTATCAGGCGAAATATCCCGCTATGTACCTACGTCGCGCCGACATTTTTGATAACCGGTGCGGCACAACTTATCTTACAAGGAGGACTCTTATGAAACGCAAAATCGCAAGCATCATCGCTCTTGTACTCGCGCTGTGTACGCTTATGGCAACCGGAGCGATGGCGGCATCTGTAGACACAGGCCTTACGGTTCGTGTCAACGGCTACACCGTCAGTTTCCCTGACGGCCAACCCTACATTGACGAAAACAGCAGAACCATGATTCCGGTCCGTTTCGCCACCGAACAGCTTGGCGCTCAGGTTTCGTGGAATGGAAATACAGATACGGCCATCATCGAAAAAGATGGTATCTGTGTTGAAATTCCCATTGGAAGCGATACTTTGAGCGTGACAGAGAACGGAAAGACAACTGCGGTAAAGATGGATACCGCTGCTGTGCTGAAAGACGGACGTACCTATGTCCCTATCCGTTTTGTCGCGGAAGCTCTGGGCGCTTACGTCGAATACTCCGAGCTGTATAAAGCAGTCGGTATCTACTCCGATACGCTGACTGCAGCTCAGATCGAGCAGCTTCGCACCTATGACTACACGCTGCCCGATCTCGCGATTGACTATGAAACCGCAAAGGCGCGTTACTCCGCAGACGATCTGGCTTTCTATTATGGCACCGACCGTGCAAGCTTCGCAAACTATGCCAACGCCCGTGAATATCTCTATCATGTCGTGAGCAGGAGCGGCGAATACTACTTCAAGGCTCTGGAGACCGTTCTTCAGAACGGCACCAATGATAAGTTCTACGATATGGTCGTTCAGGAAACTGTAGCCGAAGTCAATTACAATTCCGAAAACCTGACAGTTGAGTTCCGAACCGACACATCCTGCATTTATCAGGCCGGCAATATGGACAGAGTAACCTGCGCAGTTCGCGGCATCGCCGTTGCAACCCTGCATGTGAAACCGACTGACTTGACGGGTGCTGAAACTGCTCTCCTCTGCAGACTCGGATACACACAGCTCTACAAGGACACGGCCATGTCCATCCCTGTTGACGTCCATATGAACACGCAGCCCAACTATCAGGTCAACATCCACACCATCGTTCCGCTTGGTGCGGCGTATTAAAGGAGGGCCTATCATTATGAAACGAAAACCTATTATGACCATCTGCGCGGCGATCTTGCTGATCGCCGCGCTTTCTGTTTCGGCGTTTGCTGCGACAAGCACTCAGAGTCAAATGGCAGCAAACAGTGCGGCATGGTGGGTCGCGTACAATGCCGGCGATACAGCAACCTGTAACGCACTCCATGAAAGCAATGTCTCGCTTGCATCGCAAGCGTCTAGCGGAGGAGGATCGTCAAGCTATAATAGTTCCAGTGGTTCCTGGACTATTACAGATTCCTCCGGAAGCACGACCAACTCATCCGGCTCCAGTAATGGCAAGTCGAACACAGTAACCTATACCACCACTTCTTCCAGCGGTACGATTTCATCTTCTTCCAACAGCACCTATTCCAGTTCTTCCATTTCCGCATATATCGATGCTGGCGGTACGACAACCGGACTCCAAACCTCATATAACAATGCGGCGTCCAATGTTTCGGCGACGGGCAGTTACGGTGATACGGTAGCAACTACCGCTGCGTCTGATGAGGTTGCCGTTGCAAAAGTCCTTCTCAGCTTAACCGACACTCAGGCAAAACAGCTTCAGGCAGACCTTGAAGCCTCCAAACAGGCTTATGAGTCTGCACAAGCTGCATACAATGCAGCAGTCACTTCCGGCAACACTTCTGCTGCGGAAGCAGCCAAAGCCAAGATGGATGCTGCTCATGATGCGGCGCAGGAAACCCGTGCAGCGTACAACTACACAGGCGACTCTAGCACGGTGACTGATGGTGGTTATTACTACGGCACCGGCACCAATAAGTCTGATGGCGGCGGTTTCTATACCACTACGATTACTGCGTCCTATAACATCACCGCGTCCTCAACCTCCGGCGGTTCAATTTCTCCCTCCGGCACAGTTAGCGTGAAAAAGGGCGAATCACAGACCTTTGCCGTTAATCCTTCTGCCGGTTATAAAATCCAGAGCGTTTCGGTGGACGGCGTGGATAAAGGCGCCATTGAAGTCTATACGTTCTCCAATGTGACAAGCACCCACACGATCTCTGCAGTGTTTGCACCGTCCGGCAAGGTACAGCTTAACAATGTTGCCATCACAAACTCGCTCGGCGCTTCACTGAATGGCAGCTCTATTAAGAGCGGTTACGGCATCTTTGCTTCTGTTAGCACAAGCTACAGCGATGTGAGCGCTCTGCAACTGACCATGACATATAGCTTCGGATTTGGAAGCAAGATCGTGACACTTCAGGAAACCTCGAATGGTGTATTTGCGTTCCCTGTCAATGCAGCCAGCCCTACCGGTAGTCGATGTGTCTATATTCCTGTTGAGACGGCGGATGGGACTTATACGCTCACGATTACTGTTACCGCCAAGAACGCCGCTGGTGAAGTACTCACCGAAACAAAAACCGCCAAAGTTGTCGTTAAAGGCAATATGTATGAGGATGATTTTACCGGCGATGCCTAATTAGCAAAACCTAGTGGTCCGCATTCGTGCGGACCACATACATAATGATTTGCACATTTGCAAACTTTCCCTGTAAATTTATAATGGAAGCATAAGGAGGGATTGCAAATGTTAAAACGTGAAAAGAAAGTCTGTATTGAAGTTTCAAATGCAGAGCTGCGTATGCTCCGAAACAGCCTTATGAATTGGAGAAACAGACTGATTTCAGAGGGCAGACATACCGACCCCATCGATGAAATCCTAATCAAGCTGATGGCCTGATAATCAAATACCGCTTACATACACCGACTGCTTCACTTCGCGTGACGCAGCCGGTGTTTTCTATTATCAGAAAGAGGGGATTTATTTGGAGCCGAAAACTCTTATAGGCATTGTCCTTGTTGCTTTCATTGTTGGCGGTCTTATTTTTTTATTTATCCGAAACAGGCGCAAGTAAGCAAGCAACTAAATTATAGCCCCGCCTTTATTTGGTGGGACCATAACCAAACGAGCAAGGAGGTAAATAAAATGCATGAAAATGAAAAGCGCATGGCTGGCGATTATGAGATTATTCACGCTATACAAGTCGGTGACCGTGAGATAGTCCTCGGCGAAAATCTCATGGATGTCAATGGTCAGAAGTATATGTGCGCTTTCTGTACTGCGAATGAGTTGTTTGCCCGCTATGATGATCTCTATGTCAGTGATGATTACACGGAAATTCTGAAATATTACGGAGAGCGTATGCTAAACAGGCAGAAAAAACCCGTGCGGAACTGTCCAAACCCCGTATTCAGGGTATTGACAACACCCCTATTACGAAAGGTATGTGTGACCCCATAAACTATATGGACAATATTGAGGGCAAGGTTATCGTCATCAAGCCGGAAGTGCTCAAGCGTGAATACCGGAGCGCAACACATCAACTCAAGCTCTGTACCGGCGGCTTCGGCTCTCACCCGAACAGCCGGGGTTCCGCTTGCTTCTGCACAGATCTTTACAGCGGAAAGAGTTCACGTTTTGAGCGCATGGACGTTCTCGGAACGATGTAACCAGTTGCTAACCTGTCTTCAAAGTAAAACAGCCCGCCCGATTGGGCGAGCCGTTTTGCTCAAAATTAGTTATTCGCTTGATCTAAATTTTCTTCTCTCGGCAATCCGGGCATAATCCTTCGAAAACCGCACGGTGTCTCTCGATAGTATACCCTGTTTTTTCAGCTGCTTGTTCATCCAGTTCCCCATGGTACGGCAATGGCACATCACACACTGCGCCGCATTCTGTGCATAAAAGATGATAGTGCTTATCAAATTGGCCTTCAAACCGATCCGTATTGGGCAGCTTAACCTGGAGGACTTCCCCCTGCCGAACTAAAACGTTTAGATTACGATATACCGTGCCGCGACTGATCCTGTCGTCGATAGCTCGAACATCAAGATATATCTGATCCGCACTGGGATGGTCGCAGCGCGCCCTAACCGCATCCAAAACCAGCTGACGCTGTTTGGTGTTTCGCTGCTGCTTCATATGAGAACACTCCTGATAAGTTATTTTGCTTATATGGAACTTGAAATGGTTGCCTGGACCAAGCCGTTATGATCCAGCTTAGAAAGCTCCTTTACCTTATCCATGTTCAGTCCGGCAGCTTTGGTAAAACGTTCACCGTATTCAGGATCGGCCAGATAGCAGTGAACGGCATGGCGGTACTTGATATTTTCAGTAACGGAAGCCATGTCTCCGGCAGTATTTTCGATCAGGATCTGCTTCTTGTCTTCAGTCAGCACGCGCCACAAATTACCACCGGCACGGAAGCAGTCATCTGTGGGGTCATCCTTCGGGTCGTATCGGTACATTGCGCCCTCTAAATCCAACGGCGGTTCCATCACTTCGGGCTGAGCGGTCCAGGCACCGTAGCTATTTGGGGTATAGGCCGGTGCGCCACCGTAGTTGCCGTCCACTCGCATAGCACCGTCACGATGGTATTCATTGACCTCAATCTTAGCACGGTTCACCGGGATGAGGTTGTGGTTAACACCAAGACGGTAACGCTGCGCGTCGCCGTAAGAAAACAGCCTGCCCTGCAGGAAACGGTCCGGGCTGAAGCCAATACCGGGGCACCACATGTGCAGGGGTAAAAGCAGCCTGCTCAACTTCAGCGAAAAAGTTCTCCGGATTGCGGTTTAGTTCCAGAACACCTACCTCGATAAGTGGGTATTCAGCATGACGCCAAATCTTTGTGATGTCAAAGGGGTTTTCGTAGTGATTTTTCGCTTGTTCTTCGGTCATGATCTGAACGTACATTGTCCACTTGGGGAAATTACCGCGCTCAATGGACTCATAGAGGTCTTTGCCGTGAGATTCACGGTCCATCCCGTTAATTTTTGCGGCTTCCTCGTTAGAGAGGTTTTTGATCCCTTGCTGGGTCTTGAAGTGGAACTTGCACCAGAAGCGCTCGTTCCTCTCGTTATAGAAGGAGAAAGTATGCTCTCCGAAGAAGTGCATGTTGCGGAAGGAGGCAGGGATGCCTCGATCACTCATGACTACGGTAATCTGGTGGAAGCACTCGGGCAGCAGTGTCCAGAAATCCCAGTTGTTCTGAGCGGAGCGACGGCCTGTGCGAGGGTCTCGCTTTACGGCGCGGTTTAAATCGGAAAAATTATGCACATCGCGGATAAAGAAGGTCGGTGTATTGTTTCCAACCAGGTTCCCAGTTGCCTTCCTCGGTGTAAAACTTGACGGCAACGCCGCGGATGTCACGCTCTGCCGTCCAGCAGCCCCGCGCTCACCTGCAACGGTAGAGAAACGAAGAAATAGTTCGGTTTGCGCACCGGGCTGAAGAACCTTCGCCTTGGTATACCGGGAGATATCATGGGTTACGGTGAGCTTGCCGTAAGCGCCCCAACCCTTGGCGTGCATACGGCGTTCGGGTATAACCTCGCGGTTGAAGTGTGCCATTTTTTCCATCAACCACACGTCCTGCATGACAACAGGACCTCGGGGACCGGCCGTAATGGCATTTTCATTGTCGGCTACCGGGGCACCGACTTCGTTCGTGAGCTTTTTGTAGTCGTTCATAATAATGCTCCTTTCGTGTTTTATGTATGTAAATATCTTAGGGGTAGTGGCATCTTATAATGACAGGCACATAGCCAGCATCCACAAATAGACACAGGTTTTCGGCAGCATGAGCATGCCTATTTTTGGATTATTATTTGCCCATAGAACGACCGGAAAATAAAAGGCAAAGCTTAGAGCTATGGCAAGCCACATTAAAGCAAGTCCGGGCTCAACGCTTTTATGCAGAAAGTACAACCCGGCGACGACTGCGCCTTGCATGAAAAACGGAATGTTTCGCCAAATTCCCCAGCCTACCGGAGGATATCGCTCTTCCCATTTGTTTTGGGGCAGTAAGCAAAGCAAAATGCGCACAGCCGTGAGGAAATAGACTAAGTAAGACCAGAGATTTATGTCTTCCGGGGAGAAAATGAGTACCCCCAATTCTGCCACAGAAGTAAATAAAATACTGTCATGGTGATCGAAGTCAACTGCTTTCCGCGACCAAGCATCCGGCGTAGCGGTTCCTCTCCGCCTGTCCTGATGACGGTGATACGCGGCACCAGATGAAATGCATCACCCCCGACCAAGACCAAAGCCATGACGCTTGCCAGCACGCGTGAAGAGTTGCCCGAAGCACTTAAAAGAAGAATGAAACCAAGAATTAATGCGGCCCGCGAGATAAAATATGGTCGAATATAGCTTCAATGGGACCAAATACACGTTTCATTCTGTCTTGCCCTTGTTTCCTGTCTTTGGCCCTGGCCATCCATAGAATATGGCTCGTAACAGCAGCACCGACAAGGAAAAGCAGACACGAAATCCAAGAGGTTTTAAGCAACACCATAGAAAGAAGAAGCATACCCCAGAGCCAGCTCATACTGATCCAAACCGTTTTCCGCGAAAGGCCTGTTCTGCTCTCGTAGTTTTCAATATGCTCCCTAAAAAAGGAGATTTTCATAATCTGAGCTTTAATATGAGGTGCTGATGAAAAGCATGCGACAGAAACCAAAACAAAAGGAGTTGTAGGCCACACGGGCAACAACAAGCCAATGGCTCCCAACCCCAGAAATAAAAATCCGAGTCCTGTGAGTAAAATTGTTTTCAATTGCATGTTATCACCACGCTTTATTTATTGTTATTAGGACTTGATACTATTATATCATGAAAAATTATATTTACAACAGGGGAAACATAATTCTTAAGTCCCAGATCATAATTAATTTGTTAGCTTAACTGAGGCATACGAGGACAGTTCAACAAGCTGTTTTTCTTATGCCAGTTTACTTTCTTAAGAGGTATAACCCCAAGGAGGAATTACTGCGCCCTCTGCCAGTCGCGCTTATTATCCCGCATCCTACGCAGGATAACAAGTTTTTTATACGGCGCTCTTGTCAAAAACACCGTAAATGCATTATACAAGGAGGCAAGATAATGGATATGGAATTTCGACCTATGATACCGCGCTGAAAGAAACTACAGCTATACGCAAAGCCAGCAGCTTATAATGCAGACCGGCTGGTATTGGCCATCTTCGCGGCGATATGGACACAGACGGAAACGGCTTCTTCACCTCATGGGATGATCATCGATCCGACCTGAAAACCGACGAATTCAAACAGGAGTTTGATGCCGTTATCAACATGCTGCGCTTTGATGAGCGTTTTGGCGGCGTTCTGAAAAACCGGAGCAGCCTTGCCGGCTACTGCTACGGGCACCCGGAAAGTGGTTTTGAGGGCAACTACAGCAAGGAGTTCGGCTTTCGCGCGGATACTGACCAATACAGTTATATGCTGCGCCTGAACCCAAACAAGGGCGAATATAATCTCTATTGCTACTGTTATAAACGTGAATGGCTGGATAGGCACACCAAGAACGCTGAAAAAGGTATTCGCTTCATTACTCCGAACTATGAAGAGAAGTTTCGCATCCCCGATGGAGATCAGATCCGCATAAAGTTATCGGATGGAAAGACGCTGGACCAGACCTGCCGTTATATCGACGAGTATCATCTGGAGGTCGGGCGAAATCTGTACCACATTTGCGAGTTTGCCGAGCGCATGGAACAGAACGGCAACACAATTATCCCGCTTCGCTCATCTCTCCCGGAGACATGCTATGGAACGATTGCAAGTACCGGCGAAGTTATCATCATCCAAGAAAGCTGAAACCGGCTACTATAAAGCAGATATTGAAGGTGGCAGTAAAGAACAAAACCGCCAGCTTGCCGACGAGTACAACAGGAAGCTCGGCGTCAGCAAGGCACAAGCCGAGGCTATGTCTGCCGGTTCTCTCTTCGGATGGGATGTTTCCGGCGCTGATCCTAAAAACTACGATATGGATGGCAACGCTATTAACCGCAAAAGCAGGGATCGGGGTGATGCCAGATGACCGACACCGACCACTTGATTTGGAGCAATTACTGCCTTGACTACGAGGATTGGAAGGAAGACCTTGAAATCGAATATCCTGATTTGGGCGATGAAGACCGGTATCTGAAAATGCTTGAAATCAACAATGATTATTTGGATGATGAGCGCATCAATCTCAACATCCAGCTCTCTCAGCCCATTCTTATCATAGCAGATTTGGGGCTTTGGGATGGCCGGCGCTCCGGATACAAGGAGATCAAAAGCGGCAATATCAAGGACTGTCTGTTTTCCAATTACGATTACGCCACTTGGTATGTAGACAAAAACGGTGACCTCCGTTGTGATGTTATTCACCACGATGGCACAAATCATCTTCTCTATCGTGTCTTCAAGGATGATGCAACGGAAAACCAGCGATATCGACTAGAAGAGAAGATTTTTATGGGCACGGCGACGAGGGCGGATATTACCCGAGTGACGCGCAGACTTGGCGATGAAATCGGCAAGGTCTACGGCTGGGATTTCCCGCAGCGCACCGTGCAGAAGGCTTATGAGAGGTAATGTAAAGAATTATGAAAGATAGGAGATGCCAGTGGATAAGAAAACCGCAATATGCGAGTACCTGAAAAAGAACCACACGGGTAAGGAAAAGGCCGTTTTCAGTCTTGAGCTGGAACGGCTTTTTTCTATGGATGGGCGAACGCTTCGCCGTAAAATCAGCAGTCTGCGGCAGGATGGCTATCCCATCTGCAGCGATGAGACAGGCTATTACTATGCTGACAATCAGAAAGAGATCAATGATACCGTATGCCGTCTGAATGAGCTTGTAACGAAGATTTCAAACGCCCGCACCGGTCTGCTCTATGCCTCTATCCTTGTCGGCGACGGCATGACCATCGAAGTAAATATCAACTTAAGATAGGAGGCCTGATACCCTTGCCGAGCAAATACCAAATCATTTCCTCGCTGGTGGCAGAAAAGGCGCAGGAAATCACCTCCAGTGCCGACAGATACACAGCGTTTCTGACTACGGCAGCAAATAACTACAAATACAGCTTTCATGAGCAGCTCATGATCCACGCCCAAAAGCCCACAGCCACCGCTTGCGCAGATGTTGAGACCTGGAACAAGCTCGGCCGCTTCGTAAATAAGGGTACAAAAGGCATTGCTCTGCTGGTAGAACGCGATGTGCCCTACAAGCTGCGCCATGTCTTTGACATCTCGGATACCAACAGCTATTACGGGCGCACCATTTCGCTTTGGCAGATGGAGCCGCGTTACGAAGAGGCAGTAACGGAGGCGCTGGAAAACCAGTTTGGAGAGCTTCCGCAGGAAAACAGTTTTGTGGAGAATCTGGCAAGCTTCGCTGGCCTTGTCGTAGATGACAATATTTCCGATTATCTGTCGCAGCTGCTCTCTGCAAAGGAAGGAAGTTTGCTTGAAGAGTTAGACGAATTCAATACGGAAGTCTGGCTCAAAAGTACGCTGAAAAGCAGCGTGGGCTTTATGCTTCTGACTCGCTGCGGCATCGACGCAAAATACTATTACTCCTCCGAGGATTTCAACCGCATCTACGATTTTAATACACCCGAGACCATCTCTGTTCTTGGGTCCGCTAGCAGCGATATTTCCGAAATGATTTTGCGGGAAATTGCTGAAACAGTGAAATCTCTTCAGAGGGATGAGAAAAACCAGGTCAGTACATTTGCGGCTAACGAACATGACCGCTATGATGTAAATGTAAAATTCAAAAACGAAAGGAGTTTTGACCATGGAACTGACCTACAGGCAGGAGGGCGATTATCTGCTTCCGAACCTGACAGTGCCGGAATCCCCGAAAGTTGGGAAGTTTGGAATGCTGCGGCGAAGCTTCCTGCGCAGCCACCGAAACGGGATTTACTCCGGGATGATGCTCAGCGGCAAGCTGAACGGTCACCTGGAGGAGATCGATCGGAAGGCCAACGAGATGATAGAGTTTCTGACAACACAGATGGCGAAGTCAGAGGGCGTGACGGAGAGCCTGAAAGCATCGGATCAGATGCGCTGGGTGGCGATGATGAACAATATCAGGAGTCGGGCCGAGGAAGCGGTAATGGCGGATCTGATCTACAGCTAAGCGACACTATCCCCACCGAAGAAGAACAACAGGATATTATTGCAGAAGCGGAGGCTGAACGGGCTTCCGCTTTTTCCATTTCTCAGGAGGATATTGACGCCATTATTACCCGTGGCAGCGGTGTTCATCACGGCAAATATCGTATTTACGAGCAGTACCTGAAGCACATGACTTCCGTTGACAATACCGCGTTTCTAAAAAACGAATATGGTTGGGGCGGCGCATATCCAGCCGTTGCCGATCGAGATCTTGATGAGATGCACGATGCCAAGGGCATCAAGATCAGCCACGGCAGTATCAGCGAGCCGGACGCATCCATTCTCCTCAAATGGAACAAGGTTGAAAAGCGTATCGGCGAGCTGATTGCCGCCGACCGCTATTTAAACTCAGCTGAAAAGGAACAGTATCCCGCTTACCGTAAAACCCAGGAAGACCGCAGCGCACGGTGGGAAATCGGCAAGGAGTTTCAGTCCATTATCAGGGACTACAATGATTTTCAGGAACAGCTTGGGAATACAGATGCTAAGCTCAATCAGTACGTTTTGATCGACTGTGGCAGTGAGTTCGGCCAAGGCAGTAAGACAACCTTCACGCTCGGCGAGAACAATTTCATACTGCCGCTGATGCGTGACGCAATGCACAACATTATTACCGAGAACACACATCTGACTGAACGCTGCGAAGCTATGCTTGTGTCACTGGACAGCGATCTTGCCAAGCCGATGGAGCCGACTTATGACGAACTGAATCCGCCGCCTGAACCGGAGAAAGAATACCGCTTCTCTCTCGGAGATACGGTCTATATCGGCAGTCAGGAGTATGAAGTTCTCTCCTTCAATGACAGCGAGGTCTGTCTCTACGACACGCAGTTTCCGCTGTTCAACAAGGTCATGCCGCGTGAAGAGTTCGACAGCAAGCTGGCCGAAAATCCGATGAATGCGCATCTGCTGCAAGTTGTTGAGGACGCAGAGCCGGAAATTTTCGTTGAAACCAATATCGGCAAGGTGCCGATTGAAGACTACCGCGAAATCGTGGCAATTCAGCATGGCTTCGACAGCTATGACGATCTGCTGCGTCAGGGGTTTCACATTGGCAACGGCTATGATATAGCACCTGAGAACGAATCAATGGAAGGCTCTACGGATGATGAAATTCGCGGAAAAGAGGAGTACGACGATTTTAATGATGTTGACCCTGCAGCTGTCCGTGAGGCTCTTGCTAAGCGTGGCATTGTAAACGGTGAGCTTGCTGACCCTGAATCCCTGGAGCGCGACCCGTTCATCCAGCAAGTCAGCGCCGATGTTGAGCGACTCTCACATCCCGCGCCGAAATCGCGCGAAAAGGCTTCCCCCTTCCTGCTGTATCCCGAAATACCAAGCACAGAGCGCGCCGATTACCGGATCACGGACGACAACATCGGCGTCGGTCTCCCGCATGAGCGGTATCAGCGCAATGTGGATGCGATCAAGCTCCTGAAAAAAATCAAGTCCGAGAGCCGTCTTGCCACGACGCCTGAGCAGAAGATCCTTGCTCAATATGTCGGCTGGGGCGGACTTGCCGACTACTTTGACGAACGCAATGGTCGCTATGGCGAACTGAAAGAGCTGCTTACTGAGGATGAGTACACCGCCGCCAGAGAATCCACACTGACAGCGTTCTACACGCCGCCTGTCGTGATCCGTGCCATGTATCAGACGCTGGAAAACATAAACTTCAAGACCGGAAATATCTTGGAACCATCCTGCGGCATCGGTAACTTCATCGGTATGAAGCCGGAGCACCTTTCAAATTCCAAGATCTACGGCATTGAGCTTGACAGCATTTCAGGCCGTATCGCACAGCAGCTCTATCAGAAATCTTCAATCGCTGTTCAGGGGTTTGAGAAAACAGACCTGCCGGATAGTTTTTTTGATGTAGCCATCGGCAACGTACCCTTCGGCAGCTTTAAAGTCCCGGACAAGAAGTACAACAAATACAACTTCCTTATCCATGACTACTTTTTCGCCCGCACACTGGATAAGGTCAGACCGGGCGGCATCATGGCATTCATCACTTCAAAAGGTACGATGGACAAAGAAAATCCCTCCGTGAGAAAGTACATCGCACAGAGGGCTGACCTGCTTGGAGCGATCCGTCTGCCGAACAACACATTCAAGAACGCTGCCGGCACGGAGGTTACTTCCGATATCCTGTTTTTCCAGAAGCGCGACCGTCTCATTAATGCGGAGCCGGATTGGGTACATCTGAATACGGACGCAAACGGGCTGAAAATGAACCAGTACTTCGTGGATAACCCGGATATGATTCTGGGCGAAATGCGCGAGGTCAGCGGCCCCTTCGGTCCTGAAACGGCGTGTATCGCTTATCCTGGACAGGACCTCGGCGAGCAGCTCTCAGACACCACTGAAAACATCCATGCAGAAATCACAGAATATGAGCTGGGCGATCTAATTGAAGAGGAAGAAGACAACGCTATTCCCGCCGACCCATACGTGCGTAATTTCAGCTACACGATGGTGGATGGCAAAATCTATTACCGGGAAAACAGCCGTATGGTGCCGGTCGATGTGCCTGTCACAGCGGAAAGCCGCATCAAGGGCATGATTGCTATCCGGGACTGCGTAAGAACGCTCATTGAGTATCAGACGGAAGACTATCCCGATGACATGATTGCTGATGAACAGGCCAAGCTGAACACTCTCTATAACGAGTTCAATGAGAAGTATGGCCTCATCAACTCCCGCGCCAATAAATCTGTGTTCAATTCGGACAGCTCGTTCTGCCTGTTGTCTTCTCTGGAAGTTCTGGACGACGACGGTAATTTCATCCGCAAGGCGGATATGTTTGTAAAGCGCACCATTAGGCAGCGTGTAGTTGTCACAAGCGTTGACACGGCTTCGGAAGCGTTGGCCGTTTCTCTGGCCGAAAAAGCAAGAGTTGATATGCCATACATGATGGAGCTCACCGGGAAAAGCGAGCAGAAGATCTTTGAAGACTTAACGGGCGTCATTTTTTTGAACCCGCAGCACACCGACGAAAACGATGAAAAGACAAAATATCTGCCGGCTGATGAGTACCTTTCCGGCAATGTCCGTGAGAAGCTCGAATTAGCAAAACGCAGCGCGGAGTTATATCCGGAGAATTACATTACAAATGTGAAAGCTTTGACAGCGGTACAGCCAGAGGAGCTGTCAGCAAGTGAAATTTCCGTCCGCCTCGGAGCTACCTGGCTACCGGCCAATGTGGTGGAAGGCTTCATGTTCGACCTTTTTGACACGCCGCGATACTGCCAGTGGAACATACACGTCCACTATTCTCAATACACCGGCGAGTGGAACGTCGAGGGAAAAGGCTACGACCGAAGCAACATCATGGTGAGCAACACCTACGGTACCGATCGCATTAACGGCTATAAAATTATCGAGCAGACGCTTAACCTCAAAGATGTTCGCATTTTTGATTATATTGAGGATGCCACCGGGAAGAAAACACCGGTCCTGAACAAAAAGGAAACCGCAATCGCTCAGGGAAAGCAGGAGCTCATCAAACAGGCATTTGCCGATTGGATTTGGTCTGATCCGAAACGAAGAGAGCATCTCTGTAAGCTCTACAACGAAAAGTTCAACTCCGTTCGCCCACGCGAGTATGACGGCAGCCATTTGAGCTTGGTTGGCATCAATCCGGAAATCACCTTGCGACAGCACCAGCTTAACGCTGTGGCTCGTGGCTTATATGGCGGGAATGAGCTGCTGGGCCACGTTGTCGGTGCAGGCAAGACTTACACGATTGTTGCGATTGCCCAGGAGAGCAAGCGACTCGGCCTCGCTCAAAAGAGCCTAATTGTCGTGCCAAATCATCTGACGGAACAGTGGGCGGCAGAGTATTTGCAGCTCTATCCCTCCGCAAATATTCTTGTAGCAACAGCGAAGGATTTTGAAACAAAAAACCGTAAGCGTTTCTGCGGCAGGATTGCCACCGGCGACTATGATGCTGTCATCATTGGACACAGTCAGCTTGAGAAAATCCCCATGTCCATCGAGCGCCAGCGATATATACTGGAACAGCAGATGGAAGAAATCATGGGCGGTATTGTCGAAATGAAGGCCAATAAGGGTGACCGTTTCTCCATCAAGCAGTTAGAACGATCCAAAAAGATAGTGCAGATAAAGCTCGACAAGCTCAACGATCAAAGCCGCAAAGACGACCTCGTGACCTTTGAGGAGTTGGGCGTTGACCGTCTGTTCATCGACGAAGCGCACTATTATAAAAACCTCGCAGCATTTACGAAAATGAGGAACGTAGGCGGCATTTCTCAGACAGAAGCAATGAAAAGCTCCGACTTGTATATGAAATGCCGCTATCTGGATGAGCTAACCGGCGGGCGCGGCGTTGTGTTTGCCACCGGTACCCCAATAAGCAACACGATGGTTGAGATGTACACCATGCAAAAGTACCTGCAGTATGACACGCTGCGCCGAAATGATCTCATTCACTTCGATGCATGGGCCTCTACCTTCGGCGAGACGGTCACGGCGATTGAGCTTGCGCCGGAAGGCACAGGCTACCGAGCCAAGACAAGATTTGCTAAGTTCTACAATCTTCCTGAGCTCATGGCCATGTTCAAGGAGGTCGCCGATATTCAAACTGCAGACATGCTGAATCTTCCGGTGCCGAAAGCCAACTACCACAACGTTGTTTTAAAACCCTCTATGCAGCAGAAAGAAATGGTGGATGGGCTTGCCGATCGAGCTGAAAGAGTGAGAAACAGAATGGTCAATTCCAGCGAGGACAATATGCTGGTCATTACCAATGATGGCCGAAAGCTGGCGCTGGACCAGCGGCTGATGAATGAATTGCTGCCCGACAGCGACACCGGCAAAGTCTCTGTATGTGCCGATAATATCTTCGAGATATGGCTGCGCACAAAAGAACAGTGTTCTGCACAAATGGTGTTCTGTGATCTTTCCACACCCCATAATGACGGCCACTTCAATGTTTACGACGCGCTCCGTGACAAACTTATCGCCCAGGGCATCCCGGCAGAGGAAGTCGCGTACATCCACTCAGCAGGAACGGAAGCAAAGAAAAAGGAGCTGTTCGGCAAAGTTCGTAGCGGCCAAATTCGCGTCGTGATCGGCTCTACGCAGAAAATGGGCGCAGGCACCAACGTCCAACAGCGGCTTATCGCCTTGCATCATCTCGATTGTCCATGGCGACCGGCTGACTTGCAGCAGCGTGAAGGCCGTATCATCCGTCAGGGTAATGAAAATCCGGAGGTAGAAATTTTTACCTACGTCACCGAAAACACTTTTGACTCTTATTTGTATCAGCTCGTGGAATCCAAGCAGAAGTTCATTGGCCAGATTATGACCTCAAATTCTCCCGTGCGCTCTGCAGAGGATATCGACGAAACCGCCCTTAGTTATGCGGAAATCAAAGCCCTCTGTACCGGCAACCCGCACATCAAGGAAAAGATGGATTTAGATATTGCCGTGCAGAAGCTGAAACTCCTGAAAGCCAACCATCTGAGTCAGAAGTACGCTCTGGAGGATCAGATCATCAAAGATTTTCCGCAGCGGATTTCTTCCCTGGAGCAGCGAATAGAGGGCTATAAGGCGGATATGGCGCACCTGACCAAACACACACAGCCTAATGAAGATGGCTTCTCTCCTATGGAAATCGAGGGCATCGTCCATACCGAAAAGAAAGCAGCCGGCTCCGCGATTCTGGAAGCCTGTCATGCGATGACCAGCCCCGATGCTGTGCCTCTCGGCCAGTACCGGGGTTTTGTTATGGATTTGAACTTTGACAGCTTCAGCCGGGAATATAAGATTACGCTGAAAAATGAGTTGCGGCACACGACCGCTATTGGCACAGACATCTTCGGAAACATTCAGCGGTTGGACAACCTGCTCAGTGGTTTTGAAGACCGGCTCCACATTTGTGAAGAAGAGCTTGAAAATAGTCGATCTCAGCTGGCCAATGCCAAGGAGCAGGTCAACAAACCTTTTCCGCAGGAGGAGGAACTAAAAACCAAGTCCGCCCATCTGGACGAACTCAACATCATGCTCAACATGGACAAAACTGAAAATGAGATCGTCGATGACGAGCGCGATGAGGACGAACCGGACGGACACAGCACAAAAGAATACGAGAGATAAGATAGTGCGGGTAGCCAAAAATGACACTAAATCAACAAAGAATCCCTACTCAACTATACTGAGCAGGGATTCTTTGCGCAGAACTCTATGCCCCTGTCGGTCAAAACAGCGCTACCTGTTATCACGCTATGACAAAGTACATTGAATATTGCATTGACAAACTGGATATACTTGAATATAATGATAATTGAATAATAGTATTATTTAATTGTTGGTTCACAGGAGGCGCATTGCATGTCAGATATGCTTCGTGAAGATTTGCTGGAACGACTGGATAGACTTGATGAAGACGCCAGCCTGATGTTTGATGGTGACGAGCGGTTTCATCTGGTAATCGTGGGCGGCGGCGCACTGATTTTGCTTGAGCGCATATCCA
Source organism: Oscillospiraceae bacterium (assembly GCA_963678505.2). Taxonomy (GTDB): domain Bacteria; phylum Bacillota; class Clostridia; order Oscillospirales; family JAVBQB01. The sequence continues at coordinate 38,437 of CAXXFP010000001.1, read as the reverse complement.
GAGCCACGCACGATATTGACGCCATTTCGGCCCCACGTGAAATACTTGAACTGCTCGAAAAATATGATATAAACTGCCGGGTTCAAACTTACATCAATAATTTCCCATATAACTATGAGGACAGACTTGTGCCTTTGAGCGTTGGCGGTAGAAAAATTGATTTTTATACTGCATCGCTGGAGGATATCGTAATCGCCAAGCTGTATTCAGCCAGAGCTACGGATATCCGAGATGTTGAAAATGAAAAAGTGGTTGAAGCAATTGATTGGGAACTTCTCGAAAAGCTCGCCACTGCGGAAGACGAAGCCAAGGCCACAGCTTTGAACCCCAGATGCTATGCCGATTTAAAGGCAAGCTATGATGATTATGTTAGGAGGTTTCGGCCATGAGAGAACTGACCTTTAAAGGATTTTTGAAGAGTTATGTCCGGTCGCTTTCAGAGGCCGAGACGAACAGCCTATACAAGTTGGTGAAAGAAGCGGCAGATGAAAATCCAAGGCTTCGTGAACCGCTTCTTCTCTATGCCAAATTTACAGACAGCACCGATGTTTTGCTCCGTGCAGCCCAAAAAACCGAGCTGTATTCGGAGTATAAGAATCTGGCGAACAGATATGACAAAGCGGGCTTTGAAGCAGCGCTTCAAAATGCGTCTTCCCCCTTGCCAGAGGAATATAAGAAAGTATGGAAAAGTTATCTCAGTAAGAAAAACCGACCACAAAATGATAACCATACGAAAGATCTTATGAGAAATAAGGTCGTCAAGCTCCAGAAGGCCAAAGGCGTATCCAACTACAGGCTCTATGCTGATTTAAATTTAAATCCTGGTAACTTCAACGCTTGGCTGAAACACGGAGATTCAAGTAAAGTAAGCCTTGACACAGCCCGTCGGACCGTTAAATACCTGGAAAACGCACCACAGACCCGATTATAAAAAGTAAAATGCGGCTCAAGGCCGGTAGCATTGCTATCCGATTTTGAATGTACTCAATGACACCTGCCGGAAAAGCGGTAGATAACAAGTCCTTATATTAATAAACCATTATAGCCGACTGATTTTGTGAATCAGTCGGCGTTTTCTATTTCAACAAAGGAGGACATTTCGAGAATGGCATATATTTCAGCTGAAGATATTACTCAAGCCAAGCAGATGGATCTTTTGACTTATCTGCAAAGCTATGAGCCGCAGGAGATTGTGCGCGTATCCGGTAATACCTACTGTACTCGCGAACACGACAGCTTGAAGATTTCAAATGGCAAATGGCACTGGTTCTCAAGAGAGATCGGCGGCAAGACAGCTTTGGACTACTTGATCAAAGTCAAGGACTACTCTTTTCTGCAGGCAGTAGAATCTATACTCGGACGGGCGGCTACAAAGCCGCCCGTTTTTAATGCCCGGAAGCAGGAGCCGGAGCGACAGATGCTGATGCCGGAACTGAACGAAAACACAGGCCGTGTGGAGCGGTATCTAAAAAGCCGCGGCATCCATACAATCATAATCGACTACTGTCTTGTAAACAAGTTGCTGTTTGAGTCGAAGGATTATCACAACGCAGTGTTCATCGGCTATGACACAGCCGGGAAAGCGCGGTACAGCAGCGTTCGCGGCACGACGGGAGCATACAAAGGCGAACTGACCGGCAGTGATAAGCACTACTCTTTTTCTATCCCCGGCAAAAGCGATACCGTCCATGTGTTTGAAGCAGCCATCGACCTGATGAGCTTTGCTACGCTGGAGTATTACGAAGGACGCGACTGGCACAGGGATAGCCTTTTATCCCTCGCCGGAGTGTATCAAACCAAAAGAACGGATGTGGTGCCCATTGCGCTGGAACAGTACCTGAACGACCATCCCAACATTCAAATCCTGCGGCTGCATCTGGATAACGATGAGGTTGGTCGCGGCGCGGTGGCGGGAATCGTCTCCGGCCTGAACGGAAGGTATCAGGTGTATGACGAACCGCCGAAATGCGGAAAGGATGTCAACGACCAGCTGAAAAAGAGCGTTGGAATAACAAAAAAGGAGGACTTTTGTCGATGATGGATATAAGAATCTATCAAGTAAATCTCGAACGTGACAAGGACAACGTGGGCTTTATGGGCTATGACACCTTGCCCCGTTTTCAAGGAGCACCGGAGCCAAACCCGGAGATCTATGACAAGGTGTTTGAGGGCTCCGTGGACTGCGCCAATCTTGAAAGCGTTTATGCGAAATTCAACACAGATCACCCCGCCGGATACTGTGGGAGATCTCTCTCGGTATCAGATGTTGTGGAGGTTATGGACGCGCCGGAGACTGAACCCGGCTTTTATTTTTGCGATAGCTTCGGTTTCAAAAGCGTTCCCTTTGATCCGGTTCATGCACAGGAGAAATCCGATACCATAAAGGTGGTGCTGTTGGAACCGGGTAAGCTCGCCAGGATTGCCGACATTGATACTTCTCTTGAAAGTATGCAAAAGATTGTGGGCGGCTGCATTGAAGCCTATTATCCCTTTGAGGAACAGGTGTGCATTGTCTGCAACGAAGAAGGCAAAATCAATGATATGGATTTAAACCGAGCAATACGCGAAGAAGAAACCATGACAGAAATGACTTATGCAGAACTGACGAACCTTTTCCGCACAGCGGAGCGCGATGGCTCCGGCAAGCATATCTCGGGGTATGTTGTTTTTACCGCCGACAGCTTTACCGAAGCCTATTCCGAGGAAGCTCGCACTTATCTTGTTTCCAGCAACAACAAAGCATATCGGCCCAATATGGGCGGTTATTCCATCTATGGCTCCGCCATGGACGGCAGCGATCCGTTGGCACGTCTTGAACAGTATATGGCTGCTGAAAAAGGCGGCAAAGATGGCTGGAAGGTCGAGCGCTGCTATATCAAAGAATCCGGTCGGGAAATACTCGACATTATTGCCGGCCCCTGCTTTATCTGCGATTGCCGGGGTGAAAATTTCGGCAGTCTTTCCGCTGAGCAGATAGACCGTTACACAAAGCAATTCAAATATCCGGAGCAGTTTTTCCGTGTGAACGGAAATATTGAGGCTGTCTCGTACAAAACCAAAAACAAAGACTATGAAAGATGAGGAGATTGCGATGACGAACAACTATGTTGTTACCCTGGAAGCCACTTCCTATAAGGAAGTTCCCATTTCTGCGGCTTCGGAGGAAGCCGCTCTTGAGCTAGCTCACGAAATGTACTTCAACTCTGGTGTGCTGGAATTTGGTGATGATGATGTCGTTGAGATTACTGCCGGCATCAAAGACGACCATCCCCATGATATTGACGAGGATGAACCCATAGATGAACTTCAACCTCTCTGTGATATTGTTCGGTTCATCCGCTTCACCGACGCCCCGGAAAAGGTTGTTGCGCGTGGTCTGGAACGCGCCCTGGAACACCTGCTGGAAGAGCGGATGGCATTGTCTTGACAAGCAACGTCTCTGTACGGACAGAGACTACTTGTCAGGGACCTTCGTCCCTGAAACCCTGCTGAGAAGGATGGTGTATTTTGAGAAAAAGAAATTGTAGATTTGAAATTCGCTTTACAAAGGACGAGCTTTCCGACCTGACCAAAAAGGCCCGGAAAGCTCGTCTTTCTAATGGGGCATTTGTCCGTCGTGCCATCACTGATCTGGAGGTAAAAGAAGCCCCTCCCGCTGATGTGCCGATGCTGATTCGTGAGGTTCGCCGTGTCGGACATAATATCGACCAGGTTTTGAAGATTGCCAATTCTCAAGGCCTCGTTGATGTGCCGCAGCTTCATAAAGCGTTAGAGGATAACCGCACTGTTGAAAAGGCGATCGTCAAGGCATATACCATGCCGGAGGCCTAAAATGGCAGTAACCTCAATCTGGCCCATCAAGAGCCATTTGGAGACGGTCATCAACTATGCCCGCAATCCGGAAAAGACCATTGAAAAAAACTATGAGGGAATGGCCGCGCTCCATAAAATCGACAATGTGGTGGAGTACGCAGCGGATGACATGAAAACTGAGGAGCGCAAGTATGTGACCTGCATAAACTGTCGAGAAGATACGGCGGTTGAGCAATTCATGGAAACAAAACGCTATTGGGGTAAGACTGACGGACGCATCTGCTTCCACGGATATCAGTCCTTTAAGGAAGCCGAGGTTACGGCGGAAATTGCACATGAAATTGGAGTGAAACTTGCCGAGAGGTTATGGGGTGGCCGCTTTGAGGTAGTTATTGCCACACACTGCAATACGGGACATTATCATAACCATTTTGTTCTGAATTCGGTCTCCTGCGCAGATGGATATCATTTTGACAACACACCATACGACTATCGCTGTATGCGAGAAGAATCCGACAGGCTTTGCCGCGAGTACCGGATTTCCGTTATTGGGAATCCAACCGGTCGCGGAAAAAACTATGGAGAATATGTTGACGAAAAGAATGGTAAGCCGACGCAGCGAGGAACAATCCGGGCGGACATTGACCGTGCGATCGCCGCAAGCATCTCGTGGAAGGGCTTTCAAAAAGAAATGATGTACTTTGGATATGAGTTTAAGTTTCTCAGTGAAAGCGGAGCAGAGCTAAAATATCCCGGACTGAAACCGCCCGGAGCAAAGGGCTTCTTTCGGTTCCATAAGCTCGGTGCAGGATATAGTCGCGATGATATCAATGAACGGCTTTCCAAAAAGCTGAGAAAGTCCGTCCCCTTCCCGGAGGAGGAACGAGATGAAGTTTCGCACTACAGAGCAAAGACGCAGCCGCAGTATCACAAACATGTGACGGGATTGCAGGGTCTGTACATCCGCTACTGCTATGAACTTCATATCATAGAGCAACATCCGGCATCCGTAAAATGGGTGTCTTTTTTTATGCGCGAAGATCTCGTGAAGCTGGATAAATTGGATGCTCAAACCCGATTTCTCGGCAAGTCCCAGATTGCAACCATCGAAGACCTGATGGCGCATAAACACGAAGCTATCGGCAAAATGGACATTCTCGTTGCCAAACGGAACGAACTTCGAAATGACCTCAAGAGCTTATCCCGCAAAGGCGAGCCAGCCGGCGTGGAAGCGGTTAAGGCACAGATTGCGGATGTATCCGCACAGCTTAGAGCTTTACGAAAGGATTTGGTTTTATGTGACGATATCGCGTTGCGCTCTGCTCGAACCAGAGCAGAGCTAGAATGGTTAATCGACCAGCAGAAAAATGAACGGAAGGAGGAAAAACAATATGAGCTATTCGGGCGACGCGGCGGAACAGGTCGTGAGAATGACACTCGAGGGAACTGAGGTTGCGGCTAAGATAACCGGTGCCGGTGCAAAACAGCTCGCTCTCCTGATTTACGCTGTACTGAAGGATCAGAAAAAGACGAAAGGCAAAACGCGGCTTACCAACATGCTCCGCAGCGGAAAGGAGCTGAAAGTATTTGCTGTCCATGATAAGGATTTGGTGAAATTCTGCACTGAGGCAAAGAAATATGGCATCCTTTATTGTGTGCTTAAGGATAAGGATGCAACTGACGGAATTACGGACATTATGGTTCGTGCCGAAGACGCCAGCAAGGTCAACCGTATCTTTGAACGATTTGAATTTGCTACCGTTGATATGGGCAGCGTGAAAAGCGAAATTGAGCACAGCCGAACTGAGAAAAAAGCGGATATGCAGGTCCCCGAGCGTACGATACCTGAAAAGAGCAAGGAAGACGTGTTCCTCGACGCGCTTTTGCAGGTAAGTCCCACGAAGGAGGAAGCGCAGACAAAAAACCCTACGGAGGCTCGGAACTTGAAATCAAATCAGTCCGAGCCTTTCTCAAATCGGAACGGACGAGCCGTAAAGGATACCGGCGATGAACCAATCCAGCCAAGGCGTTCTGTAAGACAGGAGCTGAAAGAACTCCGGGAAGAGCAGAGGCAGAGAGCCACCGCATCAAAGGAGCGTTCCGGATCTCAGAAGCCTTTGATGCACATTGAACCGAAAAATAAGAAAACGAAAAAAAGGGAGCGATAATTTATGCCTAACTATGATGACATTTTTGGTTCCCCGGCTCCGGTCAAGGAAGCCACTACCGACCTGCCCGTGTTTGACAAAGAAACGTGGGTTGGCAAGAAACAGCAGGAGCGTTCTGATGCTTACTCGCTTATTGACGACACAGCTCTCAAGATGGCTTGCAACGGTGAGCTGTTCCAGACGTATCTGGATGTCCAGGCCCGCTTTGACCGCTATTCTGTAGGTAATGCGATTCTCATTACCGTACAGAAGCCGGAGGCCACCAAGCTTGCCGACTTTGATAAGTGGAAGGAGGACGGGGCCTATGTGAACAAGGGCGAGACCGGTATCACCCTTCTGGAACCCGGCAACGAGTATGAGCGCGAAGACGGGTCCACCGGCGTTTCCTATAATGCCAAGAAGGTTTTCGACGTTTCTCAGACCAATGCCAAGCAGAAAGCCGCGCCTGTTGTCACCCGCGATGAGCGGCTGCTTCTCAAAGCGCTCATCAACGATGCACCGTGCCAGCTCTCCATCAGCGAAAATTTGCCGGATAACGTCAACGCTGTATATAAACCCGACAGCAAAACGATCCTGATTCGTCATGGTATGGATGCACAGACCATCTTCCGCAGCCTTGCAAATGAGCTTGCACATGCCCACATGGACAAGGGAGATTACAAGCGTTCTGAGAACAGCTTTACCGCTTACTGCTCTGCTTATATCCTTTGCAAACGCAACGGCATCTCTGTTGACACGTTTCGGTTTGACCACATGCCTGAAACAGTCAGCAAAATGGATGCGCCTGCTATGCGCAAGCAGCTTGCCGCAATCCGTGATGTGTCCAACGAAATTTCGATGGATATGAACCGCGTTTTTGAAAAGAACCAGAAAAGCCGAGACGATGGTGCGCGCTGAGGAGGTGTCTCTGATGACAGAAGATAAAAGAGTGCTTTATCTTGATAATTTTGAGCAGCGCGTGATGGTCAGAAGCCTGAACGACGCTCGCACGCAGCTGATGCAGAATGAGAAACCCACCGAAGATGTTGATGACCTTCTGCTGAAGCTAATCGATGCCCCAACCAAAAAGGCAAAGCGAAGGCTTGAGCGTGAGGCAAGATAAGTTTTCTCGTTCAAGTCTGATCCTGTATGCCTGCGGCATCATTCCTGTTGTATGGCTCGCTTTGTTAGTAGCTCCGGCTGTTGGATATGGGATTGTCGGTTTCCTGAATAATGCGGGGACCGCATTTGCGAATCCGCTCCATATCGAGATTTGTGAGGACAGTGTAAAAGCTGTCCTCATTTTTCTTCTCTGCTATGGCATGGGAATCGCTATATATCTCTCTAATGACCGGAACTATCGGCGGCGGGAAGAACACGGTTCGGCGAAATGGGGCTCGCCGAACTCTGTCAACAAAAAGTACGCAGACAAGAACAAGACGGAAAACAAGCTGCTAACACAGAATGTAGCTATCGGCTTGGACGGAAGAAAGCACCGGCGAAATTTGAATGTGCTTGTCTGCGGCGGGTCCGGCAGCGGCAAGACAAGATTCTTTGCCAAACCCAACATTATGAATTCCAATACCAGTTTTGTCGTGCTGGACCCTAAAGGCGAGCTTTTGCGTGATACCGGAAATCTGCTTAAATCCAGCGGATATGACATTAAGGTGATTGACCTCATTAACATGGAGAAAAGCCATTGCTATAACCCGTTTGTCTATCTTAGGAGCGATAACGATATTCAGCGTCTTGTGACAAATCTATTTAAGAATACGACGCCGAAAGGAAGTCAGTCTCAAGATCCGTTCTGGGACCAGGCGGCAACTATGCTGCTCCTGGCTCTTGTGTTTTACCTCCACTATGAAGCGCCCGAAGATGAGCAGAACTTCCCGATGGTCATGGAGATGATCCGTGCCGGTGAAGTCAAAGAAGACAACGACGAATACATTTCTCCGCTTGATGAGCTGTTTGACCATCTCGAAACGAAGAACCCTGAGCATATCGCACTGAAATATTACCGCAGCTATCACTCCGGCAGCGGCAAGACTCTGAAATCTATTCAAATCACCCTGATTTCCCGCCTTGAGAAGTTTAATCTGGATTCTCTGGCCGGCATCACACAAAACGATGAGATGGAGCTTTGGAGCCTCGGCGAAAAGAAAGCCGCCATCTTTGCGGTTATCCCCGACAATGACAGCAGCTTCAATTTTATTGTAGGTATGCTCTACACACAGCTGTTCCAGCAGCTTTACTATCAGGCAGACATCGTTCACGGCGGCAGGCTTCCGATTCACGTCCACTTTGTCATGGATGAGTTTGCCAACGTTGCGCTGCCGGATGAGTTTGATAAGCTTCTTTCCACTATGCGAAGCAGAGAAATATCTGTTTCTATCATTATTCAGAACCTCGCACAGCTAAAAGCATTGTTTGAGAAGCAGTGGGAATCCATTGTCGGTAATTGTGACGAGTTCATTTATCTTGGTGGTAATGAGCAATCCACACACGAGTATGTGTCTAAGCTGCTTGGTAAGGAAACCATTGACCTAAACACCTATGGCCAATCGCGTGGTAGAAGCGGCAACTATTCTACCAATTGGCAAATATCGGGCCGTGAGCTCATGACCTCGGATGAAGTGCGTATGCTGGACAACCAGTATGCGCTTCTTTTTATTCGCGGCGAGCGCCCGGTACGAGATCTCAAATACAATATTCTAAAGCATCCAAACGTTGCTCTGACCACCGATGGCAGTTCTGGGCCATACAGGCATGGTGAAGACACACGCAGCATTGCTTCCATCACTATTAATCCTCAGCTTCTCGAAGGAGCTGCCCAAATAGATTACAGCAAACACGAGTTCCAAATCCTCACAGAAGCGGAACTGGAAGAAACAATCAAAGAAATGGAGAAGATTCAAAATGAACAAGAAAGCAAATAAGTTTCCCGTGCCGGGAAAGGTCAAGAAGTGCTTTCGCCACTATTGTACCCTTGTGTTAATAGTGGCCCTCATTGGCTGCCTTTCGCTTACGGCGTTTGCGGCAGATGATCCGCTGACTGTTGTCAGCAACCTGAGTACTTTTATCTTTGGCCTGATTCGCGCTATTGGCCTCATCCTGCTTGGCTGGGGTATCGTCCAGGTTGGCCTTTCCCTGCAGTCACACGACCCATCTCAGCGTTCCAATGGGTTCCTGACCCTCGCAGGTGGAATCGTCATCACCTTTGCAAAGGAAATCCTTGACCTCATTGTAGGCTGATCATCCGAACATTCCGGGGCGGGCCTGCTTTTGATGGGCTCGCCCTAAGGGAGGTGAATTGAGTGTCGGATAACTGGGTAATCCAAAACCTTGAAAATGCACTTGACGTCTGGAACGAAAAACTAAGCGAAATATGGCAGCTCATCACACAGTCTCCACAGACATTCAAAGGCGGCGATATCTGGAACATTGTCGTCAACATACATGGGGCTCTGCAGGCTATCGGTTATGCACTTCTGGTCCTTTTCTTTGTGATTGGAGTCATGAAAACCTGCGGAAGCTTTGCGGAGGTGAAAAAGCCGGAGCATGCGCTCAAGCTGTTTATCCGGTTTGCGCTGGCGAAGGCTGTTATTACCTATGGAATGGATTTGATGCTGGCACTCTTGAGCATTGTCCAAGGTGTCATTTCCACGATTATGAACTCCGCAGGGTTCGGTTCTTCTGCATCAACAGTATTGCCAACAGAAATTATAACGGCAGTCGAAGACTGCGGATTCTTTGAGTCCATACCTTTGTGGGCGGTTACGCTCATTGGCGGATTGTTTATATGGGTGCTGTCATTTGTGATGATTCTCAGCGTCTACGGGCGCTTTTTCAAGATATATATGTTCACCGCAATTGCGCCCATTCCGTTGTCTTCCTTTGCAGGCGAACCGACGCAGAGCATCGGCAAGAGCTTCATAAAGAGCTATGCGGCTGTTTGCCTTGAGGGTGCGATCATCGTTCTGGCCTGTATCATTTTCTCGGTATTTGCAAGCTCGCCACCAGTCGTCGATGCGAGTGCTGCACCTGTCTCAATGGTCTGGAGCTATATCGGCGAGTTAATATTCAACATGCTGGTGCTGGTGGGTTCTGTGAAAATGGCAGATCGTATAGTCCGTGAAATGATGGGGCTTTAATCCTTTCGGGAGCAATACTATTACTCGTTTTCAAAAACCGTTTCGTTCATTTCTTTGAAGTCTAGGAAATCCGATACTGTCATGCCAAGTCCAACTGCGATTCTATGAATCGTTTTAAGGGTTGGATTTTTTGAGTTTCCCTTAGCGATATTGTCAAGTGTCGATTGCCGGACGCCCGATAAGGTTGCCAGCTTATTTAATGTGATCTGCTTTTCTCTGCATATTTGATTCATTCGTTTCGCTATTACTTCTGAATAAGTCATCTTAAAACTCCTGTCAACCATATACGGTTACTTCTTATGCCTATGGTAGCAGTAGTTATCAAGGAGTATTACCCGTGCATGGTTGACATTTGAGATTTCTCGCTCTATTATACCCATATATGGTTAATATCCGTTGGAATGTTGAAAACTTTGGAGGTGCAAAATGGAAGATAAGCGTAAAACCTGCTGTTTCACGGGGCATCGTCCGGCAAAGCTCTCTTTTGGATATGATGAAGAAAGCCCGGACTGTTTGCGCCTGAGAGTGAGACTGCTCAGCCTGATCGACGAAATGAGAATGAAGGGAGTAACGAACTTCCTCTCGGGAATGGCTCAGGGCGTTGATATTCTTGCTGCCGAAGCAGTGATAGATATGCGAAGGACTTATCCGCAGGATAAAATCCGACTGATTGCTGCGGTACCGTATGAGGGTCAGGCGGACAAATGGAGCGAGGCGTATCGGGAACGATACTTTAATATTCTTGCGAAGTCCGATGAAGTCATCACTTTACAGCGCCGATATACAGACCGCTGCATGTTAGACAGGGACCGTTATATGGTTGATGCCTCCGCATACATGATTGCCGTTTACAACGGTTCAAAGGGCGGCACAAAATACACCGTGGATTATGCGATAAGCAAAGGGCTGGATATTACAATCATTAACCCGGATACCCTTGCGCGTGAAAACATCTCGCCGCCTAAGCAAAGTATGGGAAGATGAGACCTCCATTCATAGTTTGCTGTTGGATAATTCGACAGATTTATATATAATACTCATAAATTTATTTTCAGAGGCGTCACGCATTCGCGTGGCGCTTTTGCTATGTCAGGAGGGTTCGAATTGGAGGTAAAAATCAATAGAGAGATTCGGAACTACACCGAGTCAATGTTCTTTGGACTGTCTATGCGACAGTTCATTTTTTCTATCTTGGCTGTTGGAATTGCGGTAGCACTGTACTTTCTGCTGAAGCCGGCTGTCGGAATGGAAACGGTGTCCTGGATGTGCGTACTCGGTGCGGCTCCCTTTGCCGCCATGGGCTTCATCACTTACCACGGCATGACAGCCGAACAGTTCATTTGGGTATGGCTGCGTTCCGAGATGATCGAGCCCAGGGAAATCAAATTTGAGCCGGTCAACCTTTACTACGAAGCGCTTAAAGGCACCATCAAAGAACATGAAAGTGAGGGTAAGAAGCTGCCATGATGAAAACACTGCAAAGGGTTCTTAAGCAGGACCAGGAAAGATACAGCGTTCCTCGAAAGGTACACGACGTGATTCCTATCAAGCGTATTTGGAACGATGGCATTTTTCTTGTCGGCAACAAGTATGCCAAAACCTATAAATTCACAGACATCAACTACATGGTGGCCAGCCGAGAGGATAAGGAAAGCATGTTTTTGACTTATTCTGAATTGATCAACAGTCTGGATAGCGGCGCTACCACTAAGATTACGATCAACAACCACAGGATTAATAAGCGAGATTTCGAGAGTTATATCCTGATGCCCATGCGCAGTGACGGACTTGATGAGTACAGAGATGAATACAATCAGATGCTGATTGATAAAGCGACCGGTGCTAACGGCATTACGCAGGAAAAGTATATTACGATCTCTGCCCAGAAAAAAGATATTGAGGAAGCGCGAACCTATTTTGCCCGTATTGGCGCTGATCTGAGTTCTCACTTTACTGCGCTTGGCTCTAAGTGTGCGGAACTTTCTGCGACGGAGCGGCTCCGTATCCTGCACGACTTCTATCGTTCCGGTGAGGAAAGCTCTTTCACGTTCAATGCAAAGCAAATGGCAAAATGGGGACATGACTTCAAGGACTACATTTGCCCGGATGCAATAGAAAAAAACAGCGATTATCTGAAACTCGGTGATAAGTATTGCCGGGTAATTTTTTTGAAGGACTACGCCTCATATATCAAGGACAGCATGGTATCTGAACTTACCGACATTAATCGAAATATGATGATGTCCATTGACATTATCCCGGTCCCAACCGACGAGGCGGTTCGTGAGGTCGAAAGCCGCTTACTCGGTGTTGAAACGAATATCACAAACTGGCAGCGCCGGCAAAACAGCAACAATAATTTCTCCGCCGTCGTTCCCTATGATATGGAACTGCAGCGCAAGGAGAGCAAAGAGTTCCTAGATGACCTGACAACTCGCGACCAACGAATGATATTTGCAGTCATCACCATGGTACACATGGCGGATACCAAAGAGCAGCTTGACAGCGATACGGACGCTATCCTTTCTACCGCAAGAAAGCACATGTGTCAGATGGCTGCCCTAAAGTACCAGCAGCTTGACGGTCTCAATACGGTTTTGCCAATCGGCACACGGAGAATCAACACATTCCGCACCCTAACGACGGAGAGCCTTGCAGTATTTATGCCTTTCAAGGTTCAAGAAATTATGGACAAAGGCGGCATCTATTTTGGCGAGAACGCAATCTCCCATAATCTCATCATGTGCAATAAGGCCAACCTTTTGAACCAGTCGTCATTTCTGCTCGGTGTTCCCGGTTCCGGCAAGTCCTTCTCGGCAAAGGAAATGATTACATTCCTGACGCTGAATACGGACGATGACATTCTTATCTGTGACCCAGAGGGAGAATATGCACCTCTGATTGAAGCCATGGGAGATATGGGCTCTGTTATCCATGTTTCTGCAGGCGGAAAAGACAGATTGAACGCCATGTATATGGTTGATGGCTATGATGAAAACAACCCCATTGTGGTCAAGTCACAGTTTATCATGTCGCTGATCGAGCAGATTGACAACAAGGGCGTAGGGCCGCAGCAAAAGTCTATTATTGACCGTTGTACAGCTGCCGTTTACCAAGACGCGGCGGAAACCGGCACTGTTCCGACGCTCAGTACGCTGCGGGAAAAACTGCTTGAACAGCCGGAATCGGAGGCAAAACAGATTGCATTGTCGCTTGAACTATACACCACAGGTTCTCTGGACATCTTCGGCCACAAGAGCACGGTCAACCTTGACAAGCGCATTATTGTGTTCGACATTCACGGTCTAGGCGTACAGCTCAAACCGGCCGGTTTGCTGGTGATCACCGACACCATGCTAAATCGCGTTACCCTTAACTGGAAAAAGGGCAAGCGCACTCATGTCTTTATCGATGAGTTTCATGTCGTTTTTGAAAATGAGTTCAGCGCGGCCTTCTTTAACTCTGCATGGCGCCAATTCCGTAAGCGAAACGCATCCCCTACAGCCATTACGCAGAATGTTGAGTATCTGCTTGACTCCGTACAGGCCAGCACGATGCTGTCCAACTCTGAGTTCATCGTCATGTTGAATCAAGCGGCATCCGACCGTGAAAAGCTGGCACGACTTCTGAACATCTCAAGTGAGCAGATGAGCTATGTCACAAACGCTGATGCCGGCTGTGGGCTTATTAAGTACGGGAGCGCACTCGTTCCTTTCGTCAACCGCTTCCCGAAGGACACGAAGCTGTATCAGTTGATGACAACCAGGCCCGGAGAGGGTTCCTTCGCACTGGGGCAGGCTTAATGCCTGCCCCAGCTATTATAATGGAGGTAAGGTGATATGAGTAGAATCAAGACCCGCGAAACAGTAAAAAACATAAAAGCTCTGGATAAGGCCGCAATTGCCTCTGAACGCATGAAAGACGCGTTTATCCGTTCAAAAGATACGGCCTCAAACCTTATGGACGATGGGCAGGTCTCTCCAAGTGAATATGCAAACGACAAGGTTCAATATGTTTCTGAGGACATTTCCAGAGAAGTGACCCACAAGATTGCTACTGATACCAAAAAGGCGGCACAGCATGGCCGCGAGGCCATGCAGCGCCGTCGTATAATCAAAAACGATGAGAAAAAATCATATCATCAGACAAAAGAACAGTATCGTCAGCAAAATCAGCAGGCGTCTTCTGCTCGACCTTCTGCAACTACTCAACGCCCAACGAGCGATTTTCAGAATACTGTGCAGAGTAACGAAGCATATTCGCGTCCTCAAGTACAGAGCCCTGATACAAAGAGAATTACTAATCAGGGGCGTGAGCTTGCAAGAAAGCATGCCAAAGCAAAAGCTGTAAAACAGCCGATTCACTCTTTAAAGCAAACTGCAAAAAATACTGGAAAAAACACAGCAAAGTCTGCTCAACGTACAGTCAAGACCGCAGAACAGACGTCAAAAGTGGCCGTCAAAACGGCTCAGAATACTGCGAGAGCTGCACAGAAAGCCTCAGTTACCGCAGAGAGAGCCGCGAAACTTGCGGCGCAGTCTGCCCACGTGGCAGCGAAAGCGGCTGTTATTACAGCCAAAACAGTTGTAAAAGCAATATCGGCGGCGGTTAAAACCACAATTGCTGTTGCCAAGAATCTTGTGGTGGCTATTGCTGCCGGAGGATGGGTCGCTGTAGTGGCAATAGTTCTGATCTGTTTGATTGGAATGATTGCCGCTTCACCATTTGGCATTTTTTTCGCCGGCGACAACACCGAGCCAGACGCAGTGCCTGTATCTGCGGCGGTCGCACAGGTCAACTATGATTTCAATGAAAAGCTGGAGACGATACAATTAGCCGATGATTATACCGATGTCGTCATGGAAGGAAGTTTGGCCGACTGGCCGGAAATATTGGCAATCTTTGCGGTAAAGGTTGCCGGCAGTGAAGATGTGGACGCAACCGATGTTGCAACGCTTGATCCTGCCCGTATCGAAAAGCTGAAAGCGGTTTTCTGGGACATGAATTCTCTCTCAAGCTATGTTGAAACAATAAACCATCCAGATAGCAACCCTGACGACGATGTGAACGATAGTTGGACAGAAAAAATCCTGCATATCACTATAGCCCACAAAACTGCTGCGGATATGCCGGTAATCTATCACTTTTCAAAGAAGCAAAACACCTTATTGGAAGAGCTGCTCGCGGAGCGGGATACGTTACTCGAACTGATTGGCGAAGTGACATTTATAAGCGCTGAGGCTGTGAAAATTATTAAGAACCTGCCTGACGATATTTCCCTGGAACGCAAAGCGGTTATAAAGGCGGCTTGCGCTCTTGTTGGCAAGGTTAATTACTTCTGGGGCGGCAAGAGCTTGACCATCGGTTGGGATTCTCGTTGGGGCAGCCTTCAAAAGGTTACGGCAGATGAAAGCCCAACAACCGGCACCTATCGGCCATATGGTTTGGACTGCTCAGGTCTGGTGGATTGGGTCTTTTATAATGCCAGCGACGGTGAATATATCATAAGCCATGGTGGTGGCGCTGCCGCCCAACACAGCTATTGCCGCACTATTTCGTGGGATGAGGCAATGCCGGGTGATCTCGTGTTTTATCCGGATGACGAGCATGTCGGCATCGTAGCAGGAAGAGATGAAGATGGGAATTTGCTCATCATTCACTGCGCAAGCGGATACAATAATGTCGTGATTACAAGTGCTGACGGTTTCACTTCTATCGGCAGACCACTATTTTACTGACACCATCAAATATTTCCCAACATTGTTTGTGAGCGATCCACAATGAGCAATGGGCGGTTTTCGCTCAATCGAAAACCGCCCAAATCCAATTACTTTTTATATTCTTTTAACAACAGAGCCATAGACTGTTTCGTCGGCTCAAGCCCATATTCATAGGCATCTGCATAAATTCTTGGCACCTTTTTCAGCCTATAATTCATATCATCAAGGTCAAAAGAGGACAAATCCAAATCCTCAACGCCGAGCCACACGCAGTATTCTTTATATTGCGGGCCTTTTTTCTTTTTGAAGGCTTTGGCTAACTGCTCAAGTCCACCGGGGCCACCGCAGTCTTCAATAATGCCATAACCCTCGCCGGCGAGCACTCGGGGCAATTCTTTCCCCGACAGCTCCTTATCCTCAAAGATTTCCTCGAGAACTACTTGAATTTTCCATCCGTCACCGAAGTCATAAAGAAACATCATGGTCTCCATTTCTTTGGTTAGGACATTTTTGACCTTTGTTTCCGCAGCATCAAGAGTACGGCCTTCAAATTCGGAAAAGTCATCTTCACTAGGCAGCTCGACACGGAGTTTAGCCAGTTCTGGTCTTCCCTTGAAGATATCAACAACTTTTCCGTTTATATCATTGTTAATGTGATCCCCAACGCATTTGCGGAAATTATCTGCCACAGGCACATCAAAGCAAAACAGATGGCTGGCTTGCATTTCAAACATCGTCATAATCATGTAACCGAGCTTTGCCATGGTAACATTGTTCAATACCTGAAATCGACGCCATATTTTTGGCTTGTAGTCTACAAGTTCAGCGTAGAATTGATAAATCAGATGTGACGCCATTATTTCTTTTCACCTCGGGTTTCAGATTCGATGTCTGCTTTTACCCACCAACCGCCACCATCTATATAGCCGTTTGTGGCTCATATAAATATATGTTGTTTTCATCAAAAAGCAGTTCTGCCGGTTGATTATAAAGTCTGTTCACGGCTTCAATATTCTCAACGAACGGTCTAACATAACTGCTTTGCTTGCTAACAAACTGCTTGAGAGTTTTCCCAGTCTTCTGATTGCCGGCTTTACCGATTCGAGCGCCTGTTTCAATTAGGCCTTCATCAATCTGTGACTTGCTTATGATTGGTACCTTTGCGATGGTTTCACCGGCAACCCTGCTGGCAGTAGCCAACCCGCTGACAAGATAAGATTGAACAGTAGATTTCGAATACCCATCAATCTGCTCGTAGCATTTCGTATACAGTTCACGATATCGAATTGAATAATTCTCAATCTGCGCCTTAACGCTATCCAAATAACCGGAATCGAAGTTCTCCAGCAACATAATTTCAAGGAAAGCGGCGAAGGAATACAGATAAACTGATAATTGGTATTCTTTGAACTCGGACTGCAGCTTCTTAAGCTTGCTTTTAACGTCTTGATCACTGTGAATTGGGGAGTTTTTTTTCAGTTGCTTTTCTATCTGCTCTCTGTAGAGGCAGACGCTCTGCTCGGCATCTCGCTTAATTTCTTGAACTTGAATATGCTTGTTCGTTTTGTACTTTTCATTATTCCAGTTGAATTTATAATTGTTCAATACATCGGCCAACACATTCAGATTTCCTCTGATTTTTGACTTTTCTTTTTCTTCAAGGAACTCTATGATTTCCTGCTGTGTTTCCTGAATGGTATCCAATTTTTTGTCAATGCTCATCAACGCCGCAGCCATGAAAAGGGTGGCCGGATTAAACATAAGTGTCGAAGTTGTAACTGCACTGCCATTCAGAGGAACAAAACTTGCTTGGCCGATTACTCCTTCGCCGCTCTGAATAACGGTGGATAAAAAGCCGCTACCGTCTTTTAGTTGCGCAAGTGATCCCGTATAGCCACGCATATTCAACCTAAAAAGCTGTTCGCCTGCGCTGCTGGCAGATGTATGAGCAACATTTTGAAAAGAAGCCACAAGTGGTGAAAAAGCAGCACCTAACGCAGAAATCCCTACTATTGGAAGCTTGGTGCATTTCTCGATGTTGACGTCTTCCTGAACAACGGGATAGTACTCTACGTTCATCATTGCTTTTACAATTTCATTTCTATTCATGATTTCTTCAGCCATAATTAAGACGCCTCCAAATTGAAATCGAATGTTCATATAATTGACGATTACATCGGCGTACGGGCATTCTTTAATCTTGCCTTACAAATTTCTTGTTTTGCCATTTGAAAAGGACTTTGCCCGTTCTGACGTCCTCAATAGTAAGCCAGTCATTGATCGGTATGTTGCTCTCTGAAATGTACCAGCTTTTGCATGTGTTTTGTGCACCGGCTGACTCAATCAGCACACGCTTTATATCGGAGTCCATTCCTCTTTCTTCGCGCCACTCGTCCCACCTCCGGAAGTGTTTTTTCCAGCGGATGGAGATGCGATAGAACGTCTTGTTGAGGTCATCCGGTATATTATCCTGAAACAGCAAACCGTGATTGTTTGGCATGGGCATATCCGTCATCCAAACAACGCGGGGATTCGACTGTGAAAACGCGAGATTACTTTCCGTTGTCGTTATCCACTTCTCGGGAAGGATTTTGTTTAGACTGTACAGACTTGTGAAGTGGTACAGCACCTTCGGGTGAGCGGATTTCTTATCCTTAGTCTTTGGTACGTCGACAACTCTGTTTAACTCCGCGATAACATGCTCGGCCAGTTCTCTATCCTCAACATCAAGAATGCAATGCTCCTTTGCACCGTCACAAGGTGAACCACGTTCTGCTTTAGCCATAAGACTGTTCAAGCAGGGAAGATCTTTCACAAAAGCTGTATTGTCGCAGACAAGCACGAGGGGCTTGTCATTGACGTAAACCATATACTCGCCAAACATCTTCTTATAGCGGACATTACCTGTAGAGGCTAACCTCTCGGCGACGTATTCAACGTAATCAGGAGTTGTAGCCATCAGCACACCTCCGCTAACAACTTAGAAATGCTATCATCCGCGTTTCTAAGGTCAACAAACAAAACCCGGACACTGACGTTGTCGTCAGATGCATACCTTATATCGGTTTTGCTGACAGCGTCGGAATGCGGATACAACAGGACAATCCCGTCCGCGTCGTACTTCTTGCTGTAGGCGTACATTTGGTACATATCGGATTGCGAAATGCCGCTGTTTCTGGCGTTGTCGGACAGCAGCTTCCACTTGGTGTCCAAGACGACCGTATGCCCGCCGAACTCCAAGACGAGGTCGGGACGTAGCGCAAAGGCGCGAGTCGGACTATCGAATAGGCTGTATCTTGTATCTTGTGTCCTTAAGTTTATGCCGCTTCCGATGTACTTCCGAAACTTAGCTGCTATAAAACTTTCAAACACTTTTTCCATCGGAAAAAGGAGGGCGAGCGCAACTTCGCTTCCGGAAAAGGCGGTGAAGCTGTTGCCACGCAGAAACACCCTGCACCAGGAAAGCGCCTTTTCGTAGTGATTCATACTGCGGTCGACAAAGCATTTTGAGAAGTCAGCATCGACGCTTTTGGAATATTCCACGCCATCGAAAAACGACAATAGCCGAGCCGCGCTTCGGCGGTTATTTCCGTCACCCGTGGCTTTCAGCAAGAAGCCGAGACAGGATTTAATCAGACGATTCTCCGGCCTGTTCATGCTGAAATCATCATATCGGACGTAAAACCGCTCGCGCCTAACCAGATTGTATTTAATGTTCTGGGAAGCCAGCAGTTTCCCTTTGTAAAAGCGCTCGTTTTCCTCAACCTGCATATATGCCGCCTTCAGCCCTTGCTTGGTGAGGATAGCGACCTCGTCGAGGAACATCTTTATGAAAATTTCTAGCAGGCTCAGGCTATCGGTTTTGAGACTGGAAATATTAAAATCTTTAAACGTTACGTCTTGCAGTGTTTTCAACATTTCAAGAAAAATCCGTTTCGTTTCGCTATCGGAAAAATCACCTCCCGCTATTTTCGGCAGAATCTCGATAACCGTTCCGTCGGCCATCGTTATCAACCCAACATAGTTACGAGCCGTGATAATCTTGCCTACGCCTCTCCGAGCAGAAAGCGAGAGCAGTTCGACAGCCTCAGTCTCCGTACGCGTGTTGTTGGCGAGAATAAACGCTTCGAGCGCATCAAAGGTTCTTTCGGGCAAACCCTGATAGCCGTAAAGAGCCGCACCGCGTGTGAATCCACCGTATTCCGTTATGGTGTAAGTCTTATCACAAGAACGCATAGGCATCTATCCTTTTAAATGCTGCGCTGTTAATCTCGTAGTATTCGGGGAAGTCAATGTCGGCGTTCCCGAACAGCTTCACGGCGTCATTCTTTTTTATTACAAAGCGGGTACTGTCATCTGGCTTCTGGTTGTCACCCAGCACGAGCTGGATCTTCTCGTAATCGTCGTGGAAATATTCCTGCAAGAGCGGGACTATTGTGTTTTCAAAAATCGCAGCGAGGTTTTCAATCGTCGGGTCAGCTTTCAGCGGAATCAAGTAGGAATGTCCGATGGTGTGTTCGCGGTCAAGCAATACAGTTATGCGCTTATTGAGAGTATCAAGCATTTCGGAAATGTCGATACCGTCAACAAGAACATCGGTGAGTGTCGAGGATTCAGGCTGCATCTCTATAAAACTGAACCTACGACGTAATGCAGTATCGATTAGGGCGATAGAACGGTCGGCGGTGTTCATCGTACCGATGAGGTAGACGTTATCCGGCACGCCGAAATTCTGGCCTGAATACGGCAGAATGGCGCGAAGTTGCTCTTTTGCCCCGATTCTCTTCGTCGGCTCGAGGAGAGTTATCAATTCACCGAAGATTTTTGATATGTTGCCTCGGTTAATCTCGTCGATGATAAAGACGCGGTTCGGAATTTTTACATTTTGCGTAAGCAGGGTCGGCTTTACCTTCCTGAGTATCTGGAGGGCATCTGACACAGACACCGATAGTTTATAAACCGACGGCAGGGTCATAGTTTTTCCGGCATTGAAGTCAACGATATCTTCGTTTATCCCTTTAGCGAGCCACTTCACCTTGCGCAGCCGCTTGTAATGCTCATATTCATCGTGCCATTCAGGTTCACCCGTAACAACACCAATAGCGTCTACTGTTTTGCTTGAATAACAGGACATTACAAGATCGCCAATCTGCATTTTGCTGTAAAAAGCGTTTAATTCCCTTTTGCCACCGTCCTTGCTGTAGTCTGTGGCGTCGGATATGGTTTCACCGTAACCATCCCATCCGATTCGTATGTGGTTTTTGTCCATACACTCGGTACGGGTGGTGTTGTCGCCCGTTCCCTCAAGGGAAACCTTCCAGACGGACGGATTTTTGCCAATCCCTAAGTCTACGCTCGTGCCGCTCCCAATGGGCGTTCCTGCTTTATCACAGAACGATTTGAAAATCCCATCGTGTACCTCGTATTCGATTTCCCGCCCTATCTCAGCGTTTTCCTCCGAGGATACCACAGGGCGAATTCCCTCGATAAACTCCTCATAACCAAATGACTGATGAAAGGTTGTGAACGCCACCAAACCGTCGTCCTTATATTTCAGGTATCGGCTAAATACTGCTGCATAATCCTCGGCTTTGACGGCATCGAGCGGTTTCTCCTCGATAATTGAGACGGCGTACTGAACGGTGCTGTAGGTTTTTCCCGTACCGGGAGTTCCGCAGAGGATTAGGTTCTTTGCGAATTTGGTGCTTCGAGCCGCCGGCGCGGTCATCCCACTCTGTGCCGCACCCTGTCCACTTGCGGTAGTCGATTCTGGGTCGGACGGTGTGTCCGTGCCTCTTTCAGTCCAAGCAATGTGAGAAAGTTCTGGGAAGGACATCTCGGAGTCCTGCTTGAGAAGTTCCTTCTTCAAGGACTCCAAGAACATAACATATTCTTCGCCTGTGCAATGTCCGCTCGGTGCGGTTATTCCGTAGTGCATAGACACGAAAGTGCGCGAATTGCTGTCGAGCGGCATAAAGACATTGGGGCGCATCCAATACAGCCCCATCGTAATATAAGCCAGACCATTGCCGTTGACGGCTATAGCCTTTTCAAACGCATTCTTGAAGTCGCCGGAAAAGGCGTTTGTTTTGGCCGCGTCCATTGCGAGAATAAACAATTTCCAAACCTCATCCGGCCCTGCAAAGAAAGACTTTCTGTTGTCCATAACGGGAATTCCCGCCCACTGAGTGGGAGCGGGGAGTTGCATATCAAAAGTTCCGGAGAGGACTTTTGCCAGAGCGGTGCGATTCGCATCCGTCGTCCCGCGATTCATAACGCCAATTACGGAAAACGGGTCAATCTGGTGATGTCGTGGCTCCCACCAGTCCTCTCGCTCAAAGTGGAGATATTTCATCAGCGGCTGCTCCAACGAGACCTTTTTCATCAGGGCAAAGAGGTCATCCCGTTTATCGCTGTACGCGAGAAGTTTATCGGCGAGCGCTTCATAAAACGGCACCCATTGGTAAGCGTTGTCCATAATTGTTTTCCTCCAATGTTGTATCATATCTAAAAGAGGCTGTAACTGGCAAGGGATAGCGTATTAAATGCTGTTCATAATATTTAGCAAACTTTGGTAGCTGTCCACATCATGATACTTCACATGGCTTGTTGAAATCTCATTGAACAGTTTCTTTGCGCAAGCAATCTTCGCCTGTTCAATCGGTCTGAGGTTGAGGCTTTCCATCGTGCCTTTTGTCTCTGCAATGAAGTAGATATGCTTCACGCTGCCTTCATTAAAAGCGATTGCCCAGTCAGGAGAATAGTGCCCCACGGGAGTCGGTATAGCAAAGCCTTTTGGCAGCTTAGCGTACACACACACCTCAGCGGCGGCATCCAAATCCTCTGCGAACCGGCGTTCAATGCTCTTCTCGGCACTGCCGTCAGTAAACACATAGTCCTGAATATGTTTCTCGGCCTTGAAGGCCTTATCAAAGCTTTGAGAATGCTTTTCAGCAGTAAAAATGGCACTTTCATAAGAACCATCAATCTGGTCATAGGAGATATGCTCAACAATCATTGTCGCTTTCTGCTCTTTGATCAGCTTGATTACCTTTGTGATAAATTCTTCCGGATTGTTTTTGAACATATAGAACTTATCAAGGCGGATGCCTTTCAGGATGGCCGCAACCGTTCTCCGCGTCAGAACCGCACCATCGGCGATTTTGCCGATAAGGTCGTATTTGATCTGGCTTGTCTGAGCGTGTTTTAAGGCCTGCGTCCGCGTCTTTGCGGTCTCAAAGGATTCTCCGCGTTCAAGTTCAAACTCGCTCATATCACGGCGCTGCTGGCCTACCGATGTTGTGTATTGCAGCTCTGAAACGAACAACTTCTCGTCAATATGGGCAATAGCTTTATTGATGAGCTCATCGCTGTTGAACTCAACCGTGTAGGCGTATTTGTGATTGATATACCCCCATAGCGTTTGGAACTCTTTCTTGTAGAAATTATCGTTCAGGACATTGTCCAGCACCTTGGTTTGATTGCCATTTTCAATCATTCTGTCAAGCACGCTATCATCAAATACACCCTGAACAAGAGTATGTACGCCTTCTGTAATAGGCCGAACATCCTCCGGCAGCGGAGCAAGGCAGCTGTTAGCAAGGTCGTCCCGGTAGGCATCAGTGACATTATCGTTGTCGTCGATATAGTCGTTCTTGAGTAAATAGCGATAAATACTTTTCGCCTGCTTCACGTCGATCACAACCGGCTGCTCTCCAAGCATAACTGTTTTTCCCTCGAAGTAATCCATCGTTGCCTTGGACGGGCGGTCATAGAGAACAGTTTTAATGTCTTTCTGCAAGTCGGAAACAAACGTCCTATAGCTCTCACTGGCGATGACGGTCAGCTTATTGATGTCGTGAACGGTATCGCCGCAGGTCATGGCGTCCATACGGCTCCCGGTTTGGCTTACGCAGAGGCGCAAGCCTCGTCCGACTTCCTGACGCTTCATGGTCTGGCTGTTTGAGTGCTTCAAGGTGCAGATTTGGAAAACATTCGGGCTGTCCCAACCCTCACGAAGGGCGGAGTGTGAGAAGATGAATCGCGTCGGCTCATCAAAGGAAAGCAGGCGCTCCTTATTTTTTAGGATCAGATCGTATGCTGAAATATCGTCAGAGAACTCAGAACCACGCTTGAGGGCGCTGTCGACGCTGTGTCCGGTCTTCTTGTCGATACTGAAATAGCCGCGGTGGACTTCATGCGGCTGTGCACAGACCGAGCGCAGATACTTTTGATACGGTGTGTCCTCCAATGTCAGGTACAAATTGAGTACATCAAGATATTCCTGCTCAAACATTTTGCCGTATTCGCCAACCTGCTCGGTACCGTTTTCGTCATAAATGCGATACTTGGCAACCTCGTCGATGAAAAACAGTGAAAGCGTCTTGATACCCTTGTTGAACAGCTTTTCTTCCTTTTCAAAATGAGAAACAATCGTCTCCCGGATCTGTATTCGGCGCATATCCTGCTCGGATATATCGCCCACAACATCTCCGGCGGAAACGACCTCGCCGTTAGAGAAGGTCACGGTGCCCCGGAAAGGATCAATGTCGGAGATGGAAAAGCCTTTATACTGCTCCATTTCATTTGAAAGATAATAGAGGTTATCACCGACACCAAGCGTCCGCGTTTCGCGGTTGATGGACTTGTTATAAGAAATCTCAAACTCGATTCGCGCCATAGGCGGCTTTTTACTTGACAGAACGATGCTTTCAAGGAACATGTATTTGTCTGTTCCCCGGAAGTTCTTGACCTCAAAGCCTTTGACTTCGATTTTCTTTACAAGCCGCTTATTGAAGGCGTCCAGCGCGTCCAGCACATAGACAAGATTGTGCTGCTTTGCGTGAGTAGCCGAGTAGTTCAGACTGAATAGCGGATTGAACTTTTTGAGCGCTTTTTGGGTTGCGCTGTCTTCCTTGCCCATTTTTTGTGGTTCGTCAAGAATAAGAATCGGGCGATTGGCCGCGATAACGTCGATAGGACGGCGGGAACCAAATTCGTCACGTTTTGAGTAAATAATACGTGCCGCTGAGTCGCCCGATCTGCCCTCAACGTTCTTTTCCTCGTTCATGGAGGCAGCAAACGCCTGCGTATTGATAATCATGACATTGATTCCGGCACTGGAAGCAAAATTGTCAAGCTGATTCAGGTTTGAACTACTGTAGATAAAGAACCGCGCCTTCTTGCCGTAATACTCCATGAAGTGATCCTGCGTGATTTCAAAGGACTTTTTCACGCCCTCGCGGATTGCTATGGACGGCACGACAACAATGAACTTACTCCATCCATAACGCTTGTTCAGCTCAAACATCGTCTTGATGTACACATAGGTTTTACCTGTGCCGGTCTCCATCTCAATATCAAGGTTGCACCGCCCAAGATCTTTGATAAGATTAGGAGAGAGCTTAATGTTATTGAGTGCTTGCAACTTGTGGATGTTGCTGAGAAGCTGATCGTCCACGAGCTCAACAGCTTCATTTTTGTAGCCGGTTACGTCTTCAAGATCAAGCTGCTCACCGTATTCGTCGGGGCCCAAGAGCGTCATCTGTTTCTGCTGCGCTGAAGTTTTACCCACGTCGCGGATATAACTCGTGCGATCATAATGCCCCTGGCCGTTGAAAACCCATGCGATAGCTTCAACCGCGTCAGTTTGGTACTGTTGTAATGTGAATTGAAATTTCATCCTATCACCCCGGTTGCCATCAAAACAGTAAAAACCGCTGATACGATAGCTGCAAGACACGCTATTATCGTTATCCAAAGCATGGTCGAATTTTGCCGATTTGACTGCTTCAACTCTTTGTCTCGCTGCTCTATCAAGGCTTCAAGCTGTTTGTTTTGCCCTGTTAATGCCTCAATCTGCTTCTGACTTTGCTCCGTAAGGAGCCGGGTCTGTTCCTGAATCTTGTATTGCACCGTGGACGTTGGGTCAATCTCAGGAATTTTGGGTACTGAAAAATTAAACTGCGGTGTAACAGGTGGCATGGATCCCAGTATCTTTGAAAAATCAGCACTCGGAATATCTTTAAAATCCATATCACAGCACCTTTCTAATGGTTTTCGGGCTGTATGTATCGAAAATCTGCTCGAAGTTGGCGGCGACGGAGTCGGTTGCCATAGAGCTGTCTCGCATGACAAAATAATACGGGCTTCGCTTGGCAATCTCCGCAATCACATCCTCGGTAACTTTTTCATCAAAGCAAGCCAGCAGGAAGCTGTCCGCTACGCTGTACACTTTCTTACCGGCAATCTCTATGACTTCGATCTTGCTGGACAGCAGAATACCGAGGTCAAGCATGACCTGGAAGAGCAGATCTTCCGGCGTGCGATCTTCCTTAATATTGTCGGTGAGAGATTCAAACATATTCGGCGTATAGTCAGAAGGATTGTAGAATACATCTTTCATGTTGGAACTTTCGCACTTGAGAACGCGGAAACCTACATCAAGCTCTTGTGTGGTCAGTGGGCTGTCGTCCTTTATCCTTGCTCCGGCACGGCGTATGCGCTCTTTGCCGATTTCGCAGATATTTTTGTAACCGGCTTTGTAGGCTTCGCTCATTTCGTCGGTTTCTTCAGGAAGCTGTACCATGATGAATTTGCGCTGTCCGCCATCCTCTGCGTTTAGCTGCATAACTGCGTGGGCGGTCGTGGCGGAGCCGGAGAAGAAGTCGAGGATTATATCTGTTGACGAGGTTGCCAATCTTAGCATCCTGAGTATGGTGCCGAGGGGTTTAGGACGAGGAAAAACGTCCTTTTCGAATCCAAGTGCAACGAATTGTTCCGTCCCTCTCTCGCTGTTTACATCCTTAAAATTCCAAACGGAAGTGGACTTAATAAACAAATCGTCGGTTAAGTAATCCTTTTCCATTACTGTCCACTTATTGTATTTCGGCATAAGAACAGGGCATAAATCAACCAGTCGTTCTTTTGCTGTTTCTATGCCCGTTCTCCAACGACCAAAAGAACCATCGCTTCTTGTAGGGAAAATCTTAATATATCCCTCTGGAACCTCTTCATCAAACGTAGGATAAAAATCCTTTGTAGATTCAGAGTACATGAAGGAATAGAACATATTTGGTCTATCCTCCCGCTTGTCGCTATCACCGGTTTTTCGCAAGTCTATAAATCTATATGAGCGACCATCGTCGTCTTTCTTGTTGTATCTCCTTAACACCTTCTCTTCAGGTTCAAAGCCCTTTATTATGACATCCTCATTCTTATACACAACAATATACTCGTGTGCTGTTGCAAAATACTTATCATCAGAACGCCCTTTTGGATTGTTAATATTAGCGATTGTGGTAATGTAGTTTGATTCGCCAAAGACCTCATTCCCCATCTTGACGGTATTAACCAGTTCGTTGTTATCAATGCTGATGAAAATCACGCCATCGTCCGCCAGCAAATCTTTTGCAAGTCTCAGTCTTGGATAAATCATGTTGAGCCAATCCGTATGAAAACGCCCGTTGCTCTCAGTATTTTGCACAAGACGGTTGCCTTCTTCATCGTATTGGCCGCTATTTGCTATGTAGTCGTCGGCGCCCTGAGCAAAGTCATCCTCATATACGAAGTCATTGCCGGTGTTGTACGGAGGATCAATGTAGATCATTTTAA
Source organism: Oscillospiraceae bacterium (assembly GCA_963678505.2). GTDB lineage: Bacteria > Bacillota > Clostridia > Oscillospirales > JAVBQB01. Next base: position 10,993 of record CAXXFP010000001.1, on the reverse strand, counting down.
CCTTACCGAGATAGGTTTCCTGCAGCAGCTTTAAAACCTCAAGGTTGTCGCCCTCGATATAGAGATTTTCGGTGCTGTCAAAGTCAACGCTTTCCTCCCTGCTAGGGCGCAGCGTTTTATTGATCGGAGCATTCGCCGTAAGAATCGCCTTTTTCTTGTCTGGCCAGGTAAACTGGTAGCGTTCTTCCGGCCCGTCAACGACCTTCGTCGCAATTTCCTGCATCAGCACATCTTTATCGATAGCCCGGACAACCTCGCCGCTTTCGCCAATCGTCTCCGTGACGGCATTCGGGAAAAGCGCCGCCAGCTTGCAGAAGTTATCGTCAGCCCTGTTGGGCGTGTGCATCTTGAGCTTATCCATTTATTTTTCCTCCTGCGATAATTCAACTTCTTTTGACGCTTTAATCAAATTAAATAACGCTATAAAAATATCAGTAATTGCTGCAAAGGTCAGCAATATTAAAGATAATTTAATGATTGATACCATTTGAATTTTAGTTATGCAAACAATTGATATTTTAATAAAGCTAAAATCAATATCACGAAAAACAATTACAAAAAAACATGTTATTAAGGATATTAATGTCAATAAAGTATCATCTTTTAATTCCTTAAATATTTGATCAAATTGATTTTCAATCTCAGGTTTCTTATTCTGATTTGATTTCAAGAGTGTTGCTCTTATTTTCTCAACATTTGAATATAGAAAGGCAATCACAGCGATCGCAAGACTTGTGAACATCCCAATAAAAGTTAATATAAAATCATCATCAATAATTTTTGCAGTGCCTTTTGATAAAGCATCCGAATTTAGCACTAAAACAATTGATAGAATGAGTGAACCAAATATTATGATGGCAGTGATTGTCTTTTTCATTTCGCACCTAATCCTTAATAATATCTTCAATACTCTTTATTTTTTCGATAATTTCATGGTCGCCTTCTAATCGCAATTCATCCTCAAAATTGGTTACTTCTATTGTTTTTACACTTTTACTACTGTTTACAGTTGTTTTCTTTATTTGCCCCTTGCGAATCAAAGACAATTTCCAGTGACCACCTCCGGCTCCTGCGTAATCAATAGCATCGCCGACCGTTTCTTTTGAAATATTCAATTTTCCATTTGTATTTTTCAAATTCATATCGAGTTCATCATTATTAAAATCAATCTTCAGTTTCTTTAATAATTCGTTGGTAGATAGCGCACTGCCAAATAAATTTGGAGATTTTAAGTTGAGTTTTAATTCAAAAATCTTATCAGCATCTTGTACCGTTTCCCAAAATGTAGTTAAATTAATAATTTCATCCATGCTAAATGAATAATTCAAGTTGTGAATATAGGTTATGACAAAAGATTTAAATGCGCTTTTACAAGCGTCAATTCTTGTATAAATCGAAGTTTTGTATTCTAATAAGATAATTTGTTTATTGGTATCAATAATTACATAAATAAAAGGATAATTGGATTCTATACTTTCCACTATATCTTCTCTTTCAGCGTCATAATCATATTTCGTTATTGGAAAATCTCTGCAAAACTTAAATAAATACGTATGTTTGTTATATTTTTGAATATATAGCAGCAAATCTCGACGATTTTCTACCTCGAGTGTGATTTGCTTTTCTGTTTCACACTTTTTAATAAGCTGGGATATAGGAGAATTATCATCATTAAATAATGTCGTTTGTGCGTCCTTTACTACAAAATATCTATAAGCGTAGAACATACTCGGAGACGAATTATCTTTTTTCACTTATATTTCCCCCTCTGCATTTTTTAGATATTTTATCTCCTGCGCCAGCTCAAACTTCCGTTTGGGCTGTTTTTCGTTCCATGCCTGCTTTTCGAGCGCCTCAATCTGTTTCTGGAGCTTAGCGCGTTCCTCGTCCCGCCTTATTTGCTCATCAAGCGTGTTACCTTGCTCCATCTCGATATTGCCGATCTGGATTACGACGTTTTCCCATACGGCATCCATGTTCAAGCCGGTGAGTGGAACTGAAATCTCGTCTATCGGGAGCCATTCGCCCTGTATCAGCTTTGTACGATATATAGCCAGCTTAGCCTTTCCCTCAAAAGAGAGGATAAATAGCATATTCTGCTCTATAAGTTTTGAGAGCGTGATGATGTTCTTTTCATCGAGCTCTGCTTTTTTCAAGGACACAAGCAGCACATAGAAGGATTGAACAGTCTCGCCGGCAGCAATCGTGGTGTTTGCCGGAGAGACTTCATTCACAATGTCGATGCGGCTGACATCGGCATCGAATCGCTCTTTGGCCGCCGTGTTCATCGAAAACTTCTTATAGATCGCGCTTTTTGGCAGCTGTTTTTTCAGCTCGGTTGATTTCGGTAAGCCAAGCATGGGCAAACTCCTTTCTCAGCGCACAACAAGGAAGCAGATTAGTTCAAAGTCATCCAGTCCCTTAATCTCATTTGACAGGAAGCTGACCTGACCGCCCGACAGAAAGCTGTCAAGGTCGCTTTCTTCTTTTACTTCGATGATAGAGGCAATAGCCTTGCCAAGCAGTTCGGAATACCGCCGCATATCGCGCCCGTCCTTGGTTTCACGATTGAAGTCTCGGCACAGGTCATTCAGCGGCTCACGTTTGCCCTTGCAAAGATAGCGCATTTTATCGAGCACCTGCTTAGGGGAAAGATGGTCACAGATCACTTCGCCGTCATTTGAGATGTAGACCATGTAGAACGGATGAAGCCGGTTCTGATTGTCAATGTTCACGCTACCAGAACGGTTTTTCAAAACATAAATCACACCGGCCTGAACATCCTCATGAGCCGGGACAACGGCGTGCAGTCCAAAGGGGGTCTTGTCCAAATTGGGGTTGTTCTTCACATAGTCCAAAAGATCAAGCCGGAATTCATTAAGCCCCAAGTCCATGATTGAAATGCCGCTGGACATATCCTCAATATCCACAACTTCTTCCTGTAACCGCTTAAGCTGAGATTTGCGGTATTCAAGGTCTGTCTTTTCTTCGTCGCTGAGGATGTAATCATCACCGGTGGCAGTCATGTCAACAATCTTCATGCGGGTTTCAACTTTTGCTTTGAGGTTTATGTACTCGTCGAGTGAAATGTCCGGCCAGAAGTTTACGAGCTGGATGCACTCGTTTCTGCTGCCGATACGGTCAATTCGTCCGAAACGCTGAATAATACGAACCGGATTCCAGTGGATGTCATAGTTTATGAGATAGTCACAGTCCTGTAAGTTCTGACCTTCGGAGATACAGTCGGTAGCAATCAGGACATCAATGTTTGCAGGGTTATTCGGCATCAGCAGCTCCTTGCCCTTTGAGATCGGTGAAAAGCACGTCAGCACTGTATTAAAATCGACCCTCAGCTTGGGGATAGTAGTTCTTCCGTCAACAGATCCGGTTATCATTGCCGTATCAAGCCCAAAGTGAGCCTTCATGTACTTGCTCACATTGTCGTACAGATAGACGGCAGTATCGGAGAATGCGGTGAAAATAACAATCTTTTTGTTTCCAACGTTTATGGGACGTTCAATCTTAGTTTTCAGGACTTTGAACAATTCCTGGAGCTTACTATCATGCTCTGGCGTAATGTCGGAAATCATGATGTAGAGCAATTCTAATATTTCCGCATCCTCTACCAAACTATCACGCCAAGATTTATAGTCCATGTCTGCAAGGTCAATCTTGACTTTTCTTCCGATAGAAAAGAGGTCTTCGCCGTTCTGGTCGTCAAAATCATATTCGTCAATGTCGGAAATGTCTGTCATCTGGACGGTCTGACTACTGTGCCGGTCATATTCGTCGATGGTCTTGACCATACCTTCAATCTGATCTCTTATTCGCTTCAATGTCAGGTTGAAGGAATAGACCGAACTCTCCATGCGCTTCATCAGATTGATCGCAGTCAAGCGGCGAATTCCTTGTTCGCGGTTTGCCTGAGTGAAGCCGATGTTGACTTTGTTATCTTCATAGAGCTCAGCGTACTTCTCTATTTTACTTGGAAGGATGTAATGCGTAGGTGTGTATATAGTCAACGCCAACAGCATGAGCTGAGCAAAAATTTCGTTGTAGTTAATTGCAGATTTCAAATCCGTGAGGCATGGGCTCAGTGAAATAGGCTTCAGCCGCGTGGGAAATTTCCCTATGTCGGAGGTATCATAGTATTTTTCGATGTGCTTACGGGAACGCGCTATGGTCACGCTGTCCAAAACCTCAAAGAAGTCAAAGTCCAGCATTTTCAGAAGCTTTTCAGTCGTTCTGTCGCAAGCGTCCCACTTGCTCCATGTATTGAAGGCCTTCTGCGCATTTTTGAAGATGTCATCAATTGAGTGCGTAGTGTTGAGCTTGTCATCAATAAGGGCAGCATTACCCTCATATGCAAGCTGCAGCTGATTTTTAAGGTCATTGAAACGGTTGTTAACTGGCGTGGCTGAGAGCATCAGCACCTTCGTTTTCACGCCTTTGCGAATGACCTTGTTAAGCAAACGGAGATAGCGGTTTTCCTTTTCGTCTTCCTCTCCACTGAGTTTCCCGCCGTTTCGAAAGTTATGCGATTCATCAATGACAACAAGATCATAGTTGCCCCAATTTAGGCGATCCAAATCCAGACCGTTTGATGCTCCGTGAGAACGATTCAAGTCTGTGTGATAGAGAACATCATATCGAAGGCGATCCGCAGCGATGGGGTTATTGACATAGTTGTCCTTGTAGGTGTTCCAGTTGTTCGAGAGCTTTTTTGGGCAGAGCACAAGGACGGATTTGTTCCTGTTTTCATAGTATTTTATAACCGCAAGCGCAGTAAAGGTTTTACCAAGGCCAACACTATCCGCAAGGATGCAGCCGTTATATTCTTCGAGTTTATTGATAATAGCAAGGGCGGCGTCCTTCTGGAAGTTGTAAAGCATGTTCCAAATTTCACTTTCCTTAAATCCTGTGGCTTCATTCGGGAGAACGTCCTCCGAAACATCCTCAAGGAACTCGTTGAAGATGTTGTAGAGCGTAACAAAGTAAATGAAGTCTGGAGAGTTTTCGTTGTAGGCAGCGGTGATACTGTCAATTACTTCTTCGGTCACAACCTGCATACGGGTACTATCATTCCATAGACTGTTAAACAGATCAATGTATGCCGTGGAGAACGGAGCTTCCGTTTTCTGCACCATGTTGTAGGCGTTGTTTCCACGTTCACAGCCGAGATCGACCGTCGTAAAGCCAAGGATAGGCATGTAGTTCTTTTCGTCTACATTCATAAAGCCCATCATGTTTTCACTGGTGACGTTGGATTTGAAAACGGCTTTCTTTCTGATCCAATCGGCGCATTCTTTGGCGATTGACTTTTGCGTCAACTCATTTCGAAGCTTGACTTCGAACTCGGTTCCATAGAGGCTCTTTTCGCGGGATAGACGCGGGATATAAAACTCTCGTTTTTCTTTTTGGTTTTTCACCGTTGAAAATGTGGGAGCAGTAAAGATAAACCGAAGCTCATCAATATTGGAAAGCTGTCTCTGAAGCTCCTGATATGCATATATTGAGAAGCAAGCCGCAGCAATGGACAGTTTGCTCCCTCTTTTTATCTCAACAGCCAAATCATCTCGCAATATTTTGTTTTTGTTGTCAATAAGCTCCAAATTATTCACCCCATATCTCTGGTGTACTTAAATAATTTAATATTCGGCTTGCGCCAAATATTAAATCTCCGAATCCAAATATTCTATCTCGGTGTCAAGTACTTTTTTCAGGCTGCGAAGTTCTTCCTCTGTCATTGTCATGCCTTTACCCATTTTTGCATGTTCAGGTGCCCAGTCTCTAAGGTCGTACTTTGGTTCGCCACCGTTCCAGCTAATCCTGTTCAATTCTTTTTTCCAACCACCAGACTGCTCCGAGACAATGCCGACGTTCGTGATGATTTCATATTTGAGTTCCTTGTGGTCGTTTGCCATTTTCGCCATCCTCCATTAAAATACTACTCTCCAAGCCGGACGATTGTTTGTGGCTATCGAGCCACGCTTTTCCAATCCAAGCTTGCATTGATGTTTACTCGACAGTGTCTCAACCGTTTCTTTTACATCAGCAGAATATAACACCCAAACAATTCCGGATTGCGCTCGATTATCTATAAACGCAATCCCTTCGCCGTTCAGCTCCGCAATAAAATTGTCTCCTTCTGTAGGTTTACTGGATGAACGCGGCTGAACTGCTGGCACAGAATGGCTTGCAAGTTTAGCCGTATTCGCTTTGGATCGCTTAGGTTCTTGACGCGATGGCCCTTTTGGTCGGTGCGATTCAGTATTATCCAAATTTAAAACAAACTGCTCCGCCACTTGACCATCACTCTTTATGTTCTTTGGCTCGTCTGTATTAGGAGTTTTCTTCGGGGCTTCTCGCATTGCTGGCATCTGAACGCCGTGGTTAGACAAAGCAGCACCTATCGTTTCTATATCGACTGCAGCGGGCCCTGATGAGCCAAAGCTGCTGAGAATCTCATCGGCGAGAGCCTTCGTCCTTTGCAGTAATTCTGATGTTCTTGTTTCGGTTGGTGCTATGGTTTGAGCTTCCGGTTCTATTCCATAGTTGTCCAATTCAGCAATAACACGTTCTATAGCTTTTTCAGGATTACGGAAATACTCACTGCCACGGATACGGATGAACCGCCAGCCTAAACGTTCAAGAATTGTCTGCCTTTCCATATCCTCACGGATTTTTGCCTCACCGCTGTGATAACGCTCGCCATCACATTCGATAACAACGTTCTTTTTTCCACAGACAGCAATCATGTCAAGTCGATATGCACCGACTTTCCATTGCTGAACCAAATGATAACCTCGGCTTGCCAGAGTCCTTGCCACAGCAGCCTCAAACGGCGATTCTGATTTTTTCTCTATTTCAGCACTGACATTCTCAAACGCCGCAGGATTAAGCGAATAATCAATCAGCCGTTTTCTGATATCGCCGGGTTTTAGGTCATTGGCAGCATCAAGCGAGTCAACGATCCAAAGCTGATCCCTCGCTCGGCTTGCCGCAACGTTATAACGTTTTCTATATGCATCATCCGGACCAAATTCCTGCTTTGGGAGGGGTCCATATCCGTTCCCGCTGTCAACAACACTCAGGAACACAACATCACGTTCATCGCCCTGGAAGTTCGATGCGTTGCCGCACAGGATTCTTCTGCGTTCAATGTCCTTTGCGTCAATATGCTCAAATATCAGATTCTGAATTTTCTTAGCCTGTTCATCGCCCAGTAAAGAGATAACGCCAAATGTTTTTCCATCATACTCCGGCTGTTTCATGCTCGCCATAAGTAAAGCAACAATGGTTAGAGCCTCCTTTGGATTTTCTTTTCCTTCACGCTTGCCGCCGTCAACACGGTAATTTACAACGGCGGGAAGTAACAGGCTGCTGCTTGCATCGCGTAACGGCTTAATCTTGAAATCATATGACAACCTATTGCTAAATCCTATGATTTCTGGAACGCAGCGGAAATGTTCGCGAAGCATAAGAGGCTGGAACGTTGTTGCTGCTATGTCATAAAGCGAGGTCTTAGCATTATACAGATGCGAGTTTGGGATTTTACCCTTAATGTACATCTGCTCCAGGGCATTCATCTTATCGATCTCAACGCCAACAGCCATAGGGCTAACCTGTTTGTCATCTCCAACAATGATGAGTTTTTTCGCCATGTATACAATAGCGAGTGCTGAAATGTCCGACTGACTTGCCTCGTCAACAATGATAATGTCGAAACTATTGGTTCGAGGGTCCAAGCTCTCAAGCGCTCTGCTTATCGGCATAATCCACCCCGGCACAGCTACCTGGCATTTTGCCATCAGCTCACGGGCTTTTGCTTTATACATTGGAGCATTTTTTCCGGTGCCTTTACCAATTCTCTTTACAGTTTGCTTCCAGCCTTGCAGAGCTTGCTTCATATCGATGTCGCGCTCTGTCCGACTAAGCAGATAATACCAAGCACTTTTTTCTGCATATTTGGCCGTTACCTGACGATATTTCTTGCTGAGAGAAATGCTTTTTGCCTGAAGTTCATCAAATGGCCCAGCGGTAATGTCGGAAATGATTCCGGAATACTGCTTCCACTTCCAAGCATCCTCAATTGTACTTGGCACGACAGTCTCTCCATGAACACCAATGCGGTTTTTGATAGCATCAGCCCACTGCGGAGCAACAGGAGCGATCCTCTTGAGCAAATCATCTCGCTTATACTGCAAATCGTACTTTGCATAGAGCGTTTCCAATTGCTTGAAAGCTTCTGTGTACGCAGAGCAGTCGCCATTAGTGATAGCTCGAATTATAGTCACACAGGCGGTTGAGTTGATACGCTTGCCTTCCTCCAATACAGCCTCAATATCCGAGATTGCAGCTTCTAGTTTTTGTATTTTCAATGTTGTCCTGCAAGCATCAATTATCGGCGGAATAACATCATTTAACGCCGACAGAATTCTGTCAGTTGCAGATATTTCGGAATCCAAAGGATTGTCAGAAAAGACTACATCGGTCGGGATATTTACATCTGATAGATGGTCGGATAATAGCGAAAACTCCAGCTTGTACCAATCCAAATATCGCCGGATTGGTGCAATCCATTTTTCGGCAACACGCTCAGGCTCGTCTCCATCCAAATCAAAGAACGAGGGAACATCATGTGCGGAAAGCAAATTGTTCCAGTAAACCGAACACTGTTTCCTAGCTTTTTTGAGCTCAATAGTATGTAGCACGATATCACAATCATCTGCGGATTGAATCTGCAAACCATTGATAGTAACGGTGGATAGTGCTTTCTCATATGAACTATTGAATAAGAGGTCAAGCTTTGATATCTTGCCTTTCTTGGCAAGAACACTTCTCAGTTTTTCATAAACAAGTATCAACTCCTGTGGGTCTTCGTCACATACGAAATGAAGCGTTTTACCAAACTGCTCAGTCACGATGGATTCGGCATAATCACAAGTCCTCTGAATTTGCTCAATCAGGGTAAGCCAACGCTGCTTGAACGCGCCGTCCTTCTTACCATCTACAGCAGCGTATTTCATCCATGTCTCAATGCTGCCGAAGGATTCGATATATGTGCTCAGAGAATCAAGGTTGGCCTCTTCCGGATAATCAAAGCTGAAGTTATAAGAACCTGACTCAAATAATATACAGCAATCGTAATTATTGTATTGAATAGTACAAGCATAAGTTTTTGCAATTTCACTTAGATGTTGTTTCGCCGCTTGCAGGCTTTGCCACGTTTTCTCAAATTCCATTGGGGAGAGCAATGTATCGGGATTAGGAAGATTGCTAGCAAGTTCAGGCTCGTCCTGGACTGAAATGCTCTCATTGCTTCTGTACAAATCGGCCAGTTCGGCAAACGATACCGGCAAGGGCGAATAAAGACGGATATTGCCTGGAATGTAAGATAAATCTCCAGCACGATCAAGCACGAAAGCTGCCGCCTTGGATGGAGAAATTTCCTCGCCATTCAGTACGATGCTGTTGCATTCCTGATTGATAATTGCAAACAGCTTTTTACGTGTGTCAGCCAAATCGGCGATAATTTGCCTACGCTCCTGTACCACGCTGTCCATCTGACGTTTAAGCTCATGCGCCGTATTCTTGGACATATAATCGGTGATACCGTCAACGGACTTTTCCATGTCAACGTTGGAATCATCGAGAACAGAGACACACAGATTCTGTAGGCCGGGAGCGACTTTTTCTTTCAGAACAGTCAGCGCCTTCTTGGTATGGCTGGTTACAAGAACGCTTTTACCTTGAGCCAGAAAATGCCCCATTAGGTTTGCAATAGTGTGGGTCTTACCGGTCCCCGGAGGGCCTTGCACAAGGACAGCATTGTAAAGCTCAATGCGCTGAGCAATCTCGAGTTGTTCCTTATTTGCTTCTTTTGAAAGAAGAATATCTACGCTCTCGCCACCAACAGCCGCAAGTTGTTCTTCAACGGTTTCCTCATGGTTATCTTCTGGTATCTCAATTTGTCCGCCGCTGACAATGTCATTTAAGTGGGGAGGCACATAACCGGTTTCTGTAATATTTTCTATGATATGCTCGATAGCCTTCATCGTGCCATCAACTCTCTTGCGGACGATAAAAACCGGGTTAATATGTAGAAGCAGACGGTTGGAACGCATCCAACCATCAGGCTCACCGTCCTTGGAGAACAGGCTTTCGGAAGACAGCTGATGAACAAGCACCTTCATGAATTCAGGCATATCGTTGCGATCCATCGGATGATAATCGTTTTTGCGCAGATCGTCGCGCAGAGATGTTATCGAGTCTAAATTGATATCATCCATCATCTGGAACATCATCGCATACAGTTCGGTTTCAACATCCGTATCCTCAATGCTCATTGTGTTTGAAGCTGCATCAAAGCTTGTCTTAACGCGGCGTGTGATAACCGGGTGATTGATACTGTTATTTTCTCTGTCGCGTAGGAAGCCGTTGGTTACAACCATTTCAAGCGTCTCGGATTCGCGCTCTAAATCCACATGAAGCTTATATAGGGACGTGAATAAATCCCGCGTTTTCTCGGTTATCCTTTGCTTTTCAACCCACTCATTACGGGTAGCTATCCACTTTTCAAAAGCTTTTATACGAGATTTATCGTCGTTGAAATGTTCAATGACGATAGTGTTCTCGTCATCAGTATCCGGTTGTTGTTTGCTAAAATCTAACAAGTTCTTGGGCACTTCTTCAGAGTGGTTTGGTTTACCTATTACTTCATTAGTGTCTCTCTCGATTTTTTCATGAATACGGGCTTCATTACGGAAGGAATCCCAGCCGGCATACAGCCATTCTTTCAGAATATCGTCAGGCTCTGGGCACTTTTGGAACTCAGGCTTATGTACACGCAGTAAAGCAGGGTCGAAGCTTGAATTTTCGTCTTCGACACGATCACGATAGAAGATTTTGATATTTTGTGGATCATTAGGAATGCTCATAACAGAACGCGACCAGTAGTAGTCGGCAACGTTAAGCACGACCTTCTGCTTGA